>MPMR01000062.1 GCA_002238605.1 BD2-11 clade cluster bacterium bin43 | reverse complement strand
CCCCCGCCCCCGAAGCCCCTCGAGCGCGTGCCCGAGCCCGAACCGGAGATTCCCGCGCCCACGGCTCCCTACAGAGTGGCCCGACCCGGCATCGGCTTCCTCAGGACGCCGCTCCACGAGATCCCCGCTGGCCGGCTGGCGAAGTGGATCGCCCAAGTGGTGCAGTTGGAGAGCCCGGTTCACTTCGACGAGGTGATCCTCCGGATCCGCAAGGCTGCCGGGGTGGGACGCGCCGGCTCCCGCATCCGTGCGCAGATGCGATTGGGCGTAACGGCGGGCACGAGGCGGAGACTATACAGGATCGACCAGCACGACTTCCTCTGGCGGCTCGAGCACGAAGCCGTCGAGGTACGGCGCCGGGATGGCGACATCCCCTCGTCGCTCCGCAACCCCGCCCGCATCGCCTCCGAGGAAGTCGGGACCGCCCTGGTGCACGCCGTCCGGGTGAGCTACGGCATCAGGCCCGCCGACGCGGCAGCGGAGGCGATCCGCATATTCGGCTTCAAGAGATCCGGCCCCAAGATCGTCAAGCGCTTCCGGCAAGTACTGGACGACCTCGTGGCGCAGGGCACGGTCCTGCGCGAAGGGTCTCTGCTGCGAGTGCCGGACGACGTCAGGGGCCGGTCCTCCAGCTTGGCTGGGTGAGTAACCCTGATGGCAGCAACCCTGCGAGCTCCCTTGCGTCACCGGCCGACCTGTCGCACGCTGGCCACATGAGCGACCAACACGGCAACTCCCCGGCACTTGCCCTCCACTTCCTCTCCACCCCCACAACCCTGCCGGCCATCGAGCAGGAGGCGACCGCGCTGGGGCTCCCGGACGGCCTCGCCCGCCAACGGATCGCCCACCGCTACGGGTTCCTCACCTGGCGGCAACTTGAGACCCACGTCGACCAGCCCGTCCCCGCCGAAGAGGCGGACTTCCTCCACCTCGCGTGCCTGAACTACCACCATGATCGGCCGGTCTTCCGGCGGCGGGCCCGCGAAATGCTCTTGAGCGACCCATCACTGGCCGTGCGCGACGTCTGGCACGCCGCATGTGTGGGCGAGACGGACGAGATGGAGCGAATACTCGACGCCGACCCCTCTCTCATTGAGGCTCGGGGCGGGTGGTTCGACTGGGAGCCGCTGCTCTATGCCGCATACTCCCGGCTCGATCTGCCTGACCGGTCGACACTCGCAACGGCGCGCCTTCTCGTCGAGCGCGGCGCGACTCCAAATGCCTTCTACATGTGGGGCGGTGACTGCCGGTTCACCGCGCTGACGGGAGCCTTCGGCGAGGGCGAGCAGGGCCCGGCCAACCAGCCGCCGCACCCGGAGTGGAAGGAGTTCGCCCGGCTCCTGCTCGACGCGGGCGCTGATCCCAACGACGGCCAGGCGCTCTACAACCGGATGTTCAGTCGCGACGACCGCTGCCTCGAAATGCTGCTTGAATACGGACTCAATTGTGAGCACCGGATCAACTGGCGGTCGGGGAAGGGTCGGGTGCTCGACTACCAGCTCGACTGGGCCATCCGGAACCATCATGAGGCACGCGAGAAGCTGCTCGTCGAGAACGGTGCGCGGGAGCCGGGGAGATCGGGGACTTAGCCGTCCGCGTCCGCGGATAACACCTCCGGCAGCCAGGGCCAGTTCCAGGTAGACGGCATCGTAGGCCGTGAGACCATACGCTCGTGCCAGGCGCAGGACCTCTCCGCCACGCGGCGCGGCCGGGGTGCTCAATGACCAAGCTGACCGGCCGCCGCCCTTGTAGGACGCGCCGTGCCTCGATCTCTTAGATCGGGTACGGCAAGATCGACGGCGCCTATCTGCCGATGAACTTCGGACCGCTCAATCGCGACGGCGGCGAGCGGCGCCTGAACGTGCTCATCACCCGGGCCCGCCGGCGGTGCATCGTGTACTGCAACTTCGTCGGCGCGGAGCTGGACCTGAGGCGCTCCGGCGCGAGGGGCGTGCGGGCGCTCAAGACCTTCCTGGAGTACGCGCAACACGGAGTCATCGACGTCCCCGAGGCGAGCGGAAAAGAGGCCGATTCTCCGTTCGAGGAAGCGGTCGCCGCCCGGCTGCGCGCCCTGGGCCACGACGTCGACCACCAGGTGGGATCGGCCGGGTTCTTCGTCGACCTGGCGGTGGTCGACCCCGAGCGGCCCGGACGATACCTCCTGGGCATCGAATGCGACGGCGCCACCTACCACAGCTCCCGTTCCGCCCGCGACCGGGAGCGCCTGAGGCAGCAGGTGCTGCAGGGGCTGGGGTGGCGCATCCACCGCATCTGGAGCACCGACTGGTTTCGCAACCCGCAGCAGGAACTCGAACGGGTCGCGGCGGCGGTCCGATCCGCGAGAATGAGCGGCGCGCCACGGCCCGCGCCGAAGCCCCCGCCCCCGAAGCCCCTCGAGCGCGTGCCCGAGCCCGAACCGGAGATTCCCGCGCCCACGGCTCCCTACAGAGTGGCCCGACCCGGCATCGGCTTCCTCAGGACGCCGCTCCACGAGATCCCCGTTGGCCGACTGGCGAAGTGGATCGCCCAGGTGGTGCAGTTGGAGAGCCCGGTTCACTTCGACGAGGTGATCCTCCGGAGGCGAGGCGACAGTTCGGTTTCAAGCAGGGTGGACGGAAGATCGTAGGACGCTTCCGGCAAGTACTGGACGACCTCGTGGCGCAGGGCACGGTCCTGCGCGAAGGGTCTCTGCTGCGAGTGCCGGACGACGTCAGGGCGGGTCTCCCAGCTTGTCTGGGTGAGTAACCCTGACGTTACGTTAGGGTTTGGGGGTGGGATGGCTCACGGAGCTCGCGGCGCTGTGTGGGCGCAGCAAATCGAACCTCTCACGAACTCTGAAGACGATGTGAGACTTGAGGCCCTGCTCCGCCGCAACGAGAACCCCGCCAACGAGGAGATTTGACCTCCGATCCGACCTCCGGGTAACGTAGAGAATGAACCATTTGGATCGCATCACCCTTGAGCCGGAAAAGAGGGGCGGAAAGCCGTGCATTCGCGGGCTCAGGATCACGGTGTACGACGTCCTTGAGTACTTGGCGTCCGGGATGACAGAAGCGGAAATCCTGGAGGACTTCCCGGACTTGGAGCGGGATGACATCCGCGCATCGCTGGCGTTCGCGGCGGAGCGCGAGCGAAGGCTCGTTTCGCTTCCACCCGCGTGAGGCTGCTCTTTGACGAGAACGTGTCTCCGCGTCTCGTTGCTGGGCTATCGGACGTGTTTCCGGAGTGAAGCCTTTGGTTGAGGTACGGCGTCGGGCATTCAACCCTCACGGAATAGCTGGAAAGCCGGTCAGAATGGCGGGAATCCCGAGGTCGCGCATCACATCCGCACGAAACGCCGTCCCTGCGATCTTTCCTGGGGCCGAGGCGGATCCGATCCTCGACGAGGCCATGATCCTGAGGGACCAGCGGATCGGCCAACCGCTTAGGGCGGGAACCGCTGTCCAGGGAAACCGGGGCACCATAGGAGCGGCCGATGGTCGGATACTCGACATCATGAGTTGCTTCGAGACTGGCGAATGTCCTGCCGAAGGCGCCCTCGTGAGCGCTTGCCCGTCCATGATCGGAGATTGGATGGGCGCAGCTCGATAGAATGCCAGCGTCCCTCCGAGTATTCCAGGATGGCCCTCTCCCGGGTTTCTCGCAGCTCATCCCGCAGATTCTCTCGCAGGGCCACGCCGTCCGTCCCGGTCACGGCAGTCGCCCCGCTTGCCGATATGCATTCCATGAGGTTGACGGTGCCGCCCGTGGAGGTGCGTTGTGGATTCACTCGCAGACGAGGCGTGCGCTCCTCCAGCCGCCATGTCAAAGGGATGCAGCCGGAGAAGTAGTTGCGCCGGACATCCCCGGCCGGGAGCCGCGGTACGGTGCCCGTCAACTCATTGCCTGCAAGGGATATGAAGCTACGGAAGAAGGGGCCGGCGTCAGGAATGCTGTCGAGTACGGCCGGTGTCGGACCCGACAAGCGGTTGTTGTCTGCGAACAGGTAGGGTAGAGGGAATCGGTCATCGTCTCCGAAGTAGACGTCGTGCAGGAATGCCGACCGCACGAACTCCGCCGATATCGGACCCGACAGGTCGTTGTCGTCGAGCCAGAGCACCTCCAGGAGTTCCAGGTTTGCGAGTTCCGGTGGGATGGAACCCGTCAGCCGGTTGTCCTGGAGTTCCAGGGTCTTGAGGCTGTCGAGGTTCCCCAACTCCGGCGGGATCGCGCCCGTCAACTGATTACCGGCGAGGGAAAGCTCCTGAAGTCTGGACAGGTTGCCCAACGCCGCTGGGATTGAATCGGTGATTTCGTTGTCGTTGAGGAGCAGGTATCTGAGGCTGTCGAGACTTCCCAGTTCCGGCGGCATGTTCGTCAAGTCGTTGTGGGCGACGTTCAGCAACCAGAGGTGGTTGAGGTTGCCAAGTTCGGATGGAATCCTCGTCATGGCGTTGCCGGACAGGAGCAACATCTGGAGGTTGCTCAAGTCACCGATCTCCGAAGGGACGCTCGTCAGTTCGTTGCCGGAAAGTGACAGCAGCAGGAGGATGTCCAGGTCACCAACTTCACGTGGGATGCTCGTCAGCTTGTTGTATCCGACGGCGAGCGACAAGAGGTTGGCGAGGTCGCCGATCTCCGAAGGGATGCTCGTCAGATCGTTGTCTTCGAGATACAGCTCCCAGAGGCTGGACAGGCTGCCGAGCTCTGGTGGAATCGTACCCGTCAGTCGGTTCTCGCCCAGTGCCAGGGTCTCAAGGTTGTCCAGGTTGCCCAGTTCGGGCGGGACCAGAAACGATATCCGTAAGTTGCTGGATAACAAGTATTTATGTCGCCCATGCCCTGCTCGCGTATCACTTTAGATACACAAATATGAGCCGGAATACACTGGACCGCAGGGGACGGTGGCGGACGTAACCGTGCGGTTGAGCCGTGGAAGAACGGGCATCCTCACCGCCCAACGATCAAGCCGGTTGGCGTGGCTGCGGCCACCCGAGCCACCAACGCAGCCGCCTGGCCCGCCGTGCGACAGGCCAGCCGATTGACCGAACGATGACCGGCCCTGGACACTTGGGCCAAGAAGCGGTGGCAGAGCCTTGAGCCCGAGGGCGTGAAACG
>MPMR01000061.1 GCA_002238605.1 BD2-11 clade cluster bacterium bin43 | reverse complement strand
CGGAACTTGCCGGGCTGCTTCTTCGGGATCAGCACCTGCCGCACCGGCTTCGGTGCGTAGGTCCCGTCCCTCAGATCCCGCGCCAGTTCCCCGAGCCAGCGGGCCACGCCGTATCGCTCGATGTCCGTGAAGGTCTCGCCGTCCACCCCGGCCGAGCCGCCGTTGCGACGGACCCGCCTCCAGGCTTCCGCGAGAAAGTCCTCGCGCCACACCTTGTCGACCAGCGCATGAAACCGCCGTTCGGGTTCTTCCTTGGCTTTCGCATGTAATACGGTCTGGAGTTCCCGAACCCTCTCTGGCCCTGCTAGGCTCTCGCCAGTGGCCATGCCTATTCCCCTTTCCGCATCGCTCTCGAACCAGGGCTCCTTCCCTCCACCGGAGTTACCCGGCTTCCGCGGTACTACAAGCCCCTCCGCCACCCTGCCGGCCCGGCCTGCCCCTCGCGGGGTTCCGGTTGGCGCGTGCCACGCCACCGACAGGGCTTCCCGTGTTGCCACCGCCCCCCTCTTCCATGCGTGCCGCCGTCAATACCCCGGCGGAGCCGGCCGGTGCCCGCGTCGCTCGCTTTCCGGCCGGTGCCAGCCTTCCCCGATATTCGACGGGTCGGCCTCCGCGTTGCCCGTTTCGAGGCCTGCTCGACGTTCACTCGCGTTGCGGTCGCGGTAGGAAAGCGGGTTACCCCGCTCCCCCCGCTCAGATCCCCGCATGCCCGGTGGGGCACGGGGCTCCTACCTCGGGTGTTTGACGGCAAAACGCACCGTCGGCCAAGGGTGCCGAACCTGGACGGGTGGCCAATGCAATGCGGCAATGCGCACGATATCGGCGATCGTGGTCCGGTCCTTCTGTGACCGTCTTCGCAGGACATTCACCCAGATCCATGAGAGCCGCCGCACAAACCCCCTTGCGGCCGAGCTGCTGGTCGGGACGGCGAAATAGTTCAGCCATCCATTGACCACCTGACCCAGCCAGCGCGCGGTTTCGTGGACATCTTCGTGCATCCGCTTGCGGAGCTCCCCTTTGATCCGATTCAGGGTCCGCGTGACCCGCTTCGCTATCGGCTTGCGCCCCAGTCCGAATTTCCCGTTCCTCTTCTTCCGGCAATAGTGCGTGAATCCAAGGAAATCGAAGGTCTCCGGTCGCCGTTCCCCTCGTGCCCGGCGGTCCGCCATCGCGAACCTGCCAAACTCGATGAGTCGGGTCTTGTCTGGATGCAGCTCAAGCTCAAACTGGCCCAGCCTTTCCTTGAGATCGTGGAGAAACCGCTCCGCGTCCTGTTTGCGTTGGAACCCGACCACGAAGTCATCGGCATACCGCACGATGATTGTTGCCCCCGTGGCCACACGGGTGCGCCATTTCTTCTGGAACCAGAGGTCGAGGACGTAGTGCAGGTAGATGTTCGCGAGAATCGGTGAAGCCACCGCGCCCTGAGGCGTTCCTCGCAAGTTATCCCGCCACTCGCCATCTTCCATGACGCCGGCATTCAGCCATTTGGCGATCAGCCTGATGACCCGCTTGTCTCCGATGCGATCCTCAAGAAACCGGACCAGCCAGTCCCGAAAGACATTGTCGAAGGACCACCCGACACACTACCCACCTCCGCGAACTCCCGGGATCGGTGACGATCACGCGCGAGGCGCATGTTCTGGCAGGCCGGTCCGTTGAAGTTCTGAACCAGATTTATCGCCAAGACCGGTTACATCTTCTCCTGCTGTTTCCCGACGGAAGCCGGCGACTGGTCCCGGCCGAGTGGACGGACGCGGAACGCGGCGATGACGCAGCGCCACCGCAGCGCGACCATGAACTGGTCGCCGGACCGCAGGATCTGTTGCGCTTGAGAGCCCTCGTGGATGCTCTGCTCCATCGTTCTGAAGCGGAGCACGAGCATGCAACTGAAACTGATCTTTCCGGGAGTCCCGCAGCCCCATGCTCAAGTTTGGGAAGCCCTCGACGAGGAGACGCGCCGCGCCGTGCTCGAACGGCTGGCGGAGCTGATGGCGAGCGCCACACGCGCGGGGCCCGGCGCGGAGGGCTGCAACCATGAGTGAGAGCAAGATCGGCGCCTCGCATCGACAGCGCCGAGCCCTCGTCTACATCCGCCAATCTTCGCAGTACCAAGTCGAGCACAATCGCGAATCGACCCGGCGCCAGTACGCCCTCGCCGACCGCGCTCGCGATCTTGGGTGGCACCGCGACGATATTGCCGTCATCGACGAGGATCTCGGTCTGTCCGGCGCCACAGCCGAGGGACGCGAAGGCTTCGCGCGCATGACCGCCGAGGTGGCCCTCGGTCAGATCGGCATCCTTCTCGGCCTCGAAGTCAGTCGCCTCGCCCGCAACAACAGCGATTGGTACAGACTGCTTGACCTGTGCGGATTGACCGACACTCTGATCGCCGACGCCGACGGCATCTATCATCCCGGCCTGTTCAACGACAGGCTTGTGTTGGGGCTTAAGGGCACCATGAGCGAGGCCGAGCTTCATATCCTGCGTGCGCGTCTAGACGGCGGCATTCGCAACAAGGCGGCGCGCGGCGAGTTGTACCGCGGGCAACCCATCGGGTACGTGCGCGGCGAGGGCGACGCCGAGATCCTGCTCGACCCCGATGAGGAGGTCCAGGGCGCGATCCGCGCCGTCTTCGAACGTTTCGCCGAGTTCGGGTCCGGCCGTCGAGTGTGGCGCTGGTTCGTGATGGAGAAGCTGGATTTTCCCCACCGCTTCCATCTCGGCGCCGAGCTTCGCTGGGAGCCGCCGTCCTATCACACCATCCATGAGGTGCTGACCAATCCGGTCTATGCCGGCGCTTACGCTTACGGCAAGACGCGGCGTGAACGCTACGTCGATGAGAGCGGGGCGGTCCGCACGCGCAGCCGCAAGGTGCCGCGCTCCGAATGGCAGGTGCTGATCCACGACCATCATCCCGGCTATATCGACTGGCAGACCCACGAAGCCATTCTTGAGCGCCTCGCGGGCAACACCAGGCCGCGGCCGCATGGTGCCGGCGAAGGGGCGGTTCGCGAGGGAACGGCTTTGCTGCAGGGGATCGGGAACTGCGGCGAGTGCGGCCGCCGGTTGGCCACGCACTACACGGGCCGGACCTCATCGCCCGGTTATCATTGCAACGGCAAGACGCTGGTCCAGGAGCGTCGGAACTCATGCCTGTACGTCGGTGCGGTGCAGATCGACCGGGCAGTCTCCAAGGCCGTTCTGGAGGCGATCCAGCCCGCTGCCATCGAGGCAGCGCTGAAAGCGGCCGAACAGCTCGAAACGGACAACGATCAGGCCCTTCATCAGCGGCGGCTGTCGGTCGAGCGGGCTCGGTACGAAGCCGACCGTGCCGAACGCCGGTATCGGGCGGTCGAGCCGGAGCATCGTCTCGTCGCGCGCGGGCTGGAGCGGGAATGGGAACAGAGGCTGAACTCGCTTGAGGAAGCACAGATTGAACTGGAGCGCCGCCAGCACGATCGACCCCTCCGCCTCGACGACGCCGAGCGAGATGCGCTTCTGGCGCTCGCCGAGAACCTCCAACGCGTGTGGGACGCACCCACCACCACGGCGCGGGACAAAAAGGAGCTGTTGCGCACCGTGCTGGAGGAGGTCATCGTCCTTGCACCGCGCGGCGAATACTACATCCGCCTCACTCTGCGCTGGAGAACCGGCTTGCTGACGGAGATCGAACTTGAGCGTCCACGCAAGCGCCGGGCGACCATCCGTACCAACGAGGACACCGTCGATCTGGTCCGCCGCCTCGCTCAGTTCCACTCCGATGCCGTGATCGCCGCAATCCTCAACCGCCAGGAGAAGACTACCGCCTACGGTCTTCCGTTCAACAGCCACCGGGTCGGCAATCTTCGGCGCAACTGGGATATCCCGTGCTTCGATCCGGCGACCAGAAACGACGATGGCGAGATGGTCAACGTCGCCCAGGCAGCCAAAATACTCGGCGTCGCGACCTCCACGGTGCATCGATGGCTCAATGACGGGTTCATCGACGGTGAGCAGATCACGCCCGGTGCCCCTTGGCGCATCCGCATCACAGACGCGTTCCGCCCCAGGTTCATGGAAGAGGCGCCGCCCGGCTATGTGCCGATGTTCGAGGCCATGCAGCGTCTCGGCGTGACCCGTCAGACCGTGTTGCAGCGTGTAAAGCGCGGCGAGCTCGACGCAATCCATATCCGCGCCGGCAGGAAAAAGGCTCTACGCATCAAGGTTATAGAAGATCAGCCGGGCCTCTTCGGTCAATCCGCATAAGCTTGGGGGGCAGTATGACGATGCTTCCAAAAATCCGCGGATGTCACAGTCCACTATCCAGTTGACCTTGCGCCGTTCTATCCCGAAGGCCAGGGCATCAAGCGCGTCGTGCGCCCCACGCCCCGGTCGGAACCCATAGCTGAACCCGAGAAAATCCGGCTCGTAAATTGGCGTCAGGATAACTTCCACCACCGCTTTCTGGACAATCTTGTCTTCCAGTGCGGCAATGCCGAGCGGTCGTGTCCCGCCATCCGGTTTGGGTATTTCGACCCGCCGGGATGGCCGCGCCCGATACGCTCCCGAGTGCACGCGTCCGTGAAGGTCGAGCAGCCGCTCTTCCAGCCCTTCCTCGTACTCTCCCCACGTCATCCCATCCACCCCCGCCGAGGCGTCCTTCTTCAACTCGAAGAACGCCCACGTCAGGGCATCTATCGTGACATGGTGTAGCAGCGCAGTGAGTTTCTCCTGCGGTTTCCTCGTTACAGCCTGCCGTATCCACGCGACCGCCTGTGACACGCTTTCCCGACACTGCGTCCGGCACGTGCTTTGATCTCGCGGATTCCCCTTGGTTGAGGCACTTCCCTCCGGCGACTCCGCAGGCGCTTGCGCGCCCTTGTTCGTCGCTTTCATCGGTACTATTCCCTCATCCGACTTCTCCATTCCGTGCGTCATCGGTTACGGATACATCCTTTCATTTGCGGCCCCGTTACGACTTCGGGGCAAAATGGAGACCTCCCAGGTCCCGGCAGTGAGGACGTACGAACGTGCATGGGTTCTTCGACACCGTGGAGCCCAACATCCCCTCACCATATCGGTGATGTCGGTGTTGCCTTCGACCGCAGGCACAGTCTCGGCTCTCCAGACAAGCAACCTTTCGATGCTCCGTTGCCCTGCCCATCCGCACCCCTGTCAACGCTTCACCTGCCGCCTCGCGACGACCGGCGCATGACTCGGGGCGAGAGTGGTGGTTAACCTCTACTCCCTACCGGACTCTCACCGGCTATCCTCTGCCAGTTAGCCTGGCACACGCCC
>MPMR01000060.1 GCA_002238605.1 BD2-11 clade cluster bacterium bin43 | reverse complement strand
GTGGTGGGCAACCTGCCTCGTTGCATGGACATGATTACCGCGGAAGAAGTGATCCGCCGGATCGAGTGGTACTTCGATGGCGGAGCGATCGAATACCTGAATCCCCGGTCCCGAGCAGAATAGGTTCTCCCGTCCGGTGCAAGGACACCTTCCTCCCGAAGAGCACTTCCTGGGAAAGACTTTTCCATTCTTTCCGAACCACGAAACCGTGGAGCACATCGGTACGGGGGCAATCGGCCGTGTGTATCGTGCACATGCGGCCCACATAGAGGGTGACTTGGCATTCAAGTTCGTACCAATAGAGAATCTTCCTTCGTATCAACACGAGCCGGACGTTTACCTTGAGGAAGCCAGGAAGGCGAATGTCCTGGAGAATCCATGCGTCGTCCCGTATCTGGATGTGCGATCTTGGGAAGATCCCGTGTTGGGACGCGAGTTTGTGGTGTTTATCCGCCAGTATGTATGGGGCGCGTCGCTGGAGCGGTTCATCTGGGCCAATCGGGGGAATGTGGAGCTGCGGTTTATCGAGCAATTCCTGAGCGCCATGTTCGGTTTGCTCTTTGAGCTCGAACAGCGCGGAATGATTCACGGGGACATTCACGCGGACAATGTGCTGGTAACACGCCCGCGGTACAATCTCAGAGGAGATGTGCAGTTCAGGGTTATGGATTTCAAGCCAACAGGACACGGGGAACCCAGTGACTACCTGGGCATTGCGCTTTCGCTGAGGAGACTGTTGGAATGCGTCAGTTACGAGGAACAGCAACCTCGGGATCGTTACGTCTTTGAAGTTCTCCGAAACGACTTCCTGGGCCGATATCTTCTGGTCGAGTCGGACCCGGCAACGGATGACCGTGCCTTCAGGCCGCGTCAATTGCAGAGCAAGCTGGACAGTGTTGACGAGATGTTCGCCGCTGCGAGTGCGTCCCGAGGACCGGAAGCAGCTGTTCGATCTGTTCGTCGCTGAGACATCGCGACCAGCTTCGCGCAACGGAGCGAGCGGTGAGTGGACTTGGTGCTGTCGACCAAGTCCACTCAGGAGAGGTTCTGCCAGGCCTCGAGCGCGCCGACCACCTCCTCGGGCGCCGCAGTGGCGGCTCCCCGCCGCCCGACGACCACCGAGGCGGTCGCGTTCGCCAGCATGGCCCCGACGAGGATGTCCGTGCCCGCCGCCAGCGCCAGCACCAGTGCACTCGCAACCGTGTCGCCGGCCCCGGTCACGTCCGCCACCTCTCCATGGCGGGCGGGCGGGATGTTCCGACAATGCCCGGTCCCCTCGAAAACGCTCATCCCCCGGCTTCCGCGCGTGACCACCACGGCGCGCGCGTTCAGAAGGCTCAGGAGTTCCCTCCCGGTCGCCACGACGTCCGCGTCGCTGCGCAGGACGCCGCCCGAGACCCTCGCCAGCTCCTCTTCGTTCGGGGTGGCCACCGTAACGCCCTGGAACTCGGACAGCTGATAGCGGGAGTCGGCACAGGAAGGGAGGCCGCGCGTGCGCGCCGCCTGGATAAGACAGGAACGCAGTGCTGGCGCAAGTGTCGCGTAGCCGTAGTCCGAGAGCAGTACCGCGTCCACATCGGAGACAAGCGCGCGAGCGTGCCTGATGAGGCTGTCGGTCCGGCTCGCGCCGTAATCCCCGGCCCGGTCGATCCGCAATACCTGCCGGCTGGCGGCACCGGCGGCTCCCGCGAGGATCCGGGTCTTGGTGACGGTGCGGCGCTCTGGATCACGCAGAATCCCGTGCGTATCGATCCCCGCCTCCCGGAGCAGCTCGACCACCCTCTCTCCCTCCCGGTCTCGTCCGACCAATCCCAGCGGAATCGGCTCCCCGCCCAGCGCGCGCACATTGCGGGCGGCGTTTCCCGCCCCTCCCAGCCTCACCTCGTCGCTCTCGTGCTCGATGATGACGACGGGAGCCTCGCGGGAAACGCGTGTCGCCTGTCCGACGAGATACCGGTCGAGCAGAAAGTCGCCCGCCACGAGGATTCGGCGGCCGGCAAGTGCGTCGACGCTCCTGAGGGCCACGTCGCGTGCGCGCTTCAGCCGGTTGTCGGGGTCCATGTCCTCGTCACCTCGGGTGCTTGTGGCAGGGCGGCCACAATCGCGCGAGCGGCCGCGAGCAGGTCGTCGCAGATCAGGTCCGGCTCGACCCGCCAGCGGTGGCGCTGGTACTCGACCTGGCCGCGCCCGTAGCCGGTGCGCAGCAGAATCCCGCGCGCTCCGGCGGCGTGCCCGGTCTCCACATCCGTGATCATGTCCCCGGCCATCCATGACGAGACCAGTTCCACCCCGTGCTCGCGCGCCGCCCGGTGCAACATCCCCGGAAGAGGCTTTCGGCAGTCGCACACCGCCGGCCGGCCCTCGGGAGGGAGATGCGGGCAGTGGTACACGGCCTCCACGCGGGCCCCCTCGCGCGCCAGCCCGTCGACCAGACGGCGGCGCACCTCGTTGAGCACATCCTCGGTGAAGTACCCTCGTGTGATCCCGGACTGGTTCGTGGCGACGAACACCCGCCAGCCGGCATAGTTGAGGAGGCGGATGGCCTCGGCCGCAAAGTCGTGCAGCCGGAAGCGGTCCGGATGGTTGATGTAGCCCACCTCCCGCGCGACCGTGCCGTAGAGGTCGAGGAAGACGGCTCCCGGAAGGGATGTGCGGGCGGCGGACATGATGTGACAAGTATATCGTGCCTGCAACAAGGTGGGGAGCCCCGCCGCAGGCACGGGACGTGCGAACGCGCGCGGGACTTGGAACGACGGGTCTCCCGATCTTACATTCCTGTCTCTTCGCGGGCCGCGGAGGGTTGAGTCCCAGGGGAGGTAGGCATCGAGTCGTTCGGTCGCGAGAACACAGCCCCTGGGGTAGCGGGGCAATGGCTCAGTCGGGAGAGCGCCTGCTTGCACGCAGGATGTCACCGATTCGATTCCGGCTGGCTCCACTGGACTTACCGCGTTTGGGAGGCGGCGGCGGCGCTAGGCGGCGATGCCGGCCTCTAGAGGCCGGCCTCAGGCGTCGTCCGGGCCTGGGCATGCGGTAGTCGACGCCGCGCTTCGCTGAAGGAAGCCGGTCGCCGGTAGGCCAAGACCTTGTCGATCGGTTGCGTGGCGTTGCCGTTCGCAAGGGCGGCATGCTTCGCCCCGGACTTGGGCCGCCTCGAAAAGCCCGCACGGCGCGACGGCGAACGGCAACCTCGGCGGGACGAGACCTTGCCCTTCGCCGTAACCGACTTCGACGAGTCTCGCCGGAAGGTCCGGGCGAGGATGGCGCGGGCGCGGGATGCCTGCTAGCGTCAATGCATCACGAATATGAAGGAGGTCTGTTGTGGACCTGCAATGCATGGCGGTGTTCCGGAAAGCCCGCGAAGGCTACATCGCCTTCATCGAGGAGTTTCCCGGTGCCAACACCCAAGGCGCTTCCCTCGAAGAAGCTCGGTCAAGCCTACGCGAGGCCGTCGCCTTGGTGATCGAAGCCAACCGGGAAATGGCCCGCGAAGACGCCGACGGCGTTGCGGTCATCAGAGAGCCCATCACTGTTACGGCGTGAAGCGCCGGGACTTGCTGCGGCACTTGAGACAGCACGGGTGCGCCTTCCTGCGCGAGGGCGGGAACCACACCCTCTACATCAACCGGGCGGCCAAGAAAGTCTCGACGATTCCCCGGCACAACGAGATCAGATCGGGACCTCGCCAGAAAGATCTGCAAGGATCTCCAAGTGCCCCAGCCTCCAGCGAGCTAAGATGGCGGATCGGCTGCCACCGCTGTCGTGGCCCCGGCAGCAGGGGGAAACGGCTGTGTTGGTCCTGCGGCAAGCCATACGTGAGCCGTCCCCGGGAGGAAACCGTATGCCTCACCCGCGACATCCGGGAGCGGGCGGCTCGGGGCGAGATCCTGGCGGACCTCTCTCGCGCTCCCGCCGACTCGGCGTCCCCGTAATGACCCCGCGCGGCACACTCGGCCGCAAGCTGCTCTCCGTCGACGAGCTTCTCGCCCGCCACGGCAGTCCCCGCCGCCGCCGTCTCGTGTTCACCAACGGGTGCTTCGACATCCTGCACCGCGGCCATGTGGAGTACCTGGCCGCCGCCCGCGCCCTGGGAGACACGCTCGTGGTGGGGCTCAACACCGACGCCTCGGTCGCCCGCCTCAAGGGGCCGCACCGCCCCTACGTCACGCTGCATGACCGCGCGGCCGTGCTTGCGGCGCTCGAAAGCGTCGACGTGATCACCCCGTTCGACTCGGATATCCCCCGCGCGCTCATCGCGACCCTGCTCCCGGACGTGCTGGTGAAGGGCGGTGACTACGCCCTGGAGGAGATGGTCGGCCGCGAGGAGGTCGAGGCCGCGGGCGGTGAAGTCGTGTTGGTTCCCTATCTTCCGGGGCGGTCCACCACCAGGCTGGTGCACCGCATCCGCCGGACGGAACCCGCGCCGTCCGACCGAGCTGAGCCGGATTCCGGGTAGCCCTCCCGGGCCTTCCACTCCAACTCCTCCATCCGGCCCGGCGCTCACGCGACCCCGTGTACCGGATTTTCCACCTCGGACCCGCTGCTACGTGGCCGGCTCACTTGCGTCGGCCCCCGTTTCCCTAGATGTGCCGAAACCACTCCCGGATCGGTCGTTCTGAACGATCTGGGGAGCAAGCCTCATCGCTCGAACCCACCCCCGCCACGCTCGGGGCCTCTGGGCCGGGGCGGTCGCGGTACAACGATGCGGGTGATGGTCTGGCCGCGCTCCCGCTCCCGTATCTGTTCGCGCTCCCTCATCGTCTCCCGCACTGCCCATGCGCGCCGCTCCGCTTCCACCAGCCTACTTCGATAGAACTTGTGCCAACCGCGCTCGATCTCCCGGGCTCTCTCGCCGTGTGCCTTGCCCAACCCGGCCCGCTCGTCCCTGTGATTCCGGGCGAGATCCTCGCGCCAGCCCTCGACCAGGTCCTGCCGCCCCCGGACCGCACCGACCAGTTCCCGCAACGAGCGCTCGGTCCGCCAGATCCGGAGCCGCCCGAGCACGGTGCGGCTCTCCCGGTCGAGCCTCTGCCGCATTTCTTCTTGCCGCCTGTGCAACTCGGCCCATTCCTTCCGCGCCCGGGTCTCCAGGTGCCGGAAGCCCGACTCGCGCCCGTCCGCGACCGTCTCCCAAGCCTCCGCCTCGGCATGCCGCCATGCCTCCATGTGGACTTGATCCTTGCGGCGCGGCTTCCTCGCCCGCCGCGCCCGCCCGGGCTGCATCCCCTCGCGGCGGACGCGCGCCCAGTGGCGAGGCCGATCCGACGGGCCGCGAACCACTTCCTGGCCCGCCAGCCGCCGCGCGTTGTTCCTGACCCGCCTCTCGCACCGGATCCGGCCCTGCTCCCGCTCGTAGCCCTCGGCCCAGCGCGACAGCCGGAGCTTGCTTCTGCCCAGCGTCGCCGCCTTCCCGGTCTCCGGATCGACACGGTTGGCGATGACGTGGACATGCGGGTGCCGGGT
>MPMR01000027.1 GCA_002238605.1 BD2-11 clade cluster bacterium bin43 | reverse complement strand
CGTGGAGTTGCAGGAAATCGACGGGGATCGGTACGTGTTGCTGCCCGTCGGCACGCCGGGCCGTCCGGCCTTCACGATGGACGGACGGCCCTACATGAAGCTCTCGAGAGAGTGAGGAGGGAGTTGCGTGACCGATTTGGAACGGCAGTTGACGACCGCTTTGGAACGGTTGTCCGAGCAATACGAAACGGAACAGCGGCGGCACTCCGGACAGATCGAAACGTTGCGCGGGCAGGTCGAAGCCTTAGAGCGGCAAGTCGAGCGGCTGAGCGCGCGGGTGACGGACTTGACCGGATACTCCGGGAGGTACGGCGCAGGGCCAGGGAGCGGGTGGAGATGACAAGGCGGCTGGTCGAAAAGATCAGGCGTCCCGGACCGGACCGGGACGCCGGGCCAAGCCGGTGATCGAACTGCCGAATGGGCACTCCGGCCCGCTCGGCGGCCTTCAGGCGCTCGCCATCGGTTGGAGGCTTTCGAGGAACGACCACGCGATGAGCTGCTCGACCTCCCCCAGCCATTCGACTGCCTCCCCATGGACGGCCAGCGCCGGTAGCAAGCCCATGATCACCCACGGTCGGTCTGGAAGGTGGTCGCGGAAGTCGCTGGGGTCGCGTCCTTCGACCATCCAGGGGGCTGCCGCTGTCGTCTCGCGCCATGCGCGTCGGGGGCCAGCGCCACCGCCTTCCGCCACCGCCAGCACCGCCACGGGCTCCCCGTCCGGGGCGACGATGCGCGCTCGCAGGACGCGCGGGCCGTGCGGATGCGCGAGCACCTCCAGCCGCCACGGATCGTCTCGATTCCGCAATGGCGCGGGGATCGCCAGCGCACCCGCCGCCGCGATCAGCCGTCCGTATGTGCGCGTCATGCTGTCGGGATACCCGGAGCAATCCGACTCTCGATAGCTCGCCGTGTTGGCGTTCCAGTGTTCGAGGATCACGGGTCGATTCCCACAAAGATGTAGTTTGTCGAGGGTCGGCTCCCCGCCCGCCATCGTCACGGCCGGTCGGGGCTCGACCTCCGACCGGAGCACAATCAACAATAAGGCGTTTCACGCCCTCGGGCTCAAGGCTCTGCCACCGCTTCTTGGCCCAAGTGTCCAGGGCCGGTCATCGTTCGGTCAATCGGCTGGCCTGTCGCACGGCGGGCCAGGCGGCTGCGTTGGTGGCTCGGGCGGCCGCAGCCACGCCAACCGGCTTGATCGTTGCGCGGTGAGGATGCCCGTTCTTCCACGGCTTGCCCGAACGGTTACGTCCGGCACCGTCCCCTTCGGTCCAGTGTATTCCGGCTCATATTTGTGTATCTAAAGTGATACGCGAGCGGGTCATATGCAACATAAATATTTGTTATCCAGCAACTTACGGATATCGTATCTGGTCCCTCCCGAACTCGGCAACCTCGCCAACCTGACGGAGTTGAGTCTCGGGGGCGGCGGTATTTCCGGCCCGATTCCATCCGAACTCGGCAACCTCGCCAACCTGACGTGGTTGAGTTTCCAAGAGAACGATCTCTCCGGTCCAATCCCGCCCGAACTCGGCGATCTCGCCAACCTGAAGTACTTGCACCTCTGGCGCAACCGTCTCTCAGGATCCATTCCGCCGGAACTCGGCAACCTCTCCAGCCTGGAGGTGATCAACCTTTGGGACAACGACCTGACGGGGCCCATTCCCCGGGAGCTGGGCCGACTCTCGAAGCTGAAGATAATGATCATCTCGGTCAACGATTTGACCGGGCCCATTCCCGCGGAACTAGGGCAACTGTCCGAATTGGAACACCTCCAGCTCAACGACCTCAAGTTGTCTGGTCCCGTTCCCCCGCTGCTCGGCAACCTCACCCGCCTCGAATTCCTCGAACTGGGCAACAACCGCCACCTTGCGGGACCCTTGCCGTCGACCTTCACGGGACTGACATCGCTCCGATTTCTGGGGTTTGCGTACACCGGCTTGTGCGCCCCGCAAACGACGGAGTTCCGGATCTGGTTGAGGGATATCGACAAGTGGGGCGAGGACTGCGACATCGTCCAAGCGGGGGACCGAGAGGCTCTCGCGGCGATCCACAGGTGGACGAACGGCGGCGATTGGAGGAACGATGCGAACTGGCTGAGCGACGAGCCGCTGGACGATTGGCACGGGGTGACGGCCGACAGCACGGATCGTGTGACGGCCCTCGACCTGTCGGACAACAACCTGGCGGGGATCCTGCCGGCGGAAGCCGGGAACCTGTTGCATCTCGGGGAACTGGTGCTCAACGGCAATCCCGATCTCGGGGGACAGGTGCCGGGCACGGTGCTGCGATTGACCTTGCTGGAGAGACTCCGGCTGGACGGCTCGGGGCTGTGCTTGCCCGGGGCCCGCGTGTTCCGGGACTGGCTTGAGCGGATTGCGGACGCGCGGGTCGCCGCGTTCTGTCCGGACGACCACGGCAACGACGCCTCCGGCGCGACGGACCTGGCGGTCGGTGGGCTGATAGACGGCGAGATCGAGAGCGACCTCGACGAGGACTGGTTCCGGATCGGGGTCGGCTCGCGCGGGAAGTTGAGCATCGCACCAGAAGTCAGCGGCAACGTCGTGGTCGAGCTGTACGATGGCTCCGGCGAACTGGTCGGCTACGACGGAAGGTTGCCGGGTGCCGTGATATCGAAACAGCTGATGCCCGGCGCGTACTTCGTGCGGGTTCGCGGGCAAGAGGATGATGCAAGGGGCACGTACACGCTGGCGAGCCTGTTCGAGCCGCGCAGGCCCGGCGTGCGCGCGTACCTGACGCAGGCGACGCAATCGCACGATTTCTCCGTTCCGCTGGTAGCGGGCGAGGACGCACTGTTGCGCGTGTTCGTGATGGCCGACAATGGCGTCAACGTGTCGATGCCGCCAGTGCGGGCGACGTTCTATCGAGGCGGGCGGGAAGCCCATTCGCTCCGGATCGACGCAAGCTCGCGGCGGGTGCCGGCGACGATGGCCGAGGACGATCTGGACGCCACCGCAAATGCGGTCGTGCCGGGTTCGGTCCTGACCCCGGGCACCGAGATGGTAGTCGAGGTGGATCCCGATGGAACACTGGACGCGTCCCTCGGGATCGGCGGCCGGATCCCGGAGGAGGGTCGCATCGCCCTCGACATCCGCACGATGCCCGACTTCCATGTGACGGCCGTGCCGTTCCTTTGGGCCGAGAATCCTGACTCTTCGGGGTACAAGGCAACCATCGGGCTGTCGGCGGATCACGACGTGTTCTACGAGACGCGCGACTGGTTGCCGGTGGCCGACATGGAGGTCACGGTGCGCGAGCCGGTGCTTGTGGACTATGACCCGAAGGAGGACATGGAACGAGCGCTCGACGACACGGAACTGCTTCGCGTGGCGGACGCCGCTTCCGGGTACTACATGGGCGTGCCGCCATGGGCAGACGCAGGCGTTCTTGGCATAGCATTCGCCCCCGGCAAATCCAGCGTGTCGCGGTTCGAAGGCCACACCGTGGCCCACGAGTTCGGGCACAACTTTTCACTGGACCATACTCCCTGCGGCAACCCGGCGGGTGTGGACGGGGAGTATCCGCATGTCGACGGGAAGATCGGTGCCTGGGGATACGACTTCAGACACGGCACCCTGGTGGATCCCGGGTACACCGACCTCATGACCTACTGCCGGACCAACGACTGGATCAGCGACTACTCGTTCGCGAAGGCGGTGGAATACCGCGACGAGACCCGGGCGGTGGCGGCATCGTGGGTTGCGGGACGGGTATTGCTGGTGCGGGGCGGCGTGGCCGGTGGTCAGTTGAGACTCGAGCCGGCCTTCGTTCTGGACGCGCCGCCGACGTTGCCGGAGCGGGCCGGGCCGTACCATCTGGTGGGCTCGAACGCACAGGGACGTGAGCTGTTCGCGCTGCGCTTCGAGATGCAGGAGATCGCCGATGTCGAGCGCGAGGGTGATGGCGGCTTCGTCTTCGCCGTCCCCGTGCGGATCGAGTGGGCGGAGGAACTGGCCGCCATCAGACTCGCCGGGCCGGAGGGTTCGGTGACGCTGGCCCGCGACGACCCCGCGGCGCCCGCCACGGCGCTTGCGCTGGACGCGGTGACACGCCGGATTCGTGCGATTCTTCGCGACCCGGCGGCGGCACAGACCGCCGCCGCGGATCGCTCTTCCTTCGCCGTGCCAGGGACGGTTACGCTGGTCAGTCGTGGAATTCCAGACGCCGGCGCGTGGCGGCGTTAGACGACATGGTGGCCGCAGGATCGTATGTGGACGCCCCTAAGTGGGCAAGCGCGGATTCAGAACCGAGTTGGTGGCAGTTGGCCAAGTACTGTCGTATGTCCGTCTATGGACGCCCCCGATAACGCAAGCATTTCTTTGAACGGCTCGGTGCCTGTGGTCAGGTGCTGTCGTCTATCCGGCCTGTTGGTGTAGCCTGTCGTGTCTGAGGCTGCTGGCCCGTATGGAGATCCGCGGATCGGGTCCAAATCGGCCTCGCAGGCTTGAGAGCCTTCGGACATACCCTGGTTTTCCCGATCCCGTCTCATTGACCGTTGCCCTTACCCGTTCGTTCGTCCTGCCCACATCATCTCCCGACAGCTTCTCTCCTTTCGGCTTCTCTCCTTTCGCTGCCCGGTCAGGCGGCGGCGCGAACCCGGTAGATCTCCTTCTTCGTGGTCAGCGCCCAGACGACCCGTGCCGTCCTGTTGGCCAACGCCACCGCTACCAGCATCTTGGGCTTGCGTACCAACATCCTAGCCAGCCATGGGTCCGATGCCTCGCCGCGTCGACTCTCGTGGTGGACAACCGCCATGGCTCCCGTGATCAAGAGTCGCCTGAGGTCGCGCTGACCCATCTTTGATATCCTGCCAAGTCTGGGTTTGCCCCCGGTCGTGTGTTGCCGCGGCACCAAGCCGAGCCAGGCCGAGAAGTCGCGCCCCCGCCGGAAGCTCTCCATCGGTGGGGCGAAAGCTTGGATGGCCAGCGCGGTGATCGGTCCGATTCCAGGGATCGTCATCAGGCGTGCCGTCTCCTCGTCGGCCCGCGCGCTCTTCCGGAACTCGCGACCGAGTCCGTCGATCTTCTCATCGAGCTCATCGATCTGCCGGAGCAGCAACCAGCCCAACTCGACGACCGCCCCTGGCAGGCCACAGTCCCCGGCCTCGAGCTCCCCGACCACCTGCCGGATCCGGGCCCTGCCCTGCGGAGCAACCACGCCGTACTCGGCCAGGTGACCCCGAAGCGCGTTGATCGTCTGCGTGCGCTGGCGCACCAGCAGGTCACGCGTGCGGAAGAGCATCCCCTGCGCCTGCTGTGCCTCGGTCTTGACCGCCACGAAGTGCATGGTCGGACGCTCGGCCGCCTCCGTGATCGCCTCCGCGTCGGCTGCGTCGTTCTTGTGTCGCTTGACGAAGGGCTTCACGTAGATCGGGGGGACCAACCTGACTTCGTGACCGAGCGAGGCGATCTCCCGGCCCCAGTAGTGGGCGCTGGCGCACGCCTCCATCGCCACCGTGCAGGGCGGCTGCGAGGCGAGAAAGCTCAGCAGCTTACCCCGGCTCAGCTTTCTGCGGTACGCCACCGACCCGTCCGCCCTCGCCCCGTGCACCTGAAAGCTCCGCTTTGCCAGATCGATCCCGATGACGGTAACCTCTTCCATGTGGATGTCTCCTCCCTCAGATGGTCGACTAATCGCTTCAGTACCATCTTGGCACATTGCGATGCCGCCGGGAGGGGGCGTCCACTCCATCGGCCTCTTGATGCAGCGCTGTTTTGGCTGCGGGCCCGTATGGTGTTCGTGAGATCGGATCCAATTCGCCCTCAGCGGGCTCAAGAGCCCTCGATCCTGCACTGGTTTTTCCGACCCCGTCTTGTCGACCGTTTGCCCTTACGCGTTCCTGCGTCCTGCTAACCAACAACCTCCCGCCAGCTGCTTCGCTTTTCGCTTCTCTCCTTTCACCGCCCGGTCAGGCGGCAGTGCGAACCCGGTAGGTCTCCTGCTTCGTCGTCAGTGCCCATACCTTCCGCGCCGTCCTGTTGGCGAGCGCCACCGCGACCAGCAGCTTCGGCTTGCGTGCCAACATTCCGGCCAGCCACTGTCCGTGATCTCGCCGCGCCGGCTCGCCTGCTGAACGACCGCCATGGCTCCCGTGATCAGGAGCCGTCTTAGGTCTCTCTGGCCCATCTTCGATATCCTGCCCAGCCTCGGCTTGCCGCCGGTGGTGTGCTGCCGCGGCACGAGGCCGAGCCAAGCCGAGAAGTCGCGGCCGCGCCGGAAGCTCTCCATCGGCGGCGCGAAGGCCTGGATGGCCATCGCGGTGACCGGTCCCACTCCGGGGATCGTCATCAGCCGCGCCGTCTCTTCGCACTCCCGGGCGCTCGTCCGGAGTTCGCGGTCGAGCCCATCGATCCTCTCATCGAGCTCATCGATCCGCCCGAGCAGCAGCCAGCCCAGTTCGACGACCGCCTCCGGCAGGCCACAGTCCCCGTCTTCGAGCACCGCGGCCAACTGCCCGATCCGGGCCCTGCCCTGGGGAGCGACAACGCCGTACTCGGCGAGGTGGCCCCGAAGCGCGTTGATCGTCTGCGTGCGCTGGCGCACCAGAAGGTCACGCGTGTGAAAGAGCATCCCCTGCGCCTGCTGCGCCTCGGTCTTGACCGCCACAAAGTGCATGGTCGGACGCTGGGCCGCTTCCGTGATCGCCTCCGCGTCCGCCGCGTCGTTCTTGCTCCTCTTGACGAAGGGCTTCACGTAGATCGGGGGAACCAGCCTCACTTCGTGGCCGAGTGCCGCGATCTCACGGCCCCAGTAGTGGGCGCTGGCGCACGCCTCCATCGCCACCGTACACCCCGGTTGCGAGGCGAGAAACCTCAGCAGCCTCCCGCGGCTCAGCTTCCGGCGGAAGACCACCGACCCGTCCGCCCTCGCCCCGTGCACCTGAAAGCTCCGCTTTGCCAGATCGATTCCGATGATGCTAACCTCTTCCATGTGGATGTCTCCTCCCTGTGATGGTCAGACCTCTCAAGGTCGCAATCGCTTCAGTACCATCATGGCACATCGCGATGCCGCCGGGAGGGGGCGTCCACTCCATCGCCCAAGATCGAACTCGGGTCCCGGAGGGGTACGGGCAGGGCAGAAACCGGGCGGCGCGGGAGAGAGCGCCGACGTCGCCACGGAGCGGGGCGTCCCCGCCCCCTCGCGGTTTGTGAGGCTGGCTGGCCAAGAAGGCGAGGAGCTTGCCTAGCGACCGCCCGGCGAGTGACAGTTCCGGGCGGTGCCCGGAGGTGTTTTCGGAGGCGTCCCAAGGCTGGCTTGCGTCCCAAGGCTGGCTTGAGCAACGCTACGGTGACAAGCCAGCATACTCCCCGTGGCCACACTCCGCGTGTCCCCAGGAGAGGCTGGCGGGGGGCCGTGCCCCCTCTGACCCCCGCTGTTCGCGCTCCCGAGGAGGTCGCGGATGGGGGCGCCGCCCCCTTTCCCCCGTGTCGGTGCGGCGTGATGCCTGAGCGCTGCACCGCCCGCATATCGGCGGCCGAGTCCGCCACAGGGTTGTCGCCGAGGCCGAAGGCGGACCACGATGGCGTCTCTACCTCCAACGTCCTCCCCGTGGTGGCGTTCGAGCCGTCTGTTGGGGGACCCGTTTTGACCGCCGGGCGCCCGTACCGATGCCGATCCACGAGTGTACATGGTGCTTCGGGGGTCGCCGGACACGAAATCGCGTCTGCGATGGACACGCCGCCGGTTCCGTATGTCGCTGGCGCGCTGGCGGTTGTGCCACGGCCGCCGGAGCGGTGATGCCGATCCGGCCATCGAGGCCGTGGCTGGGAGCGACCCCCCATCGAGGCATGCCTCGATCGGCATCGGGGAGGATGGGGATGTACATCCCCATCCTCCCCTCCGCTGCGGGGTCGCTCCCAGCCAACAGTCCGTCCCGGAAGGGTGTCGAGCGCCGCTTCGACGCGGCGGAGGACGTGTTGGCGGACCGGCTGGCCGCCAGGCTGTCCGGCCTCGCCGGCCAAGACCGGGACGCGCCCGTTCCGGCTCGCCGTTTGGCCTTCCCGCATGGGATCGATGGACCGGGAGCGACCCCAGGCGAGGTTGGGATGGCCGTGCACATCCCGACCGTCGCCGTGCCGTACCAGGCACCCCGAAGGGTGGGTCGCTCCCGTCAACGGCCGCAGGCGCCCGCGCGTCACGGCCGCTACGGCGCACTCGCCGCAAACGCAATGAAGTCCGCAACTTGCGGAATCGGCGGCGTGTCACATCCGAGCGTGATTACCGTGCACAACGACCCCAATGTCACATGTGCACTCTGGATCGGCAACGGCCCCCGTCCACGGGCGGTCAAATCCCGCGCCCGTGGAAGCGGCTCGAACGCCACACCGAATGGCCGTCGATCGTCCCTGCCGGAGCCATGGATCGGAGCATATCCTCCATCTCGACCATCCGGTGGAGACAGGCTTGGAAGCCGCCCATTTCCTCGACCGCCGCGTCGTCCATGCCGACGATCGCATTCTCGATGCGCGTGACCTCGCGCCGGGCCGCAGCGGCGGTCCCGGGCGGGTGGATGGGGCGTGGAGCCGTTTCCGTTTTGGTCCAGTTTCCGAGGATCGTCCGTGCCCGGTCAAGCGGTCTCCGGGCGCACGCGACCCCGACGACCTCGACGGCCAAGCCCAGTTGCCTCAGTGCCTCCCAGAGCTTCTGGTGCCGGTCCCGCCACGAACGGAGCGCGGTCGAGGTGTCGTAGCCGGGATCGGCGTGGACGAACACGGCGCGGCGCGAGTCCAGCGCCACGGGCATCCCGCGCGGGAAGTAGCGCCGTGCGCCCCCGGCAGCGCCCCGATAGACGCGGATGGGCATGAGCGAGCGCCCCATGTCGAGCGCCTCGAACGCGGCGACCTTCTCCTGCTCGGTCGGGAGCCAGGGCAGGTCCGGATGCTCGATCACGTAGTCGAACGAGAGCACGCGGCGCATGATGACCTCGGTCGAGGTGATCCTCCGAAGGCGAATACCCTCGGCACCGAGCGCCCGGTAGATGCCGCGCGCGCAGATCCGGCAGACCTTCAGGTCTCCGACCATCTCCTCGGCGGCGAGCCTTCTCCGTGTCAGGGCCTGCACGAACCGGAGCGTCTTGAAGCGATCAATGCCGAACCACGCCGACAACTGCGAGCGGGTGAACACGCCGCCATGCAGGCTCGCCAACGCAATCCACTCGGCGCGGCGGCCCGTCAGGCCGAACGGCTCCAGCGCCTTCTCGCGGCCCTTCAGATGGTCGATCAACGCGACCGCCGTTGGTCGATGGATTTGCGGTACATGATGGCTCCCCCTCCCGCAGTGTAGGACCCGGACTTCGTGGTAAGGACCACGCGTGCTGGTGAAGGTATCGCTGCCAGTAGGAATCGGGAGAGCGCCTTTGGCGGCGTCAAGTCGCTTCTGCGGGCAATTGTCCCGAGCCGTCCGGTGCGGTACCGGATGCTGAACGGCCTCCGGCAGCCTTTCCTCCATCGCCTTCCATAGAGCCTGACGAGGCGCTCGGGCGTGGTCGGGAAGCGAACGGCACGGGTGCCCCGGACTGGTCAAGCAGCCTGAGTCCAGCGAGATTCCGTTGCGCGGATCGTGCAGTCCATCTTCGGAGGAATCGAACGATGGCACGCACGAAACGAGGTCGGCGCAGCTACAGCGCCGGAGAATGGGGCCGGAACCGGGTCCGGGTGTTTCCGGATCCGAAGACCGGCCTGCTTCAGATCGAGTGGCGGGAGAACGGGCGCAGGCTGAGCCGGTCGCTGAAACAACGGATCGCCACTGGCGCAAATCACGGCAGAGAATCGTCTAAAGTCATACAGGACTGCACGATCTGCGTTTTCTTCCGTTCAACTGCGTCGGCTCTGATCACCTGAAAACAGCAGGCAAATCGCCTCAAACTGCGGGAATTGTCCTGTCCTCCCCGGAAACCGTTCGCGACATCGGCCCGAGGTCACCCGACGGTCTCCCATTGTCTGCCGAGCGTCCTTCCGCCCAATGGATTGTAGGTGGGCCGACCCCGGCGGGAAACCGTCTAAGGGTAGCAGGACTGCACGGTCTGCGTTTCTTGCCGAGGCGCCGAGTCGCACTCGCTCCTGCCACGACGACGAGGCTGCGGCCGTGGCGCTGGGGGTGAGCGCGGAGACGGTGGCCGGGTGGCGGGCCATGTTGGCGACGGAGCCTACGGTGACGAACAGGAGGGTGGGGAAAACGGGGGATGTTGACATTGTCAGACCATATGACTACGCTTGCTGACACACTTGACGGAGTCACTCCCCACCAGAGGAGGAAGTACGTGAGCGATGGCCCGTGGAAGAGCCTGCCGCTCGGACCGCATTGGAAGCGGGTCGCGAAGCGATTGGAGACCGACGTCTTTACGCTCGCGGAGCGTCGTGAAGCCTTGGAGAGCACGCTGGAGAAGGAGGCTGAGGTGCTCCCTCTGAAGGCCGTCCTCCGCATGGTGCCGAACGGCCAAAGCCACCTATTCGGGCTCAGCGAGACGATTGAGGTACTGCGGCCGGACCATCCCGGGTCGAAGATCGTGCAGACCTTCCTCACCTACATGAGCGCCACGGAGACCGATGCCGCGTCGGGACGCGGACTCGTGGAATCGGCCGTAGCCGATGCGCTGAACGAGTGCCTGCTTGAAAACTCGCGCTCCATCGAGGAGCACTACATTAGGAAGAAGCAGGCCACGTGGGGGCCGGTTGAAGCGCGCTTCAGCGCCGTTCGCGAAGCGATCGATATCCGGGGGCTGGCGTCCCGGATCGTGGCCGATTCCGGTTCATCAGTCCGGACTCGCCATCCTCCCAAGCGTAGCGGGCTCGACGAGGGGCCGCAGCTGTGACCCGGTCGGCAACGGGCGGGAGGCTCCCCGGCGTGAACGTGGCTGTCTGCGAGCCGGGAGGTTCGTCGCCAAGCGACTGGCTCAAGTGTGAGCTCGGAGAAGACATCCAGTTCTCAACGGCGGACCTCGAATCCTACGCCTGTTCACGATGGGAGCCAGTGATCTTCGATGCGATGGTTGTGGCGGCCGCTGTCGAGTTCGCGGACCGATCATGTCGGCGATCCTCTAAGGGATGGGCACGTCGACTAGCGATTCGTATCCCGGTAGATGACCCTGACCGATGGAAGAAGCCAGCGGTGGCGGACTCCCTGCTGGACGCACTCAGGTTCGTTACGGGCGACCACTGGTCGGTCGAGTTTAGCCAGCGAGAGGACTCGTCTCAGGAACTGACGGGGGATCGCCTCTCCCTATTCGATCCGTCCGCAGCCGTCCTGGCCTACAGTGAAGGCATGGATTCGCTCGCCGTCGCAGGACTCGCCAAGTCATGTCTCGGCAACGATGTCGTACGTGTACGTCTAGGTGGGAGAACGAGCGCAAGGAACGGCAACGGGGATCCTGACGTGTCGATTCCCTACTGGGTGCGTGTTGGGCGAAGCTACGAATCAAGCGCAATGAGCCGGGGATTCACGTTTGCGACGGTTTCCGGAATCGCTGCGTACCTGACCCACGCGAGCATGGTCATCATCCCGGAGAGCGGACAAGGCAGCTTGGGGCCACCGCTCGTGACTGTGGGGCATGCTCACCCCGACTACCGCAACCACCCCGAGTTTACGAATCGTATGGAGCGTTTCTTTCGGGCACTCCTCGGTGCGCAGATTACCTACGAGTTCCCGCGCCTCTGGCACACCAAGGGGGAGACTCTCGCTCGCTACGTCGCCATCGCTGACGACGAACTGTGGCGAACCACCAAGTCCTGTTGGAAAGACAATCGCTGGAGTTCCGTCGGAGGTTCGTGGCACCACTGTGGGGTCTGCGCTGCGTGCATGTTGAGGCGCGTCAGCGTTCACGCAGCCGGTCTCGCCGAGGACCCAGAGATCTACGTCTGCACCGACATGAGCGCGGCAACATTGCAATCCGCCGTACACCGGGACTTCAAGCACCTGAACGGTGCCTACCGAGAGTACGCCATCGCAGGCGTCCTCCACATGCACCACCTCGCTGCCATGGCAGACCCCGGGGTCCGGGGGATAGTCAGACGCCACGCTCTCTCTCTCCGACCCATTCTCCGAACCAAAGTCGACATAGAAGAGCGTGTGGTGGCCCTCCTTGAGAAGCACGCAGATGAGTGGCGCGACTACCGCAGCGCACTAAAGCCGAGTTCATTCGTCAACCAGTGGATTCGGAGAAACTGATGACCGTGAATACCGCGCGTCCCAGTGATCGCGAGATCGGCCAGCGGCTCCGCATCGCCCGAGAGACGGCGCACCTCACCCAGGCCGAAGCGGCCGCGGCGATCGCGGTCGCGCGCACCACGCTGGTCGCCATTGAACAGGGGAAGCGGCGAGTCCGCACGCCCGAGCTCCAAGGACTCGCGATTAGGTACGGCACGTCGGCGAACGCGATCCTGCGACGAGAGGCGGTCCACCTCGATCTTGTCCCCCAGTTCCGAAGCATGGAGCGCTGCTCGGGCGACGGTACCGAGAGGGCGGCCCGGCTGCTAACCGATCTCGTCGGCGCCGAGGTCGAGCTGGAGAATGCGCTCGGCGTTGCGCGGCGCCCGAACTTTCCTCGGACCAGACCCATTCTGCCCGGCGATGTCAAGACCCAGGCGGAACAGGACGCCCAGGAGCTGCGCGTGTGGCTCGGGCTGGGAGCCGGCCCAGTCAGGGACATCGTGTCGGTAATGGAACTGGACCTCGGGATTCGCGTGCATGTGCGGCGTCTCGACAGCCGCATCTCGGGACTGTTCGCCTACAACGACGACGTTGGCGCTTGCGTGCTCCTGAACGCCAGTCACCCCGTAGCCCGTCGAAACTACACCGCCGCGCATGAGCTCGGGCACTTTACCTCAACCCGGCGAGAGCCCGGCGTGCTTAGGTCCGACGAAAGCCCCCGCTCCCGCGAAGAACGATACGCGGATTCCTTCGCGCGCTCCCTGCTGACTCCGGCAAGGGCCGTGAAGCAGCGCTTTGACGAGCTGACCGCCGGTCACTCGCATCTGACCCGCCGTCACGTGATCCTCCTCGCCGACCGGTTCGCCGTGTCGCGCGAAGCAATGGTGCGCCGCCTCGAGGAGCTGGGCCTGGCCCGAACCGGCACCTGGGACTGGTTTCAGTCAAACGGGGGCATCACCAACCGGCAAGCGGACCGAGTGCTGGGGACCTCGCACCACCCGGCCGCCAACACTTCCGATGGGGACTACGTCCCGCGAAGGCTGGGGTTGCTGGTGCGCGAGGCATGGAAGCGCGGCTACTACAGCGAGGGGCAGCTCGCCCGATTGCTCAAGATTCATCGGCTTGAAGTGCGTGAACTCCTCGACGGAGTGGAGACCGAGAGATGCGAGGCGGATGAAGTCGTCCAGCTTCCCCGGTGAACCGGACGTCCCGGTCGTGACCGATGCCAGTGTGATCATCAACCTCAACGCGACACGGGCGGCAGCCGCCATCATCGATGGTTTCCCGAACCGCTTCCTGGTGACGGACACCGTTCGCCGGGAGCTGTTTACGGGGGGATCCCGCGGACACGGATCCTGGGAGGGACTCGAAGCGCTGATCCACGATGGTTCGATTGAGCTGGTGGAACTGGAGCCGGGCGAAGCCCCCGTTTATCGGTCGCTGGTGGAAGGAGGATTCAAGGAGACCCTGGACGACGGCGAGGCCGCAACGATCGCCTATGCCGTCGGCCGCGGTGCCGTCGCTCTGATCGACGAACGCAAGGCAAGAATGATCTGCGCCGACCGCTTCCCTACACTGCGGCTTGCATCATCGGTCGATGTCCTTTGCCACGGCTTGGTGAACAGGGCGCTCGGGGAATCCGGCCAGTGCGACGTGATCTTCCGCGCGTTGCGCGATGCGAGAATGCAGGTCGTGCCCCGCGACAGGCTCCCGGAAGTGGTCGAGCGGATCGGCGCAGATCGGGCGGCCATGTGCCCAAGCCTGCCTCGTTGGGCACGCACGATGCGGGGCGCTTGAGCCACGCAACGTGCGCAGATTGTGTCAAAGCGACCCTAGAGCTCACCGCGTTACCCCCGGTTACGCCAGATCGCGGTTCGACTTGGGTACGAGACCGGCAGCGGGCGACCTGCTACCTTGGAGGCATGGACCACCACCGGATGACGATTACTCCTTCCGCTGACCTGGTCGGCGGTGTGCGCTCTCTCTTCGAGCGATTCGACTTCGTGAATAGGGTCTCGAAGCTCGGAACTATGGTCCGGCGGTCCACCGATCCGGCGGTCCATCCCGCCCTGCATCTAGCGTCCCGGTCCAACTCCTGAGCACCCATGGCCTTACGCAAGTCCCACCTCTACGCCTCTCTCTGGCAGAGCTGCGACCAACTGCGCGGCGGGATGGACGCGTCGCAGTACAAGGACTACGTCCTGACGCTGCTGTTCATGAAGTACGTCTCGGACAAGTACGCGGACATCGACGACCCGTACCCCGACATCGTGGTGCCACCGGGCGGCGGTTTCGCCGACATGGCCGCGCTCAAGGGCACGAAGGAGATCGGCGAGGAGATCAACAAGGTCATCAGCAGGCTCGCGGACGCCAACGGGTCCCTGCTCAGGGGCGTGATCGACCAAGCCGACTTCAACGACGAGAGCAGGCTGGGCCGGGGCCGGGAGATGACGGACCGCCTCACGAAGCTGGTCGGAATCTTCGAGGGGCTCGATTTCCGCGCCAACCGCGCCCACGGCGACGACCTTCTGGGCGACGCCTACGAGTACCTCATGCGGCACTTCGCGACCCAGTCGGGCAAGAGCAAGGGACAGTTCTACACCCCGGCGGAGGTCTCGCGCATCATGGCCCGGGTCATCGGGATCGGGCCGGACACGGCCCGCGACCGCTCCGTCTACGATCCCACCTGCGGTTCCGGCTCGCTGCTAATCAAGGCCTCCGACGAAGCACCCCAGAGGTTGACCATCTTCGGGCAGGAGATGGACGTGGCGACGTGGACGATGGCGCGCATGAACATGATCCTGCACGGCCACACGGCGGCCGAGGTCGAGCGGGGCAACACGCTCGCCGCGCCGCGCTTCACCGACCGACGCGGACTGCTCCAGCGCTTCGACTTCGCCGTGGCCAATCCGCCCTTCTCCACGAAGGCCTGGTCGAACGGCCTCGATCCCGCGCACGACGCGTTTCGCCGCTTCGAGTACGGCATCCCACCGGCGAAGAACGGCGACTACGCCTTCCTCCTCCATTTCGTCGCCTCGCTCAAGAGCACCGGCAGGGGCGCGATCATTCTCCCGCACGGGGTGCTCTTCCGGGGCAACCGCGAAGCAGCCATCCGCCGCAACCTGGTCGGGCGCGGCCTGATCCAAGGGGGTGATCGGACTCCCCGCCAACCTCTTCTACGGCACCGGAATCCCGGCCTGCATCGTGGTGATCGACAAGGAGGACGCGGCCACGCGGGACGGCATCTTCATGATCGACGCCAGCCGGGGCTTCCGGAAGGACGGCGCGAAGAACCGGCTTCGGGAGCGCGACATCCATCGAATCGTGGACGTGTTCAACGAGCGGAGAGCCGTTCCCGGGTACGCGCGCAGGGTGCCGATGGACGAGATCGCCAACGAGGCCAACGACTACAACCTGAACATCCCCCGCTACATCGACTCCGGCGAGCCGGAGGACCTGCACGACTTGGGCGCGCACCTCCATGGAGGCATCCCGAACCGCGACATCGACGCTCTCGGGCGTTTCTGGAAGGTGTTCCCGGGGCTGCGGGAGCGGTTGTTCGCACCGGGCGGCCGTGAAGGATACAGCCGCGCGCGGGCTCCCGCGGACGAAGTACGGGCAGTCGTCCACGGACACGATGAGTTCAGGGCGTACGGGGATCGGACTCGCCGCGTCTTTGACGGATGGCGGCGGGCACATACGTCCCGTCTTCTAGAACTTGGCCATGGCGATTCGCCCAAGACCCTGATTCGCGATCTGTCGCAGGATCTGTTGAACCGCTTCGCGGACCTTCCACTCCTCGACCGCTACGACGTGTACCAGTGCCTCATGGACTACTGGGACGAAGCCATGCAGGACGACGCATATCTGGTTGTGACGGAGGGCTGGACCGAGGCGGCGCGGCCCCGTGTGCTGACGGGCAGGAAGGGGAAAGGGGTAACGGAGTCGCCGGACCTGACGGTACGGCGGACGAAGTACAAGATGGACCTGCTTCCGCCGGAGCTTGTGGTCGCGCGGTACTTCGCTGGCGAGCGCGGCGAGGTTCAGCGACTGATGGCCGAAGAGGAGGCCATCGGGCGGGATGTGGCGGCGTTCGTTGAGGAGAATGCGGGCGAGGACGGTCCGCTGAGCGGCGCGACCACGGCGACGGGTAAGGTGACGCAAGCAGCCGTGAAGGCGCGGCTGCGGGTGGTTGGCGACGGCCCCGACGACCGGGAGGAACGCGACGCGCTGGAGGTCTGCCTTGATCTGATGAAGGCGCACGCCAAGGCGAAGAGGACCACGAAGGCCGCTCAGACGAAGCTGGATGCGAAGGTGCTGGCGCGGTACGTACCGCTTGGCGCGGCCGAGGTCGCCGACATGGTGATCGGCGACAAGTGGATGGCGAGCATCGAGGACTCGATTCTGGCGGTAGTCGAGCGTCTGACGGGCGAGCTTGTGGATCGCGTGAGAGTGCTGGAGGAACGGTACGCGGAGTCGCTGCCGGAGCTTGCACAGCAGGCGGAGGAGCTTGAAGCCCGCGTGAGGTCGCACCTGCACGACATGGGGATCGCTGGGTGATCGGGCGGCGGAGGCTCGGTGGGGAGTGGGAGACGACGCGGCTGGGAGCGTTGGCGACATTCCGCAAGGGCAAGGGAATCAGGCGAAGCGACCTGCGAAAGATCGGAGCCCGTTGCGTACGGTACGGAGAACTCTACACGCGGTATCGGAACTATGTGGTCGACCCAGTCTCCCGGATTCCGGAGGACATAGCGGCAACAGCGTTGCGGATCGAGAAGGGTGAACTACTGTTTGCCGGGTCGGGGGAGACGGCGGAGGAAATCGGCACTTGTGTGGCGTACATCGGAGAGGAGCCCGCATATGTCGGTGGAGACATCATTGTCCTGCGGGCGCCTCGACAGGACCCCGTGTACCTCGCACACCTGCTGAACGCCCCGGAAGCGGCTCGCCAGAAGGCGCGGATGGCTCAGGGAGATGCCGTCGTCCATATTCGCGGCGATCATTTGGCCGAGGTCGAGGTGCCCCTTCCTCCCCTCCCCGAGCAGCGCGCCATCGCCGCCGTCCTCATGGACGTGGACGCCCTGATTGGGTCGTTGGAGGCGTTGATTGCGAAGAAGCGGGCGATCAAGCGGGCCGCGATGCAGCAACTCCTGACCGGCAGGACGCGGCTGCCGGGGTTCGAGGGGGAGTGGGAGGCGCGGCGGCTAGGAGGCTTGGCACGTATCGCGACGGGGACACGAAACAACCAAGACAAGTGCCATGATGGTCGATATCCGTTTTTCGTGCGCTCATCATCCGTTGAACGAATCGACAGTTTCGCCTACGACTGCGAGGCGATACTGATTCCAGGTGAAGGACGAATCGGAGAGATCTTTCACTATGTGCATGGCCGCTTTGACGTGCATCAGCGGGTGTACGCAATCTCGGACTTTCGGTCGTGCGTTTTCGTTCGCTTCCTCTACTACTACATAGCGGAGCATTTCGGTGCTCACGCCCTGAAGAACACCGTAAAGGCTACGGTCGATTCACTTCGGCGGCCTACGTTCTTGGCGTTCCGAGTTCCCCTCCCACCCCTCTCCGAGCAGCGTGCCATCGCGGCCGTCCTCACCGACATGGACGACGAGATCGCCGCGCTGGAACGCCGCTTGGACAAGACCCGTTCAATCAAGCAGGGCATGATGCGGCAACTCCTCACCGGTACGATCCGGCTTCCGATACCGGATGCCGTCGCCGAGGAGCCGGGCCGATGACGCCGATCCGCATCTTCATCAGCAGCGTCCAGTCCGAGTTCGCACGGGAGAGGAGACGACTGCGCGACTACCTGCGCGGTGATCCCCTCATGCGGCGTTTCTTCGACGTCTTCCTCTTCGAGGACGTGCCTGCTTCAGACCGGCGGCCCGACGAGGTCTATCTGGATGAAGTCGAGCGGTGCGAGATCTACGTCGGCCTTTTCGGGACCGACTACGGGTTCGAGGACGCGAACGGAATCTCGCCCACCGAGCGCGAGTTCGACCGAGCCACCGATTTGGAAAAGCACCGCCTGATCTTCCTGAAGGGCGCCGAGCGAGGTGGGCGACATCCGAAGATGCGTGCGCTCATCGGCAGGGCGCAGGGCGGTCTGGTGAGAAAGCGCTTCGCTACATCTGCGGAATTGGTGTCGGGCCTGTACGCCGCGCTCGTCCAGTACCTCGAAACGAGGCAGTTGTTGCACTTCGGGCCGTTCGACGCCGCCCACTGCTCAGGTGCCGCGCTCGACGACCTGAATGTCGAGGGCATGTACCGCTTCATCCGCGTAGCGCGGAGATCTCGACAGTTCCCCCTGCCGGAGGAGACTCCACCGGCGGACCTGCTCCGGCATCTGAACTTGCTGAACAGGGGGCGGCTCACGAACGCCGCCGTGCTGCTTTTCGGCAGAACCCCGCAACGATTCCTGATCTCTTCGGAGGTCAAGTGCGCGCACTTCCACGGAACCGGGGTCGCCAAGCCGATCCCCTCCCACCAGGTGTACAAGGGCACGGTCTTCGAGCTTGTGGACCAAGCGGTGGACTTCGTGATGAGCAAGATCGCTCTGACCGTTGGGACTAGGGCGGAGACGGTCCAAGCCCCCGTGGCCTACGAGATCCCGAAGGAGGTCGTCACGGAGGCCATCGTCAACGCGGTGGCGCACCGCGACTACACCGACAACAGCAGCGTTCAGGTCATGCTCTTCGCGGACCGGCTGGAGGTCATGAATTCCGGCCGCTTGCCGCCGCCGCTCACGGTGGAGAAGCTGCGCGTGGCGCACCAGTCGCTGCCTGCGAATCCGCTTATTGCCGAATCGATGTACCTGCTCCGCTACATCGAGAAGATGGGAACCGGTACGGTGGACATGATCCGGCGGTGCGCGGAGGCGGGTCTGCCGGAGCCAGAGTTCGAGGCGGGCGCTGGCTTCATCACCCGCATCTGGCGGCCGACCGACAATGGTAGGCAGCTTGGCTCCGCTCGCGTGACTACCCAGGAAACTCAAGGCGAAACGCGCGAGACTACCCAAGAAGATCGCGAGACTACCCAACAACTCGCCAAGACTATCCAAGAAACCGGTGGAGCTACCCAAGAAGGCGGCAGCCAGCAAGACTCGATGCCTACCCGCGACCGCATCCTCGCTCACCTGCAAAGCGATCCGACATTGACTCGGTCCGCCCTGGCCGCCCTCGTAGGGGTCACGCCAGCGGGCGTCAAATACCATCTCGACAAGCTCCGCAGGGCGGGACGCATCCGTCATGTTGGACCGACCAAGAAGGGGCGCTGGGAAATCCTCGAATCCGAATCGACCCGGCCATGACCCGTGTAGGCGACCTTGAGATCAAGACCCAGCGGCGTGTCATCGCGCTGTTTCGGGACCGCTTGGGCTACGAATATCTCGGTGACTGGCGGGATCGGGACGACAACCGGAACATCGAGATCCGCCTGCTTGAGCGGTTCCTCATCGGCCAGGGCCACGCTCCGGTCCTGATCGCCAAGGCGATGCGCGAGTTCGAGAAGGCCGCCGCGCTGGGCGGTGGCCGGAGCCTCTACGAGGCCAACCAAGAGGCCTACCGCCTGCTCCGCTACGGAGCGAAGGTCAAGCCCGGGGTCGAGGAGAACACAGCCACCGTCCGCCTGATCGACTGGAAGAATCCGGCCGCCAACCACTTCGCCGTCGCCGAGGAGGTCACGGTCGCGGGCGGCCACACCAAGCGGCCCGACCTGGTGCTCTACGTCAACGGGATCGCCATCGGAGTGATCGAACTCAAGCGTTCGACTGTCTCGGTCGGCGAGGGCATCCGGCAGAACCTCTCGAATCAGGAGCCGCACTTCATCCGGCCCTTCTTCACCACCATCCAACTCGTGCTGGCGGGCAACGACAGCCAGGGACTTCGCTACGGTGTGATCGGCACTCCCGAGAAATACTGGCTCCGCTGGAAGGAGCCGGACGGCGGCGGCGACGGCGAAGACTCGCCGCTGCTTCGCGAACTCGCCCACCTGTGCGCCCCCGAGCGCCTGCTTGAACTGATCCACGATTTCGTGGCGTTCGACGCAGGCGTCAAGAAGATCTGCCGTCACAACCAGTACTTCGGCGTTAAGGCGGGCCAGTCGCATGTGAAGCGCCGCGAGGGCGGGATCATCTGGCACACCCAGGGCAGCGGCAAGAGCCTCACGATGGTGTGGCTGGCGAGATGGATCCGGGAGAACGTCCGGGACGGCCGCGTGCTTGTGATCACCGACCGCACCGAACTCGACGATCAGATCGAGAGTGTGTTCAAGGGGGTGAGGGAGGACATCCACAGGACCACAAGCGGTGCCGATCTCGCCAAGGCGCTGGCCGATCCCGAAACGTCTCTGATCTGCTCGCTGGTCCAGAAGTTCGGCGCGTCGGGTGAAGGCGACATCGACCGGTACGTGCAAGATCTCCGCTCCCAACTGGCGACCGGCTTCCGCCCGGTGGGCGACATCTGCGTCTTCGTGGACGAATGCCACCGCACACAGTCCGGCAAGCTGCACCGCGCGATGAAGAAGCTCCTGCCGGAGGCCACGCTGATCGGTTTCACGGGCACGCCGCTCCTGAAGTCGGACAAGCGGCGGAGCATCGAGACGTTCGGCCCCTACATCCACACCTACAAGTACGACGAGGCGATAGGCGACGAGGTCGTTTTGGACCTGCGCTACGAGGCGCGCGACATCGATCAGCACGTCACCTCCGAGGCCAAGGTCGACCAGTGGTTCGATCTCAAGACCAAGGGGCTCAGTGACCTTGCCCGGGCGCAGCTGCGTCGGCGCTGGGGCACGATGCGGAAGGTCACGAGCTCGCGGGACCGGATCGGCAAGATCGTCGACGACATCCTCATCGACATGGAGACGAAGGACCGGCTCAAGAGCGGCCGGGGCAACGCCATGCTGGTCTCGGACAGCGTGTACGCGGCGTGCCGGTTCTTCCGGGCCTTCAGCGACACGGACCTGAAGGGAAAGTGCGCCATCGTCACCTCGTACCGTCTGTCTGCGGGACACGTCGCGGGCGAGGAAACGGGAGAGGGCGTGACCGAGGCGCTGCTCAAGCACAAAGTCTACCGGCGGATGCTCTCGGACCACTTCGGCGAGCCCGAGGCCAAGGCCATGCACCGGGCCGAAGAGTTCGAGAAACAGGTCAAGAAGCGGTTCGTGAACGATCCGGGACAGATGAAGCTCCTGATCGTGGTGGACAAGCTGCTGACGGGCTTCGACGCGCCGCCCGCGACGTATCTGTACATCGACAAGAAGATGCGGGACCACGGCCTCTTCCAGGCGATCTGCCGCGTGAACCGGCTGGACGGCGAGGACAAGGAGTACGGCTACGTCATCGACTACAAGGATCTGTTCCGTTCGCTCGCGGGCGCGATCAGCGACTACACCGGCGAGGCCTTCGACGGCTTCGACGAGGAGGATGTCAGGGGGCTCTTGAGCGACCGGCTCGAACGGGGCCGGGAGCGGCTGGAGGAAACTCGCGAGGCGGTCAAGGCGCTCTGCGAATCCGTCGAGCCGCCCCGCGACTCGGCCGCCTACCGCCGCTACTTCTGCCACGACGACCTGGGAGACGGCACCGAGGCCGTCCGGCAGCTTGCGGCCAACGAACGCAAGCGCCTCGACCTCTACCGCATGGTGGCGGCGTTCGTGCGGGCCTACGCCAATCTGGCCAACGAGATGTTGGAGGCCGGATACACGGAGGCAGAGCGGCTCGCCATCCGGGAGGAGGTCGCCCACTTCGAGAACGTCCGGCGGGAGATCAAGCTAGCCAGCGGCGATGCCGTGGACCTGAAGGCCTTGGAGCCCGCGATGAGGCACCTGCTGGACAACTACATCCGGGCCGACGACAGCGAGCAGCTATCGTCGTTCGACGACATGAAGCTCGTGGACCTGATCGTCGCTCGCGGAGAGGATGCGGTCGGGGCGCTGCCGGACGAAATGAAGGGTGACCGCCGCGCCGTCGCCGAGACGATCGAGAACAATGTCCGCCGCCTGATCGTGGACGAGATGGCAGTGAATCCGAAGTACTACGAGCAGATGTCGAGGCTGCTCGACGAGTTGATTCGCCAGCGGCGCGAGGAGGTTATCGCATACGGCGAGTACCTGAAGAAGGTGACCGCGCTGGCCAGGAAGGTGAAGCGCGGCGAGGGCGGTCGGTCGCGACCGCAGAGCATCGACTCTCCGGCGCTCCGCGCGATCTACGACAACCTTCCCGAAACGGCTGACAGGGCGGAGGACGAAGGGCAGTCTGACATCCGTGAATCCGTTGCGCTGGCCGTCGACCGGGCCGTCCGGGGCGCGAGGATGGCCGGATGGCGCGGCCACACGATCAAGGAGCGGCAGGTCAAGAGAGCGATCCACAAGTCGCTCGGCCCGTGGAAGGCGCGTACGGAGGAGATCTTCGCCATCGTGAAGCAGCAGCGTGGGTACTGACGCGGGCCGGTCTGCGCCGCCCGCCAAGGCGTCCTCGGGGCCGGTAGCGACAAGCCGTCTGGAGGTGGGAGGCATCTCCGTCGAGGTCGTCCGCAAGCGGATCAGGCATCTTCACCTGGGCGTCTACCCGCCCGAGGGACGTGTGCGCGTGGCCGCGCCGATGCGTCTCGACGACGACGCGGTGCGGGCGGCGGTGATCTCGCGGCTGGCTTGGATACGGCGCAAGCGCGCCGAGTTCGCCCGGCAGCCTCGGCAGTCGCGGCGCGAGTTCGTCTCCGGCGAGAGCCACTACTTCGAGGGTCGGCGCTACCGGCTGGCCGTGGCCGAGTCCACCGGTCGGACGGGCATACGCCTGCGCAACAACTCCTGGATGGAGATGCGCGTGCGCCCCGCGACCGGGCGGGACGCCCGCGAAGCCATGCTGTACCGCTGGTACCGGGCTCGTCTCCGCGAGCGCATCCCCGAAATCATCGCCGAGTGGGAACCCCGGATCGGCGTGAGCGTAGCCGACTGGCGCATCCGCCGAATGAAGACGCGCTGGGGGACGTGCAACGCGGCGGTCCGCCGCATCTGGCTCAACTCCGAACTGGCCAAGAAGCCCCTGCCGTGCCTCGAATACGTTGTCGTCCACGAGATGGTCCACCTCGTCGAGCCGAGCCACAACGAGCGCTTCCGGGAGATCATGGACCGGGCGATGCCGGGTTGGACCCTTCGCGCCGATGAGTTGAACCGCTCGCACCTCGCCGATGAGCGGTGGGAGGCATCGCCGAACGGCGATTGAGCGCGGGAGCGTCATAAGGCCGACCAACGCGCTGCCTGGGGGACTTCGCCCCGTTGCTGAAACACTTTGGCACGGTCGCCCGTATGGGGATGCCCGGTAGCGCGGACAGGCTCGCCAGACACCGAAGGGGGAGGCGTTTTCGACAAGCCGCTGGCGGCGGCTTCCCGAGGCTCCCGTACGTTACCGGACATCCTCGAACGTTACCGGACAAGAGGAGGTTTCCGAAGGGTTGACTGCCTCAAGAACGGTTGTTCAACGTCTCGGGTATGGAGACGCTGACACAGCCGCTCAACAGGGAAGCGGGCGACAGGATCGCCCATCTTGACGGCCGCCCGGGTGCGCGCGGGTCCTGCGGCTTGACGGGACACAGGACCGAGTCGGTTGCGCTTGGATGCCGCTGGGGAGAGGCGTTCGCCCACGGCCGGAGTTCGCGGTTCATGGAACGCGAACTCCGGGACGCCGGGCAGCGCATGAGCGCATCGGAGAGGCGGATGCCGCGCGTTGAGCCGGCCGGTTCACGGGCGTGGCCCCCGGGGGCGTTGGTCGCTGTTAAGGCGTCAAGCCAGCCTACCCATTGTCATACAATGGGGCTGGCGAGGGGCTGGCTCCCGCCCCCCCTTCGAACCCCCCGCTGTTCGCGCTCCCGAGGAGGTCGCGGATGGGGGCGCCGCCCCCTTTCCCCCGTGTCGGTGCGGCGTGATGCCTGAGCGCCGCACCGCCGTCGTCACCGCCCGCGTATCGGCGGCCGAGTCCGCCCACCGGCGGGCCCACGCGCAGGCCGCGCCCCCGCCGCCGCCCCCGCCGGCGGACGGGCGCCCGGGTCCGCCGACGGGCGGGCCAAGGCGAAGGCCGCCGGCGTGCCGCTGTCCGCGCTGATCCGGCGGGCCATGGCCCGTACACGGACCTGGACGGCCCGCGCCGCCGAGGTCGAGCGCGAGCGCACCCGGCAGGTCTCCCGCGTCGGGAACAACCTCAACCAGATCGCCCGGTGGGCGAACACCCACAAGGGGGCGGCCGAGGCCGTCGAGGTCCTCGCCCGCCTGGTTGCCATCGAGCGCGCGCTCGGCGCGCTGGCTCGCTTCGAGAATCCGGAGCGCGATGCACGTTAAGTTCTTAGCGCACGGGACCGGATCGGCCGGCAAGGCGGCGGGCTACCTCCTCGGGGAGCGGGACGCCGCCGGGAAGCCTCGCGAAGGCGTCGAGGTGTTGCGCGGGAACCCGGACATGGTGGCCGCAGTCGCCGACTCGCTCGACTTCGAGCACAGGTACACCTCCGGCGTAATCGCCTGGGCACCGGACGACCACCCCACCGACGAACAGATCGAAGCTGTGCTCGACGAGTTCGAGAAGACGGCTTGGGCCGGGCTGGAGCCCGACCGCTACGCATGGGCGGCCGTCCTGCACCGTGAGGAGGGCGGAGGCGCTCACGTGCATGTCCTCGCCGCGCGGTGCGACCTGGAGACCGGCCGAAGCCTCAATATCGCCCCTCCGGGCTGGCAGCGGACGTTCGATCCGCTCCGAGACGCCTTCAACCACGAGCACGGCTGGAGCCGTCCAGACGACCCGGAGCGGGCCAGAGTGCAACACCCCGGCCACCGCGCCTACATCGAGGCGACCCGGCTGCGGGCCGGACTACGGCTCGAATCGTCCCCCCGCGACCTGATCCGGGACTACCTGCTCCAGCGTGTCGAGCACGGTGCGGTCAAAGACCGCCACGATGTTGTCGCCGCGCTCCGGGAGGCGGGCCTCGAAGTGCCGCGCCAGGGCATGGACTACATCACCGCGCTGGACCCGGAGACCGGGGACCGGTGGCGACTGAAAGGAGAACTGTACGGAGTTGATTTCCAACGCGAACGATTTGACCGAACGGCTGCGGAGGAGGCTGGAACACGAGCGCAGGGAGATCGAGGAGTTGACCGCGAACGAGCTCGAAAGGCTCGCCGAGCACTCGCGGCACGTCGCGAGGATCGCGCTGCGTACCATCGAGCGCGATATGGGGGAGGCGACCGGCAAGATGCGCGAGTTGCTGGTCAAGGCGTGGCTCCGGCCCTTCATCGTCGGCCTGAGTCTTTGGATCGGTATCTGCGCCGGAAGCTGGGCGACGACGCAGTGGTTGGCGAGGAGCATCCAGGACCGGATCGAGACCCGCGAGATGACGGACATCCAGATCGCGGGCGGGCGGGAGATGCTGGCCGAGATCGAAGAGACGACCTGGGGCGTGGGGCTGCGGGAAGTCAACGGGGTGCGGTACGTGACGCTGCCGGCCGGCACGCCGGTGGTTACGGCCTTCACCGTGGACGGACGGCCCTACTTGGGGCTGTCGAGAGAGTGAGGGAGCTGTATGACCGCGTTGGAGGAGCAGTTGACGAGGGCCTTGCGGAGGTTGTCCGCGCAAGCCGAAGGTGAAGCGAATCACGGCAGGGAATCGTATAAGTCTAACTGGGACTGCACGATCTGCGTTTCCTGCCGTTGACCGCCTGTCTGACTGAATCGCGCCGCGCCAGCGGGAAAACGGGCTTGATTGGCGGGACTCCCAGTCGTCTCAGTTTTCGGGTTAGCCGCCCATCTCGGCTGTCCGTCCGCCTGCTGGCCAGCCGAGTCTCTCTCTGGCCTGTTTTCGTTCGCGGCGGCACTTGCCTCCCTCGACAGCGAGACCGGGGTGGGGCCTTCACGTCGTTTATGGGGCACTACCCAGACTACGGTTCCCCGGTGAACGCCTCGTCTGGGAACCGCAGCCGTGTCGGGGGCCATTAGCCCCCCAAAGCCCTGCGCCCACTCGCGGGCGATGTAACCTCTCTTGTACTGTTGACGGTGTTTCGGTCGGAGGTCGAACCCAAACCGCCCGTGACGATGGCAGACAACCAACCCTTCGAACTATTCTGTGGGAATCGACCCGTGAGGCTCGAACACTGGAACGCGAACACAGGGTACTACCGTCAGTCGGATGGCTCCGGTTATACCGACAGCATGACGCGCGCATACGGTCGGCTGATCGCGGTGGCCGGTGCGTGCGCAACTCCCGCGCCATTGCGGGGGCCGGACGATCCTTGGCGACTGCATGTCCTCGCGCATCCGTACGGCCCCCGCGTCCTGAAAGCGCGCATCGTTGCCCCCGACGAGCAGCCCATCGCGGAGCTAGCGGTGGCGGAAGGCGGTGGTGCCGGCCCGGGGCGCGCATGGCGCGAGACGGTGGCGGCGGCCCGTTGGTTGATCGACGGATGTGACCCCGGCGATTTCCGCGACCACCTACCAGACGGCCCATGGGTCATCATGGCCTTGCTACCGGCGCTGGCCGTCCACGGCGAGGCTGTCGAATGGCTGGGGGAAGTTGAGCAGTTGATCGCGTGGGCTTTCCTCGAAAGCCTCCAGCCGATGAGGAGCGCATGAAACCGTCGAGCGGAGCCGGGGTGTGTTTCATTCGGGAGTTATCCCATCCTTCGGCTCTCCCCCGGGTTACCTCTTTCGAATGGTGGTAGCCGAGACTACGATTCCGTTGACACCCGCTGCCGAAGCGACCTCCCCCTGTACCAAATCGACCTGAGCCTCACCGAATCCGACAATGTCGACTCCCACGCCGAGCCTCCAGCAACTCGTGAAGGACATCCAGACTCTCGCTGCCTGGGGGCATGGCACCTTGGGCCAGTCCGAGCTGGAGTCGGTCCTCTCAGCACCCCGGCTGGATTGGCCCCAGACCGTGCAACAGGCCCTCCTTCGGGTGTTGAGCGCACCGACGGCATCCATCGGCGCCGGTAAGCTCTCCCAATACGACCTCGGGGCCCTCTTACCTGAACTGCTGGACAGGTTCACTGATCGTCAGCTCCTGGTGATGCGACATCGGATCTTCACCTTGGCACCGTTGACTCAAGTCGCGGTTGCTAAACGCGCTGGGCTGTCTCGCCAGCGCATCAGTCAGTTGCAGGCGAACGCGATCCGTCGACTCGACAGTGTTCTCGGTTGCGAGGACGCCGTTCCGGTTCGCTGGACCGCAGATCTGCTGCGGATGAAGCTCGGCAGCGCGATACCGGTCGATGCCCGACCGGCGACGAGGCAGTTCAGGCATCTTGAGGACATCTGTGGAGCTACAATCGGCACCAGCGCCATCCCGACGCGAGAGTTCTTCCTCCACATCGCGGGACCCTACAACCTCGTTGACGGGTGGTTGATTCGACGGGACAGCGTCTCGGCGCTAGATGCAATCGAGGCCTCGCTCCGGGAGAGGGCCCGTAAGGATGGCGTGGTGTCCCTTGACGAGGCGAAACGGGCGCAAGAGCCTCTCATTCATCCAGAATACCACACGCGTTGGATGGTAGAGCGAACGGGCTTTGTCCTGCGGGCCGATCAAGGATTCGCCTTGCAGTCCGGCGTGGGGTACCTGGACACCTCCGGGAACATCGTGGAGAAGGCCTGTCGCGCCCTGCGACGTTTTGGCCGTCCTGTCAGTCTCTCCGAACTGCAACAGGAAATGGGAACCGACTACAATCCTGTAGCCGCGCGGGGACGACTATCCACCTGTCACGAGATCAAGCGTGTTGGGAAGGACCGCTGGGCCCTCTCGGAATGGCCCCATGATGAGTACACGGGGATTTCCGATGAAATCGCCCAAGAGATAGAGGCGTGTGGGGGAGTAGCCCCGCTTGATCACCTAGCCGAAGTGATTCCCGCTCGATATGGGGTGGCCGAGTCTTCCGTGCGTGCGCTCGTCCACGCGCCTCGCTTCGTCGTCGGTACGAACGGCGCGGTGCGGCTGCGGGACGCCGCGGATTCCATCAACCCAAGCCCACGATCGCTCCTAGAAACGCCGCGATGCTACCGTGTCCGCGGGACGTGGGTCATCAGGATCGAAGTAGACCACGACCTCGTCCGCGGATCCGGTCGCGCATGTCCGATCGCTCTGGCGCAATCCCACGGCATCGCACCTGGAGAGAGACGGTTGTTCACGTGCCACGACAGCCAAGTGCTGCTCTCGTGGAATGATCGTGCACGGAGCGGTCCGACGTTTGGCTCGCTAAGGAATGTAGCGGCTCGTATCGCTTGTGAAGAGGGCGATTGGTTGTTCTTCGGTCCATCAGCCGAATCGTCATTGGCGTGGCGCCTGCCACGTTCGGTTGCAGACACCGCCGAAGGCATCGCCCGCGCCGTACTTCTTACGGGTGGCAATGCGGACAACCTGGCTCACCCACGGAGCTGGTTGGCTGACGCCCTAGACTTGGATAAGCCTGCCGACTACAGGCAAATCGCTGAGGCGTTCCGGGCTCGTCAAGAGGAGGACTTGGCCGACCTCCTTCCGTGCTCCGTTCCCTCAGGAAGTCGAGAGGATGCGTTCAGGAGAATGCTCGATGCCATTGGCCGAGATGCGCCTTCCTAATTGGGCCTGCTGCGCGTCGCATAGCACCCTCCCCCCACTCTTCGTGCGACACGTCGCGATTTCAACTCAACGCTTCGTCGCTCTGCTGTAGCAACAACCTCGTCGAATCGGAGAGATTCCAGATCGCCTCAGCACTCCCCTCGTTGAGCATATCGACCACCCGAGGCAATCCCGCCGCGGCTAGGCGGTTCGCCAAGTTCATGATCTTCGTTGGTTCCGATACTATCGACACATCGTTGGTCTCCGCGATGGCAATCAACAACAGAGTATGTATGCGCCACGGATCGCCTACGAAAATCGATCCGTCGATGATCTTCGTTGTCTTGCCAGTGACTTCTTGCGGTTTCAAGCCGTGTCGAACTGCGACACAAATCGCGAAGAACCACAGGTCGATCATCCGCGGAAAGGGACTGTCGTCAGCTCGCGCCACAGTACCGCGATGACAGTAGCGCGTGTATGTCTCGTGGTCCGCCGCCGGAACACTAATGTCGATCGCCTGAAACGGGTTGTGGGTTGGTTCCATCACACACCTTCCTCGTTGAGGTTCGCGCCCTCCAAGTCCTCTGGGTCCCTTCTGCGACTGCACGTCCTGCAACTGTTTCTATGATCACACCCACACCGCAGGATCTTCCGCACCGTGACGTTGGGGGGATGAACCAGCATCCTCGGATAGTGCGCCGGATTCGTCAGCGTCACAACCGTTGACGCAATCTCATCGAGAATGTCTTCGCATCCAGCGATTTCGTCGTGAGTCAGAAAGAGAATCAACTGGCTGCTCACGGTCGCTACGGTCCGGAGCATGGATCGCTTGACGAACCCACTCGTCATCCCCAAGGGTGTATCAATGACGTTGGGTGCCTCGACCTCGCTCACTTTCGTCAGCGCCAAGATAAAAGCCAGTGTAAGGGCTCGTCTCGAAGCGCCGTTGAGATCCTGATCGGGATTAAGCTGCTTTTGCCCTGGTCCGTACACAAGAATATCGAACGTTTCATTGATCTCCGCACGGCGGATAATGGAACGCTGCTGCTGAGTCGGTTCGTCAGTTGCCTCATGACTGTCCGCACCGATCATTTCGAGAAAGAGCGTGTTCATCAGTTCACTGACTTTCCGAAGTTCCTCAGTCTTGATGCGCCTTTCCGCCGTTTCCAGCACCTGCGCCACGTCCTGCGTTACGGCAAGCTGTGCCCGTACGCGAGCGCCCTTCTCCTCGGTTCGGAGCAGCCGCTTGCGTTTCCGCTCAAACCGCTCGCAATCGTCCTGTACTCCCTCCAGTTTAGTTTCAATGACCGCCCTGCGTTCGAGAAACCGATCACGCTGTGCCTTGTGTTGTCTCTGAGTTTCCCGAAGCCCTTGGATATCCGTGTCCGGCAACGCATCTAATCGCGCCTCCAGTGCACGAAGGCGCTTCCCTGCCTCCTGGCGACCCGTGTCGATCCGATCCCGATTGCCGGCAACGTTCGCGTACCTGGCGAGCCACTCCTTCCCTCTGCGGGCGTCGTCATCGCTCGGCACCACCGCCTTGTAGTACAACTCGGTGATAATGCTCTGAATCTCGTCGGCATGGCGACTCTTCTCGATGAGCTTCGTGATGTTTTCGTGGCGGGCAGCCCCTGCAGGGACACTTGTATCTAGTGTTTCCCCGCAGATGCAGGTGCCAGTCGCGAGCCGATCCTCCAGCACGGGGATAGTGGTATTGGGGATCTTACCGCGATCCCTGAGCTGCTCCAGAAGCTGGTATGCCCCAGAGATCCGAGTGGTGAGCAATCCGGTAGCCACGGCTTGACTCCGGAACAGCGTGGAGTGTCCGGTCTTGGCTTTACGACCGTCTGCTTTTAGGCTCGCTATGGTGTCCTTGACTTGAGTCAGTTCGCGGCGCAGTTCGTCTTTGTCGCCCTCAGCTAGCGCCAACGAGATCTTGCGGCCCACCTCGGTCAGGCTTTCGTCAAATGCGACGAACTGGCTCTTCGCATCCTCCAGTTTCTCTTCGAGGTCCTCTCGGCTAGCGACCAATTGCTCCAGTTGGGTAGCGACTTGCCCTAAATCGCCCGTGGGGTTGATATTCTTGGCTTCACGATTGGCAGCCGCTCGAGCTTTCTTGACGTGACCGACCGCCGACTCCAAGATTCCCAGGCCCAAGAGGGATCGAATCGCCTTTTCTACTCGTTGGCGTTTCGTGGACAGTGCGACATCGGCTTCGATGAAACTAAGCGCCCGGTCCCCATCGGTGAAGAACACTTCACGTAGCTCAGGTGGCAGTTCTTCCTTGATGATTGCTTCCGGATACGGAACTCCCTTACTACCGCTGGACGTTACTTCGAACAGTTTGACGGTGGACGGAGCGCGCTGGAGCGTGCCGACGTCCTCGGTGGCGGTACGCACCAATTGGTAGCGTTTGTGGGTATCGATCCGCCGGCCCTGACTGGTCCGGTGTCTCGTTACCTCGAAGTCGATGGTGACCGCAATTGGTACTGGACTTGGCCCATCCCAATCGATGGGATGGAGCCGAAAAGCCTTACTGAGGCCGGGAAGGGCTGCAGCGCCATACAAAGCCCAGCGCAGGCCGTGCAGAATCGTCGTCTTCCCGGACTCGTTTGCGGCGCGGATCACCACCAGCCGCTTCTGTTGCGTTGTGCGAAAATCAAGCTCCAAGTCGCGGAGCAACCGGAAGTTCTCGAACCTAACGCGAAGGAGCTTCATGATTGGTGGCTACTCCTTGCCGTGTCATCGCTGCTACCGCCCACGAGCAGTTCGGCTGCCGAATCGCATTTCTGGTTGACCCTCTGTTGGATGTTGGTTGCCTCCACAAGATGTCGTCGCTCATACATAAGGATGTCTGTTATCGTGTCCCGAATGGCGCGTCGATAGCCCGTAGTGCGTTCCGGGAGCTTCTCACACTCATCGAGGATGATGGTAATGACTTTCTTGTCACTGAGTGGCATCGGGATCGCTTCGGCTTAGGTGAATGCGAGATCGACCATCTCGTCGATCATGGGCAGTGGGCCATCGGGGCTTCCGGCGTTCCGTGCCAACCGGGCGAACGCCTGGACTCGCGTGAGTTCTCCGCGGAGCAGGCTGCGAGTATCTGGATCCACAGCATGATCATCCACGGGAGGCAGGGCCAAGAGATCGTGGATCACGCTGTGTGTCTTTCCGGTGGCGGTAGATTTCCGGAGGAGGCGACCGCGACGCTGAATCCACTGGCGCTCGACTGTGGTACTGGCTAGCACGAAGGCTCGTTGGATCTGGGGAATGTTTACGCCCTCGTCAAGGACCCGCTTGGCGGTTAGTACATGGATGTCACCGTCTTGAAAAGACCGGATGATGCTGGCCGTCTCATGGCGATCCTCGGTCTCTGCCGCAGTAAGTTGGTGAAAGCGGATTCCTCTCTCATCTAGGAGGCGGTTGACACTCTCGAGCTGTGTGGGTCCTTTGTCGGACGCGTAAATCAGAGTGTGACGGATTCGGGCCGGGTCCTCCTGATCTAACAGAGTCGCCATAGCGTCGATCTTGCCAGAGGCCGTTTCAAGCAGCGCCCGTCGGTCACGGAACAGCTTCTTCAGATAGTCGTCAGGCTTGCCGTCCTCACTGCGCCACGCGTTTTGCTTGATCTTGCCAGTGATTTCCCGCCAATCGTCCATTTCGGACTGCGTTAGGCGTACGGGGTGGAGATAGTAGTCATACTCGACTAGACAGTTGCCGATTGCCTCTCGGAGAGTGTATCGAAAAACGACTGGGCCGAAGAACTCGAAGAGTGCTTCCGTTCCCGATTCGTCGTACTGTCGCACTGGAGTAGCCGAGAGACCGAGACGGTGATCGAAAAATGCGGGTGGCTGCTCGATGAAGCCGCGTCGCCCGAGGTTATGAACCTCGTCTGCAATCAGGAGTCGCTGACAACGGAATGCCTCGATGGTGGCTTGGAATCTCGGAGTACAAAGGGTGTCATGCGTCACGACGACAGCGACGCACTTCGACAATCCGAGTTCGAGGTGGCGGCGAATCCTCTGCAGCTCCTTGCCGCGCTGTTTGGGGCCGGCCATCGCGGCAAGGTTGCTTGCGTTAAGCCCAAACGATGCGATCTCCCCGCACCACTGGTCGATTAAAGGCACGTAGGGGGCAGCGACCACGATAAGCAGCGGCGTCCTTGCTTCTTCGTGGAGCCGGTGCGCGGCGATCATCGACGCGATCGTCTTCCCTGAGCCTGTCGCCATCTCGAGCACGCCGCGGTATCCGGCCTCACACCACGCCGTCACCGCGCTGCCTTGGTGGGCGAACGGACCGTCCTCGTATCGCAGCCAAGACGGTATCGTAAACACCTGCTGACCGCTCAGCACGAGGTCGGAGGCTCCTCGCTCCTGGATGTCGGTCGCCCGGCGGTAGAGGGAACGAAGATCGTCTTCTGTAGGTGGGGTGTCGGTGCTGTACACGCGCACGAGGCGGTGGCGGATTGCCTCAGGCATGTCCACCACGATGCAGTTTGGATCTCGGTCGTCCCATAGCCGATCGAATTGATCGCGAAACCGTTTCGTGATGCTGAGCTGGGTCGGATCCAACCACGACTGGGAAGTACTCACCTGTTCAATGTTCTTCCGGATCCCGGCGAGCGTAAGGTTGCTGGATCCATGGACTGCGACAGAGTCTCCCCGGCTTTCGAAGATCCACACCTTGGGGTGGAAAAGCGCATTCCTCATCAGGGCAACCTTGATCACCACCCTGCCCTCACGGAGTAGCCAGGACAGGCACTTCAGTGTGTGCTGTTCGAGAATGTCCTCCGTGATGATCAGACCGTCCATGATGGTCTCAGCGACCTGCTCGACTAGCCCCCGCTCGATAGCAGACCGGTCCTCGTCCCGCAACAACGGACTCACAATGAGCCGAAACGGGCTGTCGGATCTGCCGATAAAAGTCGCGAGGCCGGGTGCCAAATGACCGAGAGCTTCACTTGAGAAAAACCCGACCATACAGTCCACGGAGTCGGCCGTCCTGAAGGCCGGAATCAGTACCTCGTCGGCCAGTGGATCCATCGGGAGCATGTACAGCGGTCGGAAGTCGTGACCCTTCAGTCCGGACCCTTCCACTAGATTTCTCTCCCCGCCGTCCCATGACGAGTCGGTGTCCCCTGACCAACGGCGTGTTCGCTCGGGCTGCGTGTCTTGGCGGGCGTGGGGATTCTACTGAGCCGCTCGACTGTGCGAACGAGGCGCGAGGCCGCGTAGGAAACATCGTCCTCGGTGTTGAAGCGACCGATTCCGACTCGCACAGTGCTGTATGCTTCGGCGCGCGTGAGCCCGATGGCGCTGAGGACGTGGGATGGCTCCAGCGCTCCGGCCGTGCAGGCCGCCCCGGTACTACAGTGAACATCGCCGAGACGGGCGATGAGCGCCTCCGCTTCGATGCCCGGGAGGGTCAGGGAGGAGTTGCCTGCCACACGCGCGGCGGTCGCACCGTTTCGACGTGCCGTGGGGATTGACGAGATCACTTGGCGCTCAAATCGGTCACGCAGCCGCCCGATTCTCTCCGAATCGGATCGCCGGTCCCGCTCGGCAAACTCCGCAGCTGCCCCGAGGCCCACGATGCCGGGCACGTTCAGCGTGCCGGAGCGCACATCGAATTCCTGCCCACCGCCGTGCACGATCGACTGCAGCGGCGCCCTGCGTGCGCCACCGCGAATGTAGAGCGATCCGATGCCCTTTGGACCATAGCACTTGTGCCCGCTTAGCGAGAGGAGGTCCGCACCCCAGTCGCCCACGTGGATTCCGATTCGGCCAAGTGCTTGGGCGGCGTCGCAATGTAGGAGCGCTCCAGACGCGTGAGCGATTTCGCAGACTTCGGACACCGGCTGGATCGTCCCAATCTCGTTATTCACGGCCTGTACGGTGACCAGGAACGTGTTCTCGTCGAGCATGTCGGTGAGAGCGTTGAGGTCGATTCGCCCATCGTCCGCAACCGGGATGATCTCGACATCGAAACCCTGTTTCAGCAGACTCCAGCAGGGAACTACCACGGACTTGTGCTCAATCGCCCCGGCGAGAATGCGTCTCCTCCCGCAAGACGAGGCACTGGCGGCTCCAAGGATGGCGAGGTTGTTGCTCTCGGTGGCTCCGCTCGTGAAGATGATTTCGGACGGCTCCGCGCCGATTGAGGCAGCCACCTGTTGGCGGGCGGCCTGCACGGCTTCGGCGGCCTTGCGGCCATCCGCGTGCATACTGCTCGCCGGGTTGGCGCACTTTTCGTAGAAGTACGGGAGCATCTCCTCAACGACGCGCGGGTCGCATGGCGTTGAAGCGTGGTTGTCAAGATAGACGCCGCACGTCCGCCCACGCCGCTGCGCCGCTGCACGATGGTGGCCTCCTGGCACGCGGGCTGGAACGGATCGGGAGCCTACAGATGGCATATCAGGCATCCGGAGGGCTCATCCATCTCGTCGGATTCCACGAACCCGAAGGCCTCTGCAAGGTTGCGGGGTTTGCGCCGAGTCGACATCCGTGCCACTCGCTCCGATTCCTTGCGCTGGATTTCCTCCACACGCTCGGGATCCTGGAAGGTGTCGAGAGGCTCCCCCTGCACCCAGGTGAACCCTTCTTCTGGCTTCTCGTAAGCCTTCGCCATTTCAAATAGGTCGGGGTGATTCTCCGTGAGGCCTACCCACTCCTTCTTCCGCTGGAAGAAGCAGAAGAAGCACCCTGATCGAGTCCGCCATTGGTAATACGTAGGTAATCCGACACCCGACTCGTCCAGAATGCGGAACACGTCCTCCTTCGTGATGCCCTCTTCGCGGAACGGGTAGATTGGCGTAACGTTCCGTTTGGTGGAGATGTACCCTTGACGGTGCTCGTCTGCCCGGATGCCGACGTAGAGATACACGGGATCCTCGCCCACATAGTCTTCGAAGGGCTCGATTTTCAGCTTCCGTGTGCACCACCGCATGTTTGGGGCGGGGAGGTAGTCGCCGTAGACCTTAAGCCAGTGGTCGAAGCCTCTCTCTCCCAGCCCTGAGCACAGCCGCGTGACGGGCTTGCCGAGGTATGCCTCGATGCGCGTGAGGTATTCGTACGTCTCAGGGAGTTCCTTGTGGGTGTCGCAGAACACATACTCCACCTCCAAGTCGGGGCGATGATCCCTTAGCCAGAGGGCGAGTGCAGTGCTATCCTTGCCCCCAGATACGAGCACAATATGACGCCGTTCAGTTTCAGTCTTCACTATTTGCCACTCCTCTCTTTCTTTTCGCTTCCCAGCAAGCTTTTGGCAACATGCGCGAGGGCAGCCAAGCGCACGCGGGATGAATCTCTGCCTCCGTTCGACCGCAGTGCTTCGTCCACATGCACCGCAAGCTCGGATACTTCGGACGAACGGGCCTCGTCCATCGTGATAATGTGGCGGTACTCAGCGTAGGCACCGTCAAGAACCCCGATCCGAAGAACGCGATTGGTTTCGTTGTACCCGCGCTCGGCGGCAAGTTCTTCGAGCCGGGCGAACTCACCAGCCACCTCTTGGAGTCGCAAGCGGAACACCGTCAGATCTCGGTCCGACCAGTGCGTGGGTGGCAGTCCGCCCTGGACAACGCGCCCGAGGGTCTCGCGCCAATCGCGGTCCGGGTGATTGGAAGCAGCTTCGCGCACGAACAACCCCAATTGTCCATCACCAGCGAATTCGGCTAAGGGACTTGCGCGCGCAGCCAAGCTTGTCCGTGCCGTGACAGCGGATCCATCTAGGCCGAACGCTTCGCGCAGTGATCTCTCGATTCCGTCTAAGAGCCGCGGGTACGCATGAGCGAGTCCCTTAAGGCTTCGGTGGAGTCGCGTCGCGAACTCCGTGGCGTCCTCTCCACCCTCCAGCGTCATGCCCAGTGCCTCGGGCAACTCCTCGAACAGCAGCGCCCGGGGGTCACGGGCATCTAGGAGTCGGTCTCGCGCCGCAGCTGCTTCCAGCGGATCGAGGCGCTTGGTCTTCCTCACGAAAGGGTGCAACTTGACGACGAATCCGATAAGCAGCTTTACGACGGGCAACAGGTCAACTGCATCGATCCTGATCCTATCCACATCCCCTACGGCCAAGACACTCCGAAGCGCTTGGAGTGCGGCAATCTGGCCAGAATCTAGACGGTGGCTCTGGATCTCGAAGGTTCCAGGACTGCGCACGAGCCGCTCTACGACCTCGATGCGGAATCCCGGAACGAAAACGCCGTCTTCGTAAAGGGCTACTTCGTCACGGTGGACTAGCAGCAACACGGTGATCAGGACGGGAAGCGCTCCATCGAGGATGCCAAAGGGCGGACTACGCAATTCGTCTAGAAGTTCGCCGACCGGGCGGCGCGCCTCCCTTGTCGCTTCCAAGAACGTAAGCGCGGTGTCCCAGGCAGGCTGCCAATCCCCGCTCGGAGCGCCTAGCGACCATCCGTGCTCTCCCTCTCGATGGAAGCCTCCTCTCCGAAGAACCGCCTCATACATACTCGCCTCGGCCGGCGTGCCTTGGATCCCAAGTCGCGACTCGTTTGCCTTCTCCACCATGCCTTGAAGCAGATTGCGGCGGCCCGCGGCGGCAGCGGATGATAGTATCCGCCGGTTGAGGAGCTCGTTGTGAAGCGTAGGCGCCGACGCGAAGACTTGGGCACAGCGTCGTGAGATCCAGCGCTGAAAATGACGCGCCGAGCGAATCTCGTGAATCTCTCCGCCTGCGACCCACGCAGAGAAGGCGGGCTGAAAGAGAGATCCGGCGAGCCCAAACAGTTGTCCAGCTAGCCGCTCGAGCAACTCCATCGCCACGGAATGGCGTGATCGGACCTCACGCCGTGCGACTCGGTCGCCCCGAAGTTCTGGCGTGTTTTCAAGAACCCATCTCCAGCACTCAACATCTGCGAGGGCACGCTCGATGTCTGCGAACGACTTGGGCACCGCGAGGAGTCGCAACAGCCGCTCGTCGGCAGTCGTGACCGCACGAATCTGCTCAGCGACTGACGCCCACGTCTCACCGTCACCTGGAATCACGTACACCACCCGACCATCCGCCTTAGTAGGTTTGTCGAGCGCGTCGATCACGTTCTCAAGTCCTGCGGGCACGATGTCCACCTCAAGGAACCGCAACGTTCCAGTCTCCGCGTAGTGCCGTCGCGCCACTACGGGCCGGAGTGGCAGCGATCGCTTGAGGCGTGCTACGATGTCTCCAAAACACACGCGTTCGCGGGCTGCGCTGAAAGCGGCGTTTGGGTCGAAATCCGAACCCTCCCACAGCGCGTAGCCCCCAGCGTGCCGCCGGAAGACGATGAGCGAGCGCTCTGCCAGCACCTCAAGTGCCGGTGCGCTGTCGAATCCCATTGCCGCATCAATGACAGCTTTCGAAGCTGGAAGCCCCACACCACTTCCGTACATGCTCAGGAGGCCCAGCGTCTTCAGCACGTCCTCGGTGCCCGACGGCGTATCCTGCGGGAGCCTGCGGATCCCATCTTCGATGAGTGCCCACGCTGCGGCACGATCGCCCATGAAAGCCCGGGCTCCGAGAGCCCAGGGGATATAGTCGTGCAACCACGCCGGACGCAGGAAGGGCAACTCTCCGCCGTCCCAAGCCGTGCGCCGAAGGTATTCTTGGAATCCGAATCCCTCACCACTGGTGAGGAACGCGAAGAGCGACCGCTCGTTCTGAGCTACCTTAGACCGGAACAATGGCCAAAGCAAAAGGGTCGTCACAGGATGCAGTGGGACGCACCGGTGAAGCAGATCGACCGGAATGTGCCGCGTAGCTCCGGCCAAGACGCCACCCGTCCTTGCGACCCGCTCCACCTCTTGCGCCCACGCCTCGGCCAGCGGGCCCGGCGCTTGTGACTCAATTGCCTGCGCGACCAAAGCGATCATCTGCTCTGCGGGCGGCTGGAAAGCTACATCACGGAATCGTCCTTGAATCTTCTGCCACTCGGCGCGTCGGACCTCGTCGTTCACGGGCAAGTAGTCAGCGAGCCCACTGTGTAGGATCGTGACGAACAGGATCGGTGCCTCCGAGCGCTGCGATTCCTCTGCGACCTGCTGAAGGAGGAAGACATCGCCCTCGGTTGGATTCGCTTCCGCGAACTCGAGGAACTTGCCGAGTTCGTCTACGATGACCAATAGGCCGGCGTAACCGTGTGACTGCAAGCAGCGCGCTGCTCGGGAGAATGTCCGGGCGACACCGGCACCCGACGACGGACAGTACCTCCGGACTTCCTCGGCGAGGGAAGGCGAAATTTCGTCCACCGCGTCAGCCAATGCCCGTGTAAGTGCGGGACCAAGCGGATTCCGCTCCGCCACTAGGAGCACGGGTACGAATCCACCGGGAGGGAGCGAGGATCCCTCCCCGATCAACTGCCCCACGGCATGCGTAGGGGGATTCCCTGCCAGTAGGTCCACCAGGAAGAGCGCGAATGCCGACTTTCCGGAGCCGTAGGGGCCCGTGATCGACCAGCTGCGGACGCCGCCGCGAGCTTCCGTTTCCCTGACGATCCGCTCGGTGAGTTCCCGGATGCTAGGCGTAACGATATAGGCCGTCCGGTCCGTTTCCAGACGCCAATCCCGCGGAACATTGACGGAGCTGTGGAAACGCCCTCGAACAGAGATCACATCGCAGAGACGGGGCGCGTTCACGCAGCCACCTCGGTAGTCTTCCCCTTGTCCGCTTGGCTGGCATAATACCGTTCGAGCAGACGGATCGGAGGTCTCGACCTCGCGCGCTCGCGGCGAATAAGGAGACGCAGACCGCCCGTCTCATCGTAGTCGAAGCCGGCCCAATTCGGAAGCGCTTCGAGATGTGCGGCGAGGCCAGCATCAGAGAGCTGAAACGCCGATCCAATCGACCCCAACCCGTACAGGACACGATCGAAGGTTAGCGTTTCCTGCCCGCCGGCCTCCCGGTCCCAATACCTGGCCAGAGCGTAAGCCAGAATCTCGATGGGGAGGTTCGGCTTGGCGCCGCGGCTGAATCGGTACAGGTCGCGGTCCTCCCTGCGTAACAGCCCGAGTTCGGAAAGAGGACAATCGAACGTGTCTTCGATCGCGCGGCGGGAACGCGCGCCTGTGGGCACGTAGGTCCGGATGAACACCTCCACATCGCGCCTCAAGGAGTTGCGCGAAGTGTGCTGATTTGCCCGCTCTTTGGCAATCAGCGCCAGCCACTCCACAAGCTCTCTACGCGTGAACGCATCCCGCCGCCAGCCAGTGAACGCGAGTGACCATGTCGAAGCGATTCCCGGCGAATCGATCAACTCCCAGTGAAGCAGCCACAGTGTACCCGGATCCTCAAGATAGGGGTCCCATCCGTGTTTTCCGAAGAGCTTCCGCCCGAGTTCCGTGGGCTCTGCGGTGCGCCTACGCCCATCTGCCTGCGCCAAGCCCAGCGCTTGGCACCAGAATCGGATCGAGGAGACCATGTTCTTGCCGACGCCGAGCCGTACGATGGCGTCCTCGCGGAAGAAGAGGTTAGGGTCGTCGATGATTCCCCGGACCCCCTTCTGGGGCCAGAGATACCGGAACGGAAAGGTCTCGTGTCCGCTAAACCGATACCGGATGGCCATTGGGCTCTTCCTTCCTCCATTCCGAAACACGGTGATCGGGTTGGCCCAGCAGCAGTCTCGCAGACTCGGGCTTGGCGGCGTGCGAGCCTACCGATGTGCCTCGGTGTTCGCAGACCGAGTCGGGTGAGCCTCCTCTTGGCGCGAACCCACGCCAAGAGTTTACCGAGAAGGTCAAGCCGCCGCCAATTTGCGGCTCATCCCGCCTGCGCACACCGTATAGAAACCGAAGATAGCGAAATCAGGTCATTCCGTCAAACCGATTCGGGACGCCCAAGCGCGCTTGGCGCCGGACTTTACGATCCCAGAGTGGTGGCTTGCCGGTGCCGATTGGGATGCGGATGGTGCGAACCAGATGCTTGGACGGGGCGTTTCGCGCCGCATCGCGGTGCTTCGGGAGTTCTGGGTCGCGCGGACGTGGCGGCTGCCGGGCCGTTTGAGGTGCGGTTCTCGGTTCCCAGCCGCGTCGCGCGCCATTGTGGCCGTGCTGCGCATCAAGGATCCGACATTGCCGACGAGCCAGCCCAATGATCGTGGCCCGGGCGATTTCAAGCCGCAACGGTCATCGGCCGCTCCGCGCGACCCAGCCCGTTCGGGGACGGTTCCGCTCCCGAACGGCCTCCGGGCGCGGGGGTTTCGGGTTTCTACCAGTCCTACAGCCTTCTGGAGACCCAAACGGCGCGTCCGACGACGCGGACCTCTTCGGCAGTACACTCGTAGCTGTCGTATTCGGGGTTGACGGACTTGAGCATCACGCGTGCCGGCTCGGAGTGCGGCAACCGCTCGATCCGCGTGGCGACGAGCGCGATGCCGTCCCAGATCACGAACATCCCGGGCGGCGCAAGCACCGTCCGGCTCACGTCGATCAGGATGTGGTCGCCGCTTGAGAGCAGCGGTTCCATCGAGTCCCCGTCCACCTCGACCATCCACAGGTCGCCGGGATCGGTCCGGAGCCGGTGGCGGATGAACGCATCGGCGAACATCCAAGCATCTCCGGTCACCCGCAACTCGCCGTTCCAGGCTTCCTCCGCGTCCGGCTCCTCTTTGAGCTCCGCCTCCGGCACGGCGCTGTAGCCGATTGGCGCGGCGTATGCGTCGTCGGGCGGCGAAGGCCGCGTGGCGTTCGTCGAGAGCCGGAAACTCCGGCCGTGCTTGAGTAGCTCGGGCCGGCAGCCCAGGTGCTCCGCGAGGATCTCGCGGTCGTCCTCGGCAAGAACCTTCGGCGTGCCCCTGTGGATGAACTGTTGCAGGTAGGCGTTGTTCCGGCCCATGGCAACCGAGGCGGTGCGCAGGGTCGAGCCCTTCGCCGTCAGCAGCCGGAGTAGCCGCTTGCGCACGGGATCCAGAGGTATGGAGTCCTTCTTCTTCGTTCGTCCCATGGGGTCGGAATAGCCCCGCCTCCAGCCGGTTTCGCAAGTCGGCCGAGGTCGATCCACTTCGGGGGCCTGGCGGCTTGACCATCGCGCCCGGATCCGGATCCCGAACCTGCCGACTCGCCTCCGCGCGGCGCGTGGTCCGTTGCTTCCGATCCCCTCCGTCTGGTCGACGTACAGATCCTGTTGGGGAGGCGCCCGCAAATGCCGGGCGGGGGTGCTTTGTCGCCCCGCTGGCGGAGCCGTCCGCAAAGCCTGACCCAGCATGACCCATCATGATACAGCATAACCACTTAGGCGATTTACTACCGGTTGACGGTCTTGAAGACACGTCATCAACGTTACGGGCATCGATGCGGCTGGAACGGCAGTCATGGCAACGCTGGAGGAGCTATTCAACTCGTGGGTGAGCGCGTTTCTGGAATGCATGGGCGTCAGGCCCATGACGCTGGGCATGACGGTGCTGGGCGACCCGGGTCCGCTGCGCCGGATTGGGGCGGGACACTCGCCGTCGTCCAGGACGGCGGACCGTGTTCTGGCCTTCATCGGCAACTACGACGGGGACTCGGGTGGCATCCGGGATCCGCCCCGGCGCCTTCCGCCACTGAAGCCATCGACGAGTACGGGGAGAACGAACAGGAGCAGAACCATGACCGAGAACCCCGAGCAGCAAAAAGGACCGCCGATCCGCCTCCTACGGATGTCGCAGGTACAGGACCGGACCGGCCTCTCGCGGAGCACGATCCGAAGGTGGGTCGCCCGAGGGCTCTTCCCTCGGCCGGTCAAGCTGGGCGAGAACGTTGTGGGCTGGATCGAGGCCGAGATCGACGCGTGGATCCGCGAGCGGATCGCGGACACCCGGGGCGGCGGATAGACCGTCGCCAGCAACCCTTCAGGGAAAGGAAAGAAATGATGAGAACGTTGCTGACTACGATGCGGGGAGCTGTGTGGGCCGTGCTGCTCATGCTGACGCCCGGCGTGCTCCACGCGCAGGGCACGAGCCCGTGGGTGGATGCGGTGAACGAGCTTCAGACACAGTTCACGGGACCGATCGCGCGCGGGCTGTCGCTGATTGCGATCGTGGTCGGCGGGCTGATGTTCGCGTTCGGGGAGGGCGGCAGCAAGCGCACGCTGGCCGGGATCATCTTCGGGATCGGGATGGCGGTCGGCGCGGTCAACTTCCTCGGCTGGCTGTTCTGATGAGGAGCCTCAGGCGCTGGCCGGGCTACGCGGCGCTCAACCGTCCGCTGACGGTGCTGGGCGTGGAGCGGCGGCTGTTCCTGCTGGGCGCGACGCTCGCCGTCGCGGTATGGAACGCGACGGCCTCGCTCGTGGCGGGTGGAGTCGTATTCGCCGCTTGCTACGGCGCAGGCTGGCTGGCGGGCCGGAGGGATCCGGCGATGCTGGCGGTGCTCCGGGCCTCGACGCGCCATCCGGCGCGCTTCGATCCTGGCAAGTGGGCCGACGAGCCGTGGCATCTCGTGGTCCGTGGGGGTTCCCGGTGAGGGTCGCCGACGAACTCCGGGCCTACGAAGCGGCGGGCTCGCTGGCCGAGGAGCTGCCCTACTGGGGCTGGCTCGAAGACGGCCAAAGCTGCCTAACCCGTGCGGGCGAACTGGTGGCGGCGGGCCGGATCCGGCCCGCCGTAACCGACCGGGGGGAGCCCGAAAAGAACGACCGGGGGGTGGGGCTCTGGCGGGGGGGGCGAGGTGGGCGCGGGGGGCGGACCCCGCCCCGCCGTAACCGACGGGAGGACGCCCGAAAAGATCGACCGGGTGCTGGGACTCTGGCAGAGGCTGCTCTCGGGCCTCGGTCCCAGCACGCGGCTCCACTTCTACCTGCTACGACGCCCCAGCCGCGACGAGAGTCCGCAGGACAACGGCTCTGACATCGCGTCCGTCTCGGGGCGCAAGCGAAGCGCGTTCCTTGCCGGGCGCGTCCAGCGGCTCGACGCCTTTGTGGTATGGTCGCACGATCCGGGCCTCCGCCCGGCGGCCAAGACCAGATCCGGACCCGCCGCCAGGATCGCCCGGTTGTGGAAGCGTCAAAGAAAGGGTGCGCCGACCTACCTCGCTTCGGAGATCGATGCGGCGGCGGACCGGTTCCGCGCTATGATCGATGCGAGCCGCTCGCTTGTGGCCGAGCACACGCCCGTCGAGATGCTCGGAGCCGTTGAAGCATCCAGGCTGCTCTCCGACCTCACCAACAGGCCCGGCACGTTCTGGGACGGTGCGACGGGGAGCGGCATGAACTGGCGGCTCGCGCTTTCGGAGCTTGAGGCGGAGCGTTCGCACCTGAAGCTGGATGGCGAGCCGGTGATCCTCTACTCGCTTCTGTCGCCGCCGGGGCAGGCGCACGCGAACCTGCTCAAAGACCTCTACTGCCTTGATGCGGTGACGACGGTTTCGCTCGAATGGCGGCCGTGGACTGTGGAAGCGGCGAGGCGGCGGATCCGAGGTGCGCAGCGCCACTACTTCTCGCGCCGCTACTCGATGATGGCGCACGCGCAGGACGCTCAGGGCACGGCGGCGGCGATGGTGGATTCGGCGGCAGCCGTCGAGTCGGACCGGCTGGGCAGCGCGCTGGTCGAACTCGAAGCCGACGGCGTGGCCTACGGCGAGGCGTCCCTGACCGTGGCGCTCCATGGCGAACTCGAACAGATCGAGCGGCTGGACGGCGACGTCCGCCGCCTGTTCGCCGCGCACGACGCCAAGGTGATCCGGGAAGGCTACGGCCAGCTTCCCGCGTGGTTCGCCCGGCTCCCGGCCCAGCCGAGACGCCGGCAGGTGCGGAAGGTGTTCGTGTCGGCGGGCGTCGCGGCGTGCCTTGCGCCCGTGTTCGGACCGCCCAAGGGGAACAGAACGAGCCGCCATCTGGGCCGCGAGCCGCTGGCGGTGTTCGAGACGCCGTGGCGCACGGCGTACCGCTACGACCTGTTCGCGGGCGACGTGGGCCACACGCTGATCCTGGGGGCGACGGGTTCGGGCAAGAGCTTCACCCTGAACTTCCTGCTGGTCGAGGCGCTCAAGTACGACCCCCGCATCCTGATCCTGGACTTGGGTGGCTCGTATCGCTGGCTGACCCGCTTCCTCGGGGGCCGCTATCTGGAGCTCGCGCCGGGCGAGACGGAGCCGACGCTCCGGCTCCAGCCCTTCGCGCTGCCTGCCACGACGAGGACGTTCCAGTTCCTGACCGGCTGGGTGCTCCGGCTCCTCAACCTGGGCGGCTACGAGGCCGACGGGTCGGACACGAGCGAGATCCGCGCGCGGATCGAGGACCTCTACGCGCTGGGGGCTGAGCGCCGGACGATGAGCGTGCTGGCCGGTTCGCTCCCGGTCGCAATGTGGCCCGCCTTCAGCCGGTGGACGGAGGGCGGCGCGTGGGGCGCGTTCTTCGACAACGCGCCGTCGGGCGGGGCAGACATCGAGTTCCGCGACTGGCAGGTGATCGATCTGGCGGGCGCGGCGGAGCACGCGGACCTCTGCGAGGCGGCGCTCGCCTACCTCCTGGAACGCATGCGCCTGGAGATCGAAGACGCGGCGGAGACAGCCCGGCTCAAGCTGATGGTCGTGGACGAGGCCTGGCGGTACATGCAGGACCCCGCCGTGCTGAACTACCTGGCCGAGGCGGCCAAGACGTGGCGGAAGAAGAACGCCGCGCTCGTGCTCGCCACGCAGTCCGCCGTGGACGTGACGGGAACGCCCGGCGCTTCGGCGCTCCTCGAATCCATCCCCACCAAGCTGTTCCTCGCCAACCCCGAGTTGCCCGCGGAGGCCGGAGCCCTCTTCAGGCTGAACGAGTCGGAGATCACCCAGGTCCGGGAGCTCACGCCCAAGCGCGAGCTCTATCTCCGCCGCCCGGACGAGGCGGCAGTCCTCCGGCTCGAAGTCGATCCGGAGAGCTACTGGCTCTACACCTCCTCGCCCTTGGACGCCGAGAAGCGCGCCGAAGCCGTGGCGAAGCACGGCTTGGTCCGTGCTCTCGAAGTGCTCGCCCGGCCGAACCCATCCCACACCACCTCCAAGAACGCAAAGGACGTAACACCATGAAAACACCAACCGCAGCGATCCTGCTCGGGATCGTCATTGTCCTGCTCACGCTGCTTCTGGCGGCGCTCCCCGGCGAGGCCTGCGCGCAGCAGCCGAGCACCGAGGCCGCCTACCTGCGCGTATCGGTGCCGGAAGAGGGCGATGAGCGGATCCCCCGGCTTCGCGCGCGCGTGCGCCACACGACGGTAATCGTGCTTCCGGCCAGCGAGCGGATCCTCGACTTCGTGGCCGGCGACTCCGAGTACTGGCACCTGACCGGCGCGGCGAACGTGGCGTACCTCAAGCCCTTGGCGGAGGACGCGGCCACGAACGTCGCACTCGTTTGCGAGTCGGGGCGCATCTACTCGTTCCTCGTCTCCGAGAGCGGCGAGAAGCCGCCCCACCTGGTGGTGCGCGTCGAGGCGGGCGCGGAGACGGCTGAGATGTCCGGCGGAAACGCGGGCGGACCGGCATTCGTCGCCCGAAGCGAGGTTGCGGCGTACCGGCAGATGGCGGCCCAGGCCGTCGATGCTGCGGGCATGGCGCGCGAGGAAGCCGAGGCCGGGATCGTCAAGGCACGCGAACAGGCGGCTGCGGAGATCGAAGCGTTTCGCGCCTCCTACCCCGAACGGCTGCGGTTCGAGTACCGGCTGGACCGGAGGGCGTCCGAGCGTCCGTTCCGGGTCGAAGCGATGTGGCACGACGGGCTCTTCACCTACATCCGCTCGCGCGCGCAGGAAGCCCCGGCCCTCTACGAGCTGAAGGACGGCGAGCCGAGTCTGGTCGCGTTCGATCTGACCGAGGACGGGCTCTACATCGCCCGCCATGTCCTGGGCGACGGATGGCTTCAGCTCGGCGACAAGCGGCTGCACTGGCGGTTCGAGCCAGAGGCAGGCACCAGGTGAGCGGCTGGAAGCAGTGGTTCAAGGAGCCAAAGGGCGCGCTGCCCGGCGGCCTCGTCACGAAGGTCGGGATCGCCCTGATCACCGTGCTCGTGGCAGGGTTGCTGTTCTCCTCGTCTCTGTCGCGTCCCGACGAGACGGCCGAGGGAGCCGCACCCACTGAGGCGCGGCCCGTGGACGACCGCACGGGCCGCGCGCTCGACGGCCGCTTCGATGCCGAGACGGAGCGCCAGAGCCAGCAGGCGGCGGCCGATGCGGACAGTGAGCGGCAACAGACCGATGCCTCCGGGCAGGAACCGGTCGGACAAGACGCGGGGGCGGATGCGGGCAACGCCGGTGCCCAGGCCGCCCTCGGCCAGGCCGAGTTCGATCTTCGCGAGGCGCTCCGGCTCGAAGAGGTCGAGCGCAGGACGCGCTCGCTCCGCTCGCCACCCGTCGCGCAGTCGCACCGGGATCCGAACCGGACCTCAAATGCGGCTGGGATGTCACCGCCCGCACCCGAGCCTCCCGATGCGGCACTCGATGGCGCGCTCGCGTCTCTCGGGCACTCCCTCGCCGCGCTTGAGGCCGAGATGGCCGCTGGGCTGGCCGCCGGAGAGTTCGCGCCCGGCGCGGGCGGTTCAGCGCCTCAGGCCAGCCCCGCCCCACCCCGCACATCTGAGCCCGGCCGTTTGGTCCGGCTGCATGACCCGCCGGGCTGGGAAAGGATCCCCGAGGGTTCGTTCCTGGAGGCGGTGTTGCTCACCCAACTCTCCGGCGAGTTCCCCGGCCCGGTGCTCGCCATGGTGTCGGTCCCGCTGTATTCGGCCGACCGCCAGCGCGTTCTGGTCCCGCGCGGCGCGCGCGTCGTCGGCACCGCGAGCGCCGTCCAGAACCGGGATCAGAGCCGCCTCGCCGTGGCGTTCCACCGGCTGCTGCTGCCCGACGGAAGCTGGATAGACCTCGAATTCGCCGGACTCAACCAGGCGGGCGAGAGCGCCCTCAGGGACCAGGTCAACCGGCGCTACCTCTCGACGTTCGCCGCCGCCGGTGCGGTCGGCGCGCTGAGCGGGCTGACGCTCGCCGGAGCCTCGCCCTACGGACTGCAAGCGGGTGTCGGCCAGGGACTCGGAGGCAGCGCCGCCTCGATGCTCGACCGGTATCTGAACCGCCTGCCCGAGATCACGATCCGTGCGGGCCACCGGCTCCGCATCTGGCTCACCTCCGATGTGCTGGTCCCGACCCCAACCGCCGCACACTGATGACACGAAAGGACTCTTCCATGATTCACCGCATCCTCGCCCCGGCACTGCTCGTCCCCGTTCTGCTACTCGCGAATGCCGCTCCCGCGAGCGCGCAGTTCGACTTCGGCAGCTGGATCCAGCGGGCCACGATCATCGCGAACCAGATCACGCAGATCTCGCACCAGGTCAGCCAGATCCGGTCGATGGCCCGCCAGCTTACGGAACTCGAAGACCAGCTCGATCACATGGAGCGCGCCGCGCGCGGCGAGATCGACGCGCTTCTGCAACCGTTTTCCGACCTCGCCGCCGATCCCGTAGGCCTCGTGCGCGACGGACTCGGTTGGCGGTCCGACTTCACGGGACAGGCCCGCGGCACGGTGGACGCCGTCCGGGCCATGGGAAGCGGCCGCTCGGTCACCGAACTGTGGCGCACCACCCACGGCACGGCCGACCGGGTGCGCGAGGCCGACATCCTGGATCTCTTCCGGAACCTTCCGCCCCAAGCGGCGACGGGCGCGCTGGAGGACTACCGCCGTGCCCGCGAGGCGGCCGACCGGCAGCGGGTCCTCGACTACGCGGCGCTCGACGCGGCCGCCGCGCTCGCCGGGACCATCGAGAGCGCGCAGGGCTCGTTCGCCGACATCACGGCGAATGGGAACCTCTCGAACACCGCCCTCCAGCAGGCACGGGTCGCCGCCGCGCTGAGCCAGGGCCGGATCAACGCCGCCGCCGGACAGGTGCTCGCCCACCAGGCCGCCGCCGAGGCGAGCCGGGCGCGTGAGGCCGAACTCGCCCGCCTCGAATGGCTTGGCCGTTGGCGTGACGGCCGGGCGCGCGCGAACACGCTCGCCGAGACGATGCGGGACGCGGCTTCGCTGAACCGAACCGCGCTCCGCGACGGGCTCCTGTTCCGCATCCCGTCGTTCTACCGGTAGGGGCGCGACGGCCATGCAACTGCCCCCGCAGTCCATCGACCCGAACGTCCCCACGCAGATCCCGGCCGATCAGCTTCAGGACTTCAAGGGGTTCCTCGACGTGGTGCTCGACACCGTCGTCGGCGGAGCCGCGCCGGGCGTGCATACGCTCGGGCTCCAGCTCTGGGGCGGGCTCGCCGCCGTGATGGTCGCCTGGACGGGTCTCAGGATCGCGTTCACCGGCACGTTCCAGCCGTGGGATATCATCAAGCTCGTGATCGGGATCGCGATCCCCCGCACGCTGCTCCACTACTACATCGTCCCGATCCCCGGCGTCGGGCTCACGTTCCCCGCCATGGTCGCCGGAGGCGGGATCTGGCTTCAGAACCTGTTTCTGTCCGACGTGGTGTCGGCAGGCTACACCGAGATGGCCGCGCTCGTGCAGGCGTACAGCGCGCACCTGGGCGCGGCGTGGTCCACGGGCAACCTGCTCTCGATCGTGACGGCGGGCGCGACCGTGATCTTCTCCTCGCTGGTCACGCTCGTGATGGGCGCTTCGCTCGTGGTCTGCCTGCTGGCGCTGTTCTGCGTCACCTACGCGCAGGTGATCTGGGCGCAGGTCGCCATCGCCATCGCGATCCTGCTCGGTCCGGTGTTCATCGCGTTCCTGCTCTTCGAGCCGCTCTCGTTCCTGTTCTGGGGATGGTTCCGGACGCTGATGGTCTACACGCTCTACGGCGTCGTGGCCGGGGCCATCCTGAGGGTCTTCATGGGCGTCGGCATGGGCTACATCACGACCTACGCCGACGCGCTGATGGGCACCGGGACCGCCGACCCCGCCGAACTCTGGCTCTGGGCCGTCGTCCTCATGCCGCTCGTCGTCTCCGGCCTCATGGCCGGGCTCAAGGTCGGCGAACTCGCCTCGATGCTCGTCTCCGGCTCCGGCTCCGCCGGGTCCGGGTTCGTCGCGCTCGTCATGCAGGGAGCGAGCAAGGCCGCCGCCCCCGCCAAGCCCCCCGTCTGAGTCCCTGGGAGAAGCCGATGATGAAACGTGACCGTGACGCTGGCCGTGAGTACGCCGAGATCTGGGGCGAGGCGGTCGAGTCCAACCGGAAGCTGCGACGGATCCTGATCCTACTCTCGGCGAGCATCGTGCTCGGCGTCCTGGTCCTGCTCAGGATCGCGGGCGCGGAACCGCCCAAACCTATCGTGATCCGGGTGGACGAGGTGGGACGCGCCGAGGCGCTGGCCTACGAGGCGGCGACCGCGCAGGCCGATCCGCTTGATCCCACCACGAAGTACTTCCTCAACCGGTTCGTCCACGACTTCCACTCGCGCCGGCGGGCGACGGCGCAGGAAAGCTGGACGAGGAGCCTCCGGTTCCTGAGCACCGACCTCGCGAACGCCGCGTTCCAGAGGGACGGCGAGGAGGTCGCGAGCGTCGCGGCGGGGACGGCCGACACCGAACTCGAAGTCGAACAGGTCGTGCTTCGCATCCACCCGTCTCCAGAGCCGCCGCACGGCGCGACGGCCGACTTCGACTTGGTCCACTTGCGCGGCCAACAGGAGCTGCGGCGCGAGCGCTGGTCGCTCACGCTCCGGTTCGAGTTCCTGGAACGGGTCCCACCGGATCTGGTCGTCCACAATCCGATGGGGCTCCTCGTCACCTACATGCGGGCCGACCTGGCGCTCGTGACCGGGAGCGACCGATGATCGCGCACCTTAAGGGCCGCGAGCAGGCGCTTGAGACGTTCGGGTGGAAGGGGAAGAAGGCCGAGTGGATCGCGCTGGCGTGCCTCCACAGCGGCGTGTTCACGCTTGCGCAGCTCACAGCGTGGCTCCAGACCCGCGGCCGCACGACCCGCCGGTTCGTACGGGCCATCACGGCGCAGAAGTTGGCCGCGAAGGAGACGCTGCACGGACGAAGGGTCTGCCGGATCTTCTCGCGGCCGGTCTACCGGGCGCTCGGAGCCGAGCACATCCGCCACCGCAAGACGGCTTCCGAGGAAGTGCTCCTGCGCCGTCTTCTCTCGCTCGATTACGTCATCGACCACACGGAGCTTCCCTGGCTCCCGACCGAGCCCGAGAAGGTCGCCGCGTTCGAAGCGCTCGGCATCGAGCGCGAGCTGCTGCCCGTGAGGGTGTACGGCCGGGGTGCCCGCGAGACCCGGCGCTACTTCCCGGTCAAGCTGCCCGTCGCGCTAGACGAGCGCCGCGCCCTGTTCGTCTACGCCGATCCAGGCCACGGCACCGCGACGGCGCTCCGCTCGTGGGGCCGTTCGCACCGGGGGCTCTGGCACGCGCTCCAAATCCGGGGGCTGTCCGTCGAGGTTGCCGCGGTCGTGCGAACCGCGCCGGAACTCGCGCGGGCTCGCAACGTGCTCGGGCATTGGGCCGACGCACCCGCCGAGGCGAATGCCGCCGATTTGGCCCGCCGCGAAATCAAGCGGATCGAACAGGCGATCATCCGGATGAACGACGCGGCGGTCGAGAAGCTCGGCGGGTTTCAAAGCTGCCTTGTGCGGATCGCCGAACTCAAGAAGCAGGTCCGGTCCGCCGGCCCCGGCATGGCGGTCGACGGCTTCACGGCATGGCGTTCCCGACGGCTTCGCGGAGGCCTGTCTTGACCGCGGGATCGCGGGGTTCCGGGGCCGTAGAGCGGGTGTCCGTTCGACGTTGGGGGTCGCCGGACACGGAACCGCGTCCTGGGCGGACAGGTCGCCGGTTACGCAAGTCGCTGGGCGGATTGCGGTTGCGCCACGGCCCGACGACCGGTTGCGGCACGCGGGCGCCGGCGACCGTGGCCGGAGCGACCCCCCTCCTTGGACGCGTGGCGTGCCATCGGGGAGGATCGGCATGGACACGTCCATTCCGTCCTCCACGGGAGGTCGCTCCGGGCCAGCAATCCTTCCAGGAAGGGGGTTGAAGCGATGAGGTCCGGTACCCTCGCCATCATCGGGAGCGCGGTCGGGGCGGTCGCCGGCCAGGCGCTCAAGGCGCCGTTCCCCGGCGCGAACCCGTATCTCGACCTGATCGCCTTGCACGATCCGGGCCTGCACGCCGCCATCCGCGTCTGGTACTACGCGTGGCCCGCCGTTCTGGTCGTGCTGGCCGGTTCGTTCGTCCTCTCGGTCTGGCGGGTCTGGCTCCATCCGCTCTTCAGGTTCCGGCGACGGGGCAAGCTGCCCGCGTGGCCCACCTCGCCCGAGGACGAAGCGCCGTCGCTCGTCGTTGGCGAACAGCATCATCCGACGGTGCCGCGCGAGAGCGAGCAACCGTCGTGGCTCGTCGTTCCCGAGAAGGGGCTCTACACGGGCACCCTCATCGTGGGCGCCGTCGGCACCGGCAAGACCAGCGGCTGCATGTACCCCTTCGCCCGCCAGATCCTCTTCTGGCGCGCGGACGATCCCGGCCGCCGCGCGGGCGCGCTCGTGCTCGAAGTGAAGGGCGACTTCTGTCACCAGGTCCGAGGCATTCTCGAAGACGCCGGGCGCGGGGACGACTACCTCGAGATCGGGCTCGGCGGGTCGCTCCAGTGGAATCCGCTCGACGATCCGCTGCTCGACTCCTACTCGCTGGCCTACGGCGTCGCGTCGCTCATCAACCAGCTCTTCGGCAAGTCCCGGGAGCCGTTTTGGCAACAGGCGTACACGAACCTCGTCCGGTGGATCATCGAGCTGCACCGGCTCCTGCCGGGCAGCTGGGTCACGCTTCAGGACATCTACCGCTGCACGGTTGACGCGGACCTGCTCAGGAACAGGATCCGCGAGGCGCAGAATTTGGCGAACGAGCGCCAGCCGGTGAGGGCGATCATCTCCCGCAAGGACATGGTCAATCATTCCGAAGCACTCACGAAGTGGGCGTGGGAGCAGGTGCCCGGCACCGAAGACATGGCGACCCGGCTCGATCCGGAACTCGAAAAGCGGCTCAAGAAGCTGAAGGTCACATGCCGGAGGGTGGTGGTCGAGAACGTTGCCGGGAGCGAGTTCTCCGAGCGGGTCGAGGCGGTCGCCCGGTGGTACGTCAAGGACTGGTCGGAGCTGGACGCGAAGCTCCGTACCTCGATCGTCGAGGGGATCAGCGTGTTCCTCTCGCTGTTCGACCAGCCGGAGGTCGCGGGTGTGTTCTGTCCGCCGCCGCCGGGGGACGATGCCCCGGCGAAACGGACGGACGACGTGGACGAGGAGGAGGTCCCGGACGTCCCGGCCATGCCGGGCCTGCGCCGGAGGCTGCCGCCGCTCTCCGAGTTGATCGAGGGCGGTAAGGTGCTGGCGCTCAACATGCCCGCGGGCGCGAACCCGGCACTCGCCCGCGCCATCGGCGTGCTGCTCAAAAACGCGTGGATGCAGGCGCTGCTCCGGCGTCCCGCGGAGGCCGCCCGGCGTCCCGACCGTTACATGCGGCCCGCCGTGTTCATCTGCGACGAATACCAGGCGTTTGCCACCGTGGGCCAGGACGACCCGTCCGGCGACGAGAAGGCGTTCGCGCTCACGCGGCAGTGCCGCTGCATCCCCATCGTTGCCACGCAATCGATCTCCTCGCTCCGTTCCGTGCTGCCCTCGGGCGAGGCGTGGCGCACGCTCGTCCAGACGCTCCGCACCCGGATCTTCCTGTCGCTCTCCGACGAGGCGTCGGCGAAGATCGCGTCCGAGATGTGCGGCTCCGTCATGAAGACGCAGCCCTCCTACACGTTCAGCGAGACCACCGGCAGGCCCGAGTTCTCGCTCCTGTCCGGGCGCGCCGGGGGCGGACGCGGCACCATCGGCGCGAGCAAGTCGTTCCGGCGGTCCCGGGAGCCGGTGTTCACGCCCCGCGAGTTCGCGCTGCTCGCCAACTACCAAGCGATCTGCCTTCCTTACGACGGGGTGAAGTCGCTCCCGGCCCGCCGCGTCTACCTCAAGCCCCATTACCTGCCGAAGGAGACCGGCTATTGGAGGCTGCGCAAGGAGGGGCGGATATGAAGCGCGCGAGCGGTGTCGGCCACCTTACCCCGTTCCTTCCTGGCCTGGAGGGCCTGCTCGAAGACCCGCAAATCTCCGAGATCATGATCAACGGACCCGGCAACGTCTGGGTCGAGCGGGCCGGGAGGCTGGAGCCCCACGACGCCCCGGGGCTCACCGCCGCCTGGCTGCACCGCGCCGCCATCCACATCGCGCGCCCTCTCGGGCTCGATCCCGCCGCGCGGCCGATCTTGGACGCCCGGCTGGAGGACGGATCGCGGGTCGCCATCTGCACCCCGCCCGCGAGTCCGGAGGTTGCCATCACCATCCGGCGGTTCGGCGGCCGCGCGTTCACGGCCGAGGACCTGGTGCGCCTGGGCTCGCTGCCCGAGGACCTCCTCGAAGCCGCTCGGAGCACGCTTGCGTCCCGCCAGAACATCCTGGTCTCCGGCGGCACGGGCTCGGGAAAGACCACGCTCCTGAACGCGCTGATCGAGCTGCTGCCGGAGGACGAGCGGATCGTCGCCATCGAGGACACGCTCGAACTCCGGATCGACCGAGCGAACTGCCTCCGGTTCGAGGCCGGGGCCACCCTCTCGGAGACGCCCGTCGAGATCCGCGACCTGGTGCGCCACGCGCTCCGCCACCGGCCCGACCACATCGTCGTCGGCGAGGTCCGGGGCGGCGAGGCCGCCGACCTGCTGCAGGCGCTCAACACCGGCCACGGCGGGTCGCTCACGACCATCCACGCCAACAACGCGCGCTCCGCGCTCTCGCGGCTGGCGAGCTGCGCCATGCAGGCCGGTGACGCGCTGCCCTGGGAGGTCACCTGCCGGGGCGTCGTCGACGGGATCGCGCTCGTCCTGCACGTGGCCCGCCGCAGCGGCAGACGGTTCGTCGAGGACGCGCTCGAGGTATGCGGATACGACGCGCCCACCGGCCATTGGATCACCGCGCCGTCTGGAGCGCAGCCCGGGATGCAACGGGAAAGCAAAACCCACACCCACCCACCGAAGGAGGTGAAGGCATGACCTGGAATGGAGGAACCATCCCCATCGAGACGTTCGAGGACTTCGACCTCGAACTCGCGCGCGACGGCGGCGAGACGCTCGAAGTCCGGGCCTACTTGGCCGAGGAGTACGGCCTCTTCCCCGAGGATGTCGGGACTGACGACGAGATCGCGGCCGCCTGGAACGACCCGCACGGCGGTGCCGCGGAGGAGGACGCGCGATGAAACACGACGAGTATCACCGCAAGTTCGCCGACGCGATCATCGAACAGATCAGGCAGGGCACCGCGCCCTGGCAGAAGCCGTGGGCACCGGGCGAGCGCGTGATGCCCACGAACGTGGACACCGACCGCTCCTACCGGGGCGGCAACAGCCTGCATTTGGCCGCCGTCCAGCAGGAGCACGGTTATGGCGACGTGCGCTGGGGCACCTACCGCCAGATCCAGAACCGGGGCGGTCAGGTCAGGAAGGGCGAGCGCGGAACGCGCATCCTCTCCTTCCAGGACAAGAAGCGGATCGCCGTGACCGACGAGCGCGGGCGGCCCAGGAGGGACGCGGAGGGCAAGCGCGTCTACCGCTACGAGAAGCTCAAGGTCCCCTACGTCCGCCAGTACACCGTGTTCAACGCCGAGCAGGCGGACGGGCTGCCCGAGCGCGCGAACCCCACCCCCGAGCCGCTCTGGAAGGTCCACCAGGAGGCCGAGCGGGTCATGGAGGACGGCGGCGTGCCGGTCCGCCACGTCGCGGGCGACCGCGCCTACTACCACATGAAGCGCGACGAGATCGTGCTGCCCGAGCGCGGGCAGTTCCCGTCGGCCAACCACTACTACCAGACCGCGCTCCACGAGCGGGGCCACAGCACCGGCCACAAGGACCGGATGAACCGCGAGACCCTCATCGAGGGGATCGACGGCGGGTTCGGGTCGCCCCAGTACGCCCGGGAGGAGCTCCGGGCCGAGATCAGCGCCATGATGACGGGCGAGCGAGTCGGCGTCGGCCACGACCCGAGCAGGGGCGCGGCCTACGTCGAGGGCTGGATCCAGGCGCTCGAAGAGGACCCGCGCGAGATCCGGCGCGCCGCCGCGGACGCGCAGAAGATCTCCGACTTCGTGCTCGTTCGGCACCGCGAGCGCGTGGCCGAGCGCGACCCCGTCGCCGTGGCGGCGGTCCGCACGCCCACATCCGGACCCCAGCGGATCCAGGTACCCGTGCCGAAGCTCCCGGTCCCGGAGCGCAGCCTCGGGCCGAGCCGCTGACCCGTGAGAGGGAGAGAGACGTTCGGCCGCACGGCCGAACCGGACCCGCGCCCCGCCGCGCCACCCAGCCGCAATCGCCAAGGCATGCGGAAAGGCCACCGCCGACAATACGCCGCGGACCGGGCGCGCGGGTCCATCTCCTTCCCCGAACGCTGCGCCGGAGCGCTGACCGACATCGGCGTCTTCGGCGCGGTCTCCTACCGCGACCTCGCCGAGGCCCGCTTCGGCGGCCACCCCTACACCACGCGGCGTGCCCTGAACGCCTGGATCCGAAAGGGCCTCGTCACGGAGACCACGGCCACCGGCCCGAAGGGCAATCCGTTCAAGGTCCTGACGCTCACGCAAAAGGGCAGGGCCGAGGCTCGGCTGTTGGCCGCCGAACGGGGGATGGATCCCGGTCAGCAGGTCCCGTTCGCACGCATCCGCAAATCGGAGGACGCGCATGAAACCGCCGTCTATCGCGCCTCCATGAAGGAGAAGCGGCGGCTTCTCGACCGGGGAGCCGCCGTGCGGCGCGTCCGGCTCGGCACCGAACTCAAGGGCACCGTCGCGCGAGCGAGCGAGGCGGCGCGTAAGAACGGCGGAAAGCGGGCCGCCGATGCCGAACGGCGGCGGATCGCCCGTGAACTCGGACTCCCGGCCGACGACGAAGGACGGGTGCTCTACCCGGATGCCCAGATCGAGTACACCGACGCCGAAGGACGAACAGGGCGCGTCAACATCGAGGCCGTCTCCGGCAACTACCGCGAACCGGCCGTCCGGGCCAAGGCCGCCGCCGGGTTCGCGCTCCACGCCAACGGACCCGCCGCAGCGGCGCTCCTCGGCAGGCTCGGTCTCGGAAGTGACGGCGGCTCCTGGCTACGCGGACCCGCCGACCGCAATCCCGCCTCAGTCGAACTCTGACCACGGGAGGACCCAAAGATGCAGCCCTGGAAAATCAGCGCGGGACTCACCGCTGCCATCGCCGGGTCGGCATTCCTGATCGGCGGATCCCGGCTCGCCTACCTTGCCCCTTTCTGGGGAACCATCTTCGCCGAGCACGGCCTCACGCTGGCGCTTCACGTCGTGCTCATCCTCACCGGGCTCGCCTCGGCCATCTACGTCATCGCCCGAACCACCGGGCTTGCCGACCTCGGACGGCGGGTCGATCTCGCCGAACGGTCCACCCGGCGCGGCGAGGGGGATCCAGGGCTCGAAGACGCGCTCCGACAGGATGAGGAAGGAGAGTGGGAATGACCCGGAAGGCCACACGGAAGACCAAGCCCGCATCCGTCGAGGGCCTGCCCGCCGACTGGCGGAAGCAGGCCAAGGCGCTCCGGCGGTACGGAGGCGAGACCCCGGCCACCGCCATCGAGCGCTGCGCCGACGACCTCGAAGCCACCCTCGTCGAGAGGGACGAGACCACGTTCTCGCTGGTCGAGGCCGCCCGCGAGAGCGGATACACCGCCACCCACCTCGGAAGGCTCGTCCGCGAAGGCAAGATCCCCAACGCCGGGCGGCCCAACGCGCCCAGGATCGCCCGCAGGCATCTGCCCCGAAAAGCGCCGGCCGAAGCGCCACTTGCGGAAGAACCCGGCCCGCGCGAGCGTTCGAACACGCAGATCGTGCAGTCCATCATCCAGAGAGGAATGGAATGATGGCACGCACGAAACGAGGTCGGCGCGCATACAGCGCCGGCGAATGGGGCCGGAACCGGGTCAGGGTGTTCCCGGACCCGAAAACCGGACTGTACCAGATAGAGTGGCGAGAGAACGGGCGCAGGCTCACCCGGTCCCTCAAGCACCGCGACTGGTCGCGGGCCAAGCGGCAGGCCGACGAGTTTGCCGCGGGGTTCGCCGGGCCGGGTCCGTGAGGCCCGGCGACTGGCCGGGGGCAAGGCGGCAGGCCGACGGTTTCGCCGCGGGTTCCGCCGGGCCGGAGCTGAACGGCCGGAACGAGCCCGAGCCCGAGCCGCTCACCCTGGGTACGCTTTTTGAAATCTACGGTGAGGAGGTGACGCCCACCAAGGCGAAGCGCACACGGCAGCGCGACAGGGTCGTGACCGCCATGTTCCTCCGGTTCTTCGGCAGGGACCGCAGGCCGGAGACGCTCTCCCAGCGCGACTGGGACCGGTTCATCCGGGAGCGGCGCGCGGGCAGGACCGGTCTCACTGGCCGGCCGGTGAGCAACCGGACGATCGAGGGAGACCTGACGTTCCTGATGGCGGTGCTCAACTGGGGTGCAAGGTCGAGGGACGATCAGGGACGCCTGTTCCTCGACAGGAACCCGCTCAAGGGCCTGAGGAAGCCCGTCGAGAAGAACCCGAACCGGGTCGTTCTCGATGACGAGGAGTACCGGGCGCTCCTTCGAGTGTCACGGCAGGTCAACTGGCGGTTCCACGTCGCGCTCGTGCTTGCCCACGAGACCGGACACAGGATCGGAGCGATCTGCAAGCTTCGCTGGCCGGATATAGACTTCGAGGACAGGACCATCCGCTGGCGCGCGGAGCACGAAAAGACCGGCTACGAGCACACCACGCCCGTGACGGCCGAGGCGATCGCGGCCTTGGAGGTGGCACGCCGGATGAGTGATGGCACCGGCGATGCTCCGGTGATGCCCGCGGGGACGGATCCCACCAGATGCATGAGCAGCGGCTGGGCGCAATGGTTTTGGTGCAAGGCGGAGACGCGGGCGGGGTTGGAGCCCAAGCGCGGGCGGGGCTGGCACTCGCTGAGACGGAAGTTCGCGAGCGACCTCATGGACCTGCCCCTCAAGGTCCTTTGCCAACTCGGGGGCTGGAAAAACGCACACACCGTGCTCAGGTGCTATCAGAGAGCCGACGAGGGACAACTCAGGAAGGCGCTGGATAGCCGCCCGAAGGTTGGTGTGTGAGAGTCCCCAATCGGCGGGAGTCAATCGGCGGGAATCCGAGCGGCGGAATCCGTAAGTCCAACGGGCACAAATAGATATACACACTAGTCCATCTGCTGTCCGCGCAGTACGACGCGGAACAGCGGCGGCACTCGGAGCAAGTCGAAGTCTTGCAGCGGCAGGTCGAAGCCTTGCAACGGCACGTCGAGCGGCAGAGCGAGGAGAACGAAGCCTTGCAGGTGCGAATCGAGCGGCTCGACGTGCTGGCGACACGCTTGGCCGAGTATTCCGGGATATCCACCGGCGCGAGACCGCGCGGCCTCCGTATCTGATGCGCCGCCCGGGACCGGACCGCGATCAGGGTCCGAGCCGCTGATGGCTCAGGGCAGGTTTGGATCTGGCGCGGGCAACACCGCTCAGCGAAGTTTCGGACGCGCAGATCGTGCGGTCCATCACGAGAGGAATCGAATGATGGCACGCACGAAGCGGGACCGGCGCAGCTACAGCGCCGGCGAGTGGGGCCGGAACAGGGTGAGGGTGTTTGCCGATCCCAAGACCGGTCTCTACCAGAT
>MPMR01000026.1 GCA_002238605.1 BD2-11 clade cluster bacterium bin43 | reverse complement strand
AGACTCTGGTCGCCGTCTACGACGAGCCCCGCGTTGCTCCAGCCCCAGCCGCCATCCGGCTGGATCCACGCGTAGCATGCCGTCCCAACATCGTGGAGACCGTAACTGAAAGGTCGAATCCCCAGCGTCATGCCTCTTCTCGCCTCCTGTGATCGCTCTGCGAAGCTCCGGAGTCGGGCTGCCCCAGCGACGGTGCCGCCCAGGGAGTCCGACGCTAGCAGCTGACGCAGTCAGCGGGAGTAAATCGGCGGGAATTTCGGCCCGCAATCGCGTAAGTTCAACGAGGGCTTCACAACCCGAAACCAAGATGGTCTGCCAAAATGGCAGACTAATGGTCCGGCCCAGCCGGCGACTCTGCCAAAATGGCAGACCGCCGACCTCTCAGAACGCCATCAGGTACGTCAGCTTCACCACCCCGGTGCGCCGCTGCCAGCGCGGCTCGCGCGGGTCGAACAGGTCGCCGGTCAGGTAACCGGTGTCGATGACCACGAAGAGGTCGCTGCCGGGGGTGTGGATCCAGTCGATGCGGATGTTGGCCTGCAGCTCGCGGGAGTGATTGTCCCACTGCACCAGCGCGTTGGCGAAGAGCTTGCGGCTGATCGCGCCCTGGATGCTTGCGCTCACCAGGTGGGTCGAGAAATCCCCGTCCTTCACCGGTAGCGAGACTCCGTTCCACGAGTATCTTCCGCCCATGGTGAGGTGCGGGCCGGTGATCCAGGTCGCTCCGCCCCCGATTTCGGTCCGCGTCCCGGACCAGAAGTCGCCGATCGATCCCGCCAGCGCCCCGGAGAAGGTGCGGCTGTCGTTGGTGCGCGCGTGCATCGTCAAACGGCGGAAACGGTAGTCGCCCGCGGCCAGAAGCCGTCCGCTGATGCGCGCCGGCACCTCCAGCCTCTCGAAGCGCTCGCTGAAGGAGATGTTGGCGAATTCGCCGGTCTGGAAGTTGAGCCCGGCGCTCGCGCGCAGCTGATGCGTCTGTTTGGCGCCGTCGCGGCCCCGGATTTGGTGCCCGCTCACCTCCAGTGCCAGCTGGCGTGCCCACGTGCTGGACTCGAAGCGGGGCGTCACCCCGGCGCGGCCCTGCCACCGGTCCTGGTTGGTTCGGGGCACGAAGCCGAGCGCTGGCTGGAAGCCGTCGTCGATGACCAGGCGCGAAACGCCCGCCACGTACAGGTCGTTCTGGAGCACCAGTTCGGCGGAGGCGGCGTTGGCGCCGCCCGCTTCGCGCGGACCCGCGGATCCCGCGTCATCGTCGGGCGATCCCACGACGTCCATGGGCGCCCCCCTGAACGCCGGATTCCAGACCCGCGCCGCCCACACGTTGAAGGCGCTGCTGCTCCAGAAGCGGCTGGAGAAGTCGACCCCGGCCGTGCGGTCCCGGCCGTTCTCGTGGTCCAGGCTGGTGACGATCCCGCCCAGCGTCGTGCGCGGCCGCAGATCCGTCCGCAGGCGCACCACCGAGTTCCACGCGGCCGGCAGCGCGACCACATCGTCCGAATACCCGCGCGTACGCAGGCCCAGCGCCCCGATCGAGAGCGGTCCGACCTGGCCCGTCAGCCGCCCGCCGCCCGCGATGTCGCCCCGGAGCCCGACCCGCCGGCTGAAGAAGACCTCGGTCTGGCGGGGCGTCCCGAACTGGAAGAGCCCGGCCCGCTCCAGGAAGAACTCCCGCTTCTCGGGATAGAAGAGGTCGAAGCGGGTGAGGTTGATCTGGACGTTGTCCGACTCCACCTGCGCGAAGTCGGTGTTCCAGGTGAGGTCGAAGGTGAGGTTCGAGGTCAGGGCGTACTTGACGTCGACGCCCAGGTCGGTCTGCCCCTCGAAGCTCTCGTCGCCCGCCCTCCGCTGCGCTCCCGCGATCGCGAACGGCTTCACCTCCGCATAGCGGCCGCGCCTGAGCCCGCGCAGCCCCCCCAGCGTCGCGTAGCGCGACACCTGCGAGATGCCCGAGCGATACTCCTGCCCGATGTGCGGCCAGACGACGGTCTCGTTCTTGCGCCGGATCGAGCGCATGAAGGCGATGCCCATGGTGGGCTCGTCCGTGTCCGGGAAGCGGATGGTGGTGAAGGGGATCTCGAGCTCGAGCACCCAGCCGTCCTCGGTCACGCGCGTCTCGCTGGTGAACACCCCGTCCCAGTTCCAGTCGTCCAGGGTCATGCTCTCGTCGGAGATGAGGGCGTCGTCCTGCGTCCCCAGCGCGCCGATCTCGAAGATGTAGGCGTTGCGGCGGTCGTGATACGTGTCCAGGGCGACGATGACGCGGTCGTCCTTGTCGATGCGCCCGCCCCGGTGGAGGATGCTGCGGCGGATGAGCGCCGGCTCGGAGTCGTGGAAGACGAAGCCGAAGTAGAGGGCGTTGGCGTCGTAGCCGATGCGCACCTCGGTGGGCTCGCTGGCGGGGGCTCCGTCGACCGGGTCGCGCTGGCGGAAGTCGGTGACCGGCTCGATCGTGGCCCAGAAGGGCTCGTCGAGCACCCCGTCGATGGTGGGAGGGCGGGGCACGGGGGTGGCGGTCGCGCGCATCTCCGGCACGGGTGCCTGGGCGGCGGTGGGGGCCGGGGTCAGGAAGGCCATCGCCGCTGCAGTCGCCAGCGCGATCGCGGCCGGAATGCCGGCCACCGAGCGCACGCCCGGTGCGGCGGGCGGCAGGACAACAGGCGCCACGCGACCGGTGATCCAATACGGGGCTGCGGCCCGGGAGCAGATCCCGGGCCTGCGCGAATTCATCCTGCGGAACCCTCGCGCGACTCGTGCACCGGTCCGCGGATCCAGCGTCCGGGCTTCGCCCCGGTGATCTCGCCGCCGAGGATGACCGGCACGCCGTTCACCAGCAGGTTGTCGATGCCCTCGCTGTACTGGTGAGGGTCGGTGTAGGTAGCCCGGTCCGTGACCGTGGCCGGATCGAACACGGCGATGTCCGCGCGCATTCCCTCGGCGATCACGCCCATGTCGTCCCGGTTCAGCCACTGCGCCGGCATCGACGTCATCTTCTTCACGGCCTCCTCGAGCGAAATCACGCCCAGCTCGCGCACGTAGCGCGCCAGCACCCGGGGGAAGGCCCCGTAGCTGCGCGGATGCGGATAGCCGACGCCGAATTCCACCGCGTCTCCATCCGTCTCGATCATCGCCAGCGGATGCTGCATGATGCGGATTACGTCGCCTTCGTCCATCGCGTGATAGATGGCGCTGAAGCCGCCCTCCAGCTGCAGGTCGATGGCGAGGTCGATGCCGGTTTCGAGGTCGTTGGGGAGGCCCCGGTCCGCGGCGTAGTCGGCCAGGGTGCGTCCGTTGTAGCTCTCGTCCGCGGGCAGCACCCGGAACTGGATGCGGGAGATGTCGCTCCCCACCCGGTCGGTTGTGAAGATGGCGCGCATGTCCTCTTCCATGCGCGCGCGTGCGTCGGGATCGGCCACGCGCTCGGCGAAGGCGTCGGCCCCGCCCGCGAGCGCCCATTGCGGGAAGAGGATCACCGATCCCGTGCTCGAGGCCGCATACGGGTAGAGGTCGTGGGTGACCGTCAGTCCGGCGGCGTTGGCCGAGTCGATCATCGCCAGGCTGTGCTCGCTCCATCCCCACTGCGCCGCCCCGGCCGCCTTGTGGTGGTTGATCTGCGCCGGGATGTCGGCCTCGTCGGCGATGCGGATGACCTCCGCCACCGATTCCAGCAGCCCGCTGGCCTCGTTGCGCATGTGGCTCACGTAGATGCCGCCGTGGCGCGACGCCACCCGGGCCAGCTCGATCACCTCCTCGGTCCCGGCGAAGTTGGCCGGCACGTAGAGAAGCCCCGTCGAGAGGCCGAGCGCGCCGGCGCGCATGCTCTGGTCGACGAGCGCCCTCATCTCGTCGAGTTCGTCGGCGGTGGGGGCCCGGTTCTCGAGGCCGAGCACCTGCTTGCGGGTCCAGGTGTGCCCGGCGAAGAAGCCCACGTTGGGGGCCATCTCCAGGTTCGACGCGAACTCGTCCAGCGGCCACGGCTGATCGCCCGAGTGCAGGGACGCCATGATGGTGGTGATCCCCTGGCGCAGGAAGTTCTCCACCAGAGGATACTCGGCGATGGTCTGCTCGATGTGCGCGTGGTTGTCGATGAAGCCCGGGGTCACGGTCTTACCCGAGGCATCGATGACCAGCGTGGCGGACCCGGGATCGAGGGGCTCGCTCGAGACGGCGGCGATGAACCCGTCGCGCACCCCTACGTCGGCCGCAAAGCCAGCGCTCCCGGTTCCGTCGACGACGGTGCCCCCGGTGATGAGGACGTCGAAGTTCGCGCCCGCGTCCGGAGCGCACCCGGTGGCGCCCAACGTGGCCAGACCGAGGACGAAAAGGGCGCAAAACGCGCGCGCGCTCCGGAACCGCGTCGGCCCGGCGAACCCTGCCGGCACGGAGGTCGTGCGCGGCCCTGCGTCCCGTTCGCTCCTATTCACCGCCGCTCCGGGGCCACAGCGCCCCCTGGTGCTCCGCGGTCACCGGCCCGGTCCCCATGAACACGAACTTCTGCAGCCGCTTGCCCTCGTAGGTCTCGGTCGTGTAGAGGTTGCCCTGCGAGTCGGTGGCGACGCTGTGCACCCCGTAGAACTGGCCCGGCTGGCGCCCGCCGCCCCCGAAGCTGGTAAGGACCTCGAGGCTCTCGCGATCGAGCACGTGGACCACCTTGTTCATGCCGTCGGCCACGTACAGGAAGCGCTGCCCGGGATCGCGCGAGAAGGTGATGTCCCACACCGATCCCCCGCCGAGGGTTGCGTTGGCGATGAAGGCTTCGCGCACGAAGGTGCCGTCGCTCTGGAAGACCTGGATGCGGTTGCCGGCGCGGTCGCAGACATAGACCAGCCCGTCCGCCGAGGGATCGGCGCAGTGCACCGGGGTGCGGAACTGCTGCTGCGGCGGGCCGCCGGGCGTGTGCGAGGGTACCAGGTCGTCGCTGGGCTCGTTGCCGTAGGCGCCCCAGTAGCGCTTGAATTCCCCGGTGTTGGAGTCGAGCACCACGACCCGGCGATTGCCGTAGCCGTCGGCGACGAAGGCCTCGTCGGTGGTGCCGTCGAAGGAGATCTTCGCCACGCGCGAGAAGTGCTCCGTCGAGTTGCTGTTGGGCTGCGCGTCGGCCACGCCCACCTGCATCAGGAACTCGCCGTCGCGGGTGAACTTGAGCAGCTGCCCGTCCGGGCCGCCGTTGCCCCCGATCCAGATGTTGTCGTGGTGGTCCACGCTGAGGCCGTGGTTGGAGGTGGGCCAGTCGTAGCCCTCGCCGGGACCGCCCCAGGAGTTGACCAGGTTCCCTTCGGGATCGAACTCGAGCACGTTGGGCGCCGGCACGCAGCACTCGCTGGTGGGCGGGTCGAGGGTGGCGCCGATCTCGTTGACCTCGCTGAAGGTGGTCTGGCGGTGGATGATGAAGACGTGGTCGCGCGAGTCGACCCCCACGCCGATGGTCGAGCCCAGGATCCAATGGTTGGGCAGCGGCCTGGGCCAGAGCGGATCCACCTCGAAGATGGGCGCTTCGCCCGACATGTCGGGGGCCTGGCTGGCCGACTCGATGGTACACGAGGAGAGTGCCACGATACCGGCGGCGGCGACACACGTCAGCGCGGAGGAAAGGATGCGTGGGTGGTTCATGGCGTGACTCCTTCGGTACGATGCTTGCAGCGTGGCTCTCCGTCCAGCGGCGAACCATGATGAGCCCGGGCGGCGAACGCGTAACCGGAAATCGTGTAGAACAACGTTCCGGATGCGCAAGTAGCAGCGCTCGGGACCGGCCTCCAACTTACCGGGAGACCTCCATGAATCGACAGACCGTGCCGCCATTCCTCGCAGTGGTCCTTGCGGCGGGAACGTTCCTGCCGGCCGCATTGCATGCCCAGGAGGGAAGCGGATTCCTCTTCAGCCGTCCCGGCGCCACCTTCAACTTCCGAACCGGATACGACATCCCCCGCGCGAACAGCGACGTCTTCAGCTACACGAGCGAGTTGCTCACCCTGGAGAAGAGCAGCTTTGCCGCTCCGGTCATCTCGGTGGACATCGGCGTGCGGCTCACCGAGCGGCTCGAGCTGGTGGGGGGCGTGGGATATGCGAAGAGCGTGATCCCCTCGGAGTTCCGCGACTGGGAAGACAACAGGGGCCAGCCAATCGAGCAGGTCACGACCCACTCGAAGCTTCCCTTCACGGTGAGCGCCCGCTACTACCTGCGTGATCGTGGGCGCAGCCTGAGCCGCTTCGCCTGGGTGCCGTCGCAACTGGTGCCCTACGTGGGAGCGGGAGCGGGCGGAAACGTGTACAAGTTCGAGCAGGACGGGGACTTCGTCGACATCGAGACGCTCGACGTCTTCGAGGACCTGCTGGTGTCGGGCGGCACGGCTCCCTTCGTGCATGTCTTCAGCGGCATCGAGTACGCGCTGGGCGCGCGATTCGTGCTGACGGCCGAAGGGCGTTATTCTTGGTCCAGCAGCCCCATGGATCGTTCGTTCGAGGGGTTTGAAAACATTGATCTGTCCGGCTTCCAGATTCTCGCGGGAGTTGGAATCCGCATGAGCGGGTGACCGCGGTGCCGCCGGATGGAAGCCAGGTGTCAGTGGAGGGAAGGAACATGAAAGCGCATCACGAAGCTCTGATGGCCGTCGCGCGGCGATGTTCGGTCGCTGCGTTGCTGTTTGTGGTCGCCGCCGTCCCCGTGGAAGGACAGTCCGAGGTCGGCAGCTGGCTGGCGTTTACGGGATGCTGGACGCCCCTGGAACAGGACGCCGAGGAGAGGCCGACCCTGTGCGTGGTGCCCGGAGAGGACCGGTTCTCGGCCGAGTTCGTTACCGTGCGCGACGGCGAAGTCGTGTCGCGCGAAGTGGCGCGCGCCGATGCACGTCCCGTGGACGCCTCGCAGGAGGGGTGCGAGGGCACCACCACCTGGCGCTTCTCGCAGGACGGCCACCGGGTGTATCACCGCTCCGAGCACGTCTGCGACGGCACGGTGAACCGGAAGGGCTCGGGCATGATGGTCATGTTGAACCCCACCGAGTGGATGGACGTCAGCGCGGTGGAGGTCGAAGGCGAGGTGACGCCCTGGGTACAGCGCTATCGCATGGCGGGCATCATGGCGACGCAGGCGGCCGGATACGCCGGCCTCGGAGACGACCAGGAGATGGCGATCCGGGCCGCGCGCATGTACTCCACCACGTCGCCGACCATCGCCGCGATCATCGAGGCCGGCCAGACACTGCACGCCGAGACGGTGCAGGCCTGGCTGGTCGAGAGCGAGCCCGACCTGAACGTGAACGCGGAGCAGCTCATCCGGATCGCGGACGCGGGCGTGGATTCGGAAGTGATCGATGTGGTGGTCGCGGTCGCGAATCCGCAGCGCTTCCAGCTCCGCGAAGAGGATCGCAGGGGTGTAGCGCTCGCCAGGCAGGACCGCGACCGCGACCGGTACCGCCGCAGGGTGGGCACGGCCCCCTGGTACTATTCGCCGTTCGGCTTCGGCTACTATGACGGGTATGGGTCCTACGGGTACGGGTATTCTCCCTATCGGTACGGCTACAACCCGTACTCCTACGGGCGTGGCTACGGGATGGGGTACGGATACGGCGGCTACTACGGGATCGGATACCGGCCGGTAGTGGTTCAGGTGAGCGAGCGCCCGGCCGAGCAGCGCGGCAGGCTGGTCAGAGGCCTCGGGTACGTTCGCGGCGGCGACCGCGGCAGATCCACCGCGGTGGGCAGCGACGGCGGAGGCACATGGTCGTCCGGCGGGTCCCGCAGCGGAGGTTCGTCGGTGGGCGCCTCCTCCGGCGGCTACAGGGGCGGGTCCGGCAGTTCGACAGGCCGCACCGCCCGCCGGCGGGGAGGGAGTGGCGGCTAGCGGAGCCGGGAACCGCTCGGGCTGGCGCCGGGAGAGCGCCGGGAGATACGTTCTCCCGGCGCTTTTTCCTTTCAACCGGACAGGATTCCTCGTGGGAGCAAACTCTGTGTTTCCGGCAGCGATTCGGCGAATGGCCCGCAATCATTCCTGTATTCGGCGGCCGCGCCGGGGCGTTCATGCCCTGGCGCCCGCGGCCCTTCTGGCCATCGCGTCGGCCGCGCCCCTCTCTGCCCAGAACGGCCAGAACGGGCACAGTGTCGCGGCCTCCCGCGTGGACGTGGCGCCGGTCCTGGACGGTGTCCTGGACGAGCCGGTCTGGAGTGCGGCCGAAGCCATCGACGCCTTCGTGCAGCAGGAGCCCGAAGAGGGCGCTCCGGCGTCCGAGCGCACCGAAGCCCGCATCCTCTACGACGGGGAGAACCTCTACATCGGGGTGCGTGCCTTCGACTCGGAGCCCGAGGGGGTCATCGCCACCGAGATGCGCCGCGACTCGGACCGCATTCTGGACGAGGACAACTTCCAGATCATCCTCGACACCTTCAGGGACTTCCGATCCGCCTACATGTTCGTCACCACGCCGCTGGGGGCCAAGCTGGAGCAGCAGGTCTTCGAGGAAGGCGAGGGGGCCGGCCGGCGCGGCTTCGGGGTGGCGACCAACATCAACAAGGACTGGGACGGGGTCTGGCACGTCAGCGCGCGCAGGACCGATGACGGCTGGGCTGCGGAGATCGCCATTCCGATGGTCACCCTGCGCTTTCCCGACGAGGAGCGCCAGGAGTGGGGCATCAACTTCATGCGCAACATCCGCCGCAAGAACGAACAGGCGTTCTGGGCGGGCATTCCGAAGCCGTACACCCTCACGCGCGTGAGCCTTGCCGGCAGCCTGACGGGTCTCGAGTCGCTCAACCGGGGCATGGACCTGCGCGTCAAGCCGTTCGTCACCGGTGGCGGGACGCGCGTGGCGACCCGGGGCGTGGTGGAGAACGACGGGCAGCGTGATATCGGCTTCGACATCAAGTACGGGGTCTCGGCCGGGCTGAACCTGGACGTTACCTACAGGACCGATTTCGCCCAGGCGGAAGTCGACGACGAGCAGGTCAACCTCACCCGTTTCGCCCTCTTCTATCCCGAGAAGCGGGAGTTCTTCCTGGAGAACTCGGGCCAGTTCAACGTCGGCACCAACAGCGCCTTCATGCGCGTGGCGGACCTGTTCTTCAGCCGGCGCATCGGGTTGTCCGAGACGGGCGACCCCATCCCCATCCTCGCCGGCGCCCGGCTCACCGGGAAGGTGGGGCGCAACAACATCGCGGTCATGGACATCCAGACCGACGGCCTTCCCGGCGACGTTGCCCAGGGGGGGATGCCCGGCCGCGACGGCGAGAACTTCTTCGTCGCCCGCTACAGCCGCGACATCATGGCGCGTTCGAAGGTGGGCGCGCTGGTCATCAACAAGCACGTGGGCAACGGCCACTACGTCAACCGCACCTTCGCCGCGGACATGACGCTGGCTCCGCACCCCGCTTTCCTGGTGAACAGCTTCATCGCCAAGACCTCGACCACGGGGGTCACCGACGGCCAGCTCGCCGGCTACATCCGGCTCGGCTGGCTCGACGAGGACTGGAACGTCTACGGCGAGTACGCGGACTTCCAGGAGAACTTCAACCCGGAGGTGGGCTTCCTGCCGCGCAACGGGATCCGCATCAGCAAGCTCCACCTGGAGCGAAATCCCAGGCCGGGCCGCTTCGGGGTGCGCGTCTTCGACCCGATGGTCAACATCACCTACACGACCGACCAGAACAATCGGCTGGTGACCCGCCGCATCCACAACATGCTGGGGACGAGGCTCCAGAACGGGGCCTACATCAACGTCTGGTACAACGCCAACCTGGAAGTGCTCGACGACCCCTTCCGGGTGCGGCCGGACGTGGTGGTGGCGCCGGGGACCTACCGCTTCGGCGACTGGCGCTTCTCGTTCAACAGCGATCCTTCGCGCCGGCTCTACGGGACCTTCTACTACTCTCCGCAGACCTTCTTCGACGGCGACCGCACCGACTACAGCGCGAGCGCGGGCTTCAGGCTGACCAGCCAGCTGGCCGCCGAGGGGGCGTTCACGCGCAACGACGTCCGCCTGCCCGGGGGCGACTTCAGCGCCGACATCGCGTCGTTCCGCATCGACTACGCGCTCTCGCCGACGATGACGCTGCGCTCCCTGACGCAGTACAACTCGCTCACCGACCAGTGGAGCACCGCGGCCCGCTTCAACTACATCTACCGGCCGGGGAGCGACATCTACATCGTCTACGACGAGTTGCGCCGAAACACCTACGACGAGTTCGGCAGGTACAACGAATTCGCGTCGTTCCGCGAGCGGCAGCTGATCGTCAAGGTCACCTACCTGTTCTCGCGATAGCCGCGTCTTTTTTCGGCAGCCTCTCGCGACAGTTCCGGATTCGCCCGCGCTCTATGCGGGGCTGTCGGCGTGTTCCGCGATCAGGAAGCGCCAGCGCAGCTGGAGCACGAACCAGAGCAGGGAAGCGACGGCCAGAATCAGGGTGCCGAGCGCCGAGCTGAGGAGCGCGACCTTGATGCCGCCCCAGACCAGGACGTCCGAGAGTCCGCCCATGGTCTCGATGGCCTGAGCGGCGATGATGATCCCCACCAGCGTGCCCAGCACACCGCTGACGGCCGCGAATCCTCCCCAGAACAGGATGGCGTCGATCCAGGTTCTGGCGTGCCGGTCCGGCATGGTATCGCGCCATACCAGCCGCAGCGACCACAGCGCGAGGACGGTGATGACCAGCAGCGAGAATGTCAGGGGCCAGCGAATGACACCGAGAGCTTCGAAGGCTTCCATGGCGGTCATGAGGGTTCTCCCAGGGATGCGGGGTGGTGTGTGGGCGCAGGATCGGGGGTTCGCCCTGTTTGTTCCGCTGGCCGGAGCGGGTTGGCGAAGATGTCGGCGCGAAGGACGGGCGGGTGACCCAGCAGCTCGGCGCGTGCGCCGGAGACGAGCGCGAGCCAGTGTGCCGGTATGAACCAGGCCAGCCCTCCGGCGAGGGCCAGCAGCAGAGAAAACGATAGCAGGACGCAGCTCCCGAACAGCCACTCGAGAAGGAGCGATCCGGCCAGCCCGGGCTCGGCCTCCAGAATCCCGGCGAGCCGGAAGAAGTCGGCGAGGACGCCGAAAACGCCGGTGGCCAGCGTCAGGCCGGACAGGAGCAGGATCGTGCGGAAGTTCGCTGCCGGATCCTGGTGGTCGTGCTTGATCCACAGCCTGAACGACTGTGCGGCGATGGCCGCGAACAGGAACGCGCCCAGGCCGAGGACCGGCCACAGGAAGGGCGACGCATGGCGGAGCCAGTCGGCGCGCAGGAGCAGGAGGGTCTCCGCGAGAAGCACGGCCACGGTGGCCAGGACGAGCGCCGAGCGCTCGATGGTTCGCAGGCGGCCGGGGCTGAAATGGCGGGTGAGCCGGCGGTAGTGGGGGACGTGCAGCCGGTCGAGTTCGCGGAGCGTGGCCCCATCGGGCACGAGGGCGTCCAGCGCGCGGGCACGAGCTTCCTCCGCCGGCATGCCCCGGGTTTCGAATTCGCCCGAGAGCGCCTTGAGGTCGAACTCGAGTTCCCGCAGGATCCTCACGCGGTCCGGGAGGGGAACCGACAGATCCCGGTCCAGCCTGCGCAGCGTCGGCAGGAACGCACTCACGCCGGGACCTTCCGCGCGCGGCGAAGCATCCGCATGAGCCCGGACATGATATCCTGGACCCGGTCCGCCTCTCCGCTCAGATGTCGGCGGCCGCCATCGGTCAGCGAATAGACCTTCTTCCTCCGGCCCTTCCCGCTCGACCAGCGGCCGTGGATGAGCCCCTTCGCGTCCATCCGGTGCAAGATCGGATACAGGGTGCCGTGCCGGAACCGGAAGACGCCGTTGCTGTGCGCCTCCACGTCCAGGGCGATCTGGTAGCCGTGCCGGGGGCCCTCGCGCAGTGCGGCGAGGACCAGCAGCTCGTGGATTCCCCGCGCGAAGCCCTGCGCGTCGAATTCCTGGCCGCCGGGGGTGCCTGGCTTGCTCATGGCTGGACTTGCCTCCGTGCGTGAGAGTCGAGTACCGGCGGATTCGCTGCCGCACGGCTCTCTGTCATCGGCTCCTGATCGGAATCCGCATCGTGCAGGCGGTAGAGCGACACGATCGTCTCTCCGGTTTCCTCCAGGCGAAGACCCGCGAAGATCGAGTCGGAGATGAACGCAACGGGAACCCCGGGCAACTCGAACGAGCCCGCGTATCCTCCCGAAGAATCGAGGATGTCGACGAAGCGGGGCGTCATTCCGTCCGTACTGCGCGTCACCCACAGCTGGCCTCCGGGGGCTGCGACCATTCCCAGCACCGGCGAGACCTGCTCCTCGTATCCGACCGCGGCCACGATGTCCTCCGCCTCCAGCCCGAAGCGCCGCATGAACATTCCATAGGGACCCGGGCCGAACTCCGCACTTCGTACGGCCATCTGCCGCGTAACGTCGATCGGGTCCACGGACCGTCTGATACTCGACACCACCGAGCCGCCGGCATGCTTGTCGATGCGATAGCCCGGCCCGTTCAGGAAGAAGATGGAGTCTCCCCGGTGCGTCCAGATGACCGAGGGAGCAAGCACCCGGGGCCCCGGAAAGGATCCGCCGCCGAACTCCATGACCCCCAGTTCCATCGGGACTTCGTGCAGCGTCGTCGCAGCCTGTCCTCTCTCAACGACAAGTCGTTGCTCCGTGACCATTCCCGATGACGACGTGGTGCTCGTCACCGTGGCGAGCCAGTCGCTTCCGATCGCGAATCCCGGACCCCAGTAGACCAGCTCCGGGCGCTGTTCGTTCAGGAGGTCGCCCTCGCTCGACCAGCGATTCAGAATCTGGCGGCCGGCGTCCCACACCGCGAGAGCCCCGTACGGGTCCATGGACACGGCGGAGGGATTACGAAACTCTCCAGGTCCGTCCCCCGAGCGTCCGTAGCTGCCCGCATAGGCTCCCGAAGCGTCGAATGCCACGACTCTCTGCCCTGTCCAGTCCGCCACGTAGATCCGGCCTGTCATCGGATCCGCGGCCACACCCCACGGAACCGCGGTAAGCGCGCTGTCCGGGGGGATGAGATCGACCGTTCGCACGGCTCGGATGTCGAGCATTTCATCGGGGCCGTGGTTCTCGATGATGGTCACGCCCGCGGAATCGCCCGCAGGCGCGGTCTGGGTGTCACGTCGTGCCGGGTCGCACGAACTGGCTGTCAGCATCAGCAAGGCGGCGATCCATGGAATGCCGGTTTGCGATGGGCGACGCTGCATGACGCCGCGGGGCCGGATGAAACGCGAACGCTTGAGCATTTCCGCCACCTCCTCGTGGGACAATGTATCGGCAACCATCATATCATACAACATCATATCGATTACCGATATATTATCGCAAGACTCGGCCTCCTTCTTCGGAAGGAACTCGACAGTGCCTGTCGGGCGGTCCTGCAGCTTGCGGAAACGCGAAGCCCGCCGAGCGGTCGGGATATGCCCGGCGGGTTTGTCCGCGTCAGGAAGTCATGGCGGTCAGTTCGATGTCATGGTTGACGCTGAGGCCGCACACGGAGCCCGTGATCGTCGCGGTCGGGATGGCGCCGCTGAGGGCGGTATCGATCATCGAGATCTCGGAGGTGATGGTGTTGTCGAGATCGCAGTTGCCCGACCTGGTCCCGCTCGTCCAGCCGAACGAGCCGGAAGACGTGATGTTGATGGAAAAGTTGAAGGTTTCCAGTACAGCGGTGACCGAACCCGTCTGAGCCAGACCCGGATTACTGTCCAGGACAAAGGTGGCGCCGCCGCCGGTGAACGTGCATCCGCTGGGGGTCAGGGTGCCCGACAGCTCCAGCTCGATGGAGCCCTGGGCCTCGTCAATGGAGATCATCACACTCCCCGAGAACGCGGCCTGGCCGCCTTCGGCGCAGGGAGCGGCGGCGTCCACGGGAAGAGGCGCTCCAGGTGGAACGAGCGTGAGCATTTCCGGATCGCCGTTGAGGAGTATTCCTCCATACGCCAGAAGGCTTCCACCGTACAGCCCCTGCACGAGTGCGTTCGCTTCGTCCTGGGTCATCCGGTCTTCGTCCGGCTCCGTAGAGCTTTTGCAGGCTGTCAGCGCCAGGATGGTCGGGGAGAGCAGCAGGACGAGGAGGAGTTTCAGGGATATCGGCTGAAGATTCTTCCTTGAAGACATTGTCCAAACCTCCTGAGATGGGGTTGGCGGCGTTCCCTTCCGCGGCAGTCCGAAACGCGAAGAAGAGAACCCTGCCGCACGTCGTCCTACCCTTTCAGGATGGGATGGTTCGGAGCCTGATACCCGGCTTTTGGGCCATATGCGGCTCTCGTGCGCCCCTTCGGTCCGGAGACTCCCGCCATTTGACACTTACGGGTTTTATTCGGTATTTTGTCGGCCCATGTCCCACGTGCCGAAGACGAAGCGGCGAGCGCTGGAGGCGCTGCGCCGGGAGATCCGCCGGATCGAGATTCCGGGCGAAGCGGGGGTGGCGTGCCTGTCGCCGGGCATCCCGGAAATCGATGGCGCCCTGCCCGGAGGCGGGCTGCGCGCGGGGTGCGTCCATGAGATCGGCGGGGACGAGGCCGCGACCGGTTTCTGCGCCGTCCTCCTGGCCCGTGCCGGCAGCGCCCCGGGGCCGCTCATGTGGCTGGCGCGCGGGGATGACCTCTATCTGCCGGGGCTGGTCCGGTACGGGATCGAACCGGGGCGGTTGCTGGTCGCTTCGAGACTGCGGCGGCGGGCCGACATGCTGTGGGCCATGGAGGAGGCGCTGCGCTGCCGGGCCCTGAGAGGGGTTGTGGCGGAGGTGGACACTCTTGACCGGGCGGCCTCCCGGCGCCTGATGCTGGCGGCCGAAGGCTCGGGCGTACCCGGGCTGGTGCTGTGGTCCGAGGCCGGGAGAGGAGGAGCGGGACGGGTGCGGGTACCCACGGCCGACAGCCGGTGGCGGGTCACCACCGTTCCGGGGACCGGGATGACCCGGTGGCGCGTGGAGGTGCTGCACTGCCGGGGCGGGAGACCGGGGTGCTGGGTGGTGGAGATGGCTTCTCCCGGCCGTCCGCCCTGCGCTGCGCGAGCGTCGCGGGGGATGGCCGCCACGAGGTTGCCCCGTCGTCTCGCCAGGGCCCCGCGGGGGATGGCTGCCCGTGATCTTTCGCGCCTCGCCGGCTGACCCGACCCGAAACCATGGGCGTCCTTTCCACCCCCCGCCGCATTCTTGCCGCCTGGTTCCCCTGGTGGCCGGTGGAGAGGCTGGCCTGGCGCTTTCCCGAGGCGCGCACCCGGCCCTTCGTGACCATCGGCGAACAGCGGGGGCGGCTGGTGATCGAGGCGGTCAACCCGCGCGCGGCGGGGGCGGGGCTGGCGCCGGGCATGCCCCTGGCCGACGGGCGGGCCATCGTGCCCGACGTGATCGCCCACTCCGACGATCCCGCCGCCGACGCCCATGCGCTGAAGAGGCTGGCCCGGTGGGCGGACGTCTTCACCCCCCGGGTCATGCCGGCCGGCGTGGACGGGCTCTTCCTCGATGTCGGGGGATGCACGCATCTCCATGGTGGCGAGGAGGCGCTGCTGGCGGCGCTGGGGGTGGGGTTGGGGGGGCTGGGGCTCACCTCCCGGCTGGCGCTCGCCGGCACGCCCGGGGCGGCCTGGGCGCTGGCCCGCCACGGCGAGAAGTCTCCCGCCATCGTGCCCCGGTCTGCGGGTCCGGCCGAGATGAAGGAGGCGCTGGCCGGGCTTCCCGTCGCCGCCCTCCGGCTCGATGCCGATGTCGTGGAGGCACTGGTTTCCTTCGGCCTCGACAGGATCGGGGCTCTCTATCCCTTCGACCCCGGGGCGCTGGCGAAGAGGTTCGGTCCCGGGCCGCGCCGCCGCCTGGAGCAGATCCTCGGCTTCGTCGAAGAGCCGGTCATCTCTCTTCCGCCTCCGCTTCCGCGCGAGGCCCGCCGTGCCTTTGCCGAGCCGATCTCGGCAGCGGACAGCATCCGCGCGGCGGTGGAAGCCCTGCTGGAGGATCTGTGCCGGAACCTGAGCCGGACAGGCGAGGGCGCGCGGCGGCTGCGGCTCATCTGCCACCGAGGGGATGGAGCGCGTTCCGTTCTGGTGGCGGGTACCAGCCGACCTCTGCGCCGCTCGAGGCTCCTCATGAACCTGTTCGCGGGGAAGCTGGAGCGGATCGACCCCGGTTTCGGCATCGAGAAGATGGTGTTGTCCGCCGAAGTGGTCGAGGTCGTCGAGGAGGAGCAGGAGGACTGGTTCGCGCGGGCCGAGGCAGCAGCGGCGGGCCGCGGCGGATGGACCGGGGGGGAGGACGGAGCGGGCGGCCGCGAGGAGCTGGCCGCCCTCCTCGACCGGCTGGGGAACCGCTTCGGGTTCGGAAGCGTCGCCTGTCCGGTCCCGCGCCAGAGCTGGCTGCCCGAGCGCGCGGTCGAACTCCGCGAACCGCTGGCCGCGCTCCGGAGGCGCGGCCCGGGCTGGCCGGAGGGACGTTGCCGGCCGCTCCGGTTGCTGTCTCCCCCGGAGCGGGTGGAGGCCGTCGCCCGCGAATCCGGCGAGTCGGAACCTGCGGGTGCGCCGGCCTTCTTCCGCTGGCGCGGACGGAGGCGCAGGCTGCGCGCAGCCGAGGGGCCCGAGCGGCTGGAGTGCGAATGGTGGCTGGAGGACGCCCCGTCCCGCGACTACTACCTGGCCGAAGACGAGGAAGGGCGGCGCTACTGGATCTTCTGCGAGCGACCCCGCGACCCCGCCGTCCCGCCGCGCTGGTTCCTGCACGGGTTCTTCGCGTGAGCGCGGCCGGGCGCGACCCCGCGGCGTGCTTCCCCGGCGGCCGCGTGGGGGGAGGCTCGGGAGCCTGGACGGGCGGCTACGCGGAACTCCAGGTCACCAGCAACTTCTCGTTCCTGCGCGGCGCCTCCCAACCGGAGGAACTGGTGGAGCGGGCGCATGCCCTGGGCTACCGCGCCCTGGCGCTCACCGACCGCAACACCCTGGCAGGGGTCGTGCGCGCCCACCACGCCGCCCGGCAGATCGGGCTGCGCTTCATCGCCGGCGCCCGCCTCGACTTCGAGGACGCACCGTCCCTGCTCTGCCTGCCCGTCTCCAGGAAGGGCTACGGCCGCCTGGCCCGGCTGATCACCCTGGGGCGCAGGCGCGCCCCCAAGGGAGCCTGCCGGCTCCACCGCGAGGATGTCGTGAAGGCGGCCGCAGAGCAGGTCTTCATCGCCTTGCCGCCGGAAGTGCCCGGACCCGGTTTCGCCGAGCAGCTGGCCTGGTATCGGAAGCGGCTGGACGCGCCTCTCTTCCTGGCCGCCACCTGCATCCACCGGGGCAACGACGCCCGCCGCCTGGCGGCCCTGGCCTCCCTCTCGCAGGCGGAGCGCGTGCCGCTGGTCGCAACCGGCGACGTGCACCAGCACATCCCTGAACGGCGCCGGCTCCACGACCTGCTCACCTGCATCCGCGAGCGCTGCACCATCGACACCGCCGGCTGGCGCCTGGCGGCCAACGCGGAACGACATCTCAAGTCCCCCGCGAAGGTGGCCGTCCTCTTCCGCGATCATCCCCATGCCCTCGCCAATGCGGTGGGGATCGCCGAACGCTGCCGTTTCTCCCTCGGAGAACTGCGCTACGAGTACCCCGATGAGGTGGTCGGCGAAGGCCGCACACCCCAGCGGGAACTGGAGATTCTGACCTGGCAGGGTGCGGCCCGGCGTTATCCCGGGAGCATCCCCACCAGGGTGCGGGCGACCCTCGAACACGAACTGGCGCTCATCGGCGAACTGGAGTATGCCCCCTATTTCCTTACCGTGGCCGATATCGTCCGGACCGCCCGCGGCATGGGCATCCTGTGCCAGGGGCGCGGCTCGGCCGCCAACTCGGCGGTGTGTTACTGCCTGGAGATCACATCGGTCGACCCGGACCGCATCGACCTGCTGTTCGAGCGCTTCATCTCCGCCGAACGGGGCGAAGTGCCCGACATCGACGTGGATTTCGAGCACGAGCGCCGCGAGGAGGTCATCCAGTACATCTACCGCAAGTACGGCCGGGAGCGGGCCGGGCTGGCCGCGACGGTGGTGACCTACCGCGCCCGCAGTGCGTTGCGCGACACCGGCCGGGCCATGGGACTGAGCAAGGACGCGGTCGACCGGCTGCTCTCCATGGCTTCGGGCTGGTCGAAGCCGGTGGACGAGGAGCGCGCCCGGGAGGAAGGGTTCGACCCGAGGGACCGGCGCCTGCGCCTGACCCTGGAGCTGGCCCGCGAACTCCAGGGCTTCCCCCGCCATCTGTCCCAGCACACGGGCGGGTTCGTGATCTCCCGCGGGCCGCTGTGCGAGATCGTTCCCATCGAGAACGCCGCCATGGAGGACCGCACGGTAATCGAGTGGAACAAGGACGATCTCGAGGCGCTGGGGCTCGTCAAGGTGGATGTGCTGGGACTGGGCATGCTCTCCTGCATCCGGCGCTCCTTCGAGTTGCTGGAAGCGCACTACGGCATTCGCCACACCCTGGGGGACGTGCCGGCGGAGGACCCGGGGGTCTACGGGATGATTCAGCGGGCGGACACGATCGGGGTCTTCCAGATCGAGAGCCGGGCCCAGATGGCGATGCTGCCCCGGCTGAAGCCGGCCACCTTCTACGACCTGGTCATCGAAGTGGCGATCGTGCGGCCGGGGCCGATCCAGGGGGACATGGTTCATCCCTACCTGCGCCGGCGGAGGGGCATCGAGCCGGTGCAATACCCTTCGGAAGATCTGCGCGAGGTTCTGGGAAAGACCCTGGGCGTTCCCCTTTTCCAGGAACAGGCGATGAAGATTGCAATCGTGGGGGCCGGATTCAGCCCGGCCGAAGCCGACCAGCTGCGCCGCGCCATGGCCAGCTTCCGCAACTACGGCACCATCCATCGCTTCCGCGACAAGTTCGTGGAGGGGATGGTGGGGAGAGGATACGGGCGGGACTTCGCCGAACGCTGCTTCAGGCAGATCGAGGGGTTTGGCGACTACGGCTTTCCGGAGAGCCACGCGGCCAGCTTCGCGCTCCTGGTCTACATCTCCTCGTGGCTGAAGCACCACTACCCGGAGGTCTTCGCCTGCGCCCTCCTCAACAGCCAGCCCATGGGCTTCTACGCGCCCGCACAGATCGTGGGCGATGCGCGCAGGCACGGGGTGGAGGTGCGCCCGGTGGATGTCAACCACTCGGAGTGGGACTGCACCCTGGAGCCGGCGGGAGAGCGGGAAGCGGGCGCGCCGCAATGTGAACGGGCCGGGAATGGCCACGGCGATATGGTGGACCGGGGGTCGGATGCGGCATGCTCGCATCCGCGCATGGCGCTGAGGCTGGGGCTGCGCCAGATCCGCGGCCTGAGGGAAGAGGATGCCACACGCATCGTGACGGCCCGGGAGGAAGGGTATCGTTCCCCGGCCGACCTGCGGCGGCGGGCAGGCATCAGGCCGGCCGTCCTGACCCGCCTGGCCAGGGCGGATGCCTTCATCTCCACCGGGCTGGACCGCCGCCAGGCCGCCTGGGCGATCCGCTCCCTGGACCAGGCGGAGCCGCTGCCGCTCTTCGATTCGCCCGGCGAGGCGGAGCCGCCCCGCCCGGAACCGGCCCTGCCCGCCCTGCTCGCCGGCGAGCAGGTGGTGGCCGACTACCGCACCACCGGGCTGTCCCTCAAACAGCACCCAACCGCCCTGCTGAGGGAATGGCTGGCCGACCGGGGGGTGCGCCCGGCCAGCCACCTGGAAGAACTCCCCGCCGGGGCGCGCGTCACCGTCGCCGGCATCGTGCTGGTCCGCCAGCGGCCGGGCACGGCGGGCAGGATCGTGTTCGTGACCCTGGAGGACGAGACCGGATCCTCCAACCTGGTGGTGTTTCCCTCGGTCCAGGAACGTTGCCGCCGCGCCCTGCTCACCGCGCGGCTGATGGTCTGCCGCGGCCGGCTGGAGAAGGAACAGGGGGTGATCCATGTGATCGCCGACCGCATCGATTCCCTCAACGACTGGCTGGACGGCCTGGCGGGAAGGCCGGGAGCAACTTCACGGGGTGCGTTTGTGGGCAGGGGACGGTTTTTCCACTAGCGGCACAACAAAACCGGGCCCTGACTTGTCAGAGAATCAAGTGGTAGACCTGTCAGGATCCACCGTGTTAGATTGCCTGACTTGCTGTTCGCAGGCCATCCCTAGCTGTTTTGTAGACCCCACCCCCGGTAGGCGCGCACTGGATGTTCTCATCCTCTCGTGGTCTGGACTCCTTCGATCAGTATCTCCAGGACGTAGAGAAGTACCCGCTCATCCGGGATCCCGAGGAAGAGCGCGAGCTGGCCCGGCGCGCCCGGACCGGCGATATGGAGGCGGCCGAGCGGCTGGTGACCGCCAACCTCCGCTTCGTGATTTCCTACGTCAAGAAGTACCAGGGTCGCGGGCTCGGTCTGGCCGAACTGGTGTGCATCGGCAACGAGGGGCTGCTGAAGGCGGTCAAGAAATTCGACCCCGACAAGGGGGTCAAGTTCATCAGCTACGCGGTCTGGTGGATCCGGCAGACCGTCCTGCAGGCGCTGGCCGAACAGACCCGCTCGGTGCGCATCCCGCTCAACCAGAACTCCAACCTCGCCAAGCTGGCGCGCACCGACACCGCGCTGACCCAGGAACTGGGCCGCTCTCCCACCGATCAGGAGATCGCCAAGGAGATGCAGGAGCCCGTCGAGACCATCCGCGCGCTGCGCCGGGTGGCCGCGACCGAACTCAGCCTGGACGCCCCCATCGACCGCCGGGACCGGGACAGCTCGAGCTTCGGCGAACGCTTTGCCGGCGTGGAGGCCGCGGACATCGAACTGGATGTGGAGGCGCTGGCCCGCCGGGCCTTCATGGAGGACATGTTCGAGAAGTACCTGACGGAACGCGAACGCAAGATCCTCTATCTCTACTACGGGCTGGACGACGGCGAGGAGCGCACGCTCGAGGAGATCGGCGTGCTTCTCGGGGTCACGCGCGAACGGATTCGCCAGATTCGCAACCGCGCATTCGAGAAGCTGCGCGACAGCCCGCACGGGGATTCGCTGTCCGGTTTCTGGAGCGCGAACTGACCCGGTCTTCGGTTCAGGACATTCCTCACTGGCACGCGTCTCCGGCTTCCCGCCGGCATCGCGCCCGCAGACTCGAGTCGCACCCCCGCACGTCCGGGGACCGCCGGCGAACTTCCCTCCCCATGCGCGCCATCGGCTTTGTGCGCGCCATCGGCCTGGTGCTCGCCCTCGGCGCCGGCACTTCCCCGGTCTCCGCCCAACAGGCTTCCTCCTGGGACGATCTCCGGGTGCTGGAGCTCCTCGAGCGCGGGACCGCCACCCGACAGGCCGCTGCCCTGGACGGCCTTCGCGCGTATACGGCCGACGCGCGCGGCTACGTCTACTTTTTCCTCGACCGTCAGGCCGGCGAGGAACGCAACCTGGTCAAGACCGACCAGCTCGCGGTGCGGGTGTACTGGAAGGCGCCCGGCCTGACCCGGCAGCACATTCTCGGTCGCCGCGACGAGCGGCGGCTGCCCACCAACATCCGTTACCATCTCGACCACCTGATCGTGATCCAGGAGAACTTCGGCGACGTAATCCGGATCGGGGACGGGGACGAGGTGGCGTCGGTTCTCCATCCGCTCGCCCCGGGCGCGGCCGCCTGGTACGAGTTCATGCTGGCCGACTCGATCACGGTCGCCTTTGCGGACGGGCTCGACCCCGTGCGGGTGTTCGAGGTGCAGGTGCGGCCGCGCGATTCCGACCAGCCCGGCTTTGTGGGCACCCTCTATCTCGATCAGGAAACGGCGGCGGTCGTGCGCATGAACTTCACGTTCACGCCCGCTTCCTACGTCGATCGTCAACTCGACTACATCCGGGTATCGCTGGAAAACGCCCTCTGGGATCGCCGCTATTGGCTCCCCTATCGCCAAAGCGTCGAGATCCGGCGGAAGATCCCGTTCTTCGATCTTCCCGTGGGCAGCGTCATTCGGGGCCGCTGGGAAATCGGCGATTACGACTTCGAAGTCGATCTCCCCGACACGTTCTTCCTGGGGCCTCAGGTCATGCGCAATTCGGACCGGATGCTGGCGGCCTTCCCGTTCGAGCGCGATCTCTACGCCCAGGTCGACGAGGAGGGGCTCGCCCCCACGGCCGAACTGATCGACATCGAAGCCGAGGCGACCCGGTTGGTGCGTGGTCGATACCTGAGCGGGCTCCGCCGCCTTCGTCTCGCGCTGCCGCCCCTCTCCGAGGCGGTCCGCTACAACCGCGCCGAGGGCTGGGTTACCCAGGGTGGCCTCAATCTTCGCGCGACGAACCGCCTGCGTCTGGAGACACTGCTGGGTTACACCTACGCCGCAAGCCGTCCCCTCGGTCGCGTAAGCGCCGTGTTCGAGGACCCGCACCGCGAGCGACCGAGCACCGTCGGCCTCGATCTCTTCCTGCGCGAGCCGCGCGACATCGGCCCCGTGGCGGGGTCGAGCCGGGTCATGAACACCCTCTCCTCGCTGCTCCACCAGACCGACTGGACGGACCCCTACTTCGCGACGGGCGCCCGTGTCCGCGCAGGCCGCTCCTTCGGCCCGGTCTCGGCGCGCGCCGAACTCCGCTACGAACGCCATCACGGCGCGCGCGTCGCCGCCGGCGGAGATCCGGCCGGCTGGCGTCCGGTGCGGGTCATCGAGGAAGGTGACCTGACCGCCATTCGGCTGTCCGCGTCGCTCGGCTCGCCGGACCTCCTCTTCGGTGAAGCGGGCGGCACCTGGGGAAGCTTCGAAGGTGCCCCCTACCAGGAAGCCTCTCTGCGACTCGCCGCCGGCCGCCGCTGGCTGGCGCACGGCGTGGAACTCCGCTCGACCCTGGACGCCGCCGCCGTCTCCGAGGGCGCGCCGCTGCAGTCGCTCTACCTCCTGGGTGGCCGCGAGACCCTTCCCGGATACGACTACCGTTCGCTGGCCGGCAACGGCTTCTGGCTTCTCCGGGTCGAAGGATCGCGCCAACTCTTCGGCCCATGGCTGCGGATCCGCGGCACAGGCGCGGCCGGACGCACCCGGCTCACCTTCGCGGAGATTCCGGAAACGTGGGACGCCCGCGTACCCCGGATCACCCGCTTCTCCGCTGGACTGGGGCTCGCCCTCGGCTGGGATCTCGTCCAGATCGATGTCGTGCGCGGCCTGAACGGCGGCTCCTGGGAGGTCGTTCTCGACCTCAACCGGCGCTTCCGCGACCTCTTCTAGGGCTCCATGGGGCGCGACCCCTCCACGCAGTCCATGGACGAACTCCACCCTGCTTTCGAGCCGCTTCATCCACGGACGGCTAGCTGTCGCTGCGGGACGTGAGCAGCACCAACTCGCGTGCGTTTACATCGGCCGTGGGAATGGTGATGCCGTCCCGCTCATAGGTGTCGTATTCGAGCCGGCCCTCCACGTACACCCGGTCTCCCTTCCGCACATAGTCCTCGACGAACTGAGCGGTCTTGTTCCACACCGTGATCCGGTGCCAGTCCGTTCGCTCCTCTACGTCGTTCGGCCCACGACGGATACGCTGGTTGGTGGCGAGCGAGAAATGCGCCACCTTCTTGCGCGCCTGGGTCTCGTGAACGTCCGGATCCCGCCCGACATTCCCGATCAGGATGATCTTGTTGACCGACCGGCTCATCGGCGTCTCTCCTTCCTTTGCCTGTGATACTGGATTCCTCCCGGCGTCTTTCACGTTCGCGGGAAAATCCGGGCGAAGGAATGACAGGATGAGCCGATCGCGGTCCCGGTCCGGTCCGGGATTCACCCCTTGCACTCGAACCAGCTTTCGCCGGCTCCGGTATCCACCACCAGCGGCACGTCGAGCACGGTCGAGTTCTCCATGTGCGACACGACCATGTCGCGCACGGCATCCAGTTCGCCGGCGGGCGTCTCGAGCACCAGTTCGTCGTGCACCTGGAGGAGCAGCATCGCCCCGGAAGCGACTTCCTCGAGGGCATGCTGGACCGCGATCATCGCCTTCTTGATGACATCCGCGGCCGTGCCCTGGATGGGCGTGTTGCGCGCGACCCGCTCCCCGTGCGCGCGGATGTTCCAGTTGCGCGACGCCAGCTCGGGGACGTAGCGCCGGCGCCCCGAAAGCGTCTCGACGTAGCCCCGCTCCCTGGCCAGGGAGACCTGCCGGTCGAGGAAGGCGCGCACGCCGCTGAAGCGCTCGAAGTACTGGTCGATGAAGCGCCGCGCCTCATCCTGCGGAATGCCCAGCTGGCGGCCGAGAGAGAAGGCTCCCTGCCCGTACAGCGTGGCGAAGTTGATGGTCTTGGCCTGGTCGCGCATGCGCGGACTCACCCCGTCCACGGGTACGTCGAAGATGACGGCGGCGGTCTGGCGGTGGATGTCGCTCGCTTCGCGGAACGCGGTCACGAACGCGGAATCGCCCGAGAAGTGGGCCAGGATGCGCAACTCGATCTGGGAGTAGTCCGCGGTCAGCAGGACGTGTCCCGGCGCGGCCACGAAGCCCTTGCGGATCTCCCGCCCGATCCGGGTGCGGATGGGGATGTTCTGCAGGTTGGGGTTGCTGGACGAGAGCCGTCCGGTCGCCGCCACGGTCTGGTTGAAGTGCGTGTGGATGCGCCCGGTGCGCGGATGGACGAGCCCCGGGAGGGCGTCGATGTAGGTGCTGCGAAGCTTCTCCATGCGGCGATACGTCATCAGCAGCCGCGGCACCGGATGGCCGAGCGCCTCGAGCTCCTCCAGCACCGAGGCGGCCGTCGAGGGCCCGGTCTTGGTCTTGCGGATGACCGGCAGCCCCAGGTCCTCGAAGAGCACGGTTCGCAGCTGGGGCGTGGAATTGAGATTGAATTCGGATCCCGCCTCGCTGAAGATCTCCTCCTGCACCAGCCCGAGCTCGTACTCCAGCTGCCGGCTCATCTCGCTGAAGAAGAGAGGATCGATGCGGATTCCGTTTCGCTCCATGCGCGCCAGCACCGGCACCAGGCGCATCTCCATGTCCCTGAAAAGTCCGTCGAGAGCGTGTCCCTGGAGTCGGGGCCGGAAGTGTTCCCGAAGGCGTCCCGCGCAGTCGGCGCGTTCGCAGGCGTAACGGAGGACCTGCTCGGGCTTGAGCCGGGTCAGCGGAACCTCCTTCTTCCCCGTGCCGACGAGCTCCTTGAGCCGGGTGGTCTCCAGCCCGAGCGCGTTCGCCGCCAGGGTTTCCATTTCGTGACCCCGAAGCTCGGGTTCGAGGAGATACGAAGCCACCATGGTGTCGAAGGAGGCCCCTTCGAGCGCGACGCCGACCTCGGCCAGCCCGACGAAGGCGTGCTTGAGGTCGTGACCGGTCTTGGGCACCTCGGGGTCCTCGAGCAGATCGCGAAGCGGAGCCATGTCTCGGGAATCGAGCGCGGGAAGATTATTCGCCGACGCCCCGGGCTCCGCCGGCGCCTCCATCTCAAAGTCGAGCGCGGCCTCGTGCGCCAATGGGAGATAGCGGGCCTTGCCGCTCCGGCTCGAGAGGGCGATCCCGGCGATGGGTGCCCGCATCGGATCGGGGGACGCGGTGAGTACGGCGACCGCCACCTCGCCCTGCGCGCGTGCTTCCCGGACCACCTCGTCGACCCCGGCGGCGTCCAGCACCAGCCGGTAGTCGGCGTCCTCATCCCTGGATGCCGCCTCCCCGGCTTCGGACGCCCTCCCAAAGCGCTCCAGGAGGGTGTGAAACTCGAGTTCCAGCAGCAGTTCGCGCATCCGCTCGCGGTCCGGAGGGCGCACAGCCAACCCGTCGAGATCGAAGCTCACGTCCACGTCGGTGAGCATGGTCACCAACTGCCTTGACAGCCGGATCTGGTCCGCGTGATTGAGCAGCGACTCGCGGGGACGCTTGGCCCGCACCTCCTCCGCGTGCGCGAGAATCTGGTCCAGGTCTCCATACTGCTCGATGAGCTTGACCGCCGTCTTGGGCCCGATGCCCGGCGCTCCGGGCACGTTGTCCGAGGAGTCCCCGATCAGCGCCAGGTAGTCGATGATGCGATCGGGAGGGACCCCGAAACGCTCGCTCGCGTTCGACTCGTCGACCCACTCCGCCGAGGTGCCGGCGCGTCCCCCCCGCGCGGGCCGGAACAGCCGCAGCCCCGGGCGCAGGAGCTGGTAGAAGTCCTTGTCCCCCGAAACGATGACGGCCTCGATATCCTCCTCGAGCGCGAGGGCTCGCCGCGCCAGGGAAGCGATCACGTCGTCCGCCTCGAATCCCTCGACTTCGACCACGGGATGGTGGAGGGCATCCAGCAGCGACCGGATGCGGCCCAGGCTCTCGCGCAGATCCTCGGGCATCTTCTCGCGCGTCGCCTTGTACTCGGGATAGAGCTCCTTGCGCTGACTCGATCCGGCGTCGAAGACCACCGCGAGATAATCGGGCGCGAACTCTTCCCGGATCCGGATCAGGTAGTTGAGGAAGCCCCACTCCGCGGACGTGTTTTCGCCCCTGGAGTTGGTCAGCGGCCGGTTGGCGAAGGCGAAGAACGACTGATAGATGAGCGCGTAGGCGTCGATCAGGAAGAGGGTGGGCGCCTTCATGGCCTTCATGGCCCGTCGCCGCGGTTCATGAGTCGTCGCCGTAAAGCCAGCGATAGATCCGCAGGTTGCGCTCGACGCTCTTCACGTAGTTGCGCGTTTCGAAGAAGGGAATCCGCTCGGTGAAGCGCTGCAGGTCCGAGGCTTCGGGGAGGCGGCGCCAGCGGTTGGCGCGCGAGGGCCCCGCATTGTAGGCGGAAAGCACCAGCGGCAGCTGGCCGTCGTAGCGGGCGAGCATCTGTGCGAGGTAGCGCGAACCCAGGTGCAGGTTGACGTCGGCGACCCTCAGGGCCGCGGGCGAAAAGGGATGTGGTCCTTCCCGGCGCGCGAGTTTGCGTCCCGTCGCCGGCATCACCTGCATGAGCCCGACCGCCCCCGCGCTGGAGACGATTTCCGCGTCGAAGGCGGATTCCTGGCGCATCAGCGCGGCCATCAGGAACGGGTCCACTTCGTGCTTGGCCGCCTCGTCGAGGATGATGCCCCGGTAGGGGAGCGGATAGGCGGCGCGCACGAGGCGTGGCGAACGGGGGTATCCGGCGCTCTGGGCCCGTCCCCCGACGCGGATGCCCTCGATGTACATGCCTTGCGCGATCAGGCCCTCGGCCAGCCGGAGCAGCGCTCCCGGAGACCCTTCCGTTCGCTCCAGCAATCGTGCCGCGATGTCCGCGGCGGCCGAGTTCATCCCCGCGCGCCTCAGCAGCCCGGCTTCGCGCAATGGCTCATACATCCAGAAGACGCCGGATTCGTCGAAGGGGAGATCGGGCTCCAGCTTGGGGTCGTAGTCCTCGCCCAGCAGCTCCCCTCCGAGGAAGGCGTAGTAGGACAGGGGATCCCTGCGGGCGACGAGGGCCACATGCCCGGCCGCGGCCTCGCGCTCGCCCAGCCGGAGGCGGGCCCACGCAGCCCAGTATGCGGCTTCCTGCCAGCGCCGCCCTTCGGGAAAGTCCGCGAGATAGTCCTCGAAGACCGCCGCGGCGTCCCGATGATCGCCGGCGCCGATGTGGAGCTGGCCGAGGCGCATGCGCGCCAGACCCGCGCGATCCATGGCGGGCGCCATCGACGCGGTTTGCCCGTAGCCCTCCATGGCTCGCGAGAGCCGGCCCTCGTCGTGGTCCGCGTCGGCACGGAAGAAGATGAAGTCGACCGCTTCGCGGCTGCCGGGAAAGCGCTCCACCATCTGCTCCTGCGCCGCCTCCGCCGCTCCCCCCGCACCGAGCCGCCGCTGCACCCGGGCCAGGTTGTCGAGGGCGGGGGCGCCCACCTCCGGGTCATCGCCCGCGGCGAGGCTGCTGAACTCGTCTCTGGCTTCCGTGAGCCGCCCCGCGCCGGCCATCAGGCGTGCGCGCGCCAGGCGAAGAGTGGCTGCGGGAGAGGTGACGGTTTCCTCGACGTAGCGGTCGTAGACCTCCAGCGCTAGTCCGGTTTCGCCTCCCCGCTGAAGGATGCGTCCCAGTGCCGGGAGGTCGTCCGTCGAAGCCGTGCCCGATTCGGCCAGGGCGGTGGCGGCAAGGGTGGCGGCGCTTCCCCGGTCGACGGCGTCGAGCACGGCCCGGAAGGCGGCCAGCGCGCCTTCCCCGTCGCCGCGCGCCCGTCGCAGTTCGCCCAGCATCGCCCATCCCCGAGCCCGGCGTCCGTCGTCCGAGATGGAGGCAACGGTCTGGTCGAGGAAAGTTTCGGCGGCGGCGCTGTCGGCCACGGTCAGATAGGCGTCGGAGCGCAGCAGCCAGCTGCGTTCCCGGACTTCGTCGTCGGTGATGCCCGCGCTCGCCAGCCGGATGCCGGCGGTGTCGCCCAGCGGGGCGAGAATGTCCGCGACCTCCAGCCGCATGCGGCTGCTGAAGAAATCCGTGCGGCCGGTGGCGATCGCCTCAAGCGTCCCGAGCGCGTCGCCGGAACGGTTCAGGCGGGCTCGAATCCGGACCAGCCGCAGGACCGCTTCCTCGTCGCGGCTTCCGCCGGCCAGCCAGGCGTCGAAGGCCCGCTCGGCCTCTGCCCAGTCTCCGCGGACCTCGGCCGCCCGACCGAGAAGGAACCATCCTTCCCCGGCATTCACCTCGTCCAGCCACTCGGCGTCCGCCAGCAGCTCGCTCACCTGTGTCCAGTTCCGCCAGCCCGCCTCGGCCCGGGCCAGCTCCAGGATGGCGGCGGGTTCGGGGGCATCGGTTGCGGCGAGCGCCTCCCTGAGCGCGACCGCGGTGTGCCAGGGCCGCTCGATGGGGTCGCGGTTCCCCGTTGCCGTGACCTGGGGAGTCGGCCCCGGCCGCGACAGGGAAGAGGCGGGGGCGGGGACGGCCAGGATCGGGGACGCCGCAGTGAGTAGAGTCAGTGCCTTCGCGGAGAACGTCTTCATCTTCAAACCCCTGGCCTGAAAATGACGAAAGGCCACCCCCGGGGGTGGCCTTTCTACTGCAAAATCTCGGATTCCGGCTATATGGACGCCCTCCCGGTCTCCATCGCGTGAAGCGCGTCGATCATCTTCTGGGCCGACTCCTCCATGTCGATGACGAGCGAGTCGATGCGCGACACGAAGAAGTTGTGGGCGATGCTCACCGGGATCGCGATCGTGAGACCGGCCGCGGTCGTGAGGAGCGCCACCTTGATGCCGCCCGCCACCAGCGTCGCCTCGACCTCACCGGCCAGCTCGATGGACTGGAACGCGATGATCATCCCGATCACCGTGCCCAGGAAGCCGAGCAGCGGGGCAATGTTGGTGAGGGTCGCCAGAACCACCAAGCCGCGCTCCAGGCGGCTCAACTCGATGAGTCCCTGGTTCTCGATGGCCTTCATGACCCGGTCGGTGCCTTCCTCGTGCCGCTCGAGGCCGGCGTACAGGATGTTGGCCGCGGGCGCGTTGGACTCGCGGGTGACCTCGATCGCCTCCTGCAGCTGGGCGTCGGCCAGCAGCGCGTCGACCTCGCCGAGGATCTTCTTGGTGCGGCCGCTCTTCGCCATCAGGTCGAAGAACTTCCAGATGATGACGAGGATGCCGACCAGCAGGCAGGCGGCCAACGGCCAGCGCATGAACCCGGTCTGATCCCAGATGAAACCAAACTGCTCGCCGAGGGTCTGATCCGGCGCCTCCATCCCGGGAATCTGCAGGAGCGCGACGTAAAGGCTGTTGAGTGCGACCAAGGGAGTGCCCTCCATGAGCTGGTTTCAAGGCAAACGAAATGACTGCCCACAGCGGACAGCCCACCGAGTCTACCGAAGCTTATCCTAGCACCGGAGCAGCCAAGATGAAAGCACCTCCGGGGTGTGTCAAGGGTTGTCCGGCGCTCGTCTGAGGTGGCAGGCCGCATCGTAACTTGAGAAATGCCTGACACATCCGGGGCGGCCCCTGAGCGAGCGCCATCGATCGCGATGCCCTCCATGCCGATCCGGCTTCGGGGAGGTCGGGAAAACCGGCTCGCCGAGGTCGAGGTCAGTGCCCCGCACCTTCCTGTCCCGCCCGTTGCAGGATCGCGCGGTCCAGCACGGCCCGAACCGTCGACGACACCCGCTGGAACCGGACGATCCTCATGAACCGCAGTGCTCCCATGCCTACAAAGAGCTTACCCAGCAGCTCGTCCGCGAAGCTGCTGGAGACAACGGGAATGTTGTGGAAGTCGATATTGACTGGATGGCCGGGATACATCTTCATCAGGTTCTCAAGCTTGATACGCGCGAACTTGCCCGCCGATCTCGACCCGACCGAACTGACCTCGCTGCGCACGACGAACTGCAGAACATCCCCGGTGTCCGATTCGTAGCGGTTTTCGATGTAATCGCCTGCCGGATCGGCGCCGGTGTCCTGGATGTCGAGCGCTCGCCACAGGGCGTCCGGATCGGAATAGTCCAGCGTGACGACAACCAATGTACCCGCGACCGGGACGGCTTCCTCACGAGCCTTGAGTTCGGAGTGGATGCTCGCGTATCCGGAGTGGATTACGAAATCGCCGCTGCCCACCCGGGCTGCCCTGTGTGTTCCGAACAGGCCGTTTCCCTGACCTACCTCCTTGTCCCGGGTGATTCCACGCTGCACGGAGAGTTGCAACGCATCCAGGTCCGAAATCGAAGGCCTTGTGGTTCTCATGGTTTCGGGGATTCCTCGACCGGCATCGGCAACCGCGAACTCCAATTGTTTCCTGTTGGGATGGTGATTCAGCTGCACCAGCCCGCCCTGCGCCGAGTCCGCGTGCTGAAGCACGTTGTCGGTAATCTCGTTAACCGCCCACTCGAAGGCTGCGAGACTTGGACGCGCGAGCCCCGCGGGAGAAGCAAGGACCGCATCGACGATCCGGCTCACGATCCCGTCCTGTTCCCCCGGCGAGCTGAACCGGCTGGCGGGCAGCCCGGATGGGGGATGCCACGTTGACTTCGAGAACTCCTTCGGTGCCACCAGGTGCGCCCAGTTGGCGTTCGTAAAGAGCCGCCGCACGCTTCCCGCGCTTGGGCGAACCAGGGAAAAATCCACATCGAATTCGTCGCGGAGCCGGATGCAGGATGCGAGCACGGCAACCATCGGACCGGGATCTACCCAGGTCGTGCCGGAAAAATCGAGCGTAACCCTGGCGTAACCGTTTTCGCGCGTGGCCTGGTGTACCGCTGCCAACAGACGGCGAAACGTGTCGAGGTCCAGGCTGCCGGAGACGACCACCTGACTCCCGGTTTGCTCGACTGGTCGGCTGGTCGGATTCATATCGATCGTCGGAGAAGAGGCGCATGTGGCTCGCCCCAGGGCTGGCACAACGCGAAATCTGGCGGTTCCCCGGCGAAGGTCAACGTGCCTGATCACCGTCTCAGCGGCGCAGCGTCCACTCCCTTGATCGGTACCGGCGCTCCAGTGGGCGGATCAGCGGCAGCGCCCGCCGCGGGAGCGGTCCTTGCGCGATCTCCGTTTCCAGCCCGGCGGCGAGCCCTTCCGTAACCGCCTTCGCGACCTCCTCCCATGTGGGCGTGCGGCCGAGCTGTTCGCGCAGGGTCGTGGACGCGGGCGCCGCGTCCGCATCGGCGGGCTGCCGGCAGAGTTTGCGGGCGAGCTCCTGGGTGCCGTCGATCAGCACGGACCCGTGCTGCAGCAGGGCGCGCCCGATGCGTGCCTGGGCGCTGCCGGTGAGCTTCCGCCCCCCCGCCACCACCTCCCCCCCGGCGGTCGCGTCGAAGCATGCTCCCGCCCGAGGCGGACCCGGGGCCACCCCCGCGGCCAACCGGGCGTCCGCCCCGAGGGCGCGCAGCCCGGCGGCCAGGCCGGCGTGCACCGCCGCGTAGGCCGCCCGCAACCGCCCCGCCGCGGCGATCGGGGCGACCACCGCGTAGGTCAGCTCGGCGTCGTGCAGCACGCCCCGGCCGCCTGTGGGACGGCGCACCACGTCGACCCCCAGCCGCGCCGCGCGCTCGAAGTCGTAGCAGTCCGCGGCCGGCTCGTTGCGGCCCAGCGAAAGGGTGGGGCGCGTCCAGCGGTAGAGGCGCAGCCACCCCGCGTCCGGATCGACCGTCTCGGCCAGCGCGTGGTCCACCGCCATGTTGACGGCGCCGTCGCGGGGCGGGTCGAAGACCACCGTCCAGCGGAGTCGACCCATCCGGCGAGCCGCCTCGCGCCCCTGCTCCCCGCCGGCCGGATGATCCGTTCCGGCCGCCGGCAGGACGGCCATGCGTCCCGTCATTTCATCCCCCGGGCCGCCCAATCTCCGCCCGTCCGCCGACTGGCCGTGAGCAAGCGAACCACCGGCGAGCTGTGTCGCGCTGGCGCATCTTCCCCCGGGCTCCGCATTCCGCCGGAAATCCCCGGCCGGACCTCAACCGAGCGTGCGCCGACCCCGCGACCTCCCTCAGCCCCCGTCCAGCCCCAGCACGTCCCCACTTGCCATCACCTCCACCCGCGCGGCGTCCCCCACCAGCGCCCGGAACGCCTCCGGATCCTGCTCGATGGGCGGGAAGGTGTTGTAGTGGATCGGCACCACCACCGACGGCTGGATGAAGTCCACCGCGATGGCGGCGTCCTCCGGCCCCATGGTGAAGTTGTCGCCGATCGGCAGCAGGGCCACGTCCACCTGGCCGCGCAGCAGCTTCATGTCGGTCAGCAGCGCGGTGTCGCCCGCGTGATAGACCCGGGTGCCGCCGGCGTCGATGAGCAGCCCGCCCGGGACCGTCGTGTACGCGCCGGTATTGTCGCCGTGCACCTGGCCGCCGTGCAGCGCGGGCGTCATCTTCACGCGCCCGAAGGGGAAGTTGTAGCCCCCCCCGATGTGCATCGGATGCGCGTTCTCGACCCCCTGGGTCTGGGCGAAGGCCACGATCTCGAAGGTCGACACCAGCGTGGCCCCGGTCGCGTTCGCCAGAGGAATGGCGTCCGCGAAGTGATCGAAGTGCCCGTGCGAGCAGAGCACGTAGTCGACGTCGCCCAGATCCGCGAGGGACAGGTCGTTGGCGGGGCTCTCCTCGTACCAGGGATCGATCGAGATGCGCGTGCCGTCGTCCAGCTCGAGCAGGAAGGTCGCGTGTCCGTGATACGTCAGCGTGGCCATGGTCAAACCTCCGAGTAGCTCTCCACCGGGGGACAGACGCAAACCAGGTTGCGGTCCCCGAATGCGTTGTTGACCCGGCCCACCGAGGGCCAGAATTTCGCCTCTTTCGTCCAGGGAGCGGGAAACGCGGCCTGCTCCCGGCTGTAGGCGTGATCCCACTCGCTGCTCACCACCACCGCCGCCGTGTGCGGGGCGTTCTTGAGCGCGTTGTCCTTCTTGTCGGCCAGCCCCAGTTCGATCTGCTGGATCTCCGCCCGGATCGAGACCAGCGCGTCGCAGAAGCGGTCCAGCTCCTCCCGGGATTCGCTCTCGGTGGGCTCGACCATGATCGTGCCCAACACCGGGAACGACATGGTGGGCGCGTGGAAGCCGTAATCCATGAGGCGCTTGGCCACGTCCTCGTCGGTGATCCCGGTCGCCCGCTTGAGCGGCCGCAGATCGAGGATGAACTCGTGCGCCACCCGGCCGCGCGCGCCCTTGTAGAGCACGGGGAAGTGCTTCTCCAGCCGGTTCGCCATGTAGTTGGCGTTCAGGATGGCCACCTCCGTCGCCTTCCGCGCTCCCTCGCGTCCCAGCAGGGCGATGTACGCCCACGAGATGAGCAGGATGCTCGCGCTCCCCCACGGAGCCGCGGAGATGGCGCCGATCGCCTTCTCGCCTCCCGTCTTCACCAGGGGATGACCGGGGAGGAAGGGCGCCAGGTGTTCCGCCGCGCAGATGGGCCCCATCCCGGGCCCTCCGCCGCCGTGCGGGATGGCGAAGGTCTTGTGCAGGTTGATGTGGCACACGTCGGCGCCGTAGTCGCCCGGTCGAGCCAGCCCGACCTGGGCGTTCAGGTTGGCGCCGTCCAGGTAGACCTGCCCGCCGCGCTCGTGGACGATGTCGCAGGCCTCGCGGATGCGCTCCTCGAAGACCCCGTGGGTGGACGGATAGGTGACCATGAGCGAGCTCAGCCGGTCGGCGTGCCGGTCCGCCTTGGCGCGCAGGTCTCCCGTGTCGATGTTGCCGTCCGCGTCGCACTTGACCACCACCACCTTCATGCCCGCCATGACCGCGCTGGCCGGGTTGGTGCCGTGCGCGGAGGAGGGGATGAGGCACACGTCGCGCCCGGTGTCGCCGCGGTCGCGGTGGTACGCGCGGATGACCAGCAGGCCGGCGTATTCCCCCTGGGCCCCCGAGTTGGGCTGCAGGGAGGTGGCGGCGAGCCCGGAGATCTCGGACAGCCACCGTTCCAGGTCCGCGACGATCCGCCGGTATCCCGCCGCCTGCTCCTTCGGCGCGAAGGGGTGCATGGCCCCGAACTCCGCCCACGAGACAGGTGTCATCTGAGCCGTGGCGTTCAGCTTCATGGTGCACGAGCCGAGTGGGATCATGCTCGTGGTCAGCGACAGGTCGCGGCTCTCCAGGCGGCGGATGTAGCGCAGCATCTCCGTCTCGGAGTGGTAGCTGTTGAAGACCGGGTGATCGAGGATCACGGTCTGCCTGGCGAGCTTCGGGGGCAGCGGCGGAACGTCGGTCTCCCGGGCCAGTCCGCTGGCGTCGAACCCGGGCGCGCCCTCGGCCGAGAAGGCGGCGAAGAGGTCGTCCAGGTCCTGTGGGCCCACCGTCTCGTCCAGCGACACGCCCACGCGCCCGGCGCTCTCGCGCAGGTTGATGCCGCGCGCCCGCGCCCGCTCCACGATCCGGCGTGCGCTCACACCCGCGGGTTCGATCGTCAGGGTGTCGAAGAAGACATCGTTGACCACCCGGTGGCCGAGCCTGCGGACGCCCTCCGCCAGCACGCCCGCAAGGTTGCGCACCCGGGTGGCGATGCGCCGCAGCCCTTCCGGCCCGTGGTAGACCGCGTACATGCCTGCCATGACGGCCAGCAGCACCTGGGCGGTGCAGATGTTGGAGGTGGCCCGCTCGCGGCGGATGTGCTGCTCCCGGGTCTGCAGCGCCATGCGCAGCGCGGGGTTGCCGTGGGCGTCGATGGAGACGCCGATGATCCGGCCCGGCATCTGGCGGCGCATGTTGTCGCGCGCGGCGATGAAGGCGGCGTGGGGTCCGCCGTAGCCGAGGGGGACGCCGAAGCGCTGGCTGTTGCCCACCGCGATGTCGGCGCCCATCTCCCAGGGGGACGTGAGCAGGGTGAGCGCGAGCAGGTCTGTGGCCATGACGACCAGGCCTCCGGCCGCGTGAACCGCGTCCGACAGCGCCCGGTAGTTGTGCACGCTGCCGTCGGTGGCCGGGTACTGGACCAGCGAGCCGAACACGTTGTCGTCGAGCGCCCAGTCGCGCGGGTGCTCGACCACCACCTCGATGCCGAGCGGCTCCGCCCGGGCGCGGACCACCTCGATGGTCTGCGGGTGGCAGTCGGAGGCGACCAGGAAGCGGTTGCGGCCGCGGTCGCGGGTGGACGCCAGGCACAGCGTCATGGCTTCCGCGGCGGCGGTGGCCTCGTCCAGCAGCGAGGCGTTGGCGACGGCGCAGCCCGTGAGATCCCCCACCATGGTCTGGAAGTTCAGCAGCGCCTGCAGCCGGCCCTGTGCGATTTCGGCCTGATAGGGGGTGTACTGCGTGTACCAGCCGGGGTTCTCGAGAATGTTGCGGAGAATTACGGGCGGCGTGATGGTGCCCGAATAGCCCATCCCCAGGTAGGAGCGGAACACCTGGTTGCGCGAGGCGATCTCCCGCAGCCGACCGATCAGCTCGTGCTCGGAGATCCCCTCTGGAAGATCCAGTTCGCGTCCCAGGCGGATGGATTCGGGCACCGTGTCCGCGACCAGCCCGTCGAGGGACTCGTAGCCCAGCTCGTCCAGCATCGCCCGCACATCCACGGGCCCGGGACCGAGATGTCGTCGGGGGAATCGGTTCTCGTGCGCGATGTCGGGCATCAGTCGGGCGATGCTCGAAGCGCGGATGCGGTGCTCATCACCCGTCGATGTGGGACTCGTAGTCCTCGGGGCTCATCAGGCCCTCGAGCGCGTCGTCGTCCTCCGCGCGCAGCTTGATCATCCAGCCGTCGCCGTAGGCATCGCTGTTGACCAGTGCCGGATCCAGGTCGATGGCCTCGTTGACCTCGACGACCTCGCCCGCGATGGGGCAGTAGAGGTCGCTGACCGCCTTCACCGCCTCGATGACGCCGAACACCTCCATGCGGTCGAAGTGGGTGCCGACCCTGGGCAGTTCCACGTACACGATGTCGCCCAGCTCCCCCTGCGCGTAGTCGGTGATCCCGACGACGTAGACGCTCTCCTCGTCGGTTTCCCCCACATACTCATGCTCCTCGGTGTAGTAGAGATGCTCGGGGATGTCGGACATGGGTGCTCCGGGCACAAGAGTGATCGGGGGTGGATTTCGGTTCGGGACTATAGAAAGCGCGTTCCTGCCCCGTCAACCCCGATGCCGGCACCCCGGCGCGGAAGCCGGATCGGGCCGGGGCTCAGGGTTCCGCGGGGGAACGCCGGGCGCCATCGGGGGGTTGTACGGCGCGCCGCGCGCGCGTGGCGCCCCCGGTACCGCCCATGGATCGGAAGGCGGTTCATGGACCGGTTCCCTCTTCGACTCCCGGCGCAGGAAACAGTGCATTGATGCAGGCAGGCTTCCCAAACGGAATGCGCAGCCCGCTGACCTCCCTTGGCGAGGAGGAACGCTTCCTCCAGCAGGCCGTGCGGGACTTCGCGCGGAGCGAGATCGCACCTAGGGCATCCGCCATGGATACCGAGCAGGCCATGGATCCGGCGCTGATCCGCAAGCTGTTCGAACTCGGCCTCATGGGGGTTGAGATCCCCGAACGCTTCGGGGGAGCGGACAGCTCGTTCTTCGCGGCGGTGCTCGTCGTCGAGGAACTCTCCGCCGTGGACCCCGCGGTGGCCGTGCTGGTGGACGTGCAGAACACCCTCGTGATCAATGCGCTCCTCCGCTACGGAACCGAGCAGCAGCAGCGCCGCCATCTGCCGCGCCTGGCCTCCGACACCGTCGGCGCCTACGCGCTCTCCGAGGCGGGAAGCGGGTCCGACGCCTTCGCCCTCCGATGCACGGCGGTGCGCGCGGGCGACGACTGGATCCTGACCGGCCAGAAGCTCTGGATCACCAACGGAGCCGAAGCCGGGCTCTACATCGTCTTCGCCAACGTCGATCCGGATTCGGGCTACCGCGGCATCACCGCGTTTCTGGTGGACAGGAAAACGCCGGGCCTCTCCGTGGGCAGGAGGGAGCGGAAGCTGGGGATTCGAGCGTCGTCGACGACCGAGGTGGTGCTGGACGGTTGCCGGGTCCCCGGCGGGAATCTGCTGGGCGAGGTCGGCCTCGGCTACAGGATCGCGATCGCCACCCTCAACGAGGGACGCATCGGCATCGGAGCCCAGATGGTGGGGCTGGCGCAGGGAGCGCTCGACCACACCCTGCGCTATACGCGGCAGCGGGAGCAGTTCGGCCGCTCGGTTTCCGACTTCCAGGGGGTTCAGTTCCAGCTCGCGCAGATGGCCACCGACGTGGAGGCGGCCCGCCTGCTGGTGTACAATGCGGCGCGCCTGCGCGACGGCGGGTTCCCTTACATTCGTCAGGCGGCGATGGCCAAGCTCTTCGCCTCGCAGGTGGCCCAGAGGGTGGCGTCGGAGTGCGTGGACCTGCACGGCGGATACGGCTTCACGAGCGAGTACCCGGTGGAGAAGCTCTATCGCGACGCCAAGATCGGTACCATTTATGAAGGGACGACCAACATGCAGCTTCAGACCATTGCGAAGCTGTTGCTGCGAGAGGCGGGAGCCTAGCTTCTCCGGGTCGACCCACGACATCGAGGCAAGAACATGTTCGGTCCAGACCTGGTCTTTGTGGCCCTGCCCCTGTTCCTGGGGTTCAACGAGATTCTTCTGGCGATGGGCCTCCTGGTCCTCTTCTTCGGAGGCCGCAAGATTCCCGAGTTCGCCCGCGGGGTGGGCACGGGCATCAAGAATTTCAAGCGTGGTCTCAAGGAGGGGCAGGCGGAAGAGCTGCCCCAGCTCCCCGAGGCGCCCGACGAAGAAGTAGCCCCTGAGTCCTGACAGCCCGTGGACTCTCGCGGATTCATCCACGAACGCTGACCCGCCCCATGCAGGGAGATGTGCCGGCGGAAGCCTCTCCGCTTTCCAACGTGGTGGTCGTGCTGCACGAGCCGCAGAACCTGGTCAACATCGCCGGCACGGTGCGGGCGATGATGAACATGGGGCTCAACCGCCTGCGCCTGGTTCGTCCCGCCGAGTTCGATGCCTGGCGCATCACCGGCATCGCCCACCGCAGCGACCCTCTGGTCGAGCGCGCCGAGATCCACGACACCCTGGCCGACGCGCTGGCCGACACCGTCTTCGTACTCGGAACGACCGCGCGCGCCCGCACCGCCCACCGCAACTACGGACGACCCCGCGAGCTGGCGGCCCAGGTGGTGGAGCGCGCCTCCCGCGGCACGGTAGCGGTGCTTTTTGGCCGCGAGGACCGGGGGCTTTCCAACCAGGCGCTCGACCTGTGCAACCGGGTGGCGATCGTCCCGACCCTGCCCGAATACAAGAGCCTCAATCTCGCACAGGCGGTGCTGATCCTGGCGTACGAGATCTTCCTGGCGGCACACGACGCGGCCGAGCTGCCCCGGGGGCGGCGCGCGACCGAACCCGCTACCAGCGCCGAGTTGGAGGAGACCTACGCGGTGCTCGAGCGCGGCCTCGACCGCATCGACTTCTTCACCCGCCGGGCGCCCGAAGGGGTGATGCGCACGCTGCGGACGACCATCGCGCGCGCCGAACCGGACACCCAGGAGGCGGGAATCCTGCGAGCCGTCGGCTACGAGATCAGGCGCTACGCCGAGCGCGCGGAGGGATCGACCGCCGGGCGCGACGCGGCCGAATCCGCCGATGCCGCCGAATACGCCGATGGGACCGAATCCGTCGACGGGACCGAATCCGCTGGCGGGGCCGAATCCGCGGACCGGGCCGGGGCGGCCACTCCGTCACCGGCGGGGCTGGCCGACTGACGCCCGCTCCCCTGGATCGGGACGCCACCGGTCCCAATCTCCCATTCCCGCCCATGCGGCCTTGCGATAGCCTCATGGGTCGCCCGTTCGTCCACACTCCGCGCGGGATCACGCTCTTGGCACATCTCTCCGGGCCCGCGGCGTGTTCAGGTGGACGCGCGAAGCAGAAATCGGCCCGGATCCCCCGCCGGAGGCGAAGGCCGCGCCCCGGCATCCACTGCCGTCTCGACGCTCGCTACGTCCGGGAGCTGGAGCTGAGGCTGCGCCGGATGGAGCGGATCGCGGAAGTCAATCGGCGCCTGGCGCTTACCGATCTGCTGACCGGTCTCCCGAATCGCCGCCATCTTGAGCTCTACCTGGATCGTCTCCTGGCCGACGGTGGCGGGCATCCGTTCTCACTGGCCGTCTTCGACGTGGACGACTTCAAGGGCTTCAACCACCGGCGGGGCTATGCCGAGGGCGACCGGGTGCTGGCCGCCGTGGGCACAGTGGTGTCGAGGGCGTGCGGGTATTCGCACTTTGCCGCGCGGCTGGGCGGCGACGAGTTCGTTGTGGTCTTCACGGGCGAGCAGCCCGGTCGGGCTCGCGGGGCCGCGGACCGCATGGCGCGGTCGGTCGCGCGATATACGTCGCTCTCCTCCCGGGGAATCACGGTCAGCTTCGGTCTTGCCGCCATGGACGCCGGCATGCGGCGCTGGCAGGACCTCCTGGCGGCGGCGGATCGGGATCTCCGCCGCCGTCGCTCGGCCGCCCGGCCGCTCCCGGCCGACCTGGGCTTTCGGTAGTATTGGGGCGCGCTTGCACGGCTCGTGCCGGCTTCCTCCCCGTGCGGGGATCGGCCCCCCCCGCCCCGCCTGACGTCCGCCATGAACGAATCCAATCCGACCGGCACCGAACTCGCTGACCTGGCGCGCACGGCCGAAGAGCTCGCGCGCGCCGCCGGAGAGGTCGCCCTCGGCTACTTCGGCGCCCGCATCGAGGTCGAAACCAAGGCCGACGACACGCCGGTCACCATCGCCGACCGCGAGACCGAGAGCCTGCTGCGCGCGGAGATCCAGCGGCGCTATCCCGATCACGGCATCTTCGGCGAAGAGCATGGCGAGGTGCGCCCCGGCGCTCCCGTGCGCTGGATCCTGGATCCCATCGACGGCACGAAGTCGTTCGTCCACGGGGTGCCGCTGTGGGGGGTACTCATCGGCATCGAGGTGGGAGGCGAGCCCGTGGTGGGGGTGGTCCATCTGCCGGCGCTCGGAGAGACGGTCACGGCCGCCAGGGGTCTCGGATGCCGCTGGAACGGTGAGCCGTGTTCAGTTTCCGCCGAGAACCGGCTTGAGGGGAGCCTCGTGCTCACCTCGGATGAGACGGCGTTTCATAGCCATCCCGCCGAAGCCGGCTGGAGAGCCCTCGCTGCCGCCGCCCGCATCACGCGCAGCTGGGGCGACTGTTACGGCCACGTCCTGGTCGCCACCGGCCGGGCTCAGGTCATGGTCGATCCGGTACTCGCCTCCTGGGACGCCGCCCCCCTGCTGACCATCCTCACGGAAGCGGGCGGGTGCTTCACGGATGTGTCCGGCGAGCCCACCATCCACGGCCGTTCAGCGGTTTCCAGCACCCACCCTGCGTTGCACGCCCGTGTGCTGGAGTTGCTGGCTGCGGACCTGTAGCCGCCGGCCGGCGCCGACTGCCGTTCCCGGGGCCCTTCAGAAGCTCCCTTCGTTCGCTCGTGCCCGCTGGAGTTCCAGGATTGCCGCGTGTGCGGCGAGGTGGGGCACGGCGCGCCCGTGCCAAACGGGATGCCATTCATCGAACTTGGAAACCGGGGGCACTGCAGGAGGCCGAAACCGGAGCGTGTCGATAATCGTTGCCTGGTGCGGCCTTCTTCGAACCGAGGCTCGGCGACTGGAATCGGGCCGGCCTAAAGGACGCCGGCTTCCTCCCGCGTCACCTCCAGATCCACCATCTCCAGCTGCTCCGGCGGCTGCCACACCTGCACCACCGGGAAGGTGCTCAGGAACCAGCGCAGGCTCCAGAGCAGCGGCCCCAGGAACACCAGCGTCACCAGGGCTTCCCAGAGCCCGATGGTCGGTCCCTCGAGCCGCAGCGAGGGCGCGATCAGCAGGTGGTGTTCCAGCCAGAGCCCCGCCAGGATGACGCAGACAAAGCTACCGAGAATGACCGGGTTCATCTTGGGCCGGCGCCCGATGAGCCCGGCGAAGGGAATCACGAAGCACATCAGCACCAGGGCGAGCGAAAACCCTCCCCAGGTTTCGCCGGTCCGGTGGATGACCCACGCCTGTTCCCACGGCAGCTTTCCGTACCAGATGACGATGTACTGGGCGAAGACGATGTAGGTCCAGAACACGCAGAAGGCGAAGGTCAGCTTGCCCAGGTCGTGCATCTGCTGGACGCCCATCAGGCCATTCAGATCCGCGTGCCGGCGCTTCAGCAGAACGACGATCAGCGCGGTGGAGGCGATCCCTCCCCAGAAGCCGCCCATGAAGTACCAGGCCCCGAATATGGTGGAGAACCAGTGGGGCTCGAGCGACATGGCGAAGTCGTAGGCCACCATGCTCATCACGGCGGCGTAGACGAGGATGAAGGCGGGGGCCAGACGGCCCATCCGACGGGCGCTCGCCGTCTCCTCGGCTTCCTGTCCCAACCATCCCGCGGTAAGGGTGGCGCGCCAGCGCTTGCGCGCCCCATCACGATCGCCTTCAACCAGCCCCATGTCCGGACGCACGGCCAGATACGCCATGTACAGGCTCAGCCCGATGAGAAGCAGCAACCCGGCCACATTGCGGGCGATCAGGAACGGGACATTCAGGTACGCGGCCTTCGCCTGCACGATGGGATCCGACTCCATCGCCTCGATCCAGGGGAAGTACGATTCCCGCAGACCCAGCATGGGCAGGAAGAGGATGAACGCGATCGGCAGGTAGGCTGCGAAGGCGAGGCTCACGCGGCGCACCGGCCAGTTCCATTTGGCCTTCACGATGTTGGTCACCGCGCACAGGAGCATCGCGCCCTCGGCGATGGCGAAGAAGAAAAGCCAGTTGGCCGAGTAGGCCTGCTCGGCGCGCGCGGGGTCGGCGGCACGCAGCACGAAGAGCGAAATTACGCCAACCAGGAAGAGGGCCCCGCACACGACCGAAAAACGGCGGGAGCGCTCCAGGTGGCGCACCGGGATGTCGGCCGGGACGTGGATGTGGGCCATGCCGCTACTCCCCCGGAGCCGGGTTGCCCGCCTGTTCCTGCAACTGGCGGACGTAGTTGACGATGTGCCAGCGGTCGTAGTGCGGAATCTGGTGCCCGTAGGCGGGCATCAGTCCACGTCCCACGCGAATGACGCCGTACATGTAGCCATCGGGGCGGATCGCGGTGGCCGCGCTCGACAGGTTGAAGGCGGGGAGCATGGGATGCAGCGCCGCGATGGGAGCATTGGCGCCCACCCCGTCAACGCTGTGGCACGGAGCGCAGAAGCGGTTGTACAGCCTCTCGCCGCGCGCCAGCGACTCGGCAGTGGCTTCCACCGGGTTGACCATCTCCATGACGACGGGAGCCTCGGTGGCCACCTCGACTTGCGTGAAGAACGGCGGCATCTCGACCGTCGGGTCCGGCTGCCCCACCGAGATCTGGTCCGGACCGGCGGAGAAGTTGCCGGCCGAGAAGGGCACCGAGCCCTCCGCCGGCAGCAGCGTGTTCTCGTAGGGGTCGAACGAGCGCTGGTCGCGCATGCTGCGCCCGAAGATCGCGACCATGAGGTCGTCGAAGGGCGAGCACGCGCTCACGAGTCCGGCCAGCAGGGCCACCGCGACGAAGCGGACGGGAGTGCGCGGGCGAGGTCGGTCAGCCATGGGCCGGGTCGGGTTCTTCCGTGAGTTCGGCCGGACCGCTTCCGTTGAGGATCCGGCGGGCTTCTTCAATGCGGTCTGCGGGGGCGCTCACGTGTACTCCGAAGCGGCCGCCGCTGAACCCGGGATCGTAGACCACGGGCGGCCGCAGGCGGGGCAGCCGGGCGTTGATGAAGACGCCGATGACGGTCGAGAGCGCCCCGAACAGCACCGCCATCTCGAAGGCGATGATGAAGTACGCCGGGATCGACACGATGGGCTTGCCGCCCGTCACCAGCGGCCAGTCCATCGAGGTCCAGGTGGTGAACGCGAAGCCGGCCGCGGCGCCGGTCAGCCCGCCCACCAGCGCGAAGACGCGCACCGGACTCTGGTCGTACCCCAGCGCCTCCTCCAGATGATGCTCCGGCAGCGGGGAATAGGCGATGATCTTCCGGAACCCCGACTTGCGCAGCGCCTTCACGGCGTCCACCGCCCCGTCGAGGTAGTCGAAGGAGGCCAGCAGGCCGGCTTGCGTGCTCATCGGGCAGCCTCCTTGCGGGCGCGGCGACGGAGCGGGGCGGGGAGCACTTCCTTGAGCTCCGCGATCGCCACCGGCGGCAGCAGCCGCGTGAAGAGCAGGAACCAGAAGCAGAACCATCCGAAGCTGCCGAGCACGATGCCCATTTCGGTGATCGAGGGACGGTACATCCCCCAGGCGAAGGGCTCGTATTCGTGCGAGAGCGAGGTGACGATGATCACGAAGCGCTCGAACCACATGCCGATGTTGACGAAGATCGAGATTACGAAAAGCGCCGCGATCGAGCGCCGCACCCGTTTGAACCAGAGGAGGATGGGGATGAGCCCGTTACACACCAGCATGGTCCAGGTTGCCCACCAGTAGGGACCGAACAGTCGGTTCCAGAACACGCCCCGCTCGGGAGGCTCGCCCGAGTACCACGCCATGAAGAACTCGGTGAGGTACGCATACAGCACGATCAGCGAGGTCAGCAGGCACAACTTGGCCAGGGCATCGAAGTGCTTGTTGGTGAGGTAGACCTCGAGCCCGAAGAACTTCCTCATCGGCACGGCCAGGGTGATCACCATGGCGACGCCCGAGAAGATGGCGCCCGCGACGAAGTAGGGGGCGAAGATGGTGGCGTGCCAGCCGGGCACGATGCCCATGGCGAAGTCCCACGACACCACCGAGTGCACCGACAGCACCAGCGGCGTGGCCAGCGCGGCCAGGAAGATGTAGGCCTTGCCGAAGTGGTGCCATTCGCTGTCGGTGCCGCGCCATCCCAGCGACACGACGCTGTAGAACTTCTTGCGCAGCCCGCGGGCCTGATCGCGCGCCGCGGCCAGATCCGGAATGGTCCCCAGGTAGAAGAAGACGGCGGACACGGTGAAGTAGGTCGTGACGGCGAAAACGTCCCAGACCAGCGGGGACTTGAAGTTGGGCCAGAGGAAGCGCGAGTTGGGATAGGGGATGAGCCAGTACGCGTGCCAGACCCGTCCCACGTGGATCAGCGGGAAGAGGCCGGCGGTCATGACCGCGAACACCGTCATCGCTTCCGCCAGCCGGTAGACCGACTGACGCCAGGGCGCGCGGAAGAGGAAGAGGATCGCGGAGATGAGCGTGCCCGAGTGGGCGATGCCGACCCAGAAGACGAAGGTGGTGATGTAGGCGCCCCAGCCGATGGGGGAGTTCAGTCCGGAAAGGCCGATGCCGTTGATGATCTGGTTCGCCCACGAGCCGGCGAACACCGCCAGCCCCAGCGAAGCCAACCCGAACAGGATCCACCACCCGCGCCCGGGACGCCCCAGGATCTTGAGGACGTCTTCGTTGACCTGCTGGTAGGACCCGACATCCGGGTGGGCTACCGCGCCGCGGGGTGCTTCCGTCGCTGTCGCCATCCTTCTCCTGGACGCGTCTCCGCCGGCCAGCGGGCCGGAGGGCGCCCTGCTTCTAGTGTCCCGCCGCCGCCGGCTCGTGGAACGTCACCTTCCGCTGATAGGTGACCGCCGGCTGTGTGTTGATCAGATCGTCGAGCACCCGGTACGAACGCTCGTTCGCGGTGACCTGGGCCACGCGCGAGTCGGGATCCCGGATATTGCCGAAAACGATGGCCTCGGCCGGGCAGCTCTGCTGGCACGCCGTCACCACCTCGCCCTCGCCGACCGCCCGGCCCTCCAGCACCGCCCGGTTCTCCGCCTCGCGAATCCGCTGCACGCAGAAGGTGCACTTCTCCATGACGCCCTCACCCCGCACGGTGACGTCGGGGTTGTACTGCCAGTTCAGGGGCTCGGGCACGTCGGAGTACTCGTACCAGTTGAAGACGCGCACCTTGTAGGGGCAGTTGTTGGCGCAGTAGCGGGTGCCCACGCAGCGGTTGTAGACCTGCGCGTTCAGCCCGTCGGGCGTGTGATAGGCGGCGAACACCGGGCACACCGGCTCGCACGGCGCGTTGCCGCAATGCTGGCAGAGCATGGGCGTAAAGCGCACGTCCACCGGGCCGGCGTGCGAAGCGTCGACCGTCTCGAAGTAGTTCTCGATGCGCATCCACTGGATGTCGCGGCCCATGAGGACCTGCTCCTCGTGGACAACGGGGACGTTGTTCTCGGCCTGGCAGGCGGTGACGCAGGCGCTGCATCCGGTGCACTTGTCCAGGTCGATGGCCATCGCCCAGCGGGGCGTGCTCTCCGGGTCCGCGTATTCTCCGTGCTGGGCGCCGGGGAGGGGGTAGTCCTCCGGGCGGCCCTCGGTGGGCACGGGTATGAACCCCCCCACCTCCTGGAGTTCGGCCAGCGCGTGCTCGTCGTGTTCCTCCTCGGCGTGGCCGATGTCGGCAAGCGCGATGGCGGGGGCGATGTTGCGGTCTTCCTGGGTATGCCCGGAGCCGTGGATGCTCGCGAGCTTGCGCCACTCCCCGGTCGCTTCGACCGCAACCCGGGTGGCGAGGTGGACCATCGCCCCGGAGGGCTGTTCGGACTCGGCCGGGAGCAGCGTCATGGGGTTCACCCCGTTGCCGTCCGCGTAGCGGCCGTAGCCCGTATGTCCCCCGCCCATGGCGATCGCGGCTACGTCCTCCCGTACGCCCGCGTAGGGCCAGACCGGCAGCTCCACCTGGCCGTGCGGCGAAGTCACGCGCACCACATCGCCCTCGCGGAGCCCGTGCCGCTCCGCCGTGGCCGGGTGCAGTTCCACCCAGGAATGCCAGGTGATCTTGCTGACCGGGTCGGGGAGCTCCTGCATCCAGGAGCGGTTGGCCTGGCGTCCGTCCCCGAAGCGGGACGACGGGTACACGACCAGGGCCAGTCCGTCCGGGTCGCCGTCCAGGGCGGGCACGTCGAACCCGACCGCCGCATCCGGCGGCAGCAACCTGAGCGGCGCCTCCTCCCCGGGCGGTTCCGACAACACCACTCCCCGGCGCAGAGCCTCGCGCCAGAAGCCGTCGAAGTCGTCGTCTCCCGCGAGCCCCATCTCCTGCCAGCGGGCGCGCACGTATGCCTGGAAGTCGTCGGCGCCCAGGTTCTGGCCGAGGGCGTTGGCCGTGGACAGGAGCACATCTCCGGTGGCCCGGGCGTCAAACAGGGGAACCGGCCTCATCACCGGCTGCTGCACCGCGCTCACGCCCGGGCGCGGGTGGGAATCCCCCCATGCCTCGAGCGGATGCGTGTCGGGAAGCACCAGGTCGGCGAGGTGTGCGGTCTCGTCAAGCGCGGAGGCGAAGGAAACTTTGAACGGCACGGCACCGAACGCGTCCGCGAAACCCGCGGAAGGCGGCAGCGAATAGGCCGGGTTGGCGCCGTGCACGAGCGCGACCGCGACCTCGCCCGCCCGCATCGAACCCATGGCGGATTCGAGCGACGCGTAAGAGGAGGACGCGGCTGCCTGGTCCGGCACGGCCAGGTGCACGGAGCGGCCGATGTTGCCCGCGACCTGGTTGAGCACCAGCACCGCCAGGTTGGCGCCGGTGGCGCCCCGGTGCTGTCCGCTCACGCCGGGACCCAGCGCCAGCCCGGGTCCTTCAGCGACGAAGCGCCTTGCCAGGTCCGCGATCTCCTCCTCCGAGAGCCCGGCAGCACCGGCCGCTGCGGCAACATCGAAGCTGCCCAGCAATTCCGCGTAGGAGCCCGCGTCAGCCCCGTCGCCCGCGATCACCGCGGCCATGGCGAGCGCGACCGCCGCTTCCGATCCGGCTCGGATGGGGAACCACTCGTCGGCGTTCTGGCCCGTCAGCGAAAGCCTCGGGGCGAGGAAGACGAAGCGTCCCTTGGAAGCCACCTGGTCTATGGCGCTGGTGCGCGCGAAGCCCCGCCCGTACTCGGTCGGCGACAGCCAGGTCTCGAGGAAGTCGGCGCCGAAGGAAAGCACGAAGCGGGCCGCCTCGAAGTCATAGGCGGGGACGACATCGCGCCCGAACGCCAGACGCGCAGCCTCCCGCAACGGGGCTTCCGACAGCGCCTCGTATTCCACGCGCGTACCGCCGGTGGCCTCCGCGAAGCGATCGAAGAGGTGGCCGAGCGCCCCACCGGCGCTCCCGGTGACGAGCAGCACGTTTCCGCCCGCCGCGCCCAGCCGCTCGGCGAGCTGCGCCTCGGCGTCCTCCCAGCTGACCGGCGCGAAGCCGTCCCCGTCGCGCATCATCGGGCCCGTGAGGCGATCGGGGTTGTACAGCCCCTGCAGGGCCGAATGCCCGCGCGCGCACAACGCGCCTCCCGAGACGGGATGTTGCGGGTTGCCCTCGATCTTTACCGCGCGGCCCTCGCGGGTGCGCACCCAGACGCCGCAGCCGGCCGGGCACTCTCCGCACACGGACGCGTACCAGGTCGCGACCCCCGGCGTGATCTCCTCGGGCGGGACCACGTACGGGATGAGCTTCTCCACGTTGTCCGTGGAGCAGCCGAACATGGTGGCCCCGGCCCCGGATGCGCCCACCACCCGCAGGAAATCCCGGCGTTGGATGCCGCTCATGTGTGCTCGCTTCTCACTGGTTTCCCGCTCGTGGTCATGGGCTTCGCGTTCTCGCTTCCGGCGGTGGCTGCTCATGACGCCCGCTCGCTCAGTAGTGACAGACCGCGCAGTCCCGGGAGACGTCCCGCTCCACGTGACACTGCACGCACCATCCCATGGAGAGCGGCTGGTTCACGGCCTCGATGACCGCCATCTCCTGTACCGGGCCGTGGCACTCCTGGCACTGGACCCGGGGTTCGCCGGACGCGTCCGGCGCCACGTGCCGCATGTGTGGGAAGCGCACGTGGTCCGAGACCTTGTAGATGCGCACCCACGGAATGGCTTCCTCGCGCAGGGCATAGTCGCGCACCTTGGCCACTTCCTCCGGGTTGTTGCGTCCCTGGACGACCAGGTGGCAGCCCTGGCAGGTGGCCACCGGGGGGATGCCCGCGTCGACGGACCGCTCGGCGGAGAAGTGGCAATACTGGCAGTCCATGCCGAATTCGCCGGCGTGGATGTCGTGGGGGAATGCGATGGGCTGCGCCAGCGGATCAGGTTCCACGGCCGCCGTCTCGACGGCGGTGTCCTGGCTCTCCTGGGGGGCGTCGCCCTCCTGCACGAAGGCAAGGGCCCCCAACGTTGCGACGACTCCAGCCAGAACGGCAGTCCGCTGTCCCTTCATGAAGCGCGCGGTTCCTTGGCGAGTGGAGGTTGCGGGAATGGTTCGCGCCGTTCGCATCCGGCGGCGACGGAAACACGCGGCCCATGTAGTTCGGGCCGCAAGTTAGGGGCACCGGTGGCCAGCGTCAACGGAACGGGTCAAGCGGAGCGGTTGGAACCCGGAGACCGCCGTTCGCGAAAGAAGAGCCATGGAACGGATGCACGAACGGCCGCGCGAGGAGGCTGCTGCAGGATGACCGCGTCACGACGGCGGAACACGCGACGAGACAGCTGCGGGGGAGCGCCCGCGGTACCCGACCCGCAGGGGTCGGTGCGCTGGATTTCCGGGCCTGCGGATGATAATGTAAGCGACCATGATCGACCCTGCGGTACCCTCCGACCTGAGGCCCATGCCGGGCCAGCACCTCGCCACCATCACGTACCAGAATCGCATCTGGGACGTCTATCTGGAATTCGAGACCAAGCGGTCCTCGAGCGGGGAACCGTGCCGGGCAAAGCTGGTCTATTCGCCGGCCGACGGGGAGTCCGGGGACGCGGCGCAGACCGCGGCCATCTTCGTCGAGGAATCCTACGAGCTGGCGGTGGAAAAGGCGCAGAGCTTCAGGCGGCACCAGCTGGAAGCGCTGCTCCGGTCCATTCTCCCCTGACCGCCGCGCGCCGGCCCCTTCCGGCGACCCCGGGACTTCCGGCGTTGCTGGCATGGGCGCTGATCGTGCCCTTGCCCGCTTCGGCTTCCGCGCTTCCCGTCCAGTCCGCGGCGCCTGCGCTTCAGGAGCCGAATGTGCAGGCAGCTGCGGTGCCGCGCGCCGTGGCCCAGGCCACGAGGCTGCTCGAAGCCGGGGACACGACCGCAGCGCTTGGGCTGCTGCGCAGGGCGCGTGAGGAAGACGACCGGGATCCGCACATCGCCTTCGCCCTCGGCACGCTGCTGGCCCGCACCGCGTCGCTGGAGGAAACCGACTTCAGGCAGCGTTTGGAGGCGGAAGCGCTGCTGGACGAGGCCTACGAGGGGCTCCACGAGGACGCGGGCGTGCTGCTGGAGATGGCCCTCCTCAAGCGGCGCCAGTTCATGCGCGTGGACGCGCGCCGGATTCTCGAACGCACGGTAGGGTCCGAGAGCGGCCGCGCCGTCCAACCAGGGGTCCTGGCCCAGTCGCACTTTGTGCTGGCGCGCATCCTCACGGAGGAAATGGAGGACTTCGAGCACCTGGTCTTCCTGCCCGCCGGGTGGCGGCGGGACGGATCGCCGGGGACCGACGAGTACGCGGGATCGACGCGCTGCCCCGCCGGGGTCCAGGCCTTCTGCCTCAACTACACGGAACCCCGCACCTTCAACCGCCAACTGGCGGGCGCCGGCCGCGCCAGCGACAGGGACGTGGACTACCCGCCGCGCATCGAAGCCCACTATCGAGCTGCTCTCTCGCATGTGCCCGACCACGCGCTGGCCGCCCGCGGACTGCTTGCGCTGCTCCACCGCCAGGGTCGCTTCGAGGACATGGCGACCGAAGCCCGGCGCCTGGTCGAGGTGAACCCCGAAGATCCCTACGCGCACATCTTCCTCGGGTTGGCGTCCTACGAGTCGCTGGACTGGATCGCCGCGCGCGACGCCTTCAACACCGGCCTCGCACTCATGCCCCCGGCGGAGCGGGCGCCCTACGACGACGTTTCCTACCTGCTTGACGAGGAAGACAGGGGCTCGTATGGAGAGCTCGAAGCGGAGGCAGCGCGGGAATACGAGCGCATCCTGTGGGCCAAGTCCGATCCGCTCTTCCTGATTCCGGAAAACGAGCGGGCGATGGAGCACATCGCGCGCGTCACATACGCGGAACTGGCCTTCGGAGACCCCGAGCGGCGCCTGCCGGGCTGGAGCAGCGACCGGGGTCAGGTCCTCATCCGCTATGGCCTTCCGGAGAACATCTGGATGCTGCGCCAGGACGGCGCCGGCGCGGGGCTCGGAGGCGCGGCCCAGCGAGCCGGAGCCAGCACCAACGGACGGTGGATCTTCTGGAACTATCGGCTCGAGGTGCCCAGCTTCGTGTTCCGCCGGGAGCTGGGGTACAACCGGGTGGACTTCGACTTCAACGCAAACACCGGGCAGTACCTGCGCCAGGTCAGCGAAACCGAGGCCACCACCACCTTCGAGAGCCGCGCGGTCAACCGCTGGACGGAGATACCCGCGCAGATCGCCCGCTTCCGGGGGGCGGCTCCCGGGCAGGTGGAGGTGCTGGCCTTCCTGCGCGCCGACCCGGACTCCTTCAATCTGTTCGAGGGCGACTCCGTGCGCGTCGGCATGTTCCTGTTCAACCGCAGTTATGAGGATTCCGCCAGCGTGGGGCACGCGGTCAAGGCCGACGACACGGGCAACGTCCTGTTCACCTTCGAGTTGCCCCGCGGCACCTTCGAGTACTCGCTCGAGGCGCTGGCGGCGGATTCCCGCGTGGCCGCGCGCAACCGGGGGACGATCACCGCCATCCCGGTACGGCGCGTGGGCCTGTCCACGTCCGACCTGGTCCTGGCCGGGGGTGTGGTGCCTCGTGTGGATCGCCCCGGCGGATGGCGCGACTTCGCCATCGGCGCGTCGCGCGACCTGGTCTTCGACGCGCACGACGACATCCACGTGTATCTGGAGATCTACGGTCTGACCACCGACTTCATGGGTTCGTCGGAGTACACCGTTGAGGTGACGCTGCAGGACGCGGAGCGGCGCAGTGTGGGTGCTCGTCTCCTGCGCTCGCTGGGCAACCTGATAGGTGGCGCGGAGGGGGACCTCGCCGTCCGTTTCGTGCGCAACGTCGAGCCCGTCGACGGGGTGGTGCCCGAGTACTTCTCCGTCTCCGCCGATGAAGCCGGGGAGGGGGCGCACCGGCTCATCATCGCCATCACCGACCGGACCACCGGCGCCTCCGTCCGCGTCGAGCGCGAGCTAACCATCCGCAGGCCGGAGGACGACCCCCGATAAGGCGCCCCGTCCGGGCTGCCTCCCTCCTCCCCCGGGCTTCGGGCAGGGTGCGCCGCTTGCCGCGCATGAACATTCCGACGCGGTAGATCCTGCCGGCGAGGAACGCCATCCCCGGCAGCCCCGGCACCATTCCGAAACGGGAATCCGCGAGTATCCGTGGAATGCGACGGTCCCGGGGATCCCGGACGGTGCGACGGCAGCCCTGTGCAAAGGTCTTGCGTTCTTTCTAAGTTGGAAGATGGCTTGCGGCAACTTCCCGGCCCGGGACGCCGCCTCGTCGGGCCGTGCTCTGTCAGGCCACACTACGGAAACCACTTCCGGTTCTGATTCGATCCAAACACAGGAAAAGCCATGGCCATCTATCGCTCGCTGTACTACGGCGACGTTGTCGTGGGAGTTGGGGGCAGGATTACCATCCCTCAGGAGATGCGCGACTCGCTCGGCATCGTGGAGGGAGACATGCTGAGGGTGCGGGTGGAGGCTTCGAACGGGTCGCGTCAGCTGGTTGTGTGGCGCTCGGAGGACCAGCCGGAAGGCTGACGGGCCGGGCAGCGGGAACGATTACTCCACTTCCCAGTCGACCCAGCGCACGAGCCCCCGCAACGGGTCGTCGCCGTCGTGGTGCCACCAGGCAGGGGGCCACGGCATGCGGCGTAGCGAGGTGACCCGGCTGACGCCCACCCCTCCCAGCTGTTCGACCAGAGAAGGCGCCCGCCCGCCCGCGCCGCACAGCGCGGCGGTCTGCAGAAACGGGCGCAACCCGGCCAGGAGACCGGCAACCTGCTCCAGGTCCGGGACGGGCTTCACCCAGACGAAGCGGCCCAGGCAGGACGGCGAGAAGGCCGGGTCGCGGTCGTAGACCACCGTCCATTCGAGGCCCGGCGGGCGGAAGACGCTCGCCCCGTCGCCCGCCGCCTGCTTCAGCTCCCAGGTTCCGCGCAGCTGCTGGAGCTGCGACGCGACCTCCGGCGGGGAGGGGCCGGCGGGGAGGTCCCGTTCGACCTCGGCCATCGCGGCGGCCAGGCGGGCGGCCCACCCGGCGGGGGTGATCTCGCCGCCTTCCTCCACCCAGAAGAGGTGAGGGGAGACGCAACCCCGCTGGTCGAAGGTGGCTGCGGCGCGCGCGGCATCCAGGGCGGTTCGCTCCGCCCGCCCGCCGGCGAGCGCCTCGCGGCCGACCAGGGCGACCCCGACCCGGTGGGCGTACGCCACCAGGGGGGTGGTCGCGGGAAGGTTGGCCCGCACGGCCTCCACCGTGTCGCCGCCGCCGTACACCACCACCAGGCCGGCGCGGGCAAGCACCTCCGCCTCGACCGCGGCGGCGCCTCCCGGCCAGTAGAGCACGGCCACGGCGGCCGAGAGTTCCGGGTCGCAGTCGGCCAGGGCGCGGGCGTAGAGCACCGGAAGCACGGCGTCATGAAGGCCGGGTTTGAGCAGCACGGGGGATCGGGCGAGGAGTGCCCGTGCCATGCCCCCTACCGACACGCCCGCCACGTTGCCTGCGCCCAGCTGCACGATCAGTCGGCGGCCGAACGCCCGCACCCGTGACCCGCCGGGCCCCGGTCGGAAGCCGTCCAGCACGCCCGGATCGGCAAACTGCGCGCGCACCAGCCGGGTGAGGCGGTCGGCCGTCCAGTCGCGCGCCATTCCGTTCAGGACCTCCCGGGCCATGGCGGGGGAGAGCCCGGCGGCGGCGGGCAGCAGGTCGAGCGCCGCCTTGCGGAGCGGGTCGGCAGGGTCCAGAAAGCGCGCCCCGGCGCGACCCAGCGACGCCACCAGCGCGTCGGTGCGGCGCTCACGCAGGCAGGCGCCCGCTTCGGCGAGCCGGTCGCACACGCGGCGCGCGAACGCGGGGTCGGGGGTGGGGAAACGGAGGCGCAGGCTGTCACCTACGGACACGGTGGAGGTTGGCGCGCGCCCGTCCACCGAGAGCGACGCATCCAGGGACGGGCCGTCGCCCGGCAGCCCGGGCGGCAGCCACCAGGCCGGGAAGGTCCTCATCGCGCCGGGCCGCGAACGGCGGTCATGAGATCGTCCATTGCCAGCGAACACCCGCGCGGTTCCGCTCCGGGATTCCGGCCCAGCACGCGGAAGCCGTTTCCTTCGGCCTCCGGAGGCTCTACGCCCAGGTCCTCGGTGAGCAGGCAGCACACCGATCCCGCGTTCGCGAGGTCGAAGTGGCACAGCAGGCCCTCGCGCCCGGGCGGAAGCGCTTCGAGCGTCGCCGGGTCGAGCACGCGCGTGCGCACCCACGGCGGCGGACGGTGCAGGCGCGTTCCCTCCGTGAGCACGGGCTCGTAGAACTGTGAGAGCAGTTCCGTCATGCCGTATTCGTTCACGATCCGGCGCGGCGGAATGCCGAGTCGACCGTGGATGGCCTCGTAGAGTTCCTCACGGGGCACGGGGCGGCTACGCCCCTTGAATCCTCCCGTCTCCATCACCCTCGAGCCGGCCGGCAGCCGGAAGCCGATCCCGTCCGCGGCCAGGCTGTCAAGCAGGTGTACGAACGCAAAGGCGGTCCCGACCACCAGGACCGGATCACCGGCGTCCTCCGCGTCGCGAAAAGCGGATCGCAGCCCGGCCTCGTCCATCCTGCCGTCCCCTCCCACGAAATAGCCGGTGTCGGGCGCAAGCTCGTCTTGCACGACGCCGATCATGTGGCTGAGCGAAGAATCCGGAACCTCGCGGGGAGGCGGGATGAGCGAGACCATGGGCAGGCGCGCGCCGTCGGGAAGCAGATGCGCCTCGAAGTTGGGGAGCAGCGAGGCGTGGTAGAGCGACAGGTCGGGGACGCGGTGTTCTCCGCGGACCGTCCCGCCGCCCGTGGTGCCGCTGGTTCGAAAGATCGCCTCGCAGGGCCCCCGGGAGACGAGGCCGCGCTCCCGGAACGCGCGCGCGGGCACGGGAGGGAGCGCGCGCCACGAGGACCATGAGCCCGGCTGGACTCCGCGCGCCGCGCAGAAGCGGGCGAATACCGGGTTGGTTTGCCACTGGTGCTCGGAGACCCGGCGTGCGAGATCGTCGAAGCCCGCGTCGGGCAGGGGCGTCGCCACCCCCGCTCCCATGACGGCGATCAGGTCATCGCGGAGCCGCTGGTCGTTCATCCATCCCGGGCGGAGGCACGTCGAACCCGTCCGGGCTCAAGCCCTCCCGCCGCCAGGATCTTGTGCTGGAGCCGGCGGGATTCCTCGTTCACGAATTCCACCACCTGATCGATCCGTCCGCGAGCTTCCCCGTAGGCGTGCGCCGGGAAGTCGTCACCCTCGACTCCGGCGAGCGCCCCTTCCAGCGCGTCAATCTCCCGGCGCGCCTTCTCCAGCGCCCTGCGCAGTCGATTCGCGGCTCTGCGCGCCTCCGCTTCGGCCTGTGCCATCTTCGACGCTCCCTGAGGATGTGCAAAGTGCTCCAACGGTACGCTCCAGCGGCAGCGGCGTTCCCGCGCCCGGGGTCCATCCCCGGGGGTCCGTCCCGAGGGGAGTCGGTTTCGCTTGCGTCCCCGGAATCGGCCGGACGTCCGCCTCTGGAGTTATAAGTTCAGAGCGTAGATGTTTCCCGGGTCGGCGCCGCATTAACCGACGACGCAAGGAAGATGTCCGATATCAGAGCGCTTTCCGCCGGAGGCGGGATGGCCAGCGAAGGCGAAACCGTCGACCTGGCGATAGTGGGTGCGGGCCCCTGTGGCCTGGCGGCGGCAAGCGCGGCCAGGGTCGGAGGGGTTTCGGCGACCGTCTTCGACCGCGGGTTCATCACCGAATCGATCATCCACTATCCGCCCTACATGACCTTCTTCTCCACGGCGGAGAAGCTGGAGATCGAGGATGTGCCCTTCATCCTGGCGTCCGGCAAGCCGTCGCGCCGCGATGCGCTCGTCTACTACCGGCGCGTCGTGCGGCATTTCGGACTGGACGTGCGCCAGCACGAGGAAGTCGTTGCCATCGAGGGCCGCAAGGGTGACTTCCTGGTGCGCACGCGCCGCCGTGACGGCACCGGCGCATGCCACCGCGCCCGCGCCGTGGTGATCGCCGCCGGAAGCTTCCACGAGCCCAACTACCTGGACGTTCCCGGGGAGGACCTGCCCAAGGTGCACCACTACTACAGGGAGCCCGATCCCTACTACGACCAGGACGTTCTCGTGGTGGGAGGGCGCAACTCCGCAGTGGAGGCCGCGCTGGAACTCTTCCGGGCCCATGCGCGGGTCACCCTGGTCCACATCTTCGACGGCATCGACGATGGCGTGAAGCCGTGGGTGGTTCCCGACATCACCAACCGGATCAAGTTCGGGGAGATCGCCACCCACTTCACGACGCGGGTGGCGGAGATCCGGCAACGCAGTGTCGTACTGGAGCATCTGGAGACGGGCGAGATCACCGAGCTCGCCAACGACTGGGTCTTCGCAATGACCGGCTGGCGGGCTTCACCGCGGCTTCTGGAGAGCGTCGGCGTCGGAATCGATGAGGAGACCGGCATTCCCGGCCACGACCGTGCCACCATGGAGACGAACACCCCCGGCATCTACATCGCGGGCGTGCTCGCCGCGGGCCACGACGCCAACAAGATCTTCATCGAGAACGGGCGCTTCCACGGCGGCCTGATCGTGGAACACTTCAAGGCTTCGCGAGACGGCTGACCGCTGTCGCGGGACCCGCCCTCAGTTCAGATCGCCCGGCTGAAGCTCCCAGCCGCCTTCCCCGACCACCCGCACCGCCACCGGCGCCCCGTCCGGAGCTCCCAGCCGAAGTTCGGCGGGGGGATTGACCTCCCGGCGCACGAACCCCAGCGCGATAGTCTGCCCGAAGGCTGGCGACATGGCGGCGCTGGTGATGTGCCCGACCGGTTTGGCGCGCGCTCCCGTGTACAAGGGTGTCTCGCGCCCAGGGGTGGCGGCATTGCCGAGCAGCAGGCCGCGCAGGTGTCGGTTGACGTGGCCGCGGTCGCGGATGCGGACGATCACTTCCTGCCCCGTGTAGCAGCCCTTGCCGTGGTCGATGGCGCGCTCGTCGATGCCCGCTTCGGTGGGGATGGTGCGCTCGTCCATGTCCAGGCCGAACTCGGGCCGGCCCGCCTCGATGCGCAGCGTCTCGAAAACGCCCATGCCGGTCGGCGCCGCGCCCAGGCGAACCACCTCCCTGGCCAGCCGTTCGAGCGGGGCTCGGGCGCCCAGGATGTCGAAGGCGGGCAGCCGGACCTCGCCCGAACGCGCGACCAGGAGGCCGTCCGGAACCGGTCCGGTGAGCAGGCAGCCGTCTTCCTCGAGGGCGGACAGTGCGTCGGGGACGATCCCGAGGGCGGTCTCGAGCAGGCCGGCCCCGGCCGGGCCGACGACAGTGAGTGTGGCGGTCGCGCCGGTGACGTCGTCGACGAAGGCGAACCGGGGCGGCAGGAACTTGCGCAGATGGGCGACGAGGGGTGCATGGCCGGCGGCCGGCAGGTGCAGCCAGAGGCCGTGGCGGTCCTCGCGCGTGCCCCGCCAGGCGACGACCAGGTCCGTGACCATGCGTCCCTTGGGGATGAGCACGGCACTGTAGGCCGTACGCCCCGCGAGCAGCCCGGAGGAGGTCGGCTCGGGGGGTGGCGGGACGCTGGCGGTGATCACTCCGCCGAGCATGCGCACCGGCGCCCGGCCCGAGACCGCCAGCCGGCCGCGGTGCGAGCGATCGAGGACGGCCGCGGAGCCCACCGCGGCGCGGTACTCCAGGTCGGGCCGTCCGAAGTGACGGGCCGCCGGCCGCCCGTGGTGCCGACCCATCACGGCGCCGGGCGCGACCTCCAGGGTCTGCGTGGTCAGTGCGTCGCGACCTCGGGCGCGGAGGAGGAGCCGCCGGAAGCGAGCAGGGCCATCGGGTCCGCGGTCTCGACCGGATCCGCTTCGGGCGCCAGCCCGCCCGCGAACGCCACCCGGGCGACGTCGTCGAGACCGGAAACCAGGTGCAGAACCAGGTCGGCGCGCACCTCGTCGGAGAGGTCTTCGAGGTCGGCATGGTTGTCGGCGGGGAGAACGATCTCCTGGATGCCGGCGCGAACGGCGCCCAGGATTTTCTCCTTAAGGCCGCCGATGGGGAGAACCCTTCCCGTCAGCGTCAGCTCGCCGGTCATGGCCACGTCGCGCCTCACCGGACGTCCCGACAGCGCCGAGATCAGGGCGGTCGCCATCGTGATCCCGGCCGAGGGGCCGTCCTTCGGCACGGCGCCCGCGGGCACGTGGATGTGCACTTCCTTGTCCAGCACATCCTCGACCGCCATACCGAGGCTCTGGTGATGGCTGCGGGCATAGGTAAGCGCCGCCCGCCCCGATTCCTTCATCACGTCGCCCAGCTGCCCGGTGAGCACCAGCTTCCCGTCCCCGGGCATGACGCTGGCCTCCACGAACATGATGTCGCCGCCGGTGGGCGTGTAGAACATTCCGGTGGCCACGCCCACCCGGTCCTCCTCCGCCATCACCTCGGGGTGCACCCTCGGGCGGCCCAGAAGTTCGCGTACAACGTCCTGGTCCACGACCATCTGCTCGCATCCGCCGCCGGCGATCCTGCGCGCGACCTTGCGCGCCAGCTTTCCGATCTCACGCTCCAGCTGGCGGACGCCCGCCTCGCGCGTGTACTCGCTGATCACGTTCAGGATCGCCTCGTCGCCGAGCTCCATCTCCTCGTCGCGCAGACCGTTCTCCTCCAGCTGCCTGGGCAGCAGGTAACGCCTGGCGATCTCCAGCTTTTCCTGCTCGGTGTATCCGCTGAAGTCGACCCGCTCCATGCGGTCGAGCAGCGGGGGCGGAATGCGGTCCCAGTAGTTCGCGGTCGCGACGAACAGCACCTCCGACAGATCGAACGGGATCCCCAGGTAATGGTCGGTGAAGGTCCAGTTCTGGGCCCGGTCCAGCACTTCGAGCAAAGCCGCGCTGGGATCCCCCTGGAAGGAGACCCCGAGCTTGTCGACTTCGTCGAGCAGGAACACGGGGTTCTTCGACTTCACCTGGCGCATTCCCTGGATGATCCGGCCCGGCATGGCGCCCACGTACGTCCGCCGATGGCCCCGGATATCCGCTTCGTCGCGCGCGCCGCCCAGCGAGATGCGCACATACTTGCGCCCGATCGCGCGGGCGATGGACTGGGCGATGCTGGTCTTGCCGACGCCGGGCGGGCCCACGAAGAGCAGAATGGGCCCCTGGCCGCTCGCGGGCGGCGACGTGTCGGCGGGCTCGTCCTCCGTCCGGGAGCCGTTCCGGGCGGCGTCGGCTTCCTGCAGAGCGTCCTCCTCCTGAGCGGCGTCGTCCTCCGCTTCCGCCTCGTCCGGAGCCCGCTCCGCCTGCAGCTTGCGCACGGCGAGGAACTCGAGGATGCGATCCTTTACATCCTCCAGCCCGTAGTGGTCTTCTGCGAGCACGTCCGCTGCCGCTCCCAGGTCGATCTTGTCCTCGGTGCGATCGTCCCAGGGCAGTTCCGTGATCCACTCGAGGTAGGTCCGGATGACCTGGTATTCCGCCGACTGGGGATTCGTCCTCCCCAGGCGCTTGAGCTCCCGCTGGACCTCGGCGCGAGCATCGTCGTTGAGCCGCAGCGCCTCGATTCGCTCGCGCAGATCGTCGACCTCGGCCTTTTCGTCCTCGTCGCCCAGCTCGCGCCGGATCTGCTTCATCTGCTCGCGAAGGAGCATTTCGCGCTGGCGCTCCCCCAGTTCCTCCTGCACCCGCGCCTGGATTTCCTCCTGCGCGCTGAGCCGCACCAGTTCGCGCTCCACCGCGACAAGCGCCTGGCGCATGCGGTCCTCGTCGTCGAGCACCTCCAGCAGCCGCTGCTTCTCCGCGGTCTGCAGCTCCAGGTAAAAGGCCACCAGATCCGCGAACGCGCCCGGTTCGTCCACGCCCTGGATGAGCTGATTGAGGGACTCGGCTGGGACGCCGCGCCGGGTTCCCAGCCCGGCAGCACGGTCGCGCAGTTCGCGGTCCAGGGCCCGGAAGGCCGGGTCCTTCTCGCTGCGCGGCGGGATTCTCTCGAGGTCCATGACGACGGCGGCGAGCATCGTCTTGCCGCGCTTCTCGTAGGAGAGCACCTGCGCGCGCCTTTCCCCCTGCACGAGCAGCTGGATCCCGGCCCGCACGCGGTGGGTCTGAATGACGCGCACCACCGTCCCCATTTCGTACAGCCCCTCGGAGGTCGGCTTGTCCACGTTCTCCCGCTGGGCCACCGCAAGCAGCTTGCGGTCTCCCTCGAGGGCGGCCTGCACGGCCTCTATGGTGCCGGGTCGACCGGCCGAGATGGGCACCGCCACGCCCGGGTACACCACCGTGTCCCGCAGCGGAAGGACGGGTAGCCTGTAACGTTCGCCCACGGATCCGACTCCTTATCGTTTACCTGTCGAGACGGGGTCGTCTGCCCCGCGAAGCCGGCCGTTCGGGCGACCCGCGACGCGAATGTCCTGTCAGAAAGGCAGATCGCCCCGACTTCCAGGCGGTTTGCTCGCCTGCCATGTCAGACGAAATGCACGGTGTCGGGCCCAGATGCACGAATCGGGCCTGACATAATGGCCGACTCCCCGTGCCGAGACTGCCATTTTGGCAGACCGGGCCGCCGGGGGGAGGCTGGCAGGCTCCGTTCGCTCCCTCTAGCTTGGCGCGGCACGCGCGTTTGCGCCAGCCGAACCACGCCCGGGAGCGCCCATGCGCCCACACTCAAACCGGAACGGGCGGCCGTGACCGGCCGATCCGCCGTCTACGCGCCCAGAAGCGCCGCCGCCACCAGCCAGCCGCTCGCCAGCTGGGCGGCGCTCTCGGTGATGGAACGGGGCGGGAACGCGGTCGATGCGGCCGTCGCCGCCGCGGCCATGCTGAACGTGGTCGAGCCGCACATGACCGGGATGGGCGGCGACATGTTCGCGCTGCTGTGGTCGGCGGAGGAGGGCCGGCTGGTCGGGCTCGACTCGAGCGGGCGGTCGGGCTCGGGCATGTCGCGCGAGGCGATCGCGGCCGCGGGGCTGGACGACGTGCCCGCGAGCGGGCCGGGATCGGTGACGGTGCCGGGGGCGGTCGCGGGGTGGGCGGCCCTGCTGGACCGGTTCGGCGCCATGACCTTCCCGGAAGTGCTCGCGCCGGCCATCCGCGTTGCGGAGGAGGGCTTTCCGGTCACGCCCATCATCGCGGGCCAGTGGGCCGCCGCGGCGGACAGGCTGCGCGCCGACCGCGGGGCGGCCGCGACCTGCCTGGTCGGCGGGGGGGGGGGGGCGCGCGCCGCGGGGGGGGGGCGGGGGGGACGGGCTGCGCGCCGACGGCGGGGCGGCGGCGACCTGCCTGGTGGGCGGGCGGCGCGCCCCGCGCGCCGGGGAGTGGTTCCGGTCGCCGGAGCTGGCCGCGAGCTTCCGCCTGGTCGCGGGCGGGGGGGCGGGG
>MPMR01000025.1 GCA_002238605.1 BD2-11 clade cluster bacterium bin43 | reverse complement strand
CTCACCAGCTCGACGATACGCTCCTTGTACTCGGGCGGATATCGCCCTCGCCTTCTTCCCGCCATGGCTCACCTCCTTGGTTCGACCCAATGGAAAGGTGTCCGTCATAACGGGGCAACTCCAATCGTTGCCCAGAAGGCTTCGATACCGTTCGTTTGGACATGGCCGGGAGCGTACGCCCGTCGAGCTTTGGCACGACGTCGTCGGCGACCCCACCTTCGGGGACGCCATCCTCAACAACGCCACTGCATTCACCCTCAAGGGCGGTTCCATGAGGCGGCTCCACGACTCAACCAACGAGGCTCCAAGCCCTCACGACCACGCCTGATCCATCCATGTCCAGCACCCCTTCAAGGATCACCGCTCAGCCCGGACGACTTGGCTCGGAATCGGTGGACGGCTTGGCCCGGAACAGTTGGACGGTTTCGCTCGGAATCGGTGGACGAATTCGTCGGAATTGGCACTGCCCGGTCCGTGAGGCACCATCCTTCCAGATCGCGACGATGTAGTGGCTCCGCGCCTCGTCTTCCTCGTGGTCACCGCGCATGTCTCCTCGACGCAGTCGCCCTCGCGCGGGCCGACAGATTCTACCCCAAGCTCGTCCAGCGCTTCGCCAAGATCTGCCTCCTCGACCTCGACGACTAGGGGCTCGCTCGGCTGACAGGCCAGGGCCGCTTCGATCGGCTCGAAGATCTGACGCGATCCTTGACCAGGAAGCGGCCTCGTGGCATGCTCCGCGTCATGTTCAACGTGAGACGAAACGCCTTTGTGAACCTCTCATCGAATGGAGGTTCCGACTCCAACGCAGCTGAATCAGTCCGCACGCGTCTCGCACCGAAACCACTGCTGGAGGAGGCGATTTCGTGGGCGAACTCAGCTCGGTCGACAACGACCTGGACCGAATCTGGATTGATCCGAATTCTGACGGCACGTGCCCATTCGTACCGGGGGACCCGAGCGTGAACCCAATCTCCCGGGCGCTTGAGAAGGCCGAAATGCCAAATTGGGTGAGGTCCGATTCGCGGTTTTGGATCGAGCGCGGTGGGCGAGCAACCGTCTATTCCGTGTCCGACACCGTAGAGCATTGGTTGGAGCGCTGGACCGCGATGGCGCGCGGGTCCACGAGGGACAAGAGCGACGAGAGCCCGCTTGAAGGCATCAGCTTGGTCGTGGATCACGCCATCCGGTTCATCCATGCCGAGTCGATCCCCGACTCGTACCACCGCATCGTCCTGACCTTGTTCGATCGCTTGTTCTGGATCATGCTCTCCTTCATCGAGGGAGAAGCGGATCCGGAAACGCGGGCCACGATGGCGCGACAACTCTCCGAGGTTTTCGATGTAGAGGATAGGGAGGCGCAGGGATCAGGACGGGCGACACGCACTTTCGACACATAACGCTGGGATCAGGAGACCATGGCCAAGGCCGTTTTCACTACGAAGGTCGACCCCGCTTACGACGATCTTCCGGAGCAGCGATACCACTTCCCGCGCACGTACCTCGGCGTCGCCCGCGGCGCCCTCAAGGACTGGATCGTGTACTACGAACCTCGCCGTACCAGCGCAGATCTGTCGAGTTCAGGTGGGCGTCAGTCCTACTTCGCAACCGCGCTGCTTGAGGACATCCAACCCGACCCTCACCTCGCCAACCACTATTACGCATACGTCAAAGATTATCTCGAATTCGACCGGCCGGTGCCATTCCGAGAGGGTGATCACTACTACGAGAGCAAGCTTAGGAAAGGCGATGGATCGACCAACAAAGGGCAGTTCGGGCGAGCTGTTCGCCTTCTCAGGGAAGGGGAGTACAGCCTTATCCTTGCCGCAGGTTTCGAACCGAAGACGGACGACCAGGAGGGTGGCCAGTTGGTTCACGAAGGAGACTCCGGCGATGAGCAGTTGTTGCGAGATCGTCCCTTCGTCCAGCAGGTATCATATCGACCCTTTCGGGATCAAGTGTTTGCGAAGGGCGTCAAGAGGGCATACAATAACACATGCGCGATCAGCGGGCTTCAGATTCTCAACGGCCGCGGAAGGGCAGAGGCGCAGGCGGCTCATATCCGTCCGGTGAAGGATGCTGGCCCGGACAGCGTGCGCAACGGCCTGGCACTAAGTGCAACGGTCCACTGGATGTTTGATCGTGGCCTCATATCCATTAAGGATGACTACACGTTGCTTCTGAACAAGGCGTCTATACCCAACAGGGCGCGAGGGCTCATCAACCCGCAGCGCCGCCTAAGGTTGCCTGCTCAGTCGCGAGACTATCCGCACAGGCGCTTCCTCCGGTATCATCGGAGGCACGTGTTCAAGGGTTAATTCAGTCCTGGGATTGCTCGGGTTCGGACGTCCATCGTTCTGGGAATCCCATCTCCTCGAGGATTCAACCCAGACGTCTGGCTACCTTTGGCTCCGGGAACCCATCTGAACAATGCTCTACGCGGTATCGCTACCGTTCGCTCCTGGCTCTACTCTTAGAACAGCGGAGGTCAACTCCCGATTCACCCTCTCAAGCCTATCGATTCCTCGCCCAATTATTCTTTCGCCGCAAGCCACACAATAATGCTCCCAACTCCGATTACGCTGAACCTTCAAGCGTTTATCACCCTTCCTCAGCCGGTGGCGACGGTTCGCTTGACAGTTATGAGCTCTCTTGGCTTCGTCCACCTCGACCCGTACCAAAATTGACCTAATCCGTGGCATCGAAGATCTTCTCCATCGCGCGCTCCACAATATCCGAGAAGTTGCTTTCTATTTCATCTAACTCTGGACGGGTGAACTCGTGCCGTTCGCCGGAGCCACGACCGACCGCTGCGTTGATTTCACGGTCCATGGCTGACTTGAGTACGACATAGTTTGTCCGCCCCTGGTATCGACGATCGAGTTCATGGCTCTGCGGATTGATATCCCTCTCGCCGAGCACTTGGCCAACTTTGGTATGTACGCGCATGTCGAGAGCGCTCCGCATAGCTTGCCTCTCACGAACCCTTGAGACGGGAACAGGCTCAAGTTGTTCGAACGCCCGTTGGACTTCCTCTGAAGTGTACCCTTCCTCTCGAAGCGCCTTAAGGGCAGCAAGCGCCCGGGGATTCTCTTTGATCAACGGAATCTCCTCGAGTTCCACCACCGTTTGTGCACGCACTTCGACTCCCGTTCCGTCCTTCGGGCCGCTAGGTACTACCTCTAGTTCGTCGCCGGAGGTGAAATCCAGCCCTTCAAGAGGCAAGAGCTGGTCGAAATACTTTTGATCAGCTTCGCTGTATTCTTGGAAATCGGTCCACCGACTAGCCACGTTAGCCCCCGCGTGGAACACGACGATTCCTCTATTCGAGGGATGGTCTGGCGCGTTTTGCCTAATGACGCGCATCACGCGGCCAACGAACTGCACAAAGGGCGATAGATTTGCGAAGATGCTAAAAACAGCTGCTACTGTGAGAAATGGGTGGTCAAACCCTTCACCGAGCTTGCGAACTTGAACGATTACATCCAACTCGTGGTTTTCAAGCCGTTTCATCACACGCTGATTGGCAGCTGCATCTTCGCGGGAATGCACGTAGTCTGCTCGGCGTCCACGAGCGCGATAAGCTTGAACGATTTGTTGGCAATGATGGTAGTTTAGAGCTGAAGCAATTATCTTCAGTCTCCGGTCATCGGCTGCCGATCGTCGCTTCTCTAACTCGCGGATCGATGCGTCAACAATAGTATTGAGTGTCTCGGTCGACGTGACGATGCTTCGACGAAAGCTTGCATCTTGCTCGCCAAGGCGACGTACTTCCTCCAAACTGACCTCGATCTCGTGGTCGTCTTCCCGACGAACGTACCGAAGGGTACGAGGGTTGAGGACGACGGCCTTCAGGCGCTTGACGTAGCCGTCTTGAATTGCCCGGAAGACCGGATATGAGTATAGTATACGACCGGCCATTAGCTGGCCGTCTGCACGGACGGGCGTTGCGCTGAAGTTGACAATATGGGCAGACGGAAAGGCGCTTCGCAGCGTTTCCCAGCTTTGTGCCACGTTGTGGTGTCCTTCGTCAACAAGGACAAGGTCAAAGAAATCATTCGGGAGATCTTGTAGCCATCGGTTGTTCTGCCCCTGGAGCTGCTGGATATTGGTCACGACGACATGGGCCTCTTCAAGGTCGGCTTTGTTGGTGCTCTGTCCTCTAATTGGAGCAAGCTCCGGATAGAGGTGGCCGTCCAAGATCGCACACTTGATGTAAAACATGTCGGACCGAGCTGGGTCGAAGTCGTCGTGAAGCTGGTCCGCGATCTTTAACCCTGGTGCAACGACGAGTGTACGACCACTCTTGAAGGCAAAGGGTGCAAGCGCAATGCAACCGGACTTGCCGCACCCGACCGGCATGATGATGCCTACTTCGCGGTCGTTGCTATGGGACTCCGCTGAGAAGCTTGTCAGAGCTTGGTATGCCTCCAACTGGGGAGTTCGTAGGCGTGCATTGCCAACTACGTTAGGAGTAATGGTCCGGAAAGGACTATCGAGCATGGCTAGCCTCGTGGTCGGTTGGAAGCTGGAATAATGGACGGCAAACAATAGGCAGACCTGAGCCCAAGGGCAACTGGTCCCCACAGGGTTGGGTCCGCCTTAGAACACCTGCGCGGCCGTCGTGAAACCCTCCAGCGGAATCTCCACATGGGCCACTTCCTCGGGGGCGATGAACCTCACGGTGGGCGGCGGCCCGGCGGGCGCCGCGCTGCTGATCAGGATCACCGAGTACTCCCGCCCATCGCCCGCCTTGGGAAACGGATCACCTCCTGGCCGGAGAAGTCCACGGACCGCAGGGGCTGCTCCCCGGGCATCTAGATTACGCCCGCCCAAGGGTAACGCATCGCTTACCGACGATCCTCGCTTCCTGCCGCGACACCGTACCAGATGGCAGCTACTCGATGCCTGCCAATCCTCGATTGTCATCGACAAGCTCTCGAGCAGGCGTCCAATTGCCGACTTGTCGCGGAAACGGCTGTGTTTCCGGCGCCGCTTCGATGAAGGCGTCGGGATCCCTGGCCTGAGCGATCACCGGCCGCATCGCGAGGGCAACTGCGCGTTCCCGTTGCGTCGATCTGAGGCCCGTGCTGACGCACAACAGGACGGCTTGGAACGTGCTGATCCCGGCCATCTTCGCCACTCACGCCACCAGCGCACCGAAGCCGAGGCGATTCAGCACCATTGCCCACCGCATGTGCATCGTGCCGTCCCGCAGAAGTCCAAGCGAGGTCAGGAAGCGCTGCTGCGCCGCTCAGATCGATGCCGTCGCATCGCAGCCCCTGACGCCGCAGCTCCTCGACGATCAGCCCCTGCCCGGCACCGACGACCATGACGGGTTGGCGAATGTCGCCGAGGATCAGTCGGCCCTGCGCGCGAATGGTGGATCCATCCACCTCTCCGGGCTGACCTCCGTCGTCACCTACCCCGGCGCCGATATTCCCTCACCTCACCTCCACCTCATCCACCTCGAACCCGAAGATACCAACCGGCCCCTCCGCCACAAACGCCAGCCCCGCAATGATTTCCGGCGTGGCCGTCGGGAAGTCCTCCAGCCGGATCTCCACCTGGGTCCACTCCTCGGGCGCGACGAACGTCACGGTGGGCGGCGGCCCGGTCGGGGCAGCGCTACTGATCAGCATCACCGAGTACTCCCCCCCATCCCCCCGCGTGCGGAAGCGGATCACCTCGCGGCCGGAAAAGTCCACGGGCTGCATGGGCTGCGCGCCGGGCATCCAGATCACGCCCGCCCAGGGGAAGGCCACCCCTGCGGCGATTTCGCCGGTGACCACCAGGGCGCCGTCCCGCACGGCCATGCTGGCGCTGGAGGAGCCGCCGGCCATCTGGTCGGTCGTCAGGTCCCATGCGCCGAACGTCGCCTCGAGCCCGTTCTCGAAGTCTGCGACGAGCGTCTCTGCAGGGGCGGGAACCGCTGCGGCCTGAAGCGCGGCCACCGCCGGCGCGCCCCCCAACCCCCGCTCCACCAGATACCCGTCCTTCCAGATCGCTACGATGTCGTGACTGCCCGACACGTCCTCCTCGAGGTCGCCGCGCACCAGCACCAGATCGGCGAGATGGCCTTCGACGATCCGGCCGCGGTCCGCGACGCCAAACGCGTCCGCCGCCACCGAAGTCGCCGCTGCCAGCACCTCCGCGCTCCCCATGCCGGCGCGCGACAGCAGCCGCAGCTCCCCGTGCATCGAGATCCCCGCCCCGGTCCCGGGGTTCGGGATGTCCGTACCCGCCACCAGCCGCACCCCCGCCGCACGCAGCCGCCGGACGTTCTCCGTCGCCACCGCCGCCGCCTCCCCCAGGCCGCGCGCAAAGCGATCTGCGAGCGTCTGACGCTGCATCCGCGAGAGCATGGCTTCGCCGGCCTCACGCACCAGCTCGGCTACGGCGGAATCCGCGGCGGACGCCATCACCGAAAGCGTCGGCACCACGAAGATGTCCGCCTCCGCCAAGCGCCGGGCATCCGCTTCGGAGATGACCTCGTCGTGCCACACGTGCACCAGGCCGTCAGCGCCGAAAGACGCCGCTTCGAGCGCCCGGTCGAGGATGCTCACGTGCACCACGGCGGCGAGCCCCTCGGCGTGCGCGGCCTCCACGAGTGCGGCGACGGTCTCCCCGTCGAGCGACGGGATCTCCCGGCCGTAGGCGCTGCCGTCCTCGTAGATGATCTTGATCCAGTCGGAGCCCTCGGCCTTGCGCGCCCGCACCCATCCCGCCGCCTCGTCCGGGCCGGTGAGCGTCTCCACCGGCACCCCGTACTGCGTGCCGTGCCCGCCCGGGGCTGTTGCGGCCATGCCGGCGGAGAACAGGTCCGCCTCGGTGCCGCGCCCCACCTCCTCGCGCGCGCCTCTCTTCGTCGCCACGAAGTCCGGGGGCGTGAACTGGTCCATGACCGTGGTCACGCCAAAACGTAGCGCGTCGTTCAGCGTCGAGCCGAAGGTGTGCACGTGGCCGTCGATCAGCCCCGGCATCAGCGTGTGGCCGCGCCCGTCCCCGCGATTCCGATCAGGAGCCAGGCCAGGCTGCGGCCAACGAGATGACGTGCACTCTTCACCGGGATCTCCTGATCGAAAAGGTGCCCGCGCGGCGAAACCCGAGCGCCGCGACCGCGAGAAAGATCAGCGTCTCGATCACCAGAACCGACACGTGCACCGCAACCGACTGCCCGGCGTCCATGGCGATGACCTTGAGCGCGAGCTGCGCGTGGTGATAGGCGGGAAGCGCCAGGGCGATGTCCTGCATGACATCCGGGAACATGTAGATCGGGAGCCAGAGCCCGGAGAGCATGGACATGGGCAGGAAGACGAGGTTGACCACGGCGACGGCCGCGCGTCCCTTCGCCCACGCGCCGATCGCCAGGCCCAGGGCGCAGAACGGGATCACGCCGGTGAGCAGCACCCCGGCCAGTGCGAACCACTGCCAGCGGTAGAGCGCCACGCCCGCCGCGTGCGCGGCCATCAGGAACAGGCCGAGCACGACGGCCGCCCCGAAGATCAGCGCCGACATCACCTTGGCGAACAGGTAGGCGCCGGCGGGCATGGGCGTGGTCTGCTTCAGGAGCAGGACGCCGGTGTCGCGCTCGTTCGCGAGCCCGGCTCCGAAGCCGAAGAGCGCGGGGCCCAGGACGCCGAAGACGCCGTACGTCGCCAGCACGTAGGTCGGCACGGCCAGCGACGCCCCGCCTGTGCCCATGATCACGCCGAAGAACAGGTAGAAGATGAGCGGGAACGCCAGCGTGGGGATGGCGAACATGGGTTCCCGCAGCACCTCCACGACCTGGAAGCGCGCCTCCAGCAGGTAGATCCGGAAGCGCCGGGCGGATCCGAGGCGGCGCGCGTCGCGAACTTGCATCACCGCGCCCGCGCTCTCGCCCTCGCCCGCGCCCCCGGATTCCGCCCCGCCGGTCATCGCCCACCCTCCTTCCCATCCCGCGTCAGCGCGAGAAATGCCTCTTCAAGGCCAGCCGAGACGACCGTCAGATCCGCCAGCCCCACGTCCCGTCCGAGCAGCTCCCGCACCAACGCCTCGGGCTGCGTCGTCAGGACCTCCAGGTGTTGGCCACGGCTCCTGGCCTCGACCACGCCAGACATGCTCGCCACCTCGTCCGGCCCGATCGGGGTGACGCACCGCACCAGGCGCCCCGCCGTGCGCGACTTGATCTCCGCCGGGGTGCCCTCCGCGATCCGCCGCCCTTTGTGGATGACCACCACGCGGTCGGCCAGCGCGTCCGCCTCGTCCAGATTGTGCGTTGTGAGGACGGTCGTGCGCCCGGACTCCCGCAGGGCCCGGATCTCGCTCCACAGCCGATGCCGCGCATCGACGTCGAGCCCGGTCGTGGGCTCGTCCAGAAACAGGAGCTCGGGATCGCCGGCCAGCGCCAGCGCGAACATCACCCGCTGCTTCTGACCCCCGGAGAGCTTCCCGTACCGGCGCCGGGCGAGATCCTCGAGGCCAGCCATGGAAAGCAGGCGCGCAGTCGGGAGCGGGGCCGGATAGTATGCGCGGAAGAGCTCGAGGTGCTCGCGCACGGTCAGGTTCGCGGAGATCCCCGAGATCTGGAGCATCGCGCCCCGGCGCACCCGCACTTCGGCCGCTCCCGGCTCGAGGCCGAATACGCTCGCGGCGCCCTCCTGCACGCCCAGGCTCCCGAGGAGCAGGCCAGCACCGGTCCGTACCGGTGCGTCACGCGCGAAAGGCTGGCGAGGGTGGGACCATGCGTTGTTCCGACGTGCATGGGGCGGACCTACGAGCCCGTGGTCGGAGCTGTTTCAGGGCCTCGATGTAGGGGACCGTGCGCTCCGCCACTGGACAGCGGGTCGGGGTTGTTCAGTGGATCTGGGATTACGCGGGATCAGCGCAATCGCATATCGTATTCCTCGCAGGCAGCCCGAAGAGATTCCGGGGCAGGCCGTCGCAATTCCCTGCGCCGACACATCTCAGCCAACACCCGACTGTGCTGTCTACAGTCTCCCGGCCTCGTCAACCTGGGATAATCCTGCCGTCTCTCGTCCACGTTCTGGTCTTCCAGGTAGGCAAGCCATGTCTCGATATTCCACGTGGGGATGAAAACGGCAACCCTCTCGGCAGGTGACCTTGGCTCCACGCCCTGCCGAGTACATGCGTCGTCCAGCCTGCGCAACCGCTCCTCGGGGCCCATCGCGTCGCCATCGGTCAGGACGAGCAAGGTCCTGGTGACATGAATCCTGCGGCCCGCATCCAGTTCCGTCACATATGTCTCCTGAACGAACTGGTCAGCTGCTCCCCGGCCACCGGGACTACGCTCTACCCGTAGCTGGTGAGGGTCGGTTACGAGTCTCATTTCCTTCAGAAACCGGCGCGCGAACGCTTCGTGCTGTACGTCCTCGCACACCAGGACATACTGCACTCTTCGTCGGGCCACTACCGTTCCCAGCCTCGGGCCATCAGCTGCGAGAGCCTTAGCGGACTCCTACCAGTCGACTGCTTCAACCCCTCGGCCAGCGATTCCGCCCTCGTAGGCCCGACCCCCGAGCGCCACAGCAGAATGCCTCGGTCACCTCCCAGATAGTCAATGACTTCGGGGTGGTGCGAGCACAGGACAGCCTGAGGAACGGCGCCTCCGCAAGCATCTGCGAGCGCGATCAGCCAAGGCTGGATTTCCCGCAGACCCACGTAGTTAACGGGCTCGTCAATGAAGAGCACGGTCCCCTGGTCGGCGGTGAGGAGCGTAATGGCGTAGAGGACGATCAAGGTCCTCTGGCCATCCGACAATTCGTGGAATCTGTATTCGTGGGTCTCACCAGCCTCACCGAAGACCGCGGACAACACCCGCGTGTCGATGCCCACCCTCTCCAAACGGAATCCACGCAGTCCGTCCAGTACATGCTGCATCGCTTGAATGTACCCTGGATTCAGGTGCTGCCGTTCCTGCAGGAGGTGACGATACCAATCGACGAAGTTCCGTCCATCCCTTGCCAGGATCAGATCCTCGCTGGCCGACTCCGAGACGAGAGTCGGCGAGTTGAGCCCACAAACCAGCACACCGCGCATGAATTCGAGAAAACGCGTGAGGCCAACATTTTCCTCGACAGGTACGACGCGGGCGAGTGCGGATTCTCTCCAGTCGCCCTTGAAGGTGGGCCCTTCCGAGTGGTCGTCACGGTACAATCGCACGTCGCCTCGTGCGAACCGGAACAAATAGCCTTCATTCCTCGACAGGGTCTCCAGGATGATCCGTGCGCGGCGTTCGCGGCGGTCGTGTTCCACCTCCAGACGATACTGGAACGCGTCTCGGTCCAACTCCACTTCCACCTGAAAGGCCTGAACGGCCCGCTCTTGCCATCTGGTAAGGGAGGACGGGGGGAACACATCCCTGTCGGTAACCCGAGCTGTGCCTTCCAAGAGCTTTCGCAAAGCGTACACCACGTCCAGCACTCCCGTCTTGCCCGCCCCGTTCTGCCCGACGAGCAACGTCAGTTCTCCAAGCCGTAACTCGAAGTTGACAAAAGACTTATAGTTGTCGATGCAGATACGCTTGAACATCGGTGGGATGCCTCGTCACCGCGTGGTTGGTTGGTATGCCGAAACCTAGCGCCCGGTGGCTCCGATGGCCACTTGGAGTCCGTCGTGCCAGGCTATCCCTCTTCCGCCGCTCGCCGCAGGTGGTCGAGAGCCTTCGCCTCGTCCCGTGGTACCAGTTCGCCCAACGCGTACAGCTGGCTGAGCTCGTGCATCGCGGCGGGATTGCCCTGCCGGGCCTTCCCGCGACCGTTTTCTTTGCGGGCCATGGCTGCGCGGCTATCTCCGGGACGTGAGAGGGAGGGAGGATCTCAGCGGCCGAATCGCCGCCAGGGCGTCCTCCACGCGTCTCTTCGCCACGGCAAGTTCGTATCGGTCCTGCAGGTTCATCCAGCTCTGCGCGTCGGTCCCGAAATACCGGGCGAGCCGCAGAGCGGTCTCCGCCGTGATGCCGCGCCGGCAGCGGACGATCTCGTTGATTCGCGCCGGTGTCGCTCCGATCGCTCTGGCCAGCGCGTTGGACGACAACGCGAACGGTTCCATGAAGTCGTGCTTCAGCACTTCGCCGGGGTGAACCGGCTCGAGGCGAGTCATGGTGTAGCTCCCTCAGTGGTAGTCAACGTGGAGAGGACCATGGTCGTCGTGAGCCCGATGCGATGGGCCTGGAGGGCCGGAACCGACTAGTCCCGAACGCGAATCCTGGCGAGATCGGCAGCGTAGCACATCGTAGCCTGCACGGACTCGGCCGTGACGGACGGGTAGCTCCGCATGATTTCCTCGGTGTCCAGCCCCGCCGCCAAGTTGTCCAATACGGTGGTGACAAGAACCCTGGTGCCGGTGAAGCAGGCTCGCCCATGGCAAACCGCGGGGTCGACCGTGATGTAGTCTCGCCAATTGAGCATGCGTGCCTCCCGGCCTGGTGCCACTCCCAATGAACTCTATCTGGCCAGTCTCGTAAACCACGTATTTTACACAAAATACGTAATTTGTGTAATCGGGACGCGCCCCCTCACACCCCCACCGTCGCCTGAAACGTCGGCGGCCGCCGCACGTTCGTCGCCTGCTCGAACGCATACGCGAGGCGGATCAGGGTCGCCTCGCTCCAGGCGCGGCCGCACAGCGACATGCCGATCGGGAGCCCGTGGATGAACCCCATGGGCACCGACATGTTGGGATAGGCCGCCATGGCCGGCGGCGTTGAGCATCCGCCCCCGCCTCCGCCCGACGCGTCGAGCGGGTCCTGCATCGCGGGAATCCCCGACGTGATCCCGACCAGCGCGTCCAGCTGGTGCTCGTCCATGGCGCGGTCGATCCCCTCTTCGCGCGAAAGCCGGTGGCTGGCGGCCAGCGCGTCGATGTAGCGCTGGTCGGTCAGCGGCCCCCGCTCCTGGGAGCGCACATGGAGTTCCTGCCCGTAGAGGGCGAGCTCCAGGTCGGCATTCGCCTCGTTGTACTCGATGAGTTCGGCGAGCGACCTGATCGGCGCGTCGGGACCCAGCGAGGCGAGATAGGCGTTCAGGTCCGCCTTGAACTCGTGGTACAGCACCTCCATCTCGTACTCGTTGCCGAAGCGCAGCTCTCCCGGAAGCGTGACGGGATCGACCACCGTCGCGCCTTCCGCCCGCATGACGTCGAGCGCCTCTTCGAACAGCGCGTCGACGCGGCTGTCGAAGCCGGCGTACTCGCGCAGGACGCCGACGCGGGCGCCGCCCAGGCCGGCCGGGTCCAGCGCGCCGGTGTAGTCGGTCAGGAAGTTGCCCGCGCTCGCGGCGGTCAGCGGGTCGCGGGGGTCGACCCCGACCATGGTGCCGAGCATGATCGCGGCGTCGCGCACGGTGCGCGCCATCGGGCCGGTGCTGTCCTGGCTGTGCGCGATGGGGATGACGCCGCCCCGGCTGTGCAGGCCGATCGTGGGCTTGATGCCGACCAGGCAGTTGCGCGACGACGGGCCGACGATGGAGCCGTCCGTCTCGGAGCCGATCGCCGCGACCGCCAGGTTGGCCGCCGCGCCCGACCCGGACCCGGAGCTGGACCCGCCCGGGGTGCGGTCGAGCGCGTAGGGGTTCTTGCAGAAGCCGCCCCGGCCGCCGTCCCAGCCGCGGCCGCTCCAGCCCGACGCCCCGAACTCGAACGACTTCCAGCCCGCCCACTCGCTCATGTTCGCCTTGCCGAGCAGGAGCGCGCCCGCCTCCCGCAGCCGCGCGGCCACGAAGGCGTCCTGCGGTGCGATCGATCCGGCGAGCGCCGTCGACCCGGCGGTCGTCGTCATCCCGTCCGCCGTATCGATGTTGTCCTTCAGGAGAATGGGGATGCCGTGCAGCGGCCCCCGGGGCCCCGAGGCCTGGAATTCGCGGTCGAGCGCGTCGGCGATTTCGAGCGCGTCCGGGTTCACCTCGAGCACCGCGAACAGCCGCGGCCCCTGCCGGTTCAGCGCCTCGATGCGCTCGAGGTACATCTCCGTGATCGAGCTGCAGGTGTACTCACCCGTCCGCATGCCCTCGTGGACCGCGTCGATCGTGATCTCGTCGAGTGCGAAGTCCGGAACGCTGCCCGGAGCGCTCTCGCCCCCCGCGCCACCGCGCCCCGAACCAGCGTCGCCACCCGAACCAGCGTCGCCCCCCGGAGGATTACAGCCGCCAACCGCGACCAGAGCGCCGGCCGCCGCCCCGGTGCCGAGAAACGTGCGTCGATTCATTTCGGACATGGTGCCTCCTTCACATCCCCCATACGGTGATGTTTCTGTTCCCCCGTTCGTGCCTCTCGCGAAAGAGTCGGTCCGCCCAGGTCCTCCCTTCGCGCATGTCGAAGACGACGAGATGCCCGGCCTCGGCCCCCGAGATGTCCATGTACGCCGCCGTCTGCTCGAGCCCCCGTTCCACCGTCCGGGCACGGCTCCCCCGGAGAAGCTTGCACTCCACCACATACTTGTCGTTCCGGCCTTCGCCGCGGGGCCAGAACACCAGCAGGTCCACCCGGCGGCTTCCCAGCGCGTACTCACGCTCGATGCGCCCCGCGCCGTTCACCACCCGGTGCAGGAACGCCTGAAGAACCAGCTGCGGACCCGCCTCCGTGTACTGGGCGCGCTTGATCCAGTGCTCCGAGTTTTCCCTGAAGAAATCCTGGAACGCTCCCAGCAGCCGGTCCATGCCCAGGCTCCCGTCCGGCTTCACGTACGACGCCGTCCCGCCCGGCATTTCGTCCTCCAGCACCCAGGTCAGCACCCGGGGCAGCACCTCCGCGTAGACCGGGTTCGCGATCCGGAGCGGAGGGTCCCCCGCGACCAGCCCGAGGTCGCGGACGTACTCCCGGTCCAGGTCCGAATACCCCGCGTTGCCTCCGCTCAGCAACGGCTCGATGACCCTGCGCACCCTCGGCTCCCGCAGCTTGTCGGTCAGCTGGTCGAGGTGCGTCTCCCGCCGCAGGATCAGCGCCTCGCGCGCCTCGTAGACGTCGGCCTCCGAAATCGGCTGCGAGCGCGGCCGCGCCTCCTCGTGCTTGAAGCACATTTCCCGCCCCAGCGCATTCACGAGCCACGGCTGCCCGCACGTCTGCCCCCAGACGGCGGCCAGGGCCTCCTCCGCGAACTCCTGTCCGGTCGCCTCCGTGTGCTGCGCGTACAGCGCACGGACCTCGGCTTCCGTAAAGTCGCCCATCCGCAGCGACCGCGCCTTGATGTTGAAGGCACTGCCCCCCGTGATCGGCTGGCGCTCCGAGCCTGCGTGGATGCGATAGTCGCGCACGTCCCGCACACCGCACAGCACCACGCACTGCGGAAAGTGCCGCGAGCGGCGCGGATACCCTGCTCGCAGCTGCCGCAGCACCGACACAAGCGAGTCGCCGATCAGCGCGTCGATCTCGTCAATCAGAAGAACGAGCGGCCTGGGATCGGCCCCGGCCCAGCGGGCGAGCAACCTCCGGAGCGCGGTGTCCGGCCGAGTCGTGGTATCCATCGACGACGCCAACCCGGCGGTGTCGGAGTCGCCCAGCGTGTCCAGCGCCTCCGCCCCCATCTCGTCCACGATCGCGCCCATCGCTCGCCCAACGTCCTCGCGCGCCGTCTGCGCCATCTCCACGTTCACGTACGCGCAGCGGTACGCGCCCTCCGTCCCACTGTTCAGCAGGTCGCGCAGAGCAAACAGCAGGGACGTCTTGCCCGTCTGCCGCGGGGCGTGAAGCACGAAGTACTGCTTGCCGCGAACAAGGGCCAGCAACTCGCCCAGATGAAGCCGCTCAAGCGGCGGAACGCAGTAGTGCTCGGCGGGACGGACGGGACCGGCGGTGTTGAAGCGGCGCATGTGGGCAAGCTTGCCGTTTTGCCGCGCGACGAGCAAGGCGGGCGGCCCACGCCGGCATCCCGCCCGCATGGTACGCACGCTGCGCCCTCCACCGAAATTGTCGCTTATTATCATATTTTTGTCGCAGGTGTTTGCCAAACTGCGCTCTCGGCGCGATATTTTACAGAGTCCGTAACGGCGGAAGAGGGCAGCAGTTAGCTCGGGTCTCACGAGCCCGGGCTCGACCAGCGACACTTCAGCAACTCGGAGCCGCATGATCATGAAGGGCAACGGGCGGATCCCGCGGCGCATCGATGCACTCCCGCCGTTCCCGGAGGGATGGTACTTCATCGCGGCCCGCGAGACCCTGCTGAAAGAGCGGCTGATCGAGAAGACCTGGATGGGCGAGGAGATCGTCGCGTGGTGCGACGAGGAGGGCCGCGTCTGCGTGGCCGATGCGTTCTGCCCCCACCTGGGCTCGCACCTGGGACCGGCGGCCGGCGGCACCATCCGGGACGGCTGCCTGGTATGTCCCTTCCACGGGTTCACCTTCGATACCGCCGGCCGGTGCGTCTCCACGCCCAACGCCCCGGCCCCGCGGGCCGCGAAGCTGAAGCTCTACGAGACGACCGAGATCCTGGGCATGGTCTTCGCCTGGTGGGGCGTCGGCGGGCGAGCGCCCCAGTGGCATCTGCCGGAGGAGCCGCCCACGGGGGCGGACTGGAGCGGGCTGCGATTCGCCACCATGCGGTTCCGCGGCCACCCCCAGGAGACCGCCGAGAACTCCGTGGACGTAGAGCACCTGGAGTACACGCACGGCTACCACGATGTGGAACCGACCGCATTCTCGATCGACGGCGCATATCTGAAGAGCTGCTTCGACTTCAAGAACGTCCGGACCATCGCGGGACTGATCGGCGTCGAATCCGAGGTATCGGCCGTCACCCACGTCCATGGTCTGGGATATTCGTTCGTCGAGGTCCACGAGAAGACCATCGGCATGGATTCGAGACTGTGGGTCCTGTCGACCCCCGTCGACGGCGAGCTCGTCGATCTGACCTTGGTCAGCCAGGCGCGGGAGGTGCGGAAGCCGGGGCGGTACATCGTCGGTCTGGGGTTCCTGCCGAGGAAGTTCCGCAACAGGCTGATGAACCGCGTTCTGATTTCCGAGGAGAGGCGGTTCGTCGCGCAGGACGTGGTCATCTGGGAGCGAAAGCGCTACCAGTCTCCTCCGCGTCTGTGCCGGGCCGACGGCCCTATCGGAAAATACCGCCTCTATAGCCGACAGTTCTATCCGGAAGCAGATCTGGAGACAGGGGGGAGTTTACGCCGCCAGTGGACGGGTCGCGCTGCATCCGGGCATCTGCCGGAGGGGAACGGCACATGAGATTGCCCGAAGAACTTCTTCTTCTGCTGCAAGTCGAGGAGTCGGGTAGCTGCCATCGAGGACTGGGCTGAACCGAGGCCTCCAGCCGGGCAGGAATCTCCTCATTTTCCTATCTTTGGTGCGGCGCCGTTGCGAAACCAGAAGCCCCTCCAGACCGAGGCCAATCCGGCACAATGACTTCGAACGGAAGGAATCACGGCGAACCCGGCGGTCCCATCGCCTACATGGCCAGCAACGGCGTGGCCGCCAACCTGCTGATGGTCGGCATCATCGTCGCGGGCGTGGCGTCGTTTTTCGGGCTCGAGCTGGAAGCCTGGCCCACCGTGCCCTTCAATCAGGTCGAGGTCTCCGTCGCCTATCCGGGCGCCACCCCCGAGGAGGTGGAGGAGTCCATCGTCGCCAAGATCGAGGACGAGGTCGAAGGGCTGGGCAACGTGAAGGCGGTGAAGTCCGCGGCGGCCCCGGGCATGGCGTCGGTCAGGGTGGAAATGCGGTCGGGCACGGACATGAACGATGCCGTGGCCAGGGTGGAAGCGGCGGTCGGCCGAATCCAGACGTTCCCGGGAGAGGCCGAGCGGCCCCAGATCAGGGAGATGACCAACGCCGAGAGCATCATGCGCCTGGTCGTCTACGGCGATGTCCCCGAGCGGACGTTGAAGGAGCTTGCCTACCAGATCGAGGATGAACTCGCCGCGCTGCCTGCCGTCTCCCAGGTAGAGACGAGCGGCATCCGCAACTATGAGATCTCGATCGAAGTGCCGCTGCAGCGGCTCAGAGCGCTTGGACTCACGCTCCCGGATATCGCCAACACGATTCGCCGCAGTTCGCTGGATCTGTCCGCCGGCAGCATCGACACCGAGCAGTCCCAGGTGCGGGTGCGCACCCTGGGACAGAGCTACGATCAGCAGGACTTCGAGGAGATCGTCCTGCTCAGCCGCGGGGACGGCACGGTGGTACGACTGGGCGACATCGCCGAGGTGCGCGACGGCTTCCAGGACCTGGACCTGATCGTCCGGCACGATGGTCTGCCGGCCGTCTTCGTCGAGGTATCGAGGGCCGAGGGCGAGAAGGTGATGAATGTGGCGGGCGCCGTTCGGCAGCACGTCGCCGAAGAGGTGGCCCCGTCACTCCCGGACGGCGTGGGCGTCACCATCCTGAACGATTCATCCGATGCCTTCGAGGAGCGCGCCGCCATCCTCATTAAGAATGGTCTTCTCGGGCTGATGCTGGTGCTGTTGGCTTTGGGACTGTTTCTCGAACTCCGGCTTGCCTTCTGGGTAGCCGTCGGCCTCGGGGTGTCCGGCGTCGGCGCCCTGGCCGCCATGATGGCGTTCGACCTCGCCATCCACGCGGTGTCCCTCTTCTCGTTCGTGCTCGCCATCGGAATCGTCGTGGACGATGCGATCGTCGTCTCCGAGTACATCCACCTGGAACGCATGCGGGGAACGCCGGGCGTCGTCGCGGCGATACGCGGGGCCCGGCGAATCAAGGTGCCTCTCATCTTCGCGGTGCTGACCACGATCGCCGCGTTCTCTCCTCTGCTTTTCATTCCCGGAGGGATCGGAGAGACCTGGAAAGCGCTGCCGACCATCGTCATCGCGATGCTGGTGATTTCGGTGATCGAATCGCTGCTGGTGTTGCCCAACCACCTCTCTCACCACCTCCACGGACCGGAGTGGGCGCCCCGAACGCGCCTTGAGCGATTCGTATCCCGGATTCAGGGTCAGGTCGATCTGCAGTTGGGCAGATTCGTGCAGGGCCCCCTGCACCGCGGCGTGAGTTTCGCGACTGATCGACCCGGAGTGACGCTCTCGTCAGCCATCGCCCTCCTCATCCTGTGCTTTGCCATGCTGCCGGCGGGCATCGTTCCATTCATCTTTTCCACGGAGGTCGAAGGCGATTTCGCAACGGCCACCCTGGAGATGCCGGACGGGACGACGGCCCAGCGAACCTACGAGGTGGCGCGCGAGTTGGAGGCGGCCGGCCACCGGGTCATCGAGCGGATCTCCGCAGACAGGCCCACCGATGCGCCGCCCCTGCTGTCCGGGGTAACGGTTATCGTCGGTCAACGGCCGCGAGTAGATGGAGGGGGGCTCAGTCCCAACCTCACCCTGAACCCGGAGCCCAATGTCGCCACCATATCGTTCAAGCTGCTGGACGCGCAGCACCGGCGGATTCCCACGGGAGATGTCGTGCAGGCGTGGCGCGAGGAGCTGGGTGTCCTGCCCTATGTGCGCGCGCTCACCATCAGCGGCACAATCTACGATCTGGGCAACCCCGTCGAGGCCGTGCTGGCTCATCCGGATCCCGACCGCCTCCCGGGGATCGCAACCGCGGTCGTCAATGACCTGCGCGAAGTGGCAGGCATCCACGACATCCGCTCCGATCACACTCCCGGCATCCCTGAGATCCAGCTGGGACTGCTGCCCGAAGCGCGAACTCTCGGTCTCACCCTCGAGGACCTCGCGTGGCAGACGCGGTCCGCGTTCTTCGGCGCGGAAGCGCTCAGGGTGCAGCGCGGCCGCGAAGAGGTTCTGGTGTACGTGCGGCTGCCCGAGGAGCAGCGCAACTCGATCACCGACATCGAAGGGTCGCTGGTTCGGACGGCCGGCGGCGCCGAGGTCCCGGTGAGCCGTGTGGCTTCGCTGAGTTCGGGCATGTCGCCGCCCGCCATCCATCGCCAGGACGGCCAGCGCATCGTCAGGGTCACTGCGGATGTGGATCCGGCGGTGATATCCGGCGGGCGCGCCAACCGCATTCTGGAAGACGACATCCTCGCGGCGATCGTCGCCGAGGACCCGGAACTGACCTACTCCTTCGGAGGTGAACCGCAGCAGCAGCTGGAATCCCTGAACGCGCTGGGACCCGGCTTCGGGATCGCCATGATCCTGATCTTCGCGCTGCTCGCGATTCCGCTGCGCTCGTATACCAAGCCGTTCATCATTATGGCTATCATCCCGTTCGGGTTGATCGGGGTGATTCTGGGCCACTGGGTCCTGGGCGTCGCACTCAGCTCCCAGTCCTTCATCGGGGTCTTCGGCCTCGCCGGCGTGGTGGTGAACGACTCCCTGGTCATGATCGACTTTATCGACCAGGAGCTCGAGGAAGGCCTTCCGGCGCGAGAAGCGATCATCGAGGGCGCCAAGGGGCGTTTCCGCCCGATCATGCTGACGTCGCTGACCACCTTCCTCGGCTTCACGCCCCTCATCCTCGAAGACGCGACTCAGGCCCAGTTCTTCGTGCCCTTCTCCACCTCGATCGGCTGCGGCATCCTCTTCACCACGGTCCTGCTGATGCTCCTCGTGCCGGCGCTTACCTCGCTCCACCAGCGCTGGCTTGCGCGGCGGGCACGGGCGCGTGGCCGCTCGGATGTCCGCCCTGCGATGCCGGAGCCGACTTCGGCGTAACCGTCGATAATGTCATCTTGCTTTTTTCAGCCTATGCGACGGGCTGATCCCGCCTGACGCCGAGCGGGTGAGGCGAGCTGGCTCGGTCGCCAACGGCCTTTGCCGCTCGGTTGCGGCGTTCTCTCTATCACGGCTATTCTTGTGATGGTTGTTCCGGTGCTATACTCCCTGCACTGCGTCTGATGCTTTCGTGGCGTCGACCCAGCGGCAGTCCCGCGTAGTCCATCTCAGATGCGGAGAGACAGAGCCGATGACTGACAGGGCGAAAACGGCGGAGACGGCGGAAAGTTCGACGGGTGAACCCCTGAGCCTGGTCGACGAACTCATCCTGATGCTTCTCGACGAGAAGGGCGGCTACTTCCATCAGGTACCCGGCTGGCAACTGAACTGCGCCGTCGTCGGCGGAGTGCTGGCGGAACTCTCCTTCCGGTCGCGGCTCGACTCGGACCTGACATCCCTGTTCGCCGTGGACCCGGCCGAAACGGGCGATCCCGTCCTGGACCCCTTCCTGCGGGAAATCGTGGACGCACCGGAACAGCACACTGCCCGGTACTGGATCGAACGGCTCGCGTCCCGTGCGGAGTCGGTCATCGATATTACTCTGGCGCGCCTGGTTGAACGGGATATCCTCCAACACCACGAAGGCGAATTCTGGACGCTGTCCCCCACCGTCCTGCATGGGCAACAGTACGGGATGTCTGCGGAAGGCACGCCCGACCGGTTCATCAAGGCGCGGATCGGCAAGGTTCTCTTCACCGACCAGATTCCCGACCCCAGAGACGTCGTCATCGTATGCCTCGTCAATACGTGCGACGTCTTTCGCCTGATTTTTGAACTCGATGAGAAGGCGGAGGAGCGCATCAAGTTCGTCTGCCAGATGGACTTGATCGGCCGGTCCATTGCCGATGCGGTCTCTCGGAATCTCGTCGGCCCAATCCGCAGACATTCCGCTCTTTCCAAGAAGATTCCGACGGTTCCGCTGCGCAAGCTGCTGGCCAACCCGCATATTCGGGACGGCAACCTGAACGCCTTATTCGGGCACCTCGCGGAGGAATACGGCCCGGTGTTCAGTGTCCGCCCTCCCTTCTCGAAGCCCCTGATCTTCCTGGCCGGACTCGAAACGAACCGCTGGGTGCACAAGCAGGGGCGGCAGCACCTGAGAACCAGGGACTACTTCAGCGATTTCGAGAAGGTGTACGGTGCGGCCGGCGTCCTTCCCGCCCTGGACGGCGCCGATCACTTCCGGCTTCGCAAGTTCCTGGCGCCGGCCTATTCCCAGGCGAGGCTGGCAGGGCAGATGGATCAGCTCTACGACAGGGGCCGCGCATACATGGCGAGCTTGACGGTTGGGGATTCCTACCGCGCCACGTCCATGTCCCGGGCGTTCGTCAACGCCCAGCTTTCACCGCTGTTCATCGGCGTCGATACGCAAGATCTCATGGACGACCTGATGACGTACAAGGAACGGGCCCTGAGCGTGCATATCGCCCGACTCCTGCCCAGGTTCACGTTGAATACCCCAGGCATGAAACGCCGGGCGAAGACCCTGGACACCCTGATGGAACGGGTGTTGCAGGTCAACACGCCCGGCCAACGGGCGGACGGCCCGCGGAACCTGGTGGACGATTATCTCAGCCTGCACGCGAGCGACCCGCAGTTTCTCCCGGAGTCCAACCTGCTCTTCTCTTTTTCCGCAGCCTTGATTGCCAGCGTGTACCTCGGCGATACGTTCAGCCTCATGGTCTACGCCATGGCGTCGCAGCCGGACCTGTACGCCAGGATCCAGGCCGAAGCGGATGCCCTGTTCGCCAACGGCGACCCCGGGAAGGAGGACTTCACCCCCGCCAACATCGACGTGACGCACCGCTTCCTCATGGAGTGCCTGCGCATGTACCCGATCGTGACCATGTCGGTTCGCAACGTGATGAATACCTGCGTGGTCGAGAACCACGAGCTGCCCCTGGGGGAACGGATCCACATCGCCATGACCGCCACGCATTACATGAGCGACGTCTTTCCCGAGCCCCACAAGTTCGACATCGACCGCTTCCTGCCGTCGCGCAAGAAGCATGACAGCCTCGGGTTCGCCCCGTACGGGCTGGGCACGCACAGGTGTCTCGGCACGCGGTGGATGGAGATGCACCTGACGGTCAACCTGCTGATGCTGGCGCATCACTTCACGATTGAGGTGTCGCCGGCGAAGTACGCGCGGAAACTCCAATTCAATCCGTTTCCGTCGATGAAGCCCAGCAAGAAGCTGAAGTTCCGCATCACGGAGCAGCGGCGCGAGTTGCCTGCTTGAGGCACCGAATCCGACTGGGCGAACTGTCGAAAGCGCTGAGGGATGCGTACCGCGGATCGGGCGTCGCGCGTCGCGTGCGATACTTCAACGGCTGGGTCGACCGGGCGGTGCCGGAGACCGGAGACGCCGGCGGCTACGACCACGCGGAAACGGTCAGGGAATACTACGAGCTTTGCAACGGCTTCATGGTGTGGGGTTGGGGTGAATCCCTGCATTTCGCGCCCCTTACGCCTCATGAAAGTCTGAAGGAATCCAAGGTCCGGCACCAGCGCGCGATGATCGCCGAGCTGGAGTTGGAACAGGGCATGACGGTGGTCGACGTTGGTTGCGGGATCGGCGGCCCCATGCGCCGCGTCGTCCGCGAGACCGGCACCAGGGTCGTGGGTATCAACATCAATGAGGTCCAGCTGGCGCAAGCGAAGAAGTTGAACGCCGAGGCGGGGCTCGAACACCTGGTGGACTTGATAGGGTGCAGCTTCATGGACATGAGCGCCATCGAGGACGACACCTTCGACCGGGGTTACGCCATAGAGTCAACATGCCATGCGCAGGACAAGCAGCGTGCCTTCGCGGAGATATTCCGCGTGCTGAAACCGGGTGCCCTGTTCTGGGGTCAGGAAATGTGTCTTACGGACCGGTTCGATCCGAACGACGGTCGGCACCGGGCCGTCAAGCAGGATCTCATGCGCGGTATCGCGCTGCACGACATCGCCACGTTCGAGGAAGTGAATCACGCGCTCGAAGCCGCGGGATTTCAAGTCATCGAGGGAAGGGACTGGGACGTACAGGAGGGACCCTCCACGCCCTGGTATCAGCCCATGGAGAGTCGCCACGGGACGTTGGGGAACGCCTTGGTAAGGCTTCCGTGGGGCCGCAAGGCGATCATCGCGGGATCGAAGCTGGCCGAGCTGCTGCGGCTCTTTCCGAATGGCTCGGCGGAAGTCGTCCGGCTCCTCGATCGGACCGCGGAGGCGTATGTGGCGGGCGGCAAGACGGGTATCTTCACGCCGCTGTACTGTTTTCTGGCTCGCAAACCTTCTCAGGCCTGAAACAACAGCCCACCGCGCGCACGTCGGCGACGTCGCGCAGACGCACGACCGTGCCGTCACTGCTGCTGAGAAGGACGATCTCCTCGAAGTCCTGCTGATCGTAGCTCTGCCCCAGGGTGCGCACGCGGACCTGGGGTCGCGGTCTAACCCCCGATGCGCGTGAACGTGAACGTCCCGATGGGCGCGTCCGAGAAGGGGGCCATCCCCCGGAGGCTGTGGATGGGCTGCCTGGGCGAGGACTCGGCGTTGGCGGAGGTGTAGCCGGTCCCGTCGTCGGTGCCCGAGTCGTACGGATAGAGGGTGAACTCGAGCTCCTCCACCCACTGCCCGAACTCGTCCATCAGCGACAGCCCGGACACGCCCACGAACCAGTCCGGGCTCGGGGCGATCATGGTGACCAGGGTGACGAGGGGGTAGTCCAGCCGGACGACCACGCGGCGGACGGTCGTGCGCGCCGGGCTGATGCCGAGGCCGGGTCCGGCGATGATGGAGAGCGCGCTGACCGGGATGTGCGCGCTGATTTCCGACCTGAGCGTGCTGGTTCCGCCCGTCTCGGCCATGCTCTCGATCCCGGGGGTGGCCGTCTCGCCGCTCGCCCAGAAGCGCACGCCGTCGTTGTGCACGGCGCCGATCAGCGGCGAGAAGTGCGCGCCGCGGGGGAAGTTGTCGGGATGGGTGGCGGGGCTCCAGGTGGCCTCGAAGGCGACGCTGTAGACCGCCGAGTCGGGCGGAACCGGAAGCTCGCCCGCGGCCGCTCGGATGTCGGCCGACACTCCCTCGGCCGCCGACGCGGTCAGGGTCTGGGCGCCCACCGCGTCGCCGAGCGTCCAGGTGGTGCGGGCGAGGCCGCCGGCGTCGGTGTCCACCATGGCCGGGTCGGCCGACCCGTGCCCCTCGCCCGCCGCGAAGGTCACGGTGGCGCCCGCGACCGGCGAGCCGCCCCCGTCGTCCACCCGCACCACCACGGCCTCGGCGAGCGTGCTGCCCGCCATCCCCTCCTGCCCGCCCCCGGACACGACCACGACGGCCGCGGGGGCCTGCGCCACCACCACCTGGGCGGTCGCGCTCAGCGCCTCGTACGACGCGGTGACCGTACCCGAGCCGTTCGCGACGGCGCTGACCACTCCGGTGGGGGTCACGGTGAACACGGCCGGGTCGCTGCTCGACCAGGCGACCGTGCCCGCGAAGGCGGCGCCGTTCTGGTCGGTGAGGGTCGCGCTGAACCCGGCCGTTTCGCCCAGCGACGAGAGCGCCACCGACTCGGGGGAGATGGCGAGGGCGGCGGCGCGCGGCGGGTCTTCCGGCGTGACCTCGGGCGGGTCGGTGCCGGAGTCGCCCCCGCAGGCGGCCAGGGCCGCGACCCAGAGGAAGCTTCGGACGATGCGCGGAAGGCCGTCGCTGCGGACCGAGGTGCGGATGACGTTGCTCATGTCTGGAAACTATCTGGAATCGCGGGTCAATCGAGACCCGCCGCGCACGCCGGGGTCAATCGCGGTTCCCGTTACCTGTTTGTGTTGCCATCGGATTGAGTGCGATCGTAAGCGATGACGACTCGACTGGTTCCCGTTGTACTGCCCGCCGCGCTGGCGGTTGGTGCGGTGCTCGGGCACCCGGCGGACGGATGCGCACAGGAGCCGGCCCGGGCGCCGGCTCCCACCCCGGCGCTCCGTTCCCTGGCCGCCGACCGGCCGGACTTCACGGAAGCGGCATCCACCGTGGGCCGCGGGGTTCTTCAGATCGAGTTCGGGTACACGTTCGGCGGAGACTGGTCCGGCGGCAATTCGGTGCAGACGCATACCTTGGGCGAACTGCTGGTGCGCGGCGGTTTTGCCGCGGACTGGCTGGAACTCCGCCTGGCGGCCACCCCGGTGACCCGCGTCGACTCCGACGGGAGCGGAGCCAGCGAAACCGGGATCGAGGACCTCTACCTGGGTGCCAAGCTCGAGCTCATCCGGCAGGCGGGTCGGCGTCCGGCGCTCGCGCTCCTGCCGCAAATGACCCTCCCCACGGGCAGCACGCTGTTCTCCGGTGGACGCGCGCTGCCGGGTGTGAACCTGGTCTACGGCTGGGATGTGGCGGGCGGACTCTCCCTGGGGGGGAGCACGCAGGTCAACCTGGCCGTCGCGGAGGGCGACGACAGCTACGCCGAGTGGGCGCAGTCCGCGGTCGCGGGAGCCGGCCTGGGAGCGCGCGGCGGCGTGTATGGCGAATGGTACGCGTTTCTGCCCGGCGGCGCGGATGCCCCCGGAGAGCACTACTTCAACGCGGGCCTCACCTGGCTCACGACCGACGATGCGCAATGGGATTTCCGGATCGGCGTCGGCCTGAACGATGCCGCCGAGGACCTTTTCGCGGGCGTCGGGGCGGCCATCAGGATGCGCTGAGGGGGCACCGTCCCCACCCGCCCCGAGGTCGGACTACGCTCCGGCCGGCGCCGGATCGACCCGCACCGTCACGATGTCGGCGTCCTGGTACTTGTGGTGATGGACCGATGTGGCGAGGTGGCGCAGGAGCCGCAGCGAGATCTCGTGTTCCCCGGGCTCCTCGGCGGCGCGCCCGCCGAGCACGGCCATGCGATCCTCGATGTTGCCCTCGCCGCCGGCGGCCAGGAACTCCATCTCCACACCGCCCGAATCGGTGCGCGCGGTCAGGCGCAGTCGGCGTTGCCCCGGCGCCTCGCCCTCGCCTTGCTCGATGAGCAGCAGCAGCGTCTCCTCGGCGGCGAGCCCCAGCCGCAGCCCGGTCCCGGCCCCCAGTCGCTTGCGGCTGGCGAAGCTCTCCAGGAACTCCTGGAGCTTCGGCAGCGACTGCACATCGAGCGTCGTCTGCATGCGCACCCGCCTCGGCCCGGTCAGCTCCATGAACGCCGTCAGCACGAGCGCCGTCAGGCCTCCGGACGTCATGCCGTTGCCGAGCAGTTGCTGCAGGAAGGGGTTCAGCGCCGCCGTCGAGATCTCGCCGCTCTGACATCCGACCCCGATCCAGAACGAGACGCCCACGATCGTGGCCTTGCGATAGTCCATGCCGTCCTGGATGACGATCCGTGTCCCGAGCACGAAGAGCACGGCGATGATCACCATGGCGTAGGCGCCGATCACGGGATCGGGGATGATGAGCAGCAGAGCCGTCAGCTTCGGAAGAAAGGCCAGCGCGCAGAAGGCCAGGCCGATGCAGAGGCCGACCCGGCGCGCGGCGATGCCCGTGATCTCGACGATGGAGACGCTGCTCGAATAGGTCGTGTTGGGGACCGTGGCGAAGAGTCCCGAGAGCAGGTTGCCCAGGCCGTCGGCGGCGACCGCTCCCTGGACCGCGCGGTAGTCCGTGGCCTGCGGTTCCCGCCACGAGACCCGCTGGATCGCCACAGCGTCGCCCACGGTCTCGATCGCGCCCACGAGGGTGACGAAGGTATAGGCGGGCAGGATTGCCCAGAAGGCGGCGCCGAAATCGAAGCCCAGGCCCGGCCAGCCGGCCGCCGGCACGCCGACCCATGCGGCCTGCGCGAGGCTGGTGGTATCGATCAGATCGAACCAGGAGGCGGCCGCGCACCCGGCCGCAATGCCGATGATCGGGCCCCAGAGGCGTACTGGTCCGGTGAACTTGAGCATCACCGCCAGGGTCACGCCGAGCGTGGCGAGAACGGTGACGGGTGCAGCGAACGGCGAGGCGCCGGGCGGCGCGTTGTCCTGAAAATCGAAGAGGAAGGGCATCACGTTGACCGCGATCAGCATGATCACGGTTCCGGCGACCGTCGGCGTAATGATCCGGCGCAGAATCGACAGACGCCCCGCGAGCAGGAACTGGAAGATCGACGACGCGATCACAAGCGTCGTGAGCAGGGCAGGGCCCCCCTGGACGAGCGCGGCCACGGATACGGCGATGAAGGCGCCGGAGGTGCCCATGATGAGCACGTAGCCCGACCCCAGGCGTCCCATCCGGACCACCTGGACGATGCTGGTCAGCCCGCTTACCATGAGCGCTCCGAACGCGCCCCAGGCGAGGTAGGCGTCGCTGCTCTGGGCGCTCCGAAGCACGATGGCGACGGTCAGGACGACCCCTCCGAGCGCGAGGACGCTGTACTGGAGCGCGAGCCCGACCGCCAACGGCCAGGGCGGCCTCTCGTCGGGCTCGTAGCGAACCGTCGACGCGGACCCGCCTTCGTGCGATGCCATGCCGTTTCTCCTCCTCCCCTGAAGCCCCTAGCGGCTCGAGCCTCCCTCCGACACCGGTCGCGTATCCGCTCCTTCGCCCTTCACGTACATGTCGAACCAGCCCACCCACCGCGCCCACATGTCGAGGTTGTTTTCGATCGCGCGCGGCGTGTGCGACTCGAAGGGGTACTCGAAGAGCGCGGCCGTCTTCCCCAGCCCGGTGAGCGCCTGGATCATCCGCCTCGACTGGATGGGATAGGTGCCCGAGTTGTTGTCGTCGGCCCCGTGGTAGAGGAGCAGCGGCGTGTTGATCTGGTCCGCCTTGAAGAAGGGGGACATCTCCATGTAGACATGGGGCGCCTCCCAGATGTCGCGCGGCTCCGCCTGGAAGCCCATGGGCGTGAGCGAGCGGTTGTAGGCGCCGTCCCCCGCGATGCCCGCCTTGAAGAAGGGGGTGTGGGCCAGGAAGTTGGCGGTCGCGAAGGCGCCGTAGCTGTGGCCTCCGTGCCCGATTCGGTCCATGTCGATCACGCCGAGGCCATCGACCGCGCGAATCGCGGCGTACATCCCGTCGACCATATTTGAAATATAGTAGTCGTTATAGTTCTCGCCGACGATGGGAATGTCCGGATAGACGAGCGCGTATCCCTGGGTCAGCCAGATGTCCGACCAGCGGAGCCAGGTCAGGCGGGTGTACGCGTTGTGATTGCGCGAGCGGATGGTGGCGTTGGTGAAGGCCTGTTCGCTCCTGTACTCGCGGGGATAGGTCCAGAAGATGGCCGGCACCCTGGCGCCCTCGACATAGTCGATGGGGAGCGAGACCCGCCCCTGGACTTCGAGTCCGTCCCGGCGCGTGAACTCGAAGTCGATGCGGCGCGCGGCGGTGAGCTGGGGGAAGGGGTCCACGTTGCGGGTCAGATTCTCCATCTCCCCGCCCCCCGTCCAGAGATGGCTGTCCGGGAAGGTGTTCCTGCCCTCGCGGCTCACGACCATGCGCTCGAGGTCGGGGTCCAGCGGGACCAGGGGCTGGTCAAAGCTGTCGCGCGAGCCCTCGAAGAGCCGCTCGGTGGATCCGTCGGAGAGGGAGACGCGGTCGACGAAGGGTTGCGGGCGGAAGTCCTCCTTGAGTCCCCCGCCGCGCAGATACGCGCGCTCGCCGTCGGAGGAGACCCATGCATGGTCGAGCCCGTTGGCGGTGCGCGCGGTGAGCAGGTCGCCGGGGAGCGAGACCAGGTCGGCGGGGTCGTGGAAGGGCACGATGATGTTGCGTTGGGCACCATCGTCCAGCGCGAAATGGGCGAGCGCGTTCTCTCCGTCCCGCCGCACGGCGGCGAAGGCGTGGCTGCCGTCCAGCGAGTAGGTCACCTCGCTGATGGGATCGTCGCTCGAGGCCACCTCTACCTCGTCGCCGTCGCCGAAGGGCGCGCGCAGCAGCATGATGCGGTCGGGGCGCGGCGCGTCCGAGTCGTCCTCATCGCCGGGGGCGGCGCGATGCAGATACGCGACACCGCTCCCGTCCGGGCGCCACTGCCAGTCGCGCGGGCCGCTGCCCGTCCCGCCACCCCGGCCCTCCTGCAGCTCGCGCTCCTCGAGGGTCGCCAGCACGTCGCCGCTCTCCGCGTCCAGCACCTCCGTCACGCGCGGGAAGCCGGTGTAGCTGGCGATGAAGGAGAAGGGCCGCTCGATGCGGGTTGCGATCAGGTGGCGTCCGTCGGGGCTGAGCGAGACCGATTCGTACATCCCGGCGTCCCCGATGGGGCGGGGAGGCCGGCCGGGCGCCAGCTCGACGATCTGGCTGCGCGTGTAGTACTCGAACAGGTCGGAGTCGTGGTCGCCCTCGAGCAGGAAGGGCATCGTGCGCGTCGGCGTGGCGGACGCGCGCGTGTGCCGGATGGTGGGCCCGGCGGGGAGGACGGGCGCGGGAGACCGGCTGCCACGATCGGCCGGCTCCGCCAGGGTGATGACCGAGCCCGCGGGCGTCCACTGCAGCATCCGGGACGGCGCCGAGCCCTGCCCGCGCGACGAGGTGGCCAGGGTGGCGATCACGCGCGCGTCGCCCGCCACGGTGACGCTGCCGTCCCCGGCCGACGCGATCCAGACTTCGGTCCGTTCCTCCAGGTGCGCCAGGAAGGCCAGCCGCGCGCCGTCGGGAGACCACATCAGGTCGCTCACGTAGATCCCGTCGGGCAGCTCCACATCCGTGAACGACCGCTCGCTCAGCGAATAGAAGCGGAATCCGTAGAGGCCGTAGATGTCGAGGTGCCAGGGCCGGTCGGTGGCAGCCCGGAGTTCGAGCATGGCCAGACGCAGGGTTTCCTCCCCCACCTCCTCCAGCGTCGACAGCTCGGTCGAGAGCGGAACGACGAAGTGGTCGCCGTCGGGGCTGACGTGGTCCAGGGTGGCGAAGTTCGGATCGGTGGCGAAGAGGTCCTGGATGACCTGGTCGGGGAGGATGTATCCCCGGTCGATGTCGAGGGCGTCGCCGGCATCCTGGGCGATGAGCGGCGATATCAGACAGATGGGCGTCAGAATCAGACCGGCCACCAGTGTCGAAGTCGATGACCGAAAGCGGCTGTGCGCGTTCATGGCTGGCTCCTGGGAACGAGCGCCGGGGAGGCGGGAGGACGGATGCGCGTGAAGGTGGCTCACGCGGCGAGGTCCCCGCAAGCCGTTTCAGGAACCCCGCACCCTCCGTGACATATCTTCTGTGGCGGTGTCGCGACGGCCCTCCAGGGTCGGGGTCGCGCCGGGCGCCGGGATGCGGTGTTCGGTCAGCGTTTCACGCAAGGGGAGAGGTGGCTTGCCGGAGAAATACGATGTGGTGGTGGCCGGGGCCGGCTTTGCCGGTCTCGCCTGTGCGCGCCAGGCGGCCCGGCGCGGCCTCTCCGTCCTGGTTCTGGAACGGCAGTCCGAACCCGGCAAGCGCATCCACACCACCGGCATCCTCGTGCACGAAGCGTGGGTCGAGTGGAGGGTGCCGGCCCGGCTGGTTCGCAGAATCGACCGCGTCAGGGTCTACACGCCCGCCCACGACTACATCGACCTGGAGCGGGACGGCTACTTCTTCATGGCCACCGATACCGCCCGGCTCATGCGCCACCTGGCGCGCGAGGCGCAGCGCGCGGGCGTTGAGATCCGGTTCGGCGAGAGGTATCGGGGCGCGGTTCCGGAGAGATCCTCCCTGCTGCTTCAGGGCTCCGACGTCACCTGTCGCTTCCTCGTGGGCGCCGATGGCGCGCGCTCCGGAGTGGCCGGGAGCTTCGGCCTCGACCGAAACCGCCGTCTCCTGAAGGGGGTCGAATGGGAATTCGAACCTCTGGACGGCGTTGCCGACTGCCTGCACTGCTTCATCGATCCCGAGTACGCCCCCGGCTACATCGGCTGGGTGGTGCCGGGGGTCGCGACGACGCAGGTCGGGCTGGCGCTGCACCGCGACCGGCAGGCCGACCTGCCCGGGTTCGTCGCGAAGCTCGATCCCCTCTTCGCGCTGTCCGGGCGAAGGGTGGTGGAGAAGCGGGGCGGTGTGATCCCCTTTGGCGGTCTGCTTCGCAACTTCTACGGGGAACGAGTGATGCTCATCGGGGACTCCGCCGGCATGGTGTCACCGCTCACAGCCGGGGGCATCCACCACGCCTGGCGGTTCGGCAAGATCGCCGGGGACGCCATCGCGGACCACCTGGCGGGCGGCGCACATCCCGGTCCGGTCGTCCGGCGCGCGTATCCCGGGCTGACGTGGAAGCACGCCGCGCGCTGGGGTTACGATCGCCTGCCGGTGGCGCGTGCCCTGGAAGCAGGCCTCCTCACCCGGAGCCTGTTCCGAAAGGTCGCGGGCAAGGTCTTCTTCGGCCTGCATCGGTAGCCGAGGGCCCCGGGGCGATCGGCCCGTCTCCTCGCCGGCTCTCCGCGTCTCCTCACCGGCTCTCCGCGTCTCCGATCCGTCTCCTCCCCATCTCCGACCCGTACGCGTCGGGTCTTCCGCCCGAACCTCGTCTACTCGGCGACCCGTTTGGCCTGCGCGCGTCCGAGCCCGATCGAGAGCGCGATCCAGATGCCCGCCAGCGGCACCGTCGACGCGGCCACCAGCGCCAGCGTCATGCCGAGGGCGGCGAAGGTGGCGTCGATCCCGGCCCCGGTGGCATCCCCGGCGCGGTACAGGAACACGTCGACCACGGGCTTCGCCTTGTACTTTTCGGAGGGCGTGACGACGCTGAAGAGCGTCTCCCGCGAGGGCCGTGAGATGGCGTAGCGGGTCGCCCGGTGCACCGCCTGGAAGATCAGTATCACCCCATAGAGGGGCCATATCGCCAGCACCGCGAACCCGGCGACGGTCACCAGCGGCAGGATCGCGAGCGTCCATCCCACGCCCAGCTTCCTGATGATGCGCGTCGTGATGAAGATCTGGGTCAGGAGGGTCGCGAACTGGGCCAGGAAGTCGAAGTTGGCGAAGCTCTCCACCCGCTGGCTGAAGGTGTCGGTGGCCTGCTGGATGATGTTGGCCTGGGTGAAGTAGATCATGGTGCTCGAGATGGCCATGAAGACCACCCAGAGCCCGACCCCCAGCAGGTACGGTGAAGCCACCACCGCCTTGGCGCCCTCCCAGAAGGTGCCCCCGATCCTGCTGCTTCCGTCGGCCCCGGCGGCGTCGCGGCGCCCCTTCGGCAGCGCCTCCAGGCGGGACGCTCGCGAGCGCAGGGCCATCCGATCCAGCGAGAGCACCGTCGCGATCGCCACGGCGTAGCATCCGCACGCGATCAGCATGAGCCCGGCGGGCAGGTACGACGACTCGGTCATCCCGCTGATGATGCTCGTGGCCTCGGCCCCGGCCAGCGCCCCGAGGGTGCCGCCGATCCCGATGAAGGCGAACATCCTTTTCCCCTGGTCCACGTCGAAGATATCGACCATGAAGGACCAGAAGAGGCTTGTGGTGAAGAGGTTGATCACCGTCAGCCACACGTAGAAGGTGTAGCCCACGCCGCGCGCGAGGGCGGTTTCGGCATCGGTGCCGATGAGCCCGCCGCCGGCCCGCACATCCTGGATGATCAGCCCTGAGAAGACGAACAGGCAGGCGATCACGAAGAGGAAGGCCACGGGGATGAAGCGGCGCCGGTTCATGCGCGCCACCACCCCGCCGAAGCCCAGCACGGCGATCAGCGAGATCACCGAGGTGACTGCGAAGAGCCAGCGCAGCTCGTCCATTCCGCGGGCGACACCCATGGCTTCGCGCACGGGCCGCAGGAAGAAGTACCCGCAGAGCACGAAGAAAAAGAAGATCGCCGAGAGGACGGCGAGCGGGAGTTCGCCGCGCTCCATGTTGAGGAGGCGTGCCGCGATGCCCTGATCCTGCGTCGTCGAGTCTGCCATGCGCGCGCCGATCCTCCGCGACAGTGCCGCCTCGCACGGTGCCTCGTCGATGAAACGGAGGCGTGCCGGGGGGCGTGGATGGCCATCCCGGAAGGTCCCGGCGGTGATGTGGGTTGGATGTAGGGGGCGGGCCGGATCAAGTCAAGCCGACGGGCCGATGGGCGCATTCAGGGGCGATTGGGACGACTTCATCCGGTTCCCTTTGCGCGCGCGCCCGGCGCGGCTACCATCAGGATTGCGAGCCTTCCATCGCCCATCCGGAGGTCACCTCATGAACTTGCCCCCTTCGCGTTTCCTCGATGTCCGGAGTGCGGGACGGCATGGCCGCGCCGGACGCGCCGCCACCCCCGCACTCGTCATGCTGGCCCTTCCGCTCGCGCTCTCGTGCGCGCCCGCAGCCTCCGCGCAGGCACCGGAGCTGGTGTTCCTGTCCAACATCACCGGGACCTCGGACGGAGCCGGCGCGCTCACCACGATCGAGGAGCAGACCACGGCCACGCTGGATGCGCTGGGGGCGGAACTCGCCGGGCACGGGCTCGGTTACGAGGACGTCGTCGCCGTCAACGTGTTCCTCCGGGACACCCGTCATTTCCAGGGGATGAACGGCGTCTATCGCACCTATTTCGCGGAGAATGCGCCCACGCGCGCCACCGTGGAGGCCGACCTGCCCGACGTGGACGCGCTGATTCAGATCTCGGTGGTGGCCACCCCGGACGACACCGAGGTGATTTCTCCCTCCGGGCTGCAGTCCCCGGCGCTGCCCTACTCGTGGGGGATCCGGGCGGGCGACGTTCTCTTCGTCGCGGGCGCGACGAGCCGCGACCCCGACACCTACCAGCCGGTGCGGGGCGACGTGCAGACGCAGACCCGTCGCGTGTTCGGCAACATCGGGATGATCCTCGAGTCGGCGGGCATGGACTACGGGGATCTCGTCAGCTGTCAGGTTTTTCTCGACGACGTGCGCCTGTGGGGCGACATGAACGAGGCCTACCGCGAGTTCGTCACCGCGGACGATCCGCCGGCCCGGGCAGCGGTGCGCGGCGGGCTCATGAATTCCGACTTCCTGGTCGAAATCCAGTGCGTCGCCGAGAGTTCCGATGCCCGCGCGGTGGTCCGGCCCGCGGGTCAGGGTCCGGGGCGCGCGCCGCTTTCGCCGGCGATCGATACGGGCGAGCGGCTGTGGCTGTCGGGGATGCTGGCGGCGGGGGAGGACATTCCGGCGGAGACACGCAACACGCTGGACAGGTTGAATGCGACATTGGCAGCTGCCGAGTTGGATTTTTCCAACGTGGCCAACGTCTGGGTGTACCTCACGGACGTGCGCGATGCGGAAGCGGTGCTGGAGGTGCTGGGCGAAGTGATGCCCGAGGGGGCTCCGGAGCCGACCGTGGCGGGCCTGCCGCTGGTGGGGCGCCTGGGCGTGGAGATTCAGATGATGGCGGTCCGCTGACGTGGGCATGAAGCCGAAGCCCCTCAGCGTGGCGCTGCTGGGGACCGGACGCATCTCCGAGACCCAGCTGGCCCCGGCCCTTGCCTCGGCCTCGGGGCTTCGACTGTGGAGCGTGCTGAGCCGGGACCGCGGGCGGGCGAGCGACTTCGCGCGACGCCATCGGGCGAGGGCGCCGCGGCCGGGCTGCGACCGCCTGGACGAAATGCTGGCCGATCCGGGGCTCGACGCCGTGCTGATCGCCACGCCGGACGCGCTTCACGCCGAGCAGGCGCTCGCGGCCATCGCGGCGGGGAAGCACGTCTTCGTGGAGAAGCCGATGGTGACCTCCTCGGCCGATGGGCGGCGCGTGGTGGAGGCCGCCGAGGCCGCCGGCGTCACCGTGGGGGTCGCATACCACCTGCGCTGGCACGGGGGCCACCGCGCCATGGAGCGGCTCATCCGGGGCGGGGCGCTCGGGGCGCTCCGGCACATGCGGGTGCAGTGGACCTGGCCGGCCCCCGACGACTCCAACTGGCGCGCCGGGTCGGATGTGGGGCGCTGGTGGAGCCTGGCCGGGGTGGGCACCCACTGCCTCGACATGATCCGCTGGCTCATGGTGCCGGGCTGCGGCGAGGTCGTGGAGGTGCGGGCCGTCACCAGCAACGCGGTGTGGGGCGGGCCGCGTGACGAGACCGCCCTGGTGGCGGTGACCTTCGAGTCGGGAGCCACCGCGGAGTTCTGCTCCTCGGTGCAGTTCGAGTCGCCCTCGCGCGTGGAGGTCTACGGCGACCAGGGATACGTCATCGGCAACCACACCCTGGGGCCGCGGGGCGCCGGCACGGTCTTTACCAAGGCGGGAATGGTGCCCTACGTCGTCCAGAACCCCTACGTGGGCGAGCTGGCGGACTTCGCCGCCGCGGTACGCAACGGGCGCCCCCCGGCGGTGGACGCGCGCGAGGGTTTGCGCAACGTGGAGTTGCTTGAGGAGATGAACTGATGGCAGGGAAGACCGGACCAGCCCGACCGCGCGTGCAGGCGAGGGGCGTAACGCACGCGAACCTGAGGCCCCTCGGCCCTGTGGCCGCCGCCCTGGCCGCTTTCGCCGCGGCCTGCGACGCCCCCGCCCCCGCCCCCATCGACGTGGTGGAGGCCACGATCGCGGGGGTGCAGGAGGCCATCTTCTCCGGCGAGACGACCTGCCGCCTGGTGGTCGAGGCCCACCTCGACCGCATCGAAGCCTACGAGGACCGCATCAACGCAGTCACGGTGGTGAACCCCGCCGCCCGCGACCGCGCCGACGAGCTGGACGCGGCGCTGGCCGTCGGCGAGGAGCCGGGCCCGCTCTTCTGCGTGCCCGTCCTGGTGAAGGACAACTTCGACACCCACGACATGGTGACCACGGCCGGCTCGATCGGGCTCGCCGGGAGCGTGCCGCCCGACGACGCCTTCATGGTGCGCCGCATCCGCGAGGAAGGCGCCATCGTGGTGGCCAAGACCAACATGGCCGAGTGGGCGTTCAGCCCGCGCCAGTCGGTGAGCTCGTCGTTCGACACCACCCGCAACGCCTACGCGCTGGACCGCGTTCCGGCCGGGTCGAGCGGGGGCACCGCCTCGGGGGTCGCGGCCAGCTTCGGCCTGATCGGGCTCGGGAGCGATACCGGCAACTCCATCCGCGGCCCCTCCTCGCGCCTGGCGCTTGTGGGCATCCGCTCGACCATCGGTCTCACCAGCCGGGACGGCGTCGTGCCGCTCGCCTTCGACCGCGACATCGCCGGCCCCATGGGGCGCACCGTGGAGGATGTGGCCCGGCTCTTCAACGTGGTGGCGGGCTACGACCCGGCCGATCCCTACACCGAGGCCGGTCGGGGGCGCAAGGAGGACGACTACACCAGCTTCCTCGACGCGAACGGCCTCGAGGGCGCGCGCATCGGGGTCCTTCGCGCCCTGGTCGACACCGAGGACGCCGATTCGGGGGTGGTGGCCGTCTTCGAGAACGCGCTCGGGGAACTGGCGGGGCTCGGTGCCGAGATCGTCGATCCCTTCGACTTCGACGTGCAGGCGCAGCTGGAGCGCGAGGGCATGTCGTGCCGCCGCTTCCGCCACGACATGTACGTCTACCTGCAGTCGCTGGGAGACGCGGCCCCGTTCACCGACGTGCTGGCGGTGCTCGAAACCGGCGAGTTCGGCGGCGACGCGGAGAGCGGGCTGCGCCGCTCGGAGGGGATGCCGCTGGACGTCCCCCCGGCCGAGTGGGACCCGCCCTGTCCGGAGTACCTCGACAACGAGCAGCGGCAGGGCTACCTGGCCGACCTGACGGGCGCCATGGACGCCGCCGGGGTGGACGCCGTCGTCTATCCCACCTGGCTGAGCCCGCCCGCGCACATCGACCGCGGCAACGAGGAGTACAGCGGCGACAACAGCCAGCGGGTGGCGCCCGCCACCGGGATGCCCGCCATCACGGTGCCCATGGGGTTCACCGAGGGCACGCATCCGGCGGGACTGCAGATCCTGGCGCGCCCCTACGACGAGGGTCTGCTCTTTGGCCTCGCCTACGCGTACGAGCAGGGGACGCGGCATCGGCGCCCGCCGCCGGGATTCCCGGAGCTCGGCCCTCTTTGACCCGGGCTTGCGTATTCTCCTCGCCACCCCACTGCGGTGTGGAGGTGTTGAAGTGAGCGCAGGATGATCCGCCGCGTCCTCGAGCGCACCTTCGGCTACTCCGGGTTCCGGGGGCAGCAGGAGGAGATCATCCGCCACATGGTGGACGGGGGCGACTGCCTGGTGCTCATGCCCACGGGCGGCGGCAAGTCCCTCTGTTACCAGATTCCGGGCATCGTGCGCGAGGGAACCGGTGTCGTGGTCTCGCCGCTGATCGCCCTGATGCGCGACCAGGTGGAGGCGCTTCGCCAGCTGGGCGTTCGCGCCGCCTGCCTCAACTCCTCCATCTCCTACCGGGAGGTGCTGGACACCGAAGCTGCCGTGCGGGCCGCGCGGCTGGATCTGCTCTACGTTGCGCCCGAACGCCTTCTCGGGGAGCGCACGCTGAGCCTTCTGACCCAGGCCCGCCTGTCCCTTTTCGCCATCGACGAGGCGCACTGCGTGTCCCAGTGGGGGCACGATTTTCGCCCCGAATACCTCCAGCTCTCCGCCCTGCGCGAGCACTTTCCCGACGTGCCCCGCATCGCGCTCACCGCCACCGCGGACGAGCTGACCCGGCGCGAGATCGTCGACCGCCTCGGACTCCGGGGCGCCCCCGTCTTCGTGAGCGGCTTCGACCGCCCGAACATCCGCTACAGCGTCGTCCCGAAGAACAATGCGCGCGCCCAGTTCCGTCGCTTTCTGCAACAGAACCACAGGGGCGACGCGGGCATTGTCTACTGCCTGTCGCGCAAGAAGGTGGACGCAACCGCCGAATGGCTCCGCGACGAGGGAGTGAACGCCCTCCCGTACCACGCGGGGCTCGGGGCCGCCGAACGCCGGCGCAACCAGGACCGCTTCCAGCAGGAGGAAGGCGTGGTCATGGTCGCGACCATCGCCTTCGGCATGGGCATCGACAAGTCCAACGTCCGCTTCGTGGCCCATCTCGATCTGCCGAAAAGCATCGAGGCCTACTACCAGGAGACGGGGCGCGCGGGACGCGACGGGCTCCACGCCAGCGCCTGGATGGTGTACGGGCTGCAGGAGGTCGTGACCCTGCGCAACATGGTGGAGGGGTCGGATGCCGGGGAGGCGCGCAAGCGGCTGGAGGTGCGCAAGCTCGATGCGATGCTGGGCTACTGCGAACTCACCACCTGCCGCCGTCAGACTCTGCTGGCCTATTTCGGCGAAACTCTGCCCGAGCCCTGCGGCAACTGCGACAACTGCCTGACGCCCGTCGATACCTGGGATGCGACCGAGGCGTCGCAGAAGGCGATGTCCTGCGTGTATCGAACCGGGCAGCGCTTCGGCGCCGCGTATCTCACGGATGTCCTGCGCGGCAGGGAGACCGACCGCGTCAAGCGCTTCGGGCACGACCGCATTCCGACCTGGGGGGTGGGCGCCGATATGGGTCCCTGGGAGTGGCGCTCGGTGTTCCGCCAGCTGGTCGCCCGCGGCCTGCTGTGGGTCGACATGGAGGGATTCGGCTCGATCCGGCTCACGGACGAGAGCTGGGCCGTGCTGCGGGGCGAGACGCCGGTGCGCATGCGCCGGGACGTGCGCGCGCCGGCCTCCGCGCGAAAGCGCAAACCCCGCGGGGAGCGCCCGCCGCCCGATCCCGAGACGTGGGATGAAGGGCTTTGGGAGGCGCTCCGCGCGCATCGACTGGAACTCGCGCGGGCGCAGGGCGTGCCGCCGTACGTCATTTTCCACGACGCCACCCTGCGCGAGATGGTCGAACTCCGTCCGGGCACGCCGGAGGAGCTGGCTGGCATTACCGGGGTGGGCGAGACCAAACTGGAGCGTTACGGTGAGGACTTCCTGGCGGTGATCGCGAAGGCGGATCGAGGGATGGCATGAAATACGACTATCACAGGCTGCGCGGGGACTTCTTCGGCGGGGTCACCTCCGCCATCGTGGCGCTTCCGGTGGCGCTGGCCTTCGGCGTGGCGTCGGGGCTGGGCGCGGCCGCGGGCCTCTACAGCGCGATCGCGGTGGGGTTCTTCGCGGCGGTGTTCGGCGGCACGCGCTCGCAGATCTCGGGTCCCACGGCGCCCATGACCGTCGCCATGGCGGCGATCCTCACCACGCACTCGGCCACGCTCGCGGAGGCCATGATCGTGGTGATCATGGCGGGGCTGCTGCAGATCGCCATGGGCGTGCTCAGGATCGGACGCTTCGTGGCCTATACGCCGGCGGTGGTGGTGTCCGGCTTCATGTCCGGGATCGGCATCATCATCATGCTGATCCAGAGCATGCCGTTCCTCGGACTGCCCCCGGCTGCCGGCGGGCCGATGGGCGCGTTGCGGGCGATGCCGGAGGCGCTCACCACCGCGAACCCGACCGCGGTTGCGATCGGCGTCATCACGCTCGCGGCCAGCCTGCTGTGGCCGAAGCGCTACGCGAAGCTGATTCCGCCCCCCCTGGTCGCGCTGGTCGTCGGAACCACGGTCGCCGTCCCGTGGCTTGGAGGCATCCCGGTCATCGGCGAGATCCCGACGGGCCTGCCGTCCCTTCAGTTCACCACGCCCTCCCTGGGCTTCCTGGTGAGCGCGGTTCAGCCGGCGCTCATTCTCGCGATCCTGGGCTCGGTGGACAGCCTCCTCACATCGCTGGTGGCCGACTCCATCACCGGAACCCGCCACGAGGCCAACCGGGAGCTGGTCGGGCAGGGCATCGGCAACATCGCCTCCGGGCTCATCGGCGGGCTTCCCGGCGCCGGAGCGACCATGGGCACGGTGGTCAACATCCGGGCCGGGGGCAGCACACCGGTTTCCGGGGCCCTGCGGGCGGCGCTGGTGCTGGGCCTTCTTCTGGGACTCGGGCAGTACGTGGAGCCGATTCCCCACGCCGTCCTCGCCGCCATCCTGATCAAGGTGGGATGGGACATCATCGACTGGCGCATGCTCGCGCGCGTCCACCACCTCCGGCGCGAACACATGATCGTCATGCTGGTCACGCTGGGGCTGACGGTGTTCGTGGATCTGATGACCGGCGTCGCGATCGGGCTCATCGTGGCCGGAATGGCTCATTCGCAGCAGCTGGAGAGCCTCGAGCTGGACAGCGTGGTGTCCGTGCCCCTGCTCGATAAGATGTTCTTCGCCGAACACGAGGATCCGACGGTCATGGACTGGTACTCGGCCCGGGTCGGCCTGGTCGCCCTGAAGGGAAGCTTCACCGTCGCGTCCGCGCACAAGCTGGTCGCGGTGATCGGCGGAGACATCAAGGAGCACGAAGTCACAATCTTCGACTTCACCAACGTGTCCTACCTCGACGACAGCGCCGCCATGCTCATCCTGCAGCTCCTCGATGTCGCCGAGCGCGAGGAGACCGAGGTCATCGTGATGGGTCTCTCGGGCACGCCGGCAGAGACGCTCAGGACGCTGGACATCCTGCACGGTGTGCCCAGGAAGCAGGTCGTGAGGACGCTCGACGACGCGCGCGAAGTCGCGGTTCAACTCCTCAAGAAGCGCGGTTCGGGCAGCCGGCAGCTGATCGGCTGACCGCCGCCGGCCGTCCCGTCCGCCGGATCGCCGGAGCCCCCGGCCACCGGCCTGCAGGCTGGAGAGGCCCCCGACCCTCGGCGGAGCGCACCTGACGGCCGGGAGCCTCGATCCTGTGAGTTCGGGCTAACCCCCCGGCGGCCAGCTCGGGAGCGCGCGCCCCGTCGTCCACGGCACCCCCGCCTCCTCCAGCCGCCCTTCCAGCGCGGGCAGGTCGGTCTCCACCAGCCGCTGCAGCTCAGGGTACATGGTACTGAACGCCTCGCGCGCGACGCGGTACTGCTCCCGGTGGGTGCCGGTGGGGCCGTGGGTGCCGTTCCAGTGCCCGCGCACGACCTGGTTGACCCGACCGGCGATCCCCGGCAGGTCAGGCTCGGCGCGCGATGCCCGCGTGCGTGAACCATCGAGCGCCTCGCGCAGGTCGAGCAGGCGGAGCTCCAGGGCGCGCGTCTCCCCCATGAGGCCGTCCGGCGCGGCCGGCCAGCGCTCGAGCGCCAGCTTGACGGCGCCGATCCGCTGGGCGGCCCCCGCGGCGGCGCGCTGCGAACCGGTAACGGCGCGCAGCAGCTCGCCGGTCTCGCGCTGGAAGGCGAGCACGGCCGCCCGGTCCTGGGCGGCGATGACCGGCGTGGTGATCGGGGCGATCTCGAAGGAGACGGGGCCGGCCAGCTCGGTCACCTCGCCGTCCACCCGCTGCGCCAGGGACACCGTGTAGCTGCCCGGCAGCGCCATCGGCCCGTTCCCGCCGCCGAAGCCGCCCCCGCCGCCCCCGCCGGTGACCGGCGTGAACGCGGGGTAGCGGTAGTTCCACACCGCCCGGTGGACGCCCCGCGACGTCGACCCGTTGACCACGTTCACCACCTCTCCGCCCTCGTCGCGCACGGTCAGGAACACCCGGGGGGCCTCCTCGCGGTCCTCTTCGCGCAGCTCTTCCCAGGAAGGGTAGGGGGTGTCCTCACCCCGGCCCGCCGCACGTCTCTCCGCCGCCCGCCGCTCGGCCTGCCGGGTCCGCATCGTCTCGCCGACCCAATAGGTGAAGGTCACGCCCAGCTCCGGATTGTCGGCCGCATAGAAGTCCGCGCCGTTTGCCCCGCCCGGGTTCCAGGGCACGTACATTTCGCCATCGGCTACCTCGAACAGGTGTCCCGCGGAAGCGAGGATGGGTTCCGATCCCCGCGCCAGCTCGCGCAGCGGCGTGTAGTCGTCGATGACGTAGAAGCTGCGCCCGAAGGTCGCTGCCACCAGGTCGCCCTCCCGTTGCTGGATCTCCAGGTCGCGCACGGGAATCGTGGGCAGCCCGCTGTCGAACTCCATCCACGACTCGCCCCCGTCCACCGACACGAAGGCCCCGAATTCGGCCCCCAGGAAGAGCAGGTCGGGCTCGACGTGGTCCTGCACGATGGAGAAGGACGGGCTGTTGTCCGGCAGGCCGCCGGTAATCGCGGTCCAGCTGCGCCCGCGGTCCTCCGACTTCAGGACATAAGGCCGGAAGTCGCCGCGCTTGAAGTTGTTCACCACGGCGAAGACGGCGTCGGGATCGTGCAGGGAGGCCTCCACGTCGTGCACGAAGCTCGTGTCCGGCACGCCCGGCAGGCTCGCGATCTCGCGCCAGGTCTCGCCCCCGTCCTCGGTGACCTGCACCAGCCCGTCGTCCGTGCCCACATAGATGAGCCCCTCGACCAGCGGGCTCTCCGAGATGGCCACGATGTGCCCGAACACCGACGTCGACCGGTTCTTGCCCACGGCGTCGACGCTCCACACGCGCCCCATCACCTCCAACTGGTTGCGGTCGATGTTGCGCGACAGATCCCCGGAGATCGCGCGCCAGCTCGAGCCCTGGTCGTCGCTCCGGAAGAGGATCTGGGCCCCGAAATAGAGCCGGTGATTGTCGTGCGGCGACATGATCAGCCCCGCGTCCCAGTACCAGCGCAGCGGCGGCCCGCCGGGATCGGCCTGGGGCTGGATGTCCAGCCGCTCCTTGCTTCCCCGGTCGAAGCGCGACAGCACCCCGTGCTGCAGCTGCGAATAGATGATGTCGGGGTTCTCGGGATCGACCACGGGATCGAAGCCGTCGCCCCCCAGCGTCACATACCAGTCCGAGTTGCGGATGCCGCCCCCCAGGGTCTGCGACGGTCCGCCCATGGTATTGTTGTCCTGCGTCCCGCCATAGACGTAATAGAAGGGCTCGTCGTTGGAGGTCGCGACCTTGTAGTACTGGGTCAGGGGAAGATTGGCGAAGTGGCTCCAGTTCTCCCCGAAATCGAAGGTCTCGTACAGTCCGCCGTCATTCCCCAGAATCAGATGCTCGGGATCGTCCGGGTCGAATGCGAGGGCGTGATGGTCGACGTGCACGCTCTGCGTGGGCAGCCGGCTCCAGGTCTCGCCCCCGTCGTCGGACATCTCCAGGAAGGTGTCCAGGGAATAGATGCGGTCGAATCGATGAGGGTCGGCATAGAGTTCGTGATAGTACATGGGCGCGGACGACTGGTAGCGCGACGTGCGGCTCCAGTTCTCGCCCATGTTCTCCGAACGGAAAGTCCCGCCCTCGTTCCCCGACGCCTCGACGATGGCGTAAAGCACGTCCGGGTTGATCGGCGAAATCGCCATCCCGATGCGGCCCTTGTCCCCGGAGGGAAGTCCGCGGTTGATGGCCCGCCACGTCTCGCCCCCGTCCGTGGACTTGTGGATGCCCGAGCCCGGGCCCCCGTCGATCATCGTCCACTGGTGCCGGCGCCGCTGCCACGAGGACGCGTACATCACCTCGGGGTTGCGCGGGTCGAAGTAGACCTCGTTCACCCCCGTGTGTTCGTCGATCTCGAGCACCAGCTCCCAGCTCTCGCCGCCGTCGCGCGTCCGGTAGAGCCCGCGCTCCCCGCCCGCGTTCCAGAGCGGCCCCTGCGCGGCCACGAAGACGGTGCGCGAGTCGTCCGGATGCACCGCGATCATGCCGATGTGCGCGGAGGTCTCAAGTCCCATGTTCGTGAACGAGCGCCCCCCGTCGACCGACTTGTAGACGCCGTCGCCGTATCCCACCGAGCGCTGCCCGTTGTTCTCGCCGCTGCCCACCCAGAGGGTGAGATGGTCGTTGGGATCGAGCGCGATGGCCCCGATGGAGTACGACCCGTAGTCGTCGAAGATGGGCGTCCAGGTGGTGCCTGCATTGGTCGTCTTCCACACGTTCCCCGAAGAGGCCGCGACGTACCAGGTGCTGCGGTCCGTCGGGTCGACGGCGATATCCGCGATGCGGCCCGATGCGACGGCGGGCCCGATGCTGCGCCACCTGAAGGACGACAGCAGGCCGGAGTTGAGCTCGGCCGGGTCGTCGGCGTCCTCGCCGGCCTCCTGGGCGTGGAGCGCACCGGGCCCAACGGAAAGAAGCGGAAGCAGCGCGGCGAGCGCGACGAAGACCGACAGCGCGCGGATGCGGCGGGAGAACGTGCGGCCGGAGCGCGCGAACGGCAGGCCGGGTCGGAGAGGGAGGTCGTACATCGTAGTGATCCTCGGGCGAAGGTGTTTAGGGACGGGAAAGTGTACGGTTTTTGCAGGCCGGGGAGTAGGGGCGACAACATGCTCAATTCGGACGCCCCGCACCCCTCATGGACTCGCACGGCCTCGTCCGCGCCCGCCCTTGCGATTCCGCGCCATGGACGGGGGACTTCCCGACCGCCAGGTTGCCGGAACGGTATCCGTCTTCTGCAAGGGATCGGAATCATGTCGGCCAGCTTGCTTCGCCGCGGTGTCATCGTGCTCGTGCTCGCATGCGCGAGCCCCGCCCTGTCCGTCGCCACCAGCCCGGGGGGAGGCGTCCCGGTCCCGGCGTCACCCCTGGCCGCCCAGACCCCCGAGCAGCGGTACCGCGACTGGACCCGGCTGGAATTCCGGGCTCAGGAATACGCGTACCGCCGCGCGCGCATCCTGGACGGCCTGCGCGCCAGCGGGAGCGGACTCCTGCTCACGCCGTCCTCCGACGGGCTCACCCACGGCGATACCTTCCGGCAGCTGGAGGACTTCTGGTACCTGACCGGCCTCGAAGTCGTGCAGTCGATGCTGGTCCTCGACGCCGACCGGGACCGCTCCATCCTCTTCATGCCCCGGCGGGACCCGCGTTTCGAGAATCCGGGGCGGCCCAACGACTTCCCCGGGCGCCCGCTGCTCGGCGACTATCAGTTGCGCAGCATCGCCGGCATCGACGAGTACCGGGACATCGACGACCTGGACGCCTTCCTGCGGACGCGGCTGGGTGGAGGAGCGGTGCTGCGGGTGAACGCGGGCTCGAGCGGCGAGATCACGCCCCCGACCGTCCCGCTGATCGGAAGCCTGGATGCGACGGCATCGCTCATCCTCCGCCTGAGCACCGACCATCCCGACGCCGAAATCGCCAACGCCTTCGACGTCGTCGCGCGTCTGCGCATGATCAAGACCCCTGCCGAGATCGATCACATGCGCGTCGCCGCCGATGCCACCATGGCGGGCATCCAGTCGGTCGCCTGGCGCATCCGTCCCGGGGTCGACGAGCGCACGCTTCAGGGCGAGTTCGAGAATACCTGCCGAACCTTCGGATCCCAATCGATGCCGTTTACGCCCATCATCAAGTCGGGTCGCAACAGCCTCTGGCCCTGGCGCGTGCTGGCGGCCCACTACGACCGCCGCAACCGCAGCATGGAGGACGGCGATCTGGTCATCCTGGACGTCGGCTGCGAGGTGGACGGCTACATCAGCGACGTCGGGCGCACGTTCCCGGTAAACGGGACCTTCACGGACATCCAGCGGGAGAAGCTGCTGGTAAGCACGCGGGCCGCCGACGCGATCATCGCCGCCGTCCGGCCCGGCGTCACCCTGCGCGAGCTCACCTCAGTGGCCTATGAGGCAATCCCGGACGACGAGGAGCCCCACATGCAGACCGGTTCGTTCTTCGGCCACCACATCGGCCTGTCCGCGGGCGACCCGGCGCTCCTGGACGAGCCCCTCGCGCCCGGCATGGTCTTCACCGTCGAGCCCTGGTACTACAACCACGAGATCGGCGTTGCCGTCTTCGTGGAGGACGTGATCCTGGTGACCGAGGACGGCGCCGAGGTGCTGACCGCCTCGCTGCCGCGCTCGCCCGAGGAGCTGGAGGCGCTGCTTCGGTAGCGTCCGCCCGCGCGGCCCGGCGCAGCACCCCGGATTCCTGGTCTGGTCGGTGCTCGCTGCATCCCCCTGCCCGGCTACGCCTCGTTCCAGGTGAACAGCAGCAGGAAGCCCGCTGCGATCGCGGTCGGAATCCACAGCACCGTGAGCGGAAGGGACGGCAGGAGATCCGACAGACCGGCCCACCCCGCGGCTGCCTTCGTCAGCCATTCCAGGTTCAGGTTCCAGCTCACTTCGGGGAGGCTCGCCAGAACCGCGCCCGAGCCCATGGCCGCCAACGCGCCCGCGATCCTGATCGGAAGCAGCGCGCGGTCGGCGCGCCGCGCTCGCCCGAGGAGCCGCGCCTTCAGCCAGATCAGGTCGGGGTCCGGCACCGCAGGCAACCGGGAGTCCAACTCCTCGGCCAACGCCGCCATCCATCGAGCCACCCGGCGGGATTCCCGGCACGGGACGCACTCCGCCAGGTGCGCGGCAAGCTCGTCATTCCATCTTCCGCCACGCGCGGCTTCGGCCGCCGATCGCTCGTGAGGACAGGACTCCGCCATCATCGCACCTCCCTGGGGCCCCAGCCGTGTTCCTGGAGCATCCCCGCCAACTTCTTGCGCGCCCGGTAGAGCACCACCCGAACGCTCCCTTCCGCCATCCCCAGGGAGGCTGCGATTTCGCGATGACTGGCGCCCTCTACGTATGCCAGCCAGAGAAGTGTCTGCTGCTTCCGCGGCAATCGGGCGAAAAGGCGTTCCATGTCGAGAGTCAGTTCATGCCTGGGGCCTTCGGACTCCGCCGGCGCGCTCCACCCCTCCCGCCGTCTTCGCTCGCGAACGACTTCGCGCCCGTGATCCGAGATGAGGCTCAGCGCGGTCTTGTACAGGTATGACCGCACCTGATGGATGTTTGCGTCGCGCAGTCTCGCGCGCAGGAGACGGCAGTACGCCTCCTGAAGCAGATCGTCCGCCAGAGCGGCATCCTTCACCGCCAGGTACAGGTAGGCTCGAAGCTGCGGTGCCGTTCGCTCATGGATGTCACGGAAGGCGGCTTCGTCCATATCGTGCCATTCGCGGCCCGCGCCCGGCTGCCTCGCCTGTTAGTCCGGCTGCCATTCCTGCGACAGCCTCCGGGAGATGACGGCCGCGAGGATGAGACCGACCCCGAGCGCCATGATGCCCACGCCGGGGATGAGAAGGCCACCTTCCCAGATCACCATTACGAGGATCCCCAGGCCCAGGACGAAGGCGAGGATGCCGGCACCGAGCACGGCCAGGATGGTCCCATGCGGGTTGGACTCGAACTGGCTCAGGAACTCGCGTCCACCCTCCGTCTCGATGAACTCGGCCAGTTCCTGGCCCGACTGGAACTTGGCCAGCAACTGCTGTTGCGTCTCCGCCTGCTTGGCCAGCCGAACCTGTCTCTCTCTGCCCCTGAGCCAGACGATGGCCACGATGGCGCCGAATATCAGAAGAAGGGGCCCTAACTCCTCAACAGCTTCCCAGAACAACGATCACCTCCGTGTCTCGCGCCCAACGGACCGAACTCTTCCGGCGGCCACGCCCGAATGCCCGGAACTCCGTGCCTCACAAGTAGAACGTTCGGCCCACCCACCTGGTTAACACGAGCGCGGAGTACGAACGGAGATGGCGCCCGCGAGATGGCGCCTGCGAGGTCGTGGCCGCGAGGTGGTGGCCGCGGAGGCGGCTGTCGGCTACCCAATCACGGTCGGATACACCAGCTCGATCGTGCCGCGCGCGCTGGCGCGAGCATGGACCGCGTCCTCCCGCGAGTAGAACCCGGACGGAGTCAGATCCTCGGCCCCGTAGAACGCGAGCTCCCGGTCACGCCGCAGGTGCCGGGACCATTCCGCCAGCGATTCGACGTCGCGCTCGATCCTGGCTGGCAGGCGCTCCCGCTCCGCGAGCAATACCTCCGAGACGTCGTGCATCCGGGGCGGGTCGATGCCACGGAAGCGCAGCAGTCCCTTCAGGGCGAGCTCGACGATCTCCTGCGACTCGCGGACCACGTCCGCCCAGCTCTCCCCCTCGAACAGCACCTCCAGGGCCGCAAGCCGGATCTTCGCCCGCCGGAGATAGTCGACGGCCAGCCCCGGGTTTCGCATCAGCCCGACCGGACCCAGTAGGGCTGCCCCTGAGCGAAGCGGCGGACGATGTCCCCGTCGGCGATCCGCCTTCGGACTTCGGCGAGTCGCCGGGACACCTCGAAGCCGCGCTCGAGCAGGATCACGCCATCCGTGGCGACCTCCCCCCACAGACCGGAAGGCACCTCCCCTTCGGGCAGGAGATGGACGAAATGGGGCTGCACCTCGAGGCCTTGCCAGGAGAGCTCGGGGGCATCGTCCCAGCGCCGGTACAGCTGCCGCGCAACCGGCACATCATCCGCCGCGATCAGGAGGATATCGAAATCCGAGGTCGCATCGTGTTCGCCGCGCACCCACGAACCGAAGGCCATGACGCCCACCAGCGATTCACCGAGGATGGATGCGGCGCGCTCGACGATTGCGGCGGCTTCCTCGTCCAGCCAGACGCCGGGCGATGCCAGCTTGCGCGCACAGTATTCATTAAGGGAGACACCCGCCGCACGCGCGCCCTCCCGCAGGGTGCCATGCAGTCCGGGATCGATTCGGAGGACGAAACGACCCGAAGGAGCGCGGGATTCGGGGGCTTCGGGGGATGCGCCGGAGTCGCCGGATGCGAAAGTAGTATCACTCAACATGTCGGAATGATACTACGCGCTCCCGCTCCGATCGAACAAGGCCGCCGAGGATGTGCTCCGGCGGAGAATCTCAGGCTGTCGGCTACGGTCCGGAATCAGCGTCCCACGCCTGTTCCGTCTCGTCGTCAACGGGTGCCCGGATCCGGCGATCCCGGACCGCGCCCGATCGCAGTCGCTTCTGGTGCGGGATGATTCCGGCCGACAGGATCGCCGTGGCGACGGCCACGCCGATCACCTCCAGCATCCCTCCGAACGACGCACCGAGCATTCCCCCGAAGAACCCGCTCGCGGCCTGCGCCGCCCGAACCCATCCCCGCGACTCGCGGGCCTCGGGATGGCTCGGCGGCTTGCCGGACTCGAGCCGGTGACGCGCGACCAGCAGCAGCCAGAGCCAGACGGCCCCCAGGAATGTCGTCACTCCAAGCATAGGCTTTGTCCCGGATGCGTCCTTCGATTTCACCTCGCCAAGATACCCATTACTCCTTTACTATGCCCGTCTGTGACAGCCGGGTTCCCCCTCGCACGCGAGGTTCAGATGCGCTTCTTTTCCGTCGCCCTCACCGTCTTCGTCACCGCTCTCGCGGCATTCGGCTCGCCGCTGGCCGCGCAGCAGCGGCCGCTCACGTTCATGGATGTGCAGGAGCTGAAGCGTGCCGGATCGTGGACCCCGAGCCCGGACGGCGCGCGGATGCTCTACACCGTCACGACCCCGGACTGGGATGCGGCCGAATCCCAGACCGACATCCACCTCGTGTCGCTGAGCGACGGCGTCTCGTCGAGCCGGCAGCTCACCTATACCGACGACAAGAACGAGACCAGCCCGGCCTGGGCGCCGGACGGGTCGTTCTTCGTCTTCTCGTCCAATCGCGACGGCGACGCCAACCAGCTCTACATGATGCGCCACGACGGCGGCGAGGCCCGGAAGATCACAGACGCGGCCGAGGGGGTGTCGGGCTTCGAGTTCAGCCCCGATGGCGGCTGGCTGGTGTACCGCTCCGGCGAGAGCGACCGGGAGCAGCTCTACCGGCTGCCGGCCGACGACCTCGCGGGCGGCGAGCCCGAACAGCTCACCGACGGCGAGGCCGGCGTCGACCAGTGGGACTTCTCCCCGGACGGGAGCCGCATCTACTTCACGCGCCCCGACTCCTTCGACGAGGACGAGGTTGAACGGCGCGAGCGCGGCTTCACGGTCGACATCCGGAACACCGTCACCCCGCTCTCGAGCCTCTGGAGCGTGGATGTAGCGTCGGCCGCCGAGCGGCGCGAGACCAGCGACGCGTCGTACAGCGTCAACGGCTTCGTCCTCTCCGACGACGGCCGCTGGATCGGCATCACGGGCGGCTCGCCCGAGCGCTACGAGCGCAACATCACCGCGCAGCGGCTCTATGCGGACCTCTATCTGAAGGAGGTTGCGACCGGCGAGATCGAGCGCCTCACCGACAACTACGAGATCGGCGAGGGCGGGATGAGCTTCTCCCCCGACGGCCGCTGGATCGCCTTCTCGGCGCCGGACGACATGGAGCGTTACTCCATGACCGAGAACCGCGTCTACATCCGCGAAGTCGAGGATCGCGGGGGCGCGTTCCGGAAGCTGGGCGCGGACTTCGACCAGAGCTCGAGCGTCGGCTTCTGGTCCGAGGACTCGGAGACGATCTACTTCAACGCCGGCGTGACCGTGACGACGCAGCTGCATGCGCTCGATGTGGAGACGGGTGCGGTGCGCCAGCTCACCGAGGAGCGGGCGGCGCTCTCGGTGTCCCGGGACGACAACACCGGCACCCTGCTCATCGGCTACAGCGACCCGATGACCCCGCCCACCGTGTTCACCGTGGCGAACGTGGACGAAGTTGCGGACCGCTCCGAGTGGACGCAGCTCGTGGACGTGAACCCGCACGTGCGCGACATCGCCCTCGGCGAGGAAGTGGAGGTCAACTGGCGCTCGTCGGACGGGAAGATGGTCGGCGGGGTGCTGGTCTACCCGGTCGGCTACGAGGAGGGAACGCGCTATCCGCTCATCGTCGCGATCCACGGGGGGCCGGCATCGGCGGATGTCCTCCGCTTCAACGGCGGCTACAACGCGCAGGTGTATGCGGGCGCCGGCTACGCCGTCCTCAAGCCCAACTACCGCGGCTCGCGCAACTACGGCAACGCGCACCGCACCGACATCGTGGGCGACTACTTCACGATGGGCTATGAAGACATCATCACCGGCGTGGACCATCTGATCGCCGAGGGCATCGTCGACGGCGAGCGCATGGGCGCGCTGGGCTGGAGCGCGGGCGGCCACTGGTCCAACTGGATCCTCACCCAGACCGACCGCTTCAAGGCCATCAGCTCCGGTGCCGGGACCATGAACTGGATCAGCATGTACGCGCAGAGCGACGTGCAGCGGAACCGCCAGTTCTACGTCGGCGACGGCTTCCTGTACGAGGACTTCGACACCTACTTCGACCAGTCACCGCTCAAGTACATCAGGAACGCGGTCACCCCGACCATGATCCACGTGGTGGAGGGCGACCCGCGCGTGCCGAGCCCGCAGTCGGTCGAGCTGCACATGGCGCTGAAGAAGCTGGACGTGCCGACGGAACTCTTCATGTATCCCGGCCGCAGCCACGGCATCCCGGACCCCCGCAATCGCCTCGTCAAGGCCGTAAGCGAGATGGCCTGGATGGACTACTACGTGCGCGGCCTCGGCGAGAAGTTCGAGTGGCGACAGGTGCTGGAGACGCTGGAGGAGGGAGAGGGACCGACGGTGGTGTCGGAACCGCAGCGCTAGCTGCATCCGCGGATTCCAGGACTTCATGACACTCCTGGGAGGAGAATGGCGAGCCGGCTGATCTGGCTGACGGTCCGGATCGCGGCCACGATCGCTCTCGTGGTCGTGACCTTCGGCTACGCCATTACCGGGAACCACACCGACGTTCTGCTGGGGACGGGGTTTGCGGTCGCCGTCGGAGTCGGCGTCGGTCTCCGCGGCGGATCGGGGAATCATCCCTGGAGCGGCATCCTGATCGGCTCGGTGGTCGGAGTCGTCACGGCGTTTCTGAGCGGAGCAATGGATGTCGGCTGGGGCGTCATCCTGCCGCCCCTGCTCCCCCTGGCGGTCGGCTTGATCGCCGGGCTCGGCCGGTCGTCTCTCTCCGGATATCGGGACGTGATCCGGGAGACGTTCATTCTCGCCGTCCTGCTGAGCCTGGGGTTCATCCCCGCGCTGGCCGCAGGCGACTTCGACCTGGTACCATTACTGGCGATATTCCCCCTCCTCGCCATGCCCTGGACCGCGCTGCTGATCGGCCTCCTCAGCCGGCGCCGCGAGGGATGGGTCGACGCCCGTCCTCCCTGGCTGCTGGTCCTCGGCGCGGTTGCCCTTCCCATCCTGCTGGGTCTGCTGTTCGGGTTCGGAGTGATCCGGGAAGACGACGGGTTTTCGGGGGCTATTGCAACCGTGTGGATCGTCCTGACCATCATCCTTTCGATCCTGGTGATTCCCGCGGTCGCGTTTCTTCTGGGGCGCGCCGCCGCCGTCTGGCTCCGCCCACGGCTGGAAGTGTACGGCCAGCTTGCAGCCTACCTGCGGGTCATGTGGGTCCCGATCGGCGGATTCGCGGTCGGCTATCTGACGATCATCTTCCTCTTTGCGGGCTTCTATGGGGCGCTGGAGCGCCTCGGGCCGGGCTCGTTCGCCGGAGCCGGCGCAGGCATCACCGACTGGCTGTCCTTCGCGTTCTTCACCGCGTTGGGGCACGACTTCACGGCCCTCACCCCGGTTTCGCTCAGCGCGCGCGTGCTCGTCGGCGCCCACCTCATCCTCTCGGCGGGCTGGGCGCTCGTGCTGTTCGCGGCGGTAATGTCCTCTATCGGCCCGAAGCTGGACCGCATCGCACGACATCTCGCGGACGACGGCCGCGACTGAGGAGCGGGATCGGATGTGGAGCGCGATCATCCCGTGGACCCCGGTTGCCGGCTTCCTCCTCAGCCTTGCCGCGTTGGGCGTGACTCGCTGATGCGCTGAATCAGGCAGGGCGCCGCCCCGGCGGCCGGCTGCCGTCGCGGCGCGCGAGTCCCTGTTTCAGATCCCTGCCTGGGAACCCCGAATGCCCGCCCGCGCGCCGTTCTGCTGTGGATAACTCGTGGAAAATCGGGCATTTATCGCCATAGGAGGCGATTCTATCAGACAATAGAGGGTGTGGACACTGTGCTCGTCCGTCGGTTGCGGAACTCAAAAACAGCGAGTACGCTGGAGGCAAGCCAGCGGGGATGGGTTTGGAGGCGACCCCGTCAGGCTCGTTTTGCAACCGACCAGGAGGGCGGCATCTCGCATGATTGGAGGGCGAGACAGGAAGGTGTGCAACGCGAACCTGCTGACCCGCCGATCGCTCCTGCGATCCGGGCTCGCCGCGCTGGCCGCCGCTCCCTGGGGGAAGGCGCTCGCCGCTTCCTCCCCGTCGACGCACCGGAGCCGCCGCAACGCGGGTACGCAGGCCGATGACATCGTACTCGGCGTGTCGGCCGCGTTCTCGGGCCCCTCTCGCGGCCTGGGCACGGAGCTGTATCGCGGCGCGATGGCCTACTTCAGCCACGTCAACGACAACGGGGGAGTCAACGGCCGCCGGATCGTCCTCAAGCTCTACGACGACGGCTATCAACCCGAAACCTGCGTCGCGAACACCCTCCGGCTCATGCAGGACGACGGTGTGTTCCTGCTCTTCGGATTCGTGGGCACCCCTACCGTCACCCGGGTGCTGCCTCTGCTGAAGCGATTTCGCGACCAGCGGTTCTACCTCTTCTTCCCCTTCACGGGAGCGGAGCCGCAGCGCGAACCTCCCTACGGCGAGTTCGCCTTCAACCTGCGGGCCTCCTATCGGCAGGAGACCGCCGGGCTGGTCGACAACTTCGTCCGCATCGGACGCCGGCGCGTGGCGGTCTTCTACCAGATCGACGCGTATGGACGCAGCGGCTGGGCGGGGGTGCGAGAGGCGTTGGCCCGGCACGGAGAGACCATCGCGGGGGAGGCCACCTACCGGCGGGGCACGCCGTTCGGCGCGAGCATGAGGCGCCAGGTGGAGATCCTGAAGGCCGGCTCGCCCGACGCCGTGATCTGTATCGGCGCCTACGCGGCGTGCGCGGCCTTCGCCCGCGACGCCGTCGAACTGGGGCTGCACGTGCCGGTGGCCAACCTGTCGTTCGTGGGGAGCGAGAACCTGCAGCGAGTCCTGCGCGAGAGACGCTCCGACCCGGATTCCTACACCCGCTTCCTGGTGAATTCGCAGGTCGTGCCCGCCTTCGACGACGCCACGTTCCCGTCCGTGAACGAGTACCATCGGCTGATGTTCCAGTACGACCCTCGGCTGCCGGACGATCTGGAGAGAATCACCGAGGGTGAATCGTATCAACCCCTCGCCCGCGGCTTCGTCAGCCTGGAGGGGTTTCTCAACGCGAAGCTGATGACGGAAATCCTCCGGCGCCTGGGAGGACGTCCAGACAGGTCCCGGCTGGAAGAGACGGTCTTCAGCGTGCGCAACTTCGCGCTGGGAATCGGCGAATCCGTGTCCTTCGAGCCCACCCGCCGGCAGGGGATGCAGAGAGTCTATTACACGGTTGCCGACGGTGACCACTTCGCGCTCCTCGACGACTGGGAGGCCAGGTTCCAATGGTGAGAAGAGCCGCCGCCGCCGCCCTGTTCCTGGCCCTCGCCCACGCGGGTCCGGCCGCCGCGCAGGGCACCCTGCGGGGAACGGTCACCCTGGCGGCCGAGGGTGGCGTCATCGCGGGAGCACAGGTCAGCCTGGGAGGCCTGGGCATCGGCGCGCTGACCGGTTCCGACGGCACCTATCGGATCGAGCCCATCCCGCCGGGCGTCCATGAAGTGGTGGTGGTGCTGATCGGCTACGAGACCGAACGGCGGCAGGTGACCATCGCGGACGGCCAGCCCACCACGCTGAACGTGGTGCTCACCGAGACGGTGCTCGTGCTCGAGGGCGTGGTCGCGGTCGGGAGCCGCGCGCGCCCCCGCACCATCACGGAGTCTCCGGTGCCCGTCGACGTGATTCCGGCCCCCGAGATCCTGCAGCAGGGCGATACCGACTTCGCCAACCTGCTGCGCAACGTGGTGCCGTCCTTCAACGTGAACATTCAGCCGATCAGCGATGCGGCCACCTTCGTGCGGCCCGCGAACCTCCGCGGCCTCGCCCCGGACCACACGCTGGTCCTCGTCAACGGCAAGCGGCGTCACCGCGCGGCGGTCATCACCTGGTACGGCAACGGCCTCTCCGACGGCTCCCAGGGCCCGGATATCGCCCTCATCCCGGGGCTGGTGCTGCAGCAGGCAGAGGTCCTGCGCGACGGCGCCTCCGCCCAGTACGGCTCCGACGCGATCGCGGGCGTCGTCAACTTCGTCCTCAGGAACGATCGCTCCGGCGGCTCCATCGACTTCAAGACCGGCGGGTACGCCCTGGGAAAGACCAGCGAGCCGTTCGAGGACGGCGCGTTCCCCGGGGATGGCGAGGCGTACACCCTGTCCGGCAATGTGGGCCTGCCGCTCGGAGAGGCGGGCTTCCTGAACCTGACCGGCGAGTACGGCAACGCCAATCCCACCGATCGCAGCACGCAGCGCACCGACGCCCTGGCGTTGCTCGCGTCCGGCAACTCGGGCGTCCGGGCGCCGGCGCAGATCTGGGGCGCGCCGCAGGTCTCCAACGAGCTCAAGCTGTGGGCGAACATGGGGTACCTGTTCAACGACGACATGCAACTCTATTCCCACGGCAATTACGTGAGCAAGCAGGTGGAGGGCGGCTTCTACTACCGCAACCCGGGCACGCGCAACGGGGTGTTCGGAACGAGGAACGCCGACGACCAGCGGATCCTCCTGATCGGCGACATGCTCGATGCGCGGGACGGCGTGCTCGACGGCTCGGCGGGCTGCCCCGAAGTGCGGGTCGACGATGACGGAGTCGTGCTCGACCAGGGCGCGTTCAACCAGGTCATGGCCGATCCCGACTGCTTCACCTTCCGCGAGCTCTTCCCCGGAGGATTCACGCCGCAGTTCGGCTCCTACCTCCTGGACGCATCCGCGGTGGCCGGGCTGAAGGGCGCCGGCGGCGCCCTGAACTGGGACGCGAGCGCATCCTGGGGCAGATCCAACCTCGACTTCTACATGTACAACACGGTGAACGCGTCCCTGGGACCGGACCAGCCCTGTTCCGCAGCGAGCCGGAAGATCTCGTTCGTCGTGCCGGATCAACCCTGCACCCCCTGGTTCAACCCGGGGATCTACGACCAGCAGGAGATCAACTTCAACGTCGACCTGTCCTACGCGCTCAACGAGCGGACCAACCTCGCCGGCGGCGCCGAGTGGCGCAACGAGCGCTTCGAGATCATCCAGGGCAGTACGGAGTCGTGGATCGAGGGTCCGCTGGCGACGCAGGGCTTCACCCCCGGCTCCAACGGGTTCACCGGGTTCGGACCCCTTACCGAGGGCGTCTGGAACCGGAGCAACTTCGCCGCCTATGGCGACATGGAGCTCCGTGAGCCCGAGGGCGCCTGGACGTTCGGCGCGGCGGGGCGCGTCGAGCGGTTTTCGGACTTCGGGACGACGGTCAACGGGAAGGTCGCGGGACGCGTGAGCGCGTCGCAGACCCTGGGGCTGCGCGGCAGCCTCAGCACCGGCTTCCGTGCCCCCTCGCCGGGACAGCAGAACGCCTTCAACATCTCGACGATCTACGATCCCGCGATCATGGACCTGACCAACAACGGCACGATCCCGTCGACGTCACCGCTGGCGGAAAGATTCGGGGGCGAGCCGCTCAAGCCGGAGAAGTCCGTCAACCTGGCCCTGGGGGCCGTGTACGACGATGGTCCCTTCCGTCTTTCGCTGGACTTCTTCCAGATCCGGGTTTCGGACCGCCTGACGACCAGCGCCGACCGGGAGCTCACCCCGGCGGAGATCGAGCAGCTCATCGCCCAGGACATCATTCGGCCCGGCGGGGTACTCGCACGCTTCCGCTTCTTCATCAACGACTTCGCGACCCGGACGGACGGCGTCAACCTGGTGGGTGCGTATGATGTGCGCGGAGGGGGCGGTTCCACCACCACCTTCAGCAGCGCGTGGAACTGGACCCGGACCGCCGTGACGGATTTCAACGAAGAGACCCTCACCGCGCACCGGATCCGGATTCTCGAGGAAGGGCTCCCCGGCGTGCGCGGCAACCTCGCGATGAATCACGTCTTCGCCGGCGGATCCCGCTTTCTGGCGCGCGCCAGCTACTGGGGCGGCTACTTCGACGGCGAGCAGCCCTACTACGAGTCGGATCCCTCCGACACCATCGACTACCCGTCCCGAGTCCTCTTCGATGTGGAGGCGTCCCGGAAGCTCGCCGACCGGTGGACGCTCACGGCCGGCGCCCAGAACGTGCTCAACACCTATCCGGAGGAGTATCCGGGCGCCGCGGCCGGCGTCGGCAACCGCTTCGGCCAGTTCACGCCGTTCGGCTTCAACGGCGGCTTCTACTACACGCGGCTGGGCTACAGCTGGTAGATGATGCTCGCGGCACACGGCACACGGCGGGGCCGGGTGGACTGTGCGAGGGGAGATGGCCGGTGCCGGCGGATCACGGCTCGCTCGCGCGGTCGTCCGGCGCGGGCATCCGGTAGCCTACCCTTCGCTCGTTGAGAATGTAGGTCGGCCGAGCGCCGTCCTCGCCCAGTTTGTGGCGGAGCCTCCTCACAACGGCATGCACCAGCTTCGGGTCGACGGAGCTCCGGTAGCGGGTGTCCCAGGCCTTGCGCAGCAGCGCGCGGTACGTCAGCACGCGCCCCGCGTTGGCCGAAAGCACCCGCAGCAGCTCGTATTCGGTGGCGGTGAGTTCCAGCGGCTGGCCGCCGAGCGTCACCTGGCGCCGATCGTAGTCGATGGCCAGCCCACTCAGCATGAAGGATGCGGGCTCGGCGTGCCTGCGCAGCGCCGCCCGGATCCTCGCCGTCAACTCCGTCGCCGAAAACGGCTTGACGATGTAATCGGCGGCCCCGGCGTCGAGGGCCTTTGCGATCGTCTCGTCCCGCCCATAGGCGGAGATGAAGATGACCGGCATGTCGGCCAGGTCGGGAACCTGTTGCATCAGCTTGATGCCGTCGGTCCCCGGCAACATCAGGTCGAGCAGGACCAGGTGGGGCTTCTCCGCGCGAATGACGCCCGCCAGTTCCGGAGGCTCGCCCGTCTCGAGTACGGTATACCCCGCCGTGGTGAGCGTATCGCGGATGTAGAGCAGCGTCCGTGGGTCGTCGTCCACCACCAGGATGCGCGTCGCGTCCGGACCTGGACGGGAGCGTTCCTGCGAGGAGGAATCCGAAGCCGCGATGTCGCCGCCGACCTCTTCGGCGGTAGGGACGGTGAACGTGAATCGCGCCCCCCGACCCTCTCCTTCGCTCCGAGCCCGGATGCGGCCCCCGTGCGCCTCTACCAGTCCCTTGCAGATGGCGAGGCCCAGGCCCGTCGCCAGACCGCGCTTTCCCTCGCCCGCGCCGGCCCGCTTGGCGAACAAGTGCGCGAGCCGCTCGGGCGCGATGCCTCTGCCATGGTCGGAGACCGTGATCGAGACATGGACGCCATCGAGCCGCGCGTTGACCTCTATGGGCGACGACGTCCGGGAGTATCTCGCCGCGTTGGAGAGGAGGTTGTTGAGGACCTGTACGATGCGCTGCCGGTCGACCATCACCTTCGGCAGGTCCGGAGGCAGGTCGACCCGCACGCTGTGTCGGCCGCCGGCGTTCAGGAAGGTGGTCCGCGCCCGGTCGATCAGCGCCCCGACATCCGAGGGCTCGGGCGAGATGGACAATGTGCCCGTCGCGATGCGTCCCGCATCGAGCAGGTCGCCCATCAGGACGCTCATGTTGTCGGCGTGCTCGTCGATGATGCGGAAGAACTGCAGCATCTCGGCACGAGCGACGCGCCCGGAGCCGGCGAGCACTGTGGCCGCCGAGCCCTTGATGGCGGCAAGTGGCGCGCGCAACTCGTGACTCACGATCCCGAGGAACTCGGTCCGCATCCGCTCGAGCTCCTCAAACGGCGCCAGATCCTGCATGGTGACCACAACGGACTCGACGCGACCGTCGGGCTCATGGATCGGCGTCACGTTTATCAGCGTCTTAACGCTGCGTCCATCGGGGACCGAGAGCTCGATCTCCTCGGCACGCAGCGTCTCGGCGCTGCTCAGCTCGCGCGCCAGCGGGTATTCCTTCAAGGCGAACTCGCGCCCGTCGCCGCGCCGGCACGTAACCGATTCCAGAAGCTCCATCGTTGACCCGTCCGGCATCCGCAGGCCTCGGACGATTCGCTTCGCCTCCCGGTTGATCGACACCAGACTTCCGGTTCTGGCGTCCAGGACCACCACGCCGACCGGTGACGTGTCGACGAGGGTCTCCACCTTCGCCCGCGCCCGCTGTTCGTCCCGGAAGTTGCGGGCATTGGCGATTGCCGTCGCTGCTTGCGACGCCAGCAGGACGAGAACCTCTTCGTCCTCGCGGGTGAACTCGCCTCCCCCGTCCTTTCCACCGAGAAAGAAACTGCCGGCGTAAATGCCCCGATGTCGGATCGGCGTGCCCTGCAGCGTCTTCGATGGAAGCGCGACCGGCGAGAAACCGAGCGAACGGAGCCAGGTCGGCAGGTCTCCGATCCGCACCGCGCACCCGGAAGGTCCCGGAAGTGCTCGAAGACCCGGAGCCCGTCCTCCCACTCCTGAAGCTGCCGCAGCTGCTCCGGCGTCAGGCCGGAGACGAGGTACGGCCCGGGTTCGCCCGCGTCGTCGACGGTCGCAATCAGGCCATAGCGGGCGCCGGTCAGGGCGCGGGCGCTGTCTACGACTTCCTGCAGGACCGTGTCAAGGTCCAGGCTCGCGTTGATGCGCAGGATCGCGCCGCACAGCCTCGAGACGCGCTCCTGCAGCGCCTCGATTCTCAACGCGTCCGGGTGCTTAGTCACCGGCCCGTCCTCCCCGGATCCTCGCCCGGCGTCGCGTCCTCGGGCACAACCAGTGATCGCCAAAACATCGCAAATGCACCCGAACTATCATCCAAACGTCATAAATTGTCGACCGGGATTCAAGGGCACCTCCCCTAGTCTCGGCAGGGTTCGCGGTGGAAGTGTGGATTGAGCGTACAAAGCCGCCTGGGGACTGCGGATGGAGTTTCAGGGTGCATGCATCCACGTTATCATCCAAATATCAGCATACTACCTTGAAATATAACTGATAGATCGCAGTTCAATCGGCTACCTCTTGCGTGGGGGCCGGTTGTTGCCTCGACTCTCTCGGACTCCATGATATCATCATAGTAGCCAATATTATCGCTCGCGGATCACATACCACCTGCTTTCCTGTACCTGGCGAGGTCCTGCTCCCTGATTCGTTCCGGCCTTCGCAGACGGCTACAGGGCTTTCGGCCTTCGCGTCCGCGATTCGCGTTTCTGCGACCGGCTCCCCGGTCTCCGCGCGCGTCGGGGCTTGCCAGTCCCCGGTTCCGGCGGGCCTCGCCGTACCTTCAGTCGGCGGCGGTGCCACTCCGCCTTGTATTCGAGCTGACGCAGCAGTTCGCTGCCCGCGCCTTCCACTTCGATCTCGCGGGCCTCATGCACGACGCCGGTCGTGGCCTTGTGCTGCAGATCCGCCTGGTGGTTCCGGACCTTGCGTGCCTGGTTGCGCATGAGGGCGAGGGTGCGCTTTCGGCCTTCGGACCCGAATTCGCATCGCTCCAGCCGCCGCTCGAGCCTTGCCAGGCGGCGCCTCGCGTTCCTGAGCGTCCTGCTCTCGCGGATCACGTGGAGGGCCTCCCCGTCCACCGACACACTGATTTCGCGGCCGTTCTGACGGACCGCTGCCTTCTCCGTTCTCGGTTCGACGGGGGTGAGCGGCGCGCACTCGAACAGGCACGACAGCATCCACCGGTTTCCCGCATCGAGCCAGGCCCGTCCCGAGAGCAGACCGAGGGTCTTGCGTCCGGACGGACCCGGCAGCCTCCCCTGGGGCAGCTTTCCGCCCTTCCAGCGCACGGACCCGAACCTGGGCAGCCACACCCGGCTGCCGTCGAAGCGGATCCCCTGGTTGCTGAAGTAGATGCCGGGCTCCCGTCCGGTGCTCTTGATCCGGGGAAATCCTCTGCGCCCGCGTCTTCCCGGCCTGCTGAACCAGGTGCGGAAGGTCCGGTCGAGATCGGCGGCGACGCGGTAGCTGGCGCTGGCGGGGAATTCCCGGTGCTTCGGCTGCCGCTTCCAGTCCCGCGCGAAGGCGCGCATCTCGATCAGGGACAGGCGCCGTCCGGTCTCCCCGTACCTGAGCTGGGAGGTGGCGAGCAGGGCGTTGGCGAGTTCGCGCAGGCCGTTCCTGCACCGGAGCAGCGCTTCATCCTGCGCGGGGCTCGGGTAGAGCCTGCAACGCCACCCGACGTAACGCCGGGCGGTCGATCCGGCCACCGTCAAGGCATCTCCTCGCGGGGCGCCTGCGTCGGAACCCGATCATACGCCCCGGACCCGTTGGCGGAGTGGGGCTCCCACACGGAATCGACCCACTCATTGAATCGCCCGACCACCCGCTCCGAGTCCTCGGCCGCCTCCGCGAGGGTACATCCGGCCGTCCGAAGGAAGTTTCTCTCGAGCGAGCGGCGCTGGAGTCCCAGCCGTTTGGCGAGGGGAGTCCATTCCTCAAGTTTGCGCGCGCGCGTGCCCCAGAGGGTGACCGTCCAGCTCAGGAATTCCTTGAGGCTGCACCGGAGCGGAACTTCCTCCCTCCAGCAAAGCCGAAGCGTCGACGTGGCGACGCCGACCTCGCGCGCCAGCTTTCCGACCGACTTCTCGGGGACGAACGGAGTGCCGGCGGGATCGTTGCGCAAGCCGCACGCCCGGCGGATCGTCTCCTTTACGAAAGGCCGCAGGGAAGGCTCCGACACCAGTCCCAGGCCGAGACGCCACATCGGACCCCAGCTCACCCTGGCGAACTCCCCGAGGACTTCACCGAGGCGGTCTTCGGCCTCGGCGGTCCACACGACCTTCAGCCTGCAGGAGCGAAGTGGGTACAGTCGTCGCAGGCAGTCTACGGAGAGGTCAGCCACCACGACGCATGGCGGACTCAGAGGCCTGAAGGCCGACCGCAACCACTCGACTTCGTCATCGGAGCAGGTGGTGGTTCCGTATACCGTCGCGCAAACGATCGCGGGCGGCGCCAGGAGTGCCTCTCTCGAGCGCACTCGCTGAACTGCGACACCGGCGAGCACGCGCTCCAGTCGGTTCCCCAGTTCGCCGTCGCCGCAATACAGCATGCAGACCAGTTGTTTCGACTCCATCCCTGCGATCCCGCCGTGACGAGGCGCGCTGCCAACCGTGGCGCCCCATTCCTTTGCCCCCATGGTGAGTCTTGGTATATACCAGTATGTACGATCAGCGATCTTGTCAATTTAGGGCCGTGACGGATCGTCCTACAGTCGCTTCTGGCATTGCGGATATCGATAACGTCGTATACGACGAGACAGGGGCGATCGGAGTGATATTTGAGACACATTGCTGATAAACGGGCGATATCGCCAACAATCTTATCGTTTTAGTCGCATTCAGAAAACAGTGGCCATCGCCGATAATCCGAGAATCTGTGGGGTCCGCCGGATGCCACAGAGCGGGGTGATAGTGCGTAACCGGTTGCCAATTATGAAGGTTCTGAAATTGGCACCGCCTTTGCCTATCCGAAGGTACGCGACACTCTCCAGCCGCTCCAGGCCGGTTTTCCTTTCCACCACTCAGGAGGTTCCATGAACCGACTCAAACTCTTCGCCGCAGCAACGCTGATGGCCCTGACCTTCACCGCCTGCGACGAGGGCACTCCGCCGCCCGTGGAGCCGCCCCCGCCGCCCACTCCCGTGGGAACCATCTCCGGGACGGCGACGATTAAAGGCACGGCCGCCAGCGGCATCACCGCCACCCTGTCGTCGGGTGCGACCACGACGACCGGGTCGGGTGGCAGCTTCGCCTTCTCGGGCGTGGAAGCCGGGACCTACACGGTCACCATCAGCGGCTTCCCCGA
>MPMR01000059.1 GCA_002238605.1 BD2-11 clade cluster bacterium bin43 | reverse complement strand
CCGGCGCGGCCTCGACAACATGAAGATCCAGGCCTACCTCACGGCCGCTGCGATCAACCTCAAGCGGCTCGCCGCCGCTGTTCTTCCCGTCCTGTGGGCCACTTTGGTGTCTCGAGCCGTCCCGACGGCCCCGCTCCGCACCAATCCTGTCCACACGCTCCGCACCGAACTCCGGACGACCGCCGCCGTCTAACCCAAGTTTAACGTGCGCCTTTCCACGGCGCACGCTAAAGATGGGTTAGCCCTCCGTGGTGGACTCCCCAGACTCGACCGCGTTCATTTTCTCGAGTTCGGCACGCAACGCCTCGAGTCGAGCGCCAAGCACGGAGCGGTCAGGAGCCGGTTGAGGAAGTTCACCACGCGTCGGGGTGCCGGAAAGCGTCGAGATGATGAAATCGCGCTCGTCCTCGAGCTCGGAGATGCGTTGCCTAAGCGCGCTCGCCTCGGCGGCTCCATCGAGACGTTTCTTTGCTTGTTCGTCTTCGCGCACACTCTTTTCTATTTCCGTGACGCCCGCCTCTATCTCGGGATGGCGGACGGCCGCGATTCGCAGGAACTGGGTGAACTGGTAGATGTGAAAGGCCTGGCCGGAACACTCCTTGAACTCCTGGATGAGCTCGGGCCGGGGACCCAGCTTCTCTCCCCGATGGATCCACCACCAATCCTCCTTAGCGTCGTCGGAAATGAAGACGACCGGTCGCTCGTCCTCCGTGGCCTTGCCAATCATGTCCTTCCAAATGATCAGGTCGCCGTACTTTCCGTACTGTCCGTCGTGCTTCCTGGAGTCCATGTAGCCTGGCGGGATCTTGTTCGCGTACCGTTCCTCGCCCTCCTTCTTCAGGGCCTTGAGTTTCTCGGGTTGCCACTTCTCGCCGACCCGCCCCTCGAAGAGGTCCGTGAGTTGATCAAGCGCCCCGGAGATCGCCTGGGTGGGATGGAGTGCCCTGTACTCACGCATCCGGCCCTCGAAGTCGGTGACGAACCTGTCAAGGGCGGCCAGTTCCCGATCAACATCTATCACGGGATGGGCGCGAAGCTGGCGGAAGCTGTCGCGAGCCTGGGCGAGTGCGGCGGTGCACGCAGCACCGAGGCGGTCGTACGCGTCCTGGGACCCGAACTCGACGTCCAGACGGTTTCGATGGAATTCGAGGCCAACCTGGTAGGGTATCCAAAGAGAGTCGCGGAGAACGCCAAAGAGCCGGAAGAGCTGGTCTCGGACATTCTCGGGATGGCGGAGGCAGTGGAGCAGGATGTTGGCGTCCGGCACAAACACGGCGGCGTCCCAGAAGGTTGACAGCTGCTCGGGAGTGCGTCGATACCATCCCAAGTACCGCTCCCTCATCGCGGAGTTACTTCAGCCATGCGAGCCTCTTGATTCCCAGGCGCGAGGCCGCCTCCTGGATGAGCCAACGCTGACGTTCCTCGGAAGTTCTCCCCGATTCCAGAAGCACGGCGCCGAACGCCTCGGACCCCGGTCGGGCGTGCGACCGCTCAAACACCGCCATGAGTATCAGCTTCCAGTCGCGGCTTTTCCCCCAACAAACGATCTTTCCGTCCGACAGCCGCCGACCATGCGGTTTAACGTAGCGTTCAGCCGGGGATTCGGGGGGCGGGAAGGAAAGCAGGCGCCAGACGTCGTTCTCGAGAAGCGAGAGGCGCGAGCGTTCGTAGGGCTTGATCAAGGAGTCCTTGATGTAGACGCGCACCCTCCGGGGATCCATGAAGTGGCCCAAGCGGCCGCCAATCGCGGGATCCCGCGTCCAGAGTTCGTAGTGCTTGGCCCTCTCGGCGTCGGAAAGCGTGGACCAGCGGAGCGAGTCGGCGGCGCCCCAGAGACGGTCCTTGATGTCGGCGCGGATGCCGTCCGGGATCGTCACTGCACGGAACCCTTGGTGTGAGGCTCGGGGAAGTCAAACGCTGGAAGCTCGAGCTGCGGGTCGCCCTCGCGGGTGAACAAATCGGCCTGGTCGCGCATCCAGTCGCGCATGAAGCTGCCGGCACCCTCGTCCCGGAACTGTACCAGTCCAGGAAGACGTAGCCTCTCGACCTCGCCACGCGACGCCTTCTCGAGCTCGATCACCTCCGCGATGCGCCGCAGGTCACTGACGAAATCCATGACGACCACCCTGTCCTTGCTGGGAGCCACTCGAAGGCCGCGGCCGAGCTGTTGAACGAAGATGCGGCGGCTGTGGGTGACCCGCATGAACACAATCATGTCTACGTCGGGGACGTCGACGCCCTCGTTGAATAGATCGCGGGTGGTCACGACGTCCAGAGCACCCTTCCGAAACGAGGCCATCGTCTGGTCGCGCTCTCTCGCGTCCATGTCGCCGGTGATCGACTCTGCCCGGAAACCGAAGAGCCGAAGCGTGCCAGCGAAGCTCTTGGCGTGGGCGATGGACGGGCAGAAGGCGATGGCCGCGCGCCGCTTGTCCGCGTCGAAGGTCTCCCGGATCGTCTTGGCGGCCTCCTCGTCGCGGGTCGGGAGGAGCAACAGCTTGTTCAACTGCGTGATGGAGTAGCGGTTGCGTGAGCGGGACCTCACCAGTTCCCAATCTATGTTGTCGGCGAGCATGCGGTAGTCCGCCTCGCAGAGAAAGCCGCGTCGAAGACCCTCGGCGATGCCTATCTGGATCACCGGCGGACCGAGGAGGGTGTCAATGTCGTACCGGTCACCCCGCCACGGCGTGGCGGTGACGCCGCCGACCATCGCGTCCGACAAATGGCTGGTGATACGCCTGAATGTCTCCGAGCCCACGTGGTGCGCCTCGTCGATCAGGACTACGCCAAAGTCGGGCAGCTCGTCGATGCGCGACGCAACGCTCTGGACCGTGGCGAACGTGATGCCGTCCCAATGGGACGGCTCCTCGCCGCCGATCAACCGGTGGGTCGCGATCCACTTCGGGATCTGGTCCCAAAAGGCGCGGTGGAGCTGGTCGACGAGCTCCCTGGTGCCGGCGAGCACGAGGGCCCGGCCATGGCGGACGGCCTCGTCGCGGAAGAGCTGGGCCAACGCCTCCGCCATGACGACGGTCTTTCCAAGGCCGGTCGCGAGGACGACCTGACCACGGCCAGTCTCGCGGAGCGCGGCGACGAAACCAGCGACCGCCTCGTCCTGATAATCCCTGAGCTCGCGACGCGAAGTGGGGTATTCGGGGCTACGCGCCGCGATCTTCAGAAGCGCCGCGGGTTGCAGCGTCTCGATTTCAATGCCAAGCGAGCGCCAACGCTTTATGGCGTCCCGTGTGCCGGGGCCGACGGGCCGGGACGACGCAACGAAAATCCGGGCAGCCCCGTAGAACCGGGCGGCCTCGCCGATCTCGTCAACCGCCGACGGGGGCGGGTAACCGGCCGACGTGAACTTGCATTGGATGACCCAGAGCCGGCCCTTCTTTACTCCGAGAACGTCGGCCCCTCGATCGCCACTGCCCCCGACGACTCGGACGTCGTTGAAGCCGTTGCAGAGGAGGAGGCGCGCGACGTCGCGTTCGAAAGCCTGCCAAGGGCCTCTCAAGAGCCGACGGGCGTCGAGGAACGTTTCGTGCATCTCACCGATCCACGTCGGATCTCAGCAGACGCAGCGAGCACGCGGCCCGGATGACAGCGTCGCGGCTCGTTCCCTCAAGGTCCGCCGGCGTCTGATTGGCGAGCCAAACGGCGTCGCCGAGATACGCCGCGTACCGGGAAAGGACGCCCGCCCTCGCTTCCTCAGTGACCTGTGAGGCGCCGTAGTCCAGCGTCTCGTAGGGGTCCTCCCAGTACTTGCCATCCAGGAACAACTCGGGATGGCGCGAGAAGAGCCCCCTCAGGGATCCGGGGTCGGCGTGGGCCTAGAAACTCCCGTCGGATACGGCCTCCGTGTGGTTCAAGACATTCCGGTTCGCCATTCGCTGGGCGACCGCGCGCTGCTCGGCATCGGTGAGTTCGCCGTGGAGATCGGCGCCCTGCCCGGGAGCGAGAAGACCCGGCACGGCGCGGGCGATCTCGTCCAGGACTGCGGCCGCGAACCTGATGATCTCCGCCGGGTCGAGGCGCGAGTCGACGCAGTACTCTTTGCGGAAGTCCGCGAGGACCCCCGCGAGAGTGGCCTCCTGGGGCTGTTCCCTGAGGAAGTCGACGGTCATGTGGGTGAGCTCGGTTAGCAACGCGTCGAGGGGCGTCATCGTGGTCGAGCGGAACACCTCGTTCCGCAGATCAACCACGAACCCGTAAGTGCGCGTGGCGACGTCATCCAGACGAAACGCCCAAGGGGCGCCCGCAACCAGGGCCGGATCGTGGGGCTCCACGGCGAAGGCCTGGACCTCGTACTCGACGCGGAACGTCGGGTGGACGTATCTCCTCGTGAGCTCGTGCAGCGCGCGCCTCGGCGGGGGCGGCGGCGGGTCGGACGGCGCTTCGTCGGCACCGCCGTCTCCGGGGTCCTCGCCCGGTTCATCCACGAAGTCCTCCGGGATGTCGTCGGGATCGCCCGGGTTGTCGGGCGGGCGGAGGATCTCCTCGTCCTGTTCCTCCACGATCTGCCACCACCTTTCGTCGTCGAGGTATTCGGTCTCGCCGTTGGCGAAGCTGGCCGCCATCTCCTGCGCGCGATCGTTGTCCTTGACCACGAGAATCCTCGACCACAAGCCGTTCTTCCCTTGCGGGCTGGTTCGCCGAAACGCCTGAAAGAGCCGGTAGAGCGGGCTGTCGTTGCCGTCGTAACCGCTTTGCTTGGCGACCACCGGGCGAAGGGGCCCCTCTCCGCGAACGATCCGGACCATCTCACCCCACGACGGGTCATCGCGCTCGAAGCGATCTTTGGTGTAGCTGACCCTGCAATGGTCGAGGTGGATCTCGCCGACGAACCGGCCACGGTTTCGAGGGTCGTCGATGGGATACTCGACCGCCTCGGTATCGCCGTCGCTCCACCGGAACAGGTCTTTGTTTCCGATCTCGATCTTTCGCCCGTTCCGGATGAAGTCGATCCCGAAGTCCGTGTTGTGCAGGTATCTCTGGACGCCGACCCAGCCCCTGATCCATCGGGGCGTCTCCTCCACCTTGCAACTCGCGCTCCCGGTCGGGCAGGACTCCTCGTCAAGCGTCAGCGTGCGCATGCAATGGGTGCAGTAGCGTCGAGGCGCGAGGGACAAGTTGATCATCTGGACGGGTCCCGCAGCGCTTCCGTCCGGAAGCTCGACGGTACGAGTCGCGTTCCACAGGCAGTGACGTCGCGGCACAATGCCGCTCCCATTGAGGGTGAGTCTGATCCTTCCCGCGCCGGACTCGACTAGCAGTGCCGAGTACGTCCTCGCCAAGTGCTTGCGGATCGTCGTTCGATTGTTGGAACGGGCAAAATACGCGCGCTGGTTGGGCTTCAAGCGCGCTATGACGATCTCGGTCCCGTGACTGTTGTGGTCCGCCTTCGGGCGGGTACGCCTGGGAACCTTGAAGTTGCGGGTCGCCCGGAGCTCGTCCAGGTCGATGCGGACGCCGACATCCTCGGGGTCGCCCGCGCGGGAGGTCCAGACCTCCGCGATGAGGCCGAGACGGGCGGTCGCGATGTTAAAGCCCATGCCGAACAGCCCAAGGCTGCCGAGCGGTTCGTTGCCGGACCATCCCGCCTTGACCGCGTTCTCGAGCGTCTCAAGCGACATCCCGGGCCCGTTGTCCCTAACGGTGACCCGGGCCGCGTCGGTGTCAGCGCTCGGGATGGCGACGGCGATGTCCGGTTGCTCCACGGGGCGGCCGCCGCGGGCCTCATGCAGGAAGCCGTCGATGGAGTTGTCAATGAGTTCGGCAAGGCAACGCCACTGGTGGAGATCGATCTCGCCCAGCATCTGCAGGACCCTGGGATCGGGGGTCAGGTCTAGCTCGTCAAGTGGCATGGTGTACTCGCAATCCGTGGGCTGGTCGTCGGGTCCGGGGAACGGGATGTTACGGCATGGCACCCTGAACGACGCGGGATAGTGGGATCGGTTCGGTCGCGATGCCGGGCGATCGACCGCGAGCGGTCGCACGGCGCGGCAGGTACGTCGACCCCATCGGTGATTTCGCGAAGGACCCGTCTTTGAGTGCCCGCACGAGGCGGTGGAACTCAGCCATGCGCCGCCCGCGGTGAGGGAGAATTGGGGGACACTTCGTCGCGACGAAGCGCCTGGGCCACGCTGTCGGCGACTTTGAACGAGAGCTGGACAGGAACCGCGTTGCCAAGTTCAGACTTCCTTACCTCATCCAATTTGCGATGATGCAGATTCCAGGTTCTCGACGATGGCGGAGCTGGTGTAGACCATCCTCAGATCGGTGCCCGGGTAGATGGTTTCGGTGGCATTGAGTTCATCG
>MPMR01000024.1 GCA_002238605.1 BD2-11 clade cluster bacterium bin43 | reverse complement strand
CTCACCAGCTCGACGATACGCTCCTTGTACTCGGGCGGATATCGCCCTCGCCTTCTTCCCGCCATGGCTCACCTCCTTGGTTCGACCCAATGGAAAGGTGTCCGTCATAACGGGGCAACTCCAATCGACCCGCGTTACCGTAACCAAGAAGACGAAGTGCTGCGGATGAGGGTGTGGGGAGGCTGGCGCTACGCGACCCACTAGAAAGCCACCCGCAATGCCAGAAGTTTCCTGTTGTCGCCAGATGGCAGTTGCCAGCCATGAGCGCGGGCGACAGCTGGAGCCGCACCGTCTCGATCAGCAGCATCGATAAGGGCTACTACCAGATTGCGGCGCATGTCTCCGCGAGCGCCGCGCCCGGCACGTTGAGCCCGTACATCGGGGACGACGCGCACCGTGAAGCGTGGCTCCTGGTCAACACCGGCGGCGGATTCCTCGCCGGCGTTTTCGACACAGACGCCGTCCCGGCTGGCTTCGCACCAGTGCCCGGACCGTTCCGCCTTGCAGGGTCCTCCCCGGTCAACACCTCCCAAGCCGCTGCCTACAGTGATACGGAATCGTCCGACGCGGCAATCGCTGTAACTTACTATGTTACAGTATGTTGTGGTGATACTGACTATGTTGTTATCATCATTGGTATCCCTTTTCTCGAACGGAATACACTGGGACTGCATGAGAGGTTAGCGGAAGAGTGGGGCGGCGGGGCGCAGGGCTATCCTTGGCGGACGCTGGCAGACGGTCTCACAGACGGCCACGCCAACTTCTGATCGTCGGCTCGACCACCTTCTTCAAGTATTTCGCATCCGGTGATCTTCCCCACCACCCCGAGTGGCCGGGCGCAGACGGATGGTTGAACGTAAGCAGTTCCACTCGTTTGCCGGCAATGCGAGTGGCTTCGGGAGTCACCGGACCATCGTATCGGGCAGGAGCCTTCCTTCCCAGTCCGAGTGGGCGTTCGATCCATGATCGGACAGCTTGGCCTTGAGCGACGATCACGGTCGGCTCAAGAATATCGAGGGTTGCCCGAAAATGCTCAGTACAATTCCGCCGCATGGTTGGGCTCGAAGAGCCCTTGTCCGACCTGTCGTTGGCTCGCGGCAGCTTGAGAGCCGAGCAAAGTAGGAAGTTGACCAAGGCGTAGCAATCGAAGATATGGCCCACGGGCTGGGGATGCGGGAAGTGCAACAGCTCTCCCTCCCTATCGCTCCCGGCGGGCCGCCCGAGCATGAGACGGAGAAGCGAAGTCGTTCCCTTCATGTGCGGGTTCCGGCCTTTGAACCCTCTTGAACGGTCGCCCATCGCCGTTCGCTCCTCGAGAGTGACGCGCCTATGCCGAGAACCGTATTCCTGGCCAACGACGACGATGCGAAGGTCTTGCCCGACCACGGTCAGGTCGTAGTGTTTGCCCACATGGCTCATCTGCCCCTCGTAGAATGCAGCCCGATTGGGGCTGCTGACGAGGCATTCGCGGTAGTGCTTGCATATGAACTGGCCATCGACGAGCAGATTCTGGCGCACGTACTCGCGAAGCCGTCGGAACCTCGCGCTCGTTTTCTCTGGATCGGACTGAAGGAACGGTACCAACATTTGCCTCCCGTCTCAGGTTCCGCGGGCACATCCGAGGATGGACGGGTGCCCGCATAACGACCGTGCCGCGGGCGCGACATGCGGCGCAGGGCGCCTTGCTTCAAGAGGAAAGACCGGCGGTTGCCGTCATACCATGCGCCGCCTCCGGCCTTCGCACAGTTTATCCGCGCGCTCGCGAAACACCAGTCCGGCCTGATCGATCCGTCGCTTGTTCTTGTAGTAGAACAGGTCGTCGCGAGTTAGTTGGGTAATGTTCAACGCCCGATCAAGCAAGCGAGGCCGCAACGTCTTGTTCAAGCGCAGGCTCACGATCAAGCCGACCAGCCCGCCCACGATAGCGCCACCAATCCCAAGTGTGGATCCCACAGCGGCACCAGCCGATGTTAGGACGGTGGTGATGACGAAGCGAGACATCATCGTCAGGGTTCGAACGACATGGATCTTGTTTTTCGTGGTCCGGTCAGCGTCCTTGAACTCGCCTTCACTCTTCAAGGCTGTGTGAGTCAGGCGGCCTGCAACGATAGCTCCTCCTACGTACGGAAGCGCCTCGCCGACGGAGTCCGGGATATCGAACCCTCGGTTGTCCGCGAGCGTCTCAAGCCCATCCTGGAGGTCAACGACCAACTCGTAATCCGGGCCGATATCGGTCATCCGATCCGCATAGCCGGGATCGTCCTCGATGATCTTGGCGGCTATTTCCGAGCTGACCAGGAATTCGACATTCTCGACCTCCGCCATGTCGGACGCGACCTCGGCAGCATATCCCTCCGTTCCCGTCTTGACTTGGAAGTGAACTCGTTCTCCGGCTTCGTTCACCGCCGTGATGTCCCAGGTTTCTTGAACCGGATCGGGAGCGATGTTGACGTCGCTGTAGCCTTGTTGCTCAAGCATCTTGGCGGCCTCGATTTCCGCCAGCTTGCCCTTCAATCCGCTGATAAATCCCTTGGCCGCGTCCGGTCCGTCGGCTTGCACTTCCTGCCAGTGCTCGTGCAGGGAGTCCTCGGCGGCCAACCCCGGGTATTGGGCCTCATACGCTTGCTTCAGCGTGTCGGGCACATTGATCTGGTCCCAGATGCCCCACAACGCGAAGGAAGCTGCCGCCACGGCTTCTCCGGCCGCGAGCGCGGGCTCGCCAGTCCCGGAGGTCCTCAATCGTCTCCCGGAAGGAGCTGGTGGGACCCCGGCCTCCGCCTCCTCCGCCCGACGTACTGCGCCTCTGGTCGCCCGGCAGCTTCCTGAGAGCTGGGATCAGGCTAAGGGATTTCATGCCCATTCCTCCTGCTCCTTCCCTACGCCCACAGAGCCACGATGATGGCCGTCAGTGACACGACGAAGGCGCCGATCACAGACCACCGGAGTAGTCGGTCACGGCGAGCATGGTGCCGGACTAGTTCGAGGTTCTTACGTTCTTTTTCGAATCGCCGGAACTGTTCCTCCAATGCGAGCTGACGGCTGAAGAGCTCCGGCAGGTTCTTGTGCTCCTTGTTGAGTTTCTTGAGCACCTCGTGTTGGCGGATGACCCTGGGGATGAGGACTTTGTTGATTCGGTCCTGTTCTTCCCAGAAGCGAACCTTCTCCTCGATGTCGAGGGACTGCTGGGGGTGCCTGTTCTTCGGACGCGCCTGCTTCCGGCGCCACCTCATGATGATTCTACCACTAGAAACTCCGGCTTCGGTTCGGTCGCGGCTGTCTCTCCCGTGGCTCACTTACTCGCAAGCTTAGGGTTTGCCCGTCGATCTCTCTCTCATGCTCGTATGGCAGAATGGGACTCCGCCATGTGAATTCGGGACGGCCGCGTCCCCGTCTCTCGCCGCGCGGAACGCGGGGACAGCTCCGAAGCCCCCAGCCCCCCTCACGGCTCGTCGGACGCGAGCCTCGTGCGCTCCTGCAGCAACCGCTGGTAGTCGTCGTCGCTCAGATACGTGATCCCCACCCAGGCGTGCGACATCTCGTCCACGCCGCGGGCGCCGAACAGCACCCACTGGTCCGGATCGGGATTGATGGGATTGTTGGCGGTATTGTCGAACTGCGAGTGGAAGAGGAGCACGGTGCCTCTGGGCAGCAGCGGCTGCACATCGTCTTCGTAGATGTAGGCGATCTGCCAGTTGTGGTTGTACTGGTCCACCCGGCTGAGCATCTCGCGGCGACCATCGGGATAGATGGCCTCCATGGACATCGCGGTGCCCCGCATGTGCATGTGGGGCCGGAAACTCTGAAGGAGCGCCGGCTGGTCGAGCACGTAGGCGTGCTCCAGGGTGAGGTAGCCGTGCGGCGGGATGATCAGGTCGCGGGCGCGCAGGCCGGTCCTGAAGGTGCCGTCGATGAGGTGCCGCTGCTCCCCCGAGGATGACAGTTCGGGCTCGTAGCCCGGCGGATAGAGCCAGACGCCGGCCTCGACCACGTCATCCGGCACAGGGGTGCCGATGGGGAAATAGTGGAGCCCCCAGGAGATCTGCGCGGGTCCGGGAAGCAGGAGCTTGCCCACGCCGTCGGGCAGCTTGTCCCAGCGCTTGCCGACGCCCATGCCGACCAGCTCCATTCGGTAGCCGTCCTGCACGAAGCGTACGTGCCCGTGGTGCACGACCTTGACGCCCAGCGGATATGAGGGCTTGAACTCCGCCGCCCGGATCCAGCGGCGCTCCGGGAGCCCCTCGAAGTCGATCGTGTGGTCCCACCACTGGTCCTGGCCGTTGGCGACGACCGTGAAGGGCTCGGAGCGCACCACGAAGTCGGGTGGGCCCAGCTCTGCCTCGAGCTCCCACTCGTACGCGGGTGGGAAGTCGATGGGCGCCGGCATGTCGGCAAGGTCGCCCTCGGGCGCGCCGGCGTCGGCCCATTGCACGATGGTGGCGATCTCGTCGTCGCTGAGGGAGATGTCGTTCTCGTACTCCTGGATACCCACCGTCTTGTCGAGGTGCCAGGGCGGCATGATGCGCTGTTGGACCCGGTAGCGGATGAGCGGCGCGAAGGGCACCGTCTGCTCGTAGGTGAGGAGCGGCATGGGGCCGATGCCGTCCGGCCGGTGGCACTGCTGGCAGGAGCGCTGGATTATGGGCGCGACATCGCGTGCGTAGGTCGGCACGTCGTCGTGCACGGAGCCGGCGCCGTTCGGGTTGGCCGCAACATCCTCCGCATTCTGGGCGGTGAGGGGCGTCCCCCATGCAACCCCGAGGAACAGCGGGAGGGCCACGAGGGCAGGATGCCTGCCCTGCCCGGGCGCCGTGTCGGTCCAGAAGCCGCGGGTCATCGCCCCACCTCCACATGCAGGTATCCATTGGTCCAGCAACACTGGAATTCGAACTCGGGGATGCGGTTGTACGCAAGTACGCGCACGACGTAGCTGCCCGGCTCGCTGAAGGTCGCGTCCGTGATCACCGCCGCGCCGCCCTCCGCGCTCCACGCCTCATGGGGGACCTCGGCCTCCGGCTCGCCGAACGTTACGCGGCCGGGGCCGCGGTGCTTGAACCACCTGAGGTGTATCGGGCGCAGGTCATCGGGGAAAACGCCGTCCCGCTGGGCCCACGCCACCAGGCGCACGGGCTCACCTGCTTTCGCGCTCACCGGCCCCGCCGAGATGCCGGCAGGACCCTGGGCCCCGGTGCCATCGCGCTCCAGCCGCAGCACCGGCGAGGAACTCTCCCTTCCCGGGAAAACCCACCCGTTGATCTGGTAGTGCGGGCTCCGGATCCGTCCCGGAACGGAATAGGTGCGCCCGTCGTGGCGCAGGCTCCAGACCACGTCTCCGTCCCCGAAGTCGGAGGGGACCGTGACTGTAAAGACACCCCAGTGACGGCGGTCTCCCTCCGGCACCGGGAGGAAGTGCGTGGGTTGGACGCCGTCGTAGACGCTCGGCTCGAGGAAGTTGTCCTCCCCCAGCGGAATATCGAGGATCTCCTCGGTGTTCACGTTGAAGTAGCCGAAGGAGAGGGCGTATGAGCCGTCCGGCAACCGGTACCAGCCCTCGAAGATGGGGATGACCGGGCCGCCCGAGGGGCGCAGGAAGTCGAGGTTGAACTGGGTTTCGCCGGGTTCCGCGACGCGCTGCTGGGAGGCGCGGGGGAGCTGGGCTTCGAGGGACGCCGAGAGGCAGGCGGCAGCCGCGGAGACGGCCAGCGCAGGCGCGAGCGCGAGACGGCGCGTCCATCGCCCGATGCGGCGACCGCCGCCAGCGACGAGTGCCGCCGTCATGCGGCGCGGCCTCCGCTCGCGATGATGGCTATTGAGCGCGCGGCGTCCTGCAGGAAACGCATCGATCGGCACCGTGGACGCGCCAGTCGTCACCCAGGGTCTCATTCGCTTCCTCAGGGCTCGCTCAACTTGAAGACGTACAGGGCGTTGTGCCCCTCGGGACTCACCAGCTCCGGGGTCAGGAAGGTGGGGATGCGCCAGGGGCTGCCTCCGCCGCGCGCGGTCGCCACCGCCACGTACTGCACGCCGTCGACCTCGTAGGCAATCGGGTATCCCATCACCGAGGTGCCCAGGCGGCTCCGCCACAGCACCTCGCCGGTGCGCACGTCGTAGGCGCGGATCCAGCGGTCGAAGTCGCCGACGAAGACGAGGCCTCCCGCCGTGGTCAGCGCCGCGGTCAGGAAGGGTGCATGCTGCTCGATGCTCCACACCTCGTCGAGGGTGGCCACGTCATAGGCCGCCAGCTTGCCGAAGTTGCCGTCCGTGCCGGGCATCTCCATCCACGCGCGGTCGCCCTGGTTGCCGCCGGAGCCTGGCTCCAGCACCGTCTCCCGTCCGGCGATCTCCATGCAGCTCTGGCTCAGCGGCGTGACCAGGAGGCCGGACTGCGGATGGTAGCCGCTCGCCGGCCAGTTGTGGCCGCCGGCGGTCGAGGGGCAGACCGAGAGCCACTCGTCGATCTTGGCGTTGGCAATATCATCTCTATATTGAACGGCGCCTGTATTATAATCTATATTCAATATATTCTGATATACGGTCTCCGTAAGTCCCAGGAACGCGCCGTCGCGTCGGTCCAGCTTCCACAGGATGCCGTGCTTGCCGATGGAGATGACGGTCGGTTCGCCGTTCACGTCCAGCAGCACGCGCTCGAGCGCCTCGTCCATGTCCAGCGATTCGCCCGGGACGTGGGTGTAGTACCAGGCGATGCTTCCGTCCTCGACGCGGAGGGCGAGGGTGGAGTTGGCGTAGGCGGTGGAATCGGCCGTGGTGAGGCCTCGGCTCGCCGCCACCCACGGCTTTGCCTGAGCGGTGCCGAAGTAGACCAGCCCGAGCTCCGGATCCCAGCTGCCCGTCATCCAGACGTCGGCCCCGCCGCGCAGTTCGAAGGGCAGGTCGCCCCAGGTGTCGCCGCCGGGCTCGCCGGGCCGCGCCACGGTATATGTGCGCCAGAGCTCGCGGCCGGTGCGGGCGTCGTGGGCCGTGATGAAGCAGCTTTCCTCGTAGAAGCGGCCGCAGCCGTTGATCCCGTTGATGACCCTGCCGTCGGCCACGATGGGACCCGTGCTGTTCGAGTAGCCCTTCTCCGGGTCGGCGATGCGGGTCTCCCAGCGGACGGTCCCGGTGGCGGCATCGAGCGCCACCATGTGGGCGTCGGCGGTGGCCACGTAGACGATGTCCTCCCAGATGGCGAGGGTGCGCAGCTGCCCGCGCGGGCCGCCCTCGAAGCGGCGGCGGTATTCCCACAGCGGGGTGCCGTCGGCCGCATCCAGCGCCTGCACCACGTTGCCGGGATTGCTGAGGAAGAGAACCCCGTCGCGAACCAGGGGCGCCTGCTGGCTGCGCCCGTCCTCCATCCCCCACGACCAGGCGAGCTGCAGGCGGTGGACGTTCGACGCGTCGACCTGGTCGAGCGGGCTGTACCCCCACGAGCCCGGGTTGCCGCGCCAGTGCAGCCAGTCGGCCGCGGGGGGATCGGCCAGGTCGGCGTCGGAGGCGGGGGCGGGGGCTGCGGGGCGCCAGGTGCGGGTCACGCCGGTCGGGGTCTCGGTGACCTCGCCGACCCCGCCCGGTGGCGGCCCGGTCAGCGCGTACGGCGAGGGACCGGTGCCGGGCCGGCCGGGAACGGGGGGGACGACGGGGGGCGCGGAGATGTCTTGTTGGGATGCGGGCGCATCTTCGGTCGCCTGGCCCGCGTCGGCCCCCGTGCGGGCCGAGGCATCCCCGGGCTGCGATGGCGTGGCCGCCCCGGCCAGCTCGCCCCCGAGCGAAACCCCTCCCAGCACCCCTCCGTTCTCCCTGATGATGTACGCCACCACGGCCGCGTACTCCGCGTCGCTCAGGGACTCGGGTGCGTCCTCCGGCATGGTCGACCGGATATTCTCGAGCAGCTCACCGATAGCCTCGTTCCCCCAGGCCCTGCGGAAGCTCCGGCCGGCGAGCTCCGGAGCCTCGAAGTCACCTCGGAGGTTCGCCAAGTGGCAGTCGGCGCAGGCGTCCCGATACACGCCCTCGCCCAGCTCCGCCTGCTCGTGGGTGTAGACCGGCACATCCGTTTCATCGGCTTGCAGGCCGGCGACCGGAGACGGACGCGCGGCTGCAGTGACGGCCAGCGCCGGAACCACTAGAAGAAGAGGCCGCACAGATCGCGCCACGACGCATCTCGCCTGCGACAGGATGGTGAACTCACATTCTCAGGATGCCGCCGCTCGACCAACCAGGCAAGACAGCGTGGCTGGCTTCGGCGGACGGCGGAACCGATGGTCCCGCGCGCTGTAAGGGACGCTCGGCCAGGGCCGAGTATCGACTCACGGCTCGCCCCGCGTGAGCCGCAGCACCTGGGGATGCTCGACATCCAGCTCGTCGTGCCAGACGCCGAGGACGGCGTCCAGGGTGATGTCTGTCAGACTGAAGCGATCCGGAGCCTTGACGGTCCCGAGCCAGATGCCGCCGATATCGAGCACCAGCCATTCCTGCGGCCTGTCCATTTCACTCAATCCCCGGTACAACTCCAGCCACACCGCTCCAGCCGGGTCCACCAGCATTTGTACGAACGCGGGTCGGGTCACGGGGGAGGGCAGCGCCTCGATGCTTCGCCGGATGAGGGGGTGAAGCGTGACGCCCGGAGGAAGATCGACGTCGAGATAGGCTTCGCGTTCGGCAGCGACCTCGGCACTGGCAAGGGCCAGGTCATAGCCGGGGACGCGAAGGATGCGAACGATGTTGCCCGCCAGATCCAATTCCTCGACCTGCATCAGATCCGAGGATCCGAAGAAGACCCGTGGTCCGAGGGTGGCGATTTCCGCGTCTCTTCCAAACAGGGGCGGCCTACTCCCGGAGTAGTCCTCAAAGGCGAAGGAGTAGAACTCGCGTCCCGGCCACTCGCCGATGCTGTCGATCCGGATGCCCTCCAGGTCGAACCGGCCAAGTACGATCGGGGGACGGATCATTCGGTTCGCGATCTCCACAGGTCCGGGATCCATGAGCGACTCGCCAAGCAGCGTCCCGTCACCCGGAGAATGGATTTCGTGGACGCTGAAAGGCAGCGTGAAGGTCCGGACCAGTTCCATATCGGGACCCACTACGGTCACCCGTCCGCCGGAGTCGAGTGCGAACACCGTGTCGGCGACGAATTCGATCTGTTGGATGTCGCTGAACTCGCCAGGGCCCTCTCCCGGCCCACCCAGCGCCCCCAGGAACTCCCCTTCAGGCGAATAATGGCGTAGTTGCCGGGACGCTCGATCGGCAAGCACGAGCGAGCCGTCCGGCCGCTGCCGGAGGCCGCGGACGCGGAAGAACTCGTGGGACGTGCCCGTGCCGGACACAGTCAGATCGACGAGCGGATCCGGATCGATGCTCCAGAGGCTCGACTCACCCCAAAGCGGGCGCGTCGCCTCGATGATCTCCATGCCGGCGCTGTCGCGTTGGACGATCAGGGACAGGCTCGAGTCCTGGGGAGAACAGGACACAATCCCACACAGCAGGAGGGCGGCAACCCGAAGATCGACGATCCAGGGTGAGGACATCGTTATTGCCGGCCCGTGGAGGTCGGGCATCTCAGTTACGCGTCAGACGCAGAACCTGCGGATGCTCGACGTCCATTTCATCGCGCCAAACGCCGAGGACGGCGTCCACGGTGATGTCCGTCACCCTGAAGCGATCGGGAACTTCGACGGTTCCGAGCCAGGTTCCATCGGCGTCCAGAATGAGCCATTCCTGCGGGCGGTCCTGTTCGCTTCTTCCGCGGTACAGCTCGAGCCAGACCGCGGCCGACGGGTCCACGAGCATTTCTGCGTAGGCGGGCCGGGCAACCGGCGAGGGCAATGCCGCGTTAATCCGCCGGATGAACGGAGGAAGCGTCATGCCGGGGGGAAGCTCGACGTCGAGGTGGGCATCCCGTTCCGCGGCGACCTGGGCATCGGTCAAGGCCAGGGGATAGTCGGGAATGCGAAGGACGCGCACAACAGTTCCGGTCATGCCCAACTCGTCCACCTGCATCAAATCGGAAGAACCCCGGAAGATGCGCCGGCCCAGGACCGCGATGTGGGATCTCCTGGCGAAGAGGGACGCCGCGTCCGCCCATTGTTCCTCGTCACGATACACGTAGCTTTCGGACCCGCGCGTCTCGCCGATGCTGTCGATCCGGACCCCATTCAGGTCGAAGAGCATGAGAGCCTCCGGGGGCCGAACCAGTTCGTTGGCGACATCCTCCCACGCTGCCGGCGAGTATGACTCCGTCAGGATGGCGCCGGCGCCGAGGTAGTACAGATCGGTCGTCGAGTGAGGAAGGTTGAGGGTGCGAAGCACTGCCAGATCGGAGGCGACCACGGTGACGCGTCCGTCATAGTCCAGGGCCAGCAGGGTGTCGCCGGCGTGCTTGATGCGCTGGAGGTTGCTGAATTCTCCGGGGCCCTGGCCGGGCCCGCCGAAGGATCCCAGGTGCTCGCCGGATCCCGTGAACACCCGCACTTCCTGCGAGTTGCGGTCGATCACCGCGATGGACCCGTCGGGACGACGCATTACGGTGCCGACGCGGAAGAACTCGTGGGCGGGGCTGGAACCGGAAAGGGTCAGATCGAGGACGGGTTCCGGATCGATGCTCCAGAGGCTCGAATCGCCCCAGAGCGGCCGCATCGCCTCGACGATCTCGATCCCGGCGCTGTCCCGCTGAACGACCAGGGGCGGGCCGGCATCCCCGGGAGAGCAGGAGACCATGCCGAAGACCACGAGGAATGCGGCCCTCCAGAGACGGACAGCCGATTGTGAAGCCATTGTCATTCCTCGCCCAGGGGTATCGGACATCTTCAGTTACGCGTCAGCGGCAGCACCTGCGGATGCTCGACATCCAGTTCATCTTCCCAGACACCGAGCACGGTGTCCATCGTGATGTCCATTACCGTGAAGCGCCGCGGGACCTCGACAGTCCCGAGCCAGGTCCCCTCCGGGTCCAGCACCAGCCACGCCCGTAGCCGGTCCTGCTCGCTTGCTCCGCGGAAGAGTTCCAGCCAGACCGCACCGGAGGGATCCACAAGCAGCTCGGCGTAGGCTGGACGGGTCGCCGCGTCCGGCAGGTCTTCGGCCAACCGCCGGAAGACCGATGTCGACCCCGGCCGAAACGCCCCGAGACGGGCATCGCGCTCGGCCGCTACCTGGGCGTCGCTCAGGTCCAGCGGATAGCCGGGAATACGGAGAATGCGCACAAGACTGCCGGACATATCCAGCTCTTCCACCTGCATCGCGTCCGCCGAACCCCGGAAGATGCGCTGTCCCAGGACGGCGATGTGAGATGTCTTGCCAAAAAGGGGCGGGGCCCCCGCGACCATTCCGTCTCGGACATACGCATAGCTTTCGATCCCGCGCGTCTCGCCGATGCTGTCGATCCGCTCCCCATCCAGATTGAAGAGAATCAGAGGCTCGGCATGCCGATTCACTTCGTTGGGGGCATTCCCCTGAGGCCTCGGCGAGTAGCTCTCGGTCAAGATCGCGCCACCGCCCAGGTAATGCAGGTTGTTGGTGGAGGGAGCGAGGTTGAAGGTGCGAACCACCGCCAGATCGGGCGCGGCCACCGTGATGCGTCCCCTCCCGAGGGCGAGCAGGCTGTCGCCCGCGATCTCAATCGCCTGCAGGTTTCTGAATTCGCCGGGACCTTGTCCTCGACCGCCGAAGGACCCCAGGAACTCGCCGGTTGCGGAGAACACCCGCACCTCCTGGGAGCTCCCGTCGGCAATCATGAGAGAGCCGTCCGGGCGTTGCTTCATACTCCGGGCGCGGAAGAACTCGTGGGGCGGGCCGGTGCCGGAGAGCGAGAGGTCGACGGCCGGCTCCGTACCGACGCTCCAGAGGCTGGAATCGCCCCACAGCGGCCGCATCGCCTCGACGATCTGGATGCCGGCGCTGTCACGCTCGACCACAAGCGGCGGGCGGGAGTCCTGACCGGCGGTGAAGGAGGGCAACCCGCACAGCGGAAGAGCGACGAGGCAGCAGAGAATCGGCTTGCGGTGAAACGGCTTCGTCATCGTCGTCCGGCCGTCCTACCAGCTCCACCCCGGATCCACGGCCTTCACCACCATGCCGAGCGCCTCGTACTCGCGGTCGGTGCGGTCGGGGGCGTGGGCAGCCGCCGAGCGGTGGCTCTGCACGACGATCACCAGGTCGCGCGAGGGGACGATGTAGGTCCGCTGATGGCCGGCTCCAGAGGGGTTGTAGGCGTCCGGCGGAAGCTGGGGAACGCGCCCTCCCCTGCCCTCGGCGTCGGCGGTGTTGAGCCAGAAGAGGCCGCCGTAGTAGGGCTCATCCCAGGCGGGGGCAGGAGAACGCACGAAGTCAACGAACTCCTCGGTGAGGAGCCGTTCGCCGTTCCACATGCCGCGATTGAGGTAGAGCATCCCGAATCGCGCCCAGTTGCGAGCGGTGCCGTAGTTGTAGCCGGTGAGCAGAAAGTTGCCGTACGGATCCGTCTCCATGATGAAGCGGCGGATGCCGATCTTGTCGAAGAGGGCGCGCTGCGGCCAGCTCAGGTACTCCTCGCCCAGCTCGTTCTCCACCGTGCGCTTGACGATATGGCCCAGCGTCCAGGGGTCGGAGTTGCGATACCGGCCGACGGTGTTGGGCGGAAACTCGGCGTCGCGGCTGACGGAGAACTGGAAGGCGTCGATGGGCGCCACGTAGCCCATGCGGTGGTCCACCTGCCCCGGGACGAAGGACGCCGCCATCTGCTCCGGGCTGGCGTCCGTGTTGCTGAAGCGGAGACCGCTCGACATGCGCAGCAGGTCGGCGATGCGAATCTCGGCGCGCGGGTCGCCGGGCGAGTTCTGCCACTCGGGCACGGGCGCGGGCTGCCAGATCTCCAGGTGCCCCATCTGGATGAGGCGGCCGATCAGGGTAGCGGTCATGCTCTTCGCCATCGACCAGCTCTCGAGCTGCGTGTGCATGTGGATGCCGGGGCCGTAGTCCTCGGCGAGAATGCGCCCGCGATGGACGACCAGGAAGGCGGCCCGGTTGTCGCCCTCGGTGAAGAAGGTCTCGACGGCCTGGTCGAGCAGTTCGCCGTCCACCCCCTCCGGGAGGGGCTCGTCCGGGAGCATGTCGCCCATCGGCCAAGGGGTGGTTTCGGCGTCCGGGAGCGCGCTTGCCACCTCGCGCGGCGTGAAGAACACCCCGTCGGTGTCGGGCGGGAGGATCACGCAGCCCTGGTCGCCGAAGTGCCGCGCGCGGGCCGACACCCCGTCCTGCGAGACGGTGACGATGCGTCGCTCCTCGTCGATATCGAAGACCAGGCTCCCGCCCTCGTAGTCGCGCACCTGCTCCTCGCTGTTCAGCACGCTGCCATAGAGCGCCTCGGTGCGGTCACGCTCCGACACCCAGATGCCGGAGCAGTAGCGCTTGGCGGGCCCGCTGAGCAGGTAGTAGAGGGGCGGGCCGTCCGGGGCTGCGGCTGTCGCCGCGGGATCGGCGGAGGCTGCCGAGCCGGCATCGGCCTCGGTGCATGCGAGCAGGGGCAGGGCAACGACCACGATCGAACTGATGACTGCGATCCTTCTCATGGTCCCTCTTCTCCCATCGTACCTGATGTGCCGAAGCGGAGCGCTTTCGGCGATCGGGTTGCCGTCTCACCACGGATTGGAGCCGGTGATCGGGGGCAACCGTCATCCCGGCAACATTCCTCCCGGCGTTGCGGCGACGCAAGGCATGGTTCGCGGGAGCATCCGACATTGCCCCTGCAGCGCGTCACCAGACACAGCATCCCTGCCGAGTCCTGCCCGTTGACAGGAACGAGACGCGGAATAAGTTCATATCGTCGTCATCTGACGTTCATTTGGACATTTCCGATCGCGAGAGGGAGCGCTATGGCAGGCAAACCAACAAGCGGGACGATGCCAACGCCACACTACGACGGCGGTGACTCCTTCAGCCTCAAGGAACTCGCGGGACGCATGGTCCGCGAAACAAACCCCGTGTACGGGGACGGCTCCGGCCTGGAAGCGGTTCGCAAGGCGGTTGCCGACGGGCTTCCGGCTGAAGCAGTCAAGCTGCTCCAGGTCGAGCTCAAGCGTTTTGGCGTTCGACGCGCCTCGGACTATGTGAACGGTATCGTTCCCCGAGCCACCCTGCAGCGTAGGGAACATCTCAGGGAGGACGAAGGCGAGACGGTCCTGCGAGTGGCGTCGATCATCGCGCTGGCTGCCGATGTGTGGGGGAACGACGAGTGGGCTGCGGAATGGCTCACCTGTCAGCACCCCATGCTGGGCGGTGCGCGCCCGATCGACCGGGCCTTGTCCGCTGTGGGTGCGCGACAGGTCGAGCACATTCTGTACTCTCTCGATCTAGGCCTGCCGGCCTGACGATTGAACGTCTACAGAATCCATCGCCAGCGCTATCCGGCCCTCGATGGAATCGGTGCGGGCCTGGTCGGCGGACGTTGGAATCCGCGGGGCGTTCGCATGGTCTACGCATCACTGGCTTACGAGGGAGCAATGCTGGAGCAGTTGGCGCATACGACGACGGGCAGACTCCCCGTCACACGCATCGCGTCCCGCATCGTGATCCCGGAGGACTGCCCTGTTCCTGCGGTTGGCGAGGCGGAACGTCCAGACTGGCGCAACGCGGCCCGATCGCGCGAGATCGGCGCGCAGTGGGTGGAGTCGGGCCGGTCCGTTGCGCTGAGGGTTCCCTCCTTCGTCGCGCAGCCCTGGGGCTGGAACGTGATCCTCAACCCGCTGCATCCGGACTTCGGGCGCGTGAGCGTGGCAGAGGCTGTCGACGTAGCTTGGGATGCACGCTTCCTGTGATGCGAGCTTCTTCCGGAGGACTTCGATGCGAGTGATCCATCCCCGGCCCGAGTCCGGGCACAGCCTGACGATGATCTTCGCCGCCGCCCTGTTGCTCGCAGTCCCGCTCCCCGCAAGCGCCCAGACCCGCTCGCCCATCGACGCAGACACCCGCTGGACTCTGGCAGGGGCGGGCGACGTGATCATGAACCGCCGCGTGATGCAGTTCGATCATCCCGGGGATCCCGCCTTCCAGGAGTTGGTCGACGTCATCCAGGGGGCGGACGCCGCCTTCATGAACCTGGAGCAGTCGGTTTTCCGCCTGCAGGAGTTCACCGGATGGCCGGCGGCCGAGAACGGGGGCAACTACGAGGTGGGTTCACCCGAGACGCTGAAGGACCTCGTCGACATGGGCTTCGACCTCTTCAACCGGGCCAACAACCACACCACCGACTACGGGGTGGAGGGCATGCGCCTTACCGGCCAGCTCATGGACGAATGGGGGCTGGTGCATGCCGGCGCGGGAGAAAACCTGGGATGGGCCAGCCGCCCGGGGTACCTGGAGACGCCCAAGGGGCGCATCGCGCTGATCGGGATGGCGTCGAGTCACACGCCGATGTCGCGCGCCGGCCGGGCCGGTCCCACCGTGCAGGGGCGCCCGGGGCTGAACGCGCTCCGGCTGAACACCCGCCACGAGGGATCGCCCGCAACCATGGAGGCCCTGCGCGAGGTGGCTGGGGCGCAGGGTCTCGAAGTGGGGGACGACGAGGGGGTGCCGGTGCGGGCCTTCGGGATCACCGTGTATCCCGGAGACGAAGACCGCACCATCGTCACGCTGAACGACGTCGACCGGGAGCGGGTGCTGCACGAGGTGCGCAACGCCACCGATCAGGGCGACTACGTGGTCGCCAACAGCCATTCACACGAGCCCGGCAACGCCTTCATGACGCCGCCCGACTGGATGGTCGAGTTCGCGCGCCAGGTCATCGACGCCGGGGCCGCCACCTTCATCATCCATGGTCCGCACCAGCTGCGCGGCGTGGAGATCCACAACGGCCGGCCCATCTTCTATTCGCTGGGCGACTTCATCTTCCAGAACGAAACCATCGACCCGATGCCGTCCGACCAGCGCGACCGCTACGGTCTCCCGCTGGACCGGCTGGCCTCGGAAATCTACGACACCCGCTTCCGGGTCGACGAGGACGGCAACCCGACGACCGGCTTTCCGACCGATTCGCGCTGGTACGAGAGCGTGGTGCCGGTGGTGACCTTCGAGGGAAGCGAAGCGGTGGAGATCATCTTCCACCCGATCGAGCTGGGCTGGAAGGCGCCCCGGTCGCAGCGGGGCACGCCGCGCATCGCCCCGGAGGAGCTGGGGCGCAGGATCATCGAGCACCTGGCGGAGCTGTCGCGCCCCTTCGGGACGGAGATCGTCTACGAGAACGGGGTGGGGGTGTGGAGGCGGTAAACCGGCTCACCACGAGCGTCGGCACATCGAGTTCATCGCGTTCGAGGTGGACCGCGAGACCATCGGGCCCGAAAGCGGCCGGCATCCCCGGGTCGCCGGCAGGCAGCGTGCCCAGGTACTCGCGATCCGCGTTGAAGACATCGATCGGGCCTTCGTCGTCCCAGGGATCCTCGCCGCGGCGCTGGATCCAGATCCCGCCGTCCCAGGTGGCCTTCAACCCTCGCACCACGGGGATTTCGTGGTAGAACCCGCGCTCGCGAATCCTCCGCCGGCGCCCCTCCGGATCCGGCGCCATGAAAGGCAGACCTGTCGAGGGAGCGTTCTCGTACCTCTCCTCCAGGCGTTCGAGGTGGTAGGCGATCGTTGCCCGCCGGATGCGCTGGGAAAGCGCTTGCGGCGAGAGCGCCCGTCTCAGTACGTGAGTGACCGATCCATCGGGAGAGGCGAGCTTGATGGCGTACGCCGAGGAGTCGGAGTAGGCGATGGCGCCGCCGGGCAGCACATCCCAATGAAATCCCGGCTCGAAGTAACGGTCTTCCATCGACGCGACCACCTTCCCCCAATCCTCTTCGTCGGCGGGTGACAGCCCGGGTTCCGGGCGAGGAGCCCTCCATCCCTGCAGGATCGGCGTTGATACCACCACGTCGCCGGAGAAGTCCAGTGTCTCGAGCGCCCGGTCGTCGACACCCGGTGAAGGCTCGTCGTCCTGATGCCCCATGAGCCGGTTCCTGCGGTTCGCCATTTCGACCAGCACGCCCCCGACGCCTTGAGCGATGATCCTCTCGCCCCGCTGATCGGCCCGAATCTCTTCGTGAAAGAGGGCGCTGGATAGAGGTTTGTCCTCGTCGTCCATCCTGACGAACCGCTCGAGGTCGCCTTCCGGACTGAACACCTGAATCGCGGCATGGCGGAGGTCGGGCACGGCGATGCGGCCGTCGCGCCACACCGCGAGGGCCATTAATTGCCGGAACTCGCCGGGCCCCTCGCCCGTGCGGCCGACGGCACGCACAAGTCGGCCGTCGGGTCCGATGACGACGACCCGATTGTCCAGAACATCCAGCACCACCAAGTTGCCGGCACCGTCGAAGCTCATCCGCAAGCCAGGCCCGAAGAACGCCCACTCCTCCTGCGCGTCCACACCGCCAACGCGGTATACCTCGGCCATGTCCAAGGTCATCGCCTGGTCCTGCGCGACGGCCGGGGCGGCGAGCAGGGTCGCCAGGATCTGGCAGGCGATTCGTTTCATCGGGCCCTCATCGCAACGTTGGGTGCCTCGTGCCGGACTTCAGGGCGCGGCGACTTCACGGCGCTGCTGGTTCAAGCCTGCTCACCACGGCCCGCGGAACGTCCAGTTCGTCCTCGCGGCGCAGCAGTACGACGTCCCCTCTCGCGTCCAGCAGCTCTTCGTCGGCCGCCAGCTTCACCTGGAACAGCGGCGCAAGCCGCTCCATGTCCCACACCCGCCAGGTCACGCTGTCCTGGTCGGCGAAGTGGTAGTCGCGCACCCAGAGCCTCTCGTCGAAATCGACGAACAGCTGATCGATCGGCGGTGCCGGGTCGTTCACCGGCCAGTTGTCGTAATCGAGACGCAAGTTACGGGGGTCGGCGAAATGCTCTCGCAGTTGGGCCGGCACTCCGGCGGAGTTTCTGCTCATGATCTCCGCTACTCTCAAGGGCCAATCAGCCTCGTACTCGCGCGCCGCACGCACCTGGTCTCCGGATGGCCGAACGGCCGGCGGCATGGGAATGCGGCCGACTTCGCCTCCATCCCATCCCAACACCTGGATCGCCTCCTGGTCGGTCTCGGCGATGGTGACGCGATCCGGGGAAGCCGCCATCAGAGTGGTATGCCCGAAGATCACGCTGCCATTCCGCTTCGCCTCGTAGTGATATTCGGACCCCTTGGCCTGGGCGACGACCTCGACTTCGCCCGCGCTGTCCACTGCAAGGTACTCGATCGCGTCCCATGTACGTCCCCGGTAACTGCGGAAATCCTTGCCTTCCCTGTCACGGAAGACGATGCGACCATCCTGATGAACCGCCACCGGTCGTGCGTCCATAACGCCGCCCTTGAACGGGACGTTGTTATAGCGCATGTCGCCTACGTACTCGCCGCTGTTGTCGAGGAACACTACGCGAACCCGGTAGTTGTCCTCGAGCGCGATGCCCTGCGGGCTACGCAAGGCCCGTTGGATACGGCGGAACTCGTGCGGCCCGCCACCCTCCCGGCCGAACACCCTGGTTTCCCCGGACGCCATGTCGACGAAGTAGACCTCGGTGCGTTCGACCAGAGCGATTCCGGAGTCGGGAAGGAAGAATCCACCGGCGATGACCGACAATGCGTGGGTGAGCTGTGGAAGCTCAGATGAGTCGAATGTCGAAGGTCCGGGGACAAGGGAACGGTTCGCCTCCGGTCCCGAGAGTCCGGGGGCGACGGACTGCGAGCCGAAATCGATTCGCGTGCCGAGGACGATCCACACAATCACAACCGGGGTGATCCACGCTACCCAGAAACGCAGCCAACCGGGCTTTCTCGCAGCACTCATAAGGGCTTGCTCTCGTCAGAAACCAATCCGATGGGCCAACTCCCCGCGCCGTCGGAGTCGCCACCGCCTGGGCAGACCGGAGGCCTGCCCTACCGCACCCGCACGTACTTGCGCAGCATGCGCGGCCCCACCTCCGCGCCGTAGACGTTGCCGAAGGCGTCCGCCGCCACCCCTTCCGCCCCGGTGGTGCCCCGCACGTACACATGCCAGTCGGGGTCCGGGATGAAGGAGGTGACCAGCCCGTCCACCACGCTGCCGACGCGGATCCCGCGCACCCAGCCGGCGTTGGGGATGCCGCCGCCGGTGGAGGACTCGGAGTCGGCCGAGTAGAGCACGTCGTTGGCGTCGATGAAGAGCCCGCTGGGCCGCCCGAACTGGGTCCAGGTGTCCAGGTGGTTGCCGTCCTGGTCGAAGATCTGCAGGCGGTTGTTCTTGCGGTCGCCGACGAAGAGCCGGCCACGGGAATCCATGGCCAGCGCGTGAGGGTCCCGGAATTCGCCGTTCTCGGCGCCCGTGCTGCCCCACTCCATGATGAAGTCGCCGCCGCTGGTGAACTTGACGATGCGGTTGTTGCCGCCCGTGCCGTGGCCGTCGGCCACGAAGATGTCGCCGTTGGGCGCCACGAGGACGTCGGAGGGCTGGTCGAAGGTGTCCGGTCCGTCGCCGGCGACTCCGGCCTGGCCGAGGCTCATCATCAGCTCGCCCTCGGGGGTGAACTTGTGCACCTGGTGGCCGCGCCGCTCGCCCCCGCGCGCGTCGGTGACCCAGAGGTTGCCGTCGGGATCGACATGGATGCCGTGCGGCCACTCAAACATCCCCGCGCCGAAGCTGCGCAGCAGGTTGCCGTCGACGTCGAAGAGCAGGATGGGATCGAGGTCGTCGTGCCCCACGCAGGTGTTCTCGCCGCAGCGCTCCGCCACCCAGATGTTGCCGTCGGCGGCAGGATAGACGGCGCTGGTGGAGCCCCAGGTGCGGCCCTCGGGCAGCTCGCCCCACACATCCGGTACGGCGCGGTAGGGGTTGGGCGCGTGGTTCTGGGCGAGGACGGGGATCGCGAAGGTGAGGGACAGGGCGAGGAGGAGCGGCTTCTTCATCGTCTCATCTCCGATCGGGACATGCAGGAAAGGCTCAGGCGAGTCGGGGAAAGGGCAATGTGGTGGATGAGCGCGTGGCCCGAAAGCGGTCCCCACCGACGGTTGCCGCCGCCCGGTGACGCCGGTGTGCCGCGTCTTCGTCCGCGCCACCCGGGTTGTGGGTGGATCTCGCTCAGGGAAACCCGCGAGGCGGCACCCGCCGGCGCGTGGCCTGCTCGAACGCGTACGCCAGCTCGATCAGTCGGGGCTCGCTGCAGTTGGCCCCGGTGAACCCGACGCCGAAGGGCGCGGGGCGGGCATCGAACCCTTCCGGGAAGGGCGTTGCCGGCTCGTTGGGCACGAAACCGAAGGGCACTACGACGATCGGAGTGCCGGAGCGGGCGGCAAGGCCGGCTCCCCGGCTGCCCGGCGTGAAGATCGCGTCCAGTTCGTGTTCGGCGAGCACCGCGTCGATGCCGCGGGTGCGGCTGAGCAGCTCGTCGCGCGCCATGTCGGCCTCGTTGCGGGCGCGGTCGGCCTCCACGTCCATCTCGTCCGAGATGTCGAAGCGCGACTGGCCGTACCTGGCCGCGCCGGCGTCCGCGTGGTCGAGGTTCCACTGGCGGAGTTCGGTCAGCGTCGTCACGGGTGCATCCGGGCCCAGGCTCTCCAGCCACGCGTTGAAATCACGCTTGGCGCCGTACTTGAAGTTCACCGAGCAGTTCTGGTCGGAGCCCTTGGTCTGGTGGGCGCCCGCGCAGAAGCCCCAGGCGGCGAAGTTCGAGTCCGGGTCGGGGTGGGCGTAGCTGGGCACGTCGGCGGGATCCACGACCACCGCGCCACTGGCCTCCAGCACCGCGATCGCCTCCGCCATGAGTGCTGCCTGCGCCTCGGTGAGCCCGCCCCGGGTTCCCTCGTCTCCGTCCAGCTGGACGGCATCGTAGTAGAAGGCGCGCGGGATGCCGATGCGGGCGCCCTCGAGGCCGTCGGGGTTCAGGAACTGCGTGTAGTCCCGCCCCGGGGGCGGCTCGCAGATGCCGGTGGCCGGGTCGTTGGGGTCGGGCGCCGGGCTCTCCATCCCGCCCAGCAGGATCGTCGCGTCGGCCACCGTGCGGGTCATGGGGCCGGCCATGTCGTGGTCGAGGGTGACCGGCGCGATGCCCCAGCGGCTGATGCGCCCCAGCGTCGGCCGGATCCCCACCAGCATGTTGGCGTTGGACGGGCTGATCACCGAGCCCCCGGTGTCGGTCCCGACGTTTCCGGCCCAGAAGCTCGCGGCGGTGCCGACCCCCGAGCTGGAGCCGCCGGTGCTGAGCGCGGGGCGCCCGTCGCTGGTGGCCGGTCGCGGGTCGCGGCGCGGGTCGTACGGGTTGTAGGCGAACCCGGTGAGGGCGTTGTAGTTGCCCGGCATCTGCCGGGGCGGGCCCGCCATCCAGTTGGCGAACTCGGTGAGACCGGCCTTGGCGATGACGATCGCGCCGGCTTCCCGCAGGTTCGTGGTCAGGGTGGCCTCGTACGGCGGCACATACCCTTCGAACGCGAGGGCGCCCCCGGTGGTGGGGAGATGGGTGGTGTGGATGTTGTCCTTGAGCGCCACCGGAATCCCGTGCAGCGGACCGCGCACCTCGCCCCGCGCCCGCTCGGCGTCCAGGGCCTCCGCCTCCGCCAGCGCGTTCGGGTTGATGGAGACGGCCGCGTTCAGCCGATCCTCATACAGCCCGATGCGGACCAGGTACTCCGCGACCAGCTGGCGCGAGGTGAGCTCCCCGCGCTCCATCGCCGCCTGCAACTCCGGGATGCCGGCTTCGACCACGGAGAAGCCTGCCGCTTCCGGGCGCCGCGCGTCGCATGCCGCCGAGGAGAGCAGGAGGAGGACGGGGGCCGCACGGAGGAGCGAGCTGGCAACGGTGTCAAGGAGGGAGCGGGGTTTGCGGACGGGGGCCGGAATCATCCTCGGAACCAGGTGTCGGAGGCTACGCATTGCTTGCCGCCCTTCAGAATCCGAGCGACGCCGTCTCACGGCGCACGTCCCCCGCCGCGATCATCACCCCGGTCTCCGGGTCGCGCCAGGTCACCGTGGGCGCGCACGCGCGCCAGTTCCACAGGCCCCAGGACTGCACGTCGTGCCCCATTGCGCGCAGCGCTTCCGCCGTCTCCGCGGGGATGCGGTCCTCCATGCGGAGCAGCGCGGGACTGCCGTTCACCTCGCTCCCGCTGCCCGGGAAGTTGTAGCTGCCGAAGCGGGGCTGGTCGACGGCCTGTTCGGGCGACATCCCCCACACCACCACGTTCAGGAAGACCTGCAGGAGCGACTGCAGCTGCTGATCGCCGCCGGGGGTGGAGAGTCCCATGAACGGCTGCCCATCCTTCATCACCAGGAGGGGCGAGTTGGTGTTGCGCGGGCGCTTGCCGGGCGCCATGACGTTGGCCAGCTCCGGGTCCAGGTTGAACTGGCCCATGCGGTTGCCCAGCCCGAAGCCCCATCCCGGGATCATGGGCGTAAAGGTGTGGCCGTCGCTCTCGGTGAGCGAGAACAGGTTGCCTTCGCCGTCCATGACGTTGAGGGAGGAGGTGTCGATGGAGCGGGCCGAGGGATCGTCGTCCGCGACGGCGGCAGCCCCGGACGCCACGAAGCTCACCGGGGCGCCGTCCGCCACCGCCGCCATCGCTGCCGGATCTCCCCACGGCGGCATGTCCTGGAACGCGCTCTTCTCGTCGATGAGCCCGATGCGCTCGCGCGCGTATTCCCTCCCGTACAGTCCCTCCGGCGCGGGCGCGAAATCCGGATCCCCCACGTACTTGTGGGTGTCCGCCATCGCCAGGTTGATGACCTGGGACAGGAGGTGGATGTACTCCGGCGTGTTGTAGCCGAGCGCGCGGAGGTCGTAGTGCTCGAGCATGTTGAGCATCAGCACGATGCGCGGCCCCTGGCTCCACCCGTCGCCCGTGTAGACGTCGTAGCCGTTGAAGCTCGCGCCCAGGGGCTCCTCCCAGCGGCTCTCGTACCCCGCCATGTCGTCGTAGCGCACGATCCCCCCGTGCTCGCGGAAGAAGCGGTCCACGTCGCGCGCCGGATCGCCCTTGTAGAAGGCGTCGCGGGCAGCGCGGATGCCCTCGGAACGGCTTCCGCCCGCGGCCAGCGCCTGCTGCTCGGCCTCCATCATGTAGCGGATGAGCCGCCCGAGATCGGCGTTCACCATGAGGTCGCCGAGTTCCTGTGCGCCGACCCCGTGCTGAAACCAGAAGTCGCGGTTGTAGGGAAAGTCGAGGATCCCCTCCATCTGATCCTCGATCATCCACTTCTGCATCTTGTAGAGATGGTAGCCCTCCTCCGCGATCCGGAGCGTGGGCTGCGCGGCCTCGCTGAAGCCGAGCGTTCCGAAGCGGTCGAGCGCGGCCAGCCAGACGTCCACGTCCCCGGGGATCAACGCGTTGTTGATGGGCGACTTGCCGTGCTCGAGGAAGTAGTCGAGGGTGGCGAGCGCAGGGGACTTCCCGGCCCCGACCCGGGTGATCACGCGGTCCTCGGCTGCGCTGTAGAGGATGAGCGGCGCGACCCCGGTCCACCCCGCGTAGTCCATCTTGAGCGCCTTGAGCGCCATGCCGGCCGTCACCCCGGCGTCGAAGGCGTTGCCCCCGGCCCTGAGCACGTCGTATCCGGCCTGCGTGGCCAGGTAGTGCCCGGAGGAGATCACCCCGTGGGTGCCCATGACGCGCGGCCGCATGGCCTCGACGTTGTCGGCGTCGTGGACGTGGCCGTAGCTGTTGAAGGGAGCGATGGTGGCGAAGACGCTCCCTTCTGCTGCGGGCATGGCTTCCTCCGCGGCGGAGGCAGCCTCTTCCGCCGCCCCCATCCCCGATCCGCGCCACGCGACGAGTGCCAGGGCCGCGACGGCGACCATCCATGTCAAGTGCTTCATCGCGTCATCCTCCTGTTTCTGCCGGAGATGCAGACGCGGCCAACTTCCGTTCGCCGCCTGCAATCCTGAAGCTACTTCCGGGGTGCGCCCGGGCAACCACGCGGCCGATACGCGTTATCTTCCCTCCTCAACCCGAGGTTCCCCGAAGGCCCATGGCCGACAACGCCGATCGCATGCAGACCAGATCCGCCATACACCCCGCCGTCGCGGACGCCCGCGCCGTCCTTTTCGACTTCGATTTTACGCTCGCGGACTCATCCGGGGCCGTCATGGTCTGCATGAATCACGCGTTGTCCCGCCTGGGGCTTCCGCCTGCCCCGGAGAACGAGATCCGCCGGACCATCGGCCTCGACCTCGTCACGGCGCTCGGGCGTCTCGCCGGCGAGGAGTGGAAGCCACGGGGGCAGGAGTTCCTCGGGCACTTCACGAGGAAGGCGGACGAGGTGATGGTCGCCGGCACCGTCTTTCTGCCCGGCGCGCGCCGGGTGCTCTGGAGGCTTCACGGCGCCGGATACCGCCTCGGTGTGGTGTCGACCAAGTACCGGCGCCGGGTCGAGGAGGCCCTGGAGCGGGATGGATTGCGGGCATTGGTCGATGTGGTCGTCGGCAGTGACGACGTGCCCCGGCCCAAACCCGCCCCCGACGGCCTGCTAAGAGCGGGCGGGGCATTGGGCATCGCGACCGGTGACTGCGTCTTCGTAGGTGATTCGGAGGTGGACGCGAAGGCCGCGCGGGACGCGGGCATGGGATTCGTCGCGGTTCTGACGGGGACGACGCCGGCGGAGGAGTTCGCCGTGTATGCGCCGCGGGCCGTATTCGAAGGGGTCGGGGAGATCGTTCCAGGGTAGCCGCCACGGCACCGCCGTCGAGCCACCGGCCGCCGAGACGCCGCGACGCCGCCGTCCCGCTCGCATCACCGGGCCAGCGGCCGGCGCTCTCTGGCGGTCGCGCGTCAGGCTCGGCTATCGTGTCCCGCAACGCCGACCCGCCGTCCCGGAGGACGCCATGACCCGCCTGCTGAGCCTCCCCACCCGCATCCGAGCCCTGTTTTCACCCGGAATGCTTCTCCCCGCCGCCCTGTCGGCCGGCCTGTTGGCGGCGGGACCGCTCGCGTCCGGCCTTGCCGCGCAGGAAATCCTCATCAGCGGGGGCACGGTGGTCACCTCGGAGGGGCGGTTCGACGCGGACGTGCGGGTGCGGGACGGGACCATCGTGGAGATCGGCAGCGGGCTGCCCGAGGGAGCGGGCGCACGCACGATCGACGCCACCGGGCTGCTCATCATGCCGGGCGGCGTGGACCCGCACGTCCACCTGGGCGGCAGCCGCCGCGACGACTACCGCACCGGGTCGCAGGCGGCCCTGGCGGGGGGCATCACCACCATCTCCAACTTCGCCTTCCCGGCCGAGGGGCGGACGCTCGCCCAGGCCATCGAGCGCGAGGCGGCGCTCATCCGCGAACAGGCGATTGCGGACGTCATCCTGCACGCGGGCATCAACGACCCCGCCGCCCAGGAAGGCCAGATGACCACCCTGGCCGACGAGACCGGCCAGACCAGCACCAAGATCTTCATGGTGCGGGCCAACTTCGACGCCGAGGTGCGCGGCTACATGGCGACCATGGACGCGGCGGGGCGCGCCGGCATCCTGACCATGGTGCACTGCGAGGACGGGCCCATCCTCGCGCGAGCGGTCGCCGAACTCACCGCCGCGGGTCGCACCTCGCTCGAGTACTTCCCGGACAGCCGGCCCGTGGTCGGCGAGGTGGTGGCCACCCAGCGCGCGGTCGCCATGGCCGAGGCCACCGGGGCGCCGATCTACGCGGTCCACGTTTCCTCCGAAGGCGCGCTGCGGGTGCTGCAGGCTGCCCAGGATCGGGGGCTCGGCGTCTTCGTCGAGACCCGGCCCATCTACCTCCACTTCACCCGGGAGCGCTTCGAGGGCCCCGACCGCGGGCTCTACGTGGGGCAGCCGCCGCTTCGCGGACAGCGCGATCAGGACGCGCTGTGGGCGGGCATCGCCAGCGGATCCGTGCACGTGCTCGGCACCGACCATGTCGCCTATCGGCGTGACGAGAAGATGGACCCGTCGCAGACCATCAGCCGGCACCGGGCCGGCCTGAACAACCTCCAGGTGGTGCGGCCCATGCTCTATTCCGAGGGCGTGGTCCAGGGACGCATCTCCGAGGAGCGCTTCGTGGCCGTAACCTCGACCAACGCCGCCAAGCTCTTCGGGCTCTATCCGCGCAAGGGCACGATCGCCGTGGGCTCGGATGCCGACATCGTCCTCTGGGATCCGGACGAGACGCGCACCATACGCGACGAGGACATGTTCTCCGGGACCGGCTTCTCGGTGTACGCCGGGACGGAGGTCACGGGGTGGCCCGTGATGACGCTGCGCCGGGGCGAGGTCGTGTACGAGGGCGGAGAGATTCTGGCCGGGGCGGGCAGCGGGGAACTTCTGCGCCGCGGCAGATGGCAGGCGCCGTAGCTTCTACTGGACGCCGGGGGTGCGGAGCGGCGAGTCCGGACGCATCGTCAGCCCTTCGAGCAGTCCCTCGATCCGGGAAACCCGCGCCTCGATTCGCGATACCCGCTCGGACAAATCGTCGATCCGGATGGACAACCGCTCAACATCGTGCCGAAGCGAAAGCATCAAGGTCAGAAGCATCACCGCCAGACCCGTGAATCCGCCGATCATCGTCCACTGGTTTCGGTCCAAGAACGCGCTCCCGGGCTGCAGGTGAGATTAACCCTAGCCCAGGCGCCCAGCCGAGGGCAATGGTGAAATCGGTCATCTGGTGGTGAAATCAGAGACGCCCCTCCGATTCGCGCCGCTGGCTCGGCGTCACTCCCCGCCGTATCATCGTGGTTCCCGCAACGACCCGATCCACAGGAGGTTCGACCCATGCCCAAGGGAATACTCGCGTCGACCATCGCCGTCTTTCTGATCGCCGTCGGCGCCTGCGCCCAGTCCGGCGATGAGGCCGCACAGGAGGCTGCGGAAGCCGGAGAGGACGCTCAGGAGTCCGCTCAGACCGGCATGGTGCGGGTCGTCATCTCCACCGAGTTCGGCGACATCGAGGTGGACATCGACACCGAGAACGCACCCGGCACCTCCGCCAACTTCCTGCGCTACGTGGACGCCGGCCACTATGATGGCGGCCAGTTCCATCGCACGGTCACGATGGATAACCAGCCCAACGACACCGTCCGCATCGAGGTGATTCAGGCGAGCGTGAACGAGGAGTTCGGCGAGCAGGGCTTCGATCCGATCCCCATGGAGCGCACCTCGGTCACCGGGCTGCGCCACGTCGACGGCGCCATCTCGATGGCGCGCGGACAACCCGACAGCGCCACCTCCAGCTTCTTCTTCTGCATCAACGATCAGCCGTCGCTGGACTTCGGCGGCAACCGCAACCCCGACCTCCAGGGATTCGCGGCGTTCGGACAGGTGGTGAGCGGAATGGACGTGGTGCGCGCGATCCAGATGCAGCCCTATGAGGCACAGGCTCTTACGCCGCCCGTGAGGATCACATCCGTGCGTCGGGACGACTGACGGGAGCGCTTGGACGACGGCTCACTCCATCCGCGGGAAGGCGGCAGGCGGCGAGCCGCTCCGGCGCCCGGGTCCCACTACGCCCTACCCGTCCACGATCAGGCGGGTCGTGACATCGATCGGGGTCCGCCCGGGCAGCTGCACGGTCAGGATCAGGTCGTACTCGCCGGCTTCGACCTCCGGGAGCGTAAGCTGGATGGCGCGGAAGACCGTGCCCAGCTGGTCCGGTCCGGCTTCCTCCCAGCTCAACTCGAGCGGTGCTTCCGGGGTGGTGAGGCGCAGAAACTGCGTCGCCCGTTCGAGCAGGCCGGGGTTCGCGTCCTGCATGGTGATGCCGACGATCGCGCTCTCGCCGGTCTGGAGCCCGTAGACCTCCCAGCCCGCCACGAACGCCTCTCCCGAGCGCACGCGGGTTGACCCCAGCACCCGGGGCAGCGCTTCGTCCAGGCTTTCCGGCAGATCGCCGTCCGGGTCGAGCAACACCACGTCGGATATGGCCGCGAGCCCGAACGGCAGATCCTCCTGGCGCACCCCGCCGCGCACCCGCCAGCCGCGCTCGTCGGCGTCTTCCAGGACCTCCAGGCCGAAGATGTAGCCGCCGTTGGGAACCCGTGCGGTGACCACGCCCTCGCGCGCGGTGCCACGCTGGTCGACGACCCGCTCGCCCTCCGGGGTCAGCACGAACACCCCCGATTCCACGGCGCCGGCCCTCACGGGGGGCGGGGGCGGGGGGGCGGCAAAGGCGGCGAAGGGATCGGCCCCGGGAGCGGTTTCGCGCACCGTCGGCCGGGGAGCCTCCTCGGGCCGCGGGGGCGGCTGGTAGCCCGCCACCACCAGGAGGGAGTCGCCCCGGCGGAAGCGCGCCACCTGCGCGTCCATGGTGGTGATGATGGGCGCGTACCAGGCGGCGTAGCCGGTCCACGGAGCCCGGTCCTCGATCTCCCATGCGCGTACGGGGACTCCGGTCGGATCCTGCAGGAACGTTCCCGCGGGCATGAACTCGCGCCCGTGCGGATGGTGACGCCCGATGATGAAACGGTTGTCCTGCAGAATGGCCGAGGGGGGCGCCGCCTTTCCGCGCTCCCATCCCACCTCGCCTCCGTAGCGGGCGACCAGCTCCTCCAGGTCCTTCTCCCAGGGGAGGTCGAAGGCGTTCTCCGCCGCTTCCCGGATGCGAATCAGCGTGCGGCGGGCGTACTGCTCCGCCTCGCGGTCGTTGCCCTCCACCAGGTAGAGGGGATCCGCGAGCAGCCAGAGTTGTTCGCGGAGCGCCCCCTGCTCCTCGGCATCCGCATCCTCGAAGAGCTCGCGCGCTTCCTCGTCCAGGAGATAGTCGAGCGCCAGCCATCGTTCCCGCTCCTCCTCGGGCATCCGCGGGATGGCGTCGCGGAAGACGGCTTCCGCTTCGATGCTCCTTCCCTGCGACTGAAGCAGGTACCCCTTGAGCGCCAGGCACCACCACTCGTCGTCGGGGTGGCAGCGCCCCGTCAGGGCTTCGGCCCGGAGAAACTCCCCCTGTTCCCGCAGGTAAAAGACGCGCTGTCCCAGCACCCACCTGTCGCGCGGGATGCGCGAAGCGATGCGGCCGAGCGTCCGGAGCATATCCATGCGCGCCATCTCGACCTCGAGCGGAGCGGGCTCCACCGGGGGCGCTTCCCCGTCCCCGTGCCGGAGGCAAAGCCGGCCGACGAGCGCATCGCACTGGCCTCCGAAACCGCTCCATTCAGGAGGAAGCCGCTGCTCCCGATGGCGCTCGAATTCCTTCTGTACCTGCTTCGCCTCCTCGAGCAGCGCGATCGAATCGGCTTCGGGGCTTGCCGCCTCTTCCTGGGCGGCGCGGGCCGGCAGCGGCGTGGCGAGGCAGATGAGGACGGCGGCAAGACCGATGCCTCTCGCGAGGCCGGTTGGGCAATGAGTCATGGGCGATGGCTCTCCGGGAACGTGGCTGTCCCTTCCAGGACGCGCGGCCGGGACGAAAGGTTGACGGGACGTCCATTGTGCGGCGTATCGGATCGTCCTGTTACCCTGCGTGCGGGCCGCATGTTCGACCTGGGCGGCACAGCGCGCCGATTCTCATTCGGTGCGCGCCCGTGTGAAGGGGCCCATGGAGTATCGCCCTGGGCCTCGTGCATCGCCGCAGGCGGAGTTGCGGAGCTATACTCAGGATGTCCGTTCGCCCCCCCTCATCCCCGAGCCTCTCATGATTTCGCTGGCCGCGCTTTCCCTGCTGCCGCTGCTGGCTGCGCCCCAGCAGCTGCCCGAACCCTTCGAGACCCCCTGGAACCGGGCCATCCCGAGCATCGTGGAGCGTCCGGAAGGGGCGACGCTCTCGGTTCCCGACGGCTTTCGCGTCAACGTCTTCGCCGAGGAGCTCCCCGGCCCCCGGCGTCTTGCGCTTGCGCCCAACGGAGATGTCTTCGTGGCGGAGAGCCGGAGCGGCACGATCACGCTGCTGCGCGACGGCGACGGCGACGGCGTGGTCGAACACCGGGAGACCTTCGCCGGGGAACTGTTGCGGCCGTCCGGGATCGCCTTCCACGAAGGCTACCTGTACGTGGGCAACAACGACGCGGTGGTGCGTTTTCGCTACACGCCGGGCCAGACCCGCGCTGAGGGCCCGCCCGAACACGTCGTCGATCTGCCGGTCAGCAGCGACGCCCTCGACTACGACACCGCCGAGCGCCTGGGCATCGACGTCAGCCGCACCATCGGTTTCAACCACTGGACCCGCAACGTGATCTTCGCCCCGGGCGGCGAGCGGATGTTCGTGGCCGTCGGCTCGGCCACCAACGCCATGCCGGGCTCGGACCCGCGCCGGGCCGCCATCAACGAGTACCGGCCGGACGGCTCGGGACATCGGGTGTTCGCGGGCGGGCTGCGCAATCCGGTTGCGCTCGCGTTCCATCCCGTCACCGGCGAACTCTGGACGGCGGTGCACGAGCGGGATCACCTGGGCGACGACCTGGCGCCGGACTACGTCACTTCGGTGGAGGAGGGCGGCTTCTACGGATGGCCGTACGCGTACATCGGACCCAACCCGGAGCCGATCCTGAACGGGGCGCGGCCGGACCTGGTGGCGCAGACCCTCGTGCCCGACGTCCTGCTCCCGGCCCACGCGGCCCCGCTGGGGATGGTATTCCACACCGGGGAGGGGTTTCCCACGGAGTACCGCCACGACGCCTTCGTGGCGCTGCACGGATCCATCAACCGGCTCGATCTGAGGGGCTATTCGGTGGTGCGCATCCCGTTCGAGGACGGACGCCCTTCCGGTCCGCCGGAGGACTTCCTGACCGGATTCATCGTCCGCGACGACGAAGAGAAGGAAGTCTGGGGCCGCCCCGTGGACGTGCTGCAGGCGCCGGACGGCGCGCTGCTCGTCTCCGACGACGCGGGCAACCGCATCTTCCGCATCCGCTTCGCGGGATAGGATTCAGGGCAGGCGCAGGGCCCGCGCCAGGGCCCGGCCGGCGCTGCCCCCGGCCTCCCGGTTCTCCGTGCGCCTTGGGCCCGCCCGCGCGATGGCTTCCCGCAGGCCGGCTCCGTCCACTCCCTTGCGGAGCATCCCCCCGCTCGCCACCGAAACCCGGCCCGACTCCTCGCTGACCACCACCACCACCGCGTCGGTCTCCTCGCTGAGCCCGATGGCCGCGCGATGCCGGGTGCCCAGCGTCCGGTCCGGAACCGGTGCGCGATTGAGCGGCAGAATCGCCCCCGCCGCCTTGATGGTGTCGCCCGAGATGATCGCGGCCCCGTCGTGGAGGGGCGAATTGGGAGTGAAGATGGCGCCGAGGATCTCGCGGGAGACCCGTGCCTGCAGGCGGCTGCCGCTCTGGGCGTATTCGTCGAGCCCGACCTCTCCCTCGACGGCGAGCAGCGCGCCGATCTTCATGTCCGAAAGGCGCTCGACCGCGCCCGCGATCTCCTCCACCACCTGGCTTTCCTCGAGCCGGCTGAACAGCTGCAGCATGCGCGCCTGACCCAGCCGGGCGAGGGTGGAGCGAATCTCCGGCTGGAAGACGACCAGCGCGGCGATGGCGCCGTACTGGAAGACCGCCTCCATGATCGACCGCATGAGGTCGAGTCCCAGCAGGCGCGCGAGGGCGTAGATCCCGGCGATCAGAAGCCCGCCCAGCAGGATCTGCATGGCCCGGGTGCGCTGGATGAACAGCAGGATGCGGTACAGCAGCGCCGCGACGATGAGGATCTCGAGGATATCGAGCCAGCCGGGCGCGAACAGCGCGAACAGGTCCCCGATGCTCATGTCGTCTCAGACGCGTAAGCGGACCAGGATTGCATTCGGGCGGGCGGGTGCCGCCTCCCGCCGGTCAAGGCTCGTTCGCGTGCGAGCCCCTCGTTCGGGCCGTGGGGCCGTCGACGCGCGCGGAGGAAACCGGAACGGCCTCCTCCGGCTCGCGGAGGGGATCCGGACTGCTCCCGGATACCGGCGCCGCCGCACCGTCGCGCTGGTCGCCGGTTTCGGGCGGCTCGCTTCCGTTTTCCCCACCCGGCATCGGCGGCTCCTCGCGCGACATGGGCGGCAGCGGCTCCCCCTGGTCGAGCAGCTCGATTTCGCCGCGACCCAGGGTTTCGCGTTCGAGCAGCGCATCGGCGATGGTCTCGAGCAGGTCCTTGTGCTCCTCAAGCAGCACGCGGGCGCGATCATGCGCGCTGTCCAGAAGCCGCTTTACCTCGCTGTCGACCAGCTCCGCGGTGTGTTCCGACACCTCGCGGCGCTGGACCAGCTCACGCCCCAGGAAGATCTCCTGTTCCGAGTCCCCGACCGCCATCAGGCCCACCCGCTCGGACATGCCGAAGCGGGTCACCATGCGGCGGGCCATGGTGGTGGCGCGCTCGATGTCGTTGCCGGCCCCTGTCGTCACCTTGGTCGGGCCGAAGCGCATCTCTTCGGCCACGCGTCCCCCGAACAGCATCACCAGCTGCCCTTCCAGCCAATCCTTCGTGTAGGAGTGCCGGTCCTCCTCGGGCAGGCTCGCGGTTAGTCCGAGGGCGCGCCCGCGGGGGACGATCGTGACCTTGTGCACGGGGTCGAGGCCGGGGATGCGCAGCCCCAGCACGGCATGGCCCGCCTCGTGCCACGCGGTCAGTACGCGCTCGGATTCGGTCAGCACCAGGCTCTTGCGCTCCGCCCCCAGCATGACCTTGTCCTTGGCCTTCTCGAAGTGGACCATGGCGACCCGGTCGGCGCCCTCGCGCGCGGCGACGAGGGCCGCCTCGTTGCAGACGTTGGCCAGATCCGCGCCCGACAGTCCGGGGGTGCCCCGGGCGATGACGGACAGATCCACGTCTTCGGCGAGCGGCAGCTTGCGCGCGTGAACGCCCAGGATGCCCTCCCGGCCCTTGATGTCCGGAGAGTCCACCACGACCTGCCGGTCGAAGCGGCCGGGGCGAAGCAGCGCGGGGTCGAGCACGTCCGGCCGGTTGGTGGCCGCCAGCAGGATCACTCCGTCGTTGGACTCGAAGCCGTCCATCTCCACCAGCAGCGCGTTCAGCGTCTGCTCGCGCTCGTCGTGTCCGCCGCCCAAGCCTGCGCCCCTGTGACGGCCCACCGCATCGATCTCGTCCACGAAGATGATGCAGGGCGCGTGCGACTTCCCCTGCTCGAAGAGATCGCGTACGCGCGAGGCGCCCACGCCCACGAACATCTCGACGAAATCGGAGCCCGACATCTGAAAGAAGGGACGCGCGGCCTCGCCCGCCACCGCCCGCGCCAGAAGCGTCTTGCCGGTGCCCGGGGGGCCCACAAGGAGCACGCCCTTGGGAAGACGGCCGCCGAGGCGCACGAAGCGCTGCGGATCCTTCAGAAACTCGATGACCTCCTGAAGCTCGTCCTTGGCCTCGTCCGCGCCCGCGACATCCTCGAACGTCACCTTGGGGGTATCGGGAGAGATGAGCTTGGCCTTGGAGCGGCCGAACTGGAAGGCCCGGTTGCCCCCGCTCTGGAGGCTGCGCACGAACCAGATCCAGATGCCCGCCATGAGGATCCAAGGGAGAAACGCGAACACCCGCTCCATGACCGGGACCCTCGCGGGCCTCGCCCTGATGACGACGTTGCGCGCCTGAAGCTCCTCGAGCAGCCCGTCCGTGACCTCGCCCGGAAGCATGGAGACGAAGCGGCTCATGTCTTCGCCGTCACGGTTCACCGGGGTGCGCAGCTCGCCCTCGACGCTACGCGAATCGACGATCGTCACCTCGCGAATGTTCCCGGACGCAAGCTGCTCGCGAAACTCGGTGTAGGTGAACTCGACGCCCGCGTTGCCGCCCGATCCGAAGAGCTGTATGAAGAGGAGCGGCACGAGCGCCAGCAGAATCCAGAACGAGGCGGTGCGCGAAAGCCGGGAGAACCTGCTGCCGGAATCGGGTCGGTTCTGTTCGGAATCAGACATTATTCAGAGTACTCTGGGACCACCGGCCCATGCCCTCAGATGCTTGCGATGTAGGGAAGATGCCGGAAGTTCTCGCTGTAATCGAGGCCGTAGCCCACCACGAACTCCGGAGGGGCGTCGAAGCCGACCCATCTGGGCTCATGCGCGATGCCGTCCCGGCGCTTGTGAAGAAAGGTACACGATTCGAGGCTGGCCGGTCCGCGCGCCTGGATGATGGGCACCAGGGATGCCATGGTCTTGCCGCTGTCGATGATGTCGTCCACGAGGATGACGTGGCGCCCCCCGAGCGAGACTTCCGGATCGTAGAGGAGCCGCACGTTCCCCGATGATACCATACCCGTCCCGTAGCTCGAAGTCACGATGAAGTCGACCTGCACGGGGTGATGGATGCAGCGCACCAGGTCCGCCAGGAACATGAACGAGCCCTTCAGCAGGCCAAGCACGAGCAGTTCCTCGCGCGGGTCGTAGCAGGCCGATATCTCGTCGCCCAGCTCCCGGACCCTGAGCGCAATCTGTTCGCGCGTGAAGATGATGCGGCGCACGCGGCCACTGCCGGCGCGGCGGACAACGTCAGTCGGTGGCGACATCGAGATCCACTCCCACGTAAAGGATTGCGTCGTGCGCCGCGGGCCGCGCCTCGATCGATCGCGCCACCCCCGGCACCCAGAGGATGCGCCCTCCCGAATCCGCCACCACCGGGCGGCGCGCGCGGGCCGGCCGCGGAACCCGCGCTTCCCCGAATACCTTCTTGAGCTTGCGGGTGCCGGCGGCGAGGCGAATCCGGTCTCCGGGCCGCCAGCCGCGAAAGAGGATGGGGAAGCGCAGCGCCGGGATGGAGAGCCCCTCTCCTCCCACGGGGCCTCGCGTCGACCAGCGGGCAAGGAAGGCGGCCCCTCCCGAACGGCCCTCCGCCGCGCCTTCGCCCGGGACCGGAACCGCCACGTAGCGGGCGTGGTCGGGGGCAGACGTCCCGTCGATGGCGGTGGCGGGGCGCGAGACGACCAGGCGCTCAAACGCGCGGGACAGAACCACCCCGCCGGGCAGGTCGATGGACCGCCCGCTCCGGCCGGAGCGGACGAACGCCGAGGCCAGGTCGGTGGCGCGGGCATCCAGATGGGCGCCGGCCTCCGCCGCCAGCGTCCGGATCAGCCTGGCCCGCACCAGGGAATCGCACTGCAGGAACGCGTCGCGGCTGAAGGAGACGTCCTCTTCGGTGCGACGCACCACGAGACCCGCGAGCAGCGTCGGCATCACGGCGCGCCAGAGGCGGCGCTCCTCCCCCGCCAGGCGGGCCAGACGCAGGAGCGCCCGGCGGGCGCCCGGTGCGACGCGCTCCTCGGCGAGAGGCAGCAGCTCCCGGCGCACCACGTTGCGCGGGACGTCGGGCGACCGATTGCTGGGATCGGTCCGGTAGCGGAGGCGGGAGGCCGAGGCGTAGTGGGCGAGTTCCCGCTTCCAGAAGGGCAGCAGCGGCCGGTACAGTCCCGGCTCGCGGGTGCGGGGAATCCCGGCCAGGCCGGCGAGGCCGGTGCCCCGCAGCATCCGGTAGGCGACCGTTTCGGCCTGGTCGTCCGCGTGATGGGCGGTCACCACCCAGTCGCAGCCGGTTTCGCCGCGCGCCTCCTCCAGAAAGCGATAACGGGCCCGGCGCGCCTCCGTCTCGTTGGCGGGAGGACGACCGACCGCGCGCGACACCAGCGGCACCTCCCACGCGTGCGCGAGCCCCTTGACCCAGTGGGCGTCGTCGGCGCTCCCGGGACGCATGCGGTGATCGAGGTGGGCGGCGTGCACCTCGAGCGGCGGGAGGCCCGGCGTGAAGCGCAGCAGGTGAAGCAGGACGGTGGAATCCGGGCCGCCCGAAAGCGACACCAGGACCCGCCCGCCACCGGTAATGACCCCGTCATCGGCCAGCGCCGCGCGGAAGCGGGCGGCCAGCGGCCGAGCCGGTCCGCTCACGGCGCCACCTCGCCGCTCGCCGCGGCGGCACCCGCCCCGGCGGCGGTCAGCGCCGGCGGCGGCGGCCTGCCGGTTTCCTCCACGAGCACCCGGGCCAGCCGGTCGAGGCGGTCGGACTGGATGCCGTCCACCCCCCACGAGAGCAGCCGGCGCATGTCCGCGGCCTCGTCGATCGTCCAGACGTGGACGGGAATGTTGCGGCGGTGAGCCTCACGCACGAAGCGCGGCGTGACCACCCGCCTGCCCATCCACGCATCCGGGACCTGGAGGGCGTCCGCGCGCGGCGTATACAGGAACCCGAGCGGCCGGTGGTGCAGCAGGTAGAACAGCCGGATCTGGCGGCGGGACGCGCCGTGCGGGCCCGGATAGCCGTGCCGCGAGGGCCGCGCGCCCTCCAGTTCCGCGGCCATCAGCACACGGTCGTGCGCAGCGTGGCGGCGGATGGCTTCGACCAGCAGTGGCGCGACCTCGGGCGCCTTGGCCTCCACGTTCATTCGCGTGGCCGGGAAGGTCTCGAGCACCTCGTCCAGCAGCGGAATGCGCACGCCCCGGCCGCGGAAGGCGAGTTCGCCCGCCAGGCCGCGGAAGCGATACCCGGCGTCCAGCGACCGCACCTCGCTCCAGGGAAGCTCGCGCACGGCGCCGGTGCCCTCGCAGGTGCGGTCCACGGTGGCGTCGTGAATCACCACCACCCTGCCGTCCGCGGTGCGGCGCACGTCCAGTTCCAGCACATCGGCGTCCCATCGCTCCACGGCGGCGGTGAAGGCCGCCATGGTGTTCTCGGGGGCCAGCGCCGCGCCCCCCCTGTGAGCGATGAAGAGGGGGGCGCCCGCCAGGTACGGATGACCGGGCCGGCGGGCGGGCAGCCCGCTCCATCCCCGCCAGGGCACACGCATGGAACGCCGACGTGCCGGCGTCGTCAATCCGCCGCGGCCCGTTCCAGCCGCACCCGCTCGGCCGGGGTGACCTCGTACAACAGCGCGAGCACCAGATCGATGAGCGGCTCGGTCATGGACAGTTCGCGCGTGCTCTGCTCCACGTCCCACTCGGGATCCTGCTCGCGCAGTTCGGTCCGGAGCGTCACGACCCTGCCCGCCAGGAAGTTCAGGATCTCCTCCACGATGGCGGGATGCGGTTCCGCGGGCGTTCCCTGCTCGTCGATGGATTCGCGCAACAGCAATCCGCGCACGAAGGCCAGAAAACCGGGGAAGGCCAGCTCGGTGAAGGGGCCGTCGTCGAGACGCTCCTCGCCGGTGATGTTCTCCCACTCCAGCTCGTTCCAGTACAGCTCTCGAGCCTCGTCCAGGAAATAGGCGCGCCGGTCCGGCGACAGGGGAGCAACATCCCCGTCCCGGATCCGCAGCGGTCGCTCAAGTACGCGAGCCATCCACGCCTTGCGCCGGCTCAGCTCACGCTCGATCAGATCGGTCATCGTCCTGCTCGTCGCTTTCGGGTGCTCCCACTGTGCCACGAGGGAGGGTCGCCCGGCCAAGATATCCGCCCGTGCGAACGGCGGCAAAGGTCGGCCGGCGGCGGCGGTAACCCGTCCGGGACCGGCGGGACTTCGGCCCTGAGCGCGACACGGCTGGCCGGCCGGATGCTTCGGACGCGCGGGCTTTTCGCGCTGGCACGGACAAATGTAAACCCCGCCGGGACCGTCAGGTCCCTGCGGGGCAGGAAGGAAAGCGATGCCGGAGGAGGGACTCGAACCCCCGACACGCGGATTATGATTCCGCTGCTCTGACCAGCTGAGCTACTCCGGCGGGGACATCGCGAAAACGCTAGTTTTGAGACGATAGCGTGTCAAGCGGTACCGTCAGGGACCGCGGATTATCCTGAACCAGCAAGAGGACTCCCGGCGGCAGCGGGCCTGCCCGGCGTTCGCGGAGTTCCGAGGGAGAGCGACCCGAATGGACATCCCGATGATCGTTGGCGTCGTCATCGCCGCCACCGGCCTCCTCACCAGCTTTCGCGTCCTCTGGGAATACGAGCGGGGCGTCGTGTTCCGACTCGGCAAGCTGACCCGCGCCAAGGGGCCAGGCCTCATTTTCCTGGTGCCCTACGGGCTGGAACGCATGAAGAGGATGGACCTGCGCATCGTGGCGCTGGACATCGCTCCCCAGGACACCATCACCAAGGACAACGTGAGCGTCACGGTCAACGCCGTGGTGTACTTCCGGGTGACCAACCCCGCGAAGGCCGTGGTCGAGATCGAGGACTATTACTTCGCCACCTCCCAGCTGGCACAGACGACGCTCCGCAGCGTCATCGGCCAGTCGGAGCTGGATCAACTGCTCGCCGAGCGCGAGCGCATCAACGAAATCGTGCGCGACATCATCGACGAGGGAACCGATCCCTGGGGCATCGAGGTCACCGGCGTCGAGATCAAGGACATCGACCTGCCCAAGGAGATGAAGCGCGCGATGGCGAAGCAGGCGGAGGCCGAACGCGAGCGCCGCGGCAAGGTGATCGCGGCGGAAGGCGAGTTCCAGGCCTCGCGCAAACTGGCCGACGCGGCGGCCATCATTCAGGAATACCCCATGGCGTTGCAGCTTCGCTACCTGCAGACGGCCGTCGAGATCGCCGCGGAGAACAACTCCACCACCGTCTTTCCCATCCCCATGGAGCTCATGTCGGCGGGAACCACCAGCACGGGGAAGGCGGTCGCGCAGGCGGCGGCAGAGGGGATGCCCGCGCTCCTCCCGGAAGGGACCTCGGGGCAGTTGCTCGCGGACGCGGTTCGCAGAATCGCCGATTCCGCGACGGAAGCGACGGAGGCAGCCGGGTCGGAGCAGGATTCGGCCTGAGCGCCCGACCGTCCGGGAAACCGAAGGGCCCGGACCGGTTACCGGCTCCCGGTGGAGTCCGCCGGCTCCTCGTCGCCGACATCGTCCGCGAAGCGGTACAGGATCTCGCCTTCGCGGATCATCCCGTGACGCTCGCGCACGAGGCGCTCCAGCGTCAGCGGATCGTTGCTCAGGGAGTCCGCGCGGGCCGTGAGGGAATCCACCTCGGCGCGCAGCAGATCGAGGGCGCGCTGCTCCTGCTTCACGCGCGAGCGCGCGGATCCGAGCTCAATCAGGGAGTGCTCGCCGCCGAAGACCGCGTAGTAGACGGCGGCGCCGGCGATGGCCGGCAGCACCAGCTTCCTCAGGACTCCCAAAGCGTCCTCCCGGGATAGGATCCCGCGGCCCCCAGTTCCTCCTCGATGCGCAGCAGGCGGTTGTACTTGGCCACGCGGTCGCTGCGGCTGGCGCTTCCCGTCTTGATCTGCCCGGTTGCGCGCGCAACGGCGAGGTCCGCGATGAAGGTATCCTCGGTCTCGCCCGAACGGTGCGAGATCACGCACCGGTAGCCGGAGGCGCGCGCCAAGTCGATGGCGTCCATGGTTTCCGTCAGCGTGCCGATCTGGTTCACCTTGATGAGGATGGCGTTCGCGACCCCCTCGCGGATTCCCCGCCGCAGGCGCTCACTGCTGGTGACGAAGAGGTCGTCGCCTACCAGCTGCACGCGTTCTCCGACTGCCGTGGTCAATACCCCCCATCCCCCCCAGTCGTTCTCGCCCAGCGCGTCCTCGAGCGACGAGATGGGGTAGCGGCGGGTCCAGTCGTCCCAGAACGCGACCATCGCCTCCCGGTCGAGGCTGCCGCCGCCCGAGCCGCGCAGGACGTAGTCCTCGCCCCGCAGGAATTCGCTGGCGGCGGCATCGATGGCGAGGACGACCTCGTCGCCGGGCCGGTAGCCGGCCCGCTCGATGGCAGTGAGCACCACCTCGAGCGCCTCCTCGTTGCCGTCGAGGTCGGGGGCGAAGCCGCCCTCGTCGCCCACCGCGGTGTTGCGGCCCGCTTCGGCCAGCACCTCCCGGAGGGCGTGGAAGATCTCCGTGCCCATGCGCAGCCCTTCCGAGAAGGTGTCGGCGCCCACCGGCATGACCATGAACTCCTGGATGTCCACGTTGTTGGGCGCGTGGGCGCCTCCGTTCAGGATGTTCATCATGGGAACCGGCAGGACGGTGGCCGCCGCGCCGCCCAGGTAGCGGTAGAGGGGCTGCCCCGCGTCGCGGGCCGCCGCGCGCGCCGTCGCCAGGGACACGCTCAGGATTGCGTTCGCCCCGAGCCGGCCCTTGTTGGCGGTGCCGTCCAGCTCCACCAGCGCGCGGTCCAGAGAGCGCTGCTCGCGGGCCTCCCTGCCGACGATGGCGGCGCGGATTTCGCCGTTGACGTGGGCTACCGCGCCGCGCACCCCCTTGCCCCGATAGCGGTCGGGGTCCCCGTCGCGGAGCTCCACCGCCTCGTGCTCGCCGGTGGAGGCGCCGCTGGGTACCGCCGCGGTCGCGCGCGCGCCGCTCGCCAGGACCACCTCGGCCTCCACCGTGGGGGTGCCGCGGGAATCCAGGATTTCCCTTCCCTTCACCTCCGTGATCGCGGACATGGGTGCCCTCCCTGAACGTCAGGCCCGGGTGGCGGGGACGAGGGGCGTCGCGGACCTCCCGTTCGCCCGCTCCGATGGCGGCCCGGCCATGAGATCGGCGACCGCCCGGCGCGCGCGGTCGCGCAGTGCGTTGCGATCCGACATGGCCAGGCCGTCCACTTCGATGGGCTCGCCGATCCGCACCTCGATCGAGCCGGGTCGAATCGCATAGCTGTGTTTGCGCATCACCGCGCGGCTCCCCACGACCGCGACGGGCAGCACCGGCGTCCGCGTCTCGAGCGCCAGCACGAAGGCGCCCTTCTTGAAGGGCTGCAGCTCCCCCGTCGGCGACCGGGTGCCTTCCGCGAACATGACGACGTGAAGGGTGTGCTCGCGCAGCCGGCGGGCCGCCCGCTGCAGCGACTCGACCGCCCTGTGGCGTTTGCGGCGGTCGATGGACAGGTGGCCGCAACGCAGAAACGCCTTGCCGAAGACGGGGACGGAGCGCAGCTCCTCCTTGGCCACGAAGCGCAGGGTGGTGGGGAAGGTGGCGAAGAGCGCGAGCACGTCGAACCAGGACTGGTGGTTGGAGACGACGATCTGCGAACGCCGCGGGTCGACCCGACCGAGCCCGGCCGAGGTGACCGTCACGCCCGCGGCTCGCAGGAGGACGGCGGACCAGCCCTGCGCCCAGTATCCGCAGCGCCGGCGGCGCCAGGCGGGGACCAGGGAGGAGAGCAGGATGATCGCGGCGTAGTACCCGGTCATCGCAATCGCCGCCAGCGCCACCCAGGCCGTCCGCAACATCCGTTCTCCCGATCCGGTCTAGCGATGGTCCGAGCGCCCGACCTCGGCGGCATCGGATCGCGGTGCGCGAAAGTGGTCGAAGCCCGCGGATCCGGGGTCGAACCGGTCCGCGCCGTCGCCCTCAAGTCTAACGCCTGCGCCCTCGGCGACAATTCCGACGCGCGTCAGGGACAGGTCGAACCGGCGCTGGAAGTCGGTCGCGACCGAATCCGCAGACCCCGGCCGCGCGGTGAAGGCGAGCTCGTAGTCCTCGCCTCCGGCAAGCGCCAGGGGCAGCGCGCGGCGGCGCGAACCGGCGGCGCCGGCGGCCGAGGGCGCAACGGGGACGAGCGCCGGATCCAGAACGATGGCAACCCCGCTCGCCGCGGCGATGTGGCCCATATCTCCCACAAGGCCGTCCGACAGGTCGATGAGGGCCGTCATCCGGATGCGCTCTGCGACCCAGCGGGCCTCTCCGAGGCGCGCGACGGGCGCGGCGAAGGCCCGCCGCGACGACGAATCGGGCTCAAGCCCGCGCTTCCAGCTGAGCACCGCTGCCGCGCTCGCACCCAGGACGCCCGTCACCCAGACCTCGTCCCCCGCCCGCGCACCGCTTCGCAGGATGGGGCGATCCGCGCGGCCCAGCGCTACCACGTTCACGACCACCGGGCCTGGAGAGCGGGTGAGGTCGCCCCCGATCAGCGCGCACCCCGCGCGTTCGCACGCTCGCCGGATGCCGGCCCGAAACCCCTCGGCGACCTGTGGGGCCTCCACATCCGGCAGTGCGAGGGCGACGAGCACGCCGACGGGCCGCGCGGCCATCGCGGCAACGTCGCTGAGGGCGGCGGTCACCGCGCGGTAGCCGGCCTCGTCGAAGCTGATCCACCCGCGTCGGAAGTGCACGTCCTCGATGAACGCGTCGGTGCTCACCACCCAGCCCGACTCGAGCACCGCGCAGTCATCGCCCGAGCCAACCAGCACTTCCGCCCCGGGTGGCGGTCCGGCTGCCAGGAAGGACCGGATCAGGTCGAACTCGCCGCCCGGTCCCAGCGAACTCAACGAGGCGCTTCCTGGTCGAAGATGACGAAGGGCAGGCCAAGACGGCTCCTGCGGTCGGGTTGCCGGCGCACCGCGGCCGAAAGGCGCGCGATCACATCGCCCGGCACCAGCCCGGGACCCTCGTTCCCGAGGGCCGCCGCGACCCCGGTCAGGTGCAGCGCCAGCGCGCCGGCCACCGATGGGTCACATCCCTGCGCCAGCAGCGAACCCGCGACCCCGCTCAGCACGTCGCCCATCCCGGCCGCGGCCAGGTCGGAGCTCCCGAGCCCGCCCACCAGGAGCCGCTTCGAAGGGGTGGCCACCACCGATGGGTTCCCCTTCAGCAACACCGTGCACGACCAGGCCGCCGCCCGGTCGAGGGCCAGTTCGTGCGGAAGATCGGGCAGGTCGGCAGCGGCCGCCACGAGCCTCTTCATCTCGCCGCGATGGGGCGTCACCAGCACCGGCCGAGCGCGCCCCAGGTCGCCGAGGGGGGGACCCGCGTCCGCCGCCACCAGGTTCAGGGCGTCGGCGTCGAGCAGGACGGGCGCGTCGCCGGACGCCTCCAGCACGGCCTCCAGGGCGGCGGCGGCCTCCGGAGCGACCCCCAGCCCGGGCCCTGCCGCGACCGCGGTCGATCCCATCGCCGCCCGGGCGAGCGCGGGACGGTCGGCCGCGTCCACGAACACCGCTTCCGGGACCGCGCCCTGGAGCACGGACCGATTGGAGGAGGCGCTCGCGATGCGCACGAATCCCGCGCCGGCCCTCAGTGCCGCCCGCGCCGCCATGATTGCCGCGCCCGCCATCCCGGGCGCCCCCGCCAGCAGGAGCAGCGAGCCGACCTGGTGCTTGTGCGTCTCGGGACGACGAACCGGCAGCATATCCTGCGCCCATGCGGGCGTCACTACCCGCGCCCCGAACGTCCCGCGCGGCACCGGCGGGAATCCGATCTCCACAGCCACCAGGCGACCGGCGTGCACACGCCCGGGTTGAAGCAGGGAACCCAGCTTGGGCCAGCCGAAGGCCGCCGTTACGTCGGCCCGGGCGGCTGCTCCGGGAACGGCGCCGGTGTCGGCGTCCACCCCGGAAGGGATGTCGAGGGAAAGGAGCGGCCTGCCGGCCCGGTTCATGCCTTCCAGGATGCGCGCCTGGGGAGTGCGGGGCGCTCCCGAAATCCCCGTGCCGAGCACCGCGTCCACAAGCACGCCGGCCGACGCGGTCACCCGCTGGATCTCACCCCGGGCGCCCTCGGCGCCCGCGTCCAGCGTGGGCAGCGGCCACTGGTGCAGCAGGCGGGCATCCGGGGAACGCGCGGACGCCTGGACAACCGTTACCGACCGGCCCCAACCCGCCAGCGCGCGCGCCAGAGCCAGGCCGTCGCCGCCGTTGTTGCCCGATCCCGCGAACACGACGACCGATCCCCGCGCAAAGATGCGCTCGAGCACCAGGGCGGCCGATCGTCCCGCATTCTCGATGAGGGTCGGGCCGGGAACACCGAGTTGGTCGATGACGAAGCGATCGAAGGATGCCGCTTCGCTGCCGGTGGGAGCGTGGACATCGGAATCGCCGAAGAGGATCCTCGAACGACCGCGAGGGCCTCCGGGAGAGGCGCCGCGATTCCTATTCGCGCGTGGCGCCATCGGAAAGGGTTGGGGCGACTACTTGTAGCTCTGAGTGATGTTGCGGCCGAAGGTGATCTCTCCGTTGTCGATCCTGATGTTGTAGCCACAGTCGGGATTGGAACAGACCCACGCCTTGTATCGGATCGACGCGCCCTCGCGTCCGTAGTCCGACATGGGGAGCAACAGCCCCGTATTGCATTTGAGACAGGAAGGAAAGCTGCGCTCATCGGACATTGTCCAGTCCCCTCTCGGATGGTCTCGAAAAGACGAGACCTGTTGAGTAAGTCAGGTTGCGGCGGAGGCTATGCCCTGCCCCACGGGTAGTTGTGCTCGAAAGCGTCCTCGAAATCGTACACGCCCCTGAAATCCTCGGGAGAATCCTCATCCTGTTTCAGGAGAATCCCGCAGTCCACCAGATCGAATACGATCTCACCCAGGTCTTCCGTGGCGTGGACGCCCCAATGTTCCAGAACCGTGCGCGCCATGGGGCCATATTGCTCGAGGGCCAGTCGCCTTACCCCCTGCGCCAGCTCCGTGCCGGAGATATGGCGCCGCTTTTCGAGCGAGTCCGAGACCGACTGCAGGGCGGAGAGAACAAACAGGTACGCCTTGACATGGAAGCGCGGGTTGCGCCCATCGAGCCGAACCAGGACATCGTCGCCAATCTGCGGGTCGTTCATGGGAGAAATCTGGAGCGATTCCCCGGCGAGCGCCAGACCCGGCCATCGGGGCGACAGGGCGTTTCCCGTTGCAGGACAAGATATTGCGGCGCCCGCAACCTCCGGGCAGGTCAGTCGACCGGAGCGGTTTCCCTGCGGAGCGGGAAAGACGCGCTCATCTCGCGCACTTCCCCACGCACCTCCTGCAGCACTTCCTCGTCCTCGGGGCGAAGCAGAACCCGGGCCATCCAGTCGGCGATGAGGCGCATCTCGTCGATGCCCATGCCCCGGCTGGTGAGCGCCGAAGTCCCGAGGCGAATCCCGGAGGTGACCAGGGGCGACCGGTACTCCCCGGGGACGGTGTTCTTGTTGACGGTGATGCCCACGCGCGCCAGCGCCGCCTCGGCCTGCGCTCCCGAGAGGCCGTCCTGCCCGAAGTCGACCAGGATCAGGTGCGTGTCGGTGCCGCCGCTCACCAGACGGAACCCGTGTTCCATCAGCCTGGACCCCAGGGTTCGCGCGTTGACCACCACCTGCCGGATGTAGAGGGAGAACTCCGGGGCCAGGGCCTCCCGGAACGCAACCGCCTTGGCGGCGATCACATGCATCATGGGACCACCCTGCGAGCCCGGGAAGACCGCCCTGTCGATGGCGCGGGCGTGTTCGGCGGGCGCCAGAATGAGACCGCCGCGGGGTCCGCGCAGGGTCTTGTGCGTCGTCGTGGTCACCACATGCGCATGTGGAATCGGACTGGGATGCTCGCCTGTGGCGACGAGCCCGGCGATGTGGGCCATGTCGACCATGAGGAGCGCGTCCACTTCGCGCGCTATTTCGCCGAACGCAGCGAAATCGAGGGTGCGCGGGTAGGCGCTGGCCCCCGCGACGATCAGTCGCGGGCGCTCCGAGCGGGCCTGCTCGCGCACCACATCGTAGTCGATGAACCCATCCGACTCGCGCACACCGTATGACGATACCTGGAACCACTTGCCGCTGACGTTGACCCGGGATCCGTGCGTGAGATGGCCGCCGTGGCTGAGCTGCATGCCCAGAAAGCGGTCTCCGGGCTGGAGGAAGGCGAGAAAGGCGGCCAGGTTGGCCTGGGCCCCGGAATGGGGCTGAACGTTCGCGTGATCGGCCCCGAAGAGCGTGCAGGCCCGCGCCCGCGCCAGGCTTTCGACCACGTCGACGTGCTCGCAGCCGCCGTAGTAGCGGCGTCCCGGGAGCCCTTCGGCGTACTTGTTGGTGAGGGCCGAACCCGTCGCCTCCAGAACCGCCCGGGACGCGAAGTTCTCGCTGGCGATCATCTCCAGCTGGTCTCGCTGGCGGGCCTCTTCGGCCTGGACGGCCTGATGTATCTCGGGGTCGAAACGACGCAGGTGATCGGTGGACACGGCTTCGCTCGGGTCAGGTGCTCATGGAAACCGCCCGCCGGGCGCGGGAGCCGTGCGCGGCGCTGCCGGGGCGGCGGGCATCCGTCAGCTTCTGCAGGGCAACACGGTTTGAGGCTTCGGCGGCCGTGATGCCATCCTCGCGGGCGCGCCGAAAGACGCTCAGCAGGACGTCGTAGATCCCGGCAGCCTTCCTTCGGGTGCGTTCAGCGGACCAGCCGTGAATCTCGCCGTACACGTTGATGAGGCCTCCGGCGTTGATCACGTAGTCGGGAGCGAAAAGGATGCCCCGCTCCTGCAGGGCGTTGCCATGCCTCGGCTCGGCCAACTGATTATTGGCCGAGCCCGCCACAATGTCCACGCGCAGGCGCTCGACGGTCCGGTCGTTGACCACGCCGCCCAGCGCGCAGGGGGCGAAGATGTCCGCCGGCACGTCGTAGATCCCGGCCGGGGCGACCGGGGCGGCGCCGAAATCGCGCACCGCGCGCTGAACGCTGCCGGCGTCGATGTCGGCGACCGTGAGTCGTGCGCCTTCGGCCGCGAGTTCGGCGCACAGGTGGTACCCGACGTGTCCCACGCCCTGAACTGCGACATGCCTGCCCTCCAGGCGCGGATCGCCGTAGCGCTCCCGCGCGCACGCCCTGATCCCCTGGTAGACACCGTGGGCCGTGGCGGGAGAAGGATCCCCGGAACCCCCGCGAACCCCGGCCACCCAGCGGGTTTCCGCGCGCACGAACTCCATGTCGTCCACGGAAGTGCCGACGTCCTCGGCCGTGATGTAGCGCCCGCCCAGCGACTCCACGGCCCGGCCGTGGGCCCGGAAGAGCTGCTCGCGGTCGCATGGCCGCTCATCCGCCAGGATGACCGATTTGCCCCCTCCCAGCTTCAGGCCCGCGATGGCCGCCTTGTACGTCATTCCGCGCGCGAGGCGCAGGGCGTCGACCAGGGCATCCTCCTCGCTGGCATACTTCCACAGGCGGGTGCCCCCCAGAGCCGGGCCGAGCGTGGTGTCGTGGATGGCGATGATGCCTCGGTAGCCCGCCGCGGGCTCTGACCAAAATGCCAGTTGATCGTGGCGGAAGGCCGCCATCTCCTCGAATATCTTCATGTTCAATTCCTTGTATTTCTCCTCCCGGGCGTCCCCACCGGTGCCGCGCCGAAGCGGGCGCCCTTCACCCGGTGCCAACCGCAGCCTGGAACCCGCGCGCCGCGATGATGCGCAGCACCTCGCCCGTGGCCTCGCAGATGCCCGTGCCGCTGGCGTCGCGCATCAGCTTCTCTACGGGATAGTCGCGCATGTATCCATACCCCCCGAAGATCTGCACGGCTTCCCGAGCCACCGATACCGCTGCGTGGCTCGCCGCCCACCTTGCCATGTCCGGCGTCGCCGCCAGGCCCGGATGGTCCGGCCAGGAAGCCATGTCGAGTCCGCCTTCCCCGTCCGGCGCTTCGAGAGCAACGGCCGTCTCGCGCACCAGCGCGCGCGCCGCCGCGATACGGGTGGCCATGCCCGCGAGCTTGTGCCGTATGGCTCCGAACGCCGTGAGGGCGCGCCCGAACTGCTCGCGCTCGCGGGAGTATCGGGCGGCGTGCTCGAAGGCGGCCTGCGCGATGCCCAGGGCGACCGCCGCGCCGCCCAGGCGGGACAGGGGGAGCACCTCCCGCGCGTACCCGTCTCCGAGCGGCGGACGCCCGATCACACGGTCCTCGGGCACTGCCATGCCGTCGAACTCGATGTCGACGATCTCGGCCGCGCACAGTCCGAGGGTTTCGCGGCGACGCACAACGCGATACCCGGGTACGGCGGTGTCCACGAGGAACGCGCCCAACCCGCCGCCCGGGCCCGAGTGGGCGAAGACCACGGCCGCTCCCGCTCTGCCGCCGTCCACCACCCAGTGCCTGTGGCCGTCAAGACGCCAGCCCCCGGCCACCGGCGTGGCGATGGCATCCCCGGCATCCTCGGCACCGGATGCCCCGGGCTCGCCCAGCGCGAAGGCCACCAGGCGCTCTCCGGACGCGATCCCCGGGAGGAACTCGCGTTGCAGGTCGTCCGATGCATGCGCGAGCAGGAGGCCGGTGACCGGTCCGTTCTGCATCGACACGGACAGCGCCACGCTTCCGTCTCCACGGGCGAGCTCCTCCGTCGCCGCCAGGCATGTGGTCAGATCGAGCCCGAGGCCGCCGAAGGCTTCCGGAATGCGCATCCCCAGGAAACCGAATTCGGCGAGCATCCCGAGGACATCGTCGTCCAGATGGCGATGCTCGTCCCAGTCTGCGGAGCGCGGGCGGATTTCACCGTCCGAGAAATCCCGGGTCATCTCCCGGATGGATCGTTCCTCCGGGGTCACGGAGCGCCACGCATCAGGGGGACACCACGGGCGTGCGCAGGGCCGCTCCCGCCGGGAACACCGCCGCCGGCCGGCGCTCGACTCCGGGGTGCGCTACGCATGGGAGTAGAACCCGCGTCCGCTCTTGCGCCCCAGCCACCCGGCCGCCACGTAGTTGCGAAGCAGCGGCGCGGGGCGGTAGCGGTCGTCGCCCAGCTCCCGGTGCAGTACTTCCAGGATGGCGAGGCAGGTATCGAGCCCTATCAGGTCCGCCAGCGCAAGCGGCCCCATGGGGTGATTCATCCCCAGGCGCATGACCGCGTCGATCGCCTCCGCTTCCGCCACGCCCTCCATAAGGGCGAAGATCGCCTCGTTGATCATCGGCATGAGGATGCGGTTCGAGACGAAGCCCGGGAAGTCGTTCACCTCCACCGGCGTCTTGCCCAGGCGGGTTGCCAACTCCATCGCCGCCCGGACGGTCGCGTCGCTGGTCCGGAGCCCGCGCACCACCTCCACCAGGCGCATCACCGGCACGGGGTTCATGAAGTGCACGCCGATGACGCGGTCGGGTCGGGTCGTACGGGCGCCCATCGCGGTGATGGAGATCGACGAGGTGTTGGAGGCCAGGATCGCGCCGGGGGGAGCGAGGCGGTCCAACTCGGCGAACAGCCGATACTTGAGCGAGGCGTCCTCGGGGACCGCCTCAATGGCGAGCTGCGTCCCGGAGACGGCCCGGGCGAGGTCGGTCGTCGCATGGATGCGGGCCAGGGCGGCGGCCTGGTCGTCCGCCTGGAGACGGCCCGACCGCAGCTGGCGATCCATGTTTCGCGCGATGTTCGCGGTTCCGCGCGCGAGCGCCTCCCCGGCCACGTCGTAGAGGGCCACCTCCAGCCCCGACAGCGCCGCGACGTGCGCGATGCCGTTCCCCATCGTCCCGGATCCGATCACGGCAATGCGTCGCATGGGCTTCCCTTCGGCCACGAACAATGCTCCGGAAGTCAGGTTTTGTCGCGAGTCCGGGACCTCAGCCGGAGCGTGATCGCCATGGCCACCAGCAGTTCGATCGCGTCGCCGAGCGCGAAGGGCAGCACGGCATTGCGCAAGACCGCCATGGGAGCAGAACCGGTGAGCAGGGACAGATGGGCGGCGCCCGCCAGGTAGATGACGAAAAGGCCCGCCACCAGCGCCAGCAGGATGCGCGGGGCGCCTGCGTCCCGCGGGCCCGCCAGCCATCCGCAGAGACCGGAGGCCAGGGGAAAGGCGAGGATGAAGCCGCCCGTGGGGCCGGCGAGCGCCGCGGGCCCGGCCGGAATCGCGGCGAACACCGGTATCCCGCTCACCCCGAGCAGTACGTAGGCCGCCATGCTCGCCGCTCCCGCCGACGGTCCCAGCACCAACCCCGACAGGAGCACGAAGAGCGGCTGCAGCGTCATCGGTACCGGGGTCCAGGGCACGGGCACCGCGACGTAGGCGCCGGCGGTGGTGAGCAGGACGAAGAGCGCCGCGGTCAGCGCCCGCCGACCGGTGGCGATCGACGCCATCCGTACCAGAATCCCCTGTCCCTGGCTCAACTCTGCAGTCCGCATCCTTGATCCTCCCGTGTTGTCGCTATGTCAGCAGGTTTCGTGCCGCCCTCAGGCCTACCGCGGGCCGGAACATGGGCGGACCACCCCGGGACCTCCGGCGCTTGAGCGGTCAGGCGCGCTCCACCGCGAGCGCGACCGCGTTGCCGCCTCCGAGGCAGAGCGTGGCGAGGCCGGTCGCGGCGTCCCGGTCTTCCATCGCATGTACGAGCGTGACCAGGATGCGGGCGCCCGAAGCGCCAATGGGGTGGCCCAGCGCGACGGCGCCCCCGTTCACGTTGACCCGGGCCGGATCCAGGTCGAGCGCGTCGATGTCCGCCAGCGTCTGTACCGCAAAGGCTTCGTTGATCTCCACCAGGTCGTAATCGTCCGTCGCCCTGCCCTCCGAGTCCATCACCTTGCGCACGGCGAAGATGGGGGCGAAGAAGAGATCGCGCGGTTCGGTGCCCGCCGAAGCGTAGGCCGTGACGCGGGCGGCCACCGGCAGGCCGTGCGCCCGGGCGAATTCCATCGACGCGATGACCAGGGCGGCACCGCCATCGTTCAGCCCCGGGGCGTTTCCGGCGGTGACCACCAGCCGATCGACTTCTTCGGGAGCGTCGCGGGAAAAGGCGGGACGCAGCCTGGCAAGAGCCGCCAGCGAAGTGTCGCGCCGGGGCCCTTCGTCGGTATCGACCAGGGTTTCGCCCCGGCGGGCCGGCACCTCCACCGGAACGATCTCGGACTGAAACCGGCCTCCGTCGATCGCGTCCACCGCCTTGCGGTGCGACGCCAGGGCGAACTCGTCGGCCCTCTCGCGCGTGATGTCCGCCCGGGTCGCCGTGTATTCCGCGTAACCGCCCATGTGGCGGCCCTCGAAGGAGCACCAGAGGCCGTCGTGAATGAGGCCGTCGCTCACCTCCTGGTCTCCGAACTTCACGCCCCCGCGATGTCCCCGCAGATAGTAGGGCACGTTGGACATCGATTCGAAGCCGCCGGCCACGATGGCGCGCGCGTCCCCCGCCCGGATCGCCTGCGCCGCCAGCATCACCGCCTTCAGTCCGGAACCGCAAACCTTGTTCACGGTGACGGAAGGGATGGTCGCGGGGAGGCCGGCGTTCACAGCCGCCTGGCGGGCAGGGGCCTGCCCCTCTCCGGCCGAAACCACGTTTCCCATGACCACCTCGTCGATGGCGGACGGGTCGACGCCGGAGCGCTCCACGGCCGCACGCACGGTGACGGCGCCAAGCGCGGGGCCGGAAAGCGGGGAGAGACCGCCCAGGAAACGGCCAATGGGGGTACGGGCGGATCCAAGGATGACGGGTGTTCGGGATTCGTTGTTCATGTGTGAAAATCTAGACCAATCCTTCGACCGGGTCACGTCCTTCGGGCCTGGCGAGGAGTCGACGCAGCGCCCGAAGGTCGCGGACGCCTCGCCGCTCCGTTTTCTCCAGAAGACACCTCAGGACCTCGGCAGCCGCGCGAGCGTCGCCCAGAGCGCGATGACGGCCGTGCACCTCGACGCCGAAGCGGTCGCACAGGGCGTCGAGATGATGCCGCCGCTGGGATGCCAGCAGCCGGCGCGACAGTTGCTCGGTGCAGAGTCTCTGCACGCGCGGAGCGTCCCCCAGAACCTCGCGCAGCTGTCCACCGACGAAGGCCCAGTCGTGGTCGGCGTTGTGGGCCACGAAGACGTGGTCCTCGAGCCGGCTGCGGACCTCGACGGCGATCTCGTGGAACCGGGGGGCCTTCGCGACCCTGGTTCCGCTGATGCCGGTCAGGCGGGTTACCGAAGCCGCGATGTCCCGTTCGGGATTGACCAGACTCTGGAATTCGCGGGTCACGACCCCTTCGCGCAGCTCCACGACGGCCAGCTCGATGATGCGGTGGCCCGCCCCGTACGCGCCTCCGGTCGTCTCCACATCCACCACGGCGTAGTCGAGAAAGCCGAGCGAGGAACGCACCCCGGCCAGACCCGGGGTCAGCTGCCAGCGGCCCTCGGGGTCCAGGCGAAACCTGGGATCGGGCCCCAGCAGCGACGCGATCAGAGCGGGCGACTCCTGCTCGAACGCGCGCAGCAGGCTCACCCGCCGGGCGAGCTCGTCCGGGTGCAGTGGTCCCTCGCCGAGCAGGCCTGCGACCGTCTCGACCCATGACTCCCGGGACGCGCTCATGTGCCCTCCACCAGCGCCGCCAGGCGGACGAAGTCCTCGGGCGCCAGGGCCTCGGGGCGGAGCGTCAGGTCGAGCCCGCTGCGTGTCTCCACCTCCATGACGGCCCGCCGATCGAGCCGATAGGCCGGTGCGTCCCGGAGAATCCGCTGAAACTGCTTGCGCCGGCGCTGAAAGGCCGCCCGGGTGAGGACGCGCACGGCCTTCTCCTGCGCTGCGGAAGTCCTTGGAGGGTGGAAGGGCCGGATCCGCACCACCACCGAATCCACCCGCGGGACGGGGCGAAACGCCGTCCGCCGCACGCGCAGGACACGCTCGACCCGCGCCACCATCCGGACCCCCACCGACAGGGCGCCATAGGTCCGGGAGCCCGGGGCCGCCAGCATCCGCTCACCGACTTCCCGCTGCACCATGATGACGATCTCGGCCGGACGCGGACGCTCGAGAAGCCGGAAGACGATCGGTGAAGTGCGGTTGTAGGGAATGTTGCCGATCACCTTGAGCGCGGAGATGTCTTCGGCCAACTCCACGATGTCGGTGTCGAGGATGTCGCCCCGAACGAGGGTGACGTCGGGTCGGCCGGCCAGCTCCTCGCCGAGGCGGTCCGCCAGCTCCCGGTCCAGCTCCACAAGCAGCAGGCGCCGCGGCAGGCCCAGCAGATGGCGGGTGAGCGCGCCGGTCCCGGGTCCGATCTCCAGCACCTCGTCGGTGGCCTGAACGTCGAGCGCCCTCACGATGGCCCGCTGAATGTTGGGGTCCACCAGGAAGTTCTGGCCGAGGGAACGCTTCGGCCGCACGTCTCAGAGCCTCAGCGCGATGGCGGTGCGGTCGTCGGCGGGAATCGCGCGCGTCGGTTTGGCGGCGAGCCGGAAGAGCGAGTCCACGATGGCGACCGGGCCACGGTCGACCTGCTTTCGCGCCTCCGCCAGCACTGCCTCCTCGCCGCTGCGCGATCCGCTTGTGGCCAGCGAGTCCGAGAGGCCGTCGGTAAACAGAAACAACAGATCCTCGCCCGCGACCCAGGGAACGCTGACCTCGGAATACGAGCCCGGTCCGGCGATCCCGACCGGCGGGTCGGTGGCCGCCAGCCGCCGCTCCTTCCTGCCCGGCCGGAAAGCGAACGCGTGAGGGTGGCCCGCATTGGAGTACACCAGCTCGCCGGCGGCCGGATCCAGCACGCCGCAGAACAGGGTGAGGTACATCTCGGTGGTCTCGAGCTCGTCGCGCAGCGCGTCGTCCACATGGCGGAGCACTTCGGCCGGACTCTCCGTTTCGCCCGCGAAGATGGACGCGGCCGACAGGGCGAGCGCCATGATGAGCGCGGCCGGAAAGCCGTGACTCGACACGTCGCCGATCATGACGCCGAGCCGGCCTCCCGAAAGCTTGATGAAGTGGTAGAAGTCGCCCCCCACCTGTTCCGCGGGCTCAACGCGCGCCGCCACCTGGCTCAGACCCAGCTGATCGACCGGCTGAAGCAGTCGCATCTGAAGGTTGTGGGCCAGCTCCATCTCGTGCGCCATCCGGTCGCGTGCCCGGCTCTCGCGGAAGAGTCGATGATTCTCCAGCGCCGCGCCGATCTGACTGGCGATGGCGGTCAGCAGCTTGCGGTCCCCGGTCGAGAACGTGCCCCTCCTCCTGCGCCCGAACAGGTTGATGACGCCCACCGTGCGGGCCTTTCCCTCCTGCGGGGCATACTGGATGGGCACCGAAAGGGCCGATTCGGAACGCAGGTTGGGGGCGATCGCGGGGTGCGTGCTGTCGCCGCCCGTGCTGATGATCGCCTCACGTTCCCGGAACACGCGCGCGGTCAGCATGTCCCCGGCGGGATCGAGCGGCCCGTCCAGTCCGGCGATTCCCTCGGCGGCGACCTGGTGCAGCAGTCCGTCCCCGGCGTCGTAGACCCACAGCGAGCCGCGGCGGGCGCCCAGGACGTCGCACACTTCGTTGAGGATGATGCGCGCGGCTTCGCCCAGCTCCAGGATCGAGCCCAGGATTTCGCTGATCGTGTAGAGCAGGTTGATTTCTTCGTAACGCGCGGACAACTCGCCACTGAGGAAGCTGATTTCCTGCTCGGCGTCGAGAACCCGCACGAGCTGCGAGCAGAGCAGGTCCGCGGCCGGCGCCAGGGACGGGTCCGCAGGCCGCACCGCCAGCTCCAGGCTGCGGCCCTCGCGGGTGCTCAGTCGCCGCGTCAGGGCCACGTCCCGCTCGCTCGCCGAAAGGGCGGAGGCGGTCTCCTCCGGATACAGGGAGCGGCCGGAGACCAGATCGCGCACGCCCAGGCGCCACGGAAAGCTCCCGGCAAACTCGTCCAGCATTGCGCGGGCCGGCCGCGGCAGCCGCGGAGCGCCGGTCCCGCTCATTCGCGTCGTACCGGATCGCGTCTCAGCAGCAGGGTGACGGAGTTGCCCCGGTCGTTGAAGGACACCTCGTCCAGCAGTCTGCGCATCAGGAAGATTCCGCGTCCGTCGGGCTTCAGAAGGCTCTCCGGAGTGGTCGGGTCCGGGACGTGCTCGTAGTCGAAGCCCGGTCCCTCATCCGTCACCCTGGTGATGATTGCCTTCGCCGTGATCGTCAGCTCCACGCGCACGCGCTTCGATCGGTCGGCGCCGTTCCCATACAGCATCGCGTTGGAGAGCGCTTCCGAAAGCGCCACCCGAAGATTCATGCGGACACGGCTGGCCCTGCGCTCGAGCTCGATGATGCGATGGCAGCGGGCCACCACCTTCTCGACGGCGTCCTCGATGCGGAGGACGTCGCTCGGGAGGTGAAAGATCAGCTCCGGATCCATGGGCTGCCGCTGGGCATGGAGCCCCCCTCGGACGAAACTCAGCTGTCCCGGAGGCCCTCTTCGCGGGAATCCACGATGGTGAACAGCGTGTCGAGCTTGGTGAGCTGAAAGAGGGTGCGCAGGTCTTCGTTGAGCGCGGCCAGCCGGAGTTCCCCGCCCTGCTCACGCACCTTCTTGGACAGGGACACCAGCACCCCCAGCCCGGAAGAGTCGATGTAGCCGGTCTCGGCAAAGTCGACCAGGAACTCGCGGTCTCCCGTCCGCAGCCGCTCGAGCACGACGTGCTTGAGTTCCTGGCGGTTGGCTACGATGAGATGGCCGGTTACGCTGATGACGGTGATCGCACCGGATTGTTCTACGATAAAGGGCATGCCGGGCTCCGCGTTTTTCTGATGGAATCCGCGCTGGATCCGCCGACGGCGTGGACGGTCGGGCGAAGTGCGGGGCAGTTTACATGCAGCCCGCGGGGGCAGGCAAGGAGCCTCGCGCGGCAAACCGGCGCCATCAACCCTCCCTCCCCCCCCGGTTCTCGAGTCTCCGGCGGATCCCGCGGGCCACAAGGGGCGAGACGAACCTGGAGATATCCCCGCCCAGGACGGCCACTTCGCGAACCAGAGAGGAGGACAGGAACGCGTAGGACACGTCCGGCATGAGGAAGAGGGTCTCGGCGCCCGGCCACAGCTGCCGATTCATCTGGGCCATCTGGAATTCGTACTCGAAGTCCGACACCGCCCGAAGGCCGCGAATCATGAAGCGCGCGCCCCGGTCGCCGGCGAAGTCCACCAGCAGGCCCTCGAAGGAAGTGCATTCCACCCGCGCCTCCTCCCGAAACACCTCCTGCAGGAGACGTACCCGTTCATCGACGCCGAACAACTGGCGCTTCGACTGGGTCGAGCTGTGCGCCACCGCGACGATGACCCGGTCGGCCACGCACAGCGTGCGCCGGACGATGTCCTCATGCCCCAGCGTGACGGGATCGAAGGACCCCGGATAGATGGCGACCAGATCCCTGGCACCGCTCATGCGTCCGCCTCCGCAATGGTCAGCGTGGTGTCTCCGTACACTCGTTGCCGCAGCCGCAGCCCCGGACAACCCGGCAACTCCTCCCGGGAACGATGCTCCACCCAAAGAGCGCCCGCAAACGGACGCTCGCCATAGAGGTCGAGGAGGCGCCCCGCCAGGCGGCGACCGTAGGGAGGATCGGCCAACGCCAGATCGATCTCGTCCCGCCGCATGCGCTTCGTATACGCCAGAGCGTCGGCCCGCACCACGCGAGTGACGGCGTCCGCGCCCAGCAGCTCGATGTTGGCCCGAAGCACCCGGAGCGCGCCGCGCGAGAGCTCCACGAAGGTCACGTGGCCGGCGCCCCGGCTCAACGCTTCGAGCCCGAGCGCGCCCGAGCCCGCGAACAGATCCACCACCGCAGCCCCTTCCACATCGGCGCCGAGCGCGGCCATCCATGCCTCGCGCACGCGGTCGGAGGTCGGGCGCACGCCCCGGCCGCGCGGCGGCTTCAGCCGGTGTCCGCGCCAGCGCCCGGCGATGATTCTCACGGCGCGGACTCGGCCGGCGCGCGCGCCGGGGTCGCGGGACGGGACCGGGGCGGGCCGATGTCCGCGAGTTCGGCCTGGATGAGCGGGACCCCGCGGTAGTTGTCCAGTTTGAGCCGGAACACCGCGTCGACCGGTCCGGGAACCAGCGTCGCGGGCTCGACTCGACCGGCCAACCCGAAGCCGATCGCATTGAGCGCCGCCGTGCGATCGCGCAGGCGCATCTTGAGGTGGCCGCCCTTCAGCACCTTCACCGGTCCGTCCACCGTCACCCCGCGCGCCAGGAAGAGGGGTCGCGGGTTGCCCATGCCGTGCGGCCCCATGTGCCGCAGGTAACGCACCAGCGGTTCCGTCACCTCCTCCAGGCGGATTACCGTGTCGGCGACCAGGCGCGGCCGCAGATCGCGATCCGCCAGCTCCTGCCCGGCGGCCTCGTTGAACGACGCCCGGAAGGCATCGATGCGTTGCGGCGCGAGGCTCATCCCCGCCGCCTGCCGGTGTCCGCCGAAACGGTCGAGATGACGGCGGCCCCTGGTGATGGCGGCGAGGATGTCGAAGCCGGGGATGGAGCGGGCGCTCCCGCGGGCGGTGTCGCCGTCCACCGAGACCAGGACGGTCGGCCGGTGCAGCCGGTCCACCAGCCGGGAGGCCACGATGCCGATCACGCCCGGGTGCCAGTCGCGCGACGCCAGCACCAGTCCGTAGTCGCGCGCGGGATCATAGGATGGGGCCAGCCGGGCCAGCGCTTCCTGGAGGACGCGCGCCTCCGTCTGTCTGCGCTCGGCATTGTACGACTCCAGCGCACGCGCCAGGCGGGCGGCCTCGCCCTGGTTGTCGGTGAGCAGGAGGTCGAGCGCGAGGCGCGCCTCCCCCACCCGTCCCGCCGCATTGATGCGGGGCGCCAGGGTGAAGCCGACCTGGCCGGGGGTGACCGGGCCGCGTACCCGCGCCACCTGCATGAGGGCGCGCAGGCCGGCGTTGTCCGTGTCGGGCAGGGCGTCCAGGCCGTGACGCACGAGGACGCGGTTGTAGCGCGAGAGGGTCACCACATCGGCGATGGTTGCGAGCGCGACAAGCTCCACGTGCGGGAGCGGCCCGATGGCGGGCGATCCGGTCATGCGGCCCAGCAGGCGCGCGAGTTCGAACACCACGCCGGTCCCCGAGAGGTCCTGGTTCGGGTAGCTGCAGTCCTCCCGGCGCGGGTTCACCAGCGCGAACGCGCGCGGAAGGGTCTGGTCGGGGGTGTGATGATCGGTGACGATGACGTCCACGGAGGCCCGCCGTGCCTCCTCCAGCGCGCCGTGGGCGCGTGTCCCCGAATCCGCGGTCACCAGCAGGGTCGCACCGGCGGCGCGCGCGGCCTCGATCCCTGCAGGGCCGAAGTCGTACCCGTCGCGCAGGCGATGGGGCACGAAGGGGACCACCCTTCCCCCGAGCGAGCGCAGACAGCGCGTCAGCAACGCCGCGCCCGCGATGCCGTCGACGTCGTAGTCGCCGTGCACCAGGATGGTTTCGCCCCGTTCGACCGCCCGCAGCATGCGCCGGCACGCGGGCACGGCATCGGCGAGCAGGGCCGGATCGGGCAGTCCCTCCAGCGCCGGCCGAAGGTAGGAGCGGGCCGCGGCGGGCTGGCCGAATCCGCGTACCGCCAGCACGACGCACATCGCCCGGGGAAGGTTGAGCTGCCTGCGCAGGGCTGCGACCTGGCGCGCGGGAGGCGTGGGGGCAACGCTCCAGCGGGGCGCGGGAGCCGGCGGAAGCACCCCGAGCTCCGGCGCGTTCACGCTAGCATCGCCGTTCGAATGCCGGGAGGACCTGGTCCACGGGCTGCTATTCGCCGTCGCGGGGGGCGAAGATGATGCCGCAGGCCTCGCAGCGGCGCAGGCTGCCCCCGGCCCTCACCTCCGCCTGCATCTGGAGCGGGACCATCGAAAAACAGCGCCCGCACGCCCCATCCGCGGTTATGGCCATCACGATGGCTCCCTTCCGGCTGGATCGCAGGCCCTCGTACACCTCCCGCTCGTGACGATCGAGGCCGACGGCGCAGGCTTCGCGGCGGATCTGCAGCGAAGCGAGCGCGCTCTCCGCGTCCTCCCGCTCCTGCTCGATCTCCCGCCTCCGGGGTCCGGCCCTTTCCCGCTCGTCCGCCAGCTCCCGCTCCAGCTTGTCGGCCTCCTCCTCCAGCTTGCGGATCTGGTCCAGATAGGTCAGGGCTTCCTGCTCGTCTCCGTCGACGGAACGATTCAGAAGATCCATTTCCGCCCGCACCGCCGCCTCCTGGCGGAGGTTGTGCACCTTCAGAAGCCGATCCCGCAGCATCCTCAACCGATTCCGCTTCTCCTCGGCCGTCCGCTCGAGCCTGCGCTCCGCGACGCTCAACTCCCTGAGCCGGGTGCGGGCCCGCTCGATCCTGGCTGCCAGTTTGCGCTGGTGTGATTCCAGCTCCTCCAGCAGCGGGGCGAATCCCTCGACACGAGAGGCAGCGCGGTCGATTTCCGCGTCGATCTTCTGTAGCTCCAGCAACGATGCGTAGGTCGGCACGGCTATGGTCTCTCCTCGGTAGATACGGTGCCCTCGCCGGGACCCGGACGATGCCGGACTGCCGGGGTCCAGTGGGATGGGTCGATTTCGCGCTTCTTCCTTTGCAGCTCCTCCAGTTCGGAGATCAGTTGCCGCTTCCGCTCCGGATCCAGCTCCCGGGCGATCGTCGCCCTCAGCTCGCGCGCCCGCTCCGCCAGCGGCGCGCCACGCAGCCTGCGCGCGGAGTCGTCGAGCACGCGAGCCGCATGACCGGTTTCTTCGCTGCTGGCAAGCAGGCCCGCAAGGCGACCGGCAGCAACCGCCTCCATTCCCTCGGGGGCTCGATCCAATTCCGGGTCCTCCGTCAGCGCCCGGAATATGGCGCGGTTGGCCGGGTCGACAAAGTCCTCCGGGCCCACGGCCTCGCTCGCGCGGTCGATGAGCCGGCGGTCGTTGAGGAGCACCTGGAGGAGCTGGCGCTCAGCGCCCATGATCGGCTTCCGCACCCGCCGCACCCGGGGCTTCGGAGGCGCCGCCATCGGTGCGCCCCCCCCCCCCGCCGCCCCGGGGGCTTCGGAGCCGCCGCCATCCCGGCGCCCTCGGCCGAGGCGGCGGGTGCCCGCGCGATCTCCTCCTCCAACGTCTCCCGCCGCACGCCGGTTTCCGCCGCCACCCTGGAGATGTAGATGTCGCGCAGCGCCGGGTCCCGGGTCGCCCGCAGGGTCGGGAGCAGCCGGTCCACGGCGTCCCGGATGCCGTCGATCGAGGACAGGCGGTCGCGGGTGGCCAGAATCTGCAGCTTCCGGTCGAGCACGTCGACCGCATCCGACACGTACCGCAGCAGCGCCTCCCGGCCCTCATGGCGCGCGACCGAATCCGGATCCTCGCCCGGAGGCAGGGTCACCACGGAGGGGTGGATCCCCGCGCCCAGCAGGATGTCGGCGGCGCGGAAGGTGGCCCTCAGCCCGGCCATGTCGCTGTCGTACAGGAGAAAGGCCCGGGACGCAAAGCGGGCCAGCAATCGGGCCTGCACCGAGGTCAGCGCGGTTCCGAGGGAGGCGACGACGTTGGCAACCTCGTGCGCCACCAGCGAAACGACGTCGGTGTAGCCCTCCACCAGCAGCACCGCCCCCTCTTTCCGGATCTCGTGCCGCGCCCGATTGAGCCCGTACAGTTCCTCGCCCTTGTGGTAGACCGGGGTTTCCGGAGAGTTGAGGTACTTGGCTCCCTTCCCCTGCCCGAACAGCCTGCCCCCGAAGGCAATGACCTTCCCCGTCAGCCCCTCGATGGGGAAGACGATGCGGCTTCGGAACCGGTCGTAGGGCTCCTCGGAGCGCTCGCTGGTGGTCACCAGACCGGCGTCCAGGAGGATGGCGTCGTCGATGCCGTGACGCGCGGCGGCGGTGCGCAGGCCGCGCCATTCGTCCGGAGCGAAGCCGATGCCGAAGCGCTCGGCGGTCTCCGCGTCGATGCCCCGGTCCCTCAGGTAGTCCCGGGCGAGCCGGCCGGCTTCCTCGTCGCCAAGCTGCTCCCGGTAGTACTCGCGCGCGAAGGCGTTGGCCTCGTACAGGGGCCGGTTGGGGTCCTGGTATTCCGGCCGCCGCTTCACTTCGCGCACCGCGACCCCCGCCTTGCGGCCCGCGTACTTGACCGCCTCCGTAAAGTCGAGCCCCATCCGCTTCATGACGAACGAAAAGAGGTCGCCGGATTCCCCGCAGCCGAAGCACTTGTAGAAGCCCTTGGCGGGCACCACGTAGAAGCTCGGCGTCTTTTCCTCGTGGAAGGGACAGAGCGCGCGGTAGTCCTTGCCGGCCCTCTTGAGCGGGACGTGTTCGCCGATCACGGCGACGATGTCGGAGCGCGCCCGCACCTCCTCGACCTGGTCGTCGGGAATCACGCGAAGGTCACCACGGTTACGCCCGTGCCTCCCTCGCCCACGCCGCCGGAACGGTACTCCCGCACCCGCGGGTCTTCCTCCAGCAGCTCGGCGACCATGGCGCGCAGGGCGCCGGTGCCCTTCCCGTGGATGAGACGCAACTCGGGCACGTCCGCCACAACCGCCCGGTCGAGGATGTTCTGCAGACGGGCGGCCGCCTCGTCCACCCGAAGCCCGCGAAGGTCGGAGTCGAGGGGGGGCGGGTCGGCTGGAAAGAACGACCGGCCCGGCGGCCGCTTCTCCGGGCGGGGCGGGGCCGGGGCGGGCGCGAGACCCTCGAGCGGCACCTCCAGCCTGAGCCCGCCCCGGGCTTCCACGAGCGCGCGGCCGGGGCGGATCTCCACCACCGTGGCGGTCGCGCCTCCGTTCGCGAGACGCACCGGGTCGCCGGGGCGGAGGGGGGTGGCGGGCGCGGGGCGGGGGTCGTCGGGGGACTGGCTTCGGTGGCGTTCGGCGGGCGCCTCGCCCCGCCCGGCGCGCGCCGCCGGCGCGCGCCTCGCGCGCCCTTCTTCTCCTCGCCGGCCCTGCCGGCGCGCACCTCCGCGATGGCGCCCTCGACTTCCCGGCGAGCTTCGAGCAGGATCCGGCGCGCCTCGGCGCGGGCACGGCGACCGGCCTCGCGCTCTTCGCCCGCCATCCTGCGCTCGCGAGCTTCGAGCGCGGCGCCGAGGGCGGCGTTCTTCCTCGCGCGCCCTTCCACTTCCGCCTCCCTGGCGGCGAGGGAAGCCCTGGCCCTCGCGGCATCCGCCTCCAGCAACTCCAGGCGCTCCAGCAGCTCATCCATGCGTACCTCGTCCCGCGAGAGACGAGCCTCGGCCCCATCGATCAGCGATCTCGCAAACCCGAGGGAACGCGCGATGGCGAGCCCGTAGCTGCGCCCGGGCCTTCCCTTGCGGAAGCGATAAGTGGGCTGCGTACGCTCCGGATCGAAGTGCAGTGATCCGTTGACGATGCCGCTTCCGGGCGCGTCCAGCCTCTTCAGCTGTCCGAGGTGCGAGGTCACCACAACCCGTGCCCCCCGCTTCGCCAGGGCGTCCAGAACGGCAGCCGACAGGGCTGCCCCCTCATCCGGGTCCGTACCGGTCCCCATCTCGTCGATCAGCACCAGCGCCGTATCGCCGGCGCGCTCAAGGATGTCCTTCAGGTTGGCGAGATGGGCGGCGAACGTGGAAAGGTCGTCTTCGATCGATTGCTCGTCCCCGATGTCGGCGAAGAAACGGCGAAAAACGGGGATCCGCGTACCGGGACCCACCGGGGGAACGACGCCGCACTGCGCGAGCACGCAGATCAGCCCCACGGACTTGAGAAAGACGCTCTTGCCACCGGTGTTGGGACCCGACACCACCAGCACCCGTTCCTCCGGCTCCAGGAGCAGATCGAAGGGAACGGCCTCCACATCCTCCCGCAGCGCCAGGAGCGGATGTCGTCCCTGAACGATGCACAGCGTGTGTTGCTCCCGGGGCAGCAGGGCCGGGACGTTTCCGTTCCACGCGAGAGCCGTGCGCGCGCGGGCGTCGAGGGAATCGAAGTCGATCAGCGCTTCCTGGCTGCCGGCCAGGCCGTCGCGGAGCGGGGCGAGTGCACGCGTGCACTCCGCCAGCACGCGGTCGATCTCGCGCACTTCCGCCGATTCCAGTTCACGAACCCGGTTCATCAGTTCAATCGCCAGGGGCGGCTCGACGAAGAGGGTGGCGCCGCTCGCCGATGTGCCGTGGACCACTCCGCCGACATCGCTCCGTCCCGCCCGGCGGATGGGGATCACGTATCGCCCCTCGCGCACCGTCACGGAGGCATCGGGCAGAACCCACCGAGCCGGGAGCGTGCGCACGTAGGATTCGAGCCTTCCGACGATGGCGCCACGGCCCCGCTTCAGCCTGGTGCGCAGGCGGGAGAGCTCCGGGCTCGCCGAATCCAGTACCTCGCCGGTCCGGTCTACGGTACGCAGAATGCGCTCCTCCAGGGTGCGATCAGCCACGAGGCGGTCGCGCAACGGGACCAGCAGGGGAAGGGGCGGATGCGCTGCAGAAAGGTCGCGCGCGAGCTCGCGACCGGACCGCAGCAGAATGCCCATCGAATGGAGCTCGGGGGGCGAGAGCACACCTCCTGCCGCGCGCAGTCGGCGCAGGGCCGCGCGGGCATCCGGAATCTCCGACAGGGATCGGGCCGCGCCGGCGAGCCGGGCGGTCTCACGCACCCGGTCGAGTTCGCGCTGGATGATGTCCGGGCGGGTGGCCGGTCTGAGCGCGAGTACGGCATCGCGACCGGCATCGCTGGAGGCCGAGGCCGCGACGCGTGCAAGCACTTCGGGCAGCCCGAGAACTTCGAAGGCGTGTTCCATCAGGATGGCGCGTTCATGCACCGCCCTCCCTGACGGCGCGGGCGGGTGGTCGCGGATCGGAGAAGGAAGGTATCCGGCCCCGCCAGGAGGGTCAACGCGGTGGCGGTCCCCGACCGCTCCCGTTCCCGAAGCCATTCCGGGAGCGAACCGCCGGGACGGCCGGGAGGGCCGCCACGATCTCGAAACGTCCCATTCGGCCATGAGAGCGGACCACTGAAATCCAGTGTCGTCCATAGGCGTCCAAGGAGTTCTGTAACAACCTGTATTTCAACAGGTTAAGTAGAGTCTCTCCTACTCTCATCCACCGGCTACATCCCTTGCGATCTACTGCCATCCCGGCTACGATTAGGGAATGAATAATGTTACCAGTTCCCGCACGCAGCGCCGGAGAGGCAAGCCCAGGGGCCGGCATCCCCACAACCGGCTCTCCGCCGCCTTCGTGCGTTCGGCTCCCCCCGGACGACACTGCGACGGGAACGGACTGTACCTCT
>MPMR01000023.1 GCA_002238605.1 BD2-11 clade cluster bacterium bin43 | reverse complement strand
TCTTCGCGACGCTCGAGTGCGAGCTTCTCGACCGGCGTAGTTTTCCGACAGTGGCCGAGGCCCGGCGAGAGGTCTTCAGCTTCATCGAGGGCTTCTACAACACCCGCCGGCTCCACTCTGCGCTGGGCTACAGGTCGCCCGCGAACTTCGAGGAACTCAACCATGCGGCCTGAAGCGAACCTGCAGCGCCGGGGCGGCCGAAGCTCTCCGGGCTTCTCCCGTCTGCTCGCTTCGTACGGGTCGCTCGTTGCCTCTCTCCCGTGTTGGAGAGGGCAGAGAAGAAACAAAATCACACACCATCAACCACAGAAACCAACTGTCCGTGAAAGCGGGGCAGGTCCACGATCAAGGGGTCGAACAGGGGCACCTTCCACTGGTAGAGCAAGAAGCACCTGCACAGGTACGTCAAGGAATTGGCGGGCTACCACAACATCCGAGAGCTGTCCCCGATGGGCAGGATGGGCTACATCGTTACCCAGCTAGTCGCGAGGCGGCTGACGTGGAGGGAGTTCGTCGGCAGAGCGGTGACGGGTGGGCGTCACCGCGATCCCTGAAGGGGACTCCGAAGCCGCACTCCCGGCAATCGCCAGCTTCCTTCTATGCCATCACACCTCTCCGAGCGGAACACCGACCCGGTGAGCGTGTAAAAATTACATCTGATGAAAAAATCACATCTGATGAAAAAATCACAGGAGAGACGCCCATGGAGGCGATGAAGATGAAGAACCCCAAGCCATGGCAACTCCATCCGGCGTTTACGCAACGAAGGCTCATCAAGGTCGGGACGATTCTGTGGAAGGCTCGGCTCAGTGCGGCAATGGGTGCGAAGTGGGAACTAGGAGACAGCCCGTGGTCCATCGGGTGCGTAGCCTATGATCGGACGTGTCATGCGCTAACGGAGGCAGCACTCTACGCCGGCTACCGCGACTGGCTGTCGGTAGCAAAGACCAGCAACCGTGAATTCCTCATCAAGATAGGTGGAGTTCCGCTTCGGTTCTACCGAGGCGACCCGTCGCAAAGCGCACCAACCAAGTACGCCTCCGCGAACCTGCTTGAGCTGTTCACCATCCAGGAATCGGATGACCTGTTTCACGATCCAACAGCGTATTATCGTCTGGTGGTTGAGGTCGACGACTGGTGCAAACCGGTTTCGGTGACGTTTTGTCAGGTCTCTTCTAGTGGCCATGTCTCCAACGAATGGCAGATTCAAGTTGCTGACGACGTGGAAACTCACTCTCTCGACGATCTGCGCGAGGAAGCAGTTGAACTGCCGCCACCTTCCGTAGGAGACGATTTGCACAAGACGGATCATCGCCCTGCGGTGGGGGATGCATGACTAGAGATGAATTCTCGGGTGTACGGCTAAGGACAGCCCGGCGAATTCAGGGTCTTACCCAGTTGGCCCTAGCCAAGCGTATGGCCGTAACGCCAACAACGGTATGGCGCTACGAGCACGGATTGTCAGCACCGGCTGGGGAAATATTGGAAGCACTGTGCGATGTCCTAGACGTGCACGAGAACTACTTCTACGGCCCCGCGCTCGTGGAGTTCAGCAAGGACGACATCGCATATCGAAGCCTAGCCACCATCCCGGGAAGGATACGACAACAGTTATCTGCGTTCGGGACCCTCTCGGTGGAATGGATTCGCTTTCTCCGCCAGCAGGTGGCGATGCCCTCTTTGGATGTTCCATCGGTGGTGGCCAGCACCCAGGACGACATCGAAACGGCGGCGGCGAGGTGTCGCAAGCATTGGTATCTCGGGCAGGGACCAATTCATAGCATCACGCGCGTCCTAGAGAACGCCGGGATCGTTGTGTCTTCCATAGACACCGAGGCACGGGAAGTGGACGCGCTAAGCGTCTGCTTCGACGACCAAGGACTTGTGGTTTTGAACAGGACGCGCGGTTCTAGCTCGCGTGCGATACAGAGCTGTGCGCACGAGCTCGGCCACATGGTCCTGCATCAAGGAGATAAGAGCAAGACCCCGAAGACCAAAGAGCGGGAAGCGAAGCACTTCGCGGGCGCGTTTCTGTTACCGAAGCAGACGTTCAGGAGAGAGTTCTGGGGATACATCCAATCAGGTGACCGTTTCGACGGGCTTGTTACCATGAAACGACGTTGGCGTGTGAGCATCCAGTCTATCTTATACCGAGCGCGCCAGCTGCAACTCCTCGGGCCAGCTTCTTTTCGACGATACATGCAGATTGTATCATCAAGAGGCTGGCGGAGTGGTGTTCCTGAGCCAGCCGAGCCTGAACCGCTTGCACCCGAGCTATTGAACCTAGCGTTCAATCAGTATCAAGCGAAGACTGGTCAGGCACCATCTGCAATGGCAGCACATCTGGGCTGGGGCACAGCCATCCTCGCTACCATCGCTGGAAAGAGCGTGGAAGTAGACAGGCGGAGAGTGGTGGACATTACCACGCAGATGGCGAGGAAGAGGAAACCCTAACCCCTTCGATCTGATCCAATCCGCCCGGGCTTGGATTTCGAGGATCTCCGGCGTGAAGTAGTCGTCCGGGTGCATCACATCCACATGGTCTTCGATGATCTCCGGCGCTGCTTCCACCGCATCCGGCACGGCCTCGGCTATCTTCGCGTTCTCGACCGCCAATTTCACCCGACGGCGTGCCTGCTCGCTGTTCCCACCCCCGCCGCCGTCGCGGGTCCGGCGGCCGGAGCCGGACTGGGGCGAGGTCCACCAGGAGCTTCAGCGCCACAAGGGCGTGACGCTGAAGCTGCTGTGGCTGGAGTACCGAGCGGTTCAACCGAACGGCTATCAGTACAGTTGGTTCTGCGAGCGTTACAAGGCGTAGCAGGAGCGACTCGATGTCGTTATGAGGCAGGTCTACCGGACGGGCGAGAAGGCGCTAGTCGACTATGCGGGCTCGGGCTTCCCGGTGGTGGACCGGGGCCCCACCGGGGAGGTCCGCGACGCCATGATCTTCGTCGGCCCTCTCGGCGCCTCGAAACGCACCTTCGTGGACGTGACCTGTAGCCGCGCGCTGCCGGACTGGACGATGTCCCACGTCCGGATGTTCGAGTTCTGGGGCGGGGTGCCCTAACTCGTGATCCCGGACAACGAGAAGGCCACGGTCCGCGAGCCCGCCGCTACGAACCGGACCTGAACCCGAGGTACCAAGGACTGGCCACCCACTACGGAACCGCCGTGCTGCCGGCGCGGCCCCAGGCTGGTAGCTTCAGGGGCACCGGGCAATCCCACGCATTGGCAGCAACGTTCGTGTCCTCCGCGTCCTTGCTGACAACAATCCCGCGATGTCCGCCCCACACCTTCGCTACTGTACTCCCTCTTTCCTTCTGCAGTTCAATTCGTGTAAGAAGCCCGGCGAATCGTTTCATTCCATATTTCAAACTCTCGATCTCTTCCTCATCACTAGAAAAGTGAATCCACACTTCACAATAGATTACCGGGAAAGCGCGTCTCTCGTTCGCCGTCTCTACTATTCTGCCTACTGCCTCGTTACTGTCACACACTCGAAAGCGACAAGACGCCCCATAGATGACGTCGTCACTACTCATCACGAATCCTTGGTGCGATAGCTCATTGAAATCCAATAGCACATTCTCGCTGGGGTAGCGATTGCCGTCCATCGATACTCCCGTCGCAAGTGTGGAATAGCATGTGGGCATGCCTTGCACCTCCTGCCTGTCCTCCCAGTCGACGCTCACAAAATAGTTCGCCGGGAGGGGATGGTCCTGAGTGCTTCGTTCTTTCAATCTCTCCCTCAGTTCCTGTGTCAAACCGCTCTTCATCGTCGACATCTCCTTTAGATTCGGATGATCTCAGCTATGTCGTGGAGACACCCAATCCACACCTTCTCCAACGACAAACCATCCTTCTTGGGTGCCCTCGGAAACCACACATATCGGTACTCGTCCTGGTACGCGTGTCGGAAATGTTTCAGAAACGGTATGGGTACTTCTGATCCCTCCGGTATCGGAGGCGTGATTGGAATTGCACCGAGCGGGTCAAAGTATGTCACCCAGCCGTGGGCAAAAATGAAGTTCTCCGGAGGGAATAATTCTCTTGTACCGTGATCAACCCTCTGCACGAACTCATCGATGTCATGTATTATAACGCAAGAGTCATCCCTTTGGCCAAAATGTGCAAACAAGGTTGAGGATAACGTGCCGGCCATGCAGTACAACATGTAGTCTCGATCCGTTGATGAAGAGAACGTAGTCATCCGGTCTTGATCGCTCCGACCGGCAACGTCGTATGCGGGTATGGCTGTCCCATCCATCGTGTCCACTCCAAATATGCTTACGGAGTTTTCATCGTCCCGGCGTGCCTCATTATAGGAATCCTTGTCGAAACCACGCGAAGACTGGATCAACATTTCTCCCGTTGCTAGCAGCTTCTTCATGTACTGATACTCACCGTACTTTATGGCATGGAAATTCTCGACCCGACCGCTCAGCCGCCTCACCACGGCACCAGCCGCTCGGGTCGAATGATCTCCCCTAACTGACGACATGAAGGAGTTGTCGTCCTCCTTTGGAGAATATCTCTTGTCTAGGAAAAGGGGATATGGTAACTCACGGTTTCTTGCTTCCACGAGAACATGCTGACAGTATCTCATCCATTCGATCCTACTAGTGCGACCTCGCAGGCCCAGTTTGCCTCCGTCAGTGATATCCACGCTGTTGGCTATAATGTCGTGAAAACGTTCGTTCATCTCCTTCATGGGCAATGCGCGCATGTATGGATTTTCGATGTACTCTTTTTCCCACCACATAGTTCGAGACATTCGGATATCCGTTATCTCCATGGTGTGTTTCAACGTGTCAAAACGGGTAAAGGTGATATTCATAATGCGGATTGCCAAATGCTCTATTGGTGCTGAAATCGAGGCGCGGGCGATGAGGAGGCGGGCAAGATGTTGCCGCTCCGCCTCGCGGGTAGTCGGACTGGGAACACTGATGGTTCCTCGGACTTGGCAGAGAGGGCCACGTGATCGTGGGAAGAATGCCTCGATGCGCAGTTCCACGACGTGGTGCGATGGCTTACCCACTCTCTTCGCCCAAGCTCGTCGGAGATCAGTCACGTGTCGGTGCTTGTGGTGTCGACTGACGGCAGGGTGCGTCTGTAGAGTTGCCGCTTGGAACCATAGATTCACCGAATCGGCAAATCGAGGACGAGGCTGCCGGACCCTCGCGTGTGTGGAGTCGTCGTCCAAGTAGCGTATGCGAGGATTTCCTTCTCGGGGGAGAAATCACGCCGAGAACCTCCCCTCCCCCAACCCGAACCCTTCCACCCCCCACTTCCCTTCCTCCCCCAGGCAGAAGTCCGCCATGATGCGGCCGATCACGCTGCAGAACTTGTAGCCGTGGCCGGAGAAGCCGGCGGCGATGAACACGTCGTCCATGGCCGGGTGGCGGTCCAGGATGAAGTGCTCGTCGGGGCTGGTGGTGAACATGCACGCCACGATGCGGCGGGTGGGGCCGTTCGCCTCCGGGAAGTAGGCCGCGACTCCCTCGCGCACGGCGGCTTCGTCCTCCGGGGAGCATTCCCGGTCCAGGTGATCCGGGTCGGGCACGGGCTGCACGCGAAGATGATACTTGCCGATCTTGAACCCCTCGCCGCGGTCGCGGGGGAAGCCGTAGTAGCGTCCCAGAGGGGCCTGCAGCACGAAGATCGGGAACCGCTCCGGCTCGAACGGCGCCGGGTTCAGGGGCTCCGTCCAGAGCATGATCTGCCGCTCGGGCTGGCACAGGGGCGCGAGCTCCGGCACCAGCCGGCCCGCCCACGCGCCGGCGGTGAACACCAGCTGCCGGGCCTCATATGTGCCGCTGGCGGTCTCCACCCGGAAGCCGGAGGGGCGCTTTTCCCATCTGCGCACCGGCGACCCGGTCACGATCTCCGCGCCCAGCTCCCGCGCCGCGGCGGCATGCGCCCGGATCGCCACTTCCGAGCGCACATAGCCGGAGTCCGCCTGGTAGATGGCCCGCAGCGATTCGGGGACCCGGTAGCCGGGGAAGCGCCGGTTGACCTCCGCGCCGTCGAGCTCCTCGAAGGGAATGCCGTGCTCGATGCACGAGCGCCGGGAGTTCTCGACCTTGGGGCTGTCGGGCGGCCCGATGTCGAGACCGCCGGTCACCACGAGGATCGACTCGCCCGTGACCTCCTCCAGCTCCCTCCAGTATCGATACGCGGCCCGGAGCAGCGGGACGTACTGGGGGCCCTCGGAGTACGCCAGGCGGATGATGCGCGTGGACCCGTGCGAGGAGCCGAACGCGTGCGGGACGGTGAACTGCTCCAGGCCCAGCACCCTGCAGCCGCTCCGCGCGAGCTGGTAGACCGTGGCGCTGCCCATCCCGCCCACGCCGATCACGATGACGTCGTACATTCTCTCCCTTTCCCCTCATCGGGGCTCCGAGACGCGCACGGCATGGAAGATACCAAGAATTGAGCCTCCGGATGAGTGCCCGGCCTCCAGATGTCCATTCACGTCATGAATGATTATCATTCACGCTATGAATGCTTTGCCGCTCGCCCGCGCCGTTGCCGGCACCCTCGACGCCATGATGCGCGTCATGCCAGCCGTCGTCGTCGCCGGGGCCCGCCAGACGGGAAAGAGCACGCTCGCTCGCGCCTTGGGTCGATCCTCGCAGGCCGGCGGGACCGGGCAACCGACTCCCGATACTCGCCGTTACCTGTCGCTCGACGATCTGGACGTGCTCCACCTGGCGCGGCACGACCCGGATGCGCTGGTCAGAGGCAGCCAGCCGGTAACGCTCGACGAAGTGCAGCGCGAGCCGGACCTCCTGAGCGCCGTCAAGCGAGAGATCGACCGGGAGCGGCGACCGGGACGGTTCCTGCTCACCGGGTCCGCCAACCTGCTTCTGATGCGACGGGTGTCGGAGTCATTGGCGGGTCGCGCCAGTTACCTGACCCTGTGGCCGATGGCGCGACGAGAGCAATCGGGACTTGGCCGGTGCGGCATCTGGGAGAAACTGATCGAGTCTCCTGACCAGGATTGGCTCGATGTAGTGAGGGAGCACCCCACCGATCCGGAGGACTGGCGGGCGCTCGCGCGCCGTGGCGGTTTCCCGGTTCCCGCCGTCCATCTCGATGCTCCTGCTGAGCGGGCGATCTGGTTCGATGGTTACGTGCGGACCTATCTGGAGCGGGATCTGCAGGCTCTTTCCTCGATCGCAGCCCTTCCGGATTTTCGGCGGCTCATGCGCGCGGCGGCCCTGCGCCTCGGTGCGTTGCTCAATCAGACGGAGGTGGGCCGGGACATCGGCCTTCCGCAGCCGACGGTCCACCGCTGGCTCAACCTGCTGGAGACCTCCTACTTGCTCGTGCGAATCCCCGCGTATTCGGTGAACCGCACCAAGAGGTTGATCAAGGCTCCAAAGCTGTACTGGAGCGATACGGGTCTGGCGATGCACCTGTCTCAGGAGGACGAACCCCGGGGTGCGCATCTGGAGAACCTCGTACTTCAGGACCTGCTGGCTTGGCGGGACTCCCGGCCCCGTCGCGCCGACGTGTTGCACTGGCGTACGACCACCGGCGAGGAAGTGGACTTCGTGATCGAGGTGGACGGGTCGGTGCTACCCATCGAGGTCAAGGCCACCAGGCGTCCGCGCCTCCGTGACACCGCGAGTCTGCGTGCGTTCCGGGCCGAGTACCACCGGACCACGCGCGCCGGCCTGCTGTTGCACGGCGGGGACTCGGTCGAGTGGATCACTCCCGGGGTGCTCGCGGCGCCGTGGTGGAAGGTGGTTTGAGCAGCTCCTGACACTCGCGCGTTCAGCGCGTCCATAGCTCGCTCAGCGGCACTGCCAGCATTCGTTCGCCGGCGAGCGGCAGGATGTCACGGCCGTTGTAGAGGAGGAATCCGCCCGCGAAGTCGCTGCCGCACAATGCCGCAAGCCGAGCCAGGCCGCGGCCCGGAGACCGTTCCGGCGCGCTCGTCGCCTTGACCTCGATCCCCCACGTGCGCGCGCCCAGCGTCATGACGAGGTCAACCTCCTGCCCATCCTTGTCTCGGAAATGCCAGAACTGGAGTTCGGGCTCGGTCCATTCGGCCTGGGTCACCAGTTGATGGGCGACGAACGACTCGAGGAGATGGCCCATGCGGGCCCGATCCGTGATCCAGTCCTCGGACGAGAGACCCGCCAGACCCAGTTCCCGCGACAGCCCGGCCGTGTTGAGCAGCTCCCCGTTGCGCACGGCCAGAAGTCGCAGCAGACGCGCGACCGCGTTCGCATCCCGCACCCTTCCCACATCCAGGACATCTCGATCCACGATGCTTCGGACGTACTGCCGATGCCACTGGCGAGCACGTGCCGGGCTCCGGCCGAGAGGCTCCGGATATCCGCCCGAGACCAGCCTCCGCGCGAGGTCAAGGGCATCGCTCTCCGGTCTCCCGGGGCGCAACGCCGGCGTCACCGCGCCCTCCAACAGGTCGGCCAGAAAGCGCCCGGGTCGACGCTGCTTTTCCGATTCCGCCAGAGGCATGAGGCGGGCGACCTCCATGCGTCCGGCCAGGGATTCCGTGACCGTGGGGAGCAGCAGGAGATTTGCCGAGCCGGTGAGAACGAATCGTCCCGGCCGGCGATCCATGTCCACGGACCGCTTTATGGCGGGAAGCAGCTCGGGCGCACGCTGAATCTCGTCGATGGCGGCTTTCTTCGGAAGCGCCGCGATGAACCCCGCCGGGTCGGCCTTCGCCGCAACATAGCGGCCATGTGTCGATTAGCAACGCGTCCAATTGTCGGTTACATGCGCGGCCATGTGTCGATTACGCCCGCGGCCATGTGTCGATCAGCTGATGCGCCTACCTCTGGTTGTCCCTACCGCCCCGGCATCTCCACCGCCTCCCCCGCGTCCGGACGCACGCCCTCCGCGTAGAGTTGGGCGTTGAGCGCGGGCACCCGGTCCTCGATCACCGCGTTCAGCTCCGGCACCGTCTCGCCCATGACCTCCCAGGCGTGGTCAACCTGCCACATGTGGTCCTCGGTCGGGTGGACCGAGGACTGCTGAATGGCCCGGGCCACGCCTGCATTCTGGCGAGCCTCCGAGACATCCTCCTCGATCTCCTCCAGTGCTTCGCGGATGGCCTCCAGCTCCTCCTCGATGCCCTCGGGGGGCGCGTCCGCGCCGTCGATGATTTCTTCGGCCGCGTCCAGTTGCTCCTCCAGGCGGCTTATGGCCTGGGTCGCCTCGTGAATCGGCACCGCCAGACGGTGCAGGCTCATCAGCGCGTCCTGGCGGGCCATGCGGTCGGCCATGGTCATGGGACGCCGCGGGTCGGCCTGGATCTCGATCATCGACGAGAAGGTCTCCCCGCCGACGTCCATGCTCACGGTGTACACGCTGGGGAGCGCGACAGGGCCCTGGGGCGTGCCGCCTCCGAAGGGGCCGCCTCCTCCACCGCCCTGCTGGCCATCGGCCTCGTAGGGCGCGTCGAAGCGCCAGTCCCATACGACCTCGTTGACGCCGGGGTCGCTCGGGGCTTCGAGGGTGCGGACATGATTGCCGTCGCGGTCGGTGATCCTCAGCGCGAAGGCTTCCGAATCTTCATCCGAGCGCCCGGCGCCGTCGGCGTCCTGATCCGCGTTCTGTCCCGAATCCGCATCCGAGCGCCCGGCGGCCTCCGCGTCGCCATCCGCGTCCTGCCCGGAATCCCCATTCTCGCGCCCATCGCCGTTCCCGTTCCCCCCTTCCTCCTCGTCCTCATCCGCCATCGGCGCTTCCCACTCATCGCGCAGGTAATACCGGATCAGCGACCCGCGCGGGGGATTGGGAGCCTGGTAGGTCGCCCCCTGGAAGGGCCAGTCGCCGCGCTCCGCCCACATGATGGTCGGCCTCGCCTGCGGGAACACCCGGCCCGCCTCCGCGAGCATCGACTCCGACAGCTGCTCCAGCGGGGTCACGTCGGCCAGGATGTAGAACGAGCGGCCGTGGGTGCCCACCAGCAGGTCGTTGTCGCGCGGGTGCACGAGGATGTCGTCGACCGGCACGGTCGGCAGGTTGTTCTTGAGCTGGACCCACTGCCCTCCCCGGTCAACGGACACGAACACGCCGGTCTCGTTGCCCACGAAGAGCAGGTTGGGGGCGCGGTGATGCTCGGTTACGACGTTCACCGACCAGCCGTCGGGCAGCCCGTCGGTGATTCGGGACCAGTTCTGCCCGTAATCCTCGCTCACGTACACGTAGGCGGCGTAGTCCGCGTTCCGGTGCCCGTCGAAACTTGCATAGACCCGCCCCTCGACGTGGTGCGAAGGCTCGACCCGGCTCACATAGGTGCGTTCGGGCAGCCCGGGAATACGGTCGGCCACGTTGGTCCAGGTCGCGCCGTCGTCGCGGCTCACCTGGAGGTTGCCGTCGTCGGTGCCCACGTAGAGCAGCCCCGGCGCCACCGTCGACTCGGCGAAGCTGGTGATGTTGCCGTAGGTCGAGATGCCGTCGTTCACCGACATCTGCGGCTCGGAGCCGGCGACGCCCATGATCTCGAGCTCCTCGCGGTCGATCTGCTTCGTGAGATCCACGCCCCCGACTTCCTCCCACGACATGCCGTAGTCCCGCGAGCGCATGAGGAAGTTGGCGCCCAGGTAGACCGTCGCCGGATCGTGCGGCGAGAGCTGGAGCGGCGAGTTCCAGTTGTAGCGGTAGGTCTTGGCGGTGTCGCCGTTCTCGCGCGGGCCGGTGATGGGCCGCATGGGAATCTTCTCGCCGGTGTTGAGGTCGTACCGGTTCATGTTCCCGTGCTGCGACTCGGCGTAGACGATGGTCGAGTCGGTCGGGTCGACGATCGCGAAGAAGCCGTCGCCGTACGCCACCTCGTACCAGTCCTGGTGGCGGATCCCGTGGAACGAGCGCGTGTTGGAGGGCCCGCACCACGCGTCGTTGTCCTGCAGCCCGCCGCACACGAAGTACGGATCGCGCATGTCGTGGCCGATGGCGTAGAACTGGCCCAGCGGCAGGTTGTCGAACATGCGCCAGTGCCCGGTGCCGTCCCAGCTCGCGGCCACGCCGCCGTCGCTTCCCAGAATCAGATGATCCGGGTCCGCGGGGTTGATCCAGAGCGCGTGGTGATCGACGTGCACCTGGGCGGCGCCGTCGCTGCGGAAGGTGCGCCCGCCGTCGTCCGACACCATCAGGGAGCCCCCGAGGACGTAGATGCGGTCCACGTTGGTGGGGTCGATGCGCACATGCGAGTAGTACATCGGCCGCGGATTGGTGTCCGACATTTTCTCCCAGGTGTTGCCGCGGTCGAGCGAGCGGAAGAGGCCGCTCCGCGACGGGCCTCCGCCCCCTCCGAAGCCCTGGCCCGGGCTCCTCGGCTCCGCCTCGATCAGCGCGTACACGATGTTCCCGTCGCCGCGGAAGACCTCCACCCCGATGCGTCCCTTATCTCCATCGGGGAGTCCCTCGGTCAGTTCCGTCCAGCTATCGCCCCCGTCCAGGGTGCGGTAGAGCCCGCTCCCCGGGCCGCCCCCGTTGAACCCCCAGCCCGTGCGCCGCCGCTGGTACATCCCCGCGAAGATGGTGTTTGGATCGCGCGGATCCATCGCCATGTCGATGGCGCCGGTGTGCTCGTCGATGTAAAGCACCTTCTCCCAGCTCTCGCCCCCGTCCTGCGTGCGGAAGACACCCCTCTCCTCGTTGGGCCCCCAGAGATCCCCGACCGCCGCGACGTACACGACATCCGGATTGCGCGGATGGATGAGGATGCGCCCGACGTGTTTGCTTCCCTCGAGCCCCATGTGCCGCCAGGTCCTGCCGCCGTCGACCGATTTGTAGACGCCGTTGCCCCAGCCCGACGACTGCCGGTTCTGCGGCTCGCCGGTGCCGACCCAGACCAGGTTCGGGTTCGACTGGTCGAGCGTGACGTCGCCGATGGAGCTCGTGGGTTGATCGTCGAAGACCGGCGTCCAGGAAGTCCCGTGGTTCTCGGTCTTCCAGACCCCGCCCGTGCCCGTGCCGATGTAGAAGATCTGCGGCTTGGACTCCACCACGGCGATGTCCGCGATGCGCCCACCCATGAGCGCGGGCCCGAGCTCGCGATACTGCAGATGCGAGATGGCGGTCTCGAGCGCGGATTGCGCATGCGCGCGCCCGGATGGGAACACGTTGGTCAATGCGCAGAAGGCCGCGAGGACGACTGTGGCGCGGCGGGTGCGGCGGGGTTTCGGGGTCGAGCTGCGCTGGGTTTTCATGCTGGCTTTTCCGCTTCGGGAGAATCGACTGCTCGCGCGCCAGCACGGCGCCGGCATGCAACCTGCACCCGGCTGGCAGCGTACTTGCACCCATGCCCGCGACACCGCAGGCGAAGGGGACAGGAAAATACGGAATGGTTCCCAGGAACGCGATTGCAAGAGCCGTCTGGGCGGCCGGCATTTACATCCGGCTGACCGGGGAGTGGCTGCGAACCGGAGTCGCCTACCGGCCGCTCTCGCCCGGCTTCGTGGCCGACCCCTACCCGCTGTACCGCAAGCTCCGCCAGCGCGACCCGATTCATCGCAGCATCTTCGCCGACCAGGTCGTGGTGTCCCGCTACGCCGACATCGACCGCATCCTCCGGGACCACAGGAGCTTCGGCAACGACTTCAGCAGGGTGACGTCCTCGGAGGGCTCTCTTGCAACGCGGAAGAAGCTCACGCCGAGCATGCTCGCACAGGACCCGCCCGACCATACCCGCCTCCGCAGTCTCGTCAACCGGGCATTCACGCCCCGCCAGGTGGCGACGATGGAGGACTACATCCGCGCCACCGCGCGCACGCTCCTCGACCAGGTCGGAGCGGCCCGGGAATTCGACCTCATGAAGGCCTTCGCGGTGCCGCTTCCCACGATCGTGATCGCCCGGATGATCGGGGTTCCCGAGAGCGACCTCGGGCGCTTCAAGGTCTGGTCCGACGATCTGGCGCGCGCCCTGGAGCCTTTCCTTTCTCCGGAAGAGGAACGGAAGGTGTATCGTGCCGCCCGGCAGTTCGCGGCATACTTCACCGGCATCATCGAGCAGCGCCGCCGCAAACCCCGCGACGATCTCGTCTCGCGCCTGGTCGAGGCCGAGGACGCAGGCGACAAGCTGACCGCCGAGGAAACGCTGGTGATGCTTCGCCTTCTCCTCACGGCCGGCAACGAGACCACCACCAACCTCATCGGGAACGGAGTCCGGGCCCTCCTGCGCCACCCCGACCAGCTCGCCCTGCTCAGGGAACGGCCCGAACTGATCCCTTCAGCGGTGGAAGAACTTCTGCGCTACGACGCACCCGTCCAGCTGGACATGCGCGTCGCACTCCGGGACATGGAACTCGGGGGGCTGCCGATCAGGGAGGGTACCATGATCACCCTCCTGATCGGATCCGCCAATCACGATCCCGCACGGTTCCCCCATCCGGAGAAGCTGGACATCACGCGGTCGGGCCAGCCGAACATCTCGTTCGGCCGGGGCATCCATCACTGCCTCGGCGCGCCCCTCGCCCGCCTTGAGGGACGGATCGCGCTCGAGGTGCTGCTGGAGCGATTCGACCGGCTCGAATTCGGCACGCGCCCGCCGCGATACCGGCCGAGCATCGTCCTGAGGGGACTCGAACACTTCGACGTGCGGGTGGGCTAGCCAATCTCCTGTATCATTCCTGTATTAGCGATGTATGATACTTGTATTCCAGTCCCTCACATCGGCTTCATCGGCAGGACGATCGCGGACGGGTGGGCCGCGTTCCGCTGAACCGAAAGCACCGGCACGCCCCCATCCCGCGGATAGCGCAGGAAGGTGTCGGCGTCCGCGCCCGCGATGGCGACGCGGATGCGGTGGCCTTCCCGAATCAACACGGAGGTCGCCCACAGGTCGAAGCTGACTTCGGCGACTTCACCGGGCACGAGCGGCATCGCATCGCCGCGCAGTTCCGAGCGGTGGGGGCCGTACTTGCGGTATGGGGGCGGGTCGTCCGTGACCGCACGCATCACGGCGCGCAGCTGTCCCTCGGTGATGTAGCGCACGGTTCCGTCCGGGGCGACGTCCTCCAGGTAGACGATGAACGCGCCGTCGGCCTCGGTCGAAGCGACGTGCAGCGTGACCACCGGATGCCCCGTCATCTCCGTGTCGACCTCCATGGGGGCGCTGGTGTAGGTGAGCAGCTTCGCGTCCTCGCCCCGGCGATCACCGTACACGACGTCGCCGCCGCCGCCGTTGGTGTACCAGCGGTTGCGCGTGCCCGTGGTCGCCGTGAAGTCGACGGTGTAGGCGTCCTCGGCCTCGGGCGCGGACGGCGCCTCCCGCGTCAGCGTCCCCTCGGCGCCGAAGTACCAGATCTCATCCTCGAAGCCTTCGGGTGGCCAGGTCTCGGTGCGCGTCCAGCGGTCCGCGCCAAGCGTGTAGTAGTTGATCTCGGTCGGAGTCCGCCCTGACCCGCTCTCCTTGAGGTGTTCGTCGAAGAAGGCCACCAGCCGGGCAAACCGGGTCGCCGCGCCGGGCGCCACCGGGGCATCGTCGGGATTGAACGGGTCGGCGTCGTTGCGGGCCCCGTGGTCCCACGGTCCGATGAAGACGTGCTGGGAGTTCGAGATGGTGTTGTAGCGGCCCAGGGTGCCGTTCACCGTCCCGGCGTCCTGCCAGCCTGCCTCGATGAACATCGCCGCGCCCGACTCCTCGATCTGCGGGAGATGGCCTGAGGGGCTCCGGCGGTGCCCGACGTTCGTTTCGTCGTAGCGGCCGAAGGGATCGTCGCGGAACTCGTATTCGAGTGCCGCCCCGAAGGGCACCGTGTTGGCTTCGTGCTCGGCCACCGCCGCGGCGATGAGGGCGCCGTCCGCGTCCACCGGTTTGACGCCCGTCACTTGGTTGCGCCGCAGCTCGTCGCACTCCGCACCGGTCACGCCTGAAAGCCCGCAGATGTCGTTCAGGTCCTGCATGCGGGTGCGGTTTGACCAGCTCTCCAGGAAGCCGACGGTGAGCACGCCGCCCGGGAAGACCAGGTGGCCGAAGTTGTCGAAGTCGTTGAAGAGCGGCGCGACCGCCTTCACCGCCGGGTTCCGGTTGACCGCCAGCATCTCCGCGGTATTGCCCGCGTAGGAAACGCCGTAGGCTCCGACCCGGCCGTTCGACCACGGCTGCGCTACGATCCAGTCGGCGACCTCCCCGTAGTCGCGCACTTCGTCCTCGGCGAGCTCGAAGCGCCGGATGCCGAACGACGCCCCGCTCCCGCGCGCGTCAATGAGAACCAGCGCGTACCCTGCCCCGTTCCAGCGCTCGGCCTCGTCGAAGTTGGAGTCGCCCTCGATCGGCGCGTCGACGAATCCGCGGGCCCGCCAGTACCGTGTTGCCCGGATCATCGTGGGCAGCCGCGCGCCCGGCTCGATCCCCTCCGGCAGCCAGACATCGACAGCGATACGCACGCCGTCGCGCATGGGAATATGGAGCGCCTGGTTGCGATCGAGCGTGCTGGCCGGGCCGATCGCCCCCGCTCCGGAGGACGGGGCGTCGCCGCAGGACGCGGTGAGTGCGAGTAGAGCCAGCGCGACGGTCGCGGGGGCTGCGGTCAGCGGCGCGGGGGCCGCGTTCGCTTGGTCTCGGCGTTTCATGGGGCGGACTCCCGAGGCAGGCGTGCCGCTCTTCCTGGATCGGAAGAACTACACGAGATGCAGTGTTGCAAATCATCTATTGCAAGATTAATGTACCTTCATGTATATGCAACATCGGACGCGCATCGGTCGTCGCCTCAAGGCCGCCCGTGACCGAGCCGGCCTGACCCAGCAGCAGCTGGCGGACAGCCTCGGCCTGAAACACCGTCAGAGCGTTGCCAGGATCGAGGATGGAGAGCGTGCGCTCGCCGCGAATGAGTTCATCATGGCGATGGACGTTCTGGGTGTGGACCTCGACTACTTCACCGATGCATTCCGGCTGGAGGGCGAAGGCGAGTTCAGCTTCCGGACGAGTCCAGGCGTTTCAACCGCGGTTGTCGACGAGTTTGAACGCCGAGCCGGCCGATGGATCGCCACGTATCGGGAGCTGTCCCGGGAGCAGGGTCAAAGGCCGCGGTGGCTTGGGCATGCGCTGAACCTGCGACGTACGTCGTCGTTCGAAGATGCGATGGCAGCCGGCGAAGCGGTAGCACATCGCTTTGACCTCGGGCGATGCCCTGCGGAAAGACTGCGGGCTGTCATGGAGGATCGCCTGCGGATTGTGGTGCTCGATGTTGATGCGCCGCACGGCGTTTCGGGAGCTGCCTCGCGCATCCCGGGATTCAGCTGCGTTCTCATCAACCGTCGGGAGCCCGAAGGACGCCGGAACTTCGATCTGGCCCACGAACTGTTCCACCTGCTTACCTGGGACGCGATGCCACCTGAGCGGACGGAGGCGGTTGAAGTGCGGCGCCGAGGGAAAGGATCGCGCACGGAAAAACTGGCCGAGAATTTCGCGGCGGCCGTCCTTATGCCCGGAATCATCGTGAAGAAGCACTGGGAGTCCCGATCCCGGTCGGCCGATCCGCACGACCGGTTGAAGGAAGGCGCGGCCAGACTTCGAGTCTCCGCCTCAGCCTACAAGTGGCGTCTTCGCAACCTCGGCTTGCTCTCGAGAAGGGAAATCGATGCCCTGGATGACGAGCGCCTGACTGCGAATGACCGGTCGCGCTGCGGTGCGCCCTCCTTGTTCAGTCGGCCCTTTGTCAAGCTGATTGCCGTCGCTCTGGACACGGGACGCCTCTCGGTGCAGCGGGCGGCAACCATTCTGGGGCTGTCGCTTCCCGATCTGGCTGCGCTACTCCAGTCGTACGGCCACGAAGCATACTTCGAGGCGTAGAGTCCGTGGAACGCCGGTAATGGCGCACTGCGGACAGGTTCCTTCAAACGCGAGCGCCATCCCATGCCCGCCTCCTCGCAACGGCAGGACCTCCGCTACCAGGCCGACGAGACCCCGGGCTGGAGCGTCTCCTTCGGGCTCGCCTTTCAGTACATCCTGCTGAACATCGCGGGCATCGTCATCACTGTGGCGATCGTGGTGCGTGCCGGAGGCGGGAGCGAGACCTATCTGGCCTGGGCTGCGTTTGCGGCCCTGATCGTGTGCGGCATCTCGACGCTGCTTCAGGCGCGACCCCTGGGCAGGATCGGGGCCGGATACATCCTGCTGATGGGCACGTCGGGGGTGTTCATCGCGGTGTCGGTCGCGGCGCTGCAGCTGGGCGGGCCGTCTCTGCTGGCCACCCTGATCGTGGCTTCGTCGCTCTTCCAGTTCCTGATCTCGTCGCGCCTCTCGCTGCTCAGGCGCTTCATCACGCCGACGGTGGCGGGCACCGTGATCATGCTGATCGCGGTCACGGTCATGCCCATCGGGTTCGACCTGCTCTTCGTGGCGCCGGAGGGAGCCGCGCCCGCGGCCGCGCCCTTCACTGCCCTTACCACAATCGTGATTACCGTGGTCATCATCCTCCGGGCCCGGGGAGCGCTGCGTCTGTGGGGATCGGTGATCGGGGCCGTGGGTGGCTGCCTGGTCGCGGCCGGGTTCGGGACCTACAACATGGAGATCGTGGGCGAGGCGCTCTGGTTCGGGATGCCGACCGCGGGATGGCCGGGCTTCGACCTGAGCCTGAGCGCCGGCTTCTGGGCCATGCTTCCGGCCTTCATCTTCGTCACCCTTGTCGGCGCCATCGAGACCATCGGGGACGGCATGGCGATCCAGCGGGTGTCGTGGCGCGAGCGGCGGGCCACCGACTTCCGCGCCGTGCAGGGCGCGGTGGCGGCGGATGGCGTGGGCAACCTCCTGTCGGGTCTGCTCGCCACGGTTCCCAACACCACCTACTCGAACAGCGTCTCCATCGTCGATATCACGGGGATCGGCGCGCGCCGGGTGGGCATGTGCATCGGGCTCATCTTCATCGCGCTGGCCTTCTTCCCCAAGGCCACGGCGGTGCTGCTCGCAATCCCGGACCCAGTGGTGGGCGCCTACATCATCGTCCTGATCGCGATCCTGTTCGTGCTGGGCGTGGAGATGGTCACACAGGAGGGCATCGACTATCGCAAGGCGACCATCATCGGTGTGTCGTTCTGGATCGGGGCCGGATTCCAGAGCGGCCAGATCCCGGGCGAGTACTTCGGCTGGGCCGGATCGCTGCTGGAGAACGGGATGACCTCGGGCGGGCTCACCGCCATTCTGCTGTCGGTCTTCATGGAGCTGACCGGGCCCCGGCGCCGGCGCATCGAGACCGGCCTCAACGTGGGCGCGCTGCCGAAGATCCAGGACTTCCTGGGGCAGTTCGCGTCTCGCTCGAAGCTCGCGGAGGAAACTGCCAACCGGTTGGACCTGGCAGCCGAAGAGACGCTGCTCGTTCTTCTGGACCAGGCGAAGGAAGATGACCGGGCTCCGGGCAAGCGGCGGCTGCGAGTGACGGCGCGGGCGGATGGCGGGGGGGCAGAGCTCGAGTTCCTGGCGGTGACCGGGGAGGGCAACATCGAAGACCGCCTGGCGCTGGTCGGTGGGCGTGCCGCCGAGGTGCCCGTGGAGCGGGATTTCTCGCTCAGGCTGCTCCGTCACCTCGCCACGTCGGTGCGGCACCAGAAGTACCACGACACCGACATCGTGACCGTGCGGGTGGATCCCGTGGGAGCAACGGGCCAGGTCGGGTAGCGCGCATGGAAGAATCCTTCCCTCAGGAATGGTGGCAATTGGCCATCGGTCTGGGCGCCCTGGTGGTCCTCGCGGTCATCGCCGACTGGATGAAGTCGCGGGTCCTCAGCAAGGCTCTCGGACGGGTGGCCAGCGAGGCCGAAATCGCTCTCGACAAGAGCTTCTTCGACAAGAACGTGCTCGGACGGCTCGCCCCGATCATACCTGCTTTGGTGGTCTACTACGGAATCGTTCCGGCCCTGGGGATGACCCGGGCGGAGGCGGAAGCAGGGCTGGCGCCCGGTTATCTGATTCTTTTCTGGACCGCCGTCCGCCGACTCACGGCGGCGTTCATCGTGCTGACGCTTGCCAGAACCGTCTCGGCCTTCGTTGGAGCGTTCCACCACATCTACATGCGGGCCTACTCGGAGTCGATTGCCAGGCCGATCAAGGGCTACGTGCAGGTTGCCACGCTCGTCATCTACGTGATTGCCGGAGTGCTGATGGTCGCCACGCTGCTGGGCCGCTCCCCCCTCGTCTTCCTGTCGGGGATCGGTGCTCTCGCGGCGGTGCTGATGGTCGTGTTCCGCAACACCCTGGTCTCGTTCGCCGCGAGCATCCAGATCACCTCCAACGACATCCTGCGCATCGGGGACTGGGTGGAGGTGCCGCAGGTGAACGCGAACGGGACGGTGGTCGACATCGACCTGCACACGGTCAGGGTTCAGAACTGGGACAAGACGATCTCGACAATTCCGACTCAGAGGCTGATCGCCGAATCCTTCAAGAACTGGCGCGGCATGTCCGAATCCGGAGGGCGTCGCATCAAGCGGGCGATCCTCATCGATGTGAACTCGGTGCGATTCCTCGACGACGACGAGATCCGTGAGCTTTCCCGGCGCGAGCGGCTGAGAGCCCATATCGGGGACAGGCTGGATGAAGTGGCTCGCTCCGAGCCCTCCGGGTCCGGCGGAGATGGCAACGGCACTCCGGAGGCTTCGCAACGGACGAACCTGGAGCTGTTCCGCGCATACGTGGAGGGATACCTTCGGGCGCACCCGAAGACGCACCAGGAGATGACCCTGATGGTGCGGCAGCTGGCCCCCGGTCCGCACGGCGCGCCGATCGAGATCTACTGTTTTTCCAACGACACGGAATGGCTCAGCTACGAGGCCTTCCAGTCGAAGATCTTCGACCACCTCTTTGCGATCCTGCCTGAATTCGGCCTGCGGGCCTTCCAGGAACGCTCGGGGAGCGACCTGCCGCGCAGGCGGGACGCGCTGGCTCCGGTGGATGGGGACCCCAAGTCAGCGGATTCCCCGTCCGGCGTGTCGGACTAGGTATGGGAAGCTTCGCGCGCACGATTTGCCATATCGCCTTCACCGGCATCCTCGGCATTCCCGCCCTGCTCCACGCGCAGCAATCCCCCAACGGGCCGCCAACCAACGGACAGCCGCCCAACGCGCGGGCGGCGGCGGTCGCGGCGCCCCCCGTCATCGACGGCCGGCTCGACGACGCCCTCTGGTCGGGCCTCGAGCCCCTCGACGGCTTCATCCAGCGCGAGCCCTCCGAGGGCCAGGCCGTCTCCCAGCCGACGGAGGTCCGGGTCGGCTACGACGACGCCGCTCTCTACATCGGCGCGTGGCTCTCCGGCGCAACAGCGAGCAGTCGATGTGGGCGCCCCTGCCCCGCCAGTTCGACCTGTACCGGATCTCGCTCGCCGGAACGCTCTCGGTGGAGGCCCCCGCCAGGCGAACGGTGACGGTCAGCCCGTACGCGCTCGCGGACGGCATCAAGGACTACCGGGTGGTCTCGCCGGAGGTGGCCTACGGCCGCCAGGTCGGCGGCGACGCCAAGATCGGCATCAACCAGAGCCTGATCCTCGACCTCACGGTGAACACCGACTTCGCGCAGGCGGAGGTGGACGACCAGCAGGTCAACCTCACGCGCTTCAGCCTCTTCTTCCCCGAGAAGCGCGCCTTCTTCGTGGAGAACGCGGGCGTCTTCGCCGTGGGCGCGAGCCGGTCGGCCGAACTCTTCTTCAGCCGCCGCATCGGGCTTTCGGGCGGACAGGAGGTGCCGATCCAGGCGGGCGCGCGCATGACGGGCAAGGTCGGGGACTTCCAGGTCGGCGTGCTCAACATCCAGACGAGTGACGCGTTCGACATCGACGGCGAGACCGGCCTCCGCAACCAGATCGCGCCGGACAACAACTTCGGCGTGCTGCGGGCGTACCGGGAGCTCGGCAACCGGTCGCAGCTGGGCGCCATCTTCGTGTCGCGCCTCAACACCACCGATGCGGATGACTACAACCTCACCTACGGCATCGACGGCCGGCTCGGCATCGGCGAGGCGCTGACCTTCGACGGGTGGGCGGGCATCACCACCACGCCGGTCCCCATCGGGGAGGACGCGCCCGGCTCAGGGTTCAACGACGGCGAATACGGCTTTGCCGGCGGCATGCGCTACGTCACCCGCGACTGGCAGGTCGCGACCGGGTATCGGCAGATCGGCGACGCCTTCAACCCGGAGGTCGGCTTCGTCAACCGGCGCGGGTACCGTCATGTGAACTGGCGTTTTCTCCGTCATATGCGCACGGAGAGCGTGTCCTGGTTCCGGGAATTCCGGCCCCACATCTCCGGGAACAGCTTCTGGACGCTGGGGGGCTTCAACGAGTCGTACCTGGTCCACATCGACAACCACTTCGCCTTCGAGAACGGCGCGTTCTTCCAGCTCCCCGGCTTCAACTTCACGGACGAGGGCGTCGAGGAGCCGTTCGCGATCCGGGACGACATCGTCATCCCGGCCGGCACGTACCACAACGTGGACTGGGAATTCCGCGCGAACACGAATCGGGGCGCCCCGCTCTCGCTGTCGGGCGGATGGGCGCTGGGAGGGTTCTACAGCGGAACCCGCTTCGGTCCGAACGCGACGGTGGCGTACCGCTACGGCGACAAGTTCAGCGGCAACGTCCGATTGAACTATTTCGACGTCCGGCTGGACGAGGGGAGCTTCACGACCGCCGTCGTCCAGTTAAACGGGTCGTATTCGTTCACGCCCCGCCTCTACCTGCAGACCAACGTCCAGTACAACGACGACACCAGGGACGTCGGCACCAACCTCCGGCTCGGGTGGCTCGACACGGCCGGCACCGGGCTGTTCGTCGTCTGGAACGACGCGAGGCACAGGGGACCGCTCGAGCGCACGGGGATTCTGGCCGGGCCGAAGCAGCGCCAGCTGGTGGTGAAGTACAGCAAGCTGTTCAACCTGGGGGGTAGGCGGCCGGGGGGGCCTGCGGGCCAGGCGGACGGGCCGGACTGGCCCGATTCAACCACCCCGGAACCCCTCTAACGCGATGCGCAGCCACATGAAGCGGCCGTTGAACCCGGCTGGAGCGTACTGGCTGTACTTGTTGCCGAGTCCCGTGAAGCGATTCGGGTTCAGTTCCGGATACGTGCCGAGGATGTTGTCCGCGCCGATGGTCGCGCGGAGTCCGTCGCGGATCCGATAGCTCACCGACAGGTCGGCCGTCCCGTAGCCGCCGAAGTCCTCATCCTCTTCCGAATCGTACCAGCCGCCGAAATAGTTGAAGCGAGCCAGGGCGCTGAGGACGCCCGCGTCGTGGCGGATGGAGGCGATGAAACGGTCACGAGGCAGACCGAACTCGTAGTCCCTGATCTCCTGCTCGTCCGCCAGGGGCCCGCCGGGCGTAAACGCCTCCACGGTCGTGAGGGTTCGACTGAAGGCGGCATCGAGGACCGTCGTGCCGCGTCCGACCTCGAGGACGTAGCTGCCCACGGCCTCGCATCCCCGCGTGGAGGTGGTGAAGTCGTTGTTGAAGTAGTTGATGTAGTTCCAGCTGCGGGCCGAGATCAGCCCCTCGGATTCGAGCGTCGAGATGAGATCCTCGCGGACCCGGCTCGGGCCGAGGTCGGGCCGGTTGAGTTCGATGTCCCTCGAGAGGGCCAGCCGGTCCTCCACGCGGATGCTGAAGCAGTCGAGTGTGATCGCGGCCGGCGCGCGGTCCCAGACGAGGCCCAGCGACGCGTTGCGCGACCGTTCCGGCTTGAGGGCACTGCCTCCGAGCGCGACGCCGACGGGGCTCGACGGCGCGATCGTCGCCACGATCGACACCTGCCGCTCGTCGCCCGAACCGGCGTTCTTCGAGGTCGCGTTGATCGCGTTCGCCTGCCCCGGGGTCGGCCCCCGGAAGCCCGTGCTCAGGCTGCCCCGCAGCGCCAGGTCCGAGGTGAGTTCGGCGCGGCTGGAGAGTTTTCCGTTCGTGGTGGCTCCGAAATCGTCGTAGTGCTCGAAGCGGACAGCGGCACCGAGGGACCAGCGCTCGCGCAAATCCGCTTCCATCTCCAGATAGGTGGCGCCGCTGCTCCGCGACCAGCGCCCCTCGGTGTCCTCGCTGAATCCCGGGAACCCGTTCGCGCCCGCCGTGAAGCCCTGGCTCTGCAGGTCGACGGTCCGCCCGTTCCACTCGAAGGTGCGTTCCCAGGAGTCGGACTCGCCGCTTCGGACCCGAAAGGTCTCGCGTCGCCACTCGGCGCCGAAGGCGACGTTGAGGTCGGACGCCAGAACCGCAACCGTGACCGGGTAGGAGAAGTCGGCGTTGAGGTTCGTCTCGTCCTGGCGGTAGGCGCCGGGATCGAAGGCGAAGTCGGCGGGGTTGGCCGGACCCAGAGCCGCGTTGACGGTGTTGCGGATGAAGAAGTCCACATCGCTGGTTCCGGTCGCCGCGCTCAGGTCCCACGTGAAGCCGGAATCGGCCTCGCCGCGCACCCCGGCCACCGCAGAGTAGTCCCGGGTGTCGCCGCCGAAACGCGGCGTGAAGCCGCCGGGGAAGAACTGGTTGATGACGAAGCAATCCGGATGGTCGCGCCGGAAGGCATCGGCCTGGAAGGTGCCGTTCAGGTAGTACCCGCCCCGGGGGTCGAGCATCGCGGGGCATCCGCCGCTTCCGTCGCCGGTCAGGTCGCCCACCAGCCGATGGGCGCCCCGGGTGTACACGCCTTCGCGGTTGTCGGGGTTTCGGTAGTAGAAGCCGCCGTCGGTCTCCTTTCGGGCGAAGTTCCCGAAGGCGTAGAGGCGAGCGCGATCCCCCACGGGAATGCCGGCGTTGAAGAAGGTCTTGAGGTCGCCGTTCACGTTGGGGCTCCCCCAGATCTGCGCGGGATTGGGGACGTGGACGTTGCCCGCCGCCTCCAGCGCCGCGGCGTCGTTCCGCTGGACGCTGCGGACGGTCTCGCCCGCCTGGCCGAGTTCGGCGCTCAGGTTGAGGAATCCACCGCCGAAGAGCTGCAGTCCGGTGTTGATCGCGACATGGGCCTGTCTGCCGTCGCCCTCCGTGGTCAGGCCGTAGCCGGCCGCGACCTGATACCCGTCGCGGTCGTCCCTCAGAACGAAGTTCATGACGCCGGCGATCGCATCGGAGCCGTATTGGGCCGCCGCCCCGTCCCGCAGAACCTCGACCCGCTGCAGCGCGATCGAGGGGATCACCGACAGGTCAGGGCCCTGGGCTCCTTCGGAGGCCTTGGGTACCAGCCAGGCGATGACCGCCCCGCGGTGGCGGCGTTTGCCGTTCACGAGCACCAGCGTGTGGTCCGCGGCCAGGTTGCGGACGTTCGGGGGCCGCACGATGGTCGCGCCGTCGCCGATCGGCTGCGCGTTGACGCTGAAGGTCGGGACGACCGTGCGCAGCATGTCGAGCAGGTCGGCCGCTCCCTGCGCCCGAATGTTCGCCGCGCTGACGACATGCACCGGAGAGTAGGACTCGACGGCGGTCCTGCCGCCGCGCCGCGTGCCGACGACGACGATCTCGGCCAGCTCCATCACCGCGGGCACGGTATCGGGGACGGAGAGCGTGTCGGGGGGCTCCTGCGCCCGCAGCGCCGGGGCCACGACCGAGAAGGCCGTCCCGAGCAACAGGATCAAGGCGGGACCAACACGGACTGTACTCATACGTTCCGTACCCGCGGTCCGTCAGAAGGAGACGGTCGTGGTCAACGCCTGAGCAACCTTCCCGGCCGCGCATCGGTCATCTCGCCGTCGTCGATGACCAGCGAGCCGTTCACGAACAGGTAGTCGACCCCCTCCGCGTACCGCATCGCCCCCGAACCGAACTCGGCCATGTCGCGCAGCTCGGCCGGGTCGAAGACGACCAGGTCGGCGGCCATGCCGGGGGCCACGATGCCGCGGTCGTAGAGGCCCAGCCGGTGGGCCGCCAGCGAGGTCATGCGGCGCACCGCTTCCTCCAGGGTGATGACCCCGTCCTCGCGCACGTACTTGGCGACCACGCGCGGGAACGCTCCGAAGGCGCGCGGGTGCGAGCTGGCGGTGGAGGCCGGGTTCACGGGCGAGGCGTCGGTGTCGATCATGACGAAGGGCGCCCGGAAAGCGGCCCACTTCTGCTCCTCGTTCATGCTCAGCGGGTTCACGCTCACGCCCCCGGCCTGTACCAGGTCGAAGAAGGCGTTCCAGGGATCCGTCCCCAGCACCTCCGCGGCCTCCGCGACGGACCGGTTGATGACATCGGGATTCACGTCGTCCGACGCGGCCACGATGAGGACGTTGTTCCAGTCCATCCCCACATGCTGATACCAGTTCTCCCACTCCGAATCGGTCTCGACCTCGTTCCTCAGCTGCGCGCGCAGCTCGGGGTCCGAGAGCGTCTCCAGGAAGGCCCGGGTGCCGCGCGCGTAGTGCCGCGGATGCAGGAACGACCCCAGCCCGATGCCGTTCCGGATATACGGATATATGTCTGCGGTCACATCCATCCCCGCGGTGCGCACCGAGTCGATGAGCGCGAGCGCCTCGTCCATCAGCGGCCAGTTGCGCTGGCCCGCGGCCTTGAGGTGGTAGATGTGCACGGGCACGCCCGCGCCCTCGCCGATGGTGGTGGCCTCGCGGATGGCCTCCAGCACCGCGTGGCTCTCGTTGCGCATGTGCGTGAAGTAGACGCCGCCGTACTCGCCCGCGACCGACGCCAGCGCCACGAGCTCCTCGGTGCTCGCGTAGATGGCGGGCGGATAGATGAGAGAAGTGGACACTCCGACGGCCCCGTCCTCCATGCCCTCGCGCACCAGCTCCCGCATCTCCTCGAGCTGCTCCGGCGTCGGGGCGACATCCTCGACCCCCAGCACCACGCGCCGCACCTGCGTGAGCCCGACGTCGTGGACTACGTTGATGGGGATGCCGTAGCTTTCGAGGATCGCGAAGTACTCGGAGTATCTGCGCCAGCGCAGCGTATCGCCGTCGATGACGGGCGGATTCTGCTGGGTTTGGGCGCTCTGGGGCGCGGGCGAGCCTCCTTCCCCGGAGAGATAGGTGGTGATGCCCTGGCGGAGCTTGCTCTCGGCGCTCGGTGGATCGGTGATGAGCACCAGGCTGGCCTGGCCCATCATGTCGACGAAGCCGGGGGTGACGACACGGTCGGCCGCGTCGATGATCCGGGTGGCGGCGCGCCCCGAGAGGCGGCCCACGGCGGCGATGCGGTCCCCGCGCACCCCCACGTCCGCCCGGAACCAGGCGTTGCCGGCGCCGTCCACCACGCGCGCATTGGTGATCAGGACGTCGAAGGGAGCGTCGTCCGTGGGCGGCCCGTCGCCTGTCTGCATGCAGGCGCCCGACGCGATGCAGAGAAAGGCGCCGAGCAGCGGGGCGGCAATCCCTCGAATAGGAGACGATCGACGCACGCGTCGGGGTCCGGCGGGAACGTGGTCCCGGAGGGCGCTGACCTGAGGTCGGACGGGGATGCGGTGGCGATTCTGCACTGGATGGCCTCCAGCTCGATTGCGTGACCCGGACATGGTAAGAGCCGTGACGGATGACAGCCAGACGACCGAGCCGAATCCTTGCCGTTCCTGCCCGAGACCTTGATGCCTACGCGGCGTGTATGGCCTTGATGGTCCAGTTCACCGGGGCGATCCCGTCCTGCGTCCCGCTGGCTCGCTTACATCCATCACCATCACCTCGATCTTGTGTCGGTGTTGCGGGGCCAACGCAGCCTCCAACTGATTCCCGAGTTCGCCGGGCGATTCCGGACGGCGACCGCTCGGGGGAGGCTTCTTCAGGTGGTCGGCACCGAACCAGAAGACCAGGTATATGCCGTAGCCATCGGATCTGGGGTCGCGACAGTATCGTTCGTGCAGCTGATCGCTTGCGGCGGTCCAGAGATCCGGGCTGGCGGTGTGCTTGATCTCGATGGGCACGGCGTACGGATGGTGGTGCGCCATGATGTCGGGATGTCTACCCTCGGCAACCTGTTCATCCTGGCTGAGCACAACGCGATGCAGTTCGAGCAGGGGCTCCAGACCCCACATCAGCACCCTCCGGCAGGCGTTCTCGGGCATCGGCGAAATGACCCTCCTGCCCTTGGGGTCCTTTCGATCCGTGTGCCAGTACTGAATCCAGGCGTCGCTGCTTCTGTCCCGGGTTCGCCTGCCCAGGTGGCACAACCTCTCGGCTACCAGCGCGGCCAAGTCGGCCGAGCTGCCAGGAGGCCCGCCTTGTAGCGCTTCGCGCACCTCGCTCACGGTCGGCGCTCGCCGCGTCACACCCCGCCGTCGCTCGGCCTGCTCGTCGCGGGCTCGCCGGAGCTTACCGCTCCACTTCGTCAAGGCGGGATCGTCTGCCAAGTCAGCGAGCGCGGCGGTCGTGTCGCCGTTCATCCGGTGCGCCAGAGTCTCGATCCACCCGTTCACAAGGGACTCCGCCTTGATTCCAGTGGCAGTGCTGTCGCCACCCATAATGTGATTGGTCGAGTCGGGGACATCGTCCCACGGTGAATGCAGCTTCGCTCCTACCGCCCTGACAAGCCCGGCCAGATGGGCGTTTGGCCACTCCTGGTTGGGTAGCGGTGTGGTCACCGGCACCAGAAAGTCGACCAAATGGTGGACTCTCGCTTCCTCTCTTACCGAGAGGAAGTCGATCAGACGTGGCAGGTACTCGTCGGGCGCCACGAAACTCCCCGCGGCCAGCCAGTAGACCCGTTGGGCCAAATCCATCTCGCGCCGGGCCAGCCTCCCCGAGACGAGTTCGTTCAGCTCATCCGGGATGTGCCTGATTGCGGCGAGCAACACTTGGTGCAGCGCGGTCAGTTGGGCATCCCCAGCGCAGTGATTTGGGAATGGCGTGACCAACCTCGGAAGAGCAGACCGGGCTACAGCGGCGTATTCATCCTTCACAGCCATGTCGTACAGGTGTTGATCCGGCAACTCCTTGGCCCGCAGACGAACGCGGTTCACCGCGACGAACACTTCAGCGACGGCTTGAGGGCGATCGCGAAGCGCCCGGCCGTACCATTGGGGTCGACAGTCCTCCTTGTAACTGAAGAGTCCCGGGATTGGATGGCGCGTGGTTCGCAACCGGGAAAGAAGATAGAACGCCAATGCGCGGCGGAGCCCGGCTTCGTCCAGTCTCTCGAACGCCTCCCCCCCGGCGCGTTCGTCCTCAGCCAGACCGGCGAGAAAAGGAAGCTCGTACAATGAGGCCATCCGCCGCTCGCGGAGCCGAATGATTTCTTCCATGGCCGGAAGATCCCTTCGACCCACCATTCGACGGAATCCGGTGACTACTGCGTCCAAGAGCTGGTGGTCGGAGCCCAGGTGGAGATCCAGGTCCGCTCGTGCTTGGTCGGGACCGCCCGCTTCGAGGCCGTTGACATAGATGCGTCCCAGCTCATGGAGCGTCTCCGGGGGCCCTTCGCCTGCCTCCAGAGGTGCAAGTTGCTCGCGAATGGACGCCAGGTAGCTGGCCTGTCGCTCTCGCACGGTTGAGTAAGGAGGCGCCTCTTGCAGCCGTGCCATCTCGTCGGCGTGCCGAGCCTCGGCTGCCAGTACCCGCTCGCGCCGCTCCCGTAACAACGGCACTCTGCGAATCCTGTAAGCGACCTCTTCGTCGTCCAGGGCTGAGCCCCACGACTCGTTCGTGATCGTGGCCCAGCGAAGGAGTCCGATCGCAACAAGGGGCGTTTTTTCCGCGTGTTCGATGGCCTGTTGCAAACACCATCGACGGAAGTCCGCTGGAACGTGGTCGCCCAGGAACTTGTTGCCGATCGCACGATCGAGGAAGCGGTCCTGAAGTCGAGATTCGTTTCGGCGAAGGTCTTCCAGGATCAACGCCAACTGGATATCAGGATGCTCGCCGAGCCAACGGTAGATGTCCTTCTGCTCCCGAGTATGCCTGGATCGCCGGAGGACATGTTGACAGTGGGCCAGCACCAGCCCGGCTCGCTCGGGGTCGGCCACAACCAGCCCGAACCACCGGAGCAGCTTTGCGACTTCGGTTTGCTCGCCCAAGTGCTTCAGAGCTTGTGCCAGCAAACGGAAGACCACACTCTCAAGCCTGCGGTGACTCAGAGCCGGCAGCAACTCCTCAGGCTCTTTCAACAGCCCTTCGAGGAGCGCTTTGATCTGCTCCGGGGATGACTTCTCCACCAAGTCCCCGGCCCAGAATGAGACCCCCTTGCCGGACGGCAAGGTGCTCGACGGCAGGTAGTCCCAGATCACTTCAGGGCGCATGTGCGCCGGGTAGAGAAAGGCCAAGAGTTCACCGCGCAGCTCGTCCCGGTCATCCCGCCGGACTCGGCCATCTGACAGCTCTCGAAGCAGGCGAAGCAGTACCCGCGGGCCCTCCGGCTCGGGCTGGAGCACATGGATGAGAGCGCGCAATGCGATTTGCCTGACGTAAGGCTGCCAAGTGTCGTCCCGAACGACGGCCAGCAGCGGATCCTGAGCCTCGGCCGCACTCACCCGGGGTGACCGCTTCCATCCCGCTTCGAAACCAGAAAGAGGCGCCAGCCCTTGTAGCAACAGGCCCACCAGGGCTTGCCGCCCGTCCGAACGATCTGGATCACGCAACCGCCACCACAGCAGCGTCCTGGCCGGTCCCGCCAACAGCGAGTCAACGGAGGCCCGGGACGGCATGATCCACCTGTACTCGAGGCGGTCCTCAACCCGCGTCAGGAGGCGTTCGGCTTCCTGCTGATCCAAGTGCCCAGCATCTCCGCCAAATGCCACGCCGATCGGGTCCGTGTCGATCAGCAGATCACGGGCCTCTCCGTTCAACGCCGCCAGCCATGCGGACACCCCTTGGAGGTCGGGCGCCACTAACCCGTCGCCGCCCGCCATCAGTGCGAGTACCCGCGTGGCGGGGAGTTCCGCCCGGATCATCGCGTCCAGGTATCTTGCGGCCAGGAACTCGGCGATCCGGCGGTGGCGCGGCTGTCTGCCGGTCTCGGCGCTTCCGACGAACAGCCTTGTGTCCAACGCGAACTTGAGCAGTTCCTGGGGCGCGCCGGCGTCGCTCAACGGCGGGTAGTCGTCATCACCTGGCCCCCTCCGCGACCACCCCAGCTTGTCGGACAGCAGAATGACGGCGCACAAGCGACCTGCTGCGGCGACCAACTCTTCGCCGGAATACGGCGTCCCGTCCCATGCATCCCGGTGCTCCCTGTTCAGATCCTGGACCAATTCCCTGCATGCGCGCTCGAAAGTGGCTCGCTGGGTGTCGGGCCACGGTTCCGCCGACTCGGGAGTCACCGCCTTGGCGAGCATCTCCAGGAGGAGAGGGTTCTCAAGGAAGGCATCCAGCCCGCGGTCGCTCGCGTTCCATAGGAAGTCGCCCGGCTCTCCGATTTTCAGAGAAGCCAGAATCTCGCGGGCGCCGACCGTGCTAAGCGGATCGAGCCGCAGCAGGTGGACGTCTCCAGCGCTCGCAACGGACGAGAGTTCGCGGAGATCGTTCCTCCCGAGCCAGGATTCCTCACGACACGAAAGCCTGAAGCGTGGTTGGCCCAACCGCTCGATCCGGCGCAGAATCTCGTCCAGTGGCTCACATGGATCACCACCCCCGGTACGCTGCTCGTCCAGCCCATCTATGAACAGGGTCTTCCGTTTCCACTCCGGGTGGCTTCCAAGGTCCCGACGAATGAAGCGCCGGGCGGTCACGCAGCAGCAGTTGTCACCATCACCGCTCTCACCGACAAACGCCGTGGTCTTCCCCGACCCCGCTTCGCCGAGCAGGACATAGGCAGGCGCCGAACGAAAGTCGGCCAGGTTCTCGCCCAGCGACTCCCATCGATCATCCCTCCATCGCGACACCGTTCGCTCAATCGCCACGGTGAGCTTCCTCCAGCCAATACTCGGCGTCCTCGGACAGGAACTCGTTCAGCGGCACGCCACCGGTTCCGACCACGAGCCGCTTCGCAGTCGGGAATCGGCCTTGGAACGCCGCCAGACCCGCAAGTCTGCCTTGCCGGCGGCCGCTCTTCACCTCGATCGCCACCAGCCGTCGCCCTGACGAGAGCACGAAGTCGACCTCACAAGTCGCGTCCCTCCAGTATTGCAGGCGTACGATCCCGTCAGGGGAAAGCGTGTTGAGGAGGTGCGCACCGACCGTGCTTTCGCACAGGCGTCCCCAAAAGGTGCCATCGTACTTGACGTGCTTGAAGGAACCGGGGTACTTCACCGTCATGACAGCGGTGTTCGATACGTTGAGCTTGGGACTGGATCGCCTTACCAGGTGCGGTTTGGCGCTGTGCTTCTCCAGACCAGTGACCAGTCCGGCGTCCGCGAGCAGGTCCAGGTAGTGGGCCAGCGTCGTGGTGTTGCCCGCGTCATCGAGTTGCCCTTGCAGCTTGCGGTAGGACACAACCTGGCCGGAATACTCAGAGGCCAGGTCCAGCAACGCCCGCATGAGCGACGGCTTTTGCACGCGTGTCAGCGAGAGGATGTCCCGTTCGACGACGGGGGCCATCACGGCCTGCCTGATGTATCCTCGCCACCTGCGAGGGTTGCGGATGTGGACGGCGGCGCCCGGATAGCCTCCGAAGAAGATGTACTCGTCGAGGGTCACTCCGAACGCGCGCTGCATTTCGTCGAGCGACCAGTGTGCTACGGGGAAAGGGTCGAACCGGCCTGCCAGGCTTTCATGGATTCCCGTCAACATCGCCCAGGGAGCGGAGCCAAGGATCACAACGCGAAGTGGACAGCCGGTACGCCGATCCCTGTCCCATAGCCCTTTGACGACCCCGGACCAGTTCGGAATTCGCTGGATTTCGTCGAGCACCATCACAATGCCGCGGGCCGAACGTTCCGCAGCGATTCGGGCGCGTTCCCAGCTTGAGACGAGCCACTCCGGCCCGGGTACTTGCCCAGGGATGAGGACATGGATGGCAGGTGGAGCGCCGAAGGGCGGCTCGTCCGGCGTTGGGTCGTCAGCGGGCAGATACCAGCACGGAACGCCGTCGTTCTCGAGATCCGAGAGCGCCTGAAGGACCAAGGTTGTCTTGCCGGTCTGTCGCGGGCCCGTGACCGCGACGAGTCGCATCGGACCATCCTCCTTCAGGAGGGTGGTCAGGCGGGCCACATGAGGGCGCCGGTAGGGAGCCAAGTATCGCATGGATGGTATAATAGGTTATTGAGCAAAATTGGTCAACTACCTATTGCAATACGTTGCCTGTTAGCCCAGGCGTCTTGCGGGTGTAGTAGAATCACCCGAGCCATGCGCTACTTACTTCAGGCCATCTGACCGATCCATCCGACACCCCCGCACCAGATGCCAGCCACCAGGTCCAGCCCGGATTCGGCGCAGCACGACGCCCTGACCTCGCTGATGGATGAGATCCGGGAGGGATCGGAGCCGGCCCTGGGCGAGCTGATGGACCTGTGCTGGCCCGAGCTTGTGCGCTACGCGGCGAGTCAGCTGGGCGATGTCGACCTGGCGCGGGACATCGCGCAGGAGGCCTTCATCCAGGTATGGGAGCGGCGGCGCGGATGGCGGCCGCGGGGCTCCGCGCGGGTCTACCTGTACCGCATCGTCCGCCACCTCGTCATCGACCGGAAGCGCCGGCGGGCGGGGCGGCGGGGCGGGCGGGGCCGGCCGGGGGGGGGAGGAGGGGGAGCGGGGGGGGCGCCGCCCCGCGGGCGGGACCGGCAGGGGCGTGACGATGCGATACGGGGCGGACACGCCCCGAGTCCGGCCGACATGCTCGAGGCCTCGCTGCTCGCGGACAGGTTCCGGGCCGCGGTGGCGTCGCTGCCGGACCGCCGCCGCGAGGTGTTCGAGCTCGTGTTCCAGCGGGGACTCACCCACGCGGAAGCGGCCGCAGTGATGAAGGTTTCGGCGCAAACCGTGGCGAACCAGATGTCCGCCGCGCTCAGGACGGTTCGCCGGGTGGTGGCGGCGGCCGATGGGTGAGCTGAGCCCCCGTCCAGTGCGAATGGTAGCCATCGGCGAGCTGTGCGCTTGTCCGGTGTAGGACACTGCAGGAATCACCGAAGGGAACGAGAGATGGACGAACTGCTACTTCGATACCTGCGCGGCCAGACGACCGACGAGGAGAACCGATCGGTCGAGGCGTCGCTCGGCGAGTCTCCGGACGCCAGCCGGGCGCTGAACGACCTCGGCCTGCTGGTCGAAGCCGGGCGCGCGGCGGACCTGGACGTGGAGCCGGGCGCCCCACCCACCGTCGAGTTCGTGGTCCGCAGGGCGGAAGCCCGGAGAGCGGCTTCCATCCGGCGCGCAAACGACCGCCGGGCGCGTGGCCGACCCGCGCGCTCCCGCTTCGGGCTGTTTGCCGGCTGGGCCACCGCCGCGGCCTGCGCGGCGGCGGCCCTGGTCATCTGGAACGCCCGGGACCCGGCCGCGAGCGGCGCGGGAGCGGGCAGCCTGGCGTCGCAGGAATTCATCACGGCGCCCGGCGAGACCGCGATGGTCCGCCTCGGCGACGGCAGCGTGATCCGCCTCGGTCCGGGCAGCCGGGTGCGCAACGTGGACGGATCCGCCCGGGCCGTCGTCCTCGAGGGCGAGGCGTTCTTCTCCATCGCCAGCAACCCGGCGCAGCCGTTCCGGGTCACCACCGCGGCGGGCACCGCGCGCGTCCTCGGTACACGCTTCCATCTGGTCGCCCAGCTCGACGAGCTCCGGCTCGTCGTCGTCGAAGGAACGGTCGCGCTCGGAACCGCGAACGAGGAAGTCCAGGTCGGCGCCGGGCAGGCGGCAAGCATCATCGAGGGCCGGCCCGGCCCCGTAACCGCGGCGCCCCCGATCGAGGAAGCCGCCGCCTGGCTGGAGGGCTTCCTCATCTTCCAGGACACGCCGCTGGACCTGGCCATCCGGGAAGTCGAGCGGCGGTACGGCGCGCAAGTTGCGGTCGAGGATCCGGTCCTGCTGGAGCGGACGCTGACCATGTGGTTCACGTCCAGATCCCTGGACGAGGTCATGACCGTGATCTGCAACGTCATCGACGCCCAGTGCAGCATCGGCGACGGACGGGTTCGCATGCAGCTGCGCAACACGGACGAGAGTCGATGACCCCGGAGGGCAGGATCCGCCGGATGTCATCCGCCCTCCTGGCCGTCGCATTCCTCCTCATTCCCGCAACCGTCCCCGCCCAGGACACCGAGCTGACGGCACTCAGGGGCGAGATCGGAGTCGACCCCGAGCCCGGCACCCTGCTCGCAAGCGTCGCCCGCCTCTCCATCGACCGGATGCCGCTGGCCCAAGCCCTGGTCCGGCTCGCGCAGCGTTCCCGGGTGCAGATCGCCTTCAGCCCCAGCCTCCTCCCGTCGGACCGCATCGTCGACTGCGCCTGCGCGACGAGAAACGTTGCCGGCACTCTGGATCAGCTGCTGGCCGGCACGGAGCTGGGCTACGTCGAGCTCGGATCCCAGATCATCATCGTGCCCCGGACGCCGCGGGAAGCCTTGCCCCGGGATGCGACCCTCAGCGGCCGGGTGCGCTCGGAGGTCGCGGTGCCGGTGGCCAGCGCGACGGTCCGCCTCAGGCTGCTGGCGGACTCCACCGTCGAGAGCGTGACCGGCACCGACGCGCTCGGCTTCTTCGCCTTCCGCGACCTCGTGGCCGGCCGCTACCGCCTGACCATCGGGCGCATCGGCTACGGCCTCCACGACCAGGAGATCGACCTGGCGCCGGACACGGATTCCCGGCTCGACATCGACCTGGCCGAAGAGGCGATCGAACTGGATGCCGTGGTCGTCGAGGCCCGGCGCAGCCGCCAGCGGGCGCGCTTCGAGGAATCCGCGGGACTCACGGTGCACGAGTTGGGCGGGGAGGACCTCAGGAACCTTCCGGGGCTCGCGGAGCCGGATCCGGTCCGCGCCGTGAGCGTGCTTCCCGGCGTGACGCGGGTGTCGGACTTCACCGCCGTCCTGAACGTGCGCGGTGGTTCGGGCGATCAGAACCTCATCCTGATGGACCGCGTGCCGCTGTTCCATCCCTACCACCTGCTCGGGATCTTCTCGGTCTTCAACCCGGACATGGTCGAGCGGGCCGAGCTCCGGACCGGGGGCCTTCCCGCGGAGTACGGAGGAAGGACGTCGTCGGTGCTGCTCGTGGAATCCGACGTCGGGGACGGCACCCTGGGCGTGGACGCCGGCCTCGGCCTGATCTCGTCGCGCGTCGCGGTGCGGGGCGGTCTCGCGCCGGGGATCCGGGACGGCCTGGGGCTCGCCGCCGTTCGCTGGAAGATCTCGGCGCGCCGGAGCTACTGGGACCTGGTGACCAGGCTGACCGACTCCGCATTCCCCTACACCCTCGCGGACCTCCAGGCCGTCTTCGAGGGCTGGACGAAGGGGGGCGACCGGGTGCGCATCAACGCGTACTCGGGGCGGGACAGGATCAATCTTCGGGAGCTCGAGTTCCTGTTCACGAGCCTCGAGTCGGTCGTAGACGATCTCGGGGACGATGAGAGCGCGGGCTGGGACGTCCGGTGGCCGTGGGGCAACGATGCCGTCGGCGCATCCTGGACCCATCTCATGCCCGGGGGAGGGACGCTCGAGGTGCACGGCTCGTATTCCCGCTTCGGAGCCCGGTTCAACTTCACGGCATACGAGGACACGCGGGTGGAGACGGAGATCAGCCAGTCCTCGGCCGGGGCCGATCTGGAACTCCGCCCCACGTCGCGCACGCGATGGAAGTCGGGACTCGCGGCGACCCACCGGCAAAGCCGCAACGTGTCCGAGGGCGTTCCCCCGAACTTCCAGAACAGCGAGAGCAGCGGCTGGGAGTCGAGCGCGTACACGCAGTTGACCTGGACCCCGAGCCGGCCGTGGCTGCTCGAGGCCGGGCTGCGATGGGACGGCTGGCGACCACGGGGCGGCCCGGCGGAGGCCGTTCCGTCGCCGCGCCTCGCCGTCAAGCGCTTCCTGGGCGACGGCCGCTGGGCGGTGCGCGTGGCGGGCGGACGCCACACGCAGTTCCTGCATTCGCTTCGCGACGAGCGGCTGCCGATCGGCATGGACGCGTGGGTCCTGTCGGATGAACACGTGCCGGCCGTGATCTCGGACCAGGTCCAGGCGGGCGTGGAGGGCTTCTTCGGCAGCGACCGCGAGTGGTTCGCGTCCGCGGAGGGATACTTCCGCACCTTCGATGGCGTGGTCGCGCAGAACTGGGCCGACGATCCGACGGTTCCGGCGGACGATCTGCTGTCGGGCGACGGACGCTCCATCGGCATCGACGCCATGGTGCGCAAGGACGCGGGCAGGACGCGAGGATGGGTGTCCGTATCCCTCCTGAAAGCCACGCGGTCCTTCGAGGACACCGAGGCGGGCCTGGTGCCCCCGCCGGTCATCGAATTCCCGCCGATCTTCGACCGGCGCCTGGTAATCGACGTGGCCATCCAGCGCGATCTGCCCTGGGGCGTGGAGGCCGGCCTGCGCTGGAACCTGGGCACGGGCACGCCCTACACGGCCCAGCTGGCGAGATTCCGCAAGTACACGCAGCGGCTGACCGACCTGCGCTACGACGATGCGAGCGTCAGGACCGCGCTGCCCGGACCCAGAAACGGGGCCCGGCTGCCCGCATACCACCGGCTGGACATCAGCTTGCGCAAGACGCTGAACAGAGGATGGGGCACCCTGTCGCCCTACCTCAGCGTGATCAACCTCTACAACCGCGACAACGTGCTCTGGCACCAGCGCCACTACAGCTACGGGAACCTTTCGAGAACCGACAACCACATGCTCCCGATCCTGCCCACCCTCGGCGTGGAGGTGTCGTTCTGATGGGTGCCGGGATGCGTCGCGTGCTTACGCTGCTGGGGATGACGGCAGGTGCCGCCGGCTGCGACGTGACCGATGTCCCGACAGGGTCCGGCCAGAAGATGCTGGTCACCTCGGCCACGGTCGTGCTCACCGTCGACCCAGCGGAGCCGACGCGGATCGGCACCCGGGCCGTGGCGCTGGTCAGCGAGGCATGGCAGCAGGTGCTGAGGGAGGTGCCGGGCGCTTCCGTGCGCATCACCGGCGCGTCGGGACGCTCCCTCTCCCTGGTGGAGGAAGAGGATCCGCTGGGAACGTGCACGGTGCTGCGCAGGGAATCGTACACGGTGGACGGCCAGCTGAGGCCCATCGGTTCCTGCCATACCGCCACAGCGGCGTCCGCCGTATTCGCGCCCGGCGAACTGCTCACCCTGGCCGTGACGACCCCGGACGGCGCCGTGCTGGAGGGAACCAGCCGCATGCCCGACGCGTTCGTGCCCCGGGGCCTCTCGGTCGAGGACGGCCGCTGCCGGGTGGAGCCGGGCACCGCCTATCGCTTCGCGTGGTCCCCCGTGGACGGCGCATGGGCGCACGTCGGCGAGGCCGAGGTCACCGGACTGAGCCCGAGCCTCTGGTCGTCGTCCGACCCTCTGTACCTGCCGGTTACCGTGCTCGGCCGGGGACGCGAGGTGACCGACATGGTCTTCCCCACGGACTTTCTGCTCGAGCTGCTGTCCGATGTCGACAACGTGGAGCTGCATCGTACACTGGACGCGGGGCTTCCCGGGGGCGCGCGCGCCGAGGTCACCATCGCGGCCCTGGACCGCAACTGGGCCAATTGGATCCGGGAGGGCCGGCTCAACATCAACGGAGAGACCGTGATTCCTTCGGTCTTCGGGGACGGCACCGGGATGTTCGGAACCGCGGTGCGCTGGAAGGTCTCGGTGGAGTCGCGCGCGGCGGACGAAGCCGGGGATACGCCGCTGTGCGGGCCGGGGGTGGCAGGCTGATGCCGAGTGGGGTCCCGCTGGGACGGCTGCTGCTCGCGCCGATTCTGCTCGCGGCGTGGCTCGCGGGAGTCTCTTCGCCGGGGCTCGCGGCGCAGGACAGCCAGGACGTGGCGCGGATGACCGGCGAAATCGGCGTCGACGCCGAGCCCGGCAGCCTGCTGGCCAACGCCGCCCGATTGTCCGTCCGGCAGGTACCGCTCGCCGAAGCCCTGGTCCAGCTCGCTGAGCGTTCCCGGGTTCAGATCGCCTTCAGCCCAAGCCTCCTCCCCTCGGACCGCTTCGTCGACTGCGACTGCGCAACAGCAAACATTGCGCGCACCCTGGACGAGCTGCTCGCCCGCACCGACCTGGGCTACGTGGAGCTGGGCTCCCAGATCATCATCGTGCCCCGGGCGCGACGGGAAAAATCGCCGCTGGATGCGATCGTCGGCAGCCAGGCGGGAGCGGAGGTCGCGGTCGCGGCGGCAGATGAGCCAACGGATGCCCAGACCCCGGGAGAGACATCCGCCTCGGAGGCCTACCTCGACGAAACCGCCCGGCACCTGCTCCAGGGTGCGCGCGCCGCTCGCGATTCCGCGCTGTCGGACATCGAGTCCTACACGGCCATGGTCAGGGAGCGCAACTCCATCGAATTCTCGATGCTGGTCCGTGACCGGCCCGTCTTGCGGCAGGAATCGGCCATCCGCGTCCGCTGGTCGAGGAGCCAGCCCACTGTTCTGCGTGTGCTGGGATCCCGCATGGAAATCGGCGGGCAGCGCTTCAAGCCCGGCCGGCCCGAAGGCGTTGCGGCGCGTTTTGCGGCGGATCCGCTCCGTGATCCGTTCAGCCTCTTCGTCGTCTCCGGCTTGGGGGCCAAGGCCGAGGAATCCTGGTTTGTGCCTTCCGTGACCCCGCTCGACGAAGACGCGGAGCGGTTCTACCAGTTCCACTCCGGAGACACGATCTCGGTTGACTTCGCGGGCAGGTCCGTGCAGGCGGTGAGCGTCACCGCACACCCGCGCGCCCAGCACCTCGGGCTGGTCTTTGCCGTGATGTGGATCGAGCCCGAGACCTTCGGGGTGGTGCGGACCATCTATCGTCCGGCAAAGCCCATCGATTCGGAGCTGAGCGTTCGCAAGGGGAGTGGGTCCCTGCTGGACGTTGACAATGTATATCAGGGCAAGGCACTGGGCGACATCGAGGCGCCATCGCCGCCGCGTCCCGGATTGTCGGGCCGGATATTGAACTACGGCCTCAACACGCTGATGGGGCTCCGGATGGAAATCGGCGTTCCCGTAGCAGTCGTCGACTACTCCATGTGGAACCTCCGCTACTGGCTTCCGCGGCGAGCGAGCTTTGCACACTACATCACCAGCGGAGACGAATGGGACGCAGAGGCATCCAATCGAGTCACGATGCAGGCCTTTCACGACTGGGACTTCGAGATGGAAGAAGTCTCGACGGGTGCCGGGAATCCGCTGGATCCGGTGCCCGCGACCGAGGAGCTGGTCCGGTCCTGGCGCGAGGAGGGAGACACGGTTGTGGTCAAGGACGGGTCGGAACCCGATTCCGGCACTGTCGTGATCATGCCGCGCGAGTGGCGCGCGCTCGCTGTGAGCGATCTTCTGCCCCCATCGATCTGGGAGGAGCGGGAAAGCGGACTCTACGGGGGCATGATCGACGAGGCCGGCGAAGTCCTGGATTCCATCGGCATCGCCCCCCGTACCGACAACCTGGGAGGCCCGGAGACGAATCAGGGCGTCAGCCCATGGCATTTCGAACCACCGATACTGTCCCCAAGGCTCATTCGCTACAACCCGATCGAAGGCCTGTCGGTGGGGAGCCGCCTGGTCCGCGATTTCCCGTGGGGCCGGGGCGCGCTGACGGTGCGGACGGGAACGGGGCGGGCCGAACCCAGTATCGACCTGGCCACGGAGTATGGCCGGACCGGTCCGCGCGTGCGGCTCTCGCTCTACCACACGCTGCGGGGAACGGGAGGAACCGCGACCGCACACCGTCCGCCACGCTGGGCTCACGTGGCCGATCCCTCCGACTACTACGTCGTCCGGGGAGCCGCCATCCAGCTGCTCCCTGCGAGGCGCGAGCGTTCCTGGACGTCGCTCAGCCTGTTCTCCGAGACGAACACGACGTTGGACGGCGCCGCAAGAAGACGGCACGGAGTCGACGTGTACTGGAGGCCCTGGTGGGGCGGCCTCACCGGACGCAGGGTGAACGGGGGCGCCGACGTCTCGCTCCGGGGACTGGTCGGCGACTTTCCCAACGTCCGCCTGTCCGTTACGGGCATGCTGGTCATCCCCCTGCCGGCCGCTCTGTCGATGGCGATGGAAGCGGGTGGCGCCCGCGTCGAGGGAGACCCCGCCCCGGAGGAGATCTGGAGACTCGGGAGTTCCGGTGACTGGCTGCGTGGCTATCCCCAGACCGTGATGAGCGGGAGACAGGTCTGGAGGAGCCGGATCGAGTTGCAGCGCAGGGTCAGCCTGGTCGCCCTCTCGGTCTTCCACGACCGGGCGAGGGTGGACGGAACGAGCCTGCAGTCCGCGGGTTTTGGCGTGTCGGTCTTCAACGGGTTCCTGCGCCTCGACGTGGCAAGGCCACTCGCGCCCTGGTACCTGGAGGGAACCCCGGTCCCCGGGCGCTGGCGCGCGGGCATCGACTATCCACACGAACCCGAGTGGCAGTGGCAACTGCGCGTGCTGGCGCCGTTCTGATGATATCGGGACGACTCGCTTTCATAATGCCGGTTCTCCAATCGGAGCGCCCCCGTTTGGGCGAGTAAATAGAGGCCCCACGGGCTGAGCGAGATCACCTGTCTTTGACAGAGTCATGACATTTCGGTCATGGCATATTCATTCCCACCGATACGGAGGCAATTCATGCACCGCATTCTTCCATTCGCCGTCCTGCTTCTCTCCATCGCCCCCCTCCCGGTTCTCGCGCAGGAGGTGGGTCTCTACTTTACCGTGGCCCGAACGACTCTGTCGGAGACCGATAATGAGGCGGATCCGGCCACGAGGGTGGGAGGTGGAATATCCCTCGATCTTCCATTCACGGACAATGCGGGCTTCAGGACAGGCATTTTCCATGCGCGGAAGGGAGCGCAATTCGGCGAGGAGATGCCGGTGAGCGGGGGCACGTATTTCGACTACGTGGAGATTCCGGCGCTCCTTCGGATCGGTATTCCGGTCGAAGGCGGGGCTCGCCCGTATTTCCTGTTGGGTCCCGCCCTCGCGATCAACGTCGGCTGCTCGATCGAAGTCAGCGCGGGAGGATCGGAGATTTCACAGGACTGCGAGGATGTCGGTGCGTCCGTTCGCAGTTTGGACCTGGGATTGACGGGCGGGGTCGGCATCGCCCTGACGTCGCAGGGAGGTGTCTCCTTCAGGCTGGACGCGCTCTACAATCCGGGCCTGCGTCAGGTGGTCGACGACGCGGAGGGCGAGAAGCATCGGGCGATCACGGGCCAGGCGGGGATCGCGTTTCCGATCGGGTAGGAGTTGCACCGCGCGTTCCCTCGGTGACACATCCGACCACCGTCGGCGATGCGCGGCTCGGAATCGGTGGGGGGGAACGCGAACTCGGCAGGTGTCATCTTGCCTCCGCTCGGTCGCGTCACTGATGTTCTCCGGCAGATCAACGGTACATCCACAACGAATTCAGGAGTGGGACCCACCATGCGGTTCGCATCCAGGGCGCCGATTACGCGGGGCATGGTCGTGCTGGCTGGTGTGGTCCTCATCTGCAGCTATGCCGTGGTGCAATGGACGGGACGCTTCGATGACGGTTTGGGCCAGGCCGCAACCCCTCAGCCTCCGCCGCCGGGCGTCGTCGACCCGGTGAACCGGGGGATTTTGATCGAGGCCGGCACATTCATCAGCGGCAGCGATGACTGGGACACAGTCGTCGCCCCGGGCAGTCCATATTCGAAACGGGACGAGTATCCGCGCCGACGCACGGTCCAGAGCTTCTGGATGCAGGAACACGAGGTGACCAACGAGGAGTATCGCCGATTCGACGCCGGGCACGCGTTCTCCAACGGGGAGGAGCGCCATCCGGTCGTCAATGTCACCTGGCGGGAAGCCATGGCCTACGCCGTCTCCGTAGGGGGAAGCCTGCCGACCGAGGTGCAGTGGGAATTCGCGGCGAGAGGCTCGGAGAGACGCAAGTACCCGTGGGGCGACTCGGAGCCGACGTGCGAACGGGTACATTTCCGCTCCTGCGACCCGAGAGGTGCGGTCGAGGTCATGGCCCGGCCCGAGGGCGCCACGACGGAAGGAATCCACGACCTGGCGGGGAACGTAGCGGAGTGGGTCGCGCCCATCTGGTTCGATCCGGGGCGAACGCCCCTGAATGATGACTCGCGCAGATTGCGGGGCGGCTCGTTTCTTTCCCCGCCGTTCGCCCTTCGCGCCGCGCACCGCGTCAGGTACCTGTACTCCGGCTTCGAGTCGGAGGATGTAGGGTTTCGCGTGGTGTGGGCTTTGGCGGACGAGGGGAACTAATCCCGGGAGATTGCCACGGGCGCACGCCCGGATGGACGGGCGTGCAAACGGGCCGACGGGCACTCCAGTTCTTGGCGATGCCCTCCCGGTGAAGCATGTTGGAGCCCATGGACCATATATCTCCGGCGCCGCGGAGCATGAGCGACACCGGGACACGTCCCTCGGAGCAACTGCCCGAAGGAAAGATCCCGCCCCGCGTGCTCCGCGAGGTGCTGCGCCGACTCGGCGGGGGCGCCGGGCTCGATCCGGGACCCGCGTCCGGCGAGGATGCCGCGGTTGCCGCGGCCGGAAGCGAGCCACGAATCGTCCTGGCGGCCGATCCCATCACCTTTCCGAGCGCCGATCCCGGCTGGCACGCCGTCGTGGTGAACGCGAACGACGTGGCCGCGACCGGGGGAGAGCCCCGCTGGTTCCTGTCCTCGATTCTCGTACCCCCCGGGACCGATGCGGCGCGCATCGTGCAAATCGCGGACGGCATCCGGTCCGGCTGCCGCGAAGTCGGCGCGATCCCCGCCGGAGGCCATACCGAAGTCACCGCCGCCGCGCGTCACGAAGTGGTGGCCGGGGCCATGGTCGGCGTCGCCTTCCCGGAGCGCGTGAAGCCGAGCGGCGGGGCGCGCGAAGGCGACCTGCTCGTGATCACCAAGGGCATCGCCATCGAGGCCACCGCCATCATCGCGACCGAATACGCGGAGGATGTGAGCCGGAGCTTCGGCTCCGAGTTCCGGGAGCCATCGGCCCGCTTCTTGAAAGATCCCGGGATCAGCGTCGTACCCGAAGCCCGTATCGCCGCCCGCACGCCGGGTGTCCACGCGATGCACGATGTAACCGAGGGAGGCGTAGCGACGGCCATCCGGGAGATGACCGAGGCGTCGGGGCTCGGGGCGATCGTCGAGGAGGCGAAGATCCCGCGTTTCGACGAATCAAGCCGACTGATGAGTCACTACGGCCTCGACATCCTGGGCGCCATCGGCTCCGGAGCGCTCCTTGTCGCCTGCTCGGAGGCCGGAACGGACCGTCTCCTGCGGCGCCTGGGAGACGCCGGCATCGCCGGACGCGTTGTGGGCCGGTTCGTCCGGGTCGCGCAGGGGATCGTACTGGAGCGTGGGTCATCGCGGCGGGAGCTGCCGCGGTTCGAGGCGGACGAGATCACGCGTCTGCCCTGACAACCCCGTCAGGCGAGTCTGACTCTCTCGCGGTGCGCCCGCGCCGCCCTATCTTGAACCCATGTGGCCAACCGGCGGACCCCATGCCATCCACAACCCCCGTGGGGCTCCAAGCATGACACGGCCGCGCCCCTCCGGACGCCAGGGAGCTCTACGATGACGACCCTTCGACCCCTCTCCCGCCGACTCGCCCTTATGGCCACCCTCGCCACCGTCGCGTGCGCCGGAGCCGGGGACGATGCCGCTCCCGAAGCCTCCGCCGAATCCGAGGAAGAGATGATCGCCCGAGCCCGCGAGATCCACGACCGCGTCATCACGCTCGACACCCACGACGACATCAACACCTCCAACTTCACCGCCGAGCGCAACTACACGATGGACCTGCCGACGCAGGTCACCCTCCCGAAGTTGGAGGCGGGGGGGCTGGACGGGCCATGGTTCGTGGTCTTCACCGGGCAGGGCCCGCTCGACGACGAGGGCTACGCGGCCGCCTACGACAACGCGATGGACAAGTTCACCGCCATCCATCGCCTGGTGGAGGAGTACGCCCCGGACCGCATCGAGCTGGCGCTGACTTCCGACGACGTGCGCCGCATTGCAGGCGCCGGCAAGCTGGTGGCCATGATCGGCGTCGAGAACGCGTATTCGCTCGGCCTCGACCTCTCACGCATCGAGCAGTTCCACGAGCTGGGAGCCCGCTACATGTCCCTCGCCCACACCGGCCCGAGCCAGTTCTCGGACGCGCACTCCGGCGAACAGGACGGCAACTTCCTGCACGACGGCCTGAGCGACCTCGGACGCGAGGCGATCGCGGAGATGAACCGGCTGGGGATCATGATCGACATCTCGCATCCCTCCAAGCCCTCGATCATGCAGACGCTGGAGCTGACCCGCGCCCCGGTGATGGCCTCCCATTCATCGGCCCGGGCACTCAGCGACGTAAGCCGCAACCTGGACGACGAGCAGCTTCTCGCGGTAGCCGGGAACGGGGGCGTGGTGCAGACCGTGGCGCTTCGCCGCTTCGTCAACGCCGAGAAAGCTGAGGCACGGCAACAGGCCATCGGGGCGCAGGGACGCGAGATCGCCGCCGAAATGGGGGTCGAGGTCCTGGATGACGACGAGCTGGCCGACCGGTCCCGGATGGAGCAGGTCGCGTACGCCGAGACCATGACCGAGGCGCGACGCCAGGCCACCGAGCGCGTCGACGAGTCCGGCACGGCCCCCGACGTCGACGTCGCCGACTTCGTCGACCACATCGACTACATGGTCGACCTGATTGGCCTGGAGCACGTGGGCATCAGCTCCGACTTCGACGGGGGCGGCGGCGTGGAGGGGTGGGACGACGCTTCCGAGACCTTCAACGTCACCCTCGAGCTGGTGCGCCGCGGCTATTCCGAGGAGGAAATCGGCATGCTCTGGAGCGGAAACCTGCTCCGGGTGCTCGACGAGGTGCAGGCCATCGCGATGGAGATTCAGGCCGGAGGCTGATCACCCGGTCCTCGGGGATCCGGCCGGACCGTCCCCCGTCCGGCCTCGCCCCTACCCTCCCAGCACGTTGAACTGCCGGGTGAACTTGACGATGAAGGAACGCGCCAGCGTCCCGCTCTCGACGAACCTTCCGCCGCCGTGGTTGAGCCCGGCCGGATAGTCGAAGCCCTGCACGTCGTTGTACACGATGAACAGGCCGGTTCCCGCCGTGTTCAGCCAGCCGAAGCGCAGGTTGGCGGACCAGCTGTCCACCTGGTTCGAGTACTGCACCAGCGACTGCAGATAGACGCGCGGCGTGAAGAAGTAACCGAAGTTCAGCCCCAGCAGCACCGTCTCGAAGTTCCCCTCGGGCAGGCTCACGTCGAAGTAGTTGACGCGCGCCGAGGTGCTGAACGACGCGTTCGGCCGGAAGGTGACGGAGCCGTCGCCGCCCCAGCGGCTTCCGCTCAGGAAGCTGCCGATGTTGACGCTCGACGACAGCGACAGCCGGGCGGACGCGTTGGTGTTGAAGACCAGGTTGGTCTCCCAGCCCCGGTACGTCCCCTCGGGCACGACCACATCGGTACCGCGAATCTGGAACGGCTCGTAGAGCCCCTCGACGATCATGTTGATGCCCGAATTGATCTGCGCGCCCGAGGGCCATTCCCAGTGCGTGTCGATGTGCAGAAAGGCCGATTCCTGGAAGCCCCGGTCCACTCCGGTCTTGCGGCTGTGATAGGTGTTGTACATGACGTGCGGCCGGACTTCGCGGAGCCACGAAGGGCGGATCTTGTACATCACGAAGGCCTGGTAGTAGCGATATCCCCGGCGCGGCAGGAAGCCCACCTCCGGGTTGAATCCCTCCCCGATCTCGCGAACGTTGGCGTTGATCTCCAGGTCCCGGCTGGTCCAGCCCGTCGAGAGATCCCACACAAACTCGTTGCCTTCGGTTCCCGGCCCGTCGGTTCTCGACGCGAAGCTGCTGAAGGTAAGCGCCTCCCCGATGCCCAGCGCGCCGTCCACCGCATAGGTGCGGTTGAAGTCGCCCTCCGCCCCGCCCTTGTTGATGAACAGGCCGCCTACCCGCGAACGATTGGGCAGCTCCCTGGCCACGCGCGCCACCGAGTACCCCTGCGAGTCCTGCAGGCCCTCGGCCCCGTCGGTCTCGATGTGCAGCAGACCGACGTTCAGCCCAGCGGCCCGGCCCGAGAGTCGCGCGCCACCCTTGATCGGTACCGGCTGACCGTCGGCGATGCCGATGGCGCGGCTGAAGAACAGGTCCGCGCCTCCTCCTCCGACGGTGAAGAACCCGGCGTTCTCGAGGAAGAACGGACGCTTCTCCGGGAAGTTGAGGCGGAAGCGGGTGAGGTTGAGCTGCTGGTCGTCGACCTCTACCTGGGCGAAGTCGGTGTTGTAGGTCACGTCGAGCGTGAGTCCCTGCGTGACCTGGAACTTGACGTCGCCGCCGACGTTGCCGTCCTGGCCGAAGCCGGTCTCGGTGGCGCTGGTGTAGTCGCGGGCCGTCGAGCCGAGCACGTAGGGGGTCATGGTGCCCAGGCGCCGGAACGGAGGCCGCAGCCCTTCGAGATCCCCGGCGTAGTTGAGGCGGTAGAGGTTGAATTCCCGGGGAACCGGGGTCCAGAACGACTCTTCGTTCAGGCGCCGGATGCGCCGGGCCACGTTGAAGCCCCAGGTCGCCGCGTCGTTGCCGTAGCGCAGCGTGTTGAAGGGGATGCGGAACTCGGCGTACCAGCCCCGGTCGTCGGTCGTGGTCGCCACCGTCCAGCTGCCGTCCCAGTTCTTGTTGAAGCCACCTCCCGAGCCGGACTGGAAACGCTGGCGGCTGTTGAATCCGCCACCGCCGAAGCGGCCGCCGCCCCGCCCTTCGTTGGCGACCTGGCCATCGTATTCGATGCCGGTCGGAGTGGTGCCGAAGACAAAGCCGTTCTGGTCGTCGTTGTAGGTGTCCAGAACGAAGACGATGGCGTCGCTCTCGGTCACCTCGTAGTCACGGATGCGCTCGCCGTAGGTGATGTCGCCCGGCTGGCTGTCGAACGCCCACACGCCGACGTAGAGGGCTTCGGCATCGAACACGACCCGCACCTCGGTGCGCTCGCTGGCGGGCTGCCCGTCCATGGGCTCGCGCTGGATGAAGCCGGTCATGACGGCGGCCTGTTGCCACGCGGCCTCGTCCAGGCGGCCGTCGATGATGGGGCCCTCGGTCACCTCGGTGGCAGCGGCAACCACCGGAAGAACGTCGCCGCCGCCCCCGTTGCCCGCTTCCTCCTGCGAATCCTGGGCGAGCAGCGGTGCAGCGGTCAGGATTGCCAGGGTGGCGGCAGTGATTCGCGGGAACATGGGGTGCTTCCTCTTTCCGGGGATGGGATGCCTCGAGAGGCGGCTAAGCCGACGATTGCGCCCGGCCGGCGCGCCAGGCGTCCAGCGAGTACCTGCCGGGGCCGTTGGCGAAGAAAAAGAGCCAGGTGAAGCAGTAGAACATCGCCAACTCGCCCCGGTTCATGATCGGCCAGAACCCCTGCGGCAGGTGGGCGATGAAGTAGGCCACGGCCATCTCGCCCGCGAGAATGAACGCCACCGGGCGGGTAAAGAGCCCCGCCGCCAGGAGCAGGCCTCCGCCCAACTCCAGGATGCCGGCGAGACCGGGCTGGCTCATCAGCGTCTCCACCTGGTTCCCGCCAATCGCTCCGAACAGCTTCTGGACTCCGTGCTGCATGAACAGGAGCGCCGCTACGATTCGGAGGACGTTGAGGGTCAACTCGTTGAATCCGCCGCGGTTGGTTTCGCTCATGACTCGGCCTCAGTGGTGTCGGGGTGGCTACTGCCGGTCGAAGAAGCGGTTCAGCTTCCCGGAGAATCCTCTCTTCATCCTTGACCGACCCGCAGCGAGGCGTTTTCGCTGACGGTCTTCCAGCTTGCGGCGCCGTTTCGCCTGTCGTTTGGTCTCCCCCGGAAGCCGGAAGTCCACTTCCACTTCGCCTAGCACGGCCATGCAGTTCAGCCGCACGATCGGCCGGTCGACGCCCGGAGCCGCCGGAGTCGGACGCCCCGGGTCGACGCTGCCCAGAATGGCAGAACCGCCACATTCCACCTGGAGGCCCTCCGGCGCGATGATCTCGACCGAGCCGAGAATCGCCTTGACGTCGAAGTCGAATTCACCGGGACCGAGGCCCGCGTCGCGCAGATCGAGTGCCACCGATCCCAGGGTGGCGACGACCTTCGTCTTTCTCGCCGGAACCCAGTGGCCCGTTCGCTTGGTTTCGCCCAGCACGGCAACCGCCGAATCCGTGTCGCGCTGCGAGGCCTGCTCGCCGTATGCCTGTCCCGACGGCCGACCTTCGCGGGCCGGAGCCAGCTGGAGGCGGTCCACCACGGCCTGGATCCCGGACAGGGCGCCGGCCTCCTGAACCCGGCTCACGAGCTCCTCGAACTCCTCCAGCGAGAGCCGGTCGTGGGCAAACTGCTCGCTCAGGATGTCGACGGCCTTGCGGCGGGCGTCGTCCAGGGACGAGAGAGTTCTGTTGGATTCCACCAGCTCCACGACCTCCCGAATTCGTCTTGACGCCCTGGAGCGATCAGCCCTCGAGCGGCGGCGTCCGTACCAGCAAAGCCGCCACCAGAATGACCAGGTGGGCGACGGTCAGCTCCCGGATCGCGTTGCGGCGCAGCGGGCGAGCTCCGCCGACGCCCCACAGTCTCGGCGTCAGGACTCTCCAGTTCACGGCCCCCAGGATCAGGACGACCAGGACCAGCCCGATCTTGGTCAGCAGGATGCGCCCGTATCGCGTCGAGAACAGAGCGTCCAGCGACGCCACGTGAAGCCAGGACGCCAGGGCCCCCGTCCCGACCAGCAGGGCCCCCGCGACGAGCGCGACCTGGGAGAAGAGGGGCAGGACTTCGGCAAGCAGGGCGTTGCCCCGACCGCTGCGCCGCCGCTCCCTGAGTTCGGCGATGAGCACGAAGAACAGTCCTCCGATCCAGCTCCCCGCGGCGAGGACGTGGAGGAAGTCCGCGGGAATCGAGAGCCAGCGCAGGCCCTCCGTGGCGACCGCGTGTCCCGTGAATGCCGGAAAGGCGCACATCGCTCCCGCGAGCACGCTCGCCACGATCCAGGCTGCGCGCTGAAGCTCCGACCCCCTGCCGTCCGCCGCCGCGAAGGCGAAGGCCGCAACCGTCACGACCGCCCCGACCGTGATCAGCCGCCAGCTCAGGCCCCAGTCCGTCGCGAGGAGCACCGAAGCCTCTTCCCCCCAGGGCACGAGCGGATCGCGAAAGTCGCGGAGCTGTCGCCAGAAGAGGAGCCCGACCCCGGCCAGGAGCGCGGTCGAGCCGATCAGCCCGACGCTGCGGGCGGCGGCGATGACGGAATGACGGCGGCGCCCCAGAACCCGGGGCGCGATGAGCCAGCGGCTGGAGGCCGCCCCCCAGGCCGTAATGAGCCCGGCAAAGAACAGCCAGCCGACGAGAGCGTCGGCAATCGGCAACAGGGGGAGACCGGCGTCTATGGAACCTGGACCGTAAAGGGAATCTCGCCCCGCACGACATGGCCGTCGGCGGCCATGGCCCGCCAGGCGATATTGTAAGCGCCTTGTTCAAGTGTCCGCTCGACCGCCACGCTGTAGACCTTGTCGTCCTCGGAGTCGGGGATCGCCGGACCGGTCTCGACCAGCGTATCGCCGGCCAGCAGGCGTATGGACGTGGATTTGTCCTGGGGCGCCTGCGTGAACCACAGGCGCAACTCCTCGGGCGGGGATACCGCCGCTTCAGCCGCGGGCTCCGACTTGCTCAGGGAGAAGTGAAGCGCGAGGTGGTCGAGGGCGCCCGTCAGAACGAGAACCAGCAGCAGCGTGCATCCCGCAAGGGACGCGGCGGCGGACCGGCTGACCCTCATCCCTATCCTCCGAGAACGTTGAACTGCCGCGTGAACTTGACGATCAGGGAACGGGCCAGCGTGCCGCTCTCGACGAAGCGCCCGGCGCCGTCGTGGTTGAGCCCGGCGGGATAGTCGAAGCCCTGCACGTCGTTGTAGACGATGAACAGCCCCGTTCCCGCGGTGTTCAGCCAGCCGAAGCGCAGGTTGGCGGACCAGCTGTCGACCTGGTTCGAGTACTGCACCAGCGACTGCAGGTAGATGCGCGGGGTGAAGAAGTAGCCGAAGTTCATCCCCAGCAGAACTGTCTCGAACTCTCCTTCCGGCAGGCTCACGTCAAAGTAGGTGACGCGCCCGGACGTGCTGAACGACGCATTCGGCCGGAAGGTGACGGAGCCGCTTCCGCCCGTGCGGCTGCCGGTGAGAAAGCTGCCGAAGGAGATCCGCGACGTGGCCGACAGGCGGGCGGCCGCATTGCTGTTGAACACCAGCTGCGATTCCCAGCCGCGGTACGTCCCCACGGGGATCGTCACGTCCGTCCCGCGGATCGTGAAGGGATCGTAAATCCCTTCAGTGACGAGGTTGGCGCCGGTGTGGATCTGCGCCCCCGAGGGCCACTCCCAGTGGGAGTCGACGTGCAGCCGGGCCGATTCCTGAAAGCCCGTCTCGACCCCGCTCTTGCGGCTGTTGTAGGTGAAGTAGGACACGTGCGGCCGGATCTCGCGAAGCCATGTCGGCCGGATCTTGTACATCACGTGGTACTGGTAGTAGCGGTATCCCCTGCGCGGCAAGAAGCCCACTTCCGGGTTGAACCCCTCTCCGATCTCGCGGACCTGACCCGTCAGCGAAAAGCTCCGCATGTTGAGGTTTCCGGAAAAGTCCCAGGCGTACTCGTCGCTGGCGGTTTCCGGGCCGTCGGTCCTCGCAACGAAGCTGCCGAAGGTGATCGCCTCTCCCACGCCCACGGCGGCATCGACCGCCTGGGTACGGTTGAAGTCGCCGGCAGGTCCGCTCTTGTTGATGAACAGGCCCCCGAGGCGGGAGCGATTGGGCAGTTCCTTCGCGAGGCGGGCGACCGAGTACCCGTGAGCGTCAGCTCCCAGATCGCTCACGCCGTCGGCTTCGATATGCAGCAACCCGACGTTCAGGCCGGCGGCCCGGCCCGAGAGGCGCGCGCCCCCCTTGATCGGCACCGGCTGACCCTGGTGGATGCCGATGGCGCGGCTGAAGAACAGGTCGGCGCCGCCGCCGCCCACGCTGAAGAAGCCGGCGTTCTCAAGGAAGAAGGGCCTCTTCTCGGGGAAGTTGAGGGCGAAACGGGTGAGGTTGAGCTGCTGATCGTCTACCTCGACCTGGGCGAAGTCGGTGTTGTAGGTGACGTCGAGCGTAAGCCCCTGCGTGACCTGGAACTTGACCTCGCCGCCTACGTTGCCGTCCTGGCCGAAGCCGGTCTCGGTGGCGCTGGTGTAGTCCCGTGCCGTCGATCCCAGCAGGTACGGGGTCACGGTGGCCAGGCGCTGGAAGGGAGGCCGCAGTCCCTCGAGATCCCCGGCGTAGTTGAGGCGATAGAGACTGAACTCCCTTGGCACCGGGGTCCAGAACGACTCCTCGTTCAGGCGCCGGATGCGCCGGGCCACGTTGAACCCCCAGTTCTCGACGTCGTTGCCGTACCGCAGCGTGTTGAAGGGGATGCGGAATTCAGCATACCAGCCCTGGTCGTCGGTCGTGGTCGCGACGGTCCAGCTGCCGTCCCAGTTCTTGTTGAAGCCGCCGCCGGATCCCGACTGGAAGCGTTGCCGGGTGTTGAAGCCGCCGCCCTGGAAGCGCCCGCCGCCGCGGCCCTCGTTGGCGACCTGCCCGTCGTACTCGATGCCGGTCGGGGTGGTGCCGAAGACGAAACCGTTCTGGTCGTCGTTGTAGGTATCCAGCACGAAGACGACGTTGTCGCTCTGGCGTACCTCGTAGTCGCGGATGCGCTCGCCGTAGGTGATGTTTTCGGGCTGGCTGTCGAACGCCCACACGCCCACGTAGAGCGCTTCCTCGTCGAACACGACCCGGACCTCCGTGCGCTCGCTCGCGGGCTGCCCGTCCATGGGCTCGCGCTGCGTGAACCCGGTCATGACCGCAGCCTGCTGCCACGCGGACTCGTTGAGATCGCCGTCGACGCTGGGGCTTTCCGCCACCTCGGTCGCCGTGGCGACGATCGGCAAGGGCCCTCCCGACGCTCCGTTCCCGGGCTCCGACTGCGAGTTCTGGGCGAGCAGCGGGCCGGCGGCCAGGAAGGCCAGGATACACGCGGACAGGGCAGGACAGGATTTCATGACGTTCCCTTACCGGATTGGTGGCGGCGGAGTCCTCTAATTTCGCAGAAACGTCCCCTGTTCGCCAGAGAGCGCGGGCGGTTTCCGGGCGCGCGCCACCCTTTCCGGAGGTATCGTCACCGGGAAGCCCGACGCACTACTCGGACAGCCGACGGAATCAGAATGCTCACCGCGGCGACCCGGCCGGCCAGCGACGCTCCGGCCGCGGCGGTGACGCCCGCCCAGCCGAAGGCCTGCACCATCAGCGGGAAGCCCACAGCGATACACACGACCTCGGTGGCGGTCGCGAGCGTCACCGGCCGGGTCAGGCGGGCCTTGATCAGGATCCCGCGCTCGAGCGAGAGGAACGCCGACAGGAACGGCAGCGGGATGAAGAGGATGGTGGGCAGGATGGCGAAGGCGGCCAGGTCGGGGGTGAGCCCGGAAATGGTCTCGAACCACACGCTGGAGAAGGGGGTGAGCCCGAAGACGGCGAGGCAGCCGGTGGTGACGAGACCCAGCGACAGGGCAAACCTGCGCAGCGAAGGAAGTTGCTCCTGCCGATCGCCCAGCAGGGCGATGGTGACTTCCTGGTAGGCCAGGCACACCGCGCGGAAGATGAAGGTGAGTGAGCCGACAACCGGAAAGACCGCCAGCGACTCGACCGGATCCGGAGCCCGGCCCATGAAGAAGGTGAGCAGCGGCTGGGCCGCGAACCCGAGCAGCGAGGTGAGCGCGAGCGGGTAGTAGAAGCGGGAGATGATCCCGTAGTTGAGCACTCCGGGATGGGGCCCGGAGGTGCGGGCGAGGATGCGCGCCACGGAGCCGCGCGCCATCCAGCGGCTCGCCGCGGCCTCGGTGCACACGCCGGCGGTCATCGCCCCGGCCGCAACCAGGGTGCCCGGGATGCCCAGCCGGGCCAGCACCACCGCCGTCAGGGCGATGGCGGAGATGCGCGTCACCGTCCCCGCGGCCACCAGGCGCGTACGCCCGTCGCGGATCAGCAGCCCCTGGTAGAAGCGCCGGTAGCCGATCGCCGCCGGCCAGGGCACAAGCAGCCGGAGCGCCCCCTCGACGAGCAGCGCCACCTCCCCGGGGAGCGCGAGTACATCGAGTGCGATGAAGTCGAACACCGGAGGCAGAAGCACCAGCAGGAGCACCCCGGTGGTGCCGGCGTTCAGGAGGAAGGCGAAGCGCCGCAGCTTGCGGAAGCTGTGCGCGTCCTCCGCGAGGGCCGTGGAGGTGGTCATCAGCATCACGACCGGGGACTCCACCAGCATTGCGATGGCGAAGGCCACGCCGTAGGCCGCGAGGTTGATCTTGGCGTCGGGCAGCCGGGCGATGACCGCGGCGAGGAAGGGCCCCTCCACCGCCATCATCAGCCATGTGGCGGCCAGAGGAGCCCAGAAGAGCAGGATGGTCCGCTGCGAGAGCGGCGCGGGAACGCTCAACGGGTCTCGAAGCCGATTACCGGTTTCCCCCGGCCGGACGGACCGCCGCCCGCTCTTCGAAGCGGGTGATCTCGGCCTCCAGCTGCAGCGTGAGGCCGATGTCGTCGAGGCCCTCGAGCAGGCACCGGCGCCGGAAGTCGTCGATTTCGAATCCGAGGCGCCATCCGGCGGCGTCGCCCACGGTGCACGCTTCCACGTCGACGGTCAGGGCGTAGCCCGGATGCTCGACGGCGCGGGCCAGCACGCCCGCGACCTCCTCTTCCGGCAGGGCCAGCGGCAGGATGCCGTTCTGGTAGCAGTTGGACTCGAAGATGTCCGCGAAGCTCGGCGCGATCACGACCCGGACGCCGTAGTCCGCGATCGACCAGGCGGCGTGCTCGCGCGAGGAGCCGCAGCCGAAGTTGCGGCCCGCCGCGAGGATGGCGGCGCCGGCGTAGCCGGGCTGGTTGAGCACGAAGTCGGTGCGGGGCGAGCCGTCGGGGTGGAAGCGCCAGTCGTTGAAGAGGAACTGCCCGTAGCCCGCACGCTCCACCCGCTTCAGGAACTGCTTGGGGATGATCTGGTCGGTGTCCACGTCGGCGCGGTCGAGGGGCGCCACGATGCCCGCGACGCGGCGCAGCGGCTCGATGCCGTGGGTGGTGGCGCTCACATCCGGCTCCTCACGTCGGTGAAACGGCCCGCCACGGCGGCCGCGGCCGCCATCGCCGGGCTCACCAGGTGGGTGCGCGCTCCCCTGCCCTGCCGGCCCTCGAAGTTCCGGTTGGAGGTGGAGGCGCAGCGTTCGCCGGGCCCGGCGATGTCGTCGTTCATCCCGAGGCACATGGAGCATCCCGACTCGCGCCACTCGAAGCCGGCGTCGCGGAAGATGCGGTCGAGCCCCTCGGCCTCGGCGGCCGCCTTGACGGCCGTGGAGCCGGGAACGACCAGGGCGTTCACGCGCGGGTTCACCCGGCGGCCGCGCGCGACCCCTGCCGCCTCGCGCAGGTCCTCGATGCGGGAGTTGGTGCACGAGCCGATGAAGACGCGGTCCAGTTCGACCTCCTGCATGGGCGTGCCCGGCTCGAGCCCCATGTAGGAGAGCGCCCGCTCGGCGGTGGCCCGGCTGTCCGGGTCGGCGAGGTCGGCGGGGTCGGGGACGCGCCCGGACACGGGGACCACCATGCCGGGATTGGTCCCCCAGGTGACCTGCGGCTCCAGGTCGGCCAGGTCGACCTCCACCACCCGGTCGAAGCGCGCGCCCCGGTCGGTGCGCAGGGTCGACCAGCGCGCCACCGCCTCGTCGAAGGCCTTGCCCGCGGGCGCGCGCGGGCGCCCGCGCAGGTACGAAAAGGTCGTCTGGTCGGGCGCGATCATGCCGGCGCGCGCACCCGCCTCGATGGACATGTTGCACACCGTCATGCGGCCCTCCATGGAGAGCGCGCGGATCGCCTCGCCGCGGTACTCCAGCACGTGCCCCGCCCCCCCCGCCACCCCGATGCGGCCGATGGTGTGGAGGATCAGGTCCTTCGCGGTGAGCCCCGGCCCGAGGCGCCCGCGGTACCGGACCTCCATGCTGCGCGGGCGCTCCATGAGCAGGCACTGGGTGGCGAGCACGTGTTCGACCTGCGAGGTGCCGATCCCGAACGCGATCGCCCCGAAGGCCCCGTGCGTGGAGGTGTGGCTGTCCCCGCACACGATGGTCATGCCGGGCCGGGTGGCGCCCAGCTCGGGGCCGATGACGTGCACGATGCCCTGCCGGTCGTGCCCCATGTCGTAGAGGGTGATGCCGTGCTCGGCGGCGTTCTCGCGGAGCGCCTCGATCTGGCGGGTCGCCACCGGGTCGGCGACCGGGAGGGAGCGGTGGGTGGTGGGCACGTTGTGGTCGACGGTGGCCAGGGTGCGCTCCGGACGGCGAACCGCGCGCCCGGCCGCGTTGAGCCCCGCGAACGCCTGCGGCGACGTTACCTCGTGCACCAGGTGCAGGTCGATGTAGATGAGGTCGGGGCGCCCCTCCTCGCGGCGCACGACGTGCTGCTCCCAGACCTTCTCGAACAGGGTGGTGGGCCGGGCGTTCATTGGCGCTCGTGGACTGGTGGGCTCATCATGCCGGCTCGCCGGCGGGCCGGGCGTTCATGCCCGGTTGGTGACCGCGCCCTCCGACGCGGATGCGACCAGGCGCGCGTACTTGCGCATCACGCCGGTGGCGGGACCGTTGACGGACTGCGCGGAAGGGCGCCAGGCGCTCGCCCGCTCCCGGATCTCCTCGTCGCTCAGGTCGACCGAAAGGGTGCGCGCGGCCACGTCGAAGGTGATCGTGTCGCCGTCCCGCACCGCCGCGATGGGTCCGCCGTCCACCGCCTCGGGCGCGACGTGGCCGGCCATCAGCCCGTGGGTGGCGCCCGAGAAGCGGCCGTCGGTGAGCAGCCCCACCGAGGGCCCCAGCCCCGCCCCGGTGAGCGCCGCCGTGACCGCCAGCATCTCCCGCATGCCCGGCCCGCCGCGCGGCCCCTCCCCCCGGATGACCAGCACGTCGCCCGGGGAGATGGCGCCCGCCTGCACCGCCTCGAACGCGTCTTCCTCGCAGTCGAACACCCGCGCCGGGCCGCTGTGATGGCCGCGCTCCGGGCCGGCCACCTTCAGCACGCACCCGTCGGGCGCCAGGTTGCCCTTCAGGATGAGCAGGCCGCCGTGCGGCTTCACCGGGTCCCCCACGGTCGAAACCACCTCCTGTCCGGCCGCCTCGGCCGCCAGCTCCGCCTCCTCCGCCACCGTGCGCCCGGTGACCGTGGCCGCGCCGCCGTCGAGCAGCCCCGCCCCCAGCAGCCGGGCCGCCAGCAGCCGCACCCCGCCTGCCGCGTGCATGTCGGTGGCCACGAACCGCCCCCACGGCTTCATGTCCGCGATCACGGGCGTGCGCGCGCTGATGCGGTCGAAGTCCTCCAGGTCGAGCTCCACCCCCGCCTCGCGCGCGACCGCGAGCAGGTGCAGCACCGCGTTGGTCGACCCGCCGGTGGCCACCGCCAGCGTGACCCCGTTCGTCATGGACGCGCGCGTGAGGATCTGCCGGGCCGTCACCCCGCGCCGCACCAGGTCGACCGCCAGGCGGCCGCAGTCGCGCGCGACTCCCGCCTTGGCCGGATCGGTGGCCGGCACCGAGCCGCTCCCCATCGGCGAGATGCCCATCGCCTCGAAGACGGTCGCCATGGTGTTGGCGGTGAACTGCCCCCCGCACGAGCCCGCCCCCGGGCACGCCGCGCGCTCCAGTTCGTCCAGATCCTCCTCGCTGATGCGGCCGGCCGCGCACGCCCCGATCCCCTCGAACACGTCCTGGATGGTGACGTCGCGCCCCCGGTAGCGGCCCGGCTGGATGGAGCCGCCGTAGAGCATCAGGCTCGGCAGATCCAGGCGGGCGAGCGCCATGACCGTCCCCGGGATGGTCTTGTCGCACCCGGAGATGGCCACCACCCCGTCGAACCCGTAGGCGTCCCCCACCAGCTCGATGGAGTCGGCGACCAGCTCGCGGCTCACCAGCGAGGCCTTCATGCCCGCCGTGCCCATGGTGATGCCGTCCGAGATGGCGATGGTGTTGACCTCGAGCGGCATGCCCCCCGCGTCGCGGATCCCCTGCCGCACGAAGTCGGCGAGGTCGCGCAGGTGGGCGTTGCAGGGGGTGGTGTCGGTCCAGGTGTTCGCGATCGCGATCAGCGGCCTGGAGAAGTCGTCGTCCTCCATCCCGACCGCGCGCAGCATGGAGCGCGCCGCCGCCCGGTCCCGCCCGGCGACGAGCGCCTGGCTGCGGAGCGGAAGTCGTCGGGGGCTCGTCATCCGGGCCGCCCCCGGACTAGAGCCAGGCCATGTGGGCGCGCAGCTTCTTGCCCACCACCTCGATCGGATGCTCGGCCCCGTCCACCCGCATGCGGTCGAAACACGCCTGCCCGCCACGCGCCTCGTCGATCCACTGGCGGGCGAAGGCGCCGGACTGCACCTCCGCGAGAATCTCCTTCATCGCCGCGCGCGAGGCCTCGCCCACGACCCGCGGGCCGCTCACGTAGTCGCCGTACTCGGCGGTGTCGCTCACCTCGCGGCGCATCCCCTGTATCCCGTGCTTGTACGCCAGATCCACGATCAGCTTCAGCTCGTGCAGGCACTCGAAATACGCCAGCGCGGGGTCGTAGCCGGCCTCCACCAGCGTCTCGAAACCGGCCTGCACCAGCGCGGTGAAGCCCCCGCACAGCACCGCCTGCTCGCCGAACAGGTCGGTTTCGGTCTCGGCCGCGAAGGTCGTTTCGAGGATGCCCGCGCGCGTGCACCCGAGCCCGGCCGCGTACGCCTTGGCGAACTCGGTGGCGTTGCCGGTGGAATCCTGATGCACCGCGTAGAGCGCCGGCACCCCGCGCCCGGCGACGAACTCCTCGCGCACCCGGTTCCCGGGGGACTTGGGCGCGATCAGGATGACGTCGGTGTGGTCGGGCGGGACGATCTCGTTGTAGTGCACGTTGAAGCCGTGCGCGAAGACGAGGGTGTCGCCCGTCTCGAGAAACGGTTCGATGTCGGCTTCGTAGACGTCGCGCTGCACCGTGTCCGGGATGAGGACGGAGACCACGTTCGCCCCGTCGGCGGCCTCGGCGACCGAAGCCACCCTCAGCCCGTCGGCGCGCGCCTTCTCCGCGGAGGAGCTTCCGTCATAGAGACCCACCACGACGTCGGCTCCCGAATCCCGCAGGTTCAACGCGTGCGCGTGGCCCTGGCTGCCGTAGCCGATGACGGCCACGGACCTGCCCTGAAGAAGTTCGGTGGAGGCTCCATTGCTCCCCATCGTCGCTTCGCTCATCTGCCGGTATCCTCGTCTGTGCGCGCCCGTGCGCGCGATCTGTAAATGTGGGGTTGGAAAAGGCCCGTCGACCTGGCCGGGTTAACCTGCTTCTCCGGGCTACCTGTTTCTCCGGGCTACCTGAACACGCCGGGCTACCTGTACATGCCGGGCTACCTGTAAACCCTGTCCGCCGACCTGCCTTTTGCGCGGGACTCCGCGGGATCGCGCTCTCCCCCCTTGATCCTGCGCAGGATGGAGAGCAGGGCTTCGTCGGTCACGTCGATGCGGCGCTCGGCCAGGTCCGTGCAATAGCGGGAAGCCGCGGCCATCTCCTCGTCGGTGAGGTCGTGCCCGAGCTTCTCGTAGCGGTGGCGCAGCGCGTGCCGGCCGGAGTGCTTGCCGAGCACCAGCTGGGTGGGCGGCGCGCCCACCGTCTCCGGGGTCATGATCTCGTAGGTGGCGCGGTCGCTCAGCATGCCGTGCTGGTGGATGCCGGCGGCGTGGGCGAAGGCGTTGTCGCCGACGATGGCCTTGTTGGGCTGCGGCATCACGCCGATGGTCTCGCTCAGGAGGCGGCTGGCGGGATAGAGCTTCTCGGCGTTCACCTCGGTGAAGTGCTCGCTGATGTCGGCGCGCACCTTGAGCGCCATCACGACCTCCTCAAGGGAAGCGTTGCCGGCGCGCTCGCCGATGCCGTTGATGGTGCACTCGACCTGCCGCGCCCCGGCGTCGAGCCCGGCCAGGCTGTTGGCCACCGCAAGCCCCAGATCGTCGTGGCAGTGCACCGAGAGGACGACCTCGTCGCCCAGTCGCGGCACCGCCTGCACCAGTTCGCGCAGGGTGTCGCGGAACTCGGCCGGGAACGTGTAGCCGACGGTGTCCGGGATGTTCACCGTGGTGGCCCCCGCCTCGACCGCCGCCGTGATGACCGCGCAGAGGAAGTCGAGATCGGTGCGGGTGGCGTCCTCGGCGCTGAACTCGACGTCGTCGGTGAAGCCGCACGCGCGCTCGACCGCCGCGGCCGCGCGCTCCAGGCACTCCTCGCGGCCGATGCCGAGCTTGGCCTCCAGATGGATGTCGGAGGTGGCGATGAAGGTGTGGATCCGGGACCGGCGCGCCCCCTCGATGGCGTTTCCGGCACGGTCGATGTCGCCCGCGGTCGCCCGCGCCAGCGCCGCGATCACCGGCTCGCGGATCTCGCTCGCGATCGTGCGAACGGCGTCGAAGTCGGTGTCGGAGGCAATCGGAAATCCCGCCTCGATCACATCAACGCCCAGCTCCTCGAGCTGGTGCGCCATGCGAAGCTTCTCGGCGGGGGTCATGGTACAGCCCGGCGACTGCTCGCCGTCTCTCAGGGTCGTATCGAAAATCGTAATCCTGGCCATGTGTACTCCTCGGTAATCGGTACCGCCGGGAGAAATGGTAACAGCTTGCGCCGCGACCGGGGATTGCCGCCGCGTTCCGCCGGCATCAACCGCCTCTTCCCTCCGGCTTCAACCGCCGCACCCCCCTGGCATCAACCCGTCGCGTCCCCTTGGCTTCAACCGCCGTGTCCCACTGGCTTCAGCCGCTGCGTCCCTCCGGCATCAACCTCGCTACTTCTGCCGCTCCAGTACGTGAGGGATCAGTGCCAGTGCGTGAGGATGATCGCGAAGATCATGAGGCGGACCAGGTCGAACCCGGAGTTGATGGCGACCAGCCCCCACTTCTTCCCCTCCCACGCAACCCGCCCCATCTGAAGCGGAAGGAAGAAGCCCAGCCAGGGCCAGAAAGCGCCGTTCCAGGCGTAGACCCAGGGCGCCTGATCGGGACCCGCGCCCCACGCGGAAGGCCGAACCAGCGCCACGTAGTGGGCAAGCACGAACACGAGAAGGAAGGAGCCCAGAGCGTAGATGACCATGGCCCTGGCCATCCCTCCCTGGGCGTCTTCGCCCTCCATTCCCATGTGACGGGCCCAAGCCTTGCCGAACAGCGGCCCGAACCAGAGGAATCCAAGCGGCATCGCGACGACGACACAGACGAGGATGGCCAGGTAGTTGACCGAGACCGTCGGTTCCATGCGCTGTCCTCGCTCGTGCCCGTCCAGTTTCGCCCGGCATCGGCCGGACATGTCATGCCCCGGAACCGGCAGGGTGCGCCGATCCCCGGTAAACATCTGATCCTGCACCGATGCAGCAACGGAATCCTGCAAGCAATCATGCTTGCGTCAGCCGCGCAAGGCTGGCGGGGACGATACAAGGCTGGCGGGGACGAAAATGGCGTCTCGGCCGCCGGCATCGCCGGGTTCCGCATCCCGCGAGACTTGTACTTCCGATTATCATGATCATCCGAGGCAGCGCTTCCATTCGTCACAGATCGGAGCGGTCGGAGAGATCCGGGAAGGGCCCGGACGAGGAGCATCGAATCATCCGCGAGACCGGGGGAGAGTAAGCGTGAAGGTCGGCCTGGTGGGATTCCCGGGTTCGGGGAAGACGACCGTGTTCAATGCGATGACCGGTCAGGATGTCCCGGTCGGTTACGGGGGCGAGGTGCGCCGCGCCGTCGTGGACGTCCCGGATCGCCGGGTGGAGTGGCTCTCGACCCTCTACCGGCCGAACAAGACCACCTTCGCCAGCATCGTCTTCTGCGACATCCCCGGGGAGCACGGCTCCGAACAGCGCGGCCTCTCGACCGCGGCGCTGCAGCAGGTGCGCGACCAGGAGGCCCTCTGCCTGGTCCTGCGCGGCTTCGACAACCCGGCGCTCGAGCACGCCCCCGATCCCGCAGCCGAACTCGAGGCGTTCCACGCCGAGTGCGTCCTCGCCGACCTGGTGTTCGTCGAACGCTGGCTGGAGCGGGCGCGCAAGGAGGCGAAGCGCGGGCTCGAGGTCGCAGCCTTCGAACGCATGCGCGAGGCCCTCGAGTCGGAACAGCCGCTGCGCGTTGTCCCGGAATCGGAACTGGATCGTTCGCTCCTGCGCGGCTATTCGCTGGTCACCGACGCGCCGCTGCTGGCCGTGCTCAATCGCGAGGAAGCCGATGCGGAGGAGGCGCTGCCGGACGAACTCGATGACGCGCTGCTGAGCGATCTCGATGCCGCGCCGCCGGGCGATTTCGATGACGCACTGCCGGGCGAACTCCAGGAAGCGCTGGCCCGCATGGGCGCCGGGGGCATGACCCTTTCGGCAAGCCTCGAGGCCGAGATCGCGATGCTGGAGCCTGCGGATCAGCAGGAGTTCCTGAGCGACATGGGGCTGGCCGAGCCCGCCCTCGACCGCTTCATCCGCGCGGCCTACCAGCTGCAGGACCTGATCTCCTTCTTCACCGTGGCCGGCCCGGAGGTGCGCGCCTGGACCATCCGCGCGGGCACCGATGCCCGACGGGCCGCCGGGAAGATCCACTCGGACATGGAGCGCGGCTTCATCCGGGCGGAGGTCATCCCCTGCGATGTCCTGGAGGAATACGGATCCGAGCAGGCGGTGAAATCGGCGGGACGGCTGCGCGTGGAAGGCAGGGACTACGTCGTGCAGGACGGCGATATTCTGCGGGTGCTCTTTAATGTCTAGTACGCGCGCCCGCGTGATTCATGAGGCGCCCGCGTGCATTATACGACGCGCGCCCCGGGGCATCCGCTCCAGGTGAAACCTGCCTTGACCAAACCCTGCCCTGACTCGGCAGGCATCGGGAGGAGGGCGGGTGCGGAACGAGGCACGGAATACCAAGACGCGTAAGACACGTAGAATGTGTAAAATGCGTAAAATGTGTAAATCGAGCGCGACTCTCGCGTGGATCGCCCTGCTGGGGTTCGCTAGCACGGCCGGCGCCCAGACGCCGTCCCGCGCCGAGCTGCTCGGGATCGCGCGCGAGGTGGCGGAGGAAGCGGCGTTCGTATCGATGGCCACTCTGGATGACGAGGGCTTTCCGGCGGTGCGCGCCATGGACCCCCTCCCGCCCGACGACGACTGGGTGGTGTGGCTGGCCACCAATCCGGACAGCCGCAAGGTGGACCAACTGCGCGCACGGCCCCGGGTGGCGCTCCACTATCTCGCCGAGAGCGTGCCGGCGTACGTCACGCTGATCGGGCGGGCGCGTCTGGTCGACGACCCCGAGGCGAAGGCGCGCCACTGGAAGGAGTCGTGGACGCCGTTCTACCCGGACCGGGAGGCGAGCGTGCTGCTGATCGAGGTGACGCCCATCCGGCTCGAGGTGGTCTCGGAGGCGCACGGCGCACCGGGCGACCCGGAGACGTGGCGGGCGCATGTGGTGGAGTTCGGGTATGAGCCGTGACCGAATCGGTTTCGCCCCACTGCACTTGGCCGACTATCGTGGCTGTTGCAGGCGGGAGTTTCTGTAAGAGACGGGAGTTTCTGTAAGCAGTCATGGAGCTTCACCGAAGGCGGCAAGCGGCGAGCTGACGGCGCCATCATCCCAGGTGCTCCTCCACAGCTTCGCGCGCCCTGGCCTCGATCTCCCACGGGATATCGGAATCCCGGTAAAGCGCGGCCCCGTTTGAGAGGGCGACAGTCTTGCTCATCGGCGGGGCACCCGGCGCCGGCGCCGATCTCGGCTTGCCCAGCGCGGTCGCCGATGTCGGCTTGCGCGGCGCGTCCGCCAGCATCTTCCCGCTGGGCGTGAAGAAGAGCACCGTCCCATCGCGGTTCACCGACACCTTCACCTGTCGCTCGTGAACGGCGCGATGGTGCCGCCGGCAGAGCAACAGCGTGTTCCGTACGCTCGTCTCACCCCCGTCGGCCCAGTGCTTCACGTGATGCGCCTCCGTGAACCTGCACCCGCACCCGGGGAAGCGGCATCCCCGGTCGCGCTCCTCCAGTGCACGCCGGATGTGCGGAGGAATGGTGCGCGTCCTGCGTCCGACGTTCAGCAGCGAGCTATCCTTCAGCAACGAGCCATCCTTCGCGTGGACCATCGCCACCACCGCGGCATCGCACGCCATGCGCCGCGACGTTTCCGCGGAAACGCGGATCCCGTCCAGATCCGAGCGTCCGGGCTCGCCCTCCGCCGCGAGCGTCGCCGCGTCGCAATGGACCATCACCTGGTAGCGCTCCGCGCGGGTGCCCGATTCGATGCCGCGGGAGGCGCGCGGTTCGGTGCGGGATTGCGCCTGCCAGTTCTCGCGGGACCGAGTCTGCGGCTCGTCCTCGGATTGGGGCGCCTCGTCCTGGGAAGGGGGCGCATCGTCACGGGATTGGGGCGCCTCGTCCTGGGCAAGGAGCGCGTTGTCTTGCGAAAGGGGCGCCTCGCCACGGGGCCCATCGTCGTGGGATCGAGTCTTCAGCTCGTCGCCGAGTTCGCTGCTTCCGAACCCGGCCGCCAGCGCCCGCTCCGCCAATAGCCCCACCGCATCCGCCCGCCGCTGCTTCGGCTCCGGGCGCGCATCGCCGGCGTCTCGCCTGACACTCCTTGCGATTCCTGCTCCGGCTCGGGCCCCGCCCTCGCGCCGGAACAGCGCATCCGACGCCGCCTCCACCGCGCGCATCAGCACCGCTCCGACCTCCGGCTCGAGCCGGCCCTTCACCACGTACATCCCGTCGCCGTCCACGAACACCGAGAACGTGCGGCTGCGGTGCCGGGCCTGCTCGGCGGTCAACTCCTCATCGCGAGACAGCTTCTTCCACATGCGCACCATCCGCTCCAGCCTCGCGGCCGAGCCGGCACGCGCGAACTCGAGCAGCTCCGTCTCGCTCGCCGGCGTCGCGACGCGCGTCAGCGCCCGCACCTTGGCGTAGG
>MPMR01000022.1 GCA_002238605.1 BD2-11 clade cluster bacterium bin43 | reverse complement strand
GTAGATGAGGGGCATCGCCAGACTGCGGGCCAGGCTGAGTCGAATGGCCCGCGAAACCCACGAGCGCGACACGGACGCGACTCCCGCAGTTTGACGCGACTTCCTCGCCATTCCAGTGCGACGGGAACGGAATCGGCGTCACGGCACGAAACGCAGATCGTGCAGTCCCAGTTAGACTTATACGATTTCGTGCCGTGATTCGCCTCACCTGCGGGTTGCGCTATCAGCGCCCCGACGAAACCCAACTCAGGCGGGCACTCGCGAGTCGGTCCAAAATCAACACCTCGCCCGAAACGGCGGGAATCAGTTAGCGGGAATCCGGCGGGCTGATCCCGTAAGTTCAGTGTTCACAACAAGATCCGAATCTGCAAGCACATGTCCGGGCACCGGATCGGCGCCATCCGCCAGCTTCGGTGGGCCGACATCGACTTCGAGGGCGAAACGGTTCGTTGGCGCGCCGAACACGACAAGACAGGATACGAGCACACGACGCCGCTGACCCCTGCCGCGCTCTCCGCTCTGGAGGAGGCGTGGAGGAAGAACCCCGGATCCGTGGACGCGCCGATCTTGCCCGCGCCAACGAACCCGTCCGCCTGCATGAGTTCCGCGATGGCGTATGAGTGGTGGAGCAGGGCCGACAGGCTCGCGGGACTGGAGCCGAAGCCGGGCAGGGGCTGGCACTCGCTCAGGCGGAAGTTCGCGAGCGACCTGATGGATCAGCCGCTCAAGGTCCTCTGCCAGCTCGGCGGCTGGAAGACGGCGAAGACGGTGCTGCGGTGTTATCAGAGGGCCGACGAGGATCAGTTGAGGCAGGCCCTCGCGAACCGCCCTGTTCACGCTTGAAACCAATCGGCGGGAATCGATTGGCGGGAATCCGGGCAACAGCCCGCGCAAGTTCAATCCTCACAACAGCTTCGCCGCTCGGTACTGTATGCCGGCCCGGCGTTGCTCCGCCGACGTCTTGTGCGCGGTTCCGGCATTGCGCTCGGCCCGGTAGAGCCGGGTCTCCGCCACCTCGAGCGCCTTGAGGAGCAGGGCGCCGACCTCCGGGTTTAGCCGGCCCCGCACTTCGTAGCTGCCGTCCTCGGTGAACCACAGCGAGAGGCCGCGGCGCTCCTCACGGGCGGCCCGGGAGGCGTCGCCCCGGTCGATGCGCCGCCAATACCGGACCATCTTTTCCACGTGCGCGGTGGTGCCGTGGCGGGCGAACTCGAGGAGTTCGGCCTCGTTTTCGGCGTCGGCAATGCGGGTCATGGCCCGCACCTTCGAGTACGAGATCTCGCCCCTGGCGAAGGCTTCGGGGATGAGGGACAGCGAGGGGAGGCAGCGCGCCACGCGCACCTTCTCGCGGGCGGGACCGAGCGAGATGCCGGTACGCCAGGAGAGCCAGTGGGCGCAGGAGCGAAATCCCTGCCAGCGTTCCTCTTCGTCGTAGACCTTCAGCAGGCAGAGGAGCCGGTAGGTGGCGGCGGTGATGTGGGCGCACAGAAGCGCGATCTCGTCGCCGAGGGGGTCAAGCGTGTTCGGGACGGAGGCAGCTGGCGAAGAAGGAGCTGGCGAAGAAGGAGCTGGCGCAGGGGTAGCTGGCGCAGGGGTAGCCGGCGAAGTAGGAGCCGGCGAAGTAGGAGCCGGCGAAGCAGGAGCCGGCGAAGTAGGAGCTGGGGCAGGAAGAGTCGGGGCGAGTGCTGCGGCGGAGGCAGTGGACATCGAGTCTGATCCCGGAGCTTCAGGGGTGAATTGGCTGGTGGCTTACCTCCTTGTACCCCGATGTTCGGCGTTTGTTCGGGCGCAGGCGCCGAGGGTTGGAAGTTGGCGCCGGCCCGCGGCGAGCCGGCGGCGCCCGGCTGGATTCAGCGTGTTTCCGCTCCGAATCGGCCATACCGCAGGAACAGCGCGGGAATGACGAACATGTTGAGGAAGGTCGACGTGATCAGGCCGCCGAGCACCACCACCGCGAGCGGCGCCTGGATCTCCTTCCCGGGCTCGCCGATGCCGAGCGCCAGCGGAATCAGCGCCAGGCCCGTGGTGAGCGCGGTCATCACGATCGGGCTGAGGCGCTCCGTCGACCCGCGCCGGATGGCGCCCGGGAGCGCAAGACCGTGGCCGCAGAGGTGCTTGTAGCGGCTGACCAGCAGGATCCCGTTGCGCACCGCGATGCCGAACAGGGTGATGAAGCCGACCAGGGTGGCGACGTTGATGGTGCCGCCGATGAGCATCACCGTGGCCACGCCGCCCGCGAGCGCAAGGGGCAGGTTGGCCATGAGCAGCAGCGCCGTGCGGATGTTGCCGAAGGCCCGCAGGAGCACCAGAAAGATCGCGGCGATCGAGAAGAACGAGAGGACGGTGATGCTCCGGGTCGCCGCCTGCCCGCTCTCGAACTGGCCGCCGTATTGAAGCGAGTACCCCTGCGGCAGCGCCACGTCCGCCGCGACCCTCTCCTGCAGTTCGGTCACCGCGCTGACCACGTCGCGGTCGGCCACGTTGGCGCTGATCGCGATCTTTCGCTGGACGTTTTCGCGGCTGATGGTGTTGGGACCGCGCGCCGGCACGACGGATGCGAGCTGCGAGAGCGGAACGGTGGCTCCCGCCGGCGTCGACACCAGCGTGCTGGCGATGGCATCCGCATCCGCGCGATGCTCGTCGGCGTAGCGCACGACCAGGTCGAAGGCGCGCTGGCCCTCGCGGATCAACGAGACCTCCTCTCCCTGGAACGCCACATCCACCGCGGCCGTCAGCGATCCCGGGGTGACGCCGTAGCGGGCCATGGCGCGGCGATCCGCCCGGATCTGGAGCTGCGGCACGTCCGCCTGCCTCTCGACGGCGATGTCCACCAGGCCGGGGATCTGGCCGGCGACGGTTTCGATCTGCGCCGCGATGTCACGCAGGGGCTGCAGCTCCGGCCCGAACAGATTCACCGCGATGGCCGCGCGCGTCCCGGAGAGCATGTGGTCGATGCGGTGACCGATGGGCTGACCCACCGTGACGCTGGTGCCCGGGAATCCGGTGAGGCCGTCGCGCAGTTCCGCCAGAACATCGTCCAGGTCGTGGTCGGCCAGGTCGAGCCGCGCGTCGATTTCGGAGGCGTTGGGACCCTGTGCGTGCTCGTCCAGATCCGCCCGCCCGGTCCGCCGCGAGGTGGAAACCACGGCGGGATGGTCCAGCAGGCGCCGTTCCACCCGTGCTCCGATCCCGTCCGACTCGGCAAGCGAGGTTCCCGGAAGGCTGACCACCGAGATGGTCAGCGAACCCTCCCGGAACGGCGGCAGGAACTCGCCGCCCAGCGAGGGAATCAGGGCCAGAGTGCCCAGCAGCAGCACACCTGCTCCCGCAACCACGACACCCGAGCGGCGCAGCGTCCATTCCAGCAGGTTGCCGTAGAGGCGCTGCACGCCGCGCAGCAGCCAGGGTTCCTGCTTCTTCGCCAGCGAGCGATCTCCCGACAGCAGCAGGGAACAGAGCACCGGAGTCACGGTGACCGCCACCAGCAGCGAGGCCAGAATCGCCACGATGTACGCCTGGCCGAGCGGGCGCAGCATGCGGCCCTCCACCCCGGACAGGAAGAAGAGCGGCACGAACACAACGGTGATGATGATGGTCGCGTTGACGATCGGATCGCGCATCTCGCGCGCGGCGTAGCGGATCAGCGGGAGCGTCGGCGTCCGCATGTCCTCCGGCTGTTGCCGGTTGCCGCGCAGGCGCCGGTAGGCGTTCTCCACGAAGATGATGGCGTCGTCGACAAGGGCGCCGATGGCGATCGCCATCCCCCCCAGGGTCATCGTGTTGATCGTGCCTCCGAGCAGGAGCAGGGCGATGACGGCCAGCGCGAGCGACAGGGGAATCGCCAGGACGGATATGACCGTTGTGCGCAGGTTCCAGAGGAAGAGGAACAGGATGACGACGACGAGCACCGCCCCGTCGCGGAGCGCCTCGACCACGTTCTCGACGGCAAGCGAGATGAAGTCCGCCTGGCGGAAGATGGCCCGCGCGAACGAGACGCCGGCGGGAAGTTCGGCTTCGATGGCGTCCAGTTCGGCGTCCACACGCTCGGTCAGCTCCAGCGTGTTCGCCCCGGGCTGCTTCTGAATCGAGAGGATGACGGCCGGCTCCGCGTTCACCGCAGCCGTCCCGAAACGGATCTTGGGGCCGATGCGCACGTCGGCGACATCCTCGATCAGCACGGGTACGCCGTCGCGCACCGCGACCACGGTGAGGCCGATCTCCTCCAGACCGCGCGCGCGTCCGAGGCCGCGGATGAGGACTTCCCGGCCCCCGGATCGGTACACTCCCCCGGACACGTTGCGGTTCGAGGCGGCGGCGGCGGCCAGAATCTCGTCGAGCGCGATCCCGTACGCCCGCATCCGGCCGGGATCGACCAGAATCTGGTACTGCCGCACCTCGCCTCCGATGGGAATCACCTGCGACACGCCCGGCAGGGCCAGCAGCCGGCGCCGCACCATCCAGTCGGCGGCGGTGCGCGCTTCCATGAGCTGCCCTTCCGGCGCGGTCATGCCGACCAGCAGGATCTCGCCCATGATCGAGCTGACCGGGGCGAGAACGGGCGCCGACACGTCCTCGGGGAACTGCGTCACCGCGAGCTGGAGTCGCTCGTTCACGATCTGGCGCGCGCGGAACAGGTCCGTGCCCCAGTCGAAGTCCACCCAGACGATGCTGATGCCCTGCGCCGAGCTGGACCGCACCCGGCGTACGCCCGGGGCTCCGTTCACCGCGGTCTCGAGGGGGAAGGTCACCAGGCTTTCGACCTCTTCGGGCGCCATGCCGTGGGCGTCCGTGAGCACCGTGACGGTGGGGGCGGTGAGGTCCGGAAAGACGTCGACGGGGAGGGTCGCCGCGACCCATCCCCCACCGGCGAGCGTAACCGCCGCGGCTCCGACGGTGAGCAGCCGGTGCCGGAGCGACGCGCCCACCACCGCGTCGAGGATGCCGCTCCGCTCCCGCTCGGCAGGCGTCGAGGCCATCAGCCGATACCCGTCAATGCGTGTGCCCGTGATCGGCGAGGTCCGCTTCACCCAGCGACGCGAGGAACACCTGGTAGGCGCCCCCGGTGACCACCCGCTCGCCGGCTGCCACGCCGGAGACCAGCGTCCAGACCCCGTCGGAGGGCCCCGGCTCCACCACCCGGCGCTGGAAGCTCTCCCCGCCGACTTCGACGTAGACGACCCCGAGCCCGTCCTCGTCCTGGATCGCCGCGGACGGGACGGCGACGCCGGTGACCGGCTCTCCCGTGAGCAGCCGCCCCTCGGCCAGCATGCCCACCTTCAGCGTCCCGTCCGGGTTGGCGATGGCGAAGCGCAGCGGCAGGGTGCGGGTCTCGGGGTCGATGACGGTGCCGGTGGAGACCACCCGGTCGGTGGTGTAGGTCGCGTCCGCCCCCTCGACCGTGAACCAGGCCTCCCGCACCCCTCCCGCCGCCGCGGCCTCGCGTGCCGGCAGCCGGGCGATGAACCAGAGCGTCGCCGGATCGACCACCGTGAAGGCGTGCGCGCCCGCCTCCACCTGCTCCCCGGGAGCGACATGGCGCTCCGAGAGGACGCCCCCGATTGGGCTGCGCAGCGCATAGAGGTGTGCGGCCTCGTCGCCCTCCGGCGGCTGTATCCCGCCCACGGCGGCGAAGGCCGCCCGCGCCACCTCCAGTTCGTGCCGCGCCTCCAGCAGGCGGCGTTCCGGGATGGCCTCGGCGGCGAACAGCCGCTCCGCGCGCGTCGCCTCCCGCTCCGCGTGGGCCACCCGCACCTGCATGCGCGCGAACGAGTCGTCCAGGCTGGTGGGGGCGATCAGCGCGAGCGTCTGCCCCGCGGCGACCGCATCCCCCGGGGCGGGCGTGGGACCCTGCACGACCACCAGTCCGGTGACCGGCACGGAGACGTGCGCGAGGCCGTCGGCAGGCGCGACGATCTCTCCGGCTGCGGGAATCGAACGGGGAATGCTGCGCTCCTCGGCGGCCGCCACCGCGAAGGGCATCGTCCACTGCTGCTCCTTGAGCAGCGTGATCAGGCCGGACGACGGGACATCCTCTTCCGGGACCAGGGCGCCGACGCTCTCGAAGACCTCGAATTCGCCCACCGGGACCGGGTACTCGCGGCCGCGGGCGGCAAGCCTGAAGTCGGCGCGCCAGATCCCGGCCACCGGCAGCACGGGAGCCGTCGTGAAGACGCCCGACCGGGCGGGCGCGGGCATCACGATCTCCTCGCGCGCTCCACCCGGCCCTTCCAGCGCCAGCGTCAGGCTGCCCTCCTCGACCGGCGACCAGTCCGCGAGCCAGGTGAGGTGGATCGCCCACACGTCGCCCGCCAGCCCGCGCACGTGCGGCGGGTACTCGACGAAGAGCTCGAGGGCGTCGGTCCAGTGTGTTACGACCGCGCCCCCGGCAAAGGCCGGATCGGGCTCCGGCGGAAGATCGTCCGCGCCCGAACCGCAACCGATGCACCAAAGCGCGGCGATCCCGCACACCAGCGGGCCGGCGAGCCCGGGCCTCGGCGCAGTCGCGGCCCCCGACCCCGGCGCCATCCCGACTCCCCTCGTCATGGCTCCCCTCATCATGACTCCTCCCCGGAGGCACCCATGGCGCGCAGCAGGTTGTAGTAGGCGAGCCAGGCTTCGGCCCGAAGGGTGAGCGCGCTGAGTCGGGCATCCCGGAAGGCGCCGGTCGCGTCCAGAAACTCCACCAGCGTCATCTCGCCTTCATCGTAGGCCACCCTCGCCGCCGACAGTAGGACCTCGGCCTCGGCCATGATGCCCTCGCCCGTGACCTCCAGACGCTCACGCGCGACCGAGTACCGGTCGGACGCGTCCACCAGGTCGAGCTCGGCCTGGCGCCGGAGAAGATCGAGGCTGGAGAGGGCCGCCGATTCGCGGGCGGCGGCTTCGTCCCGGGCGCCCCCCGCGCGGTTGAAGATCGGGAGGGGCAGGTCCACCCCGACCGTGGCGCCCTTGAAGCCGTCGGCGTGCTCCTTGTACGCCAGGTTCAGGGTCGGATCGGGCACCCACCCCAGGTTCGCGACTCTGTGCTCGGCTCGGGCCGCGTCCAGCTCGCGCGCGGCCGCCTCCAGGTCGGGACGGCGGGCGAGGGCATCGAGGGCGGCTCCGGAAGCGATGGCCGGAGGAATGCCCACAATCGCATCGGCGGGTCCCAGCTCGTGCAGGGAAACCGCCGGCAGAACCAGCGACGCCAGCAGCCGGCGGGCGGCGCGGGCCCGGAGCTCCGCGTCCGCCTCGTCCTTCTCGGCCTGAATGCGGCCGAGCCGCAGCCGACGGGTCTCGTACCCCGAGATGTCGCCCGCCTCGAGCCGCTGTTCGGCCGCTCGCGTCACCACCTGGATCATCTCCGCGGCCTGCCCGATCGTTTGCTCCGCCTCCTCCGCAAGCCAGGCGCCCACGTACGCCTCGCGGACGACGAAGACCAACTGCAGCGAGTCGGCGCGGAACCGGGCGCCGGCCCCGGTGATCGTGTGGCGGGCGGCCACGCCGCGGGCGGCCGTACGCCCCGGCCATTCGATGCGCTGCATCAGCCCCGCGGTTGTTTCCCAATAGTCGTCGCCGGAACGGCTCAGATCCTCGCGCAGGAGCGAGATGGCGGGGTTGGCGTAGCTCCGACTCTGGCGCGCCCGTCCCGCAATCTCCGCCGCCTCGGCCCGGGCAATGCGCAGCGCCAGGCTGTTCTCGGCAAAGGCGTCCAGCGCCTCCGCGAGCGTGACCCGCGGCACGCCGTCCTGTCCCTGCAGGACGGGGGGCGCCGAGGTGAGAAGCCCCGTCAAGAAGACCACACCGATCCGCGTCAATCGCATCTTGCCTCCCCGAGGAGTTCACCGCTCGAACGAAGGATCGCTTCGCCCCGGGGCCGTCCGGCCCGCCGCCACGCGCCGTCACCCCCATGCGCCGGCCCGACCGCGGGGGCTACGACCTCAGCAAGGATGATATGGCCTCGGGCTGCACCGGGCGAAACGGCGGAAAACGACGGTGGTTGGCGCCGGATCACGGCTCTGGGATGTTCGGAGTTCGTTTGCTTGCGTATGAGTAGTCCACCCTCCGCCGGCGTGATTTCCACTTCAACGTCCGGACGGAAACCGAAGCGCTCTCGCAGGCGCTTGGGAATCGTGATCTGGCCTCGTTCGGAAATTTTCATAGCCCCAGCGCCGCCCTCGCCGCCGCGACCGCGGATGCCGCGTAGCCGCCCCCGAAGAGTCGTGCATGCACCAGCAGCGGGTAGAGCTGGTAGGCGGGCCGCCGCCGCAGGTAGCCCGGCTGGAGAGGCCAGGCGTCTTCGTAGGCCTCGCGGAAGATCCCGGAAAAGCCACCGAATAGGTCGGCCATGGCCAGGTCCACCTCGCGGTGACCGACGTACACCGCCGGATCGATGAGGACGGGGGCGCCCTCGCGGGTGAAAAGCACGTTGCCCGACCAGAGGTCGCCGTGGAGCAGGGAAGGGCCATCCGCGGCCACCGCCGGACCGAGGAGTTTGTCCGCGCGCGCTGCCGCCGCCTCGACCACGGCTGCCTGCGCCCCCGACAGGGCGCCCCGCACGCGAAGCTCCCTCGCCAGCGGACGGATGCGGCGCTCCGCCCAGAAGTCGGGCCACTCGGCGCTCCACCCGTTCGGCTGCGGCAGCGACCCGATCAGGTTGTCGTCGGGCCATCCGAAGCGAGCCCCCGGCCCTGCCGGGCCCGCATGCCGGTGCAGCGCGGCCAGCTTCCGCCCCAGCCGCATCCAGTCCCGTCTGCCGGGCCGACCCTCCTCGATCCACTCGAGGAGCAGCCAGGCGACCTCATCCCCGGGCCCGCTCGCGGCGATGACCGCCGGCACGCGCACGGCGTCCGCGGCCTCCAGCGCCTCCAGGCCCTCGGCCTCCACGCCGAAGAAGCGGTGATCGGCCTGCCGGTTCCACTTCAGGAAGAAGTCGCCCCGGGTGGTGCGAAGGGCGGTGCCCTGGTTGATGCACCCGCCTCCGACGGGCCGCGCGCTCAGGATGTCGGAGGACTCCAGGCCGATCGCGCGGCAGGCGCTTTCCGCCGCGATTGCGGTCGAACCGCGGCTCGGCTCCACGGTCTGCAGGCCCGGTGCCGGTCCGGTGCCTACTCCTCGAACTCGTCCGAGCTTCGTTCCGCCGCCGGAGTGCGGCTCTCCAGCAGCTGCCGCAGCAGGCGGCCGGCGACCCGCAGAAGGAACGCGTCCTCGTCCGCCATCCCCCGAATCGCGAGTCGGATGTCGGACGTAACCTCGACCTGCGACCAGGTGTCGATCGTGTCCGGAGCAAGTTCGTGCCGGCGGCGGGCCTGGGCCCGGAGCTCGTTCAGCACCCAGGACAGCTGGTTCCCGAGGGCATCGGCGTCCTCGTCCGGCTCCGCGGGACTCCCGGGCGGGCTCGGTGCGTCGGCAACGACATCGTCATCCAGCCACGATTCCGGCGGCAGAGGAGCGGCCACGTGCGTCCACTCGTCATCGAGGTCCCGGGGCCTTTCCGCAGGCGGGGACATCCTCTCGCTCTCGTGGAGGGGGGGCGCCGGGGATCTGAGAGCCAGCTCCGGCGGCTCAGCCAGGAGCCGCTTCCTGAGCGCGGCCACCCGGTCGACCATCGAACGTTGATCGACGGATGAGCGCGACACGATGTCGCCGGTCATCGGGGTCTCCCCGGCGGCGACGCTCGCGACCAGCTCCTGGGGCAGGGCTTCGAACAACCCGCGCAGGTCGCGGAGGGGCACCGGCCGGATCTCACCCTCGGCCTCGGCCTCGCGTACGCGGCGGATGAAGAGGAGCCGATCCCGCACCAGTTCGGGATAGCGGGTGCGGGGCCCTCGCCGGCCGACCCGGGGCAGCAGGCCCTCCTGTACGTAATACGCGATCGTCCTCCGGCCGAAGCCGGTGTCGCGCTCCAGTTCCTTCGTCGTATAGCTGCCCATTCTCTGCCTCTAAGGCTGCCGGCGCCCTCGGTTGTCCCCGGAAGTGTCGTTTACTGGTATCAACTGATAACTACTGTTGACATGAGCCGGTCAAGTCTGTATACTGACAACAACTGGTGATTACTGACAATATACAAGGAGATACCACCATGCGCCAACCGTCCCTTGCCGACTCCGACGCTCATGCCATCCAAACCCCCATCGACAGCGCCCGGGCCGCGCTCTCCAGCCTGTCGGTCGGAAAGCCCGGACACTTCGCCGGCCTGACCGTCTTTCCGCTGACGTCGGATGTCCGGAGTTCCGTCCGCTACCTGCTCCTCGAGGAAGGTCTGCACACCGGGCTGGTTTCGGTCCGGGAAGTGGACGAGGGAGGCAGCGTCCCGAATCTCGCGGTCGAGAACCGCTCGGATTCCGACGTGCTCATCGTCGATGGCGAGGAGCTGGTGGGCGCCAAGCAGAACCGGATCGCCAACCTCACCCTGCTGGTACCGGCCGAACGTACCACGACCATCCCGGTGTCGTGCGTGGAGGCCGGGCGCTGGGGCTACAGCCGGCCCGACTTCGCCGTGACCGAGCGGGTGCAATACAGCCGCGGGCGGGCGCAGAGACTCCACACCGTGCACGAATCGATGCGTACGACGGGGACCCGGCGCTCGGACCAGGGCGCGGTATGGGACTCCGTGCGCGCGAAAGCCAACCGCATGGAAGCGCCCTCGGCGACCGAGGCGATGAGCGCGATCTACGAGCGCCACGGGGCCACGCTGGACGACTACGTCGAGAAGCTGTCCCTCAATGCCGGCCAGGTCGGGGCCATCTTCGTCACCGACAGGCGTCAGGTCGGCCTGGATCTTTTCGACAAGCCCGAAACCTTCGCGGCGTTCTTCCCCAAGCTGGTGCGCAGCTACGCCATCGATGCGATGGAGCGGCCGCCGGCTCGTGACCGGGCTGCGAAGCGGAAACACGCGCGCGCCTTCGTCGACCGTCTGCTGGAAGGGGCATTCGATGTCCACCCGGCGGTCGCGCTGGGGCATGACGTGGGGGTGGTGGCGAGGGGCGCGATTGCGGGGGCGCTGATCCATCAGGAGGTCGCGCTGCACCTGACCGCCTTCTCCGAGCCCACGCGCGCCACTGCCGGGGACGATCCCGGGGCGTACGCGAGCTACCGGCAGCGGCGGGCGGCGCTCCCGCGCCGGCGCGGCCGGGGGGGGGGGGACCCCGGGGGGGGGGGCCGGGGTGGGCCCTGCCCCGGGGGGCGGGCGTCGCTCCGGCGCCGGCGCGGCCGGGAGTAGGCGAACCGCGGGGGGGGGCGCATGGATCGACCTTGCTCGGGAAGCTGCCGGCGCTCTATCTCCAGAGGAGCCATCCCTCGACGCGGGATGGAGAGCCTCAGGCTCGCCTCTGGTGAAGAAAGCGACTATTTGACCGCAAGAGAACATCCATGCGCCCTCCCCGACCGTCTCCCGCGATCCGATCGTCGTTCGCAGCCGTGGCCGCTTCCCGGAGGGCTGCAGGCGGCTCTTCCGCGGGTGCGCCGCGGCCGGCTGCCGCGTTCCAGTGCGCAACCCATTCCGCCGGGCGACGGGTTGCCGTCGGCCTGGGGACGACCCACGCGGTGGTGGGTGGCGCTGCCATCGCCCTCGGTGCGCTCCTTTTGTTCGCGTTCCCGCTTGCATCCCAGGAGGCCGGGGGCGGAGACAACGGTGAATGGGACGTGACCCTGGCGCGGGGCGAGACCCGCGACATCGACTTCACCACCGAGGAGGGGACCTGGATGTCGATGGACATCTCCCCGGATGGGCGGTGGGTCGCATTCGACCTGCTGGGCCACGTCTACCGCGTCGCGGCCGAGGGCGGCGGCGAGGCCGAGTTGCTCACCGGGGGCACGGGGGTGGCCACCCACTACCACCCGCGGTATTCGCCCGACGGGTCGACCATCGCCTTCATCAGCGACCGGGAGGGGCAGAACAACCTGTGGGTGATGGACGCGGACGGATCCAATCCGCGGTCGGTGTTTCTCGACGGCGCCATCCGGGCGGTTGAACCCGCGTGGTCGGCGGACGGCAACTACATCTTCGTGCGCCGGCAGAACACGGCGCCGGGCGGGGGTGGCGGGGGCATCTGGATGTACCATCGGGACGGCGGCGAGGGCATTCAGGTCGTCGACGACCAGCCCTCGGCAGCCTGGCCGTCGGCCTCGAGGGACGGCCGCCACCTCTACTTCCACGTGTACACGGGACCGCCCGGGCTCCAGGGCCGCGACGCGCTCGCGGGCCACTGGCAGGTCCGGCGCAAGGACCTGGCGAGCGGGGAGATCGTCAACATCACAAGCGGCACCGCGGCCCAGCAGGTGCGCGCGTCGAGCGGGAGCGCCTACGCCGCCGAGATCTCTCCGGACGGCCGTTACCTGGCTTTCGCGCGGCGGATCGCCGGGGGCACGATCTCCTACCGGGGACACGCCTTCGGACCCCGCACCGCTCTCTGGATCCGGGATCTGGAGACGGGACGCGAGCATGTCGCGATGGACCCGATCACGGTCGATAACGCGGAGGGCATCAAGACGCTCCGCATCCTGCCGGGCTATGGCTGGACGGCCGACGGTTCCGGCATCGTCCTCACGCAGGGAGGCAGAATCCGCAGGCTGGACGTAGCCAGCGGGGAAGTGACCACCGTCCCCTTCTCGGCCCGCGTGCAGCGCACCGTATCGGAGATGACGCGCGCCGATTTCCGCATCGACGATGGGCCTTTCGATGCGAAGATGCTTCGCTGGTACGCCCTCTCGCCGGATGGCGCGCGCGTCGCCTTTCAGGCCGTGGGGCGGATCTGGACCGCGCCGGCCGGCGGGGGCGCCCCCACCCGCCTCACCTCCGGGGACGGACCGTTCGAGTATTCGCCCGCCTGGTCGCCCGACGGCCGCTGGGTCGCCTACGCCACCTGGGAAGGGGGAGAGGGCGGCCATGTCTGGAAGATCCCCTCCGGCGGCGGCGCCCCCGAGCAGCTGACCACGTCACCCTCCGAGTACGTGCACCCGGTGTGGTCGCCCGACGGCTCCGAGGTCGTGGTGACCCGGGGGAGCGGGGCGGCCTCGCGGGCCCGGTCCGCGACCCAGAACCCGTACTGGGAGCTCTGGCGCGTTCCCGCGGCGGGCGGCGCGCAGGCGCGGATCACGACCATCCCCAGCGGCGCCGGCGGGCTGCTCGGAAACCGGCGCCAGATCACGCGCGCTTCGTTCGGGCCCGAGGGGCGCATCCATTTCCCCGCGGGACACGAGGCGGACGACGGCGACAACGTCACCGCTCTCATGTCGGTCGCGCCCGACGGCTCCGACCCGCGGGTGCACGCCACCATCCCCTACGGCGACGAGTTCGTCATCTCGCCCGACGGCGACCGGGTGGCCTTCCAGGAGGGCGACAACGTCTTCTGGGCCCCGCTGCCGCCGGGCGGCGTGGGCGGCGGACCGGTGGCGCTCGAGAAGTCCGGCGCACCCGTCCCGGTCACGCAGCTGACAACCGAGGGCGGCCTCTTCCCGCGCTGGCTCGACAACGACCGGATCGAATTCGGGAGCGGCCAGAGCTTCTTCGTCCACGACGCGGCCGCCGGCGCCACCGACACCATGGCAATCCGTCTCAGCGTCGATCGGCGCAACCCCTCGGGCACGCTCGCGCTCACCAACGCGCGCATCGTCACGCTCGACGACCGGGCGGTGCACGAAAGCGGCACGGTGCTCGTCAACGGCAGCCGCATCGCCTGCGTGGGAGCGTGCGACGCCTCCGGGGCCGATCGCACCATGGACATGACCGGCAAGACCATCGTCCCCGGCTTCATCGACATGCACGCCCACCACTACCGCGAGCACAAGGGGCTCATCCCCAGGCGCGACTTCGAGTCGGCCATCTATCTCGCCTACGGGGTCACGACCAACCTCGACAACTCGATGTGGTCGCAGAACGTCTTCGCCAGCGCCGAGCTCATCCGCGCCGGCGAGGTCGTGGGCCCCCGCACGTATTCCACCGGCGACCCCCTCTACCGCGGCGACGCCGCCCGCCAGAACGACCTGACCAGCTACGAGGTCGCCGAGCAGAACATCAACCGGCTGGCGTCGTGGGGCGCGACCGCCCTCAAGCAGTACCTGCAGCCGCGCCGCGACCAGCGCCAGTGGGTGTCGGACATCGCCCGCCGGAAGGGGCTGATGGTGACCTCGGAGAACAACGACACGCCCTACACCATCGGCATGATCATGGACGGCCAGACCGCGTTCGAGCACCCGATGACCTACCTGCCCATGTACCGCGACCTGAGCCGCTTCCTGGGGGAGACCGGCGCGACCTACTCGCCCACCTTCATCGTGGGCGGAATCGGGCCCTGGAACGAGGAGTTCTTCTTCGCCGAGAGCGAGGTCTGGCTCGACCCCAAGCAGCGCGAATGGCTGCCCTGGCGCCAGGTCATCCCCCACATGCGCCGGCGCTGGGAGCGTCCGGACACCGACTACAGCTTCCCCCTCATCGCCCTGGGGATGATGGACGTGATCGAAGCGGGCGGCTGGGGCGCGATCGGGTCGCACGGGCAGGCCCACGGCATCGGCTCGCACTGGGAGATCTGGATGGTGGAGTCGGCCACGGATCCGATGACCGCGCTCGAAGTCGCGAGCCTGCACGGCGCGGTGTTCCTGGGCGCCGAGGACGACATCGGCTCGATCGAGGAGGGCAAGCTCGCGGATCTGCTGGTGCTCAACTCGAACCCGCTCGACGACATCCGCAACACCACCGACATCATGTACGTGGTGCAGGGCGGCATCGTGCGGGACGCCCTCAGCCTCGACGAAGTGTGGCCGAGCGAGGAGCCCTTTGGGGAGCACTGGTGGGTCGATCCGGATGCCTGGCGCATGGACAACCGGCCCGTCGACTTCTGGGACCGGGGGAGCCGATGAGCGGGGCGGCGCAGTCCCGGACGGTGCCCCCCGCCGGCGCGCTCGCGGCCTCCTTCGTCACGCTCGCGCTCGCCTGCGCGGCCGACAGTGGCGTCGGACCCGACCTGCCGCAGGTCCCGGAGTGGATCCGGCTGCCGATGGAGTCGGGGTCCACCGTGAGCATTGCGGTCGTGCGTCCGGAGGCCACTCCCAGGGGCGTCGTCGTGGCGTTCCCGTGGGGGGCGGGGGACGCGAGCCTCCTGCTGGGGCTGATCGACTCCTACTGGGACCAGGCAGCGCCGGCGGCGGGGTACGCGGTCGTCGGGGTGGAGACCTACGGACCGGACCTGGACGAGGACGCTGCGGCCGTCATGTCCACCGTCATGAGTTGGATCGACGAGAACTTCGCCGGTGCGTCGGGCGACATCGTGATGACGGGTGCGTCCGCGGGCGGGATCGGGGTCTTCCACGCGGCGCTCGCGGTGCCGGATCGGGTCGGAGGCATCATCGCGATGCCGGGCCGCTACGCGGGCGAGGGGTCGCTGGAGCCGCTGGCCGGGACGCCCGTCTGGATGATGGTGGGCGAGGGCGACGCCCGCTGGGTCGAAGGGTCGGAGACCACGGCGGAGCGCCTGGAGGGAGCGGGAGCGGACGTCACGCTCGACATTCTTCCGGGGCAGGGGCATGTGTTGATCGTCGGGCAGGACGCGCTCGTGCAGTGGATGGAGAGGAGGTAGACGATGAAGCTTCGCGTCCCCCATCCCCTGGTCCTGCTGACGGCCGGCGTGATTCTCGCCGCCGCCGCCAGCTACGTGCTCCCCGCCGGCGAGTACGAGCGCCGCGACGACGAGGCCACCGGGCGCGTCGTGGTGGTTGCGGGCACCTACGAGGAGGTCGAGCCCAATCCGGTGAGCCTCTTCGACGCCATGGTCGCGCTGCCGCGCGGGATGGCGGACGCGGCCGAAATCATCTTCCTGGTCTTCCTGATCGGGGGCGCCTTCACGGTCGTGGACGCGACCGGCGCGCTCCGGCGGGGCGTGACGTCGCTGACCCGGGCGCTGCGGGGGCGCGATCTGCTCATCATCCCGGTGGTGGCCGTTCCCTTCGCCATCGGGGGTGTCGTCCAGAACCTGCAGGAGGAGATCATCCCGCTGATCCCCGTGCTGTTGATCCTCACCCGCAGGATCGGCTTCAACGCGATGGTGGCGGTGGCGATGAGCGCGGGCGCGGCGTTCGTGGGCTCGGCCTTCAGCCCCATCAACCCCTTCCAGGTGGCGATCGCGCAACGGCTCGCCGAACTGCCGCTGGCGTCGGGCGCGGTGTTCCGGATCGTGTTCCTGCTGCTCGCGCTGACCTTCTGGATCGGGATGACGATGCGCTATGCACACCGCACGCGGGGGTCCGCGGAGGCCGTGACGGAAGAAGGGGCCGAGGGCATGCGTCCGTCCGACTGGGGGATCCTGGGCCTGGTGGGAGCGGCGTTCGTCCTGGCTGTGGTCGGGATGACGCAGTGGGGCTGGGGGTTCAACGAACTCTCCGCCGCCTTCTTCATCATGGGGGTGATCGTGGGCCTGCTGGCCGGACTGCGTGTGGGCGGTACGACCGAGGCCTACCTGCGCGGCTTCCGCGAGATGACCTTCGCCGCCCTGCTGATCGGGTTCGCGCGCGCGATCTACGTCGTGCTCCAGGACGGCCGAGTGGTGGATACCATCGTGCACGGGCTGTTCACGCCCCTGGAGGGGCTGCCGGTGCTGGCGTCCGCCTTCGGAATGGTGGCGGCCCAGGCGGCGATCCATGTGCCCGTCCCCAGCGTGAGCGGACAGGCGGTGCTGACCATGCCGGTACTGGTGCCCCTCTCCGACCTGCTCGGCATGTCGCGCCAGGTGACCGTGCTGGCCTACCAGTACGGCGCCGGGCTGTGCGAGCTGCTGACGCCCACCAACGGCGCCCTCATGGCGATCCTGGCGTCCGCCAAGGTCCGCTACGAGGACTGGATCCGCTACACGTTCCCGCTCTACCTCGGGTTGGTGGCGATCGGCATGGTCGCCATCTGGGTGGCGCTGGGGATCGGGCTGGAGTGAGGAGCGTCGAGTCGACATAACGTGACCAGCCGGTTGCTCCCCCACTCGTCAGAGGACACGGCATGAAGGGACGCACGCCCTACGCGGTCTTCAAGGCCGGGAGGTTCTTCATCTAGCCTCCGAAACGGCAAAGACATCCACCCTGGGCCACGGATCGTTGGTAAACAATGCAAGGCGCGTATCGGTCACGCCTATCAAACCAGAGTATGGGAAAGCGATCTTACTCGTCGCGCCAGAGTTCAAGTCGATCAAATAACTTTCTATTGTCTTTGGTGTGTCTTCTTCAACACTTAGTTGATCGTATAGACCTACTTGCACCAGTAGATTCGAATCAACAGGAGCCGCTGCATGCAGCATATGCATCTCCGTCCTGCCACCAGCTAGCCCCATGGAAACTGTACGGGACGTAGTGTCCTCGATCATTCCCATCGGTTTATACTCCGGTAACTGGGCGATCCAACGTAACGTTCCATCCGTTCGGTACATATGGACTTCGTCCATGCGGGTCGGAACCCATGCGATGCCGTCAATCTCGGGCAGGCATACGAGTTGGCCTTCCGTGGTTACGTAGCGGATGAACATGTCCGCCGAACGGTAGGGCACGCCAAACGACGTGACCAATTCGCCTTGTTCTACGCGATGAATGATGGGTGACAGATCATCGGTCACTGCGAGCACGTAAAGGCTGTCTCCAATGGAGCAAATGTCCAATGGCAGAAACGGGACTGGGATGTCTCGGGCCCACGACCACCTTCCTCCTGCGCGCAGATATTCGTGGATGACTCGGCGTTCGTCGCCAACAAACAGGCGATCATTTGACAAAGCCAAGCCGCGGGGGATGGCCAACTCTCCTGGGCCCTGGCCCGGCCTACCGATTTGTTCATGCGACGCCCCTCGTACTCCGAGGGCATGCACAGTGTGCAGCCTGTCGTCAAGTACGAAGATGTCGTCGCCCAAGAGCTTGGCGATCCCGATTCTTCCTATGATGTGAGCTTCAGGGAGGTTCTGCGCGCCGTACGTCGCGAGCAACGAGTCACGGACGAATCTGATATCCAACCCCGGAGGTGTCAGCTGCGCATCCGCGAGATGGTCGGGGTAGAAGGCGCTTGCCAAGCTATCCGTAAGAGGATGCTGTACATCTCGTGCCCCCGGACCGCATGCAGAGACAAGCAGTGCAACCGACACCACGACCAATAACTGAACCAATTGGTGGATGCGCGTCCCTGCGACTGACCACACGCCTATGTTCATCCGGGTTCGGCGATGGTGTCCGTTGCGGTGGCTAGACACTAGCGGTCACCCACCCTCGCATCGCCACGGAGCCCGACGGGGCGAGTGCCTCCACGATGCGTTCCCGCGTCGGATCGGATCCGTCCGCCGGGGCAGGGGCCGCATGGCCCACAAGCGTGATCGGCGCATCTGCGAAGAGCGGCGCCAGCGCCCGGTAGCGGAAGGTCGACACCGGGACGGGTGCGTGACGTTGGGCCGCGTCCAGCAGCAGGAGCGCGGTCAGTGGCCCGTGGACCAGGAGCCCGGGGTAGCCCTCCCGCTCGGTCGTGTAGGGATGGTCGTAGTGGATGCGGTGGCCGTTGTAGGTCAGAGCCGAGAACTGGAAAAGGGTGACGGTGTTGGGGAGGAAGGTTTCGGTCCATTCGGGGGCGGGGCCGGTGCGACCCCCCGTCTCGCGACCGGCTGCCCCGGCTTCGCCGGCCGTCCCGGGGCCGGATGGGTCGCGCGAGACCACCGGTGCACTGACATCGCCGTCCGTCTCGGACGCGGTTGCCTGCTGCGCGCTGGCCGGGGGCTCGGCCGACGAGCCGGTCGCCAACCGGTCCTGCGAAGCTGCCAGACGCGGCTTCGCCTCCCGGTAGACGATGACCTGCTCCTCCTCCACGCACCGACGATCCCCCTGCAGGACCGTGCGGCCCACGGTCACGAATGCGAGCCGGCCGCTCCTCCCCCGTTTCTCGGTGATGCTCACGATCTCCGACCTGAGTTCGGCTGCCTTGCCGAGCGAGACGCGGTGGAGCGACCGGAGCGTACCTCCCGCCCACATGCGCCGGGGCAGGTCGACATCGGGCATGAAGTCCCCCCGCACCTCGTGTCCGTCGCGCGCCAGACGGGAAGCGCGGCAGGGCTGTCTGAAATAGAGCCAGTGCCATCCCAGCGGGAGGGGATCGCCGTCGGAGATGACGAGCGGATCCCGGTCGAGCAGGCCCAGCATGGCCTGGGCAGGTCCGGGCGCGAGAATGTCGGTATGCACCCGGGTGCGCGTCTCGTCTCCGGTCTGTCCGCGACGACGCGCAGCTCGTCCAGCGGGAAGCGGCCCCCCTGATTCCTTCACTTGTCTGCTCCTCGGTCGGCGGCGGCCCGCGCCCGCGCCAGCACGCGCCTCGCCACCTCGGCGACCGGCCGGTCCACCATGCGGCCCTCCAGAGCGACCGCTCCGCCTCCCGCCTCCCGATCCGCGTCGAGAATGCGGCGGGCGCGCTCGACCTCGAGCTCCGAGGGGGTAAACACCTCGTGGATGACCGGAAGCTGCGCCGGGTGGATGGCCATCTTTCCGGCGAATCCCAGGCAACGGACCCTGTCGGCCTCTTCGCGCAGCCCGCTCATCTCGCGGAAACCGAGGGACGGCATGTCGATGGCGTCGAGTCCGCTCAGGGCGGCGGCGTGGACCACGCGTGAGCGCGCATACAGAAGCGGCTCCCAGCTGGGGTCGGCGCGCAGCTCGATGGCCAGATCGAAGCCGCCGAAGACCAGCCCGGCGACGGCCGGTGACGCCTGCCCGATGTCGACAGCGTTTTCGAGGCCGAGCGCCGTCTCGATGAGGGCGAACAGCGGCGCGCCATCGCCGAGAAGCCGGGCCGCGCGGCGCAGCCCGGCGGCGGTCCTGACTTTGGGGATCATGAACGCGTCGGGCTGGCGGGTTCCGCCGAGCGTTTCCGCGTCCGCTCGCCCCAGGTCGGTATCGGGATCATTGATGCGAATGATGAGGTGCGGCGGGCTGGTCTCTTCCCGGAGCCTTCCGGCCGGCTGCTCCGCAAGGAAGCGCGCGGCCGCTTCGCGCGCCATCGTCTTCCGCTGCGGAGGCACCGCGTCCTCCAGGTCGATGCACACGGCGTCCGCCCCGGCCGCCAGCGCCTTGCCGAAACGGTCCGGACGGTATCCGGGAACGAACAGGATCGAACGGCAGCCAAGCCGCGCATGGGAATGCCCGGCCGCCCCGCCCCGTTCCGTTGCACGCGTCCCGTCGTTCATCGTTGACGGCTCCTAGAACGATCTCGGCATGCCCAGCACATGCGTCGCCACATGGCTGAGCACGAGGTTGTTCGCGACCGGTGCGATCAGGTATAGGCGGGCTTCGCGGAACTTGCGCTCGATTCCGTATTCGGCCGCCATTCCCCAGCCACCGAAGGCGTCCATGGCCGCGTTGGCCGCCTTCCACGCCGCGCGCGAGGCGAGGTACTTGGCCATGTTGGGGCCGTCCCCGCGGGTCTCGCCCGCGTCGAAGTCCCGCGCCGCCTGGTCCCGGACCGCGGCCGCCGCGCGCACGTCCATGTAAGCGTCGGCGATCGGGAACTGCACGCCTTGGTTTGCGCCGATGGGCCGGTCGAAGACGCGTCGCGAGCGCGCGTACTCCGATGCCCGGTCCACGAAGTAGAGCCCGTCCCCCACCGACTCCGAAGCCAGCAGAATGCGCTCCGCGTTCATTCCCGACATGATGTAGCGGAAGCCCCGGCCCTCGTCTCCGATTCGATTTCCGGCCGGCACCTCGACGCCATCGAAGAAGACCTCGCAGCTCTCGTGGTTGATCATGGTGTCGATGGGCTTCACCCGGACCGCGTCGCCGGCATCGCGCAGATCCACGATGAAGACCGAGAGCCCGCCGGTGCGCTTCTCCACTTCGTCCAGCGGCGTGGTGCGCGCCAGCAGGATCATGAGATCGGATTGGCGCACGCGCGAGATGAAGACCTTCTGTCCCGTCACGACATACCGGCGCCCCTGCCTCGCGGCGAACGTGCGGATGCGAGTGGTGTCGGAGCCGGCGTCCGGCTCGGTGACTGCAAAGGCCTGCAGCCGGAGTTCGCCGCACGCAATGCCGGGGAGGTAGCGCCGCTTCTGTTCCTCGGAGCCGTGCCGGAGCACCGTGCCCATCGTGTACATCTGTGCGTGGCAGGCGGCGGAGTTCGCACCGGAGCGGTTGATCTCCTCGAGAATGACGCTCGCCTCACGGATGCCCAGCCCCATCCCGCCGTACTCCTCGGGGATCAGGCACGCCAGATAGCCTGCCTCCGTCAGCGCGTCGACGAACTCGTGCGGGTACGCGCGGGCTTCGTCCGAGGCCCGCCAGTAGGCGTTGTCGAAGCGGGCGCAGAGCGACCGGACGCCCGCGCGCAGATCATCGTGGAGGGAGGCCATCAGCCTATTGGTCCCGGCTGTCCATGCCGGATCGCGGCACGGGTGAACGTCCAGCCACCAGGTTGCTGGTGCGGCCCGATCCGATCACCCGCCGCCTCACCGTCCCATCGAGTGCATGTCGCGCCCGCCGACGACATGCTTGATCACCCGTCCACCCTGCATCACGAAACGGACATCCTTCGTCACCTCGATGTCGTCGAGCGGGTTGCCCGGCACGGCGATGATGTCCGCGAGCATGCCTTCGGCTAGGCGGCCACGGTCGGGCGTGTCCAGCAGATCGGCGGCATGGATGGTTGCGCTGCGGAGCGCGTCCAGCTCGCTCATCCCCATCTGCACATAGACGGCGAACTCACCCGCGTTCTCGCCGTGCGGCAGCACCGCCGCGTCCGTCCCGAACGCGATGGGCACGCCGCGCTCGATGGCGCGCCCGAGGCTCTCGCGCGCGAGCGGCATGATCTCCTCGGCCTTGGCGCGCACCAGCGGCGGGAGCTGGTCGAGGGCGATCCGGTCGACCAGATGGCTCGTCGGCACCAGGTAGGTGCCCTTTTCGATCATGAGGTCCATGATCTCGTCGGTGAGGATCGACCCGTGCTCGATCGAGGCCACCCCGGCCTGGACCGCGGCCAGGATTCCCTCCGGGCCGTGCGCGTGCGCGGCGACCTTCATGCCGTGACGGGCCGCCTCCTCCACCATGGCGGTGAGTTCCTCCAGCGTGTACTGCTGGGCGCCCACCGGGCCCTCCATCGACAGAACGCCCGCCGTGGCGCAGGTCTTGATCACCTGGGCGCCGTGCTTGATCTGGTAGCGGACCGCCTCCACCACCTCCCAGGGCCCGTCCGCGATGCCCTCCTCGGGGCCGCCCTCGCGGATGCCGGGCGCGTATCCCGTTACGTCGCAGTGGCCGCCGGTGATGCCCAGGGAGTTGCGCGAAGGGATGATCCGGGGCGCGACGATGTCACCACGCTCGACCGCCCTGCCGAGCTCGACCGTCACGTCGCCGCCGAAGTCGCGCACCGTAGTGAAGCCCGCCCGCACGGTGATGCCCCCGTACTTGACCGCGTTGAAGGCCTCATAGGCCTCCGTCCGGGTCACGGCATCCGTGAAGGAGGTGGCGCTGATCTGCCCCCCCAGGTGGGTGTGGGTGTCGATGAAGCCCGGCAGGAGGGTGACGTCGCCCAGGTCCATGTCGTGCATCACGTCGGGGGCTGACGCCGGATTCACCGCGGTAATGAGCCCGTCTTCGACCACGATCACCGCATCCCGGTGCATCTCGCCCGTCTCGACATCGAGCAGGCGCGCGGCGCGCAGAACCGTGGGGCCCGCGTACATGCCCATCGGCTCCTGGGCGGCCACGCGCACGGGCACCGCGATGTTCGTGAGGGCAGGAATCGCCAGGGCGACGAGCGCGACTGCCGGAAACAGGGTCGGATGGCTTCGGACAGGACTGTCCGTGTTCGCCGGAATCGAGCGGAAGCTACCGATGCAGCATTTCATGGAGGCACCCTGGCTCGGAGTACGGTTGGTGCGGGTTGGTGCGAACCGGAATTGATCCGATCCCTGTACCGGACGCAAGCGATCCGGCACGTGGAAGAGCGGGTGGTCCGCCTTTTCGGGGTGGTGCGCCGCGACCCTCCGGACCGGTTACGGTCCGAGGGCTCCGATGGGAATCACGGCCACCCCGTCGTGCGCGTGTATCCGTAGCCGGTGTGGACGATGACGCCCAGCGCGGCGTGGTTGGGGGCCGACGCAACCGCCCTTGGAGAGGATGGGAGATCGCCCGGTTGTGCTTGTCCGGGGTTGGCAGCCCTACCACCATCTCCAGAATCGGTAGGACACGCCAAAACTCCCGTAGAAGGACAGCAGATGATCCGTGGCCACCCCATACCACGCCTCATTCCGTGCCTGGTCCTGTCCCTCAAGGCCGACCATACCCATCCAGCCCAACGTGAGCGCGACGGCAAAGCGATCAAACACGTAGTCTGCACCGCCGAACAGGCGGTAGCCTACGATCTCGTCGTGGAACGTTCCCCGATCATCCCCCCAGCCACATGCGACAAGGAAGGTGATCAGACAGGCAAGCGCCTCGTTCGTCCTGTCCCGTGGGACTTGCGTGCCGACCTGGTAGTCGATCGAAGCTTGCACGACGCCGAAGCCAAGGCCTGCGTGAGGCGCAAGTCGTCCGCGCATTGCCAATACCCGGTAGAGATTCGCGAACCAGGATCTCGTTGCCAGGTTGTACACGTAGCTCGTGTCGACCCCGGCTTCCAGCGGGGCGACGGGCCCGGACACGTATTGATCTGTCCAGAAGCGCTCGACCTCCGCCCTCCACTGGTCCCGGCGATACCCGACGGCAATTGTGTACAGAGCACCCGACTCAGCCGATAACTTCCCGGACCGGTTCCCGCGCGCCGCGTTCCAGGAGTTGTCCATGGTGCTTCCGGACAAGAGTCCAATCGTCATCCTGGTGTAGAGGTCATGTTGAGCCGATAGATGATCCAATGGAGCGAATAACGCCGCGACCGCGACCGCCATGGCCGTTTGGATCGTGCTCCTCCCGTGTTTCGGAGTGGCCCTGGCGGTCACTCGAACCTCCTTCCCGCACCGGAAAACCGTCATCAGAAGCTGATGCGCCCGCCCACTGACAGGAGGAGGCGCCTCTCCGGACCGTGCCTCTGAAGCCCAAATGTGGGATTGAAGCTGCCCACATGATCCTCAAGCAGAACGGATTCCCACGCCTCCCGTTTGATCCTCGCGCCAATTGCACCACCGGCGACACCGCCGAGTGCGCCTCCCAGGAGGGTGATTCCCCCGCCTTCCCAGAAAGTGTCTGGTGAATCAAACATGTTCCAGTTCATGCCAAAGTCCACGAGCAAGCCGACGACCGCGCCTGCACCAGCTCCAATACCGGCCCCTTTCGCCATGAGCGACCGCACGCCGTCATCTACCTCCAGGCGGTCCAGGTCCCGGTAGGGGAGGGATAGATGCGTCCCACCGTCCATGAGCTCAATTCCCTCGGCGCTCAGTCGGGTCACCCGCCCTATGAACGTGCTGTTGGCCGTCGATGCGCGGACGCGCTGCCCCACAACCACAGGAGCGCCGTCCCCGGCAGGCTCTGATCCTGCTTCGAGCGACGGGAGGGGTTGACGCTCCGACGTCGCAACGGAACCGGGGCGATCCTGGTAGCCGCCAAGCGGGATGGATTCCCATACCTCCCTCCTTTTCAGAGCACCGATGGCACCGCCCACGACACCCGAGAGTGCGCCTACGATGAGGGCGCTCCTGGCGCGGTCTCCCGACGAGGAACTTGAAAAACCCTCGGTATCAGGATTGCTCCAGCCCTCATATGCGCCCAAAGCAACCCCCAGAGCGGCATAGAGTCTCCACCTGGATCGGATACCCTCGCTCACATCGAGGCCGTCCAGCTCTCCATAGGCGAGGGAGAGATGCAACCCACCGTCCACCAGCTCGATTCCTTGAGCGTCCGAACGCGTGACCTCGCCGACGATGGCGCTGTTCGACGTGGACGCGCGGACGCGGTCTCCGACAGCCACGAGAGAGCTGTCGCCGGTGGCCTGGGCTCGTAGCGGATCTTCCTGGCCGGAAGGCGGTTCTGTTTCCTGGGCGAAGCTGGGCGTGGGCGCGACGAGCGCCAGCGCGAGAGCGAGTGTGGGTCCGTTCATGGTCTGCATCCTTCATCCAGGGCCAACCGCCTCAAGCCCGCCGTCAGGGAAGGAAGGAAATGGTCGGGCTGCTGCGCGGCGACAGCGGATCCCGAAACGACCATCGCCAATCCACACAACGCGAGCGGGGTTGGGAGCGTGTGAATCATCCGGCTTCTTCTCCTTCTCCGTGGTGGGCGGGGGTCGCCGCCCGGTTGTCTTGGGCGCGATCGTTGTCTCGATCCATCCGGCTTCCGACCGGGACGGTCAGTGACAGGATGGACAAGATGACTACTGCAATAGACCGAAGGGGTTTCGAACGCGGTATCCCCTTTTTGGGGGACACGCCGCTGGAGCGTGGCCCCTCGGGGGGGACGGCACTTCGGGAGGAAGCGTGGGCGACGGTATTCCCCTCTGGGGGACCCTCAATGGTTCGGGCGCGGCAATCCTCTTAACGGCCGGATCCCCGCAGGGATTCCAGCGACAAAACCCTCTGCGCGAGCTCAGTCTGCTTGCGAATGCCGAGCTTGCGGTAAACCCGCTTGAGGTGCGTCTTCACGGTGCTTTCCGCGCAGTCCAGCGCGTCCGCAACGCCAGCGACCGTCTGACCGGCCGCCACCGCCACCGCCACGCGGCTCTCCTAGGGTCCCAGTCCAAGGAGCCTGACCGCCAGCTCCGGGTCGATCCGGGGTCGGCGCGCCGGGTCCACGACGAGCACCAGTGCCCCGACCTGGCTCGCATGTCGACCCACGCCCATTCCCCTTACGGGATGGATTTCGAGGACCAACGGCGTTCGAGTCTTGCTGCGCGTGATCTTCGTCGAACCCCCGGCGCCCTGAACGCCGTGCCGGGGCAGCGCCTCGGCCAGCAACTGCTGAAGCTCCTCGTTCTCCCCTGCGTGCCCGGCAGTCAGCACACCTCCCGCATCCAGGAGCCCATCGCGTTCCAGCAGGATGTCCCGGGCACGGTCGTTCGCCTCCATGATGCGTCCACGGCGATCCAACTGGATCAGCCCCAGCCGCCCGTTCTCGAGCAGTTCGACCAGCGACGCGCCCAATGCCCTGGCATCGGCCATCGCGCGGTGAACCCGCGCGGCCTGGAGTATGTGAGGAGAGAGCAGCCTGATGACCCGGACCTGATCGTGCCCCCATCCCTCGCCCTCGGTAGAGTTGCCGAAGGATAAGATGATCCCCGACCCGTCCAACCCGTGGATTGCCGTGAAGAGGCCGTTCTGCGTGTTGTTGGCTACCCGGAACTCATTGTATGCCGCAGATGTCTTCATCTCCTGGTCGGTGTAGAGATCCGACTTCCAGGCCAGCTCGCCATCGTCCAGTCCGGCGAGCCGTGGAATCGCTTCATCCCGCCAGTAGTAGTCGCGGTAATACAGCTGCCGCAGATCGTCCCGGCGTTCCGCGGCCACAAAGAACCGGGACAGCTGAATCTCGGGTTCACCCCTGGGACCTACGTCCACGTACGTAATGCTCTGACCGGTCGTCCGGATCAAGTCGTTCATCATGCCAACTGCGGAAGCCCACGTGACCTCCCCCAGCGCCGCCTTGTACAGACGCTCTACAACCCGCCCGAACCTGTCGGCTCCGGCCATGCTCTCCATCCGTGTCGGCTATGCCTATAACCTCAGACCGACCTCGGCACCGGTTGATCACCTGATCCGACAAACAAGAGAACGGCTCGATCCCGGTCGGCCTGGTCGACCGCGAATGCGCGAAATCCGGCACGCGCGCCAAGCACAGCGCCCGCGACGAGTCGGTATTCGGGGGTCTTCGCTAATCTAGCGATAAACTGCTCACATGCACCGATCGTATGTCAAGCAACGCGCGATAATAGAGGCTGTTAACATGATAATATCGGGATAATCTACCTTCAGGGACCGTGAGGCGCGTGGGCTCCCGGCGGCGCGATCTTACCTAACGGCCGGCCAACAGGATTGGGAGAGGGCCGGGACCAGCCGCGCTTCCTGCTACCTCCGCAGCCGCACCGCCTCTTTGAGCCCGCGGGTCATGCTCACTTCCAGCCCGGCCGCGTCCCGGAGCATGTCCGGCAGCGCCCCTTCGCAGTCCCGCAGAATCGCGCGCAAGCGTCCGGTCCCGGGCTCGGTGACCACGGTGATTCGGCGCTCGTCGTCCTGGTCCAGATAGGCCACGCCTTCCGGCCCCGTCAGCGTGATGCGTTCGAGCGCGTTCTCCCAACCGGGATCGATCGGCACCGTGAAGAAGAAGTGCCTGCCGCCGTGCCCGTCTTCGGTGGGCGTGAAGTCCAGTGAGAACAGCGGCTGGCCGTCGGAGCCGGTTCCCCGGATGCGGTACGGACCCGGCTCCCCGGGCAGTCCAGCCGCCGCGCGCATCGCAAACACCGGCTCGATCCACAGCTCCTCATCGACCATCCCGCCCCACAGAACCAGCATGTCCGAAGGCGGGTTCGACGCAGCCAACCCCGCGTTCGCGGCTCCCGCAGCCAACCCCGCACGATGGTCGATCACCTGCTGGAAATGGTAGTCGCTGAGCCATGGCAATGTCCCGCAATAGGTCATGATGTCCTTGCTGTGGTCGGGGGGCAGCACTAGTCCATTCCGGAAGTCGTATCCCCACACGCCAATGCCTCCGTCCGGGTAGGGGTAGTCCGGATCGACGCCGGCCGGTCCGCCGCAAGGCGCGTGCCTGAGCGAGAGATTGTGTCCCACTTCGTGCGCCAGCGTGTTCGGGCTCCTTACGCCGATGCTCACCCAGCCCGGTCGCTGCCCTCGACCTCCAATGGCCCCTCCAAGGTGAGCGACGACCCCGTAGTAGTACCCCGTGCCGCCTTCCGATGCCCGCACCGCCTCGAGTTCTCCGAACAGTGCCACCTGCCCGGCCGTGCTGGTGAGATTCAGTGACGTGTAATACGGTTCGCGCGGACTGACGCTGAACTCGGCAAACGGGAACGCGTGCTTGAGCAGTCCCAATTGGGAGATGTCGGCGGAGATGCCGCGCACCCAGCTCAGAACCGACGTGTCGGGCTCCGAGGTTGTGATGACCGGAACCAGCGCCAACTGCATCGGGGGCACCACCACCACGTTCGGCAAAGCGGTGCCCTGGCTGGGGAAACGGGTCTCGCTTCCGACGGTGAAGGGCACAGCTCCCTCGGGGTCCACCTCGACGATCATCTCGACCCCCGGGACGATGATCTCGCCGGGGATCACGGCGTTGTACGACAGCTCCAGGTCGCCCTCGTCCGCCTCCGTGGGGATCTGATTGGCATGGCGGGTCATCGCTACGCGGTGAACCTCGTCTCCCTCGGGCCCCGCGAACACGGCAACGACCTCGGGCTCGAAGAACCCTCCCGGTTGTTCGGCCGTGACGAATGCCCTCAACAGCGCCTCCCGGTTCGCCACCAAGCGTACGCTCCCGGACGGGGTCTGGACCGACTGCGTCAGGTAGACCATCGGCATGGAAACCGTGACTTCTTCCGCGTTGTCGCAGATGGCGCCCGCGGTCTCACCGATCGCGGTGAACCATGCCTGAAAATTCGGCGAAGGAGACGCGCACAAGCCGGTGTCGTCGTAGCGTAGCACCCGGACCCGATCCAGGCGCCGGAGAGCAAAGGGAAGCGCGCCCTCCAGTCCAGCGTTCCGGCCCACGCGCAACTCGGCAAGCTCCGGCAATGCGGCGATGGTCCCCGGGAAGGCACCGGACAGTCCGTTCGCCGTGAGGTCCAGCACCGTGAGCTTCAGGAGGTTGGCAATCTCCGCGGGCAGGGGACCGGACAGGCCGTTGGCGGGCAGCGCCATTTGCACGACACGTCCCCCCTCGGTGGCCACACCATGCCAGTCTCCCAGGGGCGCGTCCGTTCCCCACGCCGCCCGGTTCGCCCAGGACGGACCGCCGGTCACATCGTGCAGGCCGGTGAGAGCAAGTCGTTCGACCTGCGCGACATCGCAATCCGTCCTGTCGCCATCCGGAATCCGGCGCAGCCACTTCTGGAACTCGTCGTCGATCTGAGCGCACAGGCCGGTCGCGCCGTACGACAAATCCCGCAGGAACCTCAGGTCCAGCATGCTCCGCGGCAGCAGGCCCGCCAGGTCATGGTTCCCGTCAAGCTCGACTCGGGTCAAGGCCTGTAGTTGGCCCAGACCGCGGGGCAACCCGCCGCTCAGCCCGTTGCCCGCTACGCGCAGGTCTTGAAGCGCCGCGAGGTTGGCGAACTCCTCGGGCAGGGGACCGGAAAGCCCGTTCTCGTGAATCCAGAGCAGCACCAGTTCCGACAGGTTTACCAGCGAGACCGGGATTTCACCGGTGAGTTCGTTGTCGTAGAGATACAGCCGCTGCAGGGTGGTCAGGTCTCCCAACCCGGACGGAATCGCGCCCGTCAGGTTGTTCCGCGAAACCGACAGGAAACGAATCGCACTCAGACCGGCCAGTTCCGTTGGAATCGGGCCGGTCAGTTGGTTACGGCTGACGCTCAGGTACGTGAGATTCGTCAGCCTCCCAAGTTCCGGCGGCATGGCACCGGTCAACTGATTCCACGACAGGCGCAGCCTCCGCAGAGCAACGAGGCCGCCCAGCTCGGCCGGAATCGGGCCGGAAAGCTCATTGTTGCCGAGCAGCAGCGAGTCGAGGCGCGGCATTGCCCCGAGTGCAGCCGGGATCGTCCCGTGGAGGCTGTTGCCCGTGAGATCAAGGAGGGTCAGCTGGCTCAGCTCCGCCAACGCCGGCGGGATCGCACCCGTCAGTTCGTTGTTGTCGAGAACCAGTCTTCTCAGCTGTTCCAGATTCCCGAGTTCAACTGGAATTGTCCCCGCCAGTTCGTTGTTGTCGAGCACCAGTTCTCTCAGTTGTTCCAGATTCCCGAGTTCAGCCGGGATTGCCCCCGTCAGTTCGTTGCCGCTCAGAACCAGCCATCTCAGGTGTGTCAGGTCCCCGAGCTCGGGCGGGAGCGTTCCCGAGAGATTGTTGCCCGGAAGCGACAGCTCGGTCACGAAGCCGGCCAGGTTGGTCGAGACCCCGTGCCATCTGTCGATGCTCTCGGAGGTGTTCCAGTTCGTCGCGTCACGCCAGTTCGTCGGCCCGCCCGTCGCGTCGAACAAGGCGATGAGCGCGGCGCGATCGGTTGCATCGGACTGCTCGGGAGGAGAGGGTGGGTGAGGTGGGGTCGGGGCGGTCGGCGCCGGGTCGTCCGAGCAGACGGCCAGCAGGGCGGTATAGAAGCCCAGTACCCAAACGCGTGATCTCCGACGTTTCATACCGCTTCCCTGGCCGAGAGGGGCAACCATACCTGCCCGGCTCGAGGGTAGGAGTTGACCCACACCAACCCGGGTCCTCCCGTCACCTCCGCAGCCGCACCGCTTCTTTGAGCCCGCGCGTCATGCTCACCTCGAGGTCAGCCTCAGCGCTCAGCCCGCCCGGCAGCGCCCCGTCCCAGTCCCGCAGAATCGCGCGGATGCGCCCCGTCCCCGGCTCCGTGACCACGGTGATCCGGCGCTCCTCGGACTGGTCCATGTACGCCACGCCCTCCGGTCCCGTCAGCGTGATGCGTTCGAGCGCGTTCTCCCAATCGGACTCGATCGGCACCGTGAAGAAGAAGTGCTTGCCACCGTGCCCGTCTTCGGTGGGCGTGAAGTCCAGTGAGAACAGCGGCTGGCCGTCGGAGCCGGTTCCCCGGATGCGGTACGGACCCGGCGCATCGGGAAGCCTTGCCGCGGCGCGCATCGCAAACACCGGCTCGATCCACAAATCCTCATCAACCACTCCACCCGCAAGCACGAGCATGTCGGAAGGCGGGTTCGATGCGGCCAAGGGTGCGCTCGCGGCGTCCGCGGCCAACTCCGCACGATGGTCGATCACCTTTTCATAGTAGAAGTCGCTGAGCCATGGCAGCGTCCGGCAATAGGTCATGATGTCCTTGCTGAGGTGGGGAGGCACCATCGATCCGTTCCCGAAGTCGTACCCCCACACGCCGATGCTCCCGTCCGGGTAGGGGAAGTCCGGATCGACGCCTGCCGGGCCGCCGCACGGAGCGTGCCTTAGCGAGAGGTTGTGTCCTACTTCGTGCGCCAGAGTGGTCCGCCTCCTTACGCCGATGCTCACCCAGCCGGGGAGCTGCCCTCGACCATAGATGCCCCCCAGGTTGGCGGCGACCCCGTAGTAGTAGCCCGTGCCCCCTTCCGATGCCCGCACCGCCTCGAGTTCTCCAAACAGTGCCGTCTGCCCGATGAAGTTGGTGAGATTCTGCGACGTGTAGTAGAGTTCGCGCGGACGGACGCGGAACTCGGCAAACGGGAACGCGTGCTTGAGCAGTTCCGATTGGTGGCTGTCGGCAGAGATGCCGCGCACCCAGCTCAGAACCGACGTGTCGGGCTCCGCGCTTGTGATGACCGGAACCAGCGTGAGCTGCATCGGGGGCACTGCCACCACCTTCAGCGAGTCGGAGCCCTGTTTGGGGAAACGGGTTTCGCTTTCGGAAGTGAGGGGCACGGTTCCCTCGGGGTCGACCTCGACGACCATCTCGACCCCCGGGGCGATGATCTCGCCGGGAATCACGGCGTTGTACGAAAGCTCCAGGTCACCCTCGTCGGCTTCCACAGGAATCTCGTTGGCATGGCGGGTCATCGCCACGCGGTGAACCTCGTCTCCCTCCGGCCCCGTGAACACGGCCACGACCTCGGGCTCGAAGAACCCTCCCGGTTGCTCGGCCGTGACGAATGCCCTCAACAGTGCCTCCCGGTTGGCCACCAGGCGAACGCCCCGGGACGGGGTCTGAACCGACTGCGTCAGGTAGACCATCGGCATGGACACCGTGACTTCTTCCGCCCTGGCGCAGATGGCGCCCGCGGTTTCTTCGATCGCGCTGTACCATGCCTGAAAATTCGGCGAAGGAGACGCGCACAGGCCGGTGTCGTCGTAGTGCAGCACCCGGACCCGTTCCAGGCGCCGGAGAGCGAAAGGCAGCACTCCCTCCAGCCCCGCGTTCCGGCTCACGCGCAACTCGGTGAGCTCTTGCAATCCGGCGATGGTCCCCGGAAACGCACCGGACAGATGGTTTGCCGTGAGGTCCAGCACCGTGAGCTGCAGGAGGTTGGCAATCGCCGCGGGCAGCGAGCCGGACAAACCGTTGGCGGGCAGCGCAAGCTCCACGACACGTCCGTTTGATGTGGCCACGCCATGCCAGTCGCTCAGGAGAGCGTCCGTCCCCCACGCCGTCCGATTCTCCCAGGACGGGCCGCCGGTCACCTCGTGCAGGCCGGTCAGAGCAAGTCGTTCGACCTGCGCGACCTCGCAATCCGTCCTGTCACCATCCGGAATCCGTCGCAGCCACTTCTGGAACTCGTCGTCGATTTGAGCGCACAGGCCGGTCGCGCCGTACGAAAGCTCCTCCAGGAACCTCAGGTCCAGCATGCTCCGCGGCAGCAAGCCGGCCAGGTGGTGGTTCCCATCAACCTCGATTCGGGTCAGGGCCTGCAGTTGGCCGAGACCGCGGGGCAGCCCACTGCTCAGCCCGTTGCCCGCGGCGCGCAGCTCCTGAAGCGCCGTGAGGTTGCGGAATTCCTCGGGAAAGGGACCGGAAAGCTCGTTTTCGTGAATCCAGAGCAGCATCAGTTCCGACAGATTGCCCAGCGAGACCGGGATTTCACCGGTGAACTCGTTGTCGTAGAGATGCAGTTCCTGCAGGGTAGTCAGGCCTCCCAACTCGGATGGAATCGCACCCGTCAGGTTGTTCCGCGAGGCCGAAAGGAGTTGAATCGCGCTCAGGCTCCCCAGTTCCGCCGGAATCGCGCCGGACAGTTCGTTGTTGCTGACGCTCAGTTCCGTGAGATTCGTCAGCTTGCCAAGTTCCGGCGGCACGGCGCCCGACAGTTGATTCCACGACAGGCGCAGCCTCCGCAGAGTCCCGAGGTCGCCCAACTCGGCCGGAATCGGGCCCGATAGTTCGTTGTTGCCGAGCAGCAGCGAGTCGAGGCGCGGCAGGGCCCCGAGGGCAGCCGGTATCGTCCCGTTCAGGCTGTTGCCTGTCAGGTCGAGGAGAGACAACTGGCTCAGCTCCCCCAACGCCGGCGGGATCGGACCTGTCAATTTGTTGTTGGCCAGAACCAACTCTCTCAGCTGTGGCAGGTTTCCGAGTTCAGCCGGAATCGCCCCCGTCAGCTCGTTGCCGTCCAGAACCAGCCATCTCAGGTGCGTCAGACCCCCGAGCTCGGGCGGAAGCGTTCCCGAAAGGTTGTTGCCCGGAAGCGACAGCTCCGTCACGAAACCGTCCAGGTTGGTCACTACCCCGTGCCAGTTGCGGAGGCCTTCGGAGGTGTTCCAGCTCCTCGTTTCACGCCAACTCGTCGGCCCGCCCGTCGCGTTGTAGAGGGCGATGAGCGCAGCCCGGTCGGCCGCATCGGTCGGCTGGGGAGGGGGAAGTGGGGTCGGGGCGGTCGGCGCCGGGTCGTCCGAGCAGACGGCCAGCAGGGCGGTACAGAAGCCCAGTACCCAAACGCGTGATCTCCGACGTTTCATACCGCTTCCCTGGCCGAGCGGGGCAATGACAGCACGGTACAGTCTGTGATCACCTGACGTAACGTCAGGGTTTGCACACCGAACGGGTCACCGACCGGGGTGCGCGAGAAGGCGGTCCGGGGTGGCTCAGAGATCGCCCTCGCCGACCACGCACGCGGGCGTCTCGCCGCGTACCCAGGCGGCCAGCATCTGCCACTCGGGGTCCTCCGTCGATGCCCAGCGCCGGGGACCGCCGTGGAAGTAGTCCCCTCCGGCCGAGGGCGCGAGCGGATGCGTCAGGAGCCGGCTCATCATCGGTTCGCCGGGCTCCACGTAGCGGCGGGCGATCGCGTAGTTGCGCCGCGTCTCCTCCTCGTTCCAGAAATCGCGGCCCTCGGGGATGGGCGGTGCGAAGCCGCGCACGCCCGACGCGTGACAGTGGATGCACTCCACGTCGCCGGGGCGCTTGTCGAGAAAGACCCGCTGCACGCAGTCACGGAAGAAGTCGGCGTCCAGACGCGGTCCGAACGTGGCTTCGATGGGATCCGCCGCCGCGACCCAGTCGGCCATCGCGCGCCATTCCGGGTCCTCTTTCGACTCGAAGAACTTCCCGCCCACGTGGAGCGGCGCGCCGCCGGCCTCCTCCACGAGCGCCTTCCTCAGGAGCCGGCTGCGGCCCGGATCTCCGGGCGTTACCAGGCGGGAGACGACCTCGAAGTTCCTGCGTGAGTCCTCCTCCGACCAGAAGACCTCGCCCTCGGCGGTCTCGCGCAGCCGTTGCAGGCGCAGGGGCGTGCCCTGCTCGGCGTGGCAGGTGGCGCAGGGCGCGCGCCCGGGACCCCATCCGCCCCGGTCGGCCAGGAAGATCGGCTCGATCGTTTCGCGGTAGGCCTCGAAGCTCAGCGGCACCTGGCCCGTGGCCACGCCGGCACCGGAAAGCAACGCGATGAGGGCGACGACGAATGCGAAGCCGGACCGCCTGCGGGTCCTGCTCGCCAGCAGTCCGCGGATTGACCCGCCGCATTCAGCCGGCGTTGCATGCGAGCCCGACCGCTCCACCGTGAACAGTCCGGGCACGCGGCTCACGGGAACACCACCGTCTTGTTGCGCTTCGGCACCTGGCCCACCGGAATGCGCGCGATCTCCCTCATCTCCCGCGTATCGACGACCGACACGTCGTTCGATCCGGCGTTCGCGACGTACAGGTAGCGGCTGTCGGGCGTCATCGTCAGCCAGTCGGGGATGTGGCCGACCTCGACGCCTCCGAGGTATTCGAGGTCCGGCAGCGACCACGCGTAGACGTGCCCGTTGGGCTTGCTCGTCGACCACAGCTGGCGTCCGTCCGGCGAGACGGCGAGGCCGTGGCCCGGCGATCCCTGGAGCGCGTCGTTCGTCACGCGCGAGATCGGGAGACTGGGCATGTCCAGCTTCTGCACGACCTTCCGCTGCGCGAAGTCCACCACGTAGACGCCGTGATAGTTGGAGATCTGGATGAACAGGCGCTTGGTCGAGCCGTCCGGATGGGTTTCGAACGCCATCGGGCGCACGCCCCCGTCCGCGTAGCCGCCCGTCGTGCGGCCGCTGAAATGGAGCGACCAGATCGCCTCGTCGATCGAGGAGTCGATGATGGTCAGGGTGCGCGCGCCGATCATCCCCGCGGCCACGTGCCGCCCGTCGGGCGACATGAACACGTTGTGCACCGTTCCAAGCGTCGCGATCGACTTGACCACCTCGCCTCTCTCGAGGTCCACGACATCGACGCAGCTGCAATCCTGGATGATGGCGACGTACACCTTCCGGCCGTCGTTGCCGATCGCGACGTTGTGCGGCCGTCCTGAGAGCGGGATTCGCTCTGTGACCTCCATAACGTCGGTCGGCACGATCTCCAGCGTGCGGTGGATCTCGTTGCTGAAGTAGAGGACGCTCCCGTCCGGCTGCGCCGCGACGCCGTGCGCCTTCGGGATCCCCTCGATGATCTGCACGACCTCGTTGGTGACCGGGTCGATGATGTGTACGTTGTCGCCGGCCGAATTCGTCTGGACGATGCGCACCTCGCCCGATTGCGGCGTCGCGGCGGCGACCGTGGCGGCCGGCAACGAGAGGGCCAGTGCGAGGAAGCCCGGGACGACCGGCCTGAGAGCCGGATGAACATCGAGCGAAAAAAGGTGTTTCATCGCAACCTCCGGTTGGTTCGCGGCAATCCAGGCTCAAGGTACGGCGAGGTGCCCGGGGCGGGCCATACTCAGCCACCCGCCAGGAAGCGCCGGGACAGGCGAGAGGTGAGTAACGCCACATGACGCTCGACATCGCATTGGTGCTCGGTCTGACCCTGGCGGTGCTCGTCCTGTTCGCCCTCGACCGGCTTCGGGTGGACCAGGTGGCGATGGCGGTCCCGGTCGTCCTCCTCCTGAGCGGCATCCTCACGCCGGCCGAAGCGGTATCGGGCCTGTCGAGCCGCGCGACCGTGACGGTCGGCTCGATGCTCGTGCTTGGCCTGGGGCTTCGCAAGACCGGCCTCGTGTCCGCCATCGGGGCCTGGGCGCGAACCGCGCCCCTTGGCGGCAAGTACGCGCGCATGTTCGCGCTCTGCCTCATCTGTGCGTTCCTGTCGCCGTTTCTGATGACCACCGCCGTCGTGCTGGTGTTTCTGCCTGTTTTCGTCGCGCTCGCCGAGCAGGCCGAGGAGCCCGCTTCCAGGTATCTCATGCCGCTCTCCTTCGTCTCGATTCTCGGGGGCACGGTCACTCTGATGGGGACCACCACCAACCTGGTCGTGCACGGCGAAGCGATGAGGCGGGGGTTCGACGACCTGGGCATGTTCTCGATAACCCCGCTGGGTCTGATCTGTCTGGCCGTGGGTCTGCTGTATCTGTTTACCGCCGGCCGGGTGCTGCTGCCGCGGCGCTTCCGGCCGCCGGACCTGTCCGCCAAGTACGACGTCCGGCGCTTCGTCACGGAACTGCACGTCCCGGAAGACTCGCCCGCGAACGGCCGCTCGCTGGCCCAGCTGAGGTGGGGCGAACGCTATGGCGTCACGGTGCTGGACATCGAACGGGGCGACCAGGAGATCACCGCGCCGCACGGAGATCGTCACATACATCCGGGCGACATCCTCTACGTGCAGGGCCCCGCCAAACATCTCCTCGAGCTCGCGCGCCGGCAGCGACTCGAGACCCCCAGGGAACGGAAGGAGCACGAGCTCGACCGGGCGGGGGGGCGCGGCCGGCTGGTCGAAGTCCTCGTGGCGCCCGGCTCGAGTTTCGTAGGCCGCACGCTCCGCGATCTGAGCTTCGCACAGCTCTTCGATGCGACGGTGATCGCCATACAGCAGCACGGCGTCACCGTACAGGAAAGGCTGGCGGACATCTCGTTCCGCGTCGGCGATCTGCTCCTCGTGCGTGGGACGACGACCGCGCTTCAGCGCCTCGCCGAGGATCCCGGGTTCGTCCCCATGGCGGAAGTGAAGGCGGACGCGGGGAACAGGCCGCGGGCCGGCGTAGCCGCGGCGATCATGGCCGGCGTCGTGCTCAGCGCCAGCTTCGGTGTGCTCGATATCATGACGGCCGCGCTCACCGGCGTGATCCTGATGGTGTTCACGCGCTGCGTGCACATCGAGGAGATCTACGGGGAGGTGGAATGGCTGGTCATCTTCGTTCTGGCCGGCCTCATTCCGCTCGGCGTGGCGCTCGAGACCACCGGGGCGGCGGAGTTGCTCGCGGGCTGGGTGGTGACCCTCTCGTCGCCGCTGGGAGAGTTCGGGCTGATCGCGGCCTTCTATCTGTTGACCGCCGTCATGACGGCCGTCGTGTCCAATGCGGCGACGGCGGTGATGCTCACCCCGGTCGCGATCTTCGCGGCCACGCAGGGCGGGGTAAACCCGTACGCGTTGCTCGTCGCCGTCATGTTCGGGGCATCGGCCTCCTTCGTCACCCCTTTCGGCTATCAGACCAACGTCATGATCTACGGGCCGGGCGGTTACCGCTTCATGGACTTCGTGAAGGTGGGCGGCCTGCTCAACCTCATCCTCCTGGTCACGGCTACCCTCTTCATCCCCCTCTTCTGGCCGAGCTGAGCGAAGCCGGGATCCCCCGCTCCATCCTGCGCGGAGTCGTGGTCGAACGGCGGCGCGTCCCCCGAAACGCACCTCTCGCGCTCAGAATGACAGCGTGGTCTGCGCGAAGGTGTACGTTGCGTCCCCCTTGGCCGCGTTCCTCATCACCTCGCCCGCGGTCAGTCGCACCAGGCCCGCTTCCAGGCGGACGCGGGCGGCAGCCACTTCCCATCCGCCGATGAGCTCCCACTGGGTTCCGACGTGCCGGGCGCTCCTTCCGCCGGTGTTTGCAATGCCCGCTGTCGTCCATTCATCCGCGGAGGACGCCAGCCAGTAGCCACGCGCGGAACCCGTCACGTCCACGCCAGGCCGAGGCGCGAGCGTCAGTCGCACGCCGGGCGTCGTCAGGTTGGCGCGGGCGAAGGCGCCGTGAATGCCGCTGGGTCCGAATTCGAACGAGCGCGACCCGTACAGGCTGCTGAACCGGTTGTTGCGGCCATCCGTCGGATCGCGGTCACCGCTGGCATGGTCGAATTGAAGCTGCAGCCGGGGGGTGCCCGGCGCGGCCAGGGTATACCCTGCGGCGATGTGCTGAAGGTGGGCGACGTGCGTCAGGTCCGCCGCAGCGGCAGGCGAGGCGCGCGATCGGCCGAACTGGAACGCGGACTCGAACTCGTAGTCGAAGCCGGAGATGGTCGCGGGACGATGGAATCGGACTCCGATGGTGTGAAGATGCCGATCGGCGGTGGCCAGCCCGGGAGCGTCCGCCTCTCTCAGGCCATAGTAGTAGACCTCGCCCCAGTCGCCCCATGGGAGGTCCGGGCGCGAGAAATGAACGCCCCACAAGCGTACGTTGGTCCATTCCTTGTCCAGGCGTGGACCGTTGTCGAGGATGTTTCCGGAGACACGTCGCTCCACCGGCAGCGTGTAGAACGCGCGCGTGCGCGTGTCGTTCGGACCCGTCCACCGCCACTCGACCCCGGTGAACCCGTCGGACGTGTTGCGGAATCGATTGCGCGAGATCAGGCGTCGGCTGCCGATGTCCATGGTGAGGCGGCCCGCGCGCAGGATGCTTCGGCTTCCCCGCTGAAGAAGGCCGTCGAGCGGGATCTCGACATGGGCCTGCAGCAGCTCCAGCGGGTTCACCATGCTGGTCGTCAGGGCAGCCGCGGAATCCGCCAGATGCGCCCGGGAGTCCTGCAGCTCGGCGCGCAGCCTGAAGTATCCCACGTCAAGCTCTGCCGAGACCCGGGTGCGGAGCATCAGCGCGCGGGCGACGCCGTCCAGACCGGCGCGGAACTGGTTGCTCAGGCGCTCGTAGCGAGTGCGATGGTCCCCCGACAGCGAGAACACGGGAGGCCGGCACCCCGGATCGTCCGCTTGCGGGGAAGGCGCGCTTCCCGACAACGGCCCGCTGCAACCAAAGGTGGCCACGAGGATGGGAACTGCCTGTAACAGGGGCGCCATGGACGTCATCCTGAAGAAGCGGTATCGTCCGCAGGCTGCCATCGACATTGGTCCCGAACGACGTGTCCAGGGGCGATGTCGCGCGGTCGCCAATCGCGGAATCGGGCGTCTCGTACCCCGGACGGCGCGGATCGAAGCCGGACGGCGGCGCACCTGCGCGGCGAAGGTTTCGTTCGTGGTCCGCCCTGGAGGCTCAGTTGGTGACGGTGGAACTCGTTCTCGTGCTGGCGGTTCTGGTGGTGGACGTCGTCCTCTTCGCGCACGGGCGACTGCGCATGGACCTGGTCGCGCTCCTCACGCTCGTGTTCCTTGCCGTGACCGGGCTCATCGAACCGGCCGAGGCGCTCGCCGGGTTCTCCAATCCGGCCGTCGTAACCGTCTGGGCCGTTTTCGTGCTGAGCGGGGGACTCGCGCACACCGGCATCGCCAACCTCGTCGGGCGACAGGTCATACGCTTTGCGGGCGGAAGCGAGCCCCGCATCATCCTGGTCATCATGGTGACCGCCGGCGTGGCGTCCGCCTTCATGAACAACGTAGGCGTGGCGGCGATACTCCTGCCCGTCATCATGGATCTCTCGAGAGAGACCCGAATCCCACCCTCGCGGCTTCTTCTGCCGCTCGCATACGCGTGCCTCCTGGGTGGACTGACGACCCTCATCGGCACCCCACCGAACATTCTGGTAGCAGGGGCACTCCGAAACGAGGGTCTTGAGCCCTTCGGCCTCTTCGACTACTCGCCGGTAGGACTGCTCGTGATGGCGGCGGGCTTCGTCTTCATCCTCGTGGCCGTCCCCAGGCTGTTGCCGAAGCGCCGCATCCGGGTGGAGGGGGTCGGAGGGGACGATGAACGGGTGCTGCCGGACATCTACGGGCTGAATGAGCGGTTCATCATCCTGAGACTGCCCGAGGCTTCGCCTCTTGCAGGAAAGAGCCTCGGCGAAATCCGGCTCGGGTCCGTCGCCGGACTTCAGGCCATCACCGTCATCCGTGACGGGCGGCCCCGACCCTCGCCCGGCCCGGACTTCCGTCTCCGGGCGGGAGACCGCATCGTCGCTCAGGGGCCGGTGGATCGGCTGGACAAGTTGCGCGAGAGCTCCGCCCTCGATATCGACGAAGAGGGGCTGGGCGTAAGGGTGCTCGACTCTCCCGAATTCGAAATCGCGGAGATCGGAGTACCCGGCGGCTCCGAGCTGACGGGACGCACGCTCAGCGACGTGGACTTCTACGACCGTTACGGGGTTCGCGTCATGGCGATCCGGCGCGACGGGAGGTCCCTGCCGGCTCCCCTCCAGGATCTGCCCCTTCAGCCCGCTGACACGCTGCTGGTCCAGGGCCCACCGGACAAGGTCGAGGAGTTGGGCGCACGTGAGGAACTGACCGTCGCTCCCGCCGACCACATCGACCTCTACAGCCTCCAGGAAGAACTGTTTGCGGTTCGGGTGCCCCGTGACTCCTTCCTGGTTGGCCAGACGTTGAAGCAATGCGGATTGGGCGCCGCTCTGGGGCTTTGGGTGATCAGCATGCTTCGCGAGGGCCGGATGATCGAGATGCCTGAGCCCGGCGAGCACCTGCAGGCAGGGGACCTGCTGGTTGTGAAGGGCCGGCCCGAAGGGTTGGCCACACTGAAGGGAATTCGAGAGCTCGAGGTCGAGGTCGAGGGGACGGAGGAGAGCCCCGCGCTCGAAACCGAGGACGTAGGGATCGCCGAGGTCGTCCTCTCACCCCATACGAGACTCGTGGGGCAATCGCTCCGTCAGCTCAGCTTCCGCAGGAAGTTCGGGCTGATGGTGCTCGCGATCTGGCGCGAGGGGCGGCCCCATCGCACCGGACTCCGCGACCTGCCGCTGCGCTCCGGTGACGCGCTGCTCGTTCATGGACCTCGCGAGAACCTCCGCGTCCTCGCCTCGGATCCGAACTTTCTCGTTCTGACCCAGGGCGTGCAGACGCCGCCCCGGCGTCGCAAGGCGCCGGTCGCGGCCATGATCCTTGGCGTCACGCTGGGGCCCGTCCTCCTGGGGTGGCTGCCTATCTCCATCGCGGCCGTGGGAGGCGCCGCCCTCATGGTCCTCTTCGGGTGTCTGACCATGGAGGAGGCGTACCGGTCCATCGAGTGGCAGGCCGTCTTCCTGATCGCCGGGATGCTTCCCCTGGGCGTGGCGCTGCAGGACGCCGGCGCTTCGGCGCTCCTTGCGGATGCGGTTGTAGGAACGGTTGGAGACTTCGGGCCCCTCGCCGCCATGGGCGCGCTCTTCATTGTTACTTCTCTGGCGACCCAGGTCATTCCAACCGCGGCCCTCGTGGTGCTCATGTCCCCCATCGTGCTGGGCACGGCGGAGAGCCTGGGCATCTCCCCATACCCCCTGATGATGGCTACGGCGATGGCCGCATCGGCGAGCTTCGCCAGCCCCGTCTCCCATCCGGCGAACGTTCTCGTCATGGGACCCGGCGGCTACCGGTTCACCGACTACCTGCGCGTGGGACTTCCCCTGACCGCTGTCGTGTTCGCGGTGGTCATGCTCGTGACCCCGGTTTTCTGGCCCTTCTGAAGCATCGCGAGATCAGTCAATGACTATCTCTTCCACAGCGTGTACGAACACGATGTCGTTCGCGGCCCCGTGGCTCTGGAGAACCTCGGTCAGGCTTCCTCCCTTCATCTGCTCCGCCGAAATCCCGGCGATCACCAGATCCGCGTCGGATGACCGGTATTCCACTTCGGTCTCGATTCTGGCCTGCGATTCGACGGGCAGCGTTTCGATATTCTTGCTCCCGATGGGCAGGCGCCCCTGGTCGACGAGGGCGGACAACCGGTCGGCCTCATGCTCATCCCCGTCCGTGCCGATGCACGCGAAGACGCGGATCTCGGCGGTTCTCCATTCGGGGTGACCGACGATGATGTAGGCGAGCATCAGCATCATCGCCGCGTTGGGCAGGGTCTCCGGGGTCAACCAGACATGGATCGACGAGCGGTAGCCGAAACGAAACGTGCTGGAGCGCAGGACCACCACGTTGAACCGGGAGGAGGCCGCAAGGAGCATGGCCCGCTCCAGCCTCGGGATCTCCTCCGGATGCTCCTGGTCGAATTCCAGCAGGATGCTGTTGTTGGGCAGCCCCGATATGCCGGGGTATTGGAGGGCCTGCGTGACCGCGTTCTCGAAGGAGGGCGCGATCAGTGTGTCGACGAATGTCCCCGCCCGGCTGAGGTCGGAACGCTTCACCAGCTTCGTGAGCTGGGCACGGGCCAGCAACTCCGTGTCCAGGGCATACTCACCTTTCATGTGCTGGACGAAGTGGCCGAACCCGTGTCGGTGGGAGATCCAGCGCAACAGGTCGAACTGGGCCACGCGGCGGTCGCCGAACTGCGTGAGCGCCACGAACGACGGTCGCCACCCGCCGTCCTGCTGCGCGCTCTGGTTCTTCTGGAGCATGATCTGAAGCCTGCGGACCAACTGGAACATCGCTCCCTGGAGGATCGCGGCCAGATCGCGTTCCCCGCGCCGCGAGCGTCTGAGGCCCAGGTAGATGACGAGCATGATCGCCATCGCGAGCAGCGCGTACACGGCGCTCATCTGGATCATCATGAGCACGCACATCACCGCGCCGACCAGCGATATGTACCAGCGGGAGCGGAAGGTCGGGCGGTACGAGGGGTTGCCAGCGAAGTATTCCAGGAACGACACGGAGCAGAGGGTGCCGTACGTCACCATGAAGAACATGCTCAGGATCTGGGCGATGAAGTCGATGTCGCCAAGCGCCACGAACACCGCCGCCAGCGCCACCGAGACGTAGGTGGCGTTGATGGGCTCGCCCGCGTCGCCCCGCCCGGTGGCGAGGAGTCGGTTGACCCTGGCAACCGGGAAGACGCGGTCGCGAGCCAGCGCCTGCAGCGTGCGCGGGGCAACCATGACCGAGCCGAGCGCGGAGGAGAAGGCCGCCGCGGCAAGTCCGATGTAGATGGACGGGCCCCAGAGCGCGATGCGGGCCATGGCGAACTGGTCCTCCGCCAGGACATCCGGAGTAGCGCTCTGCGCGAGCTTGATCGCGACCAGCGAGTAGACGGCCATGCCGGCAAACGTCGTCCCGATCGTGCCCAGCGGGATCGATCGCATGGGGTTCTTGAGATCTCCCGACAGCCCGAGCCCCGCGATCATGCCGGTGAAGGCGGGAAAGCAGGTGGCGAAGACGACACCGAACCCGTCGGGGTTGGCGATCGTCGAGGTCAGGTTCAGGCCCTCGGGCCGGATCTCCTCGGGCCCCGATCCCAGCAGGAAGGCCCCGATGACCGCCGCCAGGATGCCGCACACAACCCTCTATCGACGGCCGCGGCGCTCGTCCTCCCGTGCGTCCACCAGCGGGCGTGGATCGTCAGGGATGGTCCCGGTGGGAACCACCTCCACGACCGGGCGGATCTTCACGGCCTCGCGGATGCTCGCGGTGAGTTCGGATTCGTCGACCACGGCCCCGGGTGCCGGCTCGACCCGCACGGTGAACACGTCGCGCGCGCCCTCGTCGGTCACCACCGCCTGGTAGCGCGCTACGGCCGGATTGGACCCCAGCGCCGCGGCCAGCTCCCGCGGGTGCACGAACATGCCCTTCACCTTGACGCCTTCCCCCACCCTCCCCAGGAAGCCGGCCAGGCGGGGGCCGGGGCGGCCGCACGGGCAGGGCGCGCGGTTCCACGCGGACAGGTCGCCGGTGCCGAAGCGCACCAGCGGGTAGACCTGGTTGGGGCTGGTGACCACCACCTGCCCCGCCTCCCCCTCCGCGGCCGGCCGATCGTCCCCGGGGGCCAGCACCTCGACCACCACGCCCGGCGCCACGTGCCACCCGTCCTTCCCGGCGCACTCGTAGCCGAGCAGCCCGGTGTCCGCCGCGGCATAGGCCTGGTAGACGTCCACGCTGAAGTCGTCCTGGAGGCGGGCGCGCAACGAAGGCGGCAGGGGCGCGCCCGTCACCAGCGCGCGCTCGAACCCGGGCGGCCCACCCGGCCCACCCGACTCTGCTGCCCGCTCGAGCAGGGTCAGCAGAAACTGGGGCGTGCCGGTGTAGCCGGTCGCGCCCGCCGCGCGCGCCGCCTCGATCTGGGCGGTGGTGGCCGCCACGCCCCCGGGGATCACCACGCATCCCGCCGCGCGCAGTCCGCCGTCGAGCATCAGGCCGCCCGGCGTCAGGTGGTACGAGAAGCTGTTCAGCACCACATCGCCGGGGCGGAAGCCGGCGGCGCGCAGGGCCGGCGCGAAGCGCCAGAAGTCGTCGCCGGCTCCCTGCGGGTCGTTGATCGGCCCCGGCGAGCGGTAGATGCGCGCCAGCGCGCCCGCAGCCACGGCGAGCATCCCGCCGAAGGGCGGATCGGCGGCCTGCAGCGCGGGCAGGTCGTCCTTCGCCAGCACCGGGATCGCGCTCAGGTCCGCGACCCCGGTGACGTCCCCGATCGACATCCCGGCGGCCGCCAGCCGTCGCCCGATCTCGGGACTGTGCCCGGCCCCCAAGGCAACCGCCCGCGCCGCCAGCCGGTCCTGCCGCGCGTTCCAGTCCTCCGCCGCGTCCCGGTCCGGGCCGGATCGCGCCCGCGGGGAGCCGCCATGCGCTCCGTCCCGACGGGTCACCAGGCGCGCGCTCCCGGTCCCGATGCGAAGTACCGGGTCCCCGTCACGACAGCCACCGCTTGCGCCGCCGGTAGTGCTTCACGTCCCGGTACGACCGCCGCCCGCCATCGCCCAGCCCCAGGTAGAACTCCTTCACGTCCTCGTTGGTGCGCAGCTCCTCGGCGGCGCCCTCCAGCACGACCCGACCCCCCTCCATGATGTAGCCGTAGTCGGCCACCGACAGCGCAACGCGCGCGTTCTGCTCCACCAGCAGAATCGTCGTCCCCTCCTCGCGGTTGATGCGCCGCACGATCTCGAAAATGCTTTCGACCAGCATCGGAGCCAGCCCGAGCGAAGGCTCGTCGAGCAGCATCATGCGCGGTGACGCCATCAGCGCCCGCCCAAGCGCCAGCATCTGCTGCTCGCCGCCCGAGAGGTGTCCCGCGAGCTGCCCGCGTCGTTCCGCAAGCGCCGGAAAGTAGTGGTAGACCTTGTCTGCGTCGGCGTTCAGGCCGCGCCGGGTGCCGCGTGTGTATCCCCCGGCCAGCAAATTCTCGCGCACGGTCAGGTGCTCGAAGACCCGCCTTCCTTCAAGGACCTGAAAGACGCCCTTCTCCACGATGCGGTGGGCATCCATTCCCTGGATCTCCTCGCCGTCGAACACGATGGTTCCGTCGCTGACCTCGCCGTCCTCGACGTAGAGCAGCCCCGAGATGGCCTTGAGGGTCGTGGTCTTGCCCGCTCCGTTGGAGCCCAGCAGGGCGGCGATCCCGCCTTCCGCCACCTCGAGCGACAGTCCCCTCAGCACGAGGATCACGTCGTCGTAGAGAACTTCGATGTTGTTGAGACCGAGAAGCGGCGTTGCGTCCGGGTCGGACCGCGGAGCTGGACCGGCAGCTGCATCCGACCGCGGAGCTGGACCGGAAGCCGCATCGGACCGGCGAGCTGGGCCGGAACCTGCATCCGACCGCCCATTCGACGCCGCCACGCTGCGCCGGTCGGAAGCCGAATCCGTCATCCCGCCGCCCTCAGGACGCCGGCGCCTGGACGAAGTCCGTGAACGGAACCCAGGCCCCGTCCTCGACCCGGAAGATGCGCAGTCCCCCGGACCCGCGGTGGTTCGTGGAAGTCAGGGTCACGGGCGCGGTGACCCCGCCCATGTCGTAGTCGGACAGCGTCTCCAGGGCGGCCTTGATGTTCGCCCCGGTAAGCTCGTCTCCCTCCGCCAGCACCCGCCGCATCCCTTCGGCGAAAGCCGCGAAGGTCCACCAGCCCTGCGTGTACGCGTTCGTCTTCCCCTCGGCGGACTCGCCCCTCGACTCCAGGTACTCCCTGATGACGCGCGTGCCGGGTACATCCACGCTCAGGGGCGCGTACGGCATCGTCCCCATCAGGCCCTCCGCCGCGTCTCCCGCCAACCGCACCACCTGGGCGTTCGAGCACCAGTTCAGGCAGAAGAAGGTGACGTCCAGTCCCAGGCTGCGCGCGTTCTGGAGCGCCACCGCCGCTGGCCCGGAGGTGTTCTGGAACACGACGTACTGCGCGCCGCTCTGGCGGATGCGCGAGAACTCGGCGGTGAAGTCCACCGCTCCGCGCGGCATCTCGTAGAGCGTCAGGTCGATGCCCCGCGCCCGGGCGAACTCGATCCCGCCCTGATTCGCCGGCGACAGCCCGAAGGGACTTGCGTTGTGCATCAGCGCAACGATGGGCGTCCCTTCGCCGTGGGTCCGGGCGATCCAGTCGAGCGCGATGCGGAACTGGTCGCTGTAGGTCGTGGCCAGCAGGAAGTTGTACGGGGCCTCCGCCGGATCCCCGAGGCGATGCGAGAGGGACGCGGAACTGAACGGGATCTCGTCCTCGGCGACGCGCATGCGCAGGGCTTCGGTGTCGCCGGTGCCCCATCCCATGAAGATCACCGCGCCCTCGTTCACGAACTGGCTGTAGAGCTGCTCGGCGCGGTCGACCTGGTATCCGTAGTCCTGGAAGATGAGGTCGATGGGACGTCCCTCGATTCCGCCCCGCGCGTTGGCCCAGTCCGCGAAGCCGCGCACCCCGTCGCCGTAGTCGGTGCCCACGTCGGCGGTGGGCCCGGTGAGGTCGAAGATGGCCCCCACCTTGATGCTGTTGTCGTCCGCATCGGCGCCGTCGCCCCCGCAGGCGACGCACAGAAGCATTGCCGCGCCCGCGGCCACCAGCGCCCGGCCCCCGGCCAACGCCCTCTCCCATCCCGCTGTACGCCGTCCGACTCCGGCCTGCACCCCGTCTGTCTCGCTCATCTCTCTCATTCCTTCAGTTGGCCCGGTTCTCGCCGCGCCGGTACGCAAACGGCCACACATGAAAGTAGTCTTTCACATTTCCCCACAGTTTGGACAGTCCCCGGGGCTCGAAAACCAGGAAGAGGATGATCACGATCCCGAACACCGCCTGCTGCCCGTAGGGGAGAAGGGAAGCCGCCTGGGGAGCGGTATCCTGGATGGCCCGTCCCATGTTGGTGATCAGCGCCGGGAGCAGCGTGATCAGCGCCGCACCCAGAAACGACCCGCGAATCGAACCCAGGCCCCCGACGATGATCATCGCCAGGTAGACGATGCTCGTGTTCAGCGTAAAGCGCTCCCAGGTGATGATGTTGCGGTAGAAGGCGATCATCGCCCCCGCGAGGCCGACGAAGAACGACGAAGTCGCGAAGGCCAGCAGCTTGGTACGGAAGAGGTCCACCCCGATGACGCTCGCGGCGATGTCCTGGTCGCGTACCGCTTCGAAGGCGCGCCCGATGCGGCTGCGGAAGAGGTTTGCCGCGAAGAGCGCGGTCCCGGCCGCCGTGAGCACCGCCAGCCAGTAGAAGTTGAAGGTGCTGTTCAGGCGGAGGCCGAAGATGCGCGGGGCGGGCAGGACGATGGCCTCGGTTCCGCCCGTGACCGCCGTCCAGTGCGTCATCCCCCACTCCACGATCTCCTGCGCGGCCAGGGTGGCGATGGCCAGGTACAGGCCCTTGAGGCGCAGGGAGGGGAGCCCGAAGAACGTGCCCGCAACGGCGGTGAGGATGCACGCGCAGAACACGCTCGCGCCCCATGGGACCCCGAGGTTCAGGGTCAGGAGCCCGGCGGTGTAGGCCCCGATCGCCATGAAGGCGCCCTGCCCCAGCGAGATCTGCCCGGTGTAGCCCACCAGGATGTTCAGCCCGATGGCGCCCACGGTGGCGATGGCCACCTGGTTGGCCAGATCCAGCCAGTAGCTGCTGGCCAGGAACGGAAAGACGAGCACGAAGACGGCCAGGACCGCGAGGCGGATGCGCTGCGCAGGCCGCGGGCGGAGTCCCATGTCGGACTCGTAGCGGGTGTGAAAGACCCCGCACTCCATGCTCATGGGGACATCCCCGCGCCCCTGGGCCGCCCGCCGACCACGGCGACCGAGCGCCCGAATTCGCGGGTTTCCGCCCGCTCCCGGATCCGTCGCGCCATCCTCATACGCGCTCGATGATCTCCTTCCCGAAGAGCCCGTAGGGCCGGACCATCAGCACCAGGATGAGCACCAGGTACGGGACCACCAGGTTGAGCCCGTGCCCCACGTAGAAGCCGACGTAGACCTCGAGGAGTCCGATGATGGCGCCGCCGATCACCGCTCCCGCGATCGAGTCCAGTCCGCCCAGGATCACCACCGGAAAGACCCGCAGGCCGATGGACGCCACGTTGGGGCTCACGCCCACGATGTTGCCGAGCATGATCCCGCCGATGGCGGCGGAGGCGGCCGCCAGCCCCCAGGCGACCCCGAACACGCGTGGGATGCTGATCCCCATGCTGAGCGCCGCCTGCTGGTCGTCGGCGATGGCGCGCATGGCGATGCCGTCGCGGGTGTAGCGGAAGAAGAGCCCGAGCCCCGCGAGCACGGCCAGGGCGATGGGAATGGAGAGCACGCGTCCCGTCGAGAGCACCGCGGGCCCGATGACGATGTCGCCCGCGGGCAGGAAGGACTCGAACGCCCGCGGATTCGGGCCCCAGATTGCGTTGATCGCTCCCCTGAGCACCGACGACAGCCCGATGGTGACCATGATCATCGAGATGATCGGCTCGCCCACCAGCGGCCGCAGCACCAGCCGTTCGACCGCCAGCGCCACCGCGACCGCCAGCAGCAGGGTGACCAGTACCCCGAGGCTCCAGGGCAGACCGGTCTGGGCCACCGCGAAGAAGATCAGGTAGGTCCCCAGCAGAAGCAGGTCGCCCTGGGCGAAGTTGATGACGTCGCTGGCCTTGTAGATGACCACGAAGCCGGCCGCCGCCAGCGCGTAGATCATCCCCGTGCTGAGCCCCGAGACCGTCAGCTGCAGGAAGATGTCCATGGTCAGCGTTCTCCGCGCGGCGTGCGCGATCGGCGGAATGCGTCAGCGGGCACCGTCATGGCCTGCTCCGGTCCATCGTCTCGATGCGCAGCGCGTGCTCGACCGCCGCAGTGCGTCCGTCCTGGTACGTGATCTCGGTCGCCACCGTGATCGAATCGGCGTCCCCCTGCAGCGCGCCGATGATATCCGCAAAGCGGCTTGCGATGTGGCGGCGCCGGATCTTGCGCGTGCGGGTCAGTTCGGCGTCGTCGGCGTGCAACTCCTTGTGCAGCAGCAGGAAGCGGCGGATGCGGGCGGCCTCGGGCAGTTCGTCGTTTACCTCCGCAACATGCTCGCGCACGAGGGCGTACAGCTCGGGGCGCCGGGCCAGGTCGGTGAAGGTCGTGTAGGGGATGCGGCGGCGCTCCGCCCACTGCCCGGCGTTCTCCATGTCGATTGCGATCATCCCCGTAACAAACGGAGTCCCCGAGCCCCCGAAGACGACCGCTTCGGCGACGTAGGGGCTGAACTTGAGCTTGTTCTCGACGAACTGCGGGGAGAAGTGGGTTCCGTCGGCCAGCTGCATCACGTCGGCCAGGCGGTCGATCACCACCAGGTGGCCGTGTTCGTCGAAATAGCCGGCATCGCCCGAGTGCAGCCAGCCGTTCTCGAGCGTCTCCGCGGTGGCCTGCGGATTGCGGAAGTATCCCTGGAAGACCGCCGGACTCCGGCAGAGAATCTCTCCATCGTCCGAAATGCGGATCTCGGTGCGGGACAGCGGCACGCCCACCGTCTGGAAGCGGATGTCGCCGTCCCTGTGCACGACGGAAATCCCCGACACCTCGGTCTGGCCGTAGAGCTGCTTCACGTTGACCCCGATGGCGTGGTAGAAGCGGAAGACGTCCGGGCCCAGCGCCGCGCCTCCCGTGTACGCGCGCCGCACCCGGCTGAGCCCGAGTTGGTCGCGGATGGGGTGGAAGACCGCCCAGTCGGCAAAGCGGTGGCTCAGGCGCCGGACCAGGCCGACACTCCGTCCCCGGAACCGGGCTTCGGCGGTGGCCGCGCCCTGCTTCATGGCCCAGCCGTAGAGCCAGCGCTTCAGGCGGGTGGTGTCCGCGGCCATGACCTGCACGTCGGAGACCATGTTCTCCCAGATGCGGGGCGGGGACATCAGGAAGGCCGGCCCGATCTCGCGCATGTCCTTGCGCGCGGTCGCCGTCTCCTCGGGGAAGTTGACGGTGAACCCGGTCAGGAGTCCGCTGGCCACGCCGATCATCTGTTCTCCGATCCAGGCCAGGGGCAGGAACGAGACGAACTCGTCACCCGGGTTCATCGCGTCCACGGCGCGCAGTTGGGACGCCATCACAATCAGGTTTTCGTGCGAGAGCATGGCCAGCTTGGGGCTGCTGGTCGTGCCCGATGTCGTGCACAGGAGCGCGATGTCGCCGGGCTGAAGGGCAGCGAGCCTCCGATCGAACTCCTCCGGCGAGCGGCGGTGCGCGCGTTCGCCGAGCGCCTCGACCTCCTCGAAGGACATGAGCCCCGCTGCCTCGTACCCGTACATTCCGCGGGAGTCGTAGTAGATGATGTACCGGAGTCCGGGCAGGCGGTCCCGCACTTCCAGCACCTTGTCCACCTGCTCCTGATCCTCGGCGACGATGATGCGGGCCTCGGCGGCCTCGAGCATGCGGGCAAGCTCGTCCGCGATCGAGTCCTGGTAGAGCCCGAGGGGCAGAACGCCTCCGGCCTGGGCCGCGAGTTCGGCGATGATCCATTCGGGCCGGTTGTCCCCGATGATCGCGATGCGGTTCCCTTCGTCGGCGCCCAGCTCCGTCAGCCCCAGCGAGAAGGCGCGCACCCGGCCGAGGTACTCCGCCCAGGTGATCTCCTGCCAGATGCCGAACTCCTTCTCGCGCAGCGCGACCTCGTCGGGGCGGCGGGCGGCTCGCCGGGCGAGCAGGCCGGGGAGGGTATCGGGGGAGTATGCTGCGGACACGGTCGGGCTTCGGAAGAATGAGCGCGGGAGGGCGGAGGCGGGCCCGGTTACGATAAGAGCGATCCCCGCCTGCGGAAACCGGTTCTGGCGCGGGGCGACAACCCTGACGTAACGGCGGAAGCGGTTGGGATTCTATCTTGTACGCTCACTTGACCTTACAGGATTGACGGGTCGGATTCCCGCCACTTGATTCCCGCCGAGTCGCGAGCCTCAGCCGCGAGGTCTCCGGCGGGCTTCCAGTGCCTTCCGAAGCTGTCCTTCGTCGGCTCGCTGATAACACTGGAGCACCGTTTTGGCCGTCTTCCAGCCCCCCAGCTCGCAGAGCACCTTGAGCGGTTGTTCCATGAGGTCGGAGGCGAACTTGCGTCTCAGCGAGTGCCAGCCTCTACCGCGCTTGGGTTCCAGCCCCGCGAGCTTCTGGGCGCGGTTCCACCAGTAGCGCACCAACGTCCGGCCCGCGCATCTCGTAGCATCCCTCGGCGCAGGCAGCACCGGAGAGTCCCCGTTGCCCTGGTTCCTCGTGAGCGCCTCCTCCAAGACCGCAAGTGCCTCGGCGGTCACGGGTGTACGGTGCTCGTACCCTGTCTTCTCGTGCTCCGCGCGCCACAGCACCACTCCGCCTTCGAGGTCGATGTCGCTCCACCGGAGCTTGCGGATGGCCCCGATCCGGTGCCCGGTCTCGTGCGCGAGCACGAGCGCGACATGGAAGCGCCAGTCGACCCGGCGCGACACCTTCAGGAGCGCCTCATACTCCTCCTCGGCAAGCACGACGCGGGTCGGGTTCTTCTCCGTGGGCGTCTTGAGGCCCTTGAGAGGGTTGGAGCCGAGGAGCGGGCGGCCCTGCTCGTCCTTGGACTTGCTGGCCCAGTTGCAGACGGCGATCAGGAACTTCAGATCGCTTTCGATGGTCCGGTCGGACACGGGCCTTCCGCTGGGGCCGATGTTGCCCGCGCGCCGCGCCCGGATGAACCGGTCCCAATCACGCTGAGAAAGCGTTGCGGGCTTCCGGTCCCGGCCGAAGAACCGCAGGAACATCTTCGTCGCGGCTCGATCCGACCTCTGAGACGTCGCCGCCTTGGTGGGCGTCACCTCTTCGGCGTAGATGTCAAAAAGCGCTTCCAGGGTGAGCGGCTCGGGCTCGGCGTCCTTCCTGCCGTTCAGTTCCGGCCCGGCGAACCCGGCGGCGAACTCGTCCGCCTGCCGCTTGGCCCTCACCTAGTCGCGGTGCTTCAGCGACCGGGTGAGCCTGCGACCGTTCTCGCGCCACTCGATCTGGTACAAGCCGGTCTTGGGATCGGGGAACACCCGGACCCGGTTCCGGCCCCACTCGCCGGCGCCGTACGAGCGCCGACTTCGTTTCGTGCGTGCCATCGTTCGATTCCTCCTCGAAGATGGACTGCACGATCTGCGCACACGGAATTTCGCCCGAAACGAGCGTCTTGGCCAGACTGGCCAACACTCCCGGAACGCGGCCCAGGGCGCTCGCCCGATTTCAACCGGAAGAGACGCTCGGAGCCCTCCCCGGTCCCTTAGCTCGCTTTTAGTTGGCAGATGCTACCCTCGGGGCAGGGCTCGTGCCCAAACACCACGACCCAAAGCGCCTCGTCTTCGGAGTTTCTGTGGTCCTCGCTGATCCCGAAGCGCCAGTAGCTTTCGCAACCCGGCCAATCGCAATAGTTCGGCTTGTAACCGGGGACGGGCGGCATGTAGGGGGCAGGGTTCGGTGTTCCGCGCTCGAATCGCATTATCCACCGGGTGTTCGGCCTCAGTGCCCACGACGCCATGCCCTGCGCGATCACCGTCCCGTTGACGATCAGGGACACGTCGGCGGAGATCGAGCCTCTGGCTGCTATGCTGAAGGGCCTGATCGGGAGGTCCTCTGCCGTGAAAGTGCGATCAACGGATCCGGTGAGCGTGACTTGAAGGCCGGCGAGACCCTGTTGGTCTTCCAGGGAGTTGTTGTAACGGGGACCTCGACCCGTGGAGTTCGGATGGGGCACTTCAAGAGTCTCGTTCGGGTCGATGCCTAGGAAGTCGAGGACGCTGTCGCATCCAGCGCACCCGAGCACGAGGACGAGGAGTAGTCGTGGGAACAGGGGAGCACCTCCGTCTGCGAGGAAGTTCCCCACAAGTTAGGCCAGAGGGATCGTCGCGGCCAAACGTCCGATCAACTCGCAGATCGCACATTCTGAAGGGGCGCGAGAAGGCGCGGGAGCCCTTACGCTTCGCGGTCGGAGCGGCTCGGGCGGACGGTGTTCTGACGAGGAATCGGGCCACCCCGGTGCCGTACCGGAGGTGTGTATTTGACTTCGAGGTCGGCCGGACACGGAACGCCCTTGGACGTGACATGCGGCAGACGCTACAAGTCGCCAGCGATCTTGCGGTTAGGCCACGGCCGCCCGATTCGTCGACGCCGAACCGGGCCTCTCTAGGGCTAGGAGATGGGTCCCGGAGGGGAAGGTGGCGACTGGTTTGACGTGTATGGCGTGTGACCTTTATTTTGTACACTTCCAAATCCGATCCGTGGGCGAGCAACCGGCCCGCATCGGCGAATATTTGGCGATGATGCCTTTTTCGTGAAATAGGACGAGCGGTGACAGACGATTCAGCGTTCGCTGCGACACCGGATCGAGGCGCTCGAGCGGCGCGTCTCCGAGTTGAGCCGCGCCGCGGGGGGCCGGGCGGAGACCGAGGCGGCGCTGAACACCCGAATTAACCTCCACGGCAGAGACGGACGATGAAACTGAATCTCGTAGGCGCTTTCGGTTACACGGCCTGCGGGATGTACCATCAGCAGCGACTGAAGCGCGAGCCGCAAGTCACGCGAGACACTGCCAAGGTCACCTGCGGGCTCTGCAAGAGGTCACCAGCTTATCGGAAGCGGATCGCAGAGCCGACGATCCGCGAAGTTACGGAAGGCAGCGGAGGCACCCGGTCGTGATTCTATCACCTGACCGGACCCTACCCCCTTGACCCTGAGCTTACATGGCTCCCGAGGGCACACGCTCGCGAGGGTCTCGAGGCTTGCGGCAATCCCGGTCGCGCTGGTGGCCGTTGACGGAAGGGGACCCGGTCCGGGCGCGTAATGCGCATGCGGATGCGAAAGGAGCGAGGCAGACGATGAAGGACAGTTTCGCGATTCAGGAACTGGGTGTCGCGCTGGCCAAGCTTGAGCGTCGCGTCGTCACCGGGTTCGATCAACTGAACCGACGGATCTCCGTATTGGAATCGAAGCTCGGCACGCGGATCGACGACGTGGAGGCGCACGCGGACAAGGGGAACGTCGAACTCGGGAGCAGGATCGAAATGGTGTCGGCCAGGTTCAAGCAGATTCAATACTCGCTCGACGGGCTGGAGGACCGCCTCGCCAAGAGGGTCGACGGACTGGACACCGAGGTCCACAAACAGCTCGGCGCTCTACAAGCCGCGGTCGACGCGATCGGCGCGCACTTCGTCAGATCGAAGTAGTCGAGGTCTCCTCTCCCGAAGGATCGGCCTTCTGGCCAGGATACGCGATCCGGAAGGCGACGAGGTCCGCGATGCTCGCCCGGCTCACCAGTCCTCGCTGCCCCTTCGAGGCCGCCACTTGTTCACACCTCTCTCCTTGTGCGTTCTCCGCGTTCGGGAGATAGCTGGCGGCCGGTTCCGGCGAGTCGGTGGTGACGGACCCGTGGGACCGATCCCCAAACACGCCTTGACCAAGCTGACCGTGCGCCTCCCGCCCTTGGAGATGACCAACTGCGCGACGGCGCTCCGCCGGAGATCACAACTCCCTGACAACTGACTGACCTGCACTCCACCATTCGGCCGAGCGCCTTCGCGAGCTTTCGTGACCCGATGGGTCACTTACGTGTTGCGAGGAGGGGAGATGCGGTCATCGACGGTGGGACGTATCGGCGAGGGGCGGTCGCGCGGAACGCGCTGGCGGGGCACTCTCGTGCGCGCGAGCCTCGCGTGCGTGGCGCTCGCCCTGGCCTACGGCAGCGCTTCGGCCCAGGAGCAAAACGGCGACGGCGAGCACGCCGACAGACTGCTCCGCGTCTTCTTCGATTGCGAGCGCTGCGACTTCGACCACTTCCGGCGCGAGGTCTCGTTCGTCGACTACGTGCGCGACCGCGCGGACGCCGACCTGCACGTGCTGGTGACATCGGAAGGCACCGGCGGCGGCGGCGCGGCCTACGATGTCTTCTTCATGGGGCGCGGCGGCAGGGCCGATCAGCAGGACACGCTGCGCTTCGTCGCGCGAGAGAGCGACACCGACGACGAGGTGCGCGAGGGTCTGACGCGCGCGTTCAAGCTGGGGCTCGTCCCCTACGTGTCCGGTACCGCGGCGGGACCGCTCCTGGACCTCCGCTACACGGCCCCCCCGTCGGGAGCCGCGCAGCAGCTCGCTGCTGTCGACGACCCCTGGAACCTGTGGGTCTTCCGCACGAGCGTCGGGACGGAATGGGAGGTCGAGAGTCGGCGGAGCTCGCGGTCCTTCGACGGTTCGCTCTCGGCGAGCCGGACCACGGAGGACCTCAAGATCGACCTCAACTCCTACGGGCGCTGGGAGCGGGACCGGTTCGAGTTCAGCGACGGCTCGATGCTCACGAGCACGTCGCGCAACATCAGCCACGAGGGACTGATCGTCTGGAGTCTCGGGCCCCGCTGGTCCGCGGGCGTGCGCGCCTCGGCGCTCACCTCCACGCGCGTGAATCAGGACCTCGCGATCCGGGCCGCGCCGGCCGTCCAATACAGCCTGTTTCCTTACGCCGAATCCACACGCCGCCAGATCACGGTGCTCTATTCGCTCGGCCTCGCATCGTTCGACTACGAGGAGATCACGCTCTTCGGCCGGACCGGGGAGACCCACGCCGAACAACGACTGGAGGTCGCGGCGCAGTTCCGGCAGCCCTGGGGCGAGATCAACAGCGTGCTCGAGGCGTCGACGTTCCTGCACGATCCGGCGCTGCACCGCATCGACCTGCTCGGGCGCGTCGAGTACCGGCTCGCCCGCGGGCTGAATCTGAGCGTGAGCGGAGGCGTGGCCCGCGTGAAGGACCAGCTGTACGTGCCGCGCGAGGACATCGCCGACGAGGACGTGCTGCTCCAGCGCCGCCAGCTCGGCACGGACTTCGAGTTCGATTTCGAAGTGGGCTTCAGCTTCACGTTCGGGTCCGTCACGAACAATGTTGTGAACCCGAGGATGGGTGGTCGGCGGGGCCGTCGCTTCTTCTGATCGGTAGGGTGCGCATGCGACGCCTTGGCCCCGAGGTTGCGCGGCTTTGGCGATTCTGCTCAGGGCCGGCGCGAGGATCCGGCGGACGGCCCGGGCCGAAGACAGCAGCGTGCATCTTGTGTACAATTAGAACCGTTTACCGGCGGCTCAGGCGACGCCGACGCAACGCCGTGAAGCGCGCCGGTCCCCGCCGGTCCAAAGCTGAGGAGACGTTGATGCCGAACGCCGAGAACGCAGTCGCAGACGATCCGGTCGACCGCATAGGCTATGTCGCCGCGCGGGTCGCGCTAGCAGCGATCTTCCTATTCACGGGATTCAACAAGCTCGTGGACATCGAGGGCGCAGCCGCTGACATCGTAGAAGTGGGACTGCCGTTCCCGGCCCTGCTCGCGGTGATCGCCGGACTCGTGGAACTGGCTTGCGGCGTCCTGCTCGCCCTGGGCAAGCGCACACTGCTGGCCGGATTGGGCCTCATGCTGTTTCTGCTGACGGTAACGCTGCTGATGGAGAACCCGTTGCGCGCGGGCGCGGATGTCGGCGTGCTCATCGACTTCCTCAAGAACCTTGCGATCGTCGGTGGCCTGCTCATGGTTGTGTTGCGGGAGTACCAAGTCAGGATGAGAGGGGCGTAGCGAAGAACGTGCAGGCGACGCGATCCCGCATCGCTGAAACTTGCGGCCAGTGCGGTCGGCGAGCGCGGCGCTCATCAAGGCGGGAGCGTCCTGCCGAACCATCTCGCCTGTCTCGCTAGTGGATCTCCGCGCCAGCTGACCAGGGCGCTGAAGGTGCCCGCGGGTTCCAGGACGACGAGCCCGAAACTCGCCATCACACGGTCCAGTCCGAAGTGTTCAGCCCTTCTTCGGGAACAGACCCCTGGCGATCCCCCGCAGGATGCATACCAGGCCGATCCCGCCGATGGCCAACGCCCCCTCAAGCTGCATCCAGTCCCAGAACCAGTCGAGCAGGCCGCCGGAAGAAGCGATGGCCCCGAGGATGAACACTGGCCACCAGGACTTCAGGGTCTTCATGTCTTTCCCTCCTTCCCATCTTGCAGGCCTTGTAGGTTGCAATCGCTCGGAACAGGCTGCCGGGTTCTCGCGACGCGCCGGCGTGGCTCGCCAAGGCGTACCGGAAGCGGAACCGGTTTGCCCGCGGCGGCTACATGAAAAACAACGCTCAGGCTACCGCCGAGGATGGCCACCACGCCCACCCCCGCGCAGACCGCCAGGAACCGAAGGGCGACCTCGGACGATTCCCCTCCATCACCAAAAAGACAGGCAGTGAAACCGATCGCGAGTCCGAGCGTCCAACACAGCCCTCCTACGGCGACCACGAGCGGCATGAGTATTGGGTACTTCATCGGTCTTCTCCCATCGGCTGTTCGCGAACCACGGACCATGGCTCTGGCCAACGTGCTTCAGCACACCGTCCTAATACAGACCGGACGCTGAGCGATGTTGCCGTCGCTGTAGCCTTTCTTGCTCAAGCATCTCGGCGGCTCGGATTTCCGCCAGCTTGCCCTTCAGTCCCCTGAGAAATCCGTTGGCCGCGTCTGGTCCATCCGCTTGCACCTCCTGCCATTGTTCGAGCAGGGATTGTTCGGCGGCCAACCCCGGGTATTGGGCCTCATACGCTTGGATCAGCGAGTCGGGCACATTGACCTGGTCCCAGATGCCCCACAGCGCAATGGACGCCGCCGCCACGGCTTCTTCGGCCCCGAGCGCGGCGGCGCGGAGATCAACCAGCGTCTCCCGGAAGGACCTGTGTTGGTGGTCGCCTGGGAGCTTCTCGAGACCCGGGATGAGGTCAAGAGACTTCATGCTCATGCAGCCTGCTCCGTCCCTACGCCCACAGAGACACAATGATGGCCGCCAGCGAGACAACGAAGGCCCCGGTCACCAGCCACCGGAGTAGTCGCACATGGCGAGCATGGGCTCCGTACTGTTTGTGCAGGCTCTTCCGTTCCGCTTCGAACCGGCGGGATTGCTTCTCCAACGCGTCGTCGAGCTGATGGCGGAAGACCTCCGGCAGGTTGTCGTTTTCCTTGATGTGGTCTGTGAGCAGCGTGTGTAGGTGGATGACCCTCGGGATGAGGACCTGGTTGATCCGGTCCTGCTCTTCCCAGAAGCGAACCCTCTCGGCGATACCAGCGTCCGGTTCGATCGTCTCTCCCGTGCCTTGCTCACCGCCAGTTTTCGAGCTGACCATCGATCTTCTCGCGGACTAGCTGTTCGGGTGCCAAGGGCACGGTCGGGCGTTCCGGTCGAGTGCGAGACGGCCGCGTCAAGCCACCGCGAAGTGCTCGACCACGATCTCGCCGACACGGCTCAGGCCTGCCGTTGCAACTCACGGAGGCTTCGACCGACGCGCTGCTGGCTTTCCGGTCGTCGCCTACGGGCGAGCCGGCTCAACTTGACAGCAAGGGGAGAACGGCAAGAACAACGCCCCGGCCTGAGGACGAGCACGGTCGGCACCCGCTGGAATGTTCGGTTTGGCTCCAGGTTTCTTCGGCGCTGACCGCACCCGCCCTCATTCACCCCGCTTCCATTTCCTTCCGTCCATGATCCGGCCGGTCTCGCGGTGCTGCCGGATCAGCCGCGTGATCTGGGCGCGCGAAAGACCGGTGGCCTCCATCAGCTTCTTCCTGACCGACGTCTTCGTCTTCTTTGCCAGGTTGTGGTAGTCGTACCGTCTCAGCGTGAGTTCAATGAAGCGGTAATCGCTCCGGTAGTCCTTAGGTTGCCCCTTCGGCATGGGTCCTGCCCCCCCTTCAGGCTTCACCACCACCCTTCGTCCAGCACAATCACCGCGAGCCCGGGCCAAGCCTGTGGGTTCAGTCCGCCCCGGCAACGACCTGGGTTTGACGTGCACGGTGTTCACCCCTTTTATTGTAAGCTTCTGCATCCGATTTGGGGGCGATAAATCGGCCCATTTCGGCGACGTTTTGGCGATAATGCCTTCGTTCCATGAGAGGGACGTGCAATGACAGACGATTCCGTGTCGGCGCGGGACCGGATCGGGGCGCTGGAACGACGCGTCTCGGAGCTGAGCCGGGCCGCGGTGCGCATCAGCGCGAGCCTCGATCCCGACGCCGTGCTGCAGGAGGTCGTCGACAGCGCCCGCGCGCTGACCGGCGCGCGCTACGGCCTGATCACGACGGTCGACGAGGCCGGCCGGCCCCGGCGCTTCGTCGGCTCCGGCATCACGGCCGACGAGCACCGGCGGTTGCAGGGCTGGGCCGACGGGCCGCGGCTGTTCGAGCATCTGACGGGGCTTCCCGGCCCGCTGAGGTTCGAGGACGTGCCCGAACACCTCCGGCGCCACGGGTTCGGGGCGGGCGTGCTGCCCTACGGCACGGCGCGGGGCGCGCCGATCGACTGCGGCGGCGCGCGCGTCGGCTATCTCTTCGTCGCCGACAAGGAGGGCGGAGGCGAGTTCACGGCCGGGGACGAGGAGGTGCTGCCGCTGTTCGCGTCGCACGCGGGGACGGCGATCGGCAACGCGCGCGTCCACCGGGACGAGCAACAGGCGCGGGCCAGGCTGGAGGCCCTGGTCTCCACCTCGCCCATCGGCGTGGTGGTCCTGGACGCCGGGACCGGCGGCGTCGTGTCGGTCAACCGCGAGGCGAAGCGGATTGCCGAGGGCCTGCGGATGCCGGACCGCTCCATGGAGCGGCTGGTCGAACTTGTCACGTGCCGGCGGGCCGACGGGAGCGAGGTCGCCCTGACGGACTTCCCGCTGGAGCGGCAACTGCGCCACGCCGAGACGGTTCGCGCCGAGGAGATCGAGCTCTCGGTGCCCGATGGCCGGAGCGTCAGGACGCTGATCAACTCGACGCCGATCCGCGGGCCGGACGGCGAGGTCGAGTCGGTCGTGGTCACGATGCAGGACCTGGCGCCCTTTGAGGAGATCGAGCGGATGCGCACGGAGTTCCTCGCGATCGTGAGCCACGAGCTGCGCACGCCGCTCACCTCGATCCAGGGCTCGGCGGGCGCGGTGCTCAACGCCGAGCCGGGATTCGCGCGGCCCGAGATGATGCAGTTCTTCCGCATCATCGACGAGCAGGCGGCCCGGATGAGCGGCCTGATCCGGGACCTGCTGGACGCCGGGCGCATCGCGACCGGCACGCTGTCGGTCTCGCCCGGACCCTCGGACGCGGCGGCGCTGGTGGACGCGGCGAGGAGGAGTTTCGTCAGCGGCGGCGGCCGGCACCCGGTCGCCGGCGACCTGCCCGCGGACCTGCCCCGCGTGATGGCCGACCGGGAACGCGTCGTCCAGGTCCTGAGCAACCTGCTCTCGAACGCGGCCCGGCACTCCGCCGAGTCGTCGCCGATCACGGTCGCCGCCCGGCGCGACGGTCCCTACGTGGCGATCTCGGTGTCCGACGAGGGCCGGGGCATCCCGCCGGAGCAGCTCCCGCACCTGTTCAGAAAGCACGCCGTCGGCGACGACGCGGGCGGCGGCCTCGGCAGCGGCCTCGGCCTGGCCATCTGCAAGGGGCTCGTCGAGGCGCACGGCGGGCGCATCCGCGCCGAGAGCGACGGGCCGGGCCGGGGCGCCCGGTTCACCTTCACGGTCCCGGTGGCCGATGAGGCCGCGGCGACTCCCGATGCCGGGGGTTCGGCCCGAGGCCGGGGGGTGATGCATCAAGAGGGGCGGGAGCGGGCGAGGATCCTCGTGGTGGACGACGAGCCCGAGGTGCTCCGCTACGTCCGCGACGCGCTGCACGCGGCGGGCTACGCCACGCTGTCCACGGGCGACCCCCGGGAGTTGGCCGGGCTGATCCGCGCCGAGAGGCCCCACCTCGTCCTGCTCGACCTCATGCTGCCCGAAACGGACGGCATCAAGCTGATGGAGCAGATTCCCGAGCTGGCCGATCAGCCGGTCGTCTTCATCTCCGCCTACGGACGCGACGAGACGATCGCCAGGGCGCTCGAAGCCGGAGCCGCCGACTACATCGTCAAGCCGTTCTCGCCCACGGAGCTGACCGCGAGGGTCCGGGCCGCGCTTCGGAGCCGCGCCGAGCCCGCGCTGTTCGAGCTCGGCGCGCTGTCCATCGACTACGACAGCCGACGCGTGGCCGTGGCCGGCGCCCCCGTCAAGCTGACGGCCACCGAGTACGAGGTGCTGCGGGTGCTGTCGAGGAACGCCGGACGGGTCACGACCTATCGCTCGCTGCTCCGGCAGGCATGGAGCACGCATGACGGAACCGTCAAACCCAAACTGGTCCACGCCGTCGTGAAGACGCTCCGCCGCAAGCTCGGCGAGGACGGATCCCGGGCTGCCTGGATCCTCAACGAGCGCGGGCTCGGATACCGCATGCCCGCACCGTGACCGGTTGCGGGCGCGTTCCTTACGCTCAACCCTCTGCCCTCCTGGTCGGTCTTCGGACCGGCGGGGCGATCCCGCCCATGCGCCAGACACTAACCGTTGGATTCCAGGCGAACGATGACCAGACGCGACGCCGAACGGACGCGCGCGGCTCGGAGCTAAGGCTGATACCCGCCGGAGGCCCAAGCATCACTTGGGGTTACGGTTCACGGTTGCGCCCCGGTCCATCAGCCGGACGACAACGCTTCGCGATGCCGGGGGTGACGATTCCGCGTGCAACTCCGCCGAAGCACGGCCGTCTTTGGGGGATCGAACGGCGGAGCCCCTCGCCAGCCCTTGAGTATTACCGGGGTATGCCTACTTGTTTGCTTGGACTCCGAGGGTGCTTCGAGCCAGCCGTATTCTGACGCAGCAAAGCCGTCGCGTCAGGGCGATTGCGCGCGGTCTCTTCGATCTCGATGCGCGCGACTTCGTAGCACCACGGAAAGCCGCACCGACGCATGGAGTCGGTACGCGCCACTCAAGCGAAAGTGGGTAAACTGCTTGTCCCTCAAAACGAGACGGTCGCGGTCGTGGATATGGTTCGGGCTGCGCCCAGCCAAGCCGCGTTCTCGGTGATTGCCGACAGGTAGGGAGTGTCGAGCAGGTTGTTCGCGACGATCGAGAACTCCGTCGACCGGAACAGGTCGCTCAACGCCTCGCCCCGGAAGCTGACGTAGGCATCCACGGTCCAGTAGGCGTCGGTATACCAGTCCGCGGTCAGACTCACGCGCCGCGCCGCCGTGTACTTCGCCGACAACCCGCCGCCCAGGGGTCCGTCGCGGTCGAGGGAGACGACCCACAGCCGGGGCGGCACGCCCGTCACGTCGGTGCCGGGAACGATGCCCTGGCTGGCGTCGACGAGCGGATCGTCGGTCCCGAGATACTTCGAGTCGTTGAGCGTGAGGGCGGTGTAGAGGGACGTCCGGCCCGACAGCGCCACCGTGGCAGCCATCTCGATGCCGCTGGTCTCGATGCCGCCCGCGTTGAAGTAGGCCCCGCCTCCGGGGATGAGGTAGTTGGGTCCGGCGGAAGTTGCGGGGCCGAGGTAGAAGATCCGGTTGTCGAAGTCGATGGAATACAGGGTGGCGCTCAGGGCGACTCTTTCGCCGGCGTACTGGACGCCGACATCGACGTTCGACGCGGTCTCGGGTTCGAGCCGGTCCAGACTGCGGCCCGGCACTTCGAGCAGGTTGCTGCCGATCGCGCGGAAGTTCTCGGCGTAGCCCACGAAAAGGTCGAGTCCCTCGACCGGCGTCTCGTAGGTGAGGCCGCCGGAGAGGAGCAGGTCCGAATCGGAATCCACGTCAAGGGTCCGGTCGACCCCGAACTGGTCCTCGCGAGACACGGAAACGAGGTATTGCTTGACGCCACCGGTTAACTCGAACCGGCCGAAGTACAGCGTCTCCTCCGCGTACCACTTGAAGACGCCCTGCGGAAACTCCCATTCATACTGGTGCCAGTATGGCTGCTCGTCCCACTTGAAGTTGATCGCGGGATCCAGCATCCTGTGCCAATCGCGACCCAGGTCGCGGCGCGAGTCCTCGTACCAGATGCCTGCCCGCAACACGCTGCCCCGTCCACCGCCGAACAGCACGGACCACTCCCCGTCGATGTTCGCGCCGAGGCGCTCCTTCCCGTAGTGGCTGTGGCGGTACGACTGCACCGCGCTCGCCCCCGGGTGGCATGCCGGATCGACCTCCGGTCCGCCCGACCCGTAGTAGTTGAAGATGTAGGACGACGTGCACCCCGGTATCGGCCCGACCGCCACTCCGTTGCCGTCCACGAAGCGGATCACCCCGAGCTGGGTGCCGCCCCGCCCCGGCGGGCGGGCCGCCCCCCCCGACCCGGGGCGTTTCCCGCGGTCCGCCCCGCGACGCGGCCCCCCCCGGGGGGGGGCCCCCCCCCCCCCGGGCGGCCGGCCCGCCAGCTCCGACTCGGGTCTTTCCCGGTCGTCCACCACGTCGACGATGTAGGGGGGCAGCCAGTCGCCGCGCCCCCAGTTGTGGTGGCGGTATACGCCCGCGCTGAAGGAGATCAGATCGCTCACCGACCAGTCGGCCTTGACGTAGGCGAGCGTGTTCCTGCGCCGCGTCTGCCAGCCGGGCCGGTAGAACTGGTTCAGGTAGGGCACGCCCGGCCAGTGGCCGATCAGCCGGTCCCAGCGCGGATCGGCCCGGAAGTCAGCGTCGCTGTAGAGCCGCTGGTAGACATCCTCGTGGATGTCGTCGTACGAGAGGTAGCCGGTGAGGTCGAGGTCGCCGTGCGAGGACACGATCTTGGCGGCCACATGCTCCCGTTCGTTCCTCGCCGAGCCCTCCATCCAGTCGGTTGCCTCCTGCCGGATCGCGGCGACCCAGGCCCGCGTTGTGCCGCCGAACAGCGATCCGGTCTCGACCCGCGCGGCGAACCGCTGGCCGTCATTCTCGCCGATCGTCACGGAAGCCGTGCGGCTGGCCTCCGCCGCCGGATCGGCCGTCAGGAAGTTGAGCGTTCCGCCCAGCGCCTCGACCGACCGCGAGGCGATGTCGGCGGTCCCCTGCGACACCTCGACCCCGCCCAGGTTCATCGGGTCGACGAACCGGTTCGCCTTCGCGCCGCTCCAGTAGTCTGACGTGCCGTTGGGGAATCCGTCGATGGTGGTGCCGATCTGTACGTCGTTGATGGTGGACTGGAACCCGCGCATGACCACGTTGCTCGACCAGTCGTCAAAGGCGTATCCGTCCCCCTCCTGGACCGAGACCCCGGGAAGGTTGTCGATCACCGACGTTACGGCCGTGATGCTCGACTGCTGCCTCATCATCGGCTCCGCGACCAAGTTGCGCGCGAAGACCGTGGGCTCCTCCGCCACCACGCTCAGCGGATCGAGTTGGAAGACGGGCTCCAGGATAATCGGGACCGTTGCAACCGCGCCCGCGCGGACGGTTACCCGAACCTCCCGCGTCGCATAGCCGAACAGGCTGACGGTCAAGACGTAGTCGCCGGCCACCAAGCCGGTGAACTCGTAGACTCCCGCCGTATCCGTGACGGCTTCCGCGTCCACGCCGGAACCCGTCGCCGTCACCCGGGCACCGGAAAGGGCGTCGCTGAACCCGTCCACGACGGTACCCCTGATGGTTCCTCCGGACTGGGCGGCCACCGGCGCTGCGGCCAGCAGCAACAACAGGGCGGCGCGGGCACAGATGGCGGCGAATAGGCTAAGGTTCCTCCGAGAGGTTGGCATGGTGAAGAAACTCCCATTCTACAGACATTGGGGCAGCGTAGCCTCGGGACCGCGAAGATAGCCATCCATGTCCGATGAGGCTAACATTGGCGCGCAATCAATGTGGTTCGGGTACGATGTAAAGGCGAAATACTGACTCACGACAGCGAGGTTTCGGCGATGATCTCGGTGCCTCGGGCCGGATTCCTCCGCTCGCGGAGTTTGGCGGTGGTCCAACCCGTCCAGTCAACAGGAGTGGAACCATGAAGCCAATAAGGTGTTTCGCGGCAGGCCGCTCAGGGGTTCTGGCCGCCCTGCTCGCCGCGCACTCGGCCCTCATGCTGGGCGCGTGCGAGAGCATTTGGCCTGCCGACGAGGATATCATGACCGAGGCCGAAGCGAACGCGTTCGCGGGAGGACTCTACGATGGCAGCCTGTTCGACTTGGAGGACCTCCTTGCGCCCGCGGATCCCGAGGTCGCCTTGCCGGGCGTGCCCATCCCGGTGGA
>MPMR01000021.1 GCA_002238605.1 BD2-11 clade cluster bacterium bin43 | reverse complement strand
TCGACGGCTCCTCTTCGAGACCGACTCGAGCGAGTCGGAGGGACTCCCAGCCCCAATGGGCCGGCAGAGCCCTGCCAACACCGCCCCGCACCGCCAAACACGTCACCAGCATCCCGCAAATCCGCCCGAATCCCGCGCTAAAGGCTTGACAGAATTGCGCTTACGGGCAGAAAATGGACGAGAACTAGCTAACTCCGGCATCCGCGGATTGGATCCGCGTTGAATGCCGGGTGGGCGCTCCCTCGTCGGGGAATCAGAGCAGCGAGTCCAGGTAGAAGGCGATCCAGAACTCGCGTGAGGGCCCGTTGAGCCCGTAGGAGATGTCGGTGCGCATGAGGCCGTCGAACAGGCTCGCACCGACACCGACGCCGAAGAGAAGACCGTCGTGGTCGGTTGCCGGGGTTGGTGTGCCCACCGCACCAGGACCGGCTCGGTCGAACCCGCCGAGGCCGTCGTCCTCGCGGTGGTGGCTACCCGCGTAACTGGCCCATCCGGCATCGGTGAAGACGCTCAGGGTGCCGATGTCGTGGGTGCGCGCGACCTCCACCCGGCCACGGCCGAAGGACGGTCCCCAGACCGCCGACGGCGGGTGTCCGCGCAGCGACCGGGTGCCCCCCAGGAACCAGGCCCGCTGCGCGGTGGCGTCGCCGAAGGTGGTCCCGCCGGCGAGTTCGAATCCCAGTCGCCACCTCCGGGCCGACAGCGGCGCGGCCACCCGCAGCACGGCGCTGGCCCGGCCGTAGCTGGCGGCGTCGCCCCCGGAAGCAGGCCATCGCCGGGCGGCCTGGCCGTAGAGTTCGACCCCGACCTGGGTGAGATACGGATCTTCCCCCCACCACGGCGACAGCCGCACCTCCGTTCCCAGCTCGTCGACCGGATCGGCGGCCACGTTGGGCCGAAAGTCCCAGCTGTCGTCGAGCACGTGGAAGAGGGCGAACCCTGCCTGGGCCCGCGCGGCCTCCTGGCGTTCCACGTATGCCCGGGCCTCGAACCACTGACGCGCGACGGCCGGCGGACGCCAGGTGAGGTCGGCGCCCGCGGCCTGGAAGTACTCCCCCTCGTCCCGTCCCAGAAAGACGGCGTTCAGCGAATTGCCGAACCCGAGATGCCCGGCGCGCGGGCTGGTGGAGACGAGCTCGCGGTAGACCCCGAGCGTCAGGCGCCGGCGCAGCGTCTCCCGTTCGATCTCGACGCGCGCCTTGGGTTCGAGATCCGAGATCCCCAGGAATGCGCTCGTGTTCAGCCTGTAGGTTCCGGCGAGGTCGCTTCTGAAGTCGAGCCCGGCGGCGGGCCCTTCGACCCGGTTGTAGCGGATCAGCCCCGGCCGGCCCCATCCCCAGTCCAGCGCCCAGGGGATCCCGGGCACATCCGGGGCGGCCAGGTCGGCCAGGCTTGCGAAGTACTCGCCGATCTGTTCACCGGATGGAAAGCCCACCGCCTCGTCCCAGATCGGAGGTGGGAGTTCCGGGCTGGTCAACACCAGGCTCCGCTCCCTGGGCGCGATGATGAACGCGTCCCGCTCCGCGGCGAAGTCGCTCTCCTCGGCGCTCTCGTACTCCACGCCCCCCTCCTCGGAGAGCAGTCGCGCCACGAAGGCCATCGCCTCCGCCCGCGTCTCGAAGTGTCGTTCGATGAGTTCCGGGGCCGCGACCGGTTCGGGTCGCTCGGCGTCCCGCGCCGCGGCCTCGGCCTCGGCCCGCTCGATGTCGGCGCGCGTGGTCACCGACTCCATCTGGTACGAGACATCCATCTCCAACGGAAACTTGACGATGCCGGCGCTGATCTGACCCTCGAAGCGCATGTAGTGCGGAAGCCAGACCTCGAAATCCCACAGGCTGTAATCGACCGCGATCATGGAGAGATCGAAGGTCCAGGGCTTGAAGACGCCGGGCACGAACCGGAACCCACCGGCTTCCTGCTCCTCCTGGAGTTCCTGCAGATCGCGCAGGAAATCGAACTGGCGGCTCAGCCTGTAGACCGCGCGCACCAGCGCGCCGGATTCAGGCTCGATCCAGAGCGTGCCCACGATGAGATGGATGTCCGCCTCGCGGGGGATCACGTCCAGTTGCACCGTACGCAGACGCCGTCCGTCGGCGAAGGAAAGGGTCAGCGTGTCGCCGCTCGCATACCGATAGCGGCGGTCGGCGCCCGTGGCCAGGGGGTGCTCAATGGCGCTGCCGGGTTCGAACTCGGCCTCGGTGGCACCGAAGAACAGTCGGTCACCGCCCGGGTCGAAGGGCTCGTCGAAGGCCAGGTCGTCGAGCCAGTCCATGTCGCCCTCGCTACGCGCCGTCGACCAGCCGGGGTACTGCGACTTCGCGCCCAGAACCTGCACCACCGCGTCGTATTCATGATCCCAGAACGCGCGTACCGCGGTCTCGTCCCGGTAGATCACCCTGTCCTTGAGCGGAGCCCGAATGGTGGCCGCGATCCGCTGCCGGATGACCGCCTGGTAGCGCAGAACCGACTGCTCTACGGATCTCCAGTTCGCCTGCGCGGCCAGAAAGAGAGTTCGCGCGTCCGGGTCGGCGAAGGCGTCTTCGGCGAGCGGCGCACCGTCAGGTGCCTCTTGCGCCCGAACCGGATGCGGGGGTGTGGAGAGGACGCCGAGGCAGACGATCCCGATTGGAAGAAGCCTGCGGCATCGGCCGAGCCGCCGGCCGCCGGCCCACCCCGCCCCCGTCATGGGCCCTCCGAACTGTCGGGTGCCGCCGAGCCGGGGTCGAAGCGCACCTCGCGGATGTCGTCCCACGGGATCAGGCGCCAGATCGGGCTACCGCCGGGAGCCCCTGAGTTCTCCCCGGTCGCCACCATCACGCCCTTGTTGTCCGAGCTCACATCCCGGGGTCCGGCGAGCTCCAGCCTGCGCCCGTCGGCGAGCGTCACTGTGGCTCCGTCTTCGTCGCCCGGCTCGATCCGCCGGACGAAGCTGAATTCAATCTCATACTCGATCCCTTCGGCCTCTCCGTTGAGGATGTCCCAGCTGCCCGCCTCGTCCGCGTCCCAGCGAAGGCGGCCCTGAAGTTCCTCGCCCTCATGGGTGACCACCGTGCCGGCGAGCAGGCGTCCACCGTCGAAGCCGCTGCGCTCTCCGAAAGTCCCGCGGATCCCGCCGTTCGTCCCGCCGCCCCCGCCAACCGTGTCTCCGGCCTCGTGGAAGCGCACCGCCTTCAGGTGCTCCCATGGCATCACCACCACGCCCAGCCGGGGATCCGCGATCCGCAGTCCGCGATTGCCCCTGGCGACGTCGTTGGCGCCGTCGAGCTCCAGCGTGCCGCCGGCGCTCAGCTCTACTCTGGTGCCGCGGCCGGTGCGCGTAAGCGAGCGGATTTCCTCGAAGCGGATCCTCCGTTCGTTGGGGCGGCGCGTCTCGCGGCCGTTGAGCACGTCGGACTCGAGAATCTCGTCCAGATCCCAGGCGAGGTAGCCGGCGACCCGGTTGCCGTTCCCGTCCTCGGCAGTCCCGTGAAGCCGGCGCGCGGCGGGGTATGCGGTCGGCGGAGGCGTGGAGAACACCACCCGTTCCAGTTCGTCCCACTCGACCTCCACCTCGGTCTCGCGCGGCACCTCGACGTGAACATCGGGCGAAGAGTTCCCGCGGCTGCCTCCGCGGGGCTCGAGCCGGAGGCGCCTGCCGGAGCGCAGCGTCACTTCCGCATGGTCACCGTCGAGCACGACCAGCGAATCCAGGTGGCCGAAACGCACTCTGGAGAGGACTTCCATTGGAAAGTCGGGATCGACCTCGTCCCAGGTGATGCGATAGCCGCGGAGCTCGATGGTTCGCGTCGCTCGCTCCCGGTCATGGGCCTCCAGCCACGCGAAATAGTTTTCCTCGGGAAGCTCCTTGCGCGCCTCGAGGATGTCGGCCCAGCTGGCTGCGGTCTCGTCCCAGCGAATGAACCCGCTATGCACCTCGCCTTCGGTGGTGTGCACGCGGCCCCAGATGCGGTCCGTGCCCTGCGCGGACGCGGGCGCCGCAACGAACGTGGAGAGAACGAGGGTCCAGCGGAGGAGCGTCCAGCCGGTCGCTTGCGGAAGCATCGCTGTCCTGGAGGGGATCGGGTGCGGGACAACCTTGTCTGATACGATCCCGCGGGGATAATGGTTTCCCTGTTCCGGCGCATTTTCGCCCGGCTGCGTACATTGCCCCGGATCGCCGCCGTGGACCACGCGGCCGAGGATCACGCCCCAGGCCACGCAAACCGGAGGAACGCCAAATGGGTAAAGCACAGCGAACGGGCTGGATTCCTTCCCTGATTCTTGTCGCGTCCGCGAGCTGGGTCGGTGACGCCCTCGTCGCCCAGACCAGCGCCCCGAACCCGTACCGGGCCACGCTGGGCTGGGAACAGCTTCCGGAGGGGCGCACGCTCGGGATCGTGAGCGGCGTCATCCCGGATCCGGATGGCGAGCACCTGTGGATCCTCGACCGCTGCGGCGCCAACCAGTGCGCCGGCACCGACATCGACCCGATCCTGAAATTCGATCTGGAGGGCAACCTGGTGGAGAGCTTCGGGGCGGGACTGTTCGCCTTCCCGCACGGCTTCGCGCTCGACCACGAGGGATTCCTGTGGGTGAGCGAAGGAGGGGCGCACGGGGATGCGCGCGCCGCACTGGGCGAGAGCATGGGGATGGGCCACCAGGTCTTCAGGCTCACCCGGCAGGGCGAGGTGGTGATGCGAATCGGGGAGGCGGGAGTGCACGGGGAGGACGAGACGCACTTCAACGGGCCGTCGGGGGTGGCGATCTCGCCCGGTGGGGACATCTGGGTAGCGGATGGGCACCGGGGCGGCAACAACCGCATCGTGAAACTGACGGGGGAGGGGAGCTTCGTGCTGGCCGTCGGGGACGGCGTCGGGTCGGAGAGCCGCGAGCCGGGCGGCTTCAGCGACCCGCACGACATCAAGATCGACTCACGCGGGCGCGTCTACGTCGCCGACCGCGGCAACAGCCGCATCCAGGTCTTCGACGACGACGGGAATCTGCTGTACATCTGGACCCACTACGGCAAGCCCAGCGGCCTCTTCATCGACGGGAACGACATCCTGTATGCCGGCGACGGGCTGTCGGGCGACCTGCGCACCGGACCCCCGGACCCCTGGCGCAGCAACTTCGGCTGGGAGAAGGGCATCCGCATCGGCGACCTGAGGACCGAGCAGGCCTGGGTGACCTGCTTCGTGCCCCAGCACGACGTGAACGTGGGGCCGGGGATCGAGTTCCTGGGCGTCGATTTCGACGGCAACATCTACGCGGGCGAGGTCAACCGCATGCGCCTGGTGCGCTACGTGCCCTCGCGCCCCCTGCGGGCCGGAGGAGCCTGCTGACGCGAATCACGCCGCCTGGAGGGGGCGCGTGCGGCTAGTCCAGCCCGAACACGAAGAGCGTGCCGCCGGCCGAGCTCACGATGCGCTGCCGGCCATCGACCTCGTAGGACATCGGGCCGCTGCGCACCGCGCCGCCCGACTGGAAGTTCCACAGGGGCTCGCCGGTTTGCGCGTCCAGGGCGAAGATGTTGCCTTCGTTGTCCCCGCTGAAGACGAGGTCGCCTGCGGTCGCCATCGCGCCTGACCACGGGGGGGAGAGCAGCGGGAACTCCCACACGAGCTCGCCGGTGAGGGCGTCGAGCGCCTTGATGGCTCCGCTGGCCTCCTCGCCCCGCAGCGCCTGCTCGCCCCCGCCCGTGTAGGGCTGTCCGGGCACGTACTCTACGTCCGCCTTGAAGTAGACCGCTCCCATGATGCGGGTGGGCTGGTAGAAGAGCCCGGTCCGGGGGCTGTAGCTGGGGCTGAACCAGTTGGCCGAACCCTGCAGGCTGGGCCAGACGAGCACACCCTCCTCGGTGGGGTCGGTTCCCGGAATCACGATCGGGCGCCCGTTCTCGTCGATGCCCTCCGCCCAGGTCTGTTTCGAGTACTCCCTGGCGAGGAGGAATTCCCCGGTCTCGCGGTCGAGGACGTAGTAGAAGGCGTTCCGGTTGGCGGTCACCACCAGCTTGCGCGGCTCGCCCTCCCATTCGGCGTCCAGGAGCACCTGGATCTGGTTGGCGTCCCAGTCGTGCGTGTCGTGAGGGGTGAACTGGAAATACCAGATCATCTCCCCGGTGTCGGGATCGAGGGCGAGCAGGCAGTCCGTGTAGAGGTTGTCGCCGGGGCGGACGTCGCCGTTCCAATCCGGCGCCGGGTTGCCGATGGGCCAGTAGAGCAGGTCGAGTTCGGGATCGTAGGAGCCGGTGAGCCAGGTGGATCCGCCCCCGGTCTCCCAGCTGTTGCCGCCCCAGGTCTCGCTCCCGGGCTCGCCGGGCGCGGGGATGGTGTAGGTGCGCCACGCAAGCTCGCCGGTTTCGGCGTCGTAGGCGTCGAGGTAGCCGCGCACGCCGGCCTCCGCCCCGGACACGCCCACGATTACCTTGTCCTTCACCACCAGCGGCGCCAGGGTGAGCGAGAAGCCGATGGCGTTGTCGCCGACCTCGACGTCCCAGCGCACGGCGCCCGAGCGGGCGTCGAGGGCGACCAGGTGCGCGTTCAGCGTTCCCACGAACACCGTCGAGTCAAGCACCGCGACCCCCCGGTTGACGCGCGGGAAGCCGATGTTCAGCACGTCCGGCCCCATCTCCGGGGACCAAGTCCAGAGACGGCGTCCGGAACGCGCATCCAGGGCACTCACCGTGCTCGGCGGCTCGGTCACGTACAGGATGCCGTCCACCGCGAGGGGCGTGGTCTCGATGATTCCGTCGTCCATCTGATAGGCCCACAGCACCTTGAGGTCGCCGACGTTGGAGCGGTCGATCTGATCGAGTTGCGAAAAGCGGTGGGATGCGTAGTTGCCCGAGTAGGTCAGCCAGTTGTGGGGCTCGGCGTCGGCGTTGACGAGGCGCTCGAAGGGAACGTGGGTCTGGCCGGGAGTGCCGTCCGCGGCAGGGTCTTCCGTGGCGCTGCCTTCCGGGTCCGCCCGGCATCCCGGGACGAGGACCGCGCACACCAGCAGTCCGTGGATGAATCCGCGTGAGCACCGAGAGCGGAGAAGTGCGGGGCCGGCAAGGCGCCTTGCCGGCCGAATAGCTGCGAACCGGATCATGCTCATCCTCCGAGGCTGGCCAGGTATGCGATGAGATTGTCGATGTCTTCGCTGGAAAGACCTGCCGTTGCCGGCATGAGTGAGTGCCCGAAACGCTTCTCGAGCTCGGCCAGGTCGGCCTTGCGCAGCGACACGATCGAACCCGTTCCGGTGATGAGTTGCACCGTGAACGCGTCTTCGTTGGCGCGCATGCCCTCGTACACCGTGCCGTCGCGGGTAACGGCGCGCAGGGGCAGGTACCGGGCGAACCCGCTGCGCGCCCCCGAGCGGAAGACCGGAAGCTCCGCCGAGGGATCGACCAGGGAGGCGCGCAGGTACCCGGGACCCCGGCGCATGCCGATGCCGGTCAGTTCGGGACCGATCCCGACCCCCCGCCCCTCAACGATGTGGCACGAGTAGCACACGCCCGTGGTCTCGAAGATCCGGCGGCCGCGCTCGGGGTCGCCGGGGATCTCGACGAGCTGCGCCTCGCGTAGCGAGATGACGTGCGCGGCGACCAGGGCGGCTTCCTCGTCGGGGAGCACGGTGGCGCGCAGGCCCGGCATGCCGGTGCCGGGGATTCCATTGCGGATGACGTCGATGACGGCTGCGTGGTCCGGCGCGCGCGGCAGGCGGCTGACCGCCAGCCCCGGTCCCTCGCCGCCCATCCCGAGGACGCCGTGGCAGCGCCCGCAGTGGGCCTGGTAGAGCCGTTGCCCGCGCTCGAGTTCCCCGTCGGAGAAGGCGAGTGCTTCCTGGGCCGCCAGCGGTGCCGCCGCGAGACCGGCGGCCGCGACAAGTGCGGCGAAAATGCTAGGTGTCCTGCAGATCGATCCCTGCCGCATATCCGCCTCCGTGCGAGCCCTCTGCGGCCGTGCCACGGTACCGGGACGGTCAACTGCCGTGGCGCCGCGTGCCGATCCTCATTCTAGGATGTGCGCAGGGGACGCGCACACGAGGCGGGCTCCCCACTCCCGCTCACCCCGCGGCCTGGAATCCCGCGATCCGCCGCAGAGTGCCGTCGTAGTCGGCGCGCACGTGGTTGAAGCCTTCCTGGGCACCCTGTCCCCGAGCCGAGGAGCGCCATCCCACCAGCGCCTCGCCCCGGCACACGCGAACATCGCCGGTGGGCTCGATGCGCCAGCCGGGCATGAAGCTGTGACAGTTGGCGATGTGCAGGCTGAGGCGCTCGATGCCGCGCAACACCGCCCAGTCATCGCGGAACTCGAGATCGGGCGCGCAGCAGGCGCGCAGCGACTTGAGGCGGGCCGCTTCGTCCGGCTCGTTCCAGGCGGACCACCAGGCGGGCAGCGCGCGCGCCAGCCCCGCCGCCAGATCCGTTCTGTTGGCGGACAGGGCCAGGCGGCCCAGGTGGAAGCGCCAGCCGTCCTCGTGCTCGCGCGCCGTTCGGGCGGCGAGGAATCCACTGTGGCGCACGTCGACGTGCGCGCCGCCCTTGCCGTCGGTCACCCGGAACTCCACCCGCGACGAGGCGGCGGGCATTGTGTCCGCCTGCGGGCCCGACTCGATGCCCCAGGAGAGCACGAATCGGCGTTGCAGGTCATCGAAGTCGAGCACTTCGCCGGCGAGCACCATCCGGTATTGCGGGAACAGGGCCTGGTAAGGGCTCCCGACCCGGGTCTCGAAGGAGACCTGACCGCCCATCCAGGCCGAGAAGCGCTCCGGCTCGGTGAGGATGCTCCAGACGGTGTCGGGGCTGGCCTCGATGTGGATGGAAAGCGCGACCTCGGGGGGTGCGGAATCGCTCCCCCGGTTCGCGTCGGAGGTGCGCTCGCTCATCGATCTCTCCCGGGTGGCGGTGGTTCGGGGTCGCGCGAATGGGCAGGGTGGTCCGTGAATGCCGGGGGCGGTACGGGGAAGAGCGGTCTCCCTCGCGCCCCCGCCGGATGCCGGGCCGCTCGCGGGCCCCTATTGTAGGTTGCCCGCCCAGCGCAACCAACCCGGGAGACCGCCCATGAACATCGGATCCCGCACGTTCCTCTTCGTCCTGATGCTGCCTGCGTGCGCGGCGCCCGTCGCCGAGGTCGAAGACGGGGCACTCCCTCTCACCTGGGAGAACATCTTCACCCGCAACCGGGGCGCCCGTCAGGCCGCGCTCTCGCCCGACGGGGCATGGGTCGCGGTCAGTGCCGGCACGGCGGACTTCTCGGGTATCTTTCTGGTCGCGGTGGATGGCGATCCCGCGCCTGCCCCGTGGGTGGAGGGCTCGTCGCCGGTCTGGTTCGGCGACGGGTCCGGCATCGTCTTCTTGCGCGGCGGGGACCTGTGGCGGGCGGAAGTTGGATCGAGCGAGCCCACCCGCATCACCGACGACCCGGACGACGAACGGGCCGCGCGGCCGTCGCCGGACGGAGGCACCATCGCCTTCTACAGCGGGCGCTCGGGCCACCAGGACATCTGGATCGTGCCGTCCGACGGGTCCGCCCCGGCGGTCCAGCTCACGCGCGCCTCCATGGCCGCGGACGACTTCCGCTTCGCTCCAGCCTGGTCGCCGGACGGGACCCGCGTCGCCTACTACTCGAACCTGAGCGACTACTGGGCGGACGACATCCGGGTGGTGGAGGTCGCGACGGGCGCCGAGCAGCAGCTCTCCAGCGGTCTGATGGCGTCCTCCACGCCGGTGTGGTCGCCGGACGGATCCCGCATCGCCCTGCTCGGCACCTCGAAGGACGAGTACTGGTACGAGGACCTCGCCTACATCTACCTCCTCGACCCGGAAGCGGGCACGGAGGAGATCGTTCCCATGCAGGTTCACGCCACCGACTGGCTGCACAACCACACCGTCAGCTGGTCGGCCGACGGCTCGGAACTCTTCTTCCCCTATCACGAGCGGGGCGAGGTGGAGTTGTGGCGGGTGCCGGCGGCCGGCGGCGTTGCCACGCGGGTGACGAACATGGGCGGGTCCTTCCGCGCCTACCACGCGACTGCGGACGGCTCCGCCTTCGTCTTCCTGCGTTCGACGTCGACTCGCGGTACGGAGGTGGACTACGTTCCGGCCGCGGGCGGTGCGGCGCGCCGCCTCACGCATTTCTCCACCCGCTGGCAGGAGCTGGTGGAGGCGGAGGAGGTGAGCTACCGGAGCTGGGACGGCCTCTACATCCAGGGCTTTCTCTTCCGCCCCCCGGGCTTCCCCGAACAGAACCGCACGGCGGCATCAGGCGGCCCTGCGACCTATCCCGCACTGGTCATGGTCCATGGAGGCGGCACCAATTCCTACCTCAAGGGGCTGAGCCTCACCGAGCAGTACCTGGCGCAACTGGGGTTTGTGGTGCTGGCCGTCAACTACCGGGGCGGCTCCGGCTTCGGGCGGGAGTTCCAGGACTTGGGCGTGGAGGACTGGGCCAACGGGCAGGCTCTCGACGCCGCCGCGGCGGCCGACTTCCTGCGGGCGCAGCCATGGTCCAACGGCAGGATCGGCATCTACGGGTACAGCTACGGGGGCATCCAGAGCATGGCGGCCATCGCCCGCGCGCCCGACGCCTTCGACGCCGCCGTGCCCATGGCGGGCATCTACGACTTCGCCGACGCCTACACCAACGCGGACCGGCTGGGCAGGATCTTCATCAGGACCGGACACGGGGGCGCACCCGAGGAGCGGCCCGAGGTCTACGCCGTCAGCAATACGCTGGCGCGCGTGCCCGACATCGTCACGCCAACCCTGATCATGCACGGAGAGGAGGACGTACGCGCCCCGTTCCGTCAGTATGAGCTGGCCGTGCAAATACTCGAGAGGGAAGGGAAAGTGTTCGAGAGCCACTCCTATCCCGGCGAACCGCACGGCTTCCGCGATCCGATGAACCGGGTGGACATGTACCGGCGGCTGGAAGCGTGGTTCGCCCGATGGCTGAAGGCGGAGGACCGATGACGGGTGCCGGCGACCCGGTCTGGCCGGGTGAGGATTGACGCACCGGTGCGCGCGTTCGGCCTTCGAGCCAGCTATCGACTGAGCTGCGGGCACCTGGGTGAAGCCGTGTCCCTTGCGAGCGCCATCGCGCGCGAGCAGACGGTGGAGGCTCCGCCCGGCGTCGGCGGCGACCGGCTGCAGGCGCGGATGCTCGGCCGCATCGAGCGCATCGAGCCGAGTCACGGAGAGGGATGGCTGGCAAGGATCGCCTACCCGCTGGACGCCACCACGACGGAGCTCACCCAGGTCCTGAACGTGGCGTACGGCAACGTGTCGCTCATGGACGGGGTGCGGCTGGTGGGGCTCGAGCCTGCGCCGGCCGTGCTTCGTTCGCTGCCCGGGCCGCGCTTCGGGATCACGGGCATCCGCTCCCTGGTAAATGCCCCGGCGCGGCCGCTGGTGAGCGCTGCCATCAAGCCGATCGGGCTGTCTTCGGGCGGGCTTGCCCATCAGGCGGCCGCCTTCGCACGCGCGGGCGTGGACGTGGTGAAGGACGACCACGGGCTGGCGGTTCAGGGCTCGGCCCCGTTCGCGGAGCGCACGCGGGTGATCGCGGAGGCCGTCGCGGGCGCAAACGCGGCGGTGGGAGGACACACCGCCTATTTCCCCAACGTCACCGGCCCGCTGGATACCCTCGAGGAGCGACTCGAACGGGTCGTGGCGCTGGGGCTCGGCGGCGTAGTGCTGTGCCCGGGCCTGATGGGGCTGGATGCGCTCCGCTGTGTCGCCGCCGGCCCCCGCGCGCTGGCGGTCATGGCCCACCCCGCGCACGCGCAGACCGCGCCCGGGCGGGCGCAGGGGGTTGCCCCGGATGTGCTGCTCGGCACCCTTTACCGGGTTGCGGGCGCCGACATCGTGGTGTACGTAAACGCGGGCGGGCGCTTCTCGTGGCCCGAGGAAACCTGCCACGCGGTCAACAGGCGCCTGCGGGAGCCCATGGTGCCGCTTCGCCGAGCTCTTCCCGCGCCTGCCGGAGGCGTGAACGCCGCCGAGGCCGGCCATTGGTTCGCCCGCTACGGGCCGGACACCATGCTGTTGATCGGCGGAAGCCTCCTGGTGCAGCGGGATCTGGAGGGCGCGGCGCGGCGCCTGGTGGAAGCGGCAGTTCGACAGGAGGAAGGAAACCGGTGAGCAGGTCTCGGGTGATTCGCGGAGGCGCCGGCGACTGGACCGGAATCGAGCCCCGACGCTACAGGCACGGGGAAGACGGGCTTGCCCGGTTCCGCGACGTGACCCGCCACACGCTGCTCGGGGTCGGTCAGGCAAGCAGCGAGGCCGGCCTGGGCTTCGAATTGCGGTACTTCGAGGTGGCGCCCGGAGGCTATTCGTCGCTTGAGCGGCATGAGCACGGGCACGCGGTCGTGATCGTGAAGGGGAGGGGCGCGGTGCGCCTGGGCGAGGCCACGGAGCCGGTCTCGGCGCTCGACGTCGTGTACGTGGCTCCGCACGATGTCCACCGCTTCTCCGCCGACGCCGGAGAGGCGCTCGGCTTTCTCTGCGTCGTGGACCGCGTGCGGGACCGTCCGGTTGTGGTGGACGAGGACGGTCCCGCAGGTTCCGCCTCCCCGGGCGCGACCGAGCCACGGGACCGGGGGGCGCCGTGAAGGTCGGGGGCATTCCCTATCGCAGCATCTTCACGGAGGGCGAGGGCACGGATGTCCAGGTCATCGACCAGACCCTGCTGCCGCACCGGTTCCGAGTCCGCCGGCTCACCAGCGCCGCGGACGCCGCCCACGCCATCTCCGGCATGGTGGTGCGGGGCGCGCCCCTCATCGGCGCGACCGCCGCGTACGGGGTCGCGCTCGCCATGCGCGCCGATCCCTCGAACGCATCGCTCGCCGCCTCCGTGAGCCGGCTGATGGCGACCCGCCCGACGGCCGTCAACCTGCGCTGGGCGCTCGAGAACTCCGGAGCCCTGCTTCGGTCGCTGCCTCCTCCACGGCGCGCTCGAGCCGCCTATGGGTTCGCCGACTCGCTCTGCGAAGACGATGTGCGCATCAACCGGAGCATCGGCGACATCGGACTGGACATCTTCCGGGAGATCCACCGGGCCGCGGACGGTGGCGCGCGCGCACCCGGCCGGCCCCTTAACGTGCTCACGCATTGCAATGCGGGCTGGCTGGCGACCGTCGACTGGGGCACCGCCACCGCGCCCATGTACCGGGCACACGACGAGGGGCTCGACCTGCACGTCTGGGTGCGCGAGACGCGTCCGCGCCTGCAGGGAGCCGGTCTCACCGCCTGGGAACTCGGCCAGCACGGGGTGCCGCACACGCTCGTCTCCGACAGCGCCTCCGGCTACCTGCTGAGTCGCGGGAAAGTCGATGTCGTGATCGTGGGCACCGATCGCACGGCCGCTTCCGGCGACGTCGCCAACAAGGTGGGAACCTATCCCCTGGCGCTCGCCGCCCGCGACAACGGCGTCCCCTTCTATGTTGCGGTGCCCTCGCCCAGCATCGACTGGAAGACCGAAGACGGAGCCGATATCCCCATAGAGGAGCGGGATGCGGACGAAGTGACGCTGGTGCGCGGCGTTGATGAAGCGGGAGTGGAGCGCACGGTCCGGATCACCCCCGAGCGTACTCGGGCCGCCAACTATGCGTTCGACGTAACGCCTCGGCGGCTGGTCACGGGGCTGGTAACCGAGCGGGGCGTGTGCTCGGCCGACGGGCATGCGCTGAGAAGGATGTTCGGAAGGGAGGCGGGGTCGGGATAGGCTCCACATACTCGCGCAGCAGAGCGGTTTGGGAACGAGGCGCGAAGGGGCTCTTGCAGCAGCGTCCGTGGGAGGTTACGCCGAATCGGTCCTGCGCTGCCGGGCGTAGAGCCAGGCTCGTGCCGAGGCTCTGGCACGCTCCCGGCGCATTTCCCGGTCCCGGTCGGCCCGGGCGCACTTGGCGCGGCAGGTGGCGCCTCCGCGCGCAACCGGAACGGGTTTGCCGCACACCGCGCACAGAGTGTCCGATGCGGACGCCACGTTCCCTCGTTGTCTACGGTGATCCTTCATGCTGATTTATCCGGCTGTATATTCCCAAAACGCCATCGCACTTTCCAGCGCCCGGCTGCTGTACTTAAAATGAGCCCCACGGCTTCTCGCACGTCACGTCTTGTACGGCTGTATTGTCTCCCAACTGGATAGACTAATATATGCACCGCCGGCGACGCTGCGTCAAACCCAATCGTGTTTTCTTCAATTCCGGGGACTTCGGCAGATGCCGGGGCCTGCGTCTTTTCGATGGATGGGTCGGACTTCCGGGACTCCGCGTCGGATTCATCGCCTCGTCGAGACCGGCGTCCCTCAGGGGCGATCCCTGGCAGGGACGCCCGCCTCGCCACAAGTTTGTCTTCCACGGTCGCGGTACGACCGCGCGTTCCTCTCTGGTCCGTTTCGCTGGAGGCCCAATGCACCGCAGTTTCCTCGCACTCCCATGGATACCGGCTCTCCTCCTGCTCACGACGGCGCCCGGGGTCCACGTCGCCGAGCAGCCACATGGCGGGGTCGTCGTCGAGCGCCCACGCCCCGGCATCGACATCGAGGCGTACCGCTTCGAGCTGACGCTCCGCGACGACATCGACCAGATCACCGGACGGACCACGGTGAGGTTCCGTTTCACGGCGGACGGTGTCGTGGAGCTTCCGCTCGACCTGATCGGCGTGAGGCCCGACGGCCAGGGGATGGAGGTGACCGGCGTCCGGGCGGCGGGGCGTCCCGCCGAGTACCGCCACGAGGACGATCTCCTCACGGTTCGGTTGCCCCGGGCAGGCCGCCCCGGCGAGCGGGATTCGGTGACGGTGAGCTACCGGGGCGCCCCCGCGTCCGGCCTCCGCATAGGGCTCAACAAGTACGGCGAGCGCACATTCTTCAGCGACAACTGGCCCAACCGGGCGCGCAACTGGCTGCCCACGGTGGACCATGTCGCGGAAAAAGCGGCGTGTGAATTCGTCATCACAGCGCCGGCGCACTACCAGGTGGTGTCCAACGGGGTTGTCGTCGAAGAAACGGACCTCGCCGGGGACATGCGCCGCACCCACTGGAGGCAGTCGGCGCCCATCTCCCCCTGGCTCTTCGTGGTCGGCGTGGCGCGCTTCGCCGTTCAGAACCTGGGGGAGTTCGACGGCCGGCCGGTCCAGACCTGGGTGTACGCGCGCGACCGCGATGCCGGCTTCCACGACTTCGCCGTCCCCACCCTCCGTGTGCTCGCCTTCTTCGACGACTACGTGGGCCCCTTCGCCTACGAGAAGCTTGCCAACATCACCTCGCCGGCAACCGGCGGGGGCATGGAAGCCGCGACCGCCCTGATGTACAGCGAGAACGCGGTCACGGGCGACAGGCCGGTGCGCTGGCGCAACGTCGTCATCCACGAGATCGCGCACCAGTGGTTCGGCAACGCGGTCACCGAGTCCGAGTGGGACGACGTGTGGCTGAGCGAGGGATTTGCCACCTACTTCACGCTGCTCTTCCGCGAGCACGCCTACGGCAGGGACGACTTCGTCACCGGCCTCCGGCAGGCCGCGGAGCGCGTCAACGCCTGGTACGCGGAGAATCCCGACTATCGCATTGTCCACGACGGCCTCGAGGACATGTCGCGGGTGACCAGCGTCGCGACCTACCAGAAGGGCGCCTGGGTGCTGCACATGCTCAGGAAGCGGGTCGGCGACGAGGCCTTCCAGAGGGGCATCCGCACCTATTATGCCCGCCACCTGAACGGCACCGCCTCCACCGACGACCTCATGAGGGCCATGGAGGAGGCCTCCGGCGACGACCTGCAGCCCTTCTTCGACCAGTGGCTCCGGCACGGGGGCAATCCGGTCTTCGCGGGCTCATGGGGATACGACGCCGATGCCGGCACGGTGCGCGTGGACCTGCGCCAGGTGCAGGAGACGGGACTGTTCCGGATGCCCCTCGAAATCGGGGTCTACACGGGGCGTGATCGGCTTCCCGCCCAGGTGGTGACCGTCGAGGTGGACGCGGCCTCCCACAGCTTTGTCATCCCGGTCGACGCGCCACCCTCCGATGTCCGCCTGGATCCGGAGGCCTGGGCGCTGTTTGCCGCGGAGTTCGAGCGCGCGCGGGAGGGGCCCTAGACTAGACGGCAGGAGAAGCGACCGATCCCCGGTCGGTCACCCGGTGGTGCACCATGGTCAGCGCGGGCACGATCATCATCAGCACTGCCGTCGCAAACAGAATGCCGAATCCCAGCGAAGCCGCCATCGGAACCAGGAACTGCGCCTGCAGGCTGCGCTCGAAGACGAGCGGCGCCACGCCCAGGAAGGTCGTCACGGAGGTAAGCAGGATCGGGCGGAAGCGCGCCTTGGCGCCGTCGATGATCGCCTCCCTGCCGGGCATTCCCCGCCGGAGGCGATCGTTGATGAAGTCGATCATCACGAGGGAATCGTTCACGACCACGCCGCTCAGCCCGATCACGCCGAACAACGACATCATGCTCATCGGCAGCCCCAGAAGCAGATGACCCGCAATCGCGCCGATGATTCCGAAGGGGATCGCGGCCATGATGATCAGGGGCTTGGTGTACGAGCCGAAGGGGATCGCGAGCAGGGCGTAGATGGCCAGCAGGGCCAGGGCGAACCCGCTGGCGAGGGCGCCGAACGAATCCACTTGCTCCTGCTGCTCGCCGCCGAAACTGTGGGACAGGCCCGGTTCGCGGGCTGCCAGCTCCGGGAGAACGGAGGCGTCAAGCTGGTCCGTCACCTCGGGCCCGGTGACCACCTCGCGGTCGACGTCGGCGGTGACCGTGATGACGCGTTCGCCATCCGTGCGCCGGATGGTGGTGGGCGAGCTTCCCAGGCGCACGGAGGCGACTCGACCCAGCGGCACTTCGCTTCCCATGGGCGTGCGCACCAGGTACTCCTCCACGTCCGCGATGGTGTTGCGTTCCTCCTCGGGCAGGCGGACGTACACGCGCACCTCCTCGCGGCCCCGCTGTACGCGCAATGCCTCGTTGCCGAAGAAGGCGGAGCGCACCTGGCGGGCCACGACATCGAGGGTCAGACCCATGGTGCGGGCTTCCGGGCGCAGATCGAGCTGGATCTCCCTGAGCCCCTGATCCTGATCCGCCCGCACGTCGAACACGCCTTCGAAAGCCCGCAGCCGCTCCATCAGGGTGTCGGCGACCGATGCCAGACGCTCGGGATCCGGGTGGGAGAGCTCGACGTGAACCGGAAGTCCGAAGTCGAGCAGCTCGGCCGTGATGGTGAGTGCCCTGGCTTCGGGCAGGGGACCCAGCTCATCCCGCCACGCCTGCTGGAAGTCGGCCGCGGACACGTCACGGAACTGGGCGGTCACGAGCTTGAATTCCACCGCCGCCAGGTTGGCGCGCGGATCGGCTTCGGGCCCGGCTCCCATGGGCCGCATCTGTTGGGCCTCCTGGCCCACAGTCACGTTCACGCCTTCCAGCAGCGATCCCGGATCTTCGGGCGACAGCCGCGCGATGGCCCGGTGCCCGGCCGCCTCCATGTAATCCGTCACTTCGGAGGTGCGCCCCGCAGGCGTGCCCTCGGGCATCTCAAGCGTCGCCGTGACCAGGTCCGCCTCCACCGTGGGCATGAAGTTCACCCTGATAATGCCCGCCGGCACCATGGCCACGGAGAGAATGATGAGCGCGACGCCGGTGGCGATGACCAGCCCGGGCTGCGCAGTGGCGACCCTCAGGGACCGGTCGAGGGGTCCCCGCACGAAGCTCTTCAGCGTCCGGTCCACGCTCCCCTGGATGCGAGCGACGAGGTGGTCCCGGGTTCGATGACGGCGCGTTACATGGCGCGGCAGGTGAGAGAGGTGGTTCGGCAGAACCAGCAGCGATTCGACGAGCGAGAACAGGAGGACGGAGATCACGACGATGGGGAGCATGGTCATGAGCCTCCCCATTGTGCTCGGGACGAAGAAGAGGGGGCAGAAGGCCACCACCGTGGTCAGAACCGCGAAGATGACGGGTCCGGTAATGCGGCGGGTCCCGCGGATGGACGCGTCCACCCCGCGCCAGCCCCTCTCCCGCTCGGCGTAGATGTTCTCGCCCACCACCACGGCGTCGTCGACGACGATCCCGACGGCGAGAATGAAGGCGAAGAGCGTCATCATGTTGATCGACACGCCCAGCCAGTTCATCACGGCGAAGGTGCCGACGAAGGACACCGCGATTCCGACCGCCACCCAGAAGGCGAGCCGCAGATCCAGGAACAGGGTGAGGGAGAGGAGCACGAGCGCCAGGCCGATGAGGCCGTTCTTCACCAGCAGCCCGAGGCGGCTCTCGAAGATCCGTCCGGTGTTGTTCCAGACCTCGAGTCCCACACCCGCGGGCAGCGCGGGGATGACCTCCTCCTGCAGGTGCTCCTCGACGGCCTCGACGATGTCGAGCACCTTTTCGTCGGAGGTCCGGAAGACCTCCACATAGACCGCGGGCGCACCCTCGTAGCGGGTGATCAGGTCCACGTCGCGGAAGCCGTCGCGCACCTCGGCGATGTCCCCCAGACGCACCACGGTGCCGTCGGCCCGGCTGAGGACGATGATCTCCTCGAAGTCGTGCTGGGTGTAGTTCTGCCCCGTGGTGCGGATGCGTACTTCCTCGTCGCGCGTGTCGATGCTCCCCGCGGACAGGTCGAGGGACCCGCCCCGCACCGCGTTGGCGATGTCCCCGAGGGTCAGGCCCAGCGCCCGCAGCTGATGCTGGGGAACCTCGACGGAGATCTCGTAGTCGCGAATGCCGGTCGTCTCGACGTAGGAGACCACGGGAAGCGCCGAGAGCCCGTCTTCGGTGCGGTAGGCCAGCTCCTTGAGCGTGCGCTCGCCTGCGTCGCCGAACAGCACCAGGCGGATGACGCTCTGGCGATTGGTCAGCTCGCTGACCTCGGGGCGCTCCGCGCCGGCGGGGAAGGTCTGGATCCGGTCGATCTGCGCCTTGATGTCATCGAGCGCCCGTCCGATATCCGCGCCCAGTTCGAGTGCGACCGCCACCGAGCCCCGCCCTTCGGCGGCCGTCGAACGGACCTCCTTGATGTCGTCGACGGCCTCGATCCGTTCCTCGATCTTGCGCAGGATCGACTCTTCGATCTCCTCGGGCGTAGCGCCGGGATAGGGGACCGAAATGACGACCTGGTCCAGGGAAATCTCCGGAAAGACCTCCTGGACAAGGTCGCCCAGGGAGAAGAAACCGGCGGCCAGAATGAAGAACATGAGCAGGTTGGCGGCGACCCCGTTGCGGGCCATGTAGGCGATGGGGCCGCGCGCCTCCTGCGAAGGGTCGTTCGACGAGTGCCCGTCCGGCGAAGGCTCGTCGGGGCGGTTCATCCGGGGCCGTCGGCGCCCGTCCGGACCACCATGCCCTCGGTCGCGAACTGGAGGCCGCCAAGGACCACCGCCTGTCCGTTATCCAACGAGCCGGTGACGTACACGAGTTCGTCGGCGCGCTGCAGGACGCCCACCGGGACGATGGTGACCAGGGTGTCCTGGCGCAGCGCCCAGATCTCGTTGCCGGTCCGCAGCGCGGAACGCGGCACGGTGAAGTATCCCTCCGGGGCTGCTCCGGCGATGCGCACCTCCACGAACTGACCGACCAGGAGGGGTGGACCGCCCGCGCCGTCCTCCGCTTCCGCGCCGTCGCCCCCGGAGGTGGTAACCCGGCCGCCCCCGAACGGGTCGGGGACGCGCACCACCACGTCGATCGTGCGTGTCTGCTCGTCCAGGGCCGCCTCGGCGCGGTCCACGTATCCCGACCACGCGTAGGTGCGCTCCCCGTACTCCGCGATCACCGTGGCCTCGACGCTGGCATCGCCGTCGCCCGCATCCAGCATCCACAGGTCCGGGATGAGCGCCGCATCTGCGTCCGACAGGGGAACCACCACCTCCACGGCGTCGTCGGCGTAGAGCCGGCCCACGCCCTGCCCGGCGGCCACGAACTGCCCGACGTCCACCGCCTCGTTACGGACGATGCCGCTGAAGGGCGCGCGCACCTCCGTCCGCGAAAGCGCCAGCTCCGCGTCGGCCAGCGACGCGCTGTCCCGCGCCAGCGCGGCCCGCGCGGCGGCCAGCTGCGGCTCCCGGAGCGTAAGCGGGCTCGCCTCGCCCGGGGGAGCGCCGTCTCCCCGCCTGCGCAGGAATCCCTCATACTCGGCGCGCGCGATACGGGCCTCCTCCTCGGCCTGCAGGAGGGCGACCAACTGCGCGGCGACGTTGGCGCGCGCCTGCTGCACCCGGTTCAGGTAGTCCGCGTCGTCGATACGGAAGAGGACCGCTCCCGCGCTCATGCGCCCCCCGCTCTGGAAGGCGGGCGCGACCGACGCGACCTTGCCATTGATCTGCGCGGCCACGTCGATCTCGGCGCGCGGACGCACTGTGCCCGCGCTGTAGACCGGGATGGCGCCCTCTCGGGCGGTGGCCGGGGCGGTCGTGACGAACGGCGCCTGCGAGCCCGGCTCCCGCAGCGGGGGTTCGGGACGCAGCGCGATCATGATGGCTGCCAGGACGACGGCGCCCCCGAGGATGCCTGCGGCGATCAGAAAACTGCGGCGGCGACTCATCTATTCTGCCCCTGGGTTGGTTGGCGGGTCGGCTTGTTCTTCGGAATCGGCGGCGGGCACCATGCGCGGGCCCTCGAGCTCCTCGGGCGGCACTGTCCAGTCGCCGCCCAGCGAGCGGTGTACCGCCAGGCGCGCCAGGGCGAGATCGCGCCGCGCGCCGGCGAGGGTCGATTCGACGCCGAGCAGCGCCCGTAACGCATCGAGGTAGTCGATGTAGCCCCCCACTCCGGCGGCGTAGCGGCGCGACTGCAGCTCGACCGAAGCGAGAGCCTCCTCGCGCTGGGACGTGAGGAAGTCGTGGCGCCGCCCTTCGTTGCCGAGCGCCGCCAGCGCCGCTTCCACTTCGTGAACCGCCGTCACCACGGTGCGGCCGTACGCGGCGGCCGCCTGGCCGAAGCGGGCGTGTGCGACGGCGATGTTGCTGCGGATGCGGCCCCCCTGGAAGATCGGGGCGGTGAGGTTGCCGAGCAGGTTGCGAAACCACTGGTCGACGTTGAAGAGCCCGTCGGCGTCCGCCGACTGCACTCCTATGGTGCCGGAAAACGAGAGGGAAGGAAGCATTTCGGCCCGGCGCGCGCCGATGGTGAAGCGGGCGGCCTCGAGCCGCAGGCCCGCCGAGCGCACGTCCGGCCGCTGAACCAGGAGGTCGGCCGGCACCCCCGCGGAGACGGGATCGCCCGACGGCAGCGGCGCCAGCGAATCGGGAAGGATCGCGTCGAGCTTCGCGCGGAAGCCGCCCAACAGGACGGCCAGTCGCCCCTCGGCGTTGACCAGCTGGCTCTCCAGCTGAGGCAGCGCGGCCTGCGTGTTCCGCAGTTCCTGACGAACCTGGTAGAGCTCGAAGGATGTCACCAGCCCGCGGTCGTAGCGGGTCTCGGCGAGTTCCTCCCGTTCCAGCAGAACATCGACGGTCTCGCGCGCGAGGGCCGTGCGCCGGCGCAGATCGGCGATCTCGAAGTAGGTCGAGATGGTCTCGGACAGCACGCCGATGCGCGCCGCGTGGTAATCCGACTCCGACGCCAGGTACTCCTGCCCGGCCGCCCGCGAGTCGTTGCGGGCGCGTCCCCAGAAGTCCAGCTCGTAGGCGAAGTCGACGCCCAGCGACCAGGTTTCGATTCCGAGGCGCTCGGGGAACTCGAACCCGGGCAGGCGGTCCCCCGCGATTTCGCGGAACTGCTGGCCGAAGCCCGCGTTGGACGGGTTGTCCGTGTCGCTGACGGTTGCGCCGGCCTGGATGGAGGGCAGCAGGGAGGCGCGCGCGATCCCCGCCTGAGCCCGCGCCTGCTGCACCCTGGCCACCGCTTCAGCCAGGTCGAAGTTGGCGGCCAGCACCGAGTCGATGACGGTGTTGAGCGCCGGATCCTGGTAGGTGGTCCACCACTCCCTGGCCTCATGCGCGCCTGCTTCCTCGCCGCCCTCGAAACTGTCGGGAAGCTCGGCGACCGGCTCCGGCACCGATGGCGCCGGCGCGAGCGAGCACGCTGCGGCGAGGAGCAGGGAGGACAGCGCCCCAACGGGCGCAAGCGTCTGCTGAGCGTTCATGGCCGCGTCACCTGCCTGTTTGCACGGAAGCTGTCCGACGTAATGTCGAAAAGCTGGTCCGGTGAAGGCAGTCGGCGCAAGCCGTGAACAAGGGCACGGCCGTCAGGACGCCCGTAACTCAGTCTCCTTTTCGATTCCGGGCGGCTGCGCGCCCGGCGATCCCTACCGCGCGACTGCGAACGGCACCGTCGCCACCTGATCGTCCCACCAGATCGTGAACACCCCGCCTTCCTGGGTCATATCCGTGAACATGATGGTGAGCTGATCGGAGGACATCGCAATCGTCGACACGTCCATCGTGGTGCGCAGTACGTCGCGCTCCGGCGTGTAGCCGTAGGACCCCCACAGCGCGTCGGGGTTCTCCTCGCGGAAGTCGTTCTTCACGCCCCAGGTGGCGAAGATGAGGGTCCACTCGTCTTCGGTGAGCTCCGCGAAGATGCTGTATTCGCCGGCGGGAAGGCGCTCGCCGCCGAACATCAGGTCCGTCTCGGTCATGAAGCGGGTCGACTGGTCGGCCCCGATGCGCCACACCGGCGCGCCCCGCAGGAACGACTGGCCGTACTCGTCGCCCGAGCCGAACAGGTCCCGGCCGCGCAGGATGGGGCGGCCGTAGGTGACGACGACCCACGAGCCATTCTCGAAGCTGCCCTCCGCGTTGTATGCGCCGCCCACGTGGGTGGCGGCCTCTCCGCGGGGGCTCAGCGGCCTGTCCTGAGCCTGAACGGTGGTGGCGAATGCGAGCGCCAGGGCGAGACAGCACAGCGGCCGAAGCATCTTCATCGGTTTCCTCCGGGGTTTGGGGTGAAGAACGCGCGCTCAATCCTAAACGAGCCGTTCGATGGGAGAAAGGGGAGAAGATCCGAAGATGCGCCAATGGGGCGGGACATCCTCTCATCCTGTACGTTGTCCTGAGTCCGGCATCGTGCCGCGAAGCCGGCCAGGCTCGTACGCACGCAAGACCCGCAGCTCACTGGAGGAACCATGGCTCGATCTCCCCTGCGCCCGTCCGTCATCGCGCTCGTGGTGCTGTCCCTGGCCTGTTCCGAGTCGGGCGCTCCGGGCGCGGAATCCGCCGCCGCCGGTCCGGCCGCCTCCGGAAACGGCCCACCCTCCTTCGCGGTCGATCCCTCCTGGCCGCGCGAGTTCCCCAACGACTGGATCCTCGGCGCGATCACGTCGGTCTTCGTCGATGACCGGGATCACGTCTGGATCACGCATCTCCCCGAGACGCTGACCCCGGAAGAGACCGCGGCCGTGCAGGACCCACCGATCGGCCAGTGCTGCGTTCCCGCGCCCGTCGTGCTCGAGATCGACCCGGAGGGCAACGTGGTTCAGGGGTGGGGCGATCCCGCCACCCAGGACGTCTCCGAGTTCCCGCGCAACTCGCACGGGCTCTTCATCGACCACAACGGCAACGTCTGGATCGGCAGTTACCGGCACCATCGGGTCATGAAGTTCACGCGTGACGGGCAGCACCTCATGACGCTGGGCGAATACGACGTGAACGGGGGAAGCGCGGACACCGCGCTCCTGGGCGGGCCGGCCGGGATCTGGGTCGACCCGGAAACCAACGAGGTGTTCATCGCGGACGGGTACCGCAACCGGCGGGTGATCGTCTTCGACGGGGACACGGGCGCGTATCTGCGGCATTGGGGCGCCTATGGGGAAGCCCCGGACGACGAGGCCGCCTACGACTACGCCGCCCGCACCGCGGACAGCCCCCCGCCGCCTCAGTTCTCCACCGTGCACGGCCTGGCCGGTTCGGCCGACGGCCTGCTCTACGTCGCCGACCGGCGCGGCAACCGCATCCAGGTGTTCCGGCGCGACGGAAGCTACGTGACCGAGAAGACCATCGCCCCGCTGACGCGCGCCTCCGGGTCGGCGTTCGTCATCGCGCTATCGCCGGACGCCGCGCAGCAGTGGCTCTACCTGGCCGACGGCACCAACCACAAGGTGTGGATCCTGCGCCGCTCGGACCTGGAGGTCGTGGGCGAGTTCGGCCGCGGTGGACGGCAGGTCGGCCAGTTCCTCCGGCCGCACGGCATGTCGGTGGACTCACGGGGCAACATCTACGTGGGCGAGGCCTCCACGGGCCGGCGCGTGCAGAAGTTCGCGGTGGGGGGTTAGCCGACGACGTCCGCGCGGCCCGCGCTACTTGTCGGTTCCGCCCGGCGGCAGCCGGTAGTCGAGCGGCGGGTCGCGGTCGCCCAGCAGCGGCTCATAGACCCAGCCCTCCGGGATGCGGCCGGCGTGTTCCGTCTTCGCCGCCTCCACCAGGTCGGGCTGGGTGAACACGTCGATCGCGGTCATCGCCAGCGCCTTGGCCGCCACCACCATGCCCTTCTCTCCGATGGGCGTGCCGCCCGCCGCGATGGCGTGCCACGAGTGCGCGGAGGTGCCGGGCACCCAGGTGGCGGTTCGCACCCCGCCGGTGGGCACCGCCCAGCTCACGTCGGCCACGTCGGTGGAGCCCCCGGTGCCCTCCTCGGTCACGAAGAAGGGCTGGATCTCCGCCGCCGACTTGATGGGAAGCGCGTCGTCGGGCAGGTGCCTGGCCAGCGCCTCGGCGAAGCGGCGGTCCTGCTCGCTGTAGTGGACGCCCCCGACCCGCTCCAGGTTGGCGTGCATCGCCTCCTGCAGCGCCACGTTGATGAGGATGTTGTAGAGCCCGTGGATGATCTCGTACTGCATCTCGGTGCCCGTCCCCTGTGCGGCGCCCTCCGCCGCCTGCACCACCCGCTCGAAGATGGCGTGCACGTTGGCGGGGTCGGGGTTGCGCACGTAGTAGAAAACCTCGGCGAAGTCGGGGACGACGTTGGGCGCGGCCCCTCCGTAGGTGATCACGTAGTGGATGCGCGTCTCCTGCGGGACGTGCTCGCGCAGCAGGTTGACCATGTGGTTCATGGCCTCCACGCCGTCCAGCGCCGACCGACCGCGCTCGGGAGCCCCGGCGGCGTGCGCGGACACGCCCGAGAAGCGGAACTTGGCGGACTTGTTGGCCAGGCTGCTCGACGCGCCCGCGGAGTTCCTGTCCCCGGGATGCCAGTGGAGCATGATGTCGACGTCGTCGAAGAGCCCCTCCCGCACCATGTACACCTTGCCCGCCCCGCCTTCCTCGGCCGGCGTCCCGTAGACGCGCACCTCTCCGGTCTGGCCCGTCGCCTCCATCCACTGGCGCACGGCAATGCCCGCGGCGGCGGAACCCGTTCCGAACAGGTGGTGCCCGCACGCGTGTCCCTGGGGCTTGCCGGGGATGAGGGTGCGCTCGGGGCTCCGGTCCTGGTTGATGCCCGGGAGCGCGTCGTATTCCGCCAGAATGCCCACCACCGGGCCGTCGCCGTTGCGGTAGCTGGCGACGAAGGCGGTGGGAATGCCCGCGACTCCCATCTCCACCTCGAAGCCGGCGGCGTCCAGCGTGCTTGCCAGCAGGGCCGAGCTCTCCGTCTCCAGATAGCCCAGTTCGGCGAGGTCCCAGATCTCCTGGGCGATGCTCGCGTAGGAGCCCGCGTTCTCGTCGATGAAGGCGGCGACCATGTCCTTGCCGTCCTGCGCCTGAACCGGTGCGTGCACCAACCCGGCGACCATTACTGCGGTGATGATGATGAGGGCGCGAGCGTTCATGTCTGCTTCCTGTCTGTGGTCCTGTCCGAATCCTGTATGCCGACCTGGGCTGTGCGAGGGGATGCCCAGGTTCGCGCTTCCCGCTCCATGCACTATCGTAGCAAAACAGGGAGGCTCCGGCACTTCCCGCACGAGGAGGCTCCGGCACCCGGGCGGCTTCGCGTTATCCGGGCGTGCGCCGGTCGCGCAGGTTCAGCGCCACCGAGAGTCCGAGCGCAACCAGCCCGCTGGCCATCACCACCGCGTCGACGAGCGTCGCATTCCAGTCGATGCCCGTAACCGCGTCCAGGTGGTACTTGATCCACGATGCGGGCAGGCCGGTCTCTCCCAGCGCCCGCTTCACGTCCCAGTGCCAGTCCGTCAGCGGACAGTATCCCCACCCGTACGCCATCCCGGCGCCGAACCAGAACAGCAGCGTCGCGCCGATGGTCAACAGGTGGAGCCGACGCGTCCTTCTCCACGCCCACCCGAGCATGTTGAAGCAGACCAGCGACGTGTGGAAGGCGACGAACAGCACATCGAGGAGCTGATAGAGGGCTGGTTGGGTCATGGGCGGCGAGAGGCGGTTTGCGCGGATTGCTTCCCGGGGATCCGCGCCGCGGACCGTCGTCCGGGAACCTCGAGGGCAACCTCATACTACCTTCCCCGGACGATCCCGACACCTGCCCGCGCCAGGTGCGTAGGCAGCAGGGAAGCGCCGGTCCCGTCCCGGGACGTGTGCGGAGCTTCCCGGTCACCGGGGCTGGACCGGAGCCGGTGATCGCGAGACATTGAATGGCCGCCGGGGCACGCTCTCTGTGAGGTTGCAGTTCATCAGGGCCGCGATCCCTTCCTGCACGCCCACACGCACATCGCAGCAGCGCTGATGGAACAGAACTCAACGCATGGCGCCCGAGACCCGAGAGACATCTCGGTGAACGTCAACCTCAGCCTCCCGGACGCGCCGGCGGCCTACGAATCCGTATACAAGGATGTCCTGGGGTACGGCCTCTGGTGCCTGTGCCTCGCCGGGGTCTGCGGGGCCCATCGCATCTACATGGGCAAGTGGGGAACGGGAATCCTCTGGCTGTTGACCTTCGGCCTCGCGGGCGTCGGCCAATTGGTGGACCTGTTCCGCATGAAGGCGCTGATACGCGATTCCAACGTGCGCAAGGGCTACCTTCCGCACCCGCGGCTGGCTGCCCGCGCCACCTCCGGTTCCGCGCCGCCCGCGACCCTTCCGGAACCCGCGGACCTGAAGCTCGTGCTGCTCAAGGCCGCGGAGAAGAAGGGCGGCGAACTCACGGTCACCCAAGGGGTGATGGCCTCCGGGAAGTCCTTCGAAGAGGTCGAGAAGTGCCTGCGCGACATGGTCGACCAGGGCTACGTCGACGTCGACAACGCCCCCGGCAGCGGCGTCATCGTCTACCGCTTTCCGGAGCTGTCCGGGGAGTAGCGTTCCCGGAGGCGCCATGAGCGAGCTGCCCAACCTCACGGTACTCGATCACCCGCTGCTCGCCGACAAGGTCACCCGCCTGCGCCACCACGGCACGGGACACCATGACTTCCGGGACCTGATCCGCGAGATCGGCGCCCTCATGGCCTATGAGGTCCTGCGCGATCTGCCCACCGAGGAAGTGGAGGTCGAGACCCCGCTGGAGACAACCACCGGCCTTCGCGTGCGCGAGCAGGACGTGGTGCTGGTGCCGATCCTGCGCGCCGGGCTGGGGATGCTCGAGGGCTTCACCATCGTCCTTCCGGGCGCGCGCATCGGGCACGTGGGGCTCTACCGCGACGAAGAGACGCTCCAGCCGGTCCAGTACTACTTCAATGTCCCGCGCGCCGAAGGGCGCCGCTTCGTCGTGGTCGACCCGATGCTGGGCACGGGCGGGTCGTCGTCGGCGACCATAACCCTGCTCAAGGAACACGGCGCCCGCGACATCCGCCTGGCGGTGCTCGTGGCCTGCCCGGAGGGCGCGCAGGCCCTTGAGCGCGCGCATCCCGACGTACCCGTCCTTACGGCCGCTCTGGACCGCCGGCTGAACGAGCACGGATACATCCTGCCGGGACTGGGCGACGCGGGAGACCGGATCTTCGGATCGGACTAGCCTGGCCTGAGCCTGGACGCCCACTGGCGGCGGCCAGGGCGCGACCCGGGATCCAGGGATCCGGTGCGCCGATCCGGCGTCCGGGGCGTTACGGCCGTTCCACCCTCACCGGGCATACCTTCAGCTCGGCCGTGTCCGTGATCGGGTCGTAGCCCCCGCCCGTGAGCACGTTGACCGGGGCGTCGTTGAAGCTGAAGGATGTGAAGACGGTCCCGCGCGGCGAACGGGCGTTGGCCTCGACCTTCACCATCATGCAGCCCCGCGGGCTGGTCATCTTGGCCCAGCCGCCATCCTCGAGCCCCCAGTCCTCCACGTCCTCCGGGTGGATTTCCAGGCGCTCGCCGGGCGCCAGGTAGTCGATGCCCGCGGCGCGCCCGGTCTGGGTGCGGGTGTGGTAGTTGGGGAGGCGCCGGCCCGTTGTCAGCCAGACGGGGAATTCGTCGCTGATGACTTCGGCGGGATCCCGGTAGCGGATCAGCTTGAAGATGCCGCGCCCGTTCTCGAAAACCCCCTGGTGCAGGATGGGCGTGCCCGGATGGTCCCTGTGGGGAACGGGCCACTGATACTCTCCCGCGTCGATGCGGTCCCAATCCAGCCCCGCGTAGATGGGGGAGAGCTCGCACAGCTCGTTGAAGACGTCCTTCGCGCTCCGGAAGTCGAAGCCGGGTGTGCCCATGCGGCGCGCGATCTGCGACACGATCCACCAGTCGGGCATGGCCTCGCCCGGGGGATCCACCGCCTTGCGCAGCCGCTGCACGCGACGCTCGGTGTTGGTCTGGACGCCGTCGGTCTCGCCCCAGGCGGTGGCCGGGAAGACCACGTCCGCCAACTCGGCGGTCTCGGTGAGGAAGATGTCGATCACCACCAGTTGGTCGAGGCTCTTCAGGGCCTCCTCGCAGTGGTGGCGCTCGGGGTCCGACACGACGGTGTTCTCGCCGTTGATGATCATCGCATGGATGCCGTCGCCGCACGCCTCCAGCGCGCGCGGCTTGGTCGGGCCCAGTTCGAGGTCCACCTTGCGCCCGTAGACCGGGGCGAACTTCTCCTGATACGCGGGATCCAGCACGGACTGGAAGCCGGGATAGTTGTTGGGCAGCGCGCCGCAGTCGCCGGCGCCCTGGATGTTGTTCTGCCCGCGCATCGGGTTTACGCCGGTGCCCTCGCGGCCGATGTTGCCGGTCATGAGCGCCAGGTTGCACAGGCTCTGGACGTTGTCCACCCCGCAGATGTGCTCGGTAATGCCGAGCGTGTAGTAGATGGCTCCGCGCTCCGCTTTCCCGTACAGGAGGGCGGCACGCTCGATGTCGGCCGCGGGCACTTCGGTGATGGGTTCAGCCCACTCGGGCGTGAACTCCTCGATGTGCTTGAGGAAGGCCTCCGCCTCGGTGGTGCGTCCTTCGACGAAGCCCTGGTCGGTCAGGCCCTCGCGGTGGATGACGTGGGCCATGGCCAGCAGGAGCGATACGTCCGAGCCGACCCGGAGCGGCAGGTAGACATCGGCCAGCTCGGCGAGGGCGATGCGCCGCGGGTCGGCGGTGATGAGCTTCGCCCCGTTGGCGATGGCGCGCTTGAGGCGGGTCGCGGCCACGGGGTGGCACTCGGTCATGTTGGTTCCGATGCAGAAGATCACATCGGGCTTTTCCATGTCTTCGAGCGGGTTCGACATCGCGCCGCGACCGATTGTTGCCGCCAGACCGGCGACTGTGGGAGCGTGTCAGGCACGGCTGCAGTTGTCGATGTAGTTCGTGCCGAACCCCCCCCGGATGAACTTCTGCATGGTGTATGCGGCCTCGTGCGGCGCCCGCCCGGAGGCCACCCCGTAGACGCTGTGGCGCCCGTACCGCTCGCGAACGCGCAGGAAGCCCTCCGCCGCGCGGTCGAGCGCCTCGTCCCAGCCGGCTTCGTGCAGCTCGCCGTCCTCGCCGCGCACCAGCGGGTGGGCCAGCCGGTCGGGGTGCTGGATGAAGTCGAAGGCGAACTGGCCCTTCACGCAGAGCGCGCCGAGGTTGGCCGGGCCGTCCATGGCGGGCTGCACGCCGATGAGCTGGTTGCCGCGCGTGAGGAGGTCCACCGAACACCCGACCCCGCAGTAGGGGCAGACGGTGCGGGTCTTCTTCGTCTCGCCCTCGACTTCCCGGTGGGCGAGCGCCTTGAGGTCACCCAGCGCCCCGGTCGGGCAGGTCTGGACGCACTGCCCGCAGAAGGTGCAGGCCGACTCCTTGAGATGCCCGTCGAACTCGACCGTGATCTGCGTGTCGAAGCCGCGTCCCTTCACCGAGATGGCGTAGTCGCCCTCCTGCTCCGCGCACACGCGCACGCACCTGTAGCAGGAGATGCAGTTGTCGTAGTCCCGCATGATGAAGGGGTTGGGATCGTCGGGGCGGCTCGCGCCCGACTGCCTGCCCTCGAAGCGCCCGGTGCGCGCCTCGTAGCGGTCCACCAGCTCGGTCATCTCCTGCGATGCCAGGCTGGTGAGCTCGTCCACCTCCACTTCCCGGTTCTCCGAGGCCAGCATCTCCATCAGCGTGCGCCGATGCACCTCCACGCGCGCGCTCCGGGTGCGCACATCCATCCCCGACTGGCATTGGGCGGTGCAGGACGCGACCGGGGTGCGGGCGCCCTCGATCTCCACCACGCACAGGCGGCAGCCGCCGAAGGGCTCCAGCCTGGGGTCGTAGCAGAGCGTCGGGATGTCCTTGCCGTGCCGCGTAGCGGCCTCGTAGACGGTCTCCCCCGGGGTGAAAGCGACCTTTTCCCCGTCGAGGACGATGGTGGGTCGGGTCCCGTTCGTGCTCATCATGTCGTCCTGTTTCGAGTTCCAGCCCGGACCCTAAGGTTCCGTCCCACGCGGTCCCGCCATGGGGAGGGCGCCATGGCCGGTGACGTGACGCGAAACCGCGTCCGGAAAATAGCGCATCAGGCTCTCGGTGATCAGCGGAGCCGCGGTTCCCAGCCCGCACGCGCTGGTTTCCTTCATCGTATACCCAATGTCCGCAACTTCGTCCACCCACGCCACCACCGCGTCGGGGCCCGCCTCGCCGGCGAGCCGCTCGGTCAGGCGCTGGGTGCCGATGCGGCAGGGGAAGCATTTGCCGCAGGATTCGTGCGCGAAGAACTCCATCGCGGCATGCGCCACCTCGACCATGTCGCGCGAGTCGTCGAACACCATGATGCCGCCGGCGCCCAGAAACGACTTGCGCGCGCGGATGGCGGGCTCGTCCAGCGTGACGAAGAGGTCGTCGCCCGCCAGGAAGCCCCCGGAGAGCCCGGCCATCGTGACCGCCTGGATGGTGCGACCCTCGAGGGGGCCGCCGGCCCAGTCGTAGAGGAGCCGCTCCAGCGGCAGGCCCATGGGGACCTCGTAGTTCCCCGGCCGGAGGATGTCTCCGGAAAGGGAGATCACCTTGGTGCCGGCGTGTCCGTTCATCCCGAGCCCGGCATACCACTCGGCGCCAAGCGCGAGGATATGCGGGACGGAGGCCAGCGTCTCGACGTTGTTGACCACCGTCGGCAGGTTCTCGAAGCCGTGGGTGACGGGGAAGGGCGGGCGGTTGCGCGGGAAGGGATGCTTCCCCTCCATCGAGTTCAGGAGCGATGTCTCCTCCCCGCAGATGTAGGCGCCGGCCCCGCGGCGGATGTGCAGGTCGAAGGCGAAGCCGCTGCCCATGACGGACGGTCCCAGGATGCCCGCTTCCGCCGCCTCGCGGATGGCTTCGGCGAGGATGTCCTCGGTCTCGGGATACTCGTAGCGCAGATAGATGAAGCCGCGGTGCGCCCCGGTCGCATATCCGGAGGCGATCATGCCCTCGATGACCGCGTGCGGATCGTAGTCCATGAGGGCCCGGTCCTTGAAGCAGCCGGGCTCGCCCTCGTCGGCGTTGCAGACGATGGACTTGGGGGTTCCGTCCGCTTCGGCGACCGCGCGCCACTTGCGGCCCGTGGGGAAGCCGGCCCCGCCACGCCCGGCCAGCCCGCTCCGGTCGATTGCCTCCACCACCTGCACGGGGGTCATTTCCCGCACCGCGCGCGCGAGACCCTCGTAGCCGCCGTCGCGGCGGTACCCGGCCAGGGTGGCGTGGCCGGGCTCGCGGATGGTGCGGAAGACGCACTCGGCCGCGCCCTCGGGGGCGGGCGGGGGAAGGGGAGCGGGCCGGGCCACCAGGTCGGCGGCCGAGCGCCCGGCCAGCGTCAAGTGGCCGCGCAGGACCGGGACGGGATCGTCGCAGCGTCCCGAGCACGGCATCCCCGTGGCCCCCTCCGGCGCGAGTTCGGCGAGGATGTCGAGGGCGCCCTCCTGCACGCACACGGGTCCGGTGCAGACGCGGGGGCAACCCAGCCCGCCGGGCACCCGCGCGAAGTGGTGGTAGAAGGTGATGGTGCCGTACAGGTCGGCGAGCGGAATGCGAAGCCCCTTCGACACCGCGCGGATGGCGTCCTCCGAGAGGTAGCCGTCGCGCGCGTGAAAGGCGTGCAGCACCGGAAGGAGCGGAGCAGGCTCCTCCTTCCACCGCGCCAGGATCTCCTGGTCGGTCATTCGGCGTTCCGGTCGCTCATGGTGGGTGTTCGCTTCGGGCTCTGGGGGAGAACAAAGTGGGCAAGAGACCGCGCAAAGGGAAATCCCCCGCCCCGGGGCGCCGTAAACATATGCACTCGGCGGACATCTCGCTCGCGTGCCCGCCGGCGACTCCCCTTGGTCGGCGGCACCTGCGTTGTCCGCCATAAGAGCCTTGATCTGTCAAACAAATCCGGCGGCGCCTGCCCTTTTGCTCGTACGCCCCGACCCCGGTTGTACGCGGGGGTTTCGATTGCGTACCTTTGTGGCGCGGGAGGCGCGGACGGGCGAGCAGGTGCCGGACGGGCCCATAGCTCAGCTGGTCAGAGCAGCGGACTCATAATCCGACGGTCGCAGGTTCGAGTCCTGCTGGGCCCATCGTCCGTCCGCCTTCCCTGCAGGAACACGGCCCCGCCGGTGCGCTCCGGCGGGGCCGATGTTTTTCGCTCGTCGGCCCCGGGAAGCCGGGAACCGACTGCGGCGGCTAGAAGACGATCTGGAACCCCAGGTTCAGGTTGCGCGGGTAACCCAGGAAGACCTCCGCGGAGTCCGCGTCGTGAACGTCGCCGTCCTCGTAGTAGCTGTTGTACTGGGAGGCGTCGGTGGCATCCTGGATGTAGACCGTGTCGAGGAGGTTGTAGACGTTGGCGAAGAGGCGCAGGTCGCCGCCGTTCGCCACCGGAAGTACGCTGCCGAGCGAATACGAGGCGTGCAGGTCGAAGACCGAGTAACCCGGGGGTTGCCAGGACTGGATTCCCTTCTCGGCCGGATTACTGCGATTCAGGTGGTTGAACGCCGCATAGTGGTCGCCGAAGAACTTGCTTACCAACGACAGGTAGGCACCGTCTGCCGGAAAGACCGACGCGCTGACGGCCATCTGCCGCTGAGGCGCGTCGGCCACCTTGAGACCCTCGATGTAGAAGTCCACGTACACTGACTCCGTGGATCGGTCGTCGGGGCGATAGAAACCGGTAGCGTCCTCCAGATACTTCCATTTGCCGATTGAGACCGCCGCGTCGAAGCGGAGGAGGTTGCTCGGCTGATAGGCCGCCTGAGCTTCGATGCCCATGTGCCGCGCGTCCACCCCTAGCAGGGTGACCAGCCCATCCACACCCTCGACTCCACCCAAGTCGCGGACGAAGCCCCTCTCCGTCCGATTCCTCCAAGTGGTATGGTAGAGGTTGATGTCCAGCGAGACTGCCCGGCTGCTTGAGCGAAACTGTGTCCCTACCTCGAACGAGCGGAAGTCCTCGTTCTGCGGATCTTCGTGAAGCGTGCCGCTGTTGTCGTCGATCACGCCGTCGAAGATCGGCACTTTGGAAACGATTCCCGCGTTCGCGAACAAAGACCACTCGTCGTTAAGATTGCGAACAGCGCCACCCTTGATCTGATAGCCGGCGAGATTACCGCTCTCAAGTTCGAGATAACCCCCCGCAGCGGGGGCAGACTTGAAGAAGTCCACGAAAGTGTAGGAGTTCTGGGCCCAGCCGATCATACCGTATAGAGACCCCGCGGTGGTGCTCTTCTCGGCCTGTAGGTAGGTGCCAAGCCAGTCCACCGTGTTCTCGTTGTGGTAATGGATCTTGTCGCCCAGGCCCCGGTTCCGATCGGTTTCCGTCCAGAACTCGGAGGCGGTGCAGCGAGGGTCGGCGGTACAATCGTAGTAGGCTCCGCCCAGCAGGTCGCGCACTTCCCGGTAGTGCGCGATGTTGGCCGTGCGCCAGTCGAGTCCGATCTCGCCGGTGACGCCCCCTTCGAAGCTCTTCCGCAGCTTGGAGATGGCGCCCCAGGTCCGTTGGTTGTTTACCGAGTTGCGAAGAATGCCCCGGGATCCTGTGGCGTTAGCCTGGTTCCTCGCGATGGTGGCGTCCCAGTCAGGGATGCGCTGGCCGAAATCGTAGTTCCACCTCGTCGATCCGATGGTGCCCGTACCTCCTCCGTTGCCGCCGGAGAAGTACCCCACGGTGGTTAGGCTCAGTCCCTCCCCGAAGTAGGAGTACCAGTTCAGGTTGACCTGCGGCTTGTGAAAGTAGTTCTCCCGCTCGTTGAGATAGCTGTCGTTGAAGCGGCCTCTCCGCCCCGCGTCCGGGCCCGTGCTGTTGTACTGGGTTCCGCCGTAGCCGGCGCTGACCGGGGCCACGTTGGGACTCCGGCCCCTGCCCACCTCGGGGAACTTGTCGAACGCCCCTGCATCGAATCCATCCAGTGAACGCGCGAAATCCGCGTCGAGGCTCGCCAGATTGAGCTTGTAGATGTTCTGGCCGTGTCGCTGCGGCGCACCCACCGCGTAGGCCTCGAGCCGGTTGCTGGGGTTCAATTGGAACGACGTGGCCAAGTAGTAGGCCCAGGCGTCGGTCCACGTGGCATCGCCTCCCACGAAGCCCGTATACATCCCGCTACCGGTCTTGCGCACGACGGAACCCGTGGCCGCGAACGCGCCCATCGGCCCCGTGTTCACCACGAGGGTCTCCTTCAGCATGTTGTTGCCCAGCCCCCAGCCGCCGTTCTCGTCCAAGCTGCCGAGCCCGAACTCCTGCTTGTACATGAGACCGCCGCCTTCGGCTGCGGGGTCGGTGATGACGTTGATCGTGCCCCCGATCGACGGCGTGGCCAGGTTGACCGCCGAAAGGCCGCGCTGCAGCTGGATGCTGGTTGCGGCGTCGCCCAGGCCGTCCCAGTTGGACCAGTAGACCCACCCGTTCTCCATGTCGTTGACGGGCACGCCGTTGATCATGACGGCGGTGTTGCGCTGGTTGAAGCCACGCACGTTGATACGGGCATCCCCGGCGCCGCCGCCCTGCTGGGTCGCGTAGACGCTGGGGGTCACGTTAAGGACCATCGGCAGATCGCGGGAACCCAACTGGTTCTGGATCTGGGTCTTGCTGACGTCGGTGAACGCCACCGGGGTTTGCCGGTCCTGGGCCCGGGTGGCGAAGACCTCCAGGGCGTCGAAGGCGATCGCCTCCTGGCTCAGGCTGAAGTCCAGCGACAACGACTGGCCCGCCTCCAGCGAGACGCCGGTCGCGGACTGGCGGCCGTAGCCGATCATGACCACTTCGACGGTGTAGGGTCCGCCAGGACGAACTCCTTCGACCACGAACGCGCCGTCGTTCGCCGACAGCGCTCCGGTCTGGACCCCGGTCAACTCGTGCGTAACCACCACCTGCGCGCTGGCTACGCCGGCGCCCCCCTCCCCGGTCACACGCCCGGTGATGGTGGCGGCCTGCTGTGCCGCCAGATCGCTGGCGCAGACGGCGACCAGCACGGCGAGAACTGCATTCAAACGAATTCTGGCAAACATCGGCGATCCTCCTATTGCAAGATGTTCATTCTGGGGAATCCTGCCCCAATCGAATCCCGTCCCTGCGGGTTCGTGTTGTCGACACTGGACGGGCAACAGCGGACGCCAGCCTAGCGCCGACCGCGCCGGCCAACTCCGTTTCGGCCCAGGAAGAATATCACGCAAATCCCGCAGCGACGGCACCTCGAACGATCACGGTCGGGCAACGGGAATGTAGAACTCCCGTAACGGGAATGTAGAACTCCCGGGGCAGCTACGCGAAACGCCCCGCGGCCCGGCAGGGGCGGCGGGGCGCCGACGAGAATCCATTCGAAGCTTCGGTGCCGAGCCGGGCGATCGAAGCCCGTCCGACGAGGCGTGCATCCCGAATCAGCCCCCGGACGCCGGTTTCGCGATGAGGTAGCGGCCGAAGATCCACGCTGCGGTGAGCAGGGCGAGTCCGGCGAGGGCCACGAGCCCGAGAGTCCGGTTCACCACGTCGGACGCCTCCGAGTTGATCTGCCCTTCCGGACGCCCGATGGCGATGTATCCTTCCGGGGTCGCCCCTTCGCCCGTAAGCGGCGCGACCGCGAACACCGACATGCTCCCGTCGAGGTCGGAGCCGTGCACGATGCCGGGCTCGTCGACCGCGTCGGGGAATCCCTCCGTCCGCATCGCGCCGATCGTGTCGCCCTCGCTCTGCGCGGCGGGATGGCGAACCAGCACGCGGCCTTCCCGGTCGAGCACCGTGAAGGTGGACGACTGCGGCAGCTCCATGTCCTGAGCGACGTCGCTCAGAGCGCGCAGATCGATGCTCGCGATCAGAACACCCGCGGGCATCCCGCTGTCATCGGGAATCGGGATCGCCGACGCGACGCCCGGGCGACCGGTGACGCGTCCGATCTGGTAGCTGCCGATGACGTGGCGGTTTTCGTTCATGGCGCGGATGTAATAGGTGCGGTCGCCCAGATAGAGCAGCCCGTCCGGCTGCACGGAACCGCAGCCGACGTACCCGTCGAGCCCGATCACCCAGATCCCGTTGAGGTGATTGGCCTGATCGAAGACGCGCCCCAGGACATCGGTGCATTCCGGCTGCTGCATCCCGTTGACCTGTGGGAACGCGGCGAGCGTTGCCAGCAGTACGCGGCTCTCTTCGAGGAGCCGGTTGTACTCCACCGACGTCTCCCTCGTGGCGCGCAGGAGCTCCTGCTCCTGATTCGCCTGCTGGAGGGAGCGGATCTCAGCGTTCGCGTACAGGTAGATGCCGACCGCCGGAAGGAAGGCGATCAACACGAGCAGCAGGACACGGCCGGTGAACCCCCGGTTGGACGTCGGCATCGATCAGCTCTCCTCGTCGAGTGCGGTGTGGATGCCCGCAATGTAGCATGTCCGTGGAAGTTGCGCTGCTTCCGGCGGTCAGGTGTTCAGGGACTCGTCGAAACGCTAGTATTGCTCCGCTCCTGCTCCTCCTGTCTCTGACTGTGCCGACGGAACGATGAACCTCGAATCCCTGGGGAATCTCGCGGAGATCGTCGGTGTCCTCGTCGTGATCGCAGGTTTCCTTTTCGGCTACCTGCAGATTCAGCAGTACAGCATCCAGCGGCGCGCAACCGCGGCCATCGAACTCGCGCGCTCCCTGCAGTCCCCGCCGATGGCGCGCGCCCTTCGCCTGGTCTTCACCCTTCCGCCGGGGCTGGACGGCTCCGAAATCCGGGAGCGCGGCAGCGAGTACGAGGACGCAGCCATGCTGGTCTCGCTGACCTTCGAGTCCGTCGGGCTCATGGCCCACCGCCACATGGTCTCGCTGGAGCTGGTATGGGAGTTCATGGGCGGGGCGGTCCTTGGTTCCTGGGAGCGGCTCGAGGACTGGACGCACGAAATCCGCGACCGGAGCGGCGACGAGAAGTTCAACGAGTGGATGCAGTGGCTGGCGGAGCAGTGCTACCGCCGGTACGGACAGGCGGAACCGGCGTACCGGCGGTATGCGGACTGGCTCCCGAAGGGGCGGGACCGGGTGGCTTGAGGGGAGGCCGCGGGGCTGCGGCCTCCCGGATAGGGTCGACCGGCTCCGGTCAGCTCGAACGGAACGGGATGCTGATGCTGGTCTGCTCCCATTCCATCACCAGGTCGGCGCCGCCGTCGGCGTCCACGAAGGTGTAGCGAAGCTGATCGACGGCCTCGCCCACCATGCCCGGCGTCACCGGGAAGCTGCCCACGTCGTTGGCCGTCACGTCGGGGCCGATGGGGATGCCCCAGCGCTCGTTGACGGAGTTGATGTGGACGGTCCAGTCACCCATGGCGGGCGTGGCGTAGATGGAGTACGCGCCGGCGTCCAGGGCGACGCCGCCCACGCTCGCGGCCGCGCTCAGGTAGATCGCGGTGGCTTCGTTGGCACCCATGCGCCAGGGGGCGTCGTAGGGAACCAGCGCGCCCATGATCTCCCGGGTCACTTCGGGGTTGTTGGGGTCCCTGCGCAGCGGCGCGCCGTAGCAGACCTTGACCATCACGTCGCCGAACGACGTCGTGGCGGACTCGAGGGAACTGAGGCGACCTTCCAGGTCTCCGCGCACGAAGCAGTCGGGTTCCTGCGCCATGGAATCCATGGCCATCGATTCTTCGGCCATCTCCATGTCGGAGGAGGCCTGTTCAGCAGCCTCCTGGGCGCAGGCGGGGACGAGGAGCAGGGCGAAGACGGCGGTCAGGGGCATGAAGAGCTTCATCGAGTTCCTCCACCAGAGGGAATGCTGTACAGCGGGTGCGTCGGGCGGCGGCATCCTCCGACACGCGACGCGGAAACACCGGGGCTCGCACGGCAGGGCGGCTTCGGATAGGATGATGCGCGCCGGAGGTCCGGTCAAGTCGGACGGCGGCTCGCGGGGCGGCTCCGCGCGGAGCGCCCACGGCGACTGAACTTGCCCACGGAGACGCCATGAAGGCCGTATTGATGGACGGTTTCGGGGATGCGGGGGTGTTGCGCTGGGGCGATGCCCCCAGACCCGTGCCCGGCCCGGGCCAGGTGCTCATCGAGGTGGTGGCGACCACCGTTAATCACGCCGACATCAGCCAGCGCAACGGGAAGTACCCTCCGCCGCCCGGCGAGTCGGAGGTCCTGGGGCTCGAGGTGGCGGGCGTGGTGCTCGAGACGGGCCCCGGGGTCGCGCGCGTCGGTCCCGGCGACCGGGTGATGACGCTGGTGGCCGGCGGAGGATACGCGGAGTTCGCGTGCGCCTACGAGGGCCATCTGCTACGGGTCCCCGAGGCGCTGTCGTGGGAGGAGGCGGCGTGCGTTTGCGAGACCTACGTGACCGCGTACCTCAACCTGTTCATGCTGGGCGGGCTCGGCGACGGGGATGCGGTGCTGCTGCACGGCGGCGGGGGCGGGGTGAACACGGCCGCCATCCACCTGTGCCGCACGCTGGTGCCCGACACCCGCATGGTCGTGACCTGCTCGCCGGGCAAGGTGGAGCGCGTGCGCGCGATGGGGGTGCATCACGTGGTGGACTACACGGCCGAGGAGTTCGCCCCGGCGGTGCGCGCCTTCACGGGGGGGCGGGGGGTGGATGTGGTGCTCGACCACATCGGCGCGGCCTACCTGAAGGGCAACCTGAAGGCCATGGCGCCCGGCGGCCGCCTGGTCGTGATCGGTCTGATGGGCGGGCTCAAGGCCGAGCTCAACCTGGCCCTGCTGATGGTAAAGCGGCACACGGTCATCGGCTCGGTGCTGCGCTCGCGTCCGGTCGCCGAGAAGGCAGACATCATGGCCGAGTTCGAGCGGGTGGTGGTGCCCCACTTCGCCGCGCGCCGCATCGTGCCGGTGATCGACGCGGTCTATGCATTGCGGGAGGCGGCCGAGGCGCACCGGCAGATGGAGGCGAGCGGCCACTTCGGCAAGCTGGTGCTGAGGGTGCGGGAGGATTAGGTCCGGCTGGAGTCTCGCGAAGTCTCGATGCATGGGATTGACGATATAATTCACCTCGTCGATGATCACCGCGCTCGGCACCGCGAGGACGGCCGACTCGAGCGAGTCCAACCAGTGATCACCGATCCTCTGTGTGGCGGGATGGAGGCTGGTGCGGGCCCAGTCGGCGGGCAGCTCCCGACGATCCACTGCCTTGACGAGATTCGGCGGGATGCCGACACGGAGCTTCCGGTATGCCCTCAGGATATCCGGCACCCTGAGGTGAACGAGCAACTCCAGGCTCGCCAGCGCAAGACTGCCTGCCAGGTAGACCGCCCGCCGCCCCGGGCTGTTCCAGCGCCCGCCATACCGAAGAGCTCCATCCCCGGAGAGCATGTCTTCGACGGTGCGGGAGTGTTCGGGCGCGGCCAGCCGCCAGCCATGGATCAGGTCCGCCACACTGAACGGTCCGTGGAAGAATCCGCGAATGTCGGAGGGGGATTCGTCCACGGGCTGCTCAGCTGAAGATCCCGTGGCGAAGCCGCCCGATCAGATCCTCCACTTCGCGGCTCCCCACTTCTGTGGAAGCCCGTTCGAGCGGTGACTCGCCCTCGAGCAGCTCGTGGGGATCCCCGAGCCACCGGCGGGCGGCGTCGCCATCGCCCCGCATCAGGTCGTGGGCCATCGCGACCAGGCGGGCCACCCGCACCAGTCGATCCGACTCCTCTGGAGTGAGCTGGCCCGCCTTGCGCCTCCGGGCCAGGGTTGTGGAAGGCAGGTCGATGACCCGTGCGAGCGTGAGGCGGCCGATCCCCGCGGCGGCAGCCACCTCGTCCAGCATCGCCAACGGCAGGCCGCTCCGAACCATGGCGACCGCTCCCTCGCGAACGAGAAGACGGTCGAGGGCTGACCGGGACTCCGGCGTCGGATATCTCATGTACAAACCTCCCCATTTGGTCTATACAAACATACCATTTGGGGATACATGGCACAAATCGCCGTCGTCGTCAGGATACTCTCCATGATCTCCAGCGCGCTCAGCAGGTCGTCCTCGTATCCGAGATGCCGGCTGAACCCGGCCCAGGCCGGATCTTGGAGGCGCTGTGGCTTACCGGCGCGAAGAAGGCGTAGATCCTGCCCCGACCTGCTGGTCACACACGTTCCCGGCACCAGCGGCTGAGGACGCCGTTTCCCGAGAGTCGTCAACCCGTCTTCGCCTTCCTTGGCAGGCCGCAGGCTGCTCCCTAGCTTTGCTCGGACTCGCGGGGAGGCCCGCGCGGCTCGATTCGAAAGCCATCACGGAGGATCTGTTCATGACGACCGCAACCGCATTGAAATCCAGGACTGCCGAAGACACGCTCGCGCGCAAGAGCCGCGACGAAGACGTCATCTCGGGCGGGCACCTGGCGGCCCGGGCACTGGCCAACGAGGGCGTCGACACCGTCTTCACGCTGTGCGGCGGGCACATCATCGACACCTACGACGGGTGCATCGACGAGGGGATCCGCATCATCGACGTGCGTCACGAGCAGGTCGCCGCCCACGCCGCGGACGGGTACGCGCGCCAGACCGGCGGCCTCGGGTGCGTGATCACCACGGCGGGCCCGGGCTTCACCAACGCGCTTACCGGGATCGCGACCGCGTTCCGGTCAGAGAGCCCGGTGCTGCACATCGGCGGGCAGGGCGCGCTCACCCAGCACAAGATGGGGTCGCTGCAGGATCTGCCGCACGTGAACATCGCGCGCCCGATCACCAAGTTCGCGGCGGGCGTTCGTTCCACCGAGCGCATCGCGGACATGGTGTCGATGGCCGCGCGCGAGTGCTTCGCCGGTACGCCGGGACCCAGCTACGTCGAGATCCCGCGCGACATTCTGGACCGCGAGGTTCCGCTCGCCAGCGCGACCATCCCCGAGCCGGGCCGCTACCGGGCCTCGACGCGGTCCGTCGGCGATCCGCGCGACATCGAGCGGCTGGCGGACCTGCTGGTCAAGTCCGAGCGGCCCGCCATCCTCTTCGGCCAGCAGGTGTGGGGCTGCCGGGCCCACCAGGAGGCCTGGGATCTGGTCCGCACGCTGAACATCCCGACCTTCACCAACGGCGCTTCGCGCGGCCTGCTGGGCCCCGACGACCCCCACTACTTCCACCGCACCCGCGGCGCCGGCTTCGGCAACGCCGACGTGATCGTGATCGTGGGCACCCCCTTCGACTTCCGCATGGGCTACGGCAAGCGCCTGCCCGCCGGGGCGACGGTCGTGCAGATCGACCTCGACTACCGCACCGTGGGGAAGAACCGTGACGTCGACCTCGGGCTGGTGGGACATCCCGGGGCCATCATGGAGGCGGTCCTTGCCGAGGCCAGCGCCAACCTCGGGGACGGCCCCGCGCGCCGCCTGGGCTGGATGAAGCACCTGCGCGCCATCGAAGAGCAGAAGACCGAGAAGCTGATGCCGCTCTTCCTGTCGGACGCCAACCCCATCCATCCCTACCGGGTGGCGTGGGAGCTCAACGAGTTCCTCACCGAGGACACCGTCTACATCGGCGACGGCGGCGACGTCGTCACCATCAGCGCGCAGGCGGTGAAGCCGCGCGCACCCGGCAACTGGATGGATCCGGGCGCCCTGGGCGGGCTGGGCGTGGGCACCGGCTTCGCCATGGCGGCCAAGCTCGCGCATCCGAACAAGGAGGTGCTGGTCTACTACGGCGACGGCTCATTCGGCATGACCGCCTTCGACATGGAGACCTGCAACCGCTTCGGCGCGCCCTACATCGCCGTCATCGGCAACAACTCGGCGATGAACCAGATCCGCTACGGGCAGCTGGCCAAGTACGGGCAGGAGCGCGGCAACGTCGGCAACCTGCTGGGCGACGTGCCCTTCTCGAAGTTCGCGGAGATGCTGGGCGGGTACGGCGAGGAGGTGCGCGACCCCGGCCAGATCCAGCCGGCGCTGCAGCGGGCGCGCGAGTCGGTGAAGAGCAGCGGCAAGTCGGCCGTGATCAACATCTGGGTGGATCCGAGCGAATGGGCGCCGGGCACCAAGCGCCAGACCATGTACAAGTGACCGGGGCCGGAAACCCTCGGCCGGGCGAGCATCGGCAACCCGTGACCGGGGCCGGCAACGAGCGGAGCCGGAAACAGGTGTCCGGGATCCGCGCGCCATCCATCAACCCTGAACGCGTAATCGGAGCCACCATTCCATGAGCAAAGCACTCAACGGCATCCGCATCCTGGACATGACCCACGTCCAGGCGGGCCCCACCTCCAGCCAGTTGCTGGGGTTCATGGGAGCCGACGTCATCAAGCTGGAGTCGCCCTTCGGGGACGCCACCCGCAAGCAGCTGCGCGACATCCCGGACGCCGACAGCCTCTACTTCACCATGCTCAACTGCAACAAGCGCTCGATCACGGTGAACCTCAAGAACAAGCGCGGGAAGGAGGTCTTCACCCGGCTGGTGCAGGAATGCGACGTCCTCATGGAGAACTTCGGGCCGGGCGTTCTCGACAGGCTCGGCTTCGGATGGGAGCGCGTGCACGAGATCAACCCGCGCATGGTGATGGCCTCCATCAAGGGCTTCGGCACCGAGGGCCCCTATGCGGCCTTCAAGGCCTACGAAAACATCGCCCAGGCGATGGGCGGCTCGATGAGCACGACGGGCATGTTCGACGGCTCCCCGGTCGTGACCGGAGCCCAGATCGGCGACTCGGGCACCGGGGTTCACCTGGCGCTCGGCATTCTTGCGGCGCTGCTGCATCGCGAGCAGACCGGCAAGGGGCAGTACGTGGAGTGCGCCATGATGGACTGCGTGATGAACCTGGTGCGGGTGAAGTGGCGCGATCACCAGCGCATCACGCGGGGTCCACTCCCCGAATTCTCGATCCAGGAGTTCGAGGATTTTGCTCCGCGCGCCGGCAACGACTCCGGAGGCGGACAGCTGGGCAACTGCATCCGGTGCAAGCCGGGCGGCATCAACGACTACCTCTACATCGTCGTGCAGGAGCACGTCTGGGAAGCGCTGGCCACCCGCGTCGGGGGCGAGGAGCTGGTGAACGATCCGCGCTTCCGCGACATCGGCGTGCGGCGGCAGAACCAGGGCGAGATGTGGGAGATCCTGAACGACTTCGCGAGCGGGTTCACCAAGCGTGAGCTGATGGCGATCCTGAACGAGCTGAACGTGCCCTGCGGTCCCGTGATGAGCACCGCGGACCTGGCGGACGACGACCACGTGCGCGGGCGCGAGATGTATGTGGAGCTGGACCATCCGGAGCGCGGGCCGTACTGGAACCTCGGCTGCCCGATCAAGCTCTCCGACTCGCCCGCGGTGCTCACGCGCTCGCCGCTGCTGGGCGAACACACCGACGAGATACTCGGGGATGTGCTCGGGTACGACGGGAACGAGATCGCCGAAATGAAGGACGCCGGGGCCTTCACATTCAAGCGCTGAGCCGACCGAGGAGTCCGGGACCATGAACGACGCCACCACGAGATCCGCCTCGAACGCCGAGATCCTGGAGCGCCACGGAACCTGGTTCGGACATCCCGCCGGGCTCTCCACCCTCTTCTTCACCGAGATGTGGGAGCGCTTCTCCTACTATGGAATGCGCGCCCTGCTCATCCTCTACATGACCACGGCGACGACGCACGTGATCATCAGGGGCGACGGGTCCGAGGTCGTCAACCCCGGCATGGCGCTCGACGCGGGAACCGCCGCCGCCATCTACGGCCTGTACACGAGCCTCGTCTACATCATGGCGCTTCCCGGCGGCTGGGTGGCCGACAACCTCTGGGGGCAGCGCAAGGCGGTATGGGTCGGGGGCTGGATCATCGCCCTGGGCCACTTCACGATGGCGGTGCCCTCCACGTTCGCCTTCTTCCTGGGCCTCGCCTTCGTCGTGCTCGGGACGGGGCTGCTCAAACCCAACGTCAGCACCATCGTCGGCGAGCTTTATCCCGAGGGCGGCGCGCGGCGGGACGCGGGGTTCTCCATCTTCTACATGGGGATCAACGTGGGGGCGTTGCTGGGACCCCTCATCACGAGCTTCCTCGCCGAGGGCTACAACTGGCACTGGGGCTTCGGTGCGGCCGGCGTGGGCATGGTGGCCGGCCTCATCCAGTACCGGAACCGGGCCCGGTTGCTGGGCGACGCGGGCCTGCTGAAGACCGAGGATCGCCCCGCGCAACTGGCGGCGAAGTCGCGCAAGTTCTTCGGGACGTTCTTCGCCGTGGTCGTCGGGGTCGTCGCGTTCGGCTACCTCGTCTCGACCGGGGTGATTCCGGCCACGCTGGCCCAGATCGCGACGGTGCTGGGCTACAGCGTGCTGATCATCATCGCCGGCTATTTCGTATATCTGTGGACCATGGGAGGCCACACCCGGGAGGAGAACCGGCGCCTGGGGGTGATCTTCTGGCTCTTCCTGCTGATCGCGGTGTTCTGGTCCGGCTTCGAGCAGGCCGGATCCTCCCTCAACCTCTTCGGCCGCGACTACACCGACCGCAACATCCTCGGCTGGCTCATGCCGGCGGGCTTTCTGCAGTCGGTGAACTCCGCTTTCATCATCATGCTGGCTCCCGTCTTCGGCGCCCTCTGGGTCTGGCTGGAGCGGCGCAACCGCAACCCGTCGATTCCCATGAAGGCGGGGCTGGGACTGGTGGGGCTGGCGATGGGGTTCTTCGTGCTGGCCTGGGGCGCGGCCAACGCCACAACCGACAACCTGGTGAGCCCGGCGTGGCTGGTCGTGACCTATTTCTTCCATACCGTGGGCGAGCTGTGCATCTCGCCGATCGGCCTCTCGGCCATCACCAAGCTGTCGCCGGTGAAGCGGGTCGGTCAGATGATGGGGGTGTGGTTCGTGGGCGCGGCGCTGGGCAACCTGTTCGCCGGGCTGGTGGCCGGGCGGCTGGTGGATCTCGCACCGGGACCGCTCTTCCAGAACGTCGCGATGACCATCGGCATTGTCGGTATCGTGGGGCTGCTGGCGGCGCCCCGGGTCAAGCGTTTGACGGGGGGGAAGAGCTAGGCCCGGGTCGTCCCGCGCAGCGACAACGCCACCCCCACCCCCACCACGGTCAGCGCGCCGATCACGTTGTGCCACAGGAACGAAACGTCGGGTGCGCCGAAGGTCACGGCGGCCACCACCCCCATCCCCACGAGCAGTCCGACGAACGCGCCGGCCGCTCTGGCCCGGGGCACCATCGCCAGCAGGAAGACGCCCAGGATCGAGCCGTAGAAGAATGACCCGAACCGGTTCACCACCTCGATCAGCGAGCCCAGGCTGACCGCGTAGAGCGCGACGAAGCAGGCGAACACCCCCCAGAACGCGGTCGCGGCCTTCGAGACCGCCAGGTAGTGGGCGTCGCTCGCCCCCGGGCGGAACCACCGCCGGTAGAAGTCGATGATGCTGGTGGTCGAGAGGGAGTTCAGCTCTGATGAGATGCTCGACATGGCGGCCGCGATGATCGCCGCGATGAAGAGGCCCGCGAGCCCGATCGGCAGCTCGCCGAGGACGAAGCGGGGGATGATGTAGTTGACGTCGCGGGAGGCCTCGCCGGTGACCTCCTCGGCCATGGCGAGCGCCTCGGCGCGGATCTCCTGGACGGTCGCTTCGCGGCCCAGGAACTCGTCGAGGGCGACCTGGCCGGTGGCGTCCCGGTCAGCAGTGCCGGCCAGTCCGGCCGCGCGGCGTGCGGCGTCCTCCCTCAGCGCCAACGCTTCCCCGTAGCGGCCCTGAAGGGCGGCGTACTCCGTCCCGCGCACCTCCGCAACCGCGTTCTCGTGGGCCGGGTTGTACAGCAGCGGCGGCGGCTGGAACTGGTAGTAGACGAACACCATCACGCCGACCAGGAGCACGAGCGCCTGCAGCGGGATCTTCCAGTACGCGCTCATCAGGAGCGAGGTGCGCGCGGCGCCGATCGATTTCGCGGCCAGGTAGCGCTGGACCTGGGACTGGTCCGTGCCGAAGTAGGACAGCATCAGGAAGGTGCCGCCGATCAGCCCCGACCAGAAGGTGTACGTCTCGGTGACGGTGAACGAGAAGTCGAAGACCTGCAGGCGACCCGTCGCGCCCGCGATGTGCAGCGCCTCGCCCGGCGAGACCGGCATCCGTACGACCAGGACCACCACCACGGCCAGCAGCGCGATCACGATCAGGATCATCTGCTTGACGTCGGCCCAGGTGACCGCCTGAATGCCGCCCAGCATCGTGTACGCGACGGTCGGAACGCCGATCAGCGCGACGCACCAGAGGAGCGGCCACCCGAACACTGCCGAGAAGACGACTGCCGGCGCCGCGATGATCACGCCGCACGACATCCCGCGCGACATCAGGAAAAGGAACGCGGTCAGCGCGCGCGTCCGCGGCCCGAAACGGCGCTCCAGATACTCGTACGCGGTGAAGACCCCGGCTCCGCGCAGGAACGGCACCAGCGTGACGCCCAGAAGAACCATCGCGAGCGGCAGCCCGAAGTAGAACTGCACGAACCGCAGCCCGTCGGTGGCGCCCTGTCCCGTCGTGCCGATCATGGTCACCGCCGACAGCTGCGTTGCCATCACCGAAAGCCCGACCGCCCACCAGGGCAGCGAGCGGTTCGCCAGGAAGTAGCCTTCGACCTCCCTGGTGCCGCGCGCCCGCCGGACGCCGTCGACCAGAACGTAGCCGACGTACACAACAACAATGAGCCAGTTGATGGGATGCATGGGCGGCTAGCTGTGGTAGGTGGCTTGCAGGAGCCAGAGCGCAATCAGGGTGACCACCTGGACCAGAAGGACCTTGAGCAGCGTCGAGCGAAAGCGGGTCATCGTCGTCTCCTGCGTCTGCCGTCTGTCAGGTCACGCCCCGAAGAGCGGAATCTCGAACACCCGCGCGAAGATCAGCAGCACGCTCATGGCGGTGAAGACGATCAGGCTGAACCAGCCGAACCAGCGCGCGAAGGTGGACGGGTAGAAGGCGCGGTCTTCCTTCGGGATCACGGCCAGGCAGTAGTAGAAGTTGAGGAAGAAGATGACCGGGGCGATGAAGAACGCCAGCGCCGAGGCCACCAGCACCAGGAAGACCGGCCGCGGCAGCCCGGCGATCACGGCCACCGAGCCGATCAGCGAGTAGATCATGGTGGCGCGGTACAGGTTGTACTCCGAATACCAGCTCTTGTGCTTACTGTCGATGCCCGCCGTGCGCGCCGTGCCCCGGAAGAGGTTGCGGCAGCACGCGCCCACGATGCGCGGCCAGCCGTCGAAGTAGTTGAAGGCGGTCGAGAAGGTGGCCGCGAAGGCGCCGAACATGAACAGCCCCATCAGGCCCGGGCCCACCGAGTTGGTGAAGATGCCCGCGATCTCGCCCATGACCGCCTGGCCCTCCACTGCGCTGGGGTAGAGCCACACCGCCGCCAGCAGCATGAAAACGGCGGCCATCACGAACGACACCACGTGCCCGAGGCGGAAATCCCAGAGGCCGATCTGGAACCAGCGCCGGCAGTACTCCTGCGCGTGCGCGGGCAGGCGGTCGGTGTGGACGGTGAGGTCGCGGAGGCGCGGCGAGAAGGGGTTGAAGGAGCGCGCGATGCCGATCTCCTCCATGCGGTCGCGGATCTTGCTCATTCCAGCCTTCTTGGCCTTCCCCCACTCGGAGGCCTGGAGCGAGACGTCCATGCCGGTGGGGAGGAGGCCGAGGAAGGCGGCGATGACCAGCCAGGAGCCGTCGGGGATCTCAACCAGGAAGAAGGTGCCCATCTCGGAGAGGGGCGCGGGCTCGAAGAAATAGACCGCCAGCGTGGACACCACCATGATGGCCGCGAGGATCTTGGCCGAGTTTTCCACGGCCTTGTAGCGTCCCATGAGCAGGATGCCCACCGACACCACTCCCAGCCCCACCGCCGCCCCGGTGAGGGTGACCGGCCAGCCGAGCACCTCGGAACCCACGTAGTACACGACCGCGGCCGCGGCGATCAGGCGCCCCGCCTGCCCGATCGCGCACTGGACCAGCGTCGTCACCAGCACGTACCAGAGCGGCCACTTTCCGCGCGCCGTGGCGTAGGCCTCGATCAGGCTCTTGCCGGTGGCGTTGGTGAAGCGGAAGGCCATCTCGAAGCCGTAGTACTTGAAGATGTAGGCCACCGGAAGGCACCAGAGCAGCGCGTACGCGAACCGGCCCCCCGCGGTGGGCGCCGTGACCAGGTGGCTCGTGCCGATCCCGGTCATCATCAGGATGATCCCCGGCCCGAAGTGGCGGAGCAGGCCGCGCACCGAGCGGTCCGGAAGCTCGAGCTGGTCGAATTCGGAGGATTCCGCCGAGGTGCGGCCGGGATTCTGGGCCATGGGTTTCTCCGCTGGATGATGGAGGGCGTCCGCCGGGCATAATGGGCAGCGCGGGGAAGAACAGAAAGCCCGGGGGGAATGGCAGGTTGGCGGCATCACGGCGCGGGCTGGTGCGCCGGTACGCACTCGATACGGGACCGCGAACGGCTTTCCCGGGGTCCGCCGGATTGGTTAGCTTCGGCACCGGGAGAGGCAAGATTGTCTGTCCCGGCCTCCTCCGGACTCGAACCGTTTGCCAGGTGCCATGAGCGAACGTCCCCTGCTGATGATCCCCGGACCCATCGAGGTTTCCCCGGAAGTCCTGCGCGCCTTTTCGATTCCGCCGCCCGGGCACGGACAGCCCTTCGCGGTGAAGGCGCTCGGAACCTCGCTGAGCCGGATGCGCGAGGTGTGGCGCGCCGGGGAGGGCGCCCAGCCCTTCCTGATCGCGGGCAGCGGCACGCTGGCGATGGACATGGCGGCGGTGAACCTGCTCGATCCGGGCGACGAGGCCTTGCTCGTGGACACGGGCTACTTCGCCGACCGCATGCGGCTGGTGCTGGAACACCGGGGGGTGAAGGTCCATTCGGTTGCCAGTCCGCCGGGCGAGCGGCCGGGGCTGGAGGAGGTGGAGGCGGCGCTGGACGCCTGCGCGGCCAAGGCGCTGTTCGCCACCCATGTCGACACCTCGACGGGCGTGCTCGTCGATCCGGCCGGCCTGGCGGCGCTCGCGCGCTCGCGCGGGGTGTTGTCCGTTTTCGATGGCGTCTGTGCCACCGGAGCGGAGGTCTTCGAGATGTCCGAATGGGGCGCCGACGTCTACTTCACCGCCTCCCAGAAGGCGATGGGGCTCCCGCCCGGGCTCGCGCTCTTCGTCGCCGGCCCGCGCGCGATGGAGGCGAGCCGGAAGCGCCGCACCCCTTGTCCCCTGTACCTCGACTGGAACGTCTGGCTGCCCATCATGGACACCCATGAGGCGGGCGCGATGAGCTATTTCGCCACCCCGGCCACCAACCTGGTGGTCGCGGCCGAGGTGGCGCTGGGAGAGATCCTGGATGATCGGCTCGACGGGATCGAGGGGGTGGATGCCCGCATCGAGCGCCATGCCCGCACGGGTCGCGCGATGCGCGCGGCCTGGGCGCGCATGGGGCTCGGCATGGTCCCCGTCAGCGATGCCCACTGCGCGAATACCCTGAGCGCGGTCCGCTATCCCGATGGGGTCGACGCCTCCCTGGTGGGGCGCATCGTCGAGCGGGGCGTGATCGTCGCGGCCGGTCTCCACCCCGCGATGGCCGACCGGTACTTCCGGGTGGGACACATGGGGTATGTAACAACCCGGCCGGACCTGCTGAGGCGTACCATCCGCGCGGTGGGGGATGCTCTGGGGGCGAGCGGATGCGCGGTCGACACCGCCGCCGCGGTCGACGCCGCCATGGGCGAGCTCGGGCCGCGCGCGGTCGCCGCGTAGCCGTGCCGACGCCGTCCAGGTCGCACGGCCGCCCGCCCGGAATCCCCTGAACCGTCCGCAGCCCCGCAACCCGCCAGCCGCCGGACAATTGCCGGCATAGGAGAAAACGCCGTGGTCTACACCTCCAGAGTTCGCATCGAGCGCAAGAAGGGTCCGCTGCGCCACGCGCATCTTCCCGCCACCCGCGACCCGGTCCTGTTCGGGGTGCACAGCGAGATCGCCAGCCACTACGGCGTCGAGCCCAAGACCCCGGTGGCCACCACCCTCGACTACATCGTGGCGGCGGCCGGCGGCTGACTCACGGGCACCCTTGGCGGCGCGCTGGAGGCGCGCGGGATACCGGCAGGGCAGGATCGCCTGACCTCGGAAGTCGAGGGAGGCATCGACAAGGAGGACGGGGTGCTCGTGATTCGCACCGTTCATGTGCGCTACCACCTGAGAATGGAGGCCGGAAAGGAAGAGCAGGCGCGGCGGGCGCACGATGTTCACCATCCGTATTGTCCGGTCTACCGAACCATGGTCGGGTGCGTCGAGTTCTCCACCGAACTCGAAATCGAGATCGTGTCGTGAGCGTTGGACCGGGGTTGCGGGACGCCGCGATCAAAGGTGAATCGGCGGCAACCCGGGGGGAGGCGGGCGCGCAGCCGTGGTCCGTTCTGGCGGACGCAACGCTCTCCCGCCGCCAGTTCGGGGCGCTCCTGGCCGCGGGCGGGGCATCGGCCCTACTGCCGGGGTGCCGCTCCGAGACCCGTGCCGTCGATCCGGAAATCGATACAGCATGGGTCAAGGATCCCGATCCCTTCATCCGCCACGCCACCAACCTCGAGAGCCGGCTGGAGCTGCTGGACGGGCTGATCACCCCCAACGACCTCTTCTTCGTGCGCAACCACGCCCCGACCCCGGCGATCGCGGCGGAGGACTACCGGCTGCGGGTCACGGGCGACGGCATCGAACGGAGCATCGAGCTCGGCCTCGACGACCTGCGCGCCCTGCCGAGCCAGTCGGTGGTCGCGTACCTGGAGTGCGCAGGCAACTGGCGCGGCTTCTACGCGCGCGTGACGGGACAGGCGGCCGAGGGCACGCAGTGGGGCACGGGGGCGGTCGGATGCGCGGCGTGGTCGGGGCCGTCGCTGGCGGCGGTGCTCGAGGCGGCCGGACTGCGGCCGGAGGCGGTGGCGGTGAACCTCGTGGGCCTCGACGACGGAGGCTTCAGCCGGCCCATGGATGTCGCCAAGGCGATGGACCCGGACACCCTGCTCGCGCTGTCGATGAACGCCGAGCCGCTGCCCCCCGACCACGGATTCCCCGTGCGCGGGGTTGTCCCCGGCTGGGCCGGGAGCAACAGCATCAAGTGGGTGGGGGAGATCCAGGTGTCCACCGAGCCGGTCTGGGTGCGGGCCAACACCAGCTCGTACGTCCTGATCGGCCCGGACTGGCCGGCCGAGCGGTACGCGCCCGCCGACGGAGCCCCGGTCACGACGCTGCCCGTGAAGAGCGCGCTGGCGCTCCCGTGGCCGGCGAGCGTAACCGCCGGACAGCAACGGATCCGCGGCTTCGCCTACTCGAACGACGGCCCCATCGAGTCGGTGGAATGGAGCGCGGACGACGGGGCCAGCTGGTCGCCCGCCCGCCTGATGGGACCTCGCCTGCGCTACGCCTGGATGCGCTTCGAGTTCGAGTGGCAGGCCGCGCCCGGCGCCTACACGCTGCGGACCCGCGCGACCGACGCGGCCGGGAACACCCAGCCCATGGAAGGAGTCTGGAACCAGAAGGGCTATCTGCTCAACCTGGCGCTTCCGCACCCGGTCGAGGTGAGTTGAGGTTCGGGGGAGCGCGGCGGATGCGATCAACCGCACCGAGTCGAGGTGACCGGTTGGTTGGGGATCGCGTGCCGCTGCCGGTGACGGGCAGGGAAGTGTGGATGCCGGCGGCGATGGGCCGGCTGGACGTGATGGCCGGATGGCGATGACGGCTCGGCGGCGAACGATCGTGCCACCTGTCCTGGCCGGCGCTGCCCTCTCCGCCGCCGCACTGCTGGTGGGCTGCAGCGATGCCCCGGAGGTCGACGGCGCCCTCGTGTACGCCCAGCGGTGCGCCTTCTGCCACGACGTGGAGGGGCAGGTCGGGGCCGCGATCACCGCCGAGACGCTGGCGTCCCGCTCCGACGAGGCGACGCTGACTCGGTACCTGCGGCTGGCGATGCCCTACGAGGCCCCCGGAACCATGACCGATGCGGAGTACCAGGCGACCGCGCGCTATCTGCTCGAGACGCGCGGGCTGGCCGACGGATCGGGCGAGGGCGGCGCAGTCCTTGAACAGACCACAACGGGAGAGGGTCGATGAACCGAATCGTGCGACGCACCCTGATCGGGTTCCTGACGGGCGCGCTCGCCTTCGGGGTGGCGAGCGTCTACCAGGCGATCAGCTCGGGGGTGGGCCTGGTCCCGACCCTCGGGCCGCTGGGGTTCATGATGGTCCTGGGCGGCACCATCGGCGGGTTGGCCGGGCCGCTGGTAGGGGAGGCCGTGGCGCGCTCGCGGCAACGGCGCGCGCAGAGAAAGCGATGAGGCGGTGCAAGCGATGAAACTCTCCTCCTTCGAGGTCCTCACCTTCGATTGCTACGGGACGCTCATCGACTGGGAGAGCGGGATTCTGGAGGCCGTCCAGCGGGTGCTGGTCGCGCACGGCCGCGAACTGACTCCCGCCGAGATCCTGGAGCACTTCGCTCGTTTCGAGTCGTCCATCCAGGCCGGTCCATACCGCACCTACCGGGATGTGCTCTCCCGGGTGGTGGACGAGTTCGGTCGCGCGCTGGGGTTCGTCCCCAGCCCCGGAGAACGCGCTTCGCTTCCCGAGTCGGTCGCGCGCTGGTCTCCCTTCGACGACACCGTTGATGCGCTGCGCATCCTCGCGTCGCGCTATCGCCTGGCGGTGATCTCGAACGTGGACGACGACCTGTTCGCCTTCTCGCAGGGCCGCCTGGGGGTCGAATTCGACGAAGTCGTCACGGCCCAGCAGGTGGGCAGTTACAAGCCCGATGCGCGCAACTTCGAGCTGGCGCTCAGGCGCCTCGCCCTGCCGACCGATGCCATCCTGCACGTCGCCCAGAGCCTGTTCCACGACGTCGCCCCGGCAAAACGCCTCGGATTCGCCACGGTGCATGTGAACCGGGTCTCCCCCCATGGCGGATCGGGGGCTACCATGCCGGTGAGCGCCCGTCCCGATCTGGAGGTGCCGGATCTGCGGTCGCTGGCGGAGATGGTTCTGGGAGAGGACGACGGATGAGCGGGAGCGCGGCGGAACCCGGACGAAATCGGCATCATCGGAACCGGGATCCCGGATTGCGCGGGCAGAGGCCGATCGGGGACCGCGTGCCCGGAAGGGCCCGGGCGATGTTGTTCGCGGTCGGCGCGGCCCTTGTGGCGGGTGGAGCCGGCGCCGCGTGCGGGGCGCCGTCCGATTCGGAGGGCGATGCCGAGGTTGACGGGCCCCTGACGGTGGTGCAGGGGCACATGGATGCCTTCAACCGGCACGACGCCGAGGATCTGTTGGCGTGGGTGTCGCCCGCCGTCGAGTGGGTGAACGTGCAGGGGAGCATCACCTCGGTCGAGGTTCGCGGCCGGGAGATGCTGCGCGACTACATGGCGACCTACTTCGAGGCGCAGCCCACGGTGCGGTCGGAGATCGAAGACACGATGGTCACCGGGGACTTCGTCGCGGTGCGCGAACGGGCATCCTGGACGGCCCCGGACGGGGAGGCGCGGTCGCAGGCCTCGCTCGCCGTCTACCACGTGCGCGACGGGCTCATCCAGCGGGTGTGGTACTATCCGGTCGTACCGTGATCGGGATGTCCGGCCGAAGCTGGTTCGACGCACCGATGGCGGAATCGTCGCGTTCGGCACGAACGTGCGCGAGCCTTGCCGACCGCCGCTATTTCCGCTTCCGCTTCCCCTTCACGTCCAGGACGGACCCCAGCAGCACGCTCACGAACGAGATGACCAGGCTGCCCAGGAGAGCCGACGTGAATCCGGCCACGACCAGACCGTCCGCCAGCCAGTCGGCGAGCATGAGCATGCCTGCGTTGATGACGAGGGTGAAGAGTCCCAGGGTGAGGAGGATGACGGGGAAGGCGAAGAACTTCACCACCGGCCTGATGAAGGCGTTTACCAGCGCGAAGATCGCCGCGACCACCACGACCTCCTCGAACCGGTCGCCGAGCTGGATGCCCGCGACCAGTTCCGCCGCGGCCCAGAGCGCGGCCGCGTTGATGCCGAGTGCGAGAAGGAGCTTGCGCACCGTTCCGTCCGGTTGTGGGTGGCGGGATGGGAATCCAACTCCCGATACGCTCCTACCCGGCGGAGGATTCGCGCGTTCACCCGGGTCGCCGGCCCACCGGCCGAGTCTGCGTGGCCGGGCGCGGGTCGGGCGGGCCTTCTCGCGGGTGCGCGTCCCGTGAGCGCGCCCGGGAGCTCCACCGGTGCGCCCGTCGGGTCCAGCGATGTGCCCGTCGGGTCCGCCGGTGCGCCCGTCGCGCTGGTCACCGCGGCCGGCCGGGGGATGGGGGCGGCGTGCGCCGAGGTGCTCACCGAGCGCGGCTACCGGGTGGCGCTCATGTCACGGTCGGCGGAGGCGCGCCAGCTGGCGGGGCGGCTGGGGGGATGGGGCATCCGGGGGTCGGTAACCGAACCGGACGACCTGGCCCGCCTGGTGGACGGCGCGCTCGACCGCTTCGGTCGCCTGGACGGGGTGGTCAACAACACCGGGCACGCCGCGCGCGGCGACCTGCTCGCCCTCGACGACCGCGCGTGGCACGACGGTCTGGATCTGCTGTTCCTCAACGTCGTGCGCATGAGCCGCCTGGTCACGCCCATCCTGAAGGCCGGGGGCGGGGGCTCCATCGTGAACATCTCCACCTTCGGGGCGAAGCAGCCGACCGCCGCCTTCCCGATCTCTTCGGCGATCCGGGCGGGGCTGGGCGCCTTCACCCGCATGTACGCCACGCGCCACGCCGCCGACGGCATCCGCATGAACGACGTCCTGCCCGGCTACGTGGACAGCTACCCGGTCGACGAGGCCGCGCGCGCCACCATCCCCGCCGGCCGGCCCGCGCGCACCCGCGAGGTGGCCGAGGCGGTGGCCTTCCTGATCTCGGACGCGTCGTCCTACGTCACCGGCGAAAGCCTGCTCGTGGACGGCGGGCTGGCTTAGCGGAAGCGCCCGCTTCGGGGGAGAGCCACTCGACCTATCCCCCCACCCGCTCGAAGATCAGGTCGCGCACGCGCCCCCCGGTGACCGTGAACGCCACCACCCGGCCCGACCCGTCCCGCCGGAAGCGGAGCTCCGGGAAGCGGCGCGGGTCGCCGGAGAAGGCGTCCTCGCCGGTCGGCGCCAGCACCGCCGGTTCGGTGCGCCAGTGGCGGGCGACCAGGCTGCCGCCGTCAACCGCGATCTCGTAGGTCATGTCGATCTCCGGGCTCCGGTAGCGCCCGGCGTATTCGCGCAGTTGGGCTTCCGTCGGCGTGGCCGGCGGGGCGTCCGTGATTTCGGCGGTGCCAACCGCCTCGGGTGGCGGGCCCATCAGCTCCCCGGCGAACACCTCCGCGACCCGCAGTGCGCGCTCGGACGGGTCGCAATCCGACACGTTGCAGAACACGGCGATCGACAGATCCTGCTCTGGGAAGCGCACGAAGTTGGTGCGGTATCCGGCCCACGAGCCGCCGTGCCCGAAGTTGGGCAGCCCGCGGTATCGGCCGATCGTGAGCCCGTGCGCGTAGGCCAGCGTCTCGCCGTCCGTGAGCACGCCCTGCTCGCGCATGGTCCTCACCAACTCCTCGCCGCCGACTTCGCCGGTCTCGTAGTTGCGCATCCACAGGATGAAGTCGTCGATGGTGGTGTTGAGCGAACTGGAAGCCAGCGCGGTCAGCTGGTTGGGCTGGCGCACGAAGCCCGCGGCTCCGTCGGGCGCATACGACTCGGCCCGACCCGGCACCACCTCCAGATGATCGTCCGAGAAGTGCGTGCGATTCATTCCCAGGGGCTCGAAGATGCGCTGCCGGGTGAACTCCCGGAAGCTCATCCCCGACTGCGCCTCGATGACCCGGGCGAGCAGGTTGTAGCCGGTGTTGGAGTACGCGTACTCGGCGCCGGGATCGAAGTTGACCGCCTGCTGCTCGAAGAGCATGCGCAGGATCCTGTCGAAGGAGATGACGTCGCTCCTCTCCAGCCCTGCGAGCGACATGACGTGCACCCAGTCGCGAATCCCGCTGGTGTGATGGATGAGATGCCGCGGCGTGATCCGGACTCCGAAGTCGGGGAGTTCAGGGACGTAGGCGCGCACGTCCTCGTCGAGGTCCAGCATGCCGTCGCTCTCGAGGAGGAGCGCGGCCATCGCCCCGAACTGCTTGGAGATGGAGGCGATGTCGAACACTGTCTCGGGTGTAATGGGGACGCCGTGATCGAGGTGCGCGATGCCGTATCCCGCGCGATGAACCACTTCGCCCCCGAGCAGGACTCCCACCGCCGCCCCCGGGCCGTCCCGGTCCAGGTCGGCGAACACGGCGTCGACCCCTGGATGGGAGGGTCCGTCGGAACCGGTTGCTGCCGGCGAAGCCTGCGAGACGGGGCCGCATCCTGCGGCGGCCAGGGCGGAAAACGCGGCCAGGGCGACGGCCGCAACCCGGGGCGAGAGAGACATGATGCGACTCCTGTCCTTGAGAATCGGCGCACGCGAATCCGAAGATGGCGCACGCTACCCGAGGCGGGTCATCGAGGCAAGCCGAAGGACCGAAAGGCCGGGAAGGAGAGGGCCCCCGAACACATGGGATGGCGGGGGAAGATGGATCGGCGGCCGCGCCCCGAGCGTATGGGCGGCCCCTGCGGGCCGCGGCCGCCGTCGTCCTAAGGGATTGAGATCAGCCGGAGCTTCCTCTGGCTGCGAGAACACCCAGCACGGCACCGACTATACCCGTCACAACCGCCGCAACCACGAGTGCCATCACTGCATCGCCGCTCATGATGCCATTGCTCATCAAGCTCATCACAGCGCCGAGCACTGCTCCGCCCTTGAAGCCGTCCTGGGCGTTGCCCACGCCCCTCCAGCCAAGGACAAGAGTGTAGAATGCTCCGGCAAAGAGGAGGCCAAGGATTCCGTTGAGGTCAAGGTTGGCCGCTTCTCCGACACCTACCGCGCCCTCGACGTAGCCGAGAACAAGCAGCGCGACGGCGACCGCCACGGTTCCAATTGCAAAATTCTTGTCCACATTGCCTCCTTCCTGGAGTGAACCTGCTGGAAGAACGCTCGACCGGGCTCGCCGTGCACGCGGAGCGTGCCGTACGTCCCCGGAGGGGCCGTTGCCTGGTTCGGTATCGGATCAGTCGATAGCTGCTCCTCGGCGGGGACCACGGCTGGGGGGAACAACGGGCCGGGCGGTCGGGGAAGGCTTTCCCGCCATCGCGGGAAGGGGCCCCGCAACACTGAACGGCAGGGACAAAATGGTAAAGCAATCCGTCACAATGGGATCCTGGCGGGGTTTGCGCAAGTAAAACGCCCGGCAGGGCCGGACATGAGCCCAACGGGGGACCGATGCTTCGACTCCGCCGACCCGGCCGTCGGTTCCGGCCGTCGGTCCCGGCTGTCGGGGACCTGTGACCGCGGCGGCAACGACCCGTTCAGAAGCGACATCAGAAAGCGGGAGCTTCGCTCCATGATCAGGCGAATCCTGAAGCACAGTCTCCATGTTCCGGCCCTCGTCCTCTGGTCCGCGGGAGCGCTCTCGGCCCAGGGGGCTCTGGAGGGCCATGTTCGCGACGCGGCGACCGGGCGTGCCCTGACCGCCGTCCAGATCTCGCTGCCGGAGTTCGGGACCGGAGGCATCACCGACGTGGAGGGCCACTACCGGCTCGAGGGCATCCCGGCCGGCACCCGCGGAGTGGAGATCCGTCTCATCGGATACCACACGGAACGTCGGGAGGCGGTGATCACCGAAGGGCTCACGACGCACCTCGACATGGTGCTGGCGCAGGAGGCCATCGCCCTGGAGGGCGTGGTCGCCATCGGCACCCGGGCCCGGCCGCGCACCGTCGCCGAGTCCATGGTGCCCATCGACGCCATCCCGCCGTCCGATTTCGTCGACCAGGGCGACACCGACGTGGCCGACCTGCTGAGGACCGTGGTGCCCTCCTACAACATCAACCCGCAGGCCACCGGCGACGCGGCAAAGATCATCCGTCCGTCCAACCTGCGCGGGCTGGCCCCCGACCACACGCTCGTGCTGGTGAACGGGAAGCGACGCCACCGCGCGGCGGCCATCCTCTGGATCGGCAACGGGGTCTCCGATGGCGCCCAGGGGCCGGATCTCTCGAGTATCCCTGCCATCGCCCTGCGCCAGGCGGAGGTGCTGCGCGATGGCGCCTCGGCCCAGTACGGCTCGGACGCCATCGCCGGGGTCATGAACTTTCAGCTCAGGAACGATCGTTCCGGTGGCGCTCTCGAGGTGCGCGGCGGCGGATTCGCGGACGGAGGAGGCGAGTCGTACACGGTGTCCGGCAATGTCGGCCTGCCGCTGGGCGCGTTCGGTTTCGCGAACCTGAGCGCGGAGTACGGGAACTCGGACGCGACCAGCCGCAGCGTGCAGCGCTCCGACGCCGCCCTGCTGACGTCGGTGGGGAACAGGCACGTGCGCGATCCCGCCCAGATCTGGGGTTCCCCGAAGATCGAGGACGACCTCAAGCTGTGGGGCAACTTCGGCCATCTGCTGCACGGCGGCACCCAGCTCTACACCCACGCCAACTACGCCCGCGAACGGGTCACGGGCGGCTTCTTCTTCCGCAACCCGAACACGCGCGCGGCCGTTTTCAGCATCGACGGGGGCGAAACGCTTCTCATCGGCGATGCGCTCGACGCGCAGGACGAAGTGCTCGACGGATCGGCGGGATGTCCCATCGTCCGCGTGAACGACGGGTTGCCCGACCAGGCCGCGCTCGCCCAGGTCATGGCCGACCCGAACTGCTTCACCTTCCAGAAGATGTTTCCCGGCGGGTTCACGCCCCAGTTCGGCGCCGACGTGTCCGATGCCTCCGTGGTCGCCGGGGTGAAGGGCCAGACCGCGGGCGGACTGCTCTGGGACGCCAGCGCCGGCTACGGCGCCAACGAGGTCGATTTCTTCATCTTCAACACCGTCAATGCCTCGCTGGGCCCCGAGACGCCGGACGAGTTCGACCCCGGCCTCTACCGGCAGGAGGAAATCAACGTCAACGTCGATCTGGGATACGCCGCAAGCGACATGGTCAACCTCGCCGGCGGCGCCGAGTGGCGCGACGAGCGCTTCACAATCGGCCTCGGGCAGGAGGAGTCGTGGGTCATCGGGCCGTATGCGGCCCAGGGGTTCAGCGCGGGTTCCAACGGCTTCCCCGGCTTCAGCCCGATCGCGGCCGGTGCCTGGCAGCGCGCCAACTACGCGTTCTACGGCGACGCGGAGGTGATGGACCCGGGGGCGGGCCGCTGGAACCTGGGAGGAGCGCTTCGCTTCGAGAACTTCGAGGACTTCGGGGCCACCCTGAACGGCAAGCTCGCCGCCCGTTACGCGTTCGTGGAGGGACTCGCGCTACGCGGCAGCCTGAGCACCGGCTTCCGCGCGCCCACCCCTGGCCAGCAGAACGCCTTCAACGTGTCGACCCAGTTCAACCGCGAGCTGCGCGACCTGGTCAACAATGGCACCATCCCCTCGACTTCGAGGGTCGCCCAGCTGGCCGGCGGCGAGCCCCTGGACGCGGAGAAGTCGCGCAACCTGGCGCTGGGGGCCGTCATTGGGGCGGGCCCTTTCCAGCTCACCGCGGACTATTTCCACGTCCGCGTTTCCGACCGCCTGGCACTCACCCAGAGCTTCGAGCTTACCGAGGCGCAGAAGGCCCAGCTGGTCGCGGAAGGCATATCCAGCGCGACGAACCTGCAGAACTTCCGTTTCTTCACCAACGACTTCCGGACGCGCACGCAGGGCATCGACATCGTCGCCACCTGGACCCCGGCCTCCTCCAGCGATACGGAGCTCAGCCTGGCCTTCAATCACACCGATACGCGCGTCACCCGATACGATCCCGATGTGGTGAACGACACCCGCATCCGGCAGCTGCAGGAAGGGCTCCCGAGGTACCGCTGGCTGATAACCGGCAAGCATGCCCTCGGCGGCGTGCGCCTGCTGGCGCGACTGAGCTACTACGACGGCTGGTTCGATTCCCGGGACGATACCTCCTACGCCGGCAACCATCTGGTCGACCTGGAGGCCGCGTATTCGCTGAGCGAGGCGGCGACCGTGACGATCGGCGGACAGAACGCCCTCAACAACTATCCGCAGGAGAACCCCAACGCGGTCTTTTCGGGCAATCGATACGGTCCCAATTCTCCGTTCGGGTCGAACGGCGGGTTCTACTACCTGCGATTCGGGTATCGGTGGGAGTAGCGGCCGACGCGACATCACTCGGCGCGAGACTACCGAAGACGGAGCCATATCACGATAATTCGTCCGCTTTGTCCGCCGGGTCCGGCCTGGCATCCGGGTCCGGCCACTCAGCAGCAAACCGAGCAATATACGCGCGTGCCCGGGTGGAGCCCCCCGCGGGATTCGGAGACCCGGACGAAAGGATGGAGTCGGATGAACGATCTGATCGATCTGCGTGGCCGGAACGCCCTGGTCACGGGGGCCTCCCGCGGCGTCGGAAGGGCGGTCGCGCTGCAGTTGGCGCGGGCCGGGGCATCCGTGGGCATCGCTTACCGGAGCCGCCGCGACGAAGCGGAGGCCGTGGCGGACGAGGCGCGCCGCCACGGCGTGGGCGCCTGGGCTGCGGGCGGCGATCTGTCCCGGCCGGAAGCCGTCGACGGCCTATTCGCGCGCGCGTCGCGGGAGTTCGACGGTCTCGACATCTTTGTCGGCAACCACGGGATCTGGCCCACCGCCGACACGCCCGTGTCCGACATCAGCGACGAGCGCTGGCACGAGACCATGGCGGCCGACCTTCACTCGGTCTTCTACACCTGCCGGAGCGCCGCTCGCGTTCTGCGCGCGGACGGCAGGCTCGTACTCATCGGCAGCACGGCCGGACAGCGAGGGGAGGCGTTCCACGCCGACTACGCGGCGGCCAAGGGTGCGATGGGCTCGTTCGTAAAGAGCTTCTGCATCGAGCTCGCGCCCCGGGGCATCACGGTCAACTGCGTCGCGCCGGGTTGGGTGGACACCGAGATGTCGGCTACCGCCTTCCGCAACGGCGGCCGGGAGCGCATCGCCGCCTCCATTCCGATCGGGCGCATCGCCACCGCCGAGGACGTGGCGGGCCCCGTGGTCTTCCTCTGCTCCGAGCTGGGCCGGCACGTCACGGGTGAGATCCTCAACGTGAACGGCGGAGCGGTGCTGGCGGGGTAGCAGCCATCGCGCCCGGTGCGCGTCGCGTGGCCAGGACTCTGCCAAAATGGCAGGATCCCGGTAACGTCAATCAAGGCAAGAGGACACCTAAGTTCAATAGGGACTGCACGATCTGCCACCCTTGCCGCTGGAGTGAGATCTGATTCCAGCGTGTTGAAACTGCCGGAATGCAGCCTCGAAAGGCGGGAATCCCGGTCGCATCTGGATCCATTTCCGGGGAAGACCTAGCATTCGACGCCTGCGGATAGCTCGACCTCGGCATCGTGAAGCCGCGCCGCCGCAGAGTCGATGATCCGGTACCGGTTCATGTGCCCATCCCGCAGCCGGGAGTTCATCCTCGTTGCGAATCGCCCAGGTCTTCAGAGCCCAGTCAACCAACATTGGGGGCAATTCGGCTCAATGATCATCCCAAACGGGCAAATCGTCGGGATCGTCCGGGCAGTGGTCCCTTGTAAGTGACATGGCGACAACAGTATATGCCGTATCACCGGAACGTGCCATCCCCATGGGTATCCCCCTTCTTCGACGGCATCCATGAGACCGCAGGAGAGGTTTGCGGAGGAGTTCGAACCATCAATGAGCGCTGGGCGCGCGGTTCCTGCCGAACATGATGCGCCGGACCCGGTGGTCGCTGCCGCGGGAACCATCGGCCGGGCGACGGAAGCGAGCTGCGCCGACCGCGCGGCCGTGCCAGCCAGCCGGCGCGCTGCCGCGCGTCGCTTGCCCACCCTCGTTCGGACGCCGGGAGACCCGCCATCCGAACGAGGGTCCGATTCCCGCAGCTTACACCTTGCGCACGTTTCCGTTGGCTTCATAGCCTTACATGAAGGAACATCGCCGTTTGACCCGTGCCGGGGGAATCGGATGAGCAAGCCATGAACCCTTGGGAAACACTCGCCATCGCGGTGGTGTTGGGGGGAGGGTGGCCCCTCGCAATAGTTCGAGACCGGATGCGCGATGGTGGTGCTAAGGAAGCCGTGTGGGGAGCTGCCGCCGTCATGGTGGCGCTGGGAGGCGTGGCGTTGGTGTGGAGGGGCGGGTCGAATCTGTACGGTGCCGTGGGTTTCGTCGCTGGGCTTGCCCTTTTCTGGATTGTCCTCCCCCTCTGGCTGTTTCGACGCGCGTTTCCGCAGGCCCGCCATCGCTGCAACGGGCAAGAGAACAAGGATTCTGAGCGCTGACGAGTTCAAGCGTCGCGGTACTCGGTGCAGAAGCCGACACTGAGAAAGGCTCCTAGGCCGAACAACTGCGCCCAGGCGTCTGCGGTGGCCGGATCCAGTGCCGGATTTGCAGGAAGCATTAGAGGCGGGACAACGAGCGGATCCTAGAAGAAGAGGAGGATAGATGCTGCTGCCGAGCCGCTTGTGGGCCTCATCTTGGATGCCGACGGTGCTCACCATCCTCATCGGGATCGCCATCGCGGAACTCACCGGCTGGTCGTGGAGGGTGTTCCTCGCGCTCGCCGCAGCGGTGGTCCTCGTGGGATGGCTGATTGGGCTGTTGACCAAGAAGCGGAGATGAACCGCTTTAGCCCTCCTCCCCAGTGACGTCCGAGATGCCTGGGATGGAGGTCAGGATCTCGGCCCGGCGCTCCAAGGCTTTCTCCTCTTCGAGCCGCCGCCGGATCTCGGCATCGATGACCTTGGTTGCGATGATCGGCATTTTCGCGACTGATCCACAGGAGGCAGTGCCGTGCGTTTCGTTGTCGCCTTTCTCGTCCTAACGTTGACGCCTGCATTACCACCACAGGACGCAAGCGATCGGTTCAGGCTGTTCGCCAACTGTAGCCCCGTACGCCTCGGCCTCGTCGGTGTACAGGACGACACCGACGACCTGGGGCTGTCGGAACAACGTGTTGAGCGGGCTGTGCGCAGCCGCTTGCGGGGTGCCCGAATTTACTACTCCGGGCCAACGGCCGCAGAAGTATCAGCGATGATGGGGGACGACCCCTTCGGCGCGGTTGCAGCACGTCGACGCCTGCTTCAAGCCCCCTTCCTTTCAGTGGTTGTGCATGTTGTCGAGCGAGCCTTCAACCTCAGGATCCAGATGGGTCAGATTGTCTACAACGCCAATGCCGACCTCGATGGCCTCGCCGTTACTTGGTCCAGCACGACGACAGGGATCCACGGCCGAGACCCCTCATTCGTGCTGGGGAGCGTCTCCGAGATGATGGACGGCTTCATTGATGATTACCTGCGTGTGAACGGGGAGGCGTGCCGGCAACCATGAGACGCTTTCGCAAACCAACCACAGGGAGGTACATGATGTCCAGCGCAATGAGCAGGCTGACAAGAATCCTGTCGGCGGCCTTTGGCCTCATGGGCTTCGGGGACGCGGTGCGGGAAGGCATCGAGAGCCCGGCCCCGGAGCACGAGTCGGTCAGGCCGGAACAACCGGCGGAGATCATGGACCCGGGACATGAGCTCGTTTTCGTTCGCGAGCACGTCATCCGCGAGGCCATCCGCGCGACCATGGGACCGATGACGATCGAGACCTCGGAGCACGTCACCGGGCGACCAAGCCCGGATGGAGCCGCCATCGCCAAGACCACGGGGGAATGAGCTCGGAAGCCACGGTCGGTCCCCTTGCCGGGAGCTGGCTCGTGACCCGTTATCGGTCAGGAGCCAGCCGACGCAGTGTTGAACACTGCGGGCGGGCCAGGGGGACGCTTAGTCCCCCTCGAACCCCCCGGCATTCCGCGCCGCTGCGGAGCAGTTGGCGCGGGGGAGACGCCGCCCGGAATCCCGCCGGACGACCTGCACCCTCCACAAGTCGCCTCCGCTCGCACGCGACAGAGTTTCGGGCGGCTCTATCTTCGCGCTGGCCGCCGTTCCAGCCGCCACACGTCCACGTGGTCCAAGTCGAGGTCGTCCTGACGGATTGTCGCGAGATGATCGCCTCGGAAGACGGGGACGGTGCGCTCCTTGAAGGGAACGGCGGGTACGCTGCCGAGCAGCCCTCCCCTCCGGATCGAAGAACTCCCAGCGGTTGCCGGCGGTGCGGACCACCTCGACCCACAGCCTGCCGTCCGGGGCCACAAAGATTGCTTCGATGTAGGGTTTGCGGTCGGGACGCGAGAAGGAACGCGGATTGCACGTGGCTCCCGGGAAACGCTGCCGGAATTCGTCGTATTCCGCGCTGCGCGCCGCCCATTCCTCGTCGGTGATGGGTTCGGCAGCGAGCCCCGACCGCTCGATCACCCGCAAGGTGTCGCCGACGGGTCCGCTGGCAACGATCCGGTAGAGGTATCCCCACGCGGAGTACATCGCACCGCCCGACGCCGGGTGCTGGTGGAATCCTGACGCAAAGGGTGTCCCGAAATAGCCGTTGGCTCCATCGCCTTGGCAGAACATCGGCTCGACTCTCCCGGGTAGATCCACTCCAGCGCTCACGAAGGACACGGTATCGCCGGTGTCGCCGGCGCTGTAGTGCGCAACCCAGACGCTCCCGAGATCGCGACTCAGCGCGAGTCGGAAAACCTCGTCCGGCCCCACCGGATAGAAGCGAAGCAGGGCGGGCGAGCTGCTCAAGCCTCCTGCCGTCTGGCGCTGACCCAGCCATTCGCCTTCAGCGGAGAACTCGCCGATGCGACCCAGGCGCGGGTCGTAGGTAAGGAGCCGGTCCCCGACCCAAGCCAGAGAATAGAGGCTTCTGAACTCGCCCGGTCCCGCGCCTTCCCGGGCGAAGGTGCGCACATGCTTCCCATCGAGACCGAAGACGCGGACCTCGTGGTTTATGGCGTCCGCCACGAAGACGGTCTCATCGGGCCCGAGGGCGACGGCGCTGACCTGGCCGAACTCGTCGGGAGTCTCCCGTTCGGTCAGCGATTTGGGTCCAATCGAGACGACTGGGGTAAGTTGCCATCCGGTCGGTGTGCCGATGTTGGTGACGTAGACGATGCCACCAACGGTATCGAACGTGGTGGAGAGGTCGCCGGGGGCAGAGGTAGAGTTCCGCTGGTCACAGGCGGCTGCCAATGCCGCCGCGACGAGGAGCGCGACCTTGGCGGGGGTCGACGGGACGTGGATGCGGGGGGATGAGCATTTCGTGCCGCGCTCGTTGGGGGGTGGTCGGGATACCAAAGTCGGCCTGCACGGCGTTCCGTCGCAAGGTCGGACTTCGCCAACGCTCGGGGGTCGGGTGTGACCGTGGCGGCAAGCAGTCCTCACACCGCCACTGGGAAGCGGGAGGAGCCCGTGTCCGCGAAACCGGCGGAAACAGTTCTCATGGGGGGTTCGAGGGGGGGCAGGAGCCACCCCTCGCCAGAGCGCCGTGAAGCCAATGTCAACGGCAGCGCAAGCGCGCCGGCTCACAACCTAGCTCCTGCCACCCTTCTCCTAGCCGTTCCGTTCTCCGAGAACCGACGCGGCGGCGGTTCGTAGGGGCCGGCCGCGACGGGCATCTCAAGCATCGTCGCGATCTGATCGGCCAACCTCTCGACCACCGCCGGTGCCGCAAGAAAAACAGAGGTCCTTTCGCCAACGGTGATTCCAACCACCATGCAGGTCTCGCCGCACATCGTGCGCGTCCCTACCCACATGTCTGATGCCTGACGCCTGGTGTTGGTCTGCGCGTCGCTCTGCACAGGTCCGTTCCCCAGCATGGTACTACCCTCCTCTACCGTGTCCTCTCTCAAGCGCTTCTTTGGTCGTGCGAGACCCGGGGGTCCATCGGCCGCATCCGGCGCCGTCAGAACCATACTCCAATATCGGCAACGCAGGTCGGCCCTTCATAGAGGGAAAACCCCGTAATCCGTGACGGGAATCACCCTCAAAGCCATGACGGGAAAATCCCCGCAACCCGACCCGCGAGCCCTGCACCGCCTGGCGCTCAGGTTCCAGGTTTGCAGGTGACCGACGGATCGGCCAACGCCCAACGTGCGCACGGCCGAGCCGCCTGTTATTCTGACGCTCGCGTGATTTCGTGCCGTGTGCCGCCTGGACTGCTAGAGGTGCAGCCTGCTTTCCCACGACGAACACTACCGGGCGGTGTTCGAGGCTTCTCCGGACGCCACGCTGATTGTGGATTCCGAGGGTCTCATCCTCGACGCCAATGAGCAGGCGGTGCGGATGTTCGGGTGGAGCCGCGAAGCGCTGACGGGTGCTTTGGTCGAGCGGCTTGTTCCGTCCAGCAAGCGGGGAGCGCACCTCGAACACCGGGCGCACTATGTCCGAC
>MPMR01000058.1 GCA_002238605.1 BD2-11 clade cluster bacterium bin43 | reverse complement strand
TGGACTGCAAGGGACGATACGAGTCGGAGATACCCTTGGAAATGGTTGTCCAGTATTGTGTTACAACCGCACTGGCATACCCTAATGGACTACACGGGACAACAGGTATCTAGTTCGGGCGGAATCGCGCCGGTCAGCGAATTGCCGCCGAGCGACAGGAATCCGAGATTCGACAGGTCGCCCAGCTCGGGCGGAATCGCGCCGGTCAGCGAATTGCCGTCGAGCGACAGTTCTCTGAGATTCGACAGGTCGCCCAGCTCGGGCGGAATCGCGCCGGTCAGCGAATTGCCGCCGAGCGACAGGGATCCGAGATTCGACAGGTCGCCCAGCGCCGATGGGATGGTGCCCTTAAGTCCATGTGTTGTCACCTCACCGTTATCCCACGTGCCAGCGAGAAACAGCCCGACGACCCGATCGTCCGCATCGGTGTCCACCCCGTACCACTCGCCAAGGGGCTTGTCCGTCAGCCAGTTGGTGTTGTCACGCCAATTCGGCCCGTCCGTCGCCTCGTAAAGCGCAATCAGGGTTGCACGATCGGGATTGACCACCGCGATCTCGGATGTCCCCGAAGCGTCTCCCGCGGTGGCCGTGATCGTCGCCGTGCCTTCCGTGGTGCCTCGCACCAGCCCCGAGGGGTCCACCGTCGCCACTGCGACGTTGCTCGACGACCATGTGAACGCGGCGCCCTCCACCACGTGACCGTTCTCGTCGGTGGCGGTTCCCGCCACCCTCAACGTATCGCCCACCACGACCGTGGCCGTATCCGGCGTCACCGCGATGGCGCTGACCTCCTGGGCCACGGTCACCGCTGCGCTTCCAGACGCCGATCCCGAGGTCGCCGTGATCGTGGCGCTCCCGTTGGCCACCGCCGTCACCAGCCCGGACGCGCTTACGCTCGCCACGGGGGCCGTGCTGCTCGCCCAGGTCACTGCTGCCCCCGCCATTACCTGACCGTTCTGGTCCCGAACCTCCGCAGAGAGCTGTACCGTCGCACCCAGGGCGGCCAGGTTGGCAGTGGCCGGGTTCACCGTGATCGTCATCGCCCGGGGGGGATCGGGAGGCGGCTCCGTGGTACCATCTCCGCAGGCGGCGAAGAACGTGACTGCGAGCATAGCCCCGAGCACGACGGCGAGGCCTGAAGGACGGGAGGGGCGGGCATGCATCATACCGATGCCGCTCGGCTCGTTTGACGATCGGGCCAAGTCGAGGATCTTCATCGTGTCAACTCCTCTTCGTGACGATCCGAGATCGGCGCGTCGAATGGTCGGGTCAGTACTCGGAGCCGGGCAAAATAGCCGGCCATCCCCGATGAAGCCAACACCCGCCACGCTGTATGGGGGTCCCAATCCGATTCATGAGCGAGAGACTGACCCGATACGGCGAGATGTCGGCGATAATCTCGGCGGTGCCTCGGGCCGGACTCCTCCACCTCGGCGCGGCGCTCCGTCAGGTCGGCCCGTTGATACGCACCCCCGACCAAGCTCTTGGGATGTGAGGGTGGTCGGCCTCCGGGACCTTCGGCGAACATGCGGCGGGGCTGTCAGCGTTGGCCCGGTCCAACGGATCCGGCCTCGACGACTCGCGATCCGGTGGCTGGGATCGAGTGCCCAGGCCGCGGCGACGACAATCTCCCCGGCCTGCTGCTCGCCGACTCGACGGACGGCGAGGGCGACCCCGGCGCTGCCTGTCCGGGTGGCCGCATTTCACTCTACCGCCTTTCCCTGGGAGACCGGCGATCGTCGATCTGAGGCGATGGAGTGGATGCCTCCTCCGTCAGATGGTCGGTAAGTACGAAGTACCATCTTGGGGGGGCGCACATTGTGATGCCGCCGGGGGGGGTCCACTCCATCACACATCTCGCTCTACGGAAACCCGCAAAGTGCGGCCAGCGAGCGGCGACCAGTCGCTCAACCCCCCGCGCAGCCATGGCGGACGCCCCGTAAGCCGAGCACTGCCTCCCGAAGGCCAGCGACGTGTACTGCGAGCCCGGGACCGTAATAGAGGTTCTGTGGACCCCTGTGGATCTGGGCTACCTCCATGCCGCCGAATCGGGGACACCCCGGCTCAATAGTACTCGAAGACCGGCGCCGGGACCGAGGGAGCCGAGACCGGCGTCAGCCGCCGCCGCAGTCGATGCCTGGTCGCGTAGGATGCCCCGGATCGTCCCGCTTCGCCCATCCCGCAGGATCAATGTGGGACGGTCCGTGCCACCGTTCAGCGCGACGAATCCGTCGGGGTCGGAAAGGGTGATCTCCGCCAGGTTGCCGACCCATCCGGGGCGGACGGGGAGCAGGAACACGAAGGACGCCCTGCCTTCACCATCGGCCATTGGCATCATCCCGAACGGCAGGGAAAACAACTCCCGGCCGTCTGCCGTTCGCCCGGCAACCTCATACTCGCCGGCGGCATCGGGAAGCGCCGCAGGGGCATCGACAACAAAGGCCGGTTCGAGGAACAATTCGCCGTCTGCATTGACGCCGCCCCATAGGAGGAGCGACTTGGCCGGAGCGGCAACCATGGCGGCATGTGCGCTCCCCTCATCGCTCAGGCGGAAATCCAGCGCCTTGGTGAAGTGGTAGTCGCTGATCCACTCGGGATCGCCGCAATAGGACATCAAATCGGGTACGCGGGGAGACACCAGCTCTCCCTTGGGGAAGCCCGACTCAACCAGCAGATCGCGGACCGCGTAGCCCCAGGTGCCGATCCGTCCGTTGGGATCGGAGAATCTCGGATCCAGCTGGGCGGGCCGTCCGCAGGGCGCGTGCCGAAGGCTGAAGTTGTGGCCGAGTTCGTGGACGATGGTGGGGGACCACGTACTCGAAGCAGAGGACCGGTGGCCAAGGTAGGCCACGCCCCCGACATCGGAAAACCGGGGCAGCATTCCCATGTAGTGCCCGGTGCCGCCTTCCATGGCGCGGATGACTTCTGTTTCGTGAAGAACGTGATACCCGCTGTTCGAGGAGGTCACGACCGGCGCGTGGGCGCTTACCCGCATTTCGGCGACGGGCATCAGGTCGGCCGTCTGCCGGAGCAACTCGTGGTCTCCCTCCTCGGCGGCCATGCCCGCAACCTGCTCGATAAGCGTGGAATCCGGGTCCTCGCTCCACAAGAATGGGACTACCGTCAGGTCGAAGAGGGGCATGGTCCGAACGTCAACCTTCAGCCTTCCCTCGGCGGGCAGCCGCTTTTCCACGCCGAGCGCCGGGTCCAGCGCCCCTTCCGGATCGACCTCGATCACCATTTCAAGGCCTGGTTGCACCACCTCTCCGGGTACCGGCGCGTTGGCCGTCGCCGCGAGGCTCCCCTCGGTGATCTCGGCCGGGATCGGCACGGACGTCGGCGCCATCTCTACGACGTAAGCCTCCACGCCGTTCAGGTAGAACCGCGCAACAACCGGCGGCAGCGTGGCCCCTCCCGGGTTGGCGGCTGTCACGAAGACCCGCAGCAACCCCTCCTCACCCGCGACCAGGGGAACCGGATGATCCAGGGACTGAACCGCCTGGGTCACGTGGGCCGCGACCGGGTCGCAGCGCCGAACCCGGGATGAGACGCCCTCCAGCCAGGCGAGGAACACCGGATCGGACGGAGCGCAAAGGTCGGTCCCGCCCGCGTGGAGATTCTCCAGAGACCGCAGTTCGGTCAGGTGCGACGGGAGAGTGCCGGCCAGACCCTCGTTGTCGTAGAGGTACAGTCCCGTCAGGTCGGCGAGGCCGCCCAGCTCCGGTGGGATGGCGCCAGTGAGGACGTTGTCGCCGAGCCCCAGTTCCGTCAGGCTGGCCAGCTTGCCCAACTCCGGCGGGATGGAGCCCGTCAGTTGATTGTCATCGAGCCGTAGGAATCCCAGTTGCGAGAGGTTGCCCAACTCCGGCGGGATGGGACCCGTCAGGCCGTTGCTTGAAAGCCACAACCAAACCAGGTAGGGGAGATCTGCGAGCCATGGTGGGATGGACCCGGTCAGATCGTTGGCCTCGAGTGACAGACTTGTCAGATTGGAGAGGTTACCCAGTTCTGGCGGGATGGAGCCCGTCAGGTCGTTGGACGCAAGCGATAGACTTGTCAGATTGGAGAGGTTACCGAGTTCCGGCGGGATGGAGCCCGTCAGGTTGTTGGCCTGGAGATTCAGGTGCTCCAGGTGGGTCAGGTTGCCCAGCTCGGGCGGGATCGATGTGAGTTCGTTGAAGTCGAGTACCAATACCCTCAGGCTGGAGAGGATGCCGAGTTCCGGTGGAATCGGGCCCGACAGGTTGTTGGTCCACATCTCCAGGTGTTCGAGGTTGGAAAGCCTGCCGATTTCGGGCGGGATTGTCCCAGTCAAGCCGTTCTCTGTTAGTATGAGCCCGACAACCGCACCCTCTGCATCAACATCGACCCCGTGCCACTCTCCCAGCGGCGCATCGGTCAGCCAGTTCTCGCTGTAGGCCCAGTTCGGCCCGTCCATCGCGTCGTACAGCACTACGAGGATGTCACGATCGGAAAGGGAGCCGCACTCCGTGCCGGTGCCCTCGTGCGACGAGATGCCGGCCAGCCAGCCCTGGAAGGACACTTCCGCAGGCACGCACAATCCCGTGCCCGCATACTCGAGTGCCTGAAGCAGGTCGAGCCGGGTCAAGGAAGCCGGGAGACGGCCGGAGAGGTCGGAGTTGTCGCCGATCCTGAGCGCCGTCATTCGCGTCAACTCGCTCAGTCTCGCAGACAGGTGCCCGAAGAGCGCGTTGCCTCGAAGGTCGAGTTCGGTCACCCGTCCGAGCGAATCGGCCGTTACGCCGTACCATTCCTCCACGGGCAGGTCACCTGCCCACCCTTCGGAATCCGTCCAGAGCCCCGCCCGTCCTCCTGTGGCCCCGTAAAAGGATGTCAGAGCCGAAATGTCGGTCGCGTTGCAGAAATCCGCACGACCGACGCGGTGAGAAGTGACGCTCTCCAGCCAAGTTGCGAAAGCCGAACTCCCGGGGACGCACAGTCCCGGGTTCCGCTCCACGCGAAACACCACTAGCTGCCCGAATCCCAGGAAGCTCTGCGGGATCTCGCCGGTCAACTCGTTGGAATAGAGGAATAGCCGCTCCAAGCTTGTGAGGCGGCTGAGTTGCGGCGGGATCCGGCCCTGCAATTGGTTACGACTGAGCGAAAGGTAACTCAGGCTCGCGAGGTTACCGAGTTGCGGCGGGATCTCGCCGGTCAAATCGTTGGAAAAGAGGAATAGCCGCTCCAAGTTTGTAAGGCGACCGAGTTCCGGCGGGATGCGGCCTTTCAATTCGTTGCCGCCGAGCGAAAGGTACCTCAGGCTCGCGAGGTTACCGAATTGCGGCGGGATCTCGCCCGTCAAATGGTTACGATTGAGCCGAAGGGTTTCCAAGCTTGCGAGGCGGGCGAGTTCCTGCGGAATCGGGCCCGTCAGCGCGTTGCGGCTGAGATTCAGCGACTCCAAATTGGCGAGGCCGCCCAGCTCGACCGGGACCGGGCCGGTAAGGACGTTGCCGCTGAGATTCAGGTCGGTCAGGTTGACGAGGCCGCCCAGTTCGGCCGGGATCGGCCCCGTCAGGTTGTTGCTCAAGAGCCAGAGCAACGTCAGGTTGACGAGGCCGCCGAGTTCGGGCGGGATCTCGCCCGAAAGGCTGTTGCCGCCGAGATTGAGCGAAGTCAGCTTGGCCAAGCTGGCGATTTCGGGTGGGATTGACCCCGACACATCGTTCGAGGCGAAGTCTAGCGTCGTAAGGTTGGCGAGGTTGCCGAGTGCGGGCGGGATTGCTCCCGTCAGCTTGTTGTCGAAGAACTGCAAGAGCTCCAAACGCGTCAGGCTGCCGAGCTCCGGCGGGATCGGCCCCGATACGCTGTTGCTGATCCACTGGTCGGCATCCCAATCGTAATACGCCATCTCCAGTGCGACAACGCGTCCCTCGTGATTCGTCGTCACGCCGAACCACTCGCCCAACGGTGCGTCGGTCAACCAGTTCTCGTTGTTGACCCAGTTCGGCCCGTCCGTCGCCTCGTAAAGCGCGACCAGCGCCGCCCGGTCGGTTGCCGCGCTGCCCATGGCCACCCTGACGGTCGCGGCACCCGTCATCCCACCCACTTTCGCCGTGACCGTCACCGTTCCGTCGGCGATCCCGGTCACCAACCCGGACGCGTCCACCACGGCAACCGCCGTGTCATCCACCGCCCACACGATCTCGACCCCGGTCATCGGTTGACCGTTCTCGCCGGGCACCTGCACAGTCAGGCGCACCGTAGCGCCCGCCACGGCCAACTCGGTCGTGGCCGGGCTCACCGTGATGGTCGTCGCCCGGGGGGATTGGCGAGGAGGCGCAGTAGTGCCGTCTCCGCAGGCCGCGAAGAACGTGACTGCAAGCATTGCCCCGAGCCGGAGGGCGAGGCCGGAAAGATGGGAGGGGCGGGCGCGCATCATACCGATGCCGCTCGGCTCGTTTGACGATCGCGCCAAATCGAGAATCTTCATCGTGTCAACTCCCTTCGTGTGATCCGGGATCGGCGCGTCGAATGGTCGGGTCGGTATTCGGAGCCGGGCAAAATAGCCGGCCATCCCCGATGAAGCCAACACCGGCCACGCTGTATGGGGGTCCCAATCCGCTTTATGAACGAGAGAATGACCCGATACGGCGAGATTTCAGCGATGATCCCGGCGGTGTCTCGGGCCGGACTCCTCCACCTCGGCCCGTTGATCCGCCCGAACGACCAAGCTTTTCGAGACGTGAAGGAGGTCGGCCCCCGGCATCCTCGGCGAATATTCGGCGTGTGCTGGCTTGTCTCTACCAATCATGCAGATTCCCGCGTGATTTGCATGACCGGGTCACGGGAAAGGCCCGGACTGCTGAGCGCCCGCCGCTAGCGGACGGGCGAAGGCGAGTGGTTTCCGGAACGTTCGGCGAAGAGGTGGGGCGGGCGCGGGAGTCCCGCCATTCAGGTACGATTTTCCCGCTTTCGCGGCACGGTCCAGCTAGGTCCAGTCCAACGGCAGAAAACGCAGATCGTGCAGTCCTGATTTGACTTACGTGACTTCCTGCCGGGATTCTGACCTCAGGCGGTCCGCCTACCCATTGTCATACAATGGGGCTGGCGAGGGGCTGGCTCCCGCCCCCCCTTCGAACCCCCCGCTGTTCGCGCTCCCGAGGAGGTCGCGGATGGGGGCGCCGCCCCCTTTCCCCCGTGTCCGTGCGGCGTGATGCCTGAGCGCCGCACCGCCGTCGTCACCGCCCGCGTGTCGGCGGCCGAGTCCGCCGACTGGCGGGCCAAGGCGAAGGCCGCCGGGGTGCCGCTGTCCGCGCTCATCCGGCGAGCCATGGCCCGTACACGGACCTGGACGGCCCGCGCGGCCGAGGTCGAGCGCGAGCGCACCCGGCAGGTGTCGCGGATCGGGAACAACCTCAACCAGATCGCCCGGTGGGCGAACACCCACAAGGGGGCGGCCGAGGCCGTCGAGGTCCTCGCCCGCCTGGTTGCCATCGAGCGCGCGCTCGGCGCGCTGGCTCGCTTCGAGAA
>MPMR01000020.1 GCA_002238605.1 BD2-11 clade cluster bacterium bin43 | reverse complement strand
TTCTGGAACAGCATTTTCACCCCAAAATAACCCCTTGACCCCCGATTTGCAGCATAACTAGCCTTCTCGTAGTTCCATTACGTCATTGATGACAACTACTTATGAGATTGTGGACGAGAACTAGCTATAGCTACAGGATAGTCGCCATGACTACCGGACTCCTAAAACGAATCGGAGGGCGCCTGTGCCGCTAGAGCTAGATGGACGACTGAGCGGCCGATCTGGCGGATGAGCGTCGGAACGCGACGGCCGAATCGCTTGAGCTGGAAACTGGGTGTCCAGTGGATTCCGGGCGCGGCGGGAGGCACTCTGGAGGGTGGTTACGGTGCCCTGAGCCCCGGACGCGCCGTTTGGGCGAAGGTCCGCGCAACGACGCGAGCCCGGTGGTGCCGCGTGGTCGCGGGACGTTGGTTGGTCCGCACGGGTTGCGGACCGTGGCACAACCGGGCGGCGAGAGGTTAGAGTTGTCCATGGTCATGACCATGGACATTGTTAATGCCCCAGGCAGGGAAGGAGGTGACACGATGGCGGTCGATAATACCGGAGGTGGATCCCGCACGATCAAGGCGTCCAAATTCAAGGCGACTTGTCTCCGGCTGATGGATGAGGTAGCGGAGAGCGGCGTCGAAATCGTCATCACAAAGAACGGGCATCCCACGGCGCGGCTCGTCCCTTGCCGCAAGCGGTTCCGGGACTGGTTCGGCGCGGATCGCGGGAACATTGAGATTCTCGGCGACATCATTTCGCCGATGGACGTGGAATGGGAAGCGGAAGTCGACCCTGACGGGGTCCTGAATCCTTGATCCTGTTGGACACTCACGTCGTGCTGTGGTCCCGAGTCGGCGACCGCCGAATCGGACCCAGGTGCGGGCAGCTCATCGAACAGGGACTTCGCGAGGCCACGCTGGCGGCGTCGGCAATGTCGTTCTGGGAGGTTGCCATGCTGCATGAAACGGGGCGAGTGGACCTGGGCCAGGACGTGCGGGCCTGGCGAACGCGGCTGCTGAGGGAAGGTCTCATCGAGATTCCCGTTGACGGCGACATTGCCATCCGGGCCAATCAGTTGTCGGATTTTCACGCGGATCCCGCCGGCCGCCTCATCGTCGCCACGGCGCTCGGCGGACACACCCTGGTCACGGCCGATAGTCGCATTCTGTCATGGAAGGGCCGCCTTAACAGGGTGGACGCGCGGAAGTAGGGGTGCCCGGACGAAACCACCGGAAACCGGATGTCCGACTCAGCGTGGACGCGCAGGCAGGGACGGCGGGGCGCCCAGGACCAGCCTGAGCGCCCCTGGCGGCCCGCTGGGACCTCCGCCGGCGTCTCGCCGTCGTTCCCACTCGCTACCGGACGCGCAACCTCCCCCGGATGCCGACGGTGTGTTGTGCGGCACCGAGCGCGCTTTCGCGCCGCGTGCCTTCCAGGCGCAGCCCGACGCCTGCGCCGAGATCGTAGCGTACGCCGCTCGAGAAGGCCCGCGTCCCGCTGTCGCCGAGGTAGAAGCCGCTGTAGGGCGTTCCCTGGAAGCCGGCGATGCCGTACGCCACCTCGCCGTCCACGTTGGCGCCCATGCCCGGATGGTGGCTGCCCACCGCATCCGAGACCCCGCGCTCCCACAACTGGTTGACCCCGCTCCTGTGGTCGCCGTACGACGGTGCCACCCGGACCTGCAGCCCCTGGCCCCTGGCCGCAGGGTCGAACATGAGCGTGCCGCCGAGGCCCCATTCCTCGTAGCCGTCGCGCGCCGAGATCACGAAACGGCCGCGGCCCTCCGCGGTCACGCCCACGCGGGAGTTGGTGTAGCGGAGGCCGCCGCCGACCTCCGCGCTGGTGCCGTTGATGCCGTCCCCGTTGTCGTAGCGCATCCCGCCCTCGAGCACGAACGCCATCTCGTGTCCCGTCTCGGTGCGGAAGCCCTGCGTCAACTCGAGGGCGAGCCTGGCGCGCTGCATCCGGAGCGTGACCGCCTCGATCTGCTCGGCGCCTTCGACCTTGACCTGACCACCCCAGCCCTCGGCCTTGAGGTTCACGCCGCCGATGCCGCTCGTGAACAGTTGGTAGCTGGCGCCCGCAACGCCCGTCAACGTGCTGGCGGGGCTGGTGCGGAGCCCCTCGCGCTCGTCGTCGACTTCGATGTCGCCCCGGCCGAGCCCGGCCGAGCCCCACACCGAGGTGCCGCGAGCGCCGGAGAACCAGGCCAGGTACGGATGCACGCCGGTCATGGTGGCGCCGTAGGTGCCGGCCACCGGGCTGGCGCCGGTCTTGTCGGTGAAGTCGAAGGTGCCGGAGGAGTACGAGCCCGCGACACCTGCCAGGATGTCCGGCCCCACGCGCGCGTCCACGCCGACGTGGGCGCTCACCATGTTGCCCTTCCAGTCGAGGGTGCTCGCGCCGGGTTCGCCGAGGTAGTGGTACTCGCCCGCGCCCCAGCTCGCCAGCCGCATGCCGGTGGCGGACTGTTGCGGCGCGTCGGAGGCCCCGAACGGCATCTGGAACGAGGTGCCGCCGAAGAGGGCGGCCAGTCCGGCCTGGTCACCCTGGGCGAGCCTGAGGCCGCCCGGACCCGGCGCGGACAGGCTCGCGGCCATCGAGGAGAGCCCGTTCGTCTCCACGCTCCGCTCCATGCCCATCCCGTTGGCCACCGCGTTCACGCGGCCGGCGATCGCCGAGACCGTGCTCGAGGTCATCGCGGCCGCCACATGCGGCAGGACGCGGGTGTTCAGTCGGCCCGCGCGCTCGACGGGATCGTCGGTCGCGGCCGAGGCCACCCCGGACGCCGCGCCGGTGCCCGCCCGGTTGATCGCCGAGACCCGGTAGTGGCGCGTGCTCCCCGGCAGCAGGCCTGTGTGCGAGAACGCGGTGGCCGGGGATCCCGTGTTCGGCACCAGGTCCACCCAGGCGTCGCCGGTCTCGGAGGCCTCGATGCGGTAGCCGGTGACGGGCGCGCCGCCGTCGTAGGCGGGCGCGACCCACACGAGGTCGATCCGGGTGGGCGAGGTCGCCGTGGCGACCAGTCCGGTGGGCGCGTCGGGCACGGTCGCGTCGGTGGTCGCGCCCGCGACCCGCGACGTCCGGCCCACGCCGACCCGGTTGATCGCCGAGACGCGGTAGTGACGCGTCGTCGCCGGCTCGAGCCCGGTGTGTGAGTAGGTGGTGCGCGTCGCGCGCGTGTTGGCCACCAGGTCGCGCCAGCTCGCGCCCACATCGTCCGAGACTTCGATCCGGTAGCCGGTGACGGCAGCGCCGCCGTCGTTCGCGGGCGCCCGCCAGGAAAGATCGATCCGCGACGTGCCCTCCGCCTCCGCGCTGAGGTCGCGGGGCACGCCGGGCGTGATCGCCTCGGTGGTCGCCCGCGCGACGTTCGAGAACGGACCGGTCCCCGCCGTGTTGATCGCGGCGACCCGGTAGTGCCGCGTCGTGGCGGGCCCGAGGTTGGTGTGCGAGAAGGTCGTGGCCGTCGTCCCCGTGTTCCCCTCCAGCTGCCGCCAGCTGCCGCCCCCGTCGCTCGATACCTCGACCAGGTAGCCCAGGATCCGGGCGCCGCCCGTCGCCCGCGGCGCGCTCCACGACAGGTCGATCCGCGACGTGCCCAGCGCCCGCGCCGTCAAGCCCGTGGGCACCCCGGGGATGTCAGGACGCGTGGTCGCGCCCGCCTCCCCCGACCGCGCGCCGACGCCGATGCGGTTGATCGCCATGACCCGGTAGCGCCACGCCGTCGCGGGCTCGAGGCCCGTGTGCCGGTAGGTCCTCGCCGTCGTGCCCGTGTTGGCGCTCAGCGTCGTCCAGCTGGTCTGGCCGACGCGGTGGCCCTCGATCCGGTAGCCCGTCACGGCGGCGCCGCCGTCGTCGGCCGGAGCTTCCCACGAAAGCGTGATGCTGCTCGCTCCGGATGCGAGCGCGCGAAGGCTGCGCGGCGCCCCCGGCACCGACGCGTTCGTGGTCCCTGTGGCGATGTTCGACCACGCGCCCGCGCCCTGCACGTTGATCGCAGCGACCCGGTAGTACCAGGTCGCGCCCGGCGTGAGGCCGATGTGCGTATAGGTCGTGCCCGCGGTCTCCGTGCTGGCCACGAGTACACGCCACGTCACGCCCGTCTCCGACACCCGGATCCGGTAGCCCGTGATCGGACTCCCGCCGTCCGAGGTCGGACGGGTCCACCTCAGAACCAGCTGCGTCCGGCCCCCAGGACCGCCAGGTGGCGTCGCGCTCAATCCCGTAGGCGCGTCCGGCGCGTCCGCAACCGTCGTCGCGCTCGCCACGTTCGACCAGTCGCCGAATCCCTCGTCGTTGATCGCCCTGACCCGGTAGAAACGTCTGCTGCCGGGCGTCAGGCCCGTGTCCGTGTACTCCGTCCTCCTGGAGTTCGTGTCGACCTCGACCACCGACCAGGGGCTGTTGCCGGTGCGCGACCACTCGATCCGGTATCCGTTGATCGAGCCTCCCTCCCCGGATGCGGGCGCGGTCCAGTCCAACTCGATGCTCGTCGCGCCTCCGGGCCGAGCCCTCAGGCTCGTCGGCGCGCCGGGGACCAGCGTCGCCGTGGTGGCGCTGGCGACCCTCGACCACTCGCCCCGGCCGTAGGAGTTGATCGCCGCGACCCGGTAGCGCCGCGTCGTGCCCGCCGAGAGGCGGGTATGCCGGTAGCTGGTTCTCGTGTCCTCGGTGTCCCTCTCGAGGATGTCCCAATCGTCGTCCGCGTCCCTCGAATACTCGATCCGGTAGCCCGTGATGTCGGCGTCGCCTTCATCGCTCGGCACCCGCCAGTCGAGCTCGATCACCGACGTGCCGTCGGCGTCCGCCGTCAGCGTCCGCGGCGGACCCGGCGCGCCGGCACCCTGTTCGGTGTCGTTGTCCACCTGCTCGCGGCCCAGCTCCTCGGCCAGGTTGCCGGCTTCGTCCTGAAGTGGCCGAGTCCCATGCTCGTAGGTCACACGCACTTCGTCGTCGGGGTGGACGGACGACTCCAGTGTCAGGGTTACCTCGTCGCGGTCCACATCGACATCCTCCACCTCCACATCACTGCCATCAGCCTCCACGGTAAAGTCCCGTGGGTGAGGGACGGATGCGGTTGCCTCCTCCAAATCCTCGTGGTAGGTGATGATCAACTCGTCACCATCGACAACCGCATCTTCGAATCGCGGCGACCGGTTGTCGATCAGGAAGCGCTCCTCCTCTTCCGCGTTCCGTTCATTATCCACGTTGCGGACCCGTCCCGAACGGATCGTGACGGTCACGTACCCTTCCACCTCATCCGGCTCGACGGTGAGTCTGTAGCTGTCTCCGCTGCCGGTAAGGCGTGTGGCGTTTCCCTCGTCAACACGGATGTCGGCTACATCGAAATCTTCCACGATCTCCGACCATGTGATGCGGACATCGAACGTCTCCCACGGCCGGTCGGTCTGGGACGTCTGGAGCAGCTCCCAACGCGTAACCACAGGCGCGGCCGCGATGGCGCGCGAGGTGGTGGGCGCTGAGCGTGGTGCCCATGCGCCGCTCTCACCGTCGAACGGGTTCTGCTGCGCTCCGGCGCTCGCAGCGTAGACGACGCTCCCGAAGATCCCCGCGGCAACCAGTACTGACCGGAACGACTTGGATTGGCTCGGAATCATCTGTCCTCCCTCTGGTTGGTTTCACCGACCTCGCCCTCCCAGGTCGGTCGCCCCGACTTGGCGTCGAGCGACTTGCCCTTCGGCCGCAGGGCAATCTGCCCCCGCCCGGCGGACCGGGCGGGGGCAGTGGTTCCCATCGCAGCCACCGAAAACGATCGGTTGCGCAATGGGGGGTTGAGGTGTTGGCCTAGTTCGTCGGACCGTTCAGCCAGAAGTCGACGGTGATCCCGGCGCCCTTGCCTTGGAGCCGGTATACGGCATCGCCCGCAGTTTGATCGCCGGGGGGATCGGCGTAGTTCAGGCCGGCCGGCCGGTCGACCGATACCACCCAGAATCCTTCCCTCAGCCCCGTGATCTCATAGTCGCCGTTGCTGTCGGTCGTTGCGGTCGCACGGTCATCCGTTGCGGTACAGGTTTCGGTACTTAGGCCAGCACCATTGGTGGTGCCGTCCGGCGTGGTGCCGGTGGTCGTCTCGCAGCGGTCGAACCGGACCGTGACGCCGACAACCGGGTCGCGGTTGTCGTCATCATCCCGGCCGCCATCACTAACATCACCATCGTCGTTGCGGGTGATAGACCCCTCGGCCACCCCGTCCTTGAACAGCACCACGAAGTTGCTGTCGCCGTCTCCACCTGCGTCCGCCGCATCAGCATTCCCGAGTGCCGTGCCGGCGTCGTTCACGACTTTCGACGTGGTGTAGTTCCAGCGGGGGAGAGCCCCGCTTTCGTACGCGTTGCTGAGACCGGTTATCGTGCCTGCGTCAAGCGCGATCGTGCGAACCGTGGCTGAAATCTCCGGCCCGTTGCGCCGGTTCCCAACCATCCCGTTGTTCGCGGCCAGGACATGGTCGGCGCTCTTCGCGACCACTACGTACCTGCCCTCCGTCACCTTCTCGAAGGTGTACTGCCCGCGCGAGTTCGTGGTCTCGGTGGCAACGAGCGCGCGCGGCCGGCCCGCCGAACTCCCAGAGGTATACCTCGTGTACAACTCCACGGTAATGCCGGACGTGGTTTCGTTCGATTGTACCGTGTTGGTGGCGCCGTCATCGAAGTCGTTCGCCACGGTCCCGGAGATCGAGGTGTTCCGGTACCCGACCGTGACGTCGTTGTCCATGTACACTACAGCGTCGTCGGCTGCATCGGTGTCTTGGGTCAACGTTCCAATACGGGAGGCACGAGAGAAGCCGGCCCAATCGTCGTTCCCTTCGACATTCAGGGTGTACGGCCCTTCCGGCACGTTCTCGAACCAGAACTGGCCGGGCACCTGGGTGACGCCGCTACTGTTCGGCATCCCAACCGTAACCGTCTTCCGGTAGCTGATCAGGTCGCTCGTGGACTGCAGCGTGACCCTGAGGCCGTTGGCGTACATGTCCGGCAGACCGCTGCCGTCGCTGTCCGCCTGTCTGGGATCGTCAGCAGCCGCGGCCTCGGTGTCGTCGGTCGCGTCGGCTTGAGTTTCGTACGCGTAGTTCGTGCCCTCACTTTCGTCTTCCGCGTCGTCATCTCCAACATCACCGTCGAGGTAGTCATCCGACCCCACGAAGCCCTGCACGGTGTTCTCCGCCCAAACGTAGGCGAACGTGGAGCAGTCGCCGTCGTCCGACGCCAACGGGCAGATCTTGACTTCGGGATGCGTCCCGCCGTGCTCGCCGAAGGCGCCCACGTCGTGCTCGCTCCAGTCCCGGAAGGTGTCGTACTCGTCTTCGCCGGCGACCTTGCGGCCCGAACCCGCATCGAACTGCACCGCGAAGTCCATGTCCGCCGGCAGGTTCATGAAGGTGACGAGGCCCTGAGAGGCGGAGGTGCCAGCGGAGTTCCCCGAGGTACCTCTGGGGTTGCCGTTCTCGCAGAAGTCGTGCTCGGCGTCATCCTCGTCGTCGCAGTCGAGCCCGAGGTCTTCGGCTTCGACCATCCGGTAACGACCGAAGGCGTTGCGGTGGACGAGCGAGATCTCGAGGTCGCCACGCGATCCAGTTGGCCGCTTGTCCTCATCCAGCGCGTCACCCGTGAAGCCTTCCTCGTGGTCCCGCTCCCAGTGCACGCCAACGATCAGATTCTGGGTCGTGAACTTCACCTCGTACGCACCGAGGTCGGCAGCGTCGCCGGACTGATCGAGCCCCGTGTGGGTGTAGGTCAGATACTTGCCATCCTCATCGACCATCCCCACGTGGCCCTCGGGGACCACGGGCATGGCGCCATACTTCTGCCCCTCGGCCTCATCCTGGTCGTCCGCGAGCATGACCGTGTAGGTGACCGGCAGGTCGTCCGCGTCGGGCGTGACCATGAATGGGCCGACCAAGCCGTCCTCGGTCTCAGCTCCGTCCTCGTCAGATCCGGACGCGCCGATTCCCATGGTCGTCGTATCGTCACCCATCACGTACTCGGCCTCCCAGTCGTTCAGGAACTCGCCGCCGCCGCGCCCGGTCTCGACACGCTTCACCCAGAACTGGATGGAAGCTTCGCGATTGACCATCGTGAACGAAGTGCCGGCCTGTGCGCTCGGGCTTCGGGATCCATAGGTGACCGTGATCGTCTCGTCGCCCGTGAGCGCGAAGTTCTCGGTCGGCAGCGACTCGGCGTCGACCCTTGCGAAGACCACGTTGTCGCCATCGTCGGCGCGCTTGAAGCTCACGGCCGCCACGCCCGTGGGGCCCGTCTCACCCGAACCGATGGCGTCCGCGTCGTTCAGGTTCGCATAGACGTTGACTTTCACGCCCGCGACCGGGCCGCCCACCATCGCGGCCTCACCCGACTTGCCGTTGCCCATCATGGCCGCGAACGCGACCGTCTGGCGCACGATGTTGATCGGAAGGTTGACCGTGCCGGTTCCGTTGGCCGCGACGGTCGAGACGATGCCCGTGGGATCGCCGCCAAAGGCCAACCCGGCCATCGTGAGCATCGCAGTGACCTCGTCGGTGATCAACGCCGCCACGCGGTAGGTGCCGGCCCGCAATCCGGTGAACGCGAACGCGCCGGTCGAGTCCGTCACGGCCGTCCGCACCTCGCCCACGCCCGGGCCCTGCAGCGCCACGGGGAACCCCGCGTGCGGCAGCGGATCCTCGGAGCCCATGTCGTAGCTGCCGTTGCTCGGGTTCGAGTCCAGGAACAGCATCCCGGAGATGCTCGACGTCCGCGTGTGCTCGCCCTCGAAGTTCTGGATCGCGGACTGATCGTCCTCCAGCGCCACCGTCGCCTCCGTGTCCTCGAACACGTACGCGACGTCGTCGGGGTTGGCGATGCTCACCACGTACGTGCCCGCCGCAAGGCCCGCAAACGCATACTGGCCGCTCGCGTCGGTTGCCGTCGTGGCTTCCGAGGCACCCGCCAGTGTGACCGTCACGTCGCCGAGGCCCTCGCCTTCGACGCTCACCCGGCCGCTGATGCCCGAAGTACGCAGCAGTTCACCCGTGAACGAAACCGTTGCGGTCTCATCCAGATCCACGCTCACGTCCTGGGACGCGGACGCGAACTCGTAGTCCCTCGGGTCGAAGCCCGCAATCGAGACCGTGTAGTCGCCGGGGCGCAGATCCTCGAAGGAGTACATGCCGTCGGCGTTGGTCATCGTGGTGTAGCCCTCGTCGGCGGGACCGCCGGCCAGGTTGACCGTTACGTCCGAGAGTCCCTCGTCATCGATGATCACCTGGCCCTCGATGGCGGAGGTGCGGATGAAGTGGCCTGTGAAGTCGGCGTTGCCGACCTCGCCCACTTCGACCGCGACCTCGACCATCACCGTCTCGAAGGAGACGTCCTCGGGGAAGTCCGAGATCGTGACCGTGTAGCTCCCGGCCCGGAGCCCGGTGAAGGCGAAGCCGCCGTCCATGCCGGTCTCCATGGTCTCGCCCATGGCGTGATCGCCGCCGAGCGTGATCGTCACGCCCGCCAGCGTCTCGGGCTGGCCGTCGCCGCCGCTCATCATCGCGTCGGCCGCAACCACGTTGCCCACCACCGCCGAGGAGCGGATATACTCCCCGGCACAAACTACTTATAAGTCACAATATAACAATATGTTATGAGTGCATGGCCGGTTTCGTTATCACTATGATTATGCGCACGGGATATGACTCACGGTCACCGCACGTAGTCACCCCATGCTTCCATGACCTCTCGCCGACGCTCGAAGAGGTCGGTTCGCAGGTATGCTCCCTCGACGCCCTTGACCGCATGCGCGAGCGCGGACTCGGCGACCTCGCGGGGTACGCCGCGCTCGGCGCACCAGTCGCGGAACGAGGAGCGGAAGCCGTGCGGAACCGCTGCGATCTCGAGCCGTTGGCAGAGCTGAGAGAGTGTGTTGCCGGTCAGCTTGCGGCCTGCCGGAGAGGGGAATACCAGGTCGGATCCGTTGCATCGCCGGCGCGCCTGGGCGAGCACCTCGAGAGCACGTGAAGACAGCGGCACCCGATGCTCGCGTCCCATCTTCATGCGTATGCCCGGCACGGTCCATGTGGCGGCCCTGAAGTCGATGTCGGTCCATTTCGCACTCCGGGACTCGCCCGATCTGGACGCGGTGAGCACGAGAAACTCGAATGCCAGTTTCGTCGCGGGTTGTGACGTGCTCGCACGCACGCTGGCCAGCGCCTGCGCGACCTGGGCGTGAGGCAGCGCGCGATGGTGGACCTTGGGGACCCCGTTCTTGGGAAGTGCGGCCGCGATGGTGTCGCCCGCCGGATTCCCCTCCCGGTACTCCTTCGCGACGGCCCACCTCATCACCGCCGAAATCCTGTTGCGCACGCGCGTCGCCGTCACCCGCTTCTCGTTCCAGATCGGCAGCAGGACGGCCATCACGTCCGTCGTCGTGATCTTGTTCACCGTCTTGTGCCCGATCTTCGGGTGGACATAATCGCGCAGGCTGGCCCTCCACTGCTGCTCGGTGTCACCACCCGGTTTCCAGTTCGCCCTGTGGATCGCAATCACCTTCTCGGCCGCTCGCGCGAAGGTGGGCATGCCGCCGCTCCTGGGGTCCATCCCCCGCGCCAGCATTCGCCGATTCTCAAGCGCCTTGGCCCTCGCCTCCTTCAACGTCACCACCGGATACGCGCCCAGACCCAGGTTCACGGCCTTGCCGTTGATGTAGAGGCGCTGCGCCCACGTCCTGCTGATCCGTCCGGTCGATGTGGGCTTGACCAGCAGCGACAGCCCGTAGCCTCCCCGTCCGTCTCCGTATCGGCCGGGCCGCCGGATCGTCTTGACGAAACTCGCGCTGAGCTTCCTCGGTCGCTCCATCCTGGTATCCTGTCCGTTATCACGTCTTGGGATTTGCACCATTCGGGGACGGACACGCCGCCAGCTTCCTCTCGACCGGAGGAAGCCCCGGCTACGTCGAACTGGCGAAGTGCGCGCCGATCGCGTCGATCGCGGCTTGCAGAACGCCGAGCTGTTTCCGGACTTCGGTGTCCAATCCCTCGACCTTCTGGCCGAGGCGCTCCTCCAGCCCGTCGAGCGAGTATCGAACCTGCTTGAACCTGGCCGACACCATGTCGACCCTGGTCTCGAACCCTACGCTCCGTTTGTCCGCGTGTGCCTCCACGTCTTCGATCCGCGTGGCCAGCTTCGATTCCAACGCGGAGATCCGTCCGTTCAGTTGATCGAACCCGGTGAGAACACGACCCTCAAGCTTGGCCAGCGCGACACCAAGTTCCTGTATCGCGAAACTGTCCTTCATCGTCTACCTCGCTCTTTTCGCCTTCGTATGCAGGTTGCCCGCCGGAGCGGGTCGTCCCCCCGTCCGTCAAGGAAAACCACGGTGGCGGTTTCGGGCGTTGCGCGCCAGATTTTTGGGGGAACGCACCGGAGGCATTGCACATGATCGATCCCGATACCGCGGGGCAGCCGTCAGGTCCGATGGGATGGATGAAGGAGTGGGGACAGTTCATCATGCTGCTGGCGGCGCTTGGAGGCTTCTACGGGTTCATCCGATCCGAAATGAGTGCGATGGAGACTCGTTTGGGAGACCGGATCGACCGCAACGCTGAACTGATCGGCCGCAACGCTGACGCGATCGCCCGCAACGCTGAAGCGATCTCCCGCAACGCTGAGGCGATCTTCCACAACGCTGAGGCGATCTCCCGCGTTCGCGAGGACATCGCTCACCTGGAGGGCTACATGCGCGGTCGTCTCGGTGACGAGCCAGGTTAGGCTTATGGACATTCTCGGCCGCTCACTGCGGCATGGGTGGCGGTCGGCCGGGCGTGGCTTCGGCGGCGGCCGGGCGGTGTTCGCGTGTGCGGCGCTGGCCGCGGTCTTCGTGCATGCCGGCGCGCGGGCCGCCGCGCAGGAGGCCGCCCCGGAGGGCGTCGAGTACCGGCTTTACGTGGCCAACGAGTCGTCCGACATCGTGAGCCGGGTGGTGTTCAGGCCCGGCGCCGGCGCGGAGGTGGAGAAGGAGATCCCGGTCGGGATCATGCCCGCCGACAACGACGGGGCGCATGGGCTCACGGTCTCGCCGGACGGGGCGTTCTGGTACCTCACCATCGCCCACGGCACGCCGTACGGGTACGTGTGGAAGTTCGCGACGGGGGTCGACACCCTCGTCGCGCGGGCGGAGCTGGGGCTCTTCCCGGCCACCATGGGGATCACCCCCAACGGCCAGTTCCTGGTGGTGGCCAACTTCAACCTGCACGGCGACATGGTCCCCTCGGACCTGTCGGTGGTCTACACCCCCACCATGACCCAGCTGTCGCGCGTCACCACCTGCCTCATGCCCCACGGCAGCCGGGTGAGCGCCTCCGGCGGGCGCCAGTACTCGGCGTGCATGCACTCCGACCAGCTGGTCGAGTTCGACCTGACCACCCTGGAGGTGAGCCGGCGCTTCTCGCTGGCGCCCGGCCGCGAGGGTCCGCTCGATGCGCGCGACCAGGGGATGGGCGGGCATGTGATGGTCATGAGCGGCGCGGAGGCGGAGGCCGGCGGCCAGGCGGGTGCGGCAGGGGCCGCGGGTGCTGCGGGAGCGGGTGCCGGCGCGGGCGCGGCGGGCACCGGGGCGCCCTCCATGCGCGACGACACCAGCATGGGGCGCATGGCGGGCATGGCGGGCGGGTCGGACGCCGTGTGTTCGCCGACCTGGGCCGAGCCGGGCGCGGGCGCGCTCGCCGACCGGGTGGTCTACGTGGCCTGCAACCGCAACGACGAGATCCTCGAGATCGATGCCGGGGACTGGACGGTGCGCCGGCGCTTCCCGACGGGAACCGCGCCCTACAACCTTGACGTCACCGCGGACGGCTCGCTGCTGGTGGCGACCCTGAAGGGCGAGCAGGCCGTCTCGGTGATCTCGCTGGAATCGGGCGAGGAGCTGGCCCGGCTTCCGACCACCCGGCCGATCACCCACGGAGTGGTCACCAGCCCGGACGGACGCTACGCCTTCGTCTCCAACGAGGCCGTCGGCGCGACGCCGGGCACGCTCGACGTCTTCGATCTTGTGGCGCTCGAGCGGGTGGCGAGCGCCGAACTGCGCTACCAGCCCGGCGGGATCGACTTCTGGCGGGCGACGCCGGTCCCGTAAAGCGAAGGAGTTGGCTTGATGAAGCGTCTGGTACCGTTGGGCATCGGGGCGGGGGTCCTCATCTTCCTCGGCTACGTGATGTACTCGTCGGTGGCCCCGGCGACCGTCAGCTGCGAGGTCTGCCTGGTCTTCGACGGGGAGGAGGTGTGCCGCATGGGCGCCGGCCCCACCCGCGAAGCCGCGGCCTCGGCCGCCCAGGAGAGCGTCTGCGGGGGCAACGCCATGGGCATGATCATCGCCGAGCGATGCCGGGCACGCCCGCCGGAGCGGTTGACGTGCTCGTCACCCTGAGGCCCTCTTGTCGAGGATCCTGGCCGCCGTCGCGCTCCTTGCCTGGGCGTCGGCGGCCTCGGCGCAGCAGGACGATCCCGGCGGACGCTGGGAGTTCTTCCTCGAGCAGCGCCGCTCCCCCGGCGTGCCCGGATGGGGCGCGCGGCTCCAGGTCGCCCGTGAAAGCGTCCTCCGGCGCGCGGTTCTTCGCCTTCCGCCCGGCGCCGCCGCCGCGCGCGCGGGGACCCCGGGTGCCTGGAAGCCGCTCGGACCCGAGATCATCGAGTCCTACACCACCTCCACGGGGCGGGTATCGGCGGTAGTCCTCCATCCCGCGAACATGGACGTGATCTTCGCGGGCGGGGCCCAGGGCGGGGTGTGGCGCACGGAGGACGCCGGAGCCTCCTGGCGGCCGCTCACCGACCAGCAGTGCTCGCTCGCGATGGGCGCGCTGGCGCTCGACCCGGTCGACCCGGACATCGTCTACGCGGGCACCGGGGAGCAGCACTTTTCGGCCGACAGCTACTACGGCTGCGGCGTCCTGCGCTCCTCCGACGGGGGCGAAAGCTGGACCCGGCTGGGCGAGGGCGTCTTCACCGGGCCGATGGGCGGGACAACCATCTCGCGCATCGTGGTCGACTCGGCGACCGCCGGCACGCTGGACGCGACCACGGTTTACGCTGCGACCGAGGGCGGGCTCTTCATCTCGACCGATTCGGGGGGCGGCTGGACGAAGGTGCTCGACGGCGTGGTCACGGATGTGCTCGTGCGCGCCGGCGACCGCGAGGTGCTGTTCGCGGCGCTCGCCGAAGGGGAGGAGAAGACGGGCCACGCCACCCTGCACCGGTCCGGCGACGGCGGGCTGACCTGGCGGGAGGTGGATGTGGGGCTCGGGGTCCTGCCCTGGCGCGCGCAGTTGGCGCAGTCGCGCTCCAGTCCGGACATCCTCTATCTCTCGGCCGGGGAGTCCGGGGGCGTGGTGATGGCGCGGAGCTCCGACGGAGGCGATTCCTGGACCCGGGCGTCCGCAGGGGGCGTCCGCTGCGGACAGTGCTGGTACAACCAGTCGCTGGCCGTGCATCCCACCGACCCCGACGTGGTGTACTTCGGGGCCGTGCTGCTGTATCGCTCCGTGGACGGCGGGGAGACCTTCTCGACCATCGGCCGCGTGGACATCCACGTCGACCAGCACGTCCTGACCGTGGATGCGCGCGCGCCGGACATGCTGCTCGCGGGCAACGACGGGGGCGTCTACCGGAGCCCGGACCGGGGCGACACCTGGGAGAGCCTCAACACCAACCTCTCCCTGACCCAGTTCTACGCCGGGGTCTCGATCCATCCGCGCGCGGAGGCGATCTCGGTGCTGGCGGGCACCCAGGACAACGGGACCGTCCAGGGGGACGGCGATCTGTCGTGGCCGCAGGTGATGGGCGGGGACGGCGGGTTCACGGCGCTCGACCCGCGCTTCGACCGCAGGTGGGCCGAGACCCAGTGGCGGGGCGGGACCGGGGGGCCGAGGCGCTCCGACGGCGGCGGGTCCTTCCGGTTCCGCGGCTACGGCATCGACCTCGGCGACGACGCGCTCTTCATTCCTCCGCTGGTGATGGATCCCTTCGACCCGGACGTGCTCTACTTCGGCACCGAGCGGCTGTACCGGACGGTCGACGGCGGCGGGCGCTGGGAGCCCGTCGCGGAGGCCCCCGAGGGGCGGATCTCGGCGATCGCGCCCAGCCGCTCGGACGCGCGCGTGGTCTATTTCGGGACCTCGGAGTCGGATGTCGTGGTGACCCGGGACGGCGGCGGGTCGTGGCGCACGGTCTCGGGGCCGCTGCCGATGCGCTACGTGAGCGACATCGCGGTGCATCCGCACGATCCCGCGACCGCGTACGCGGTGTTCTCGGGTTTCGGCACGGGCCACGTGTTCGCGACCCGCGATTACGGGACGTCCTGGAGCGACATCACCGGCGACCTGCCCGATCATCCGGTCAACACGGTGCTGCTCGACCCGTCCGACCTGTCCCGGATCTACATCGGGACGGACCTGGGCGTGTTTTCTTCTCAGGCCGGCGGGAGCTGGGCCCGCGTGGGCGAGGGGTTGCCGATGGTCGCGGTGTTCGACCTGGCGGTGGAGCCGGCCGCGGGCGTCATGGTGGCCGCGACCCACGGCCGGGGCGCGTTCGCGCTGCCGGCGGCCGCGCCGCTGGTGGCGGAGACGCGGGGGGAGCGGCGCGTGGTGGTCGCCCGGGGCGGCGACCCGGTGGACGGCGGCGCGCCGGTTCGCATCTACGGCACCGGGTGGCCGGAGGCGCGGTGGACCGCGGCCGGCGCCCGGGCGGGATGGCTCGGGCTGACGCGCGCGCAGGGCGGCGCCCTCGATTCGATCGCGTGGCGGATCGACCCCGGCGACCTCGCGCCCGGGGAGTACGTGGACACGGTGACGGTGGTGGTTGCCGGGGCGGACGCGGCCGCGGGCGGGGCGGTGCTGCCGGTTCGGCTGGTGGTGCGGGCGGTGAACACGCTGGCGTTCCCCGCGGCGGGCCGGTATACGGAGGTGCCGGTGGGCGCGACCGGGGCGGTGGCCGACTCCGCCGAGGTGGCGGTCGCAGGGCCCGCGGCCGCGCAGGTGGCGTGGCGCGCGACCCACGGGGGTTCCGCGTGGCTGGAGCTCGTCGACTCGGCCGGAACGGGCCCGGGCCAGGTCCGGTGGACCCGGCGGGTGGACGGCCTCGCGGCCGGACTGTACCTGGACACCATCCGGGTCGCGGGAGACGGGCCGTACGTGCTTCCCGCCACGCTGGTGGACTCCCTGCGGGTGGCGGCCGCGACCACCGTGACGGTCGCGGGGCGGGGCGGGGCGGCGGCCACCCTGGCGGGGGTGACCCAGCCCCTGGTGGACACTCTGGTCGTGGAGGTGGGGGGGTACGGGTCGCGCGCGGCCACCTGGACGGCCGCGCATGGAGGGTCGTCGTGGCTCGAACTGGTCGTGGCGCGTGGGGTGGCGGGGGGCGGGGTGGTGGTGCGCCGCACCCCCGGCGACCTCGGCCCGGGCACCTACGTGGACACGATTCACATCCGGGTGGAAGGTGGTGCGACCCCCCGGTCGGTCGTGGTGGTCGACAGCCTGCTGGTCGGGGAGGACCTGCCGGTCGAGGCGGCCATATCGGCCGTGTTCGGCGAACACGAACTGGACGCGGTGCAGGCCCTGGCCCTCGACCGCCTCGGAAACCGTGACCGCACCTACGACCTGGGCGACGCGCTCTCCTGGGTCGCCCGCTGCGGCCGCGGGGAGGGGCGGTGTGGGGTGGGGGGTAGCGCCCCGGCCGGAGGTACGGCTGGCGCCTCGGCCGCGAAGGCAGCCTCCGGCGATGAGCTCGCCTTGCCTCCGGCCATTCCGCACGCCGCCATCTTCCTTCCAACCGCCCCGGAACCCGCCGTTCCTGCTCCGTCACCCGACGCCGTCCCTCACCCGGCTCCCGCACTCCCCTCGACCGTCCGCGCACGCCGCCCTCGCCCGCGGCACCGGCGGCGGTATGACGCGTGCGGGTTCGTTCCCCCAATCGCAAGAGGAAATGGGTATCGATCGACAAATCACTTACAAAAACCATATCGCGTGACAGCACGCTTATATTTGCAATATCGAACCCAATACCGTCTTACGCTCCTGCTCGCTGCCGCCCTCGCCCTGGGGTGTGGCGCGGACGACGTGGTGGAGCCGCCCGTCGCGACCAGCGCTGTGGTGGTCCCCGCCGCCGTGAACCTGGTCGCGCTGCGGGAACGGGTCGGTTTCCAGGCGACTATCCACGACCAGAACGGACAGGTCATGCCGGCCGCGCCCGTCACCTGGTCGACCAGCGACCCGTCGGTCGTAACGGTGGACCCGACCGGCACGGCCGTCTCGGTCGGCAACGGCCGCGCCCAGGTCGCCGCCACGAGCGGGAACGCCACCGCGGCCGCCTCCGTCGTCGTCGCGCAGCGCGGCGCGGTGGTCGAGGTCGACTGGGGCGGCCCCCGCCTCCTCTTCGGCGACTCGGTACAGGTGACCCTCCCGGTCGCCAACGACCCGAACGGACATCGCGTCGCCCCGGCCCGCATCGCCTGGACCACCAGCGACCCGGCCATCGCCACCATCGACCCCGACGGATGGGTGCGCACCGCCGGGCCGGGACAGGTCCGCATCGAGGTCGACGTCGGCGGCTTTGTCGCCGCGCAGGACTACTCAGTGGAACTCGACCCCGGCTATCTCAAAGTCGCACTGACCCTGCCTCCCGGCGCCCGCGACATCGGCGCCCATCTCAGCATCGAAGGGCCCATCGACATCCCGGGAATCGAAGGCCCGACCATCGACTCGCTGCGCGCCGCGGATTACGAACTGTACCGCTCCCGCGCCACCGCTCCCACCCAGGTCATCATCGCCGGGCTCCTCTCCGCGGGTCCCGTTCTCGAGTTCTGGGTGCCCCACCGCTCCTTCCGCGCCCAATACCGCGTACGACTGTTGCAGATATCGGGCGACGACTATGCCGTCAAAGATCCGACGGGCTATTCCGCCCTCATCTCGCCCTGAGCACCCTGCCCCCCATCATCCCATTCTCCCATGGCGCCGCCCGCGCCCCGGTGCCACTATTGAATACGAGGTGCCGCGCACAAGGCATTGAATCGGGCTGGCTCTCCCGATCGGCGATCAAGGTTTTAGAGCACCTGCGTGACTCCATCCGTGACTCGAAAGGGGAGAACGCATGAAGCTGAGCCAGGAACTGATCGCCATTCTCGCCGTCGGCGTAACGTTGACAGGCCTCCAGGTCACCCTGTTCGTCACCATGCGCGGCGAAATGAGTGAACTACGCAGCGAGATGCGCACCGAGATGAGCGAATTGCGCGAAGAGATGCGCGGCGAGATGAACGTCCTGCGGGAGGACGTCCGCCACGACATCGACGCGCTCCGGATCGACATTCAGGACATCCGCGAGGACGTCCGCCAGTTGCGCGACAAACTGCTGGTCCCGGCGGCGGGCGCGTGATTATGATCGCTGCCTGACGCTCGACCTCAAGTCCAGGGGCTGCTTTTTCCTGGGCAGAAGCGAGGTGCTGCGCCGGCCCCCATCATCCCATTCTCCCATGGCGCCGCCCGCGCCCCGGTGCCACTATTGAAAGCGAGGTGCCGCGCACAAGGCATTGAATCGGGCTGGCTCTCCCGATCGGCGATCAAGGTTCTGAGCACCTGCGTGACTCCATCCGTGACTCGAAAGAGGAGAACGCATGAAGCTGAGCCAGGAACTGATCGCCATTCTCGCCGTCGGCGTAACGCTGACAGGCCTCCAGGTCACCCTGTTCGTCACCATGCGCGGCGAAATGAGTGAACTACGCAGCGAGATGAGTGAACTGCGCAGCGAGATGCGCACCGAGATGAGCGAATTGCGCGAAGAGATGCGCGGCGAGATGAACGTCCTGCGGGAAGACGTCCGCCACGACATCGACGCGGTCCGGATCGACATTCAGGACATCCGGGAGGACGTCCGCCAGCTGCGCGACAAACTGCTGGTCCCGGCGGCGGGCGCGTGATTATTATTGAATACGAGGTGCCGCGCACAAGGCATTGAATCGGGCTGGCTCTCCCGATCGGCGATCAAGGTTCTGAGCACCTGCGTGACTCCATCCGTGACTCGAAAGAGGAGAACGCATGAAGCTGAGCCAGGAATTGATCGCCATTCTTGCCGTCGGCGTAACGCTGGTGGGCCTCCAAGTCACTCTGTTCGTCAGCATGCGCAGCGAGATGGGGAGGATGGAAACGCGCTTGCGTGGCGAGATCGGCGTGGTGCGTGGCGAGATGAACGTCCTGCGGGAGGACATCCGCCACGACATCGACGCGCTCCGGATCGACATTCAGGACATCCGGGAGGACGTCCGCCAGCTGCGCGACAAACTGCTGGTCCCGGCGGCGGGCGCGTGATTAGTATTGAATACGAGGTGCCGCGCACCAGGCATTGAATCGGGCTGGCTCTCCCGATCGGCGATCAAGGTTTTGAGCACCTGCGTGACTCCATCCGTGACTCGAAAGAGGAGAACGCATGAAGCTGAGCCAGGAACTGATCGCCATTCTTGCCGTCGGCGTAACGCTGACAGGCCTCCAGGTCACTCTCTTCGTCACCATGCGCACCGAGATGAGCGAATTGCGCGAAGATTTGCGCGAAGAGATGCGCGGCGAGATGAACGTCCTGCGGGAGGACGTCCGCCACGACATCGACGCACTCAGGATCGACATTCAGGACATCCGCGAGGACGTCCGCCAGTTGCGCGACAAGCTGCTGGTGCCGGCGGCGGGCGCGTGACGGCGCCTCCTGCGATCCGCTGCCCGGCGAGCGCTCCGGCTACCTGATAACGCTGCCCCCCGTCCGGTCATCGGGCACGAAGCGGTCCCGGTACGGCATCTCGATGCCCGGCAGGGTCTCGGCGTTCATCACCGCGTCCTCGGGCACGAGGTCGTTCAGGTAGAGGATGTACGCGATCACGGCGTAGGTCTCGTCGGCCGTCATGGTGCCCGGGGTCAGCTGCGGCATCGCCTTCACGATGTAGTCGTAGAGCGTCGTGGCGTAGGGCCAGTAGCCGCCGACGGTGCGGCCGGCCGGCCACTCCTCCCAGGGCTCGCGGGTCACCAGGACATCGTTGGGCCCCTCGGTGCCGGTGGGACCGTGGCAGGCGATGCATTGCATGAGATAGACCTGTTCGCCCTCGGCGACGGTGCCGCTGCCGGGTGGCAGCCCCTCCCCGTCGGGCTTCACGTCGATGTCCCACATGGCGACGCGCTCGACGGACGCGGCACTCCCGAAGCCGAAGCGCTCCGGGGGCTCGGCGCCGTCCGCGGAGCTTGCGCCCGACGCGCCTCCGCCATCGGAACCCGAGGGCGAGCAAGCGAGCGCGAGCGCGATGACGGCCAGCGCGGTGCGCCTCATACCAGGTCTCCCAGGCCGAAGGTGACGGCGCCGTTCGCCCCGACCTTCCACACCCTCTGCTGGTTGTTGTGGTACGCGGTGCGCTCGCCGCGCGCCTCCCAGAGCTGCTGCACCGTCGGCTGCACGTAGCCCGTCTCGTCGACCGCGCGGCTGATCAGCAGGCTTTCGCTGCCGTCCCAGTTCCAGAGATGCCGGAAGCGGACCGTCGACTTGGGCAGGATGGGCTGCTGCAGCTCGGCTTCGGTCCAGCTTTCGCCGCCATCGGTGCTGATGTCGACGCGTGTAATACGCCCGCGTCCCGTCCACGCGAGCCCCTGGACCTCCCACCATCCCGGCTCCGGGAGCGTATACGGGTACGCGGGGAAGGTGATGGTGGACTTGGCGTCCATGAAGAAGCTGAACTGGCGCGACAGGCCGCCCTTGAGCGGATCGGTGTAGCGCGAGGTCTCGTCGCGGGTCATCGTCGGGCGGTCGGTTACCTCGATGCGCCGCAGCCACTTGACGCTGGCGTTGCCCTCCCAGCCGGGCAAGAGCAGGCGCAGCGGGTAGCCCTGCTCGGGACGGATGGCCTCGCCGTTCTGCCCGTAGGCGAGGAGCGCGTCGTCCATGATCTTTTCCATCGGTACGCTGCGCGACATGACCGCGGCATCGGCGCCTTCCGCCAGGATCCAGGTCGCGGCCGGGTCGGCGCCCACCTCGTTCAGGATGGTCCTGACCGGGACGCCCACCCACTCGCTGGTGCTGAGGAGCCCGTCGAGGGCCTGGGGGCTGATCTCGACCGGCATGCGCTCGCGATTGTAGGCCCCGCCCCCGTTTCCGGAGCACTCGAGGAAGTAGGTGCGCGCCACCGACGGGTAGCGTTTCAGGTCGGCCATTGAGAAGACCATCGGGCGCTCGACCATGCCGTGCACCAGCAGCTCGTGGCGGCCCGCGCGGATGTCGGGGATGCCGGCGTGATGGCGCTCGAAGTGCAGGTCCGCGGGCGTGATGGTGCCCTGCAGCTCCTGCAGCGGGGTGCGCGAGGAACTGGAGAGCGTCTGCGAGCGGGTGAGCCGCCGCGGGCGTTCCTCGGGCGCGCGCACGCCCACCTCGGAGGTGAAGCGGCCCGGGACCCTGGTGGGGTCGTCGGGCGGTGTCGGGGCCTCCTGCGCCACCAGCTTGACGGCGTCGGCCTGGGTCTTGATCAGGCCCGCGGCCACGGCCCCGGAAGTAGCGGCGATCCAGGTGCGGCGAGAGATGCGGGAGCGGCTGTTCGATGCCATCTCGGGTTTCCTTCGAAGGTGGATGCGAAGCGACAGAACCTCGTAGCCAGCCTATGGCGCAAATGCCGTGCGAGCAAGCGCGAACCTGCCGCCACTCGGCCGCACTCCTCCTTGCGCCTTCGCCCCCAAGCGTCAGCTTCCCAATCATCGCCTTCACGTGCCCCGCCCACGGAGTCCAAGCCGATGTCGCGTCCTGTGCATTCCCGGTCCCGTCTCGTCCTCGTCCTCGCGCTGGTGGGGTCGGCCACCATCGCCGCCGCCGGCATCCCCGGCTCTGCCCAGGCCCAGGGCACCCGCTTCCTGCACCAGCCCGATGTGAGCGCGACGCACATCGTCTTCGTGCACGCCAACGACCTGTGGCTCACGGGCCGCGACGGGGGCGACGCCATGCGGCTCACCAGCTCCGAGGGCGCGGAGACCGACCCGGCCTTCAGCGCGGACGGGCAGTGGATCGCGTTTTCGGGACAGTACGGGGGCAACACCGACGTCTACCTGATGCCGGCCACGGGCGGACAGCCGCGGCGGCTCACCTGGCATCCGGCGGCAGACGTGGTGCAGGGGTGGACGCCTGCCGGTGAGATCATCTTCCAGTCGGGCCGGGACGCGGTGCCCACCCGGCTGTGGAAGTTCTACACGGTGCCGCCGGCGGGCGGGCTGCCGGAGCCGCTCGCGCTGCCGCAGGCGTACCTGGGCGGGATGTCGGCGGACGGGGCGTACATCGCCTACCAGGAGATCGGCTACTGGGACCCGGAGTGGCGCAACTACCGGGGCGGGCAGGCGCAGCCGATCGGCATCGTGGCGACCGCCGACTGGGAGCGAACCACGCCCTCCTGGGAAGGCGAGCGACACATGGACCCGGTGTGGATGGGCGGCATTGTCTACTACATGTCCGAACGGGACTGGGCCAGCAACGTGTGGTCGTTCGATCCGCGCACGGGGGCGGAGCGGCAGCTGACGCGGCACGCGGACTTCGACGTGAAGTCGCTCGGGGCCGGGGACGGCGTCGTGGTCTACGAGCAGGCGGGCTACCTGCATGAATTGGATCCGGCGTCCGGGCGCACGCGCGCGCTCGAGATCCACGTGACCGGCGACATGAACTGGTCGCGGGCGCGCTGGGAGCAGGTGCCGCCCCAGCAGATGCGCGACGCCCGGCTCTCCCCGACCGGCAAGCGGGCGCTCTTCGAGTGGCGCGGCGAGATCTTCAGCGTGCCGGCGGAGGAGGGCTCGTGGCGCAACCTCACCCGCACGCCGGGGGTGGCCGACCGGCACCCGGCCTGGTCCCCCGACGGGTCGCGCATTGCCTGGTTCAACGACGCGGCCGACGAATACGGGCTCGTGATCGCCGAGCAGGACGGGGCCAATCCGCGCCGCATCGAAATCACGGAGCCGTCGTTCTACTTCAGGCCCGAATGGTCGCCGGACGGCAGCAAGCTGGCCTTCACCGACACGCACTACCGCGTGCTGGTGCTGGATGTGGAGTCGGGCGAGGTGGAGCACGTGGACACCGACCGCTTCGCCCATCCGCAGCGCACCATGAACCCCGTGTGGTCGCCCGATTCGCGCTGGCTCGCCTACGCGCGCCGGCTCGACAACCAGTTGCGCGCCATCTTCGTGCACGACACGGACTCGGGCGAGACGCACCAGCTCACCGACGGCATGTCCGACGCGATCACCCCGGTGTGGGATGAATCCGGGAAGTACCTCTACTTCCTCGCCTCCACCGACTACGGCCTGAACACCGGCTGGCTCGACATGACCTCCTACGACCGGCCGGTGACGCGCGCCCTGTACCTGGCGCTGCTGGATGAGGACGAGCCCTCGCCGTTCCTGCCGCGGAGCGACGAGGAGGGGGAGGATGAGGAAGAAGGCGAAGAGGGTGGCGCCGCGTCCGGCGGCCGGGGCTCGGGCGGGGACGGAAGTGGTGCCGGGGGCGGTGCGTCCCGTTCCGACCAGGACGCGCCCACCGCCGTCTCGATCGATTTCGATGGCATCGCCCGCCGTATCATCGACGCGCCCGGCCTTCCTCTGGAAGACTACGCGGGACTCGCGCCCGGACCCGAGGGGACGGTGTTCGTGATGGCAGGCGGGGGCTTCGGGGGCGGGGAGCTGCTCAAGTACTCCGTCGAAGACCGGGAGGCCGAGGACTTCGTCGAGCAGGCGACCGCGGTCACCGTGTCCCACGACCGCGAGCACCTGCTCTTCCGGACCGGCGGCAACTGGCGGGTGGTGGGCACCGCGGGCGCGCCCGGCGGAAACGACGGCCGCCTCGACCTCGACGGGATGCGGGTGCGCGTCGAGCCGACGGCCGAGTACGCGCAGATGCTGCGCGACGGCTGGCGCTTCATGCGCGACTTCCTCTACGTCGACAACCAGCACGGGGCGCCGTGGGACGATGTCTGGGACTGGTACTCGGCCTGGCTCCCGGACGTGCGCCACCGGTCGGACTTCAACCAGCTCCTGGACATGCTCTCGGGCGAGATCGCGGTCGGGCACTCGTATGTGCGCGGGGGCGACTATCCCGAGCTCGACAATCCTCGCACCGGCCTGCTGGGCGCGGACCTGGAGGAGGACGGCGGCTATTACCGCATCACCCGCATCTACGACGGTGGGGACTGGACGCCGGGGACCGCCGGTCCGCTCTCCATTCCCGGGATGGACGTGTCCGAGGGCGACTACCTGCTGGCGGTGGACGGGGCCGAGCTGCTGGCGCCCACCAACCCCTACGAGCTGCTGGAGGGCACCGTGGGACGCACCATCACCCTGACGGTGGGACCCTCGCCTTCCATGGATGAGACCCGCGAGATCATCGTGGAGCCCATCGCGAACGAGGGCATTCTGCGCCGGTGGGCGTGGGTGGCGGAAAACCAGGCCCGCGTGGACGAGGTGAGCGGCGGCCGGCTCGCATACGTGTGGCTCCCCAACACGGGGCAGGGCGGATACCAGTACTTCAACCGCATGTACTACGCCCAGCAGGATCGCGAGGGAGCGGTCATCGACGAGCGGAACAACGGCGGCGGCTCGGCGGCCGACTACATCGTGGACATGCTCGACCGCGAACTCACCGGCTACTTCAACTCGCGCGCGGGCGACCGCAAGCCGTGGACCCAGCCGATGGCCGGGCTGTTCGGCCCCAAGGTCATGGTGATCAACGAGCGCGCGGGGTCGGGCGGCGACCTGCTGCCCTACCTGTTCCGTTTCAAGGGCGTCGGCCCGCTGGTGGGCACCAAGACGTGGGGCGGTCTTGTGGGAACCTGGGACACCCCTCCCCTCATCGACGGGGGCGGCTTCGTGGCCCCCCGGGGCGGTTTCTTCGACGTCAACGGGGAGTGGGCCGTGGAGGCCGAGGGGGTCGCGCCCGACATCGAGGTGCGCAACGACCCCGCCCCCGTGATCGCCGGCGGCGACCCGCAGCTGGAAGCGGCCGTGCATGAAGCCCTCCGCCTGCTCGAGACGCAGAGGGTCACCTTCGAGGACGAGCCCCCGCCGCCGGTGCGCTACCGGAGGCCGGGAGGCGGGCAGTGAGCGAGGAGGCAGGCTCCGGATCCCCGCCGCCCGCGGGCCGCACCGAAAGGGACGAGGCGGAAACCACGCGCCGCCGTCAGGTCCGCTCGTGGGTGATGTTCGATTTCGCCAACTCCATCTATCCGGCGGTGATGACCACGGCGGTCTTCCCGGTGTTTTACGTCTCCACGGTGGTGGGGGGCGAAGGGGGCGAGGGGGAGCTGTGGTGGGGTTCGGCCGTCTCGCTCTCGGTGCTGATGGTGGCGCTTTCCGCGCCCCTGCTCGGTGGAATCGCGGACCGGTGCGGGCTGCGCAAACGCTTCCTGGCCGTCTACGTGGCGGTCTGTCTCGTCGGAGTGTCGCTGCTCACCACGGTCGGGCCGGGGATGGTGTTCGCCGGCTTCGCCTTCTTCGTGGTCGCCAACATCGGCTTCGAAGGAGGGCTCGTCTTCTACAACGCGTACCTTTCGGACATCACTCCGCCCGAGGAGCGAGGCGCGGTATCGGGCTACGGCTTCGGCTGGGGATACCTGGGGTCGGCTCTGGGGCTGATTCTGGCGCTGGTATTCCTGCAAGCGCTCTTCGTCGACCAGATCGAACCCGTCTGGCTGCTGGTGGTGGGCTTCTTCCTGGTCTTCTCCATCCCCGCGTTCCGCCATCTGCCGCCCGACCGGGGAAGCGACGTGAGCGTGGGCGAAGCGGCGGTGCTGGGCACACGAGGCTTTCTCGCGACCCTGCGGGAGGTCTGGGCGCTCCGCGACCTCCGCCGCTTCCTCACCTCGTATTTCTTCTATATCGATGGCATAAACACCGTCATCGTCATGGCCGCCGTCATCGCCACCGAGACCTTTGGCTTCAATCAGACGGAAGCCATCATCCTTTTCCTCGTGGTACAGTTCTCGGCAATGGCGGGGGCCCTTACGCTCGCCAAACCGACCGATCGGCTCGGTCCCCGGAGAATCCTCACCGGCGTGCTGATCATGTGGGTGGTCGCCGGGGTCGCCGCCTACTTCGTACAGTCGACGGCGGTCTTCTACGGTCTGGCCGTCGTGGCCGGACTCGGCCTGGGTTCGGTGCAGTCGGCGAGCCGGGCCTACCTGACACTACTGATCCCGCAGGGAAGGGAAGCCGAGATGTTCGGGTTCTACGCCTTCTGCGGAAAGACGTCCTCGGTATTGGGACCGGTGCTCTTCGGCTGGGCCACCTTCCTGGCGGCCGGCAACCAGCGCCCCGGCTTCCTCGTGCTCACCGCACTGATGCTGACCGGGCTCCTGCTGCTCCGCCGCGTTCCGGATCCGCTGGTGCATGGAGGTTCGTGAGTGCTGCCTGCCCCGCGGATCTTCACCATCGCACTCGCCCTCGCCGCCGCGCTCTCTCCCGCCACGGCATCCGCCCAGGCCGAGGCCACCACCGGAGTCGTGCGCGGCACGGTCCGCGATCCCGCCGGCACCCCCGTCGCGGGCGCCGTGGTTCTCATCGAGCACCGGGAGACCGGGTTCCGCACCACGGTGGAGACCACCGCCGAGGGCACCTTCGCCCGCACCCTGCTCCCGCTCGGCACCTACGACGTGACCGCAACCGCACCCGACGGGTTCGGGACCGATCGCCGGGAAGGGCTGGTGCTCCGGGTCGGCGAGACACTCCTGCTCTCGCTTGGGTTCGCGCCGGTGGAGCTCCAGGGCATCACCGTCATCCGCGAGCGCGATGTGCTCCTCGACACCGAAGACGTCACCAGCTCGCAGCGCTTCTCGGAGGAGGTCGTGGACGGGCTGCCCTCGAACGGCCGCAACTTCCTCGACTTCACCCTGCTGACCCCCGGCGTGTCGATCTCGCAGGGCCCGGACGGCGACGAGCTGAACGTCAGCGGGCAGCGCGGGATCTTCAACAACTTCATCGTCGACGGCGCCGACTTCAACAACGCCTTCTTCGGCGAGCAGAGGGGCGGCCAGCGTCCCGCCTTCACCTTCAACCAGGACGCCATCGAGGAGATGGTTGTGGTGAACCAGGGCGCCACCGCGGAGTTCGGGCGCTCGGCGGGCGGATTTGTGAACGTCGTCACCCGGTCGGGCACCAACGATTTCACCGGCACGGCCCACTACTACGGCCAGTGGGACGCGATTTCGGCTGCGTATCCGGAGGCCCGCGGGGGCGCCAAGCCGGACTTCGGCCGGGGGCAGTTCGGGTTCACCGTGGGCGGGCCGATCGTGCGCGACCGGGCCTTTTTCTTCATCGCCTACGATCAGCAGAGCTCCAGCGAGACCAAGCAGCAGCAGCGGCTGGTCAACAGCGAAGCCAACCTGCGCAGGCTGGACGGCTTCCTGCAGTCGCGCTGGCCGGGGCTCTTCGATGATGAATTCGGCCCCGTCGAGCGCACCGACGACGCGCGCGCGCTCATCGCCAAGCTGGACGTCAGCGCAGGCGAGCGGCATCAGGCGTCCTTCAAGTACAACTACACCTGGTCGGAACAGGTGAACGGCACCTTCGATGTGGATTCGTGGGGGCTTTCGTCCAACGGCATCGAGCGCGACTACTCGCACGCGGTCAACGCGAGCCTGCGTTCGCTGCTGGGCAACACGGTCTCCAACGAGTTCCGCTTCCAATGGGCCGGCGAGGACCGGCCGCGCTGGTACGGGGGGCCGCTCATCCCCGGGGCACGCCTTCCCGGGCCACCCCAGTTCGCGCGGCTCGGGGGGCGCCCGTTTCCCGACATCGGCATGGACTTCGCCGATGGCTTCCGCATCGGCCTCCCCTTCTTCCTGCCCATCGACCCGGGGTACGACACGCGCCTGCAACTGGTCGACAACGTCTCCTGGCTGTCGGGCGCCCATCTCTTCAAGGCCGGCCTCGAATACAACCGCACCTCCGTGGAGCAGCAGTTCATCGGCTTCGCCAACAGCCGCTACATCTTCGATTCCGTGGATGGCTTCATCGGCTTCGCGACCCACGGCAGCAGCTACGTGACCTGCTCGGACGGCTCGGCCAGCACGTCCGGCGCGTGCCCGGCGGACAGCTCGGTCACGGGGCCGGTGCTCCTCTACCTCCAGTCGGCAACCGTCCCCGGCGTGCCCGCCGACGAACTGGGCCTCCAGAGCATGCTCACGCACGAGCTGGCGTTCTTTCTCCAGGACACCTGGAAGCCCAGCGACCGCCTGACGGTGAACCTGGGCGTGCGCTGGGAGGGAGCCTGGCATCCCGACGTCTTCATCCGGCCCGAGGAGACCTTCTACGCGCCGTACCTGAGCGACCCGAGATTCCCTTCGGACGGGACCATCCCCGACGATCTCGACAACGTCCAGCCCCGCTTCGGGCTCGCGTGGGACGTGGACGGCGGGCGAACCGTGGTGCGGCTCAACGCGGGGGCCTACAACGCGCGCATCCCCGGGCTCGTCTTCGCCCAGTACCGCACCACCAACGGGGCCTTCCAGCAGATCCTCTTCCGCAGCAGCGCCGACGCGGCCGTGCTGGGGCCGGTGCCCGCCATCGACGAGCAGATCGACGGGTCCGCGGCCGCGCCCTTCCTGCCCGACATCCAGGTCGCGGACAGGAATCTGGAGCTGCCGCGCACCTGGTCGTTCGGGGCGGAGGCGACGCGGGCGCTCACCTCCGTCGTGACGGCGAGCGTGTCCTGGCAGCACGCACGCACCGACGGCCTTTTCCGCTTCGTCGACCGGAACGCCGCCGCGCTGGGGTCGCCGTTCGGGATCGGCACGCACCCGTCGGGCGGGGGCATCAACGCGCTGACCGTCGGTGAGTCGAGCGCGCGCTCACGCTATCACGGGCTGACGCTCGGGCTGCGCGGCCAGGACGAAGCCAGCGGCTTCGCATACGACGTGAACTATACCCTGGGCTTCGACCGCTCCGACGACGACAACGAGCGCGATCCGTTCACCTACCGCTACGCCGATCCGCGCAACCTGGACGCCGAGTACGGCTGGTCGGACCGCGACCGGCGCCACCAGTTCAACGGCTACTTCGTGTTCTCGCTCCCGGGCGGCGTCAACGCGTCCCACATGTTCCGGCTGCTGAGCGCGTCACCTGTCTCGGCGAAGTGCGCGAGTCCGGGCGAACGCGCTGCCGAACCCGCCGACCGCATCTGCGCCGACGGATCCGTGCTCCAGCGCAACACCCTGCGCCGCGACAACGCCTTCTTCACCTGGGATTTCCGCGTCTCCCGGGAGTTCGTGCTGGGCGGCGGAATGGTGCTCGAGCCGGTGTTCGAGGTCTTCAACGCCACCAACCAGGACAACTTCCTCGACACCGCCCACGGCTCCCTGCTCTTCAACTTCGACGGCTCGATCAGGAGCGGCCTCGGGGACACGCGGAGGGCGCAGGTGGGGGCGAGGATGAGGTTCTAGAGGGGCGGTTGACCATGGCCGTCTCCCGGACAGGGACCCGGCTCGGTTGACGAGTTGTATTAATCCGTACCGTGTGGGAGCAGGCCACTTCACGCTTCCCGAACCGTCCGCGGGACTCGGAGGATCCATGAGCGACGATCGACCGAATCGTTCGGACGATCAACCCGATCGTTCACTCGACGAGCCCGTCGATGTCGGGGGGCACCCCAGAGGCACCCTCGCCATCGTCGGCATCTACGGGCTGCTGTTCGTTATCGGCTGGCTGATCATGTACTTCGGGGTGTTCGTGCCCCGGGGTCCCCTTACCGAGTGAGGCGGCCATGCACGTGGATCTGTACGAGAAGATCTGGATGTACGCCGCGGCAGGGATCATCGTCGTCTTCCTGGCGGCGATGGGCTACACGACGGTCGGGCGCGCCATGCAGCCGCCCAGCCACGTCGAGACCATCGATCCGGCGTCGGTGCGCACCGACGAGGAGTTCGGCAGCCCGGGCGTTACGCTGCATGAGGACGGCACCGCGACGGTCGTGATCCAGGCCTTCATGTTCGCGTTCCTGCCCCTGGAGATCCGGGTGCCGCGCGGACGGGACATCACGTTTCGCATGACGAGCCCCGACGTGATCCACGGGTTCCAGATCGTGCAGACGAACGGCAACACGATGGTCGTGCCCGGCTACGTGAGCCAGTTCACGACCCGGTTCGACCGGGCCGGCGAGTACCTCATCGTGTGCAACGAGTACTGCGGGGTCGGCCATCACGTGATGTCGGCGACGCTCATCGTCGAGGACATGCCGGGGCCGTCGGGGGCGCCGGACGAGACCGAGGGGGCGCCGGGCGGGACGGAAGGTGACCGATGACCGGGGGCGGGAAGCATGCGGCCCGGAAGCTCGCGCTCGCGAATCTGTGGGTCGCCATCGCGGCCTTTGCGGCGGCCTCCGGGATGGCGTTCATGCAGTCGCTTTCGCGGGCCAACCTCGACCTGCCGTTCCGCAGCGCGGGCGTCTACTACATGTCGGTGACGGCGCACGGCGTCCTGATGGCGCTCGTGTTCACCACCTTCTTCATCATGGGTTTCGGCTATGTGGTGGCCGAGCGCGCGCTGGGCCGGCCCAGCGTCCCGAGGAAGCTGGCCTGGGCTTCCTGGTGGGTGGCGCTCGCCGGCACCGCGATGTCCGCCTGGACCATCCTGTGGGGCGAGGCGTCGGTGCTCTACACCTTCTATCCTCCGCTGATGGCCCACCCCCTGTTCTACATCGGCGGCGCGCTCCTGGTCGTCGGTTCGTGGGGCTGGTGCTGGGTGATGGCGCGCACCTGGATGGTCTGGAAGAAGGAGAATCCGGGGGTGCGCACGCCGCTCCCCGTGCACGGCATGCTCGCCACGATCATCGTCTGGGTGCTGGCCACCATCGGCGTGGCGGCGGAGGTGCTGATCCTGCTGATTCCGTGGTCGCTGGGCATCGTCGACACCATCGACCCCCTGCTGGCGCGCATCCTCTTCTGGTGGTTCGGCCACCCGCTGGTCTACTTCTGGCTGCTGCCGGCCTACGTCATCTGGTACACCATCACGCCGAGGATCGCGGGCGGGAAGCTTTTCAGCGATCCGCTGGCGCGGCTGGCGTTCGTGCTGTTCATCCTGCTGTCCACGCCCGTGGGCTTTCACCATCAGCTCTTGGATCCCGGCGTGCAGGCCGGCTGGAAGCTCTTCCACACCTTCAACACGCAGCTGATTCTCTTCCCGAGCTTCGTCACCGCCTTCACCGTCATCGCGTCGTTCGAGATCGCGGGCCGCATGAAGGGCGCCAGGGGCCTGCTCAACTGGCTCGAGGAGCTTCCCTGGGGCGATCCGGCGTTCTCCAGCGTCGCGCTGGCCATGCTGATGTTCGCCGTGGGCGGCTTCGGCGGCGCCATCAACGCGGCGTACGGCATGAACGCCATGGTGCACAACACCGCCTGGATCCAGGGACACTTCCACCTGACGGTGGGGACCGCGGTCGCGCTGACCTTCATGGGCACGTCGTACTACCTCATGCCCCGGCTGACGGGCCGCGAGCTCGAGCTGTCGCTCCTGGCGCGCATCCAGCCCTACCTGTGGTTCGGCGGGATGCTGCTCTTCTCCATCGCCAACCACCTGACGGGGCTGGCCGGCATGCCGCGGCGCGTGTACGACGCCAGCTACGGAGGCAGCGAGATCGCCCAGCAGTGGGTTGCCGGCACCGGCATCTCCGCGGTCGGCGGCATCCTGCTGTTCATCAGCGCCGCGTGCTACGTGGCGGTGATGCTCGGGACCGGCCTGGCGGGAAGGAGGATCGATCCCGAACCCATCGAGTTCGCTGAACCGCTCCAGGGCGAGAACGGCAGGGCGCCCATCCTCGACCGGTTCGGCCTGTGGTTCACCGTCGCCGCCATCCTCGTCATCGCGGCCTACGCGTGGCCGATCGCCGAGCACCTCTCGATGGAGCGCTTCGGGTCACCGGGATTCGCGCCGTTCTAGCTGCTGGACGTCCGCCTCCCGCTTCCCCTGGAGAAAACCACCAAACCAGCCTTCGAGCCGGGCCATTCGCTCTTCGAGCCGACTCATGCGGTCTCCGAGCTTGCCCATCTCCTGCCGCATCGCGCGCTGGCCCGGTACCAGAACGGCTAACCTACCGTGCATCATAAACTATTTACTGGAAATAGGTTACGGGATCATCGGTGCTGAGGTCCCTACCATTTTTTCCGCCGAGCCAGGACGGATTCTGTTGGCTCTCCCTGGTCGAGAACGGAGGTAAACCTGGGGTAGCCTTCGAGAGTCTGTATAGCACGGCTCGCGACGAACGCGGGAAACCGCCGGAGGTACCCTTGTTCGAGCACCTTTCGGGTCTCCTGTTCCGTGAACTCGATCAACTCGACAGGATCGCATCCCAGGGGATCGCCGATTCGTGGCCTACGACTCCCACCCTGACCCTCGTCGAGGTCGTCAGGTCGTGCCGCTTTTCCAAGCCCCCATATCCGATCCGTGTCAACAAGCGCCAAGAACGCGTCTTGGTCAGTGCCAGGTTCGAAGTAGCGGCCCGTCTTATCAAACACATGTCTATACTTCCCCAAGATCTCGACGATTCCAGTGAAGTCCCCTTGGAGTCTCTCACGACAATCCTCCGGCAGCGACTCAAATAGCTTCATCAGGTCGTGCGTCATCTCGAACCCGTCAAGCCGCGTCATGAGGATGGCCTTCATCCCGACCTCACACGCAAACGCTGCCGCGAATCCAGCGATCAGCGCCGTGCCCATCCTTTCCAACAGCCGTCCGCTGCTTGAGGGTTTCTGCGGTACCTGCACCGACATCTGCACGTCACCCGCCTCACCCACCTTCGGCCCTTTGAGGTCGCTTGGATTCTCGAAGTCGAGGTCCGAAAGTGAGACCGCCGACCTATCGCGAGGAAGGGCGCCCAATCCGCTCACAAGTGCGGACGCCTGAAGGTACAGATACCCAGCGGTTCCCGGTTCTTCAAACTTGCGCCGGGTCAGCTGTCCCCTTGGTTGGGCTCCCCGCTTCGCGGCGTCGATACGTTGCTCGAATTCTGCCTTGTTCCGGTCCATGTCTGGCAAAATCTTCAGCACGAATTTGGCCTTCTCGTCGTACTCGGCTCCACGACCGACGCGGACGCTCGGCAGGTTGCGCTCCGCCTCGAGCGCCATCCTGTTCGTTTCACGTTGAGCGTCCTCTCCGTCAACGCGCCGCCCGCAGATCTGACACCCTAAACGGATCCCAACGCCATCCCCGTCGATCAGTCCGAGGATTGGACCCCAGCAGTCAGCACAGCGTCCTTCAATGTCCACCGTGCGGCTCCGTCTGTCGTCGAGTAGCCGCTAGCGGCGTGTAGCGCGACGCGCTACAGTAACCCATGAAGATCAGACACAAGGGACTCCGGGCACTCCATGAGAGGGATGCCCGGGCTCGGCTCCCAGCGCAACTGGTGCCGCGCCTCCGGCGCATCCTGTTCCGGTTGCAGGAAGCGACGCATCCCAGGAGCGCGGACGCGCCCGGTTTCCGGCTGCATCCGCTGAAGGGAGACCGGGCAGGCCAATGGAGCGTGCGCGTGTCGGGCAACTGGCGCGTGGTGTTCCGCTTCGAGGACGGCGAGGCCGTCGACGTGGATCTGGTAGATTACCACTGAAGGGAAGGAGGACAGATCATGAACGGCACAGGTGGCGAGCGCGTGGGTGCGATGCTGAATCCCCCGCACTTGGGCGAACTGATCCGTGAGAGCATGGACGAGGTCGGATGGAACGTCACCGAGACGGCGACGCACCTTGGGTGCGAGCGGGGGACCCTGTCGCGACTGCTGAATGGCAAGACCGGCGTCTCGGCGAACATGGCGCTGGCGCTGGAGGCCCTCGGCTGGGGTACCGCCGATCACTGGATGCGGATGCAGGCGAGCTACGAGCTTGCGCGAGCGCGAAGGGAACGCGGATGGCGGGAGGACATTCGGGCGCGCGATGCGGTCCCGCGGTAACGCCATGGGCCTCGGCAGCGTCCCGGTGGCCGCTGGATGAGGGTCCCGGTACCAGAACGGCACCCGGCGCGACGGCTGCGGTGATGATCAGACCTCGACCACCATCCCGTCTTCGGCGGCCTCGAAGCCCTCGATGGGCAGAGCCGCCAGCACATCGTCGCCCATGTGTGTGAGCATGATGCGCGCGCAGTCCAGGTCCGCGCGGCGCGCGCGCAACGTCTCGATGTCCAGGTGGACGGGTGCGGCAGGCCGCAGGCTCCAGGCCTCGCAGATGAAGATATCGGCCCCGGCGGCCGCGTCGATCAGGCGGTCATCCCAGGCCGTGTCGCCCGAGAAGGCGATGACCTTGCCCGCGGCCTCGATGCGCAGCGCGTGGGGGTTGGTCGCAGGCACGTGGGTGACCGGGTAGCCGGTCACGGTCACGCCGCCGGGCCAGCCTCTCGCCAGGGCCGTGGGGCGAAAGGATGCGTATTCGCGAATGTCGAGGTTGAAGCGGTCCGGACGCGGGGACGCGCTCGGAAAGAGATGGTCCGCCAGCCCGGGCAGGCGGCGGGAGATGCCCTTCGGCCCGAAGACCGCAAGGGGCCGCCGCACCCCGGCGGCCGCCCGCTGGAGCGCCAGCCAGGGGATGCCCGCGTAGTGGTCGCCGTGCATGTGGGTCACGAGCACGGTGTCGATGGCGTTCGGATCCACGCCGAACTTCCTGAGCCCGACCAGCGCCGAGGCGCCGCAGTCGATCAGGAAGCGGCGGGTGTCGGACTCCACGCACAGGCAGGTCTGGAGCCGTCCGCCGCTGCCGAACGCGTCGCCGCAGCCGATGATGCGGATGCGGAGGGAATCACGACCGGGCGCGGCCTCTCCATCCGCGCCCGAAGCCGCCGCGCGATCCCGTCGATCCGCGGCATCCGACGCCGCGCGGGCGCCTACGTCCGTCTGTTGGCTCACCAACTCTCCTCCTCGTCCATTGTCGTGAACAGAAGCACCCTTTCCTTGACGGGCTCGCCGGTGATCTCTTCCCAGCATTCCGCGTACAGGTCCACCTGGCGCCGATAGGCGCGCCGCCGGCGCGGGAAGTCGGGATCGTCGCCCACGTCGGTCTTGTAGTCCACGATCACCCAGCCGCCGGCCTCGCGGAAGGCCAGGTCGATGACCCCTTCCACCACCCGGGGGATCCCGCCGTTGTCGGCGGGGCGCTCGAGGGCGAAGGGCACTTCGGGCTGGCGCATGTCGGCCTGCTCGGCACGGCGCCAGAGTTCCGATTCCCGCACCCCCGCGACCAGCGACATGAGTTCACCCAGCTCGGCGGGCGCCCCGTGTTCGTCGAGCGGACGCTCGTGTTCGACCAGAAGCGCCCGGGCCACCAGCTCGAGCGCCTTGCCTTCGACCCCCTGTGCCGCCGCCGCCAGGGTCCCGTGCACGGCGCTGCCCCACTCGTAGCCCCGGAGTGTCGTGCGATCCGGTACCGACGGAGTGACGGGGTCATCCGGCTGCGCCGACCGCGCGCCGTCGTCCTCGCGTGCATCCGTTTCGTCGCCCTTCGCCAGCCCGGTGATGGACGCGAACTCGTACGACGGGCGGGCTGCCTCGGCCAACCCGGCCTCGGTCGCTGCCGTCTCCGCCAGCAGCTCCCCGACGCCTCGAGCCATCTTCTCCCGCGACTGCGGCTGGTCGGCGGTGAGCTGCAGGGTCACGGCGTTCCGGTCCAGCCAGGCGTCGAAGATGCCCCAGCAGGACTTGCCGCCCTTTCGCGCCACGACCAGTTCCTCCCGCGCGCGGGTGCAGGCCACGTACAGGATGCGCCGTTCCTCTGCCTCCAGGAACCGCACCTCCTCCTCGGCGAGTGCGGACCAGTTGCGTGGCTGCGCCAGCGTCAGGGAACGGTAGGGACCCGCCGGCGCGGTGACGACGGCAAACGCTTCCGCTCCCCCCCCCGCCGTGCGGCGCGTATGGGCATCCAGGTATCGAGTGTGCGAGACGCTCTGCACGGGGTTGGCGAGAACCACCACGGTGCCTTGCAGGCCCTTGGCCTTGTGCAGGTTCATCACCCGTACGGCGTCGCCGTGGCCGGGATCGAAGGGTGCTTCCGCGTCCTCCCATTCCAGCGCCGCCTCCAGCGCCTCGGCCGCCCCCGCGAGCGACGCGTTGCCGCGCAGCGCCTCCGCCCGCACCGAGTCCAGCGCGTAGGCCAGGATGCCGGCGCGCAGCGTCCCGAGCGTGCTGCTCGCGACGAAGGGCATGAGCCCCAGACGGTCCACCAGGCGACCGATGACGACGTCGGCGGGTTCCCGGCGGCTCTCCTTCCACCACTCGTGCAGCGTGTTGAGCGCCTCCGCCGCCTCCGAGTCGGGCGGCATGCCGCCGGGAGCGTCCCCGCCTTCCTGGCCCCAGTCACGCGGCCTGGAGGTGAAGTCGAACCTGCCTCCGGCGAGCGCGTACTGCGCCAGCTGCTCGTGATCGATGCCGAAGAAGAGCCCGGTGAGGACGGCAACGACGTTCACCGGATTGCCCGGGTCGATCAGGGTCTCGAGCAGCAGCACGAGCTCGCGCAGCTCCTCTTCGGGCCCCGCCTGCGCCCCGGACACATCGATGGTAACGTTGCGTTCCTCCAATGCGCGCGCATAGAGGTCGAGATGGGATTTCTTGCGGGTGAGCACCAGGAAGTCGCCCGCCGCGCGCTCTCCGCTGTCGATGCGCGCCCGGATCCAGCTCGCGAGCATCGCCGCTTCGAGGCGCGCCGCGTCCGCATTGCGCCGGGCCTTGGGCGCGAAGTAATCGAACACGCCCTCGGGCCCGTTGGACGGTCGCGGGTAGGGCACCATGGGCGCGAAGCAGGCCTGGCGGTCGGTTTCCTCGCGGGGGAAGCGGTCGGGCTGGTCGAAGACCTCGTTGACCAGGTCGGCGACGGTCTGGCGCGAGCGGAAATTGGTGATGAGCCGGAGGACCGCGCCGAACTCCCTGAAGCGGGCCCGCACCTGGTTGTAGACGGCGATGTCGGCGCGCCGGAAGCGATAGATGCTCTGCTTCGGGTCCCCGACCACGAAGAGTGCGCCGGGACGCGGAATCACGGTGCGCCAGTCGTCCGGATGAGGGATGTCGTCCGCCTGCGGTCGCTCATGGCCCGCCGGCTGCCCGTCGTCGTCCGGCCGAGGTCCGGCATCCGCCGCCCGCGGCTCGGGCTCGGATGCGAGCAGGAAGAGCAGCTCCGCCTGGATGGGGTCGGTATCCTGAAACTCGTCGATGAGGACGTAGCGGTACCGTTCCCCCAGATCCCGGCGCACGTCGGGATGGCCGCGCAGCAGCTTCGCCGTCAGCATCAGCAGGTCGTGGAAGCTGAGCAGCCCGATGCGCAGGCGCTCTTCGGCGAACTCGAGGGCCGCGCGCCGCACCAGCCGGATCGCCATCGCGTAGCGGTGCGCCAGCCAGCGGTCGAGATGCCGGCGAATCGGGCTCTCGTCCTCTCCCAGAGCCGCCAGATCGTCCCTCAGCCGCTTGACTTCGGCCTTCCCTTCCCGGGTAGGCTGCGGCCAGCGGTTGAGCGTGAAGCCCTTCCTCGAAGCCATCTGGCCGGCCGCGTCAAACAGCGCCGCGAGGTCGTCCCATCCCCGGAAACGGCGCGTGTAGCGGAGGGATCGCACCATCAGCTGGGTCGGATCCCATCCGCGTTCAGGCTCGTCGTCGGGGATCAGCGCTAGCGCCCGGTCGAGCAGCTCCTCGAGCACGCCGCGTACCACGTCCGCCTCCTCGGGCCCTGGCGCGGCGACGGGCTCCGCGGGATACTCGACATCGAGGTTTTCCACCATCTGGTCGAACGCCTTGCGCAGCTGATCCACCCGGAGTCCCGCCCGCGCCAGCTGCTCAACCAGGGGATCCGAGTCGGAGATGATGCGCTCGACGAAGCTCGTCCAGAAGCGTTCCTGGAGGAGCTGGGCTTCCGCCTCCTGCGCTTCCTGGAATTCCGGATCGAGGCCGGCTTCGATGGGGCGCTCGCGGAGCAGGCGCGCGCAGAAGGCGTGGATGGTGCCGAGGAACGCACGGTCGATGCGGTCGATGGCCTCCCGCAGCACGGTCGTCTTTTCCGCTTCCTCCGGTTCCGCGCGCGCCTCGCGATACCGCCGCTCCAGCGCCACCTGAAACCGTTCCCGGAGCTCCGCCGCCGCCTTGCGCGTGAAGGTGACGGCTGCGATTCCGGCGACGTCCGCACCGCTCTCGACCAGCGCCACCATGCGGTCCACGAGCAGGGTGGTCTTGCCCGATCCGGCGCCGGCCTCGACCAGGAAGCTGGTGCGGAGTTCGGTCCGCACGCGTTGGCGCTCGGCCTCGTCGACCGGCGGCGGCCGCGGTTCGGGATCGGTCCGGTGCGCGCGATCGCGTGCCGGGCGCTCCTCGACGATGGGCGCGCTCACGAGTGCGCATCCCCGGGGCCGGAGTGGGCTTCGAGCGCGTGCAGGAAACCGGCTCCCTCCTGGTCCCAGTTGCGGATGGCGCGCAGTCCCTCGAGCTCGGGCGCGTCGGCGATGCGCTCCTTCACCCACTCCGCCAGCGGGGAGATGACGCCGAAGTCGGTCTCGCGCACCCGGCATATCGCCTGGTAGTCGCAGAAGCGGCAGTCGGCGGCGTCGTTGGTGGGGAGAAAATGGCCGTCGGCGACCCGGTCGAGGAGACGGGCGACGAGTTCAGGCCCCGCGATCAGGTCGCCGGCGGGAAACCCCCGGGTCTGGTTCTCCCCCTTGCGCGTGGGGAAGTGGTATTCCATGGCCACGGTCCGTGCGGCGTGCAGTTGGCTTGCGACCGCCGAGTAGATGACATGCTGCAGCCGCCTCCCGCCGTCCCAGATACCCTTCCTGCCGGCGAAGCTGAAGGTCCCGCCGGTCTTGTAGTCCACCACCCGCAATCCGGACGGAAGCCTGTCGATGCGGTCGATGGCGCCGAGCACCATCACGTCGCCGGAAGGCGTGGGGAAGGGAAGCGCGGGTTCGCCCCTGATCCCGAAGGCCTGCTCGGTTGCGATCCAGGCCGGCGGATTCCGCCGAATCATGTCGACGAACGATGCCGCGTCGCCCGCAAGCGCCTCCAGCTCCCGCGCGCGCACGGCATCGCTGGGAGCGGGCACCTCGCGCACCGCGCGGCCCACCTCCTCGTCCAGGATCGCCGCGACCAGGCGGTCGAACGCCGGTTCGCCGTAACCGATGTCCTGGTCGCGGGCCTCGATCAGGGCGCGTTCGTAGACATGGTGCAGGATTCTCCCGCGCCCGAGGGCGTCCAGCCAGCCCTCGGGGTCGTAGGCCGGATCGTCGGGAGGCCTCACGCGCAGCACGTACCGATAGAGGTAGCGCTTCGCGCAGGCGCCCAGCGTTGCCAGGGCGCTGGCCGATACCGCGCGTTCGGTATTCCGGCGCGGGTCGAGCTCGGGACGAGGGGAGATCTGGCCGTGGAAGACGGTGATTGCGTCACCAGCGAGCGCATCGCGCGCGCGCCATCCCGCCCCGAGGCGGGGGAACGCCTCCCGGACCACCTCCTCGCCGTCCAGCAGTCGGCCATCCCTCTCGAGCGACGCCATCCAGACGTCGGTGGAGTCGAGACGCACCGCGCGGCGCGGGACCAGGCCCGCGCGGCGGCGGATGTGCGCATCCAGGTCCTCGAAGGTGGCCGCCGGATCGTCCCGCATCAGCCGGAAGGCCTGCAGGAGCTCCGCGGACGGCGATACCGCGCGCGCCTCCGCGGGATCCCAGGCGGCGTAGCTCAGGCAGACCGAACCCTTGAGCCGCGCAAGCAGGGCCGCCAGCTGGAAGCGGCGCTCGCGGATGCGGTCGGTGGAGAGCGGCAGGTCGGACCCGGCCAGCTGCATGCGGTCGCGGTCGAGGAGGTAGGGGTCCTGGGTGGCCGAGCCGCCCAGCCGGTGGGCGTCCAGGCCGACGACGAAGGTGGCCCGGCGACCCGTCCGGCCACCGGCGCCGATGTCGGTCAGGTAGAGCGCTCCTCCCGCCGAACTCCACGGCGCGCTCCCTTCCGCGCGCGGGGCGGGGACGGGAAAGGCAAGGTGGCCGCGCACGATGGCAGCGGCGGCGCGGTAGTCGGTCTTGCGGACGAGGGCCGCCTCGATGCGCTCCAGAGCGTGGGTCGTGCGCTCGATGGCGGTGTCGTCGACGGAGCTCCCCGGCGAGGTGCGGGCCAGGAAGCGGCGCAGCCCGCGGGCCACCTGCGACGGCGACACCGGGGCGCCGCCGGCTCCGGGGTCCATGGAAACCGCGGGGGTGGCGGCGAGCACGGGAGCCAGCATGCCGCGAAGCCCCCGAAGCTCGCGGCGGGCTCGCTGCCTGCGGCGCTCGAGCTGCTCTTCCGACTCGTACTTGCCGGCCCGATACTCGTCGACCTCCGCCAGCGCCCGCTCGATCGCGGGGACGTAGCGGTCGCGCCCCCATCCGATGCGCAGCGAGCGCAGTCGTCGGGCCAGGGTGGCTCCGCGGATCCATTGGTCGGGCCGGGGGGCGGCGAGGTCGCCCGCGTAGAGGAGCGTGCGCACCACCCCGGCGTCGAAGCCGCCCTCGATCCAGCGGAAGTACGCCGTCGCGACCCGGCCGGGTCGCGTCCGCTCCACCGGCAGCCCCGTGGCGAAGGTCACCGGGACGCCCATCCGCTCCGCGAGCGCGTGCAGGGCGGAGCCGTACACGGCGGGCTCCGTGGCCACGATCTCGACCTCGTCCCACCCCAGGCCGCGCTCACGCGCCCGCCGCATCACCTCGCGCAGCTCGGCCTCGACGCTGTTGGCCACGAAGATGTCCAGTGTGGCGCCCGCGTCCCGGGCGTTGCCGGACGGGACTCCTCCCGCGGGGGCCGGGATTCCTCTTGCGGCGGACGGGACTCCTCTCGCGGGGATTGAGGCTCCTTCCAGCACGGCCGGCGCCCCCTCCACGTCGTGCAACCACGAAAGGCGCCCGGCGCCCTCCCGGGCCGCGCGCCACACCATGGAACCGGGCACCGCCAGCCCCCGCACCGGATCCGCCTCCAGCACCTCCGCTCCCCGCCGGCGGAGCGCGGACAGGAAGCGGCCGGCAAGGCCCCGCCGCTCGATCCCGGGCGCCAGGTAGACGCGCTGACCCGCGAGCGCACCCGCCCGATCGGCTTCCTCGCCCGACCGCAGCGACCACGTCGCCGCCCGGTAGACGCCGGCCGTATCCGTCAGGTCGCGTTGTCGCAACCGGCCCTCGTAGGCGCCCAGCACGCGGGAGAGGATGCGCGCCTTGGCGGGGTCGGCGAGCGCCACGTCGCGGAGCCTTCCGGCCCGCACTCCGGCCAGCCGCAGGGTGGTGACCGCGCGCGCGAGCGCCCGCCTCATCCCCACCCCTCTGGCCAGCCGGGCGTGTTCGTCCTCCGCGCCTCCGAGCAGCACCTCGTCGATGGCCTCGTCGAGCAGCCCCTCCTCGTCGAAGGCGTCCGTGAACCGGATCGCGCGCGCGGCCAGGGCGGGCCCGGCCACGGCGATCGCCAGCGTGCGGGTCGTGGTGGCCTCGAACCCCACCCACGAGCCCGCGCGGAGCGCGAGCTGACGCAGGAGTTCGCGGCCCTCGCCCCCGGTCCGGCACACGATCACCTTGCGGCCGAGGGGGTGCCGGGCGGCGATGCGGGCGAGCGACCGCACCAGCGCGGAGGTGCCGGTGAGGTCGGGGCGGACGGGGTGACCCTCGGAGCGAAGATCAGCCTCGTCGCGAGTCGGGGTGTCCGCCCGGTCCCCTTCCAGGTCGAACGAGAACTGTCCTTCCTGCCGTCCCGTGGCCATCCGCAGGCGCTATCGTCCGTCGCGCATCAGCGGCGCCACTTCACGAACGGGTACACCAGCCGCGCCGCCAGCGAGCGCGGATACGTCTCCTCCATCCCCTCGAAGCCGAGCCGGTCGGGCTGCTCCTGGTCCGACGGCCAGTAGGCGGTGCGGAAGATCCAGTCCCACACGCTCAGCACGATGCCGAAGTTCTGCCCTCCCCTGCCGTGCTGCACCACGTCGTGATGCCACACGTGCATCTTCGCCGAGTTGAACAGGTACCGGAGCGGCCCCCAGTCGATGCGCAGGTTGGAGTGGTTGAGGTCCTGCATGAGCGTGCTCACGATGGCCATCAGCAGGATCACCGTCCCATCCACGCCCAGCACCACCAGCGGCAGGTACGAGAGCGTCTTGTAGACCACTACCTCGCCCCAGTGGAAGCGGAAGTTTCCGATCCAGTCCAGCTCCTCGATGCTGTGATGCAGCTTGTGGAACTCCCACAGCCATGGCGTCAGGTGCAGCAGCCGATGGATGTTCCACTCCACGAAATCCTTCACCACGAAGAACACCACGAACTGGAGCCAGAGCGGCTGCGACGAGACCAGCGCCAGCGACTCGGGCACCGGCATCCCCATCTCGAACAGCATTCCGTTGAACGACTGCACCAGCCGCCCCGTCACCATCGCCAGCAGAACTCCGAGATAGTGCCCGTTGAACACCAGCCAGAAGAGGTCCTGCCAGATGCCGCGCCGCAGCGCCCGCTGCTCCCTGCGCCAGGGCCAGAGCCTCTCGAGGAGGAAACAGAACAGCGAGACGGCGATCAGCCAGAAGTAGTACTGAAGATAGACGGGCATGTGGTTCGGTTCCCGGCAGATGATGGGGATGTGCGACACATATTCCGACAAGACCCGGCGGCACGGCAACAGGTCTCCGCGGCAGGGGCCGTCACCGCGGGTATCACCGCCCCCGGGAACCTCGCGCGGACGACGCTCCGCGGTCTCCCGATGCGGATGCGGGTCACGCCCTCAGGGGGCCGGCGCATCGGTCAGGCGCCAGAGCACCCAGCTCGCCACGGACCGCAGCGGCCTCCACACCTCCGAGCGCTCCAGAACGGCCTTCGGCGTGGGCCGTTCCTCGAGTTCGTCCAGCCGGCGCAGGCCCTCCCGCACCCCGAGGTCGGTGGCCGGCATCACGTCCAGCCGTCCCAGCTTGAAGAGCAGGAACATCTGCGCGGTCCAGACGCCGATGCCGCGCACCTCGATCAGCCGCTCGACGATCGCCTCGTCCGGTAGCCGCCCGATGCCGCGCAGGCGGAGCGATCGGGACTCCACCCGCCGCGCCAGATCCTTGAGCGCGAGCATCTTGTTGCGCGACAGCCCCGCGCCCCTCAGCTCCTCTTCCGGCAGGGCCAGCAGTTCCGCGGGCGTGGGGAAGTTGCGTCCGGGCGTGAGGGCGCGCACGCGTCCGTAGATGGTCTTCGCGGCGGCGCCGGCGAGCTGCTGGTAGACGATCGACCGGCACAGGTAGTGGAAGGCGGAGAAGCGGCGGGCGGTCCTGGAGAAATCCGGAAACTCGGGCACCTGCGCCATGGCGGTCCCCAGGCGGGGGTCGGCCTCGGCGAGACGTGCCAGCTGCTCTGAGGTGGGGTGCAAGGGTGTGAGGCGGCGGTTGGAGGGGAGGGAGGGGTTCGGCGTGCTCCAAGGTAACGCGGCCGGCACGGCGGGACGCCTTCCGGGCGGACCACAATCGCCCGGTCGAGAGTAGGAAACGAACCCGCAGCCAGCCGTTTCCGGATCGGGAGGTGTCATGCCTATTCCAGCCCTCGCCTGGGTTCTCGCCGCAAGCTTGTGGTTTTCAGCTCCCGCGGATGTCGACCTTGCTCCGTCTCATTTCGCACGCGCGACCGTGTCGGGCCGGGTCACCGACGCCGACACCGGCGAGGCTCTGACCGGCGCCCAGGTGTTCATCTCCGGGCAGACGACCTCGGTTCTCTCGGGCGACGCGGGCGAGTACACCTTCATCCTTCCGGGCGACGGCTGGGACGGACGCGAAGTAGAGGTGCGCGCCGAGCTGACGGGGTATCAGGGCATCGTGCGCACCGTCCGTCTGTCCGGCGCGACCACCCGGGTCGACCTGGTGATGACCCCGGGCGCCGACCTGACAATGGTGGAGGCGGCGCTCCGGGCACAGTACGGGACGCCCGCTCCGCCACCTCCCGCGGGCCGGCCGCAGGTGGAGGCGGTGGACCGGATCGACGGGGCGAGACGGGTTTCCGTGGCCGCCCGAGCACCGGTGTCGGCGAGCGGAGGCATCGGGAGACGTCCCCGACCCGACTTCAACACCGAATCCTACGCCCACATCGAGGAATCCGGCTTCCTCGGCGTTGAAGACAATCCGCTCTCCACCTTCGCAATCGATGTCGACCGGGCGTCGTACTCCAACATGCGCCGTTTCATCACCCGGGCGATGCGTCCCCCCGTCGACGCCATCCGCATCGAAGAGCTCGTCAACTACTTCACCTACGACGATCCCGCGCCCCGGGGCGCCCATCCCTTCTCCATCACCACCGAAGTCGGCACGGCGCCATGGCAGCACGCGCACAGGCTGGTGCGTATCGGCATCCGCGGCCGGGACATCGCCTCCGAAGACCTGCCCGCAAGCAACCTGGTCTTCCTGGTCGACGTGTCCGGATCGATGCAGCCGCCCGACAAGCTGCCCCTGCTCAAGTCGTCGCTGCGCCTGCTGGTCGCGCAGATGAGGCCCGAGGACCGGGTCGCGATCGTGGTCTACTCCGGCCAGGCCGGGCTCGCGCTCCCTCCCACGTCGGGGAAGGACAGGGGCGAGATCCTCTTCGCGATCGACAGGCTGGAGGCGGGCGGCTCCACGGCGGGAGGCGCCGGCCTGCGACTGGCCTACGAGGTGGCGCGCGAGAACTTCAGCGAAGACGCGAACAACAGGGTGATCCTCGCCAGCGACGGCGACTTCAACGTGGGGCCGTCGAGCGACTCCGAGATGATTCGCCTCATCGAAAAGGAGCGCGAGTCAGGCGTCCTGCTCTCCGTGCTCGGCTTCGGCACCGGCAACCTGAAGGACTCGAAGATGGAGCAGCTGGCCAACCACGGGAACGGCAGCTACGCCTACATCGACAGCGAACGGGAGGCGGCGAAGGTGCTGGTGAGCGAGTTCGCCGGCACGCTCTTCACGATCGCGAAGGACGTGAAGGTGCAGGTCGAGTTCAACCCCGGGGTGGTGCGGGCCTACCGGCTCATCGGCTACGAGAACCGCGCGCTGAGGCCCGAGGACTTCGCGGACGATCGAAAGGACGCCGGCGAGCTGGGCGCGGGCCATACCGTGACCGCCCTTTACGAGATCGTGCCGGTCGGCGTCGAGGGCGCGGACGTGCCGGAGGTGCCGCCGTTGCGCTATCGCGACCCGGCGAACGTCACCGGCCGGGCGGCATCCGGGGAACTCGGGTTCGTCCAGCTTCGCTACAAGCGGCCGGAGGATTCAGGGAGCGTTCTCGTGCAGCAGGCCTTCCTCGACAGAGGCGGCGATGGCTCCCGCGACGTGCGTTTCGCCGCGTCGGTGGCCGCCTTCGGCATGCTGTTGCGCGGATCCGAGCATGTTGGCGACTTTTCGCTCGGCGCTGTGCTGGAGCTTGCGCGGGGATCGCTGGGCGACGACGACGAGGGCTACAGGCGGGAGTTCGTCAGCCTGGTACGCGAGGCCCGCGCGCAACGGTTGCTGGAGCGCTGATCCCCACAATCGAAACCGGACGATCCCGGGAATCGAAGTCGAACCAGTGCGCCCTGCGCCGGCGTCCTGGTATTTCGGAGTCACGAGAGTCACCTCGGCGCATTCTGGAGAAGAGACTGATGAAGCTGAGAACGAAGCGTGTTCCCCGATGGGCCCCCGCCCTGGCTCTGTGGGGCGCGGCGGTCCAGACCATGGCGGCGCAGGAGCTGCCGGAGGGCGTCACGGAAGTGGCGTCCGTCGAGGGAATCACGGAGTACCAGCTGGACAACGGCCTGCGGTTTCTCCTGTTCCCCGACCAGAGCAAGCAGCAGATCACGGTCAACGTGACCTACATGGTCGGATCGCGGCACGAAGGGTACGGCGAGACCGGGATGGCGCACCTGCTCGAGCACCTGGTCTTCAAGGGGACGCCCGACCACCCGAATATTCCCGACGAGCTGACCGAGCGCGGCGCCTTCCCGAACGGCACCACCTGGTTCGACCGCACCAACTACTTCGAGACCTTCCCGGCCTCGGAGGAGAACCTCGCCTGGGCCATCGACCTCGAGGCCGACCGCATGGTCAACTCGTTCATCGCGGCGGAGGATCTCGAGTCCGAGATGACCGTGGTGCGCAACGAATGGGAATCGGGCGAGAACCAGCCCATGGCGGTGCTGCAGAAGCGCGTCATGTCGGCGGCCTACGACTGGCACAACTACGGCAACTCCACCATCGGCGCGCGCGCCGACCTGGAGAACGTGCCCATAGAGCGCCTGCAGGCCTTCTACCGCAAGTACTATCAGCCCGACAACGCGCTTGTCGTGATCGCCGGGCGCTTCGAGCCGGACTACGCCATCCGGCTGGTGGCCGACGAGTTCGGCGCCATCCCGCGTCCCGATCGGACCGGGGCGAACGAGCTGTTCGACACCTACACGGCCGAGCCCGCCCAGGACGGCGAGCGCACCGTGACCCTGCGGCGCGTGGGCGACGTGCAGCTGGTGATGGCCGCCTACCACGTTCCGCCCGGGTCCCACGAGCAGTACGCGGCGGTGGACGTGCTCACCCACGTCCTCGCGACCCGGCCGGCCGGGCGCCTCTACCAGAACCTGGTGGAGCCGGGGCTGGCGGCGAACGCGTTCGCCTTCGGCTACCAGCTGAACGAGCCGGGGGTGCTGATGGCCGCCGCGCAGGTGCGCCAGGAGGATTCGCTGGAGGAAGCCGGGGCCGCCCTGCTCGCCACGGTCGACGAGATGGTCGAGGCGCCCCCCACCGAAGAGGAGGTGGAGCGCGCGCGGACCGACTACCTGTCGAGCATCGAGCTGGCCTTCAACAACCCGCAGGGCATCGCGCTCCAGCTGAGCGAATGGGCGTCGATGGGTGACTGGCGCCTGTTCTTCCTGCACCGCGACCGGCTCGAGCAGGTAACGCCGACCGCAGTGCACCAGGTGGCGCAGGCCTACCTGAAGCCCTCCAACCGCACCATCGGCTACTTCTACCCGACGGAGGAGGCGCCGGCGCGCGCCGAGATCCCGGAGCCGCCGGACGTGGAGGCGCTGGTCGCGGGCTACACCGGCCGCGAGGCCGTGGCCGAGGGCGAGGCCTTCGACCCGACGCCGGCCAACATCGACGAGCGCACGGTGACCGCGACGCTGTCCAACGGCGCAGAGGTCGCGCTCATGCCCAAGGAGAACCGCGGCGACGCGGTCAACGTGCAGCTCTCCTTCCGTCACGGCACCGAGGCCGCCCTCATGGGACGGGCCACGGCCGGATCGCTGGCGGGCTCGATGCTGATGCGCGGCACGACCCGGCGCTCGCGCCAGGAGATCAGCGACGAGCTGGACCGCCTGAGGGCGCAGGGAAGCGTGAACGGGTCGGCGCTTTCGGCCGGCGGGTCCTTCACCACCGTCCGCGAAAACCTGTCGGCCGTCCTCCGGCTGGCCGGCGAGGTGCTGCGCGAGCCCGCCTTCGATCCCGATGAGTTCGACCTGCTGCGCGAAGAAAGGCTGGCGGCGATCGAGCAGCAGCAGTCAGAGCCCCAGGCCCTGGTCTTCCAGGCCTTCAATCGGCACCTGAACCAGTATCCCGAGGATCACCCGCGCTACTCGACCACCTTCGAGGAGGACATCGAGCGCCTGAACGCGGCGACGGTCGATGAGGCGAGGGCGTTCTGGTCCGCGTTCTACGGAGCCGAGGGCGGCACCATCGCCGTCGTCGGGGACTTCGATCCGGACGAGACGCTCGCGGTGCTGGAAGAAGTGTTCGGCGACTGGGAGGCGCCCGAGCCCTATGAGCGCGTCGCCGATCCGTATGTCGAGGCGCAGACCGTCAGCGTGGACATCGAGACCCCGGACAAGGCGAACGCGTGGATGGTGGCCGTCACCACCTTCCGCATGCGTGACGACGATCCCCGGTACCCGGCGCTGCGCATGGCCGACTACATGCTGGGCGGGGGGTTCCTGAACTCCCGGCTGGCGACCCGGATCCGGCAGGAGGAGGGGCTCTCCTACGGAGTGGGCTCCCAGTTGGCGGTGCCTCCGGTCGACGACGGCGGGCTGTTTCTGACCTACGCCATCTTCGCGCCCGAAAATGGCGACCGGGTGGTCGAGGCGTTCCGCGACGAGATGCGCAAGGCGCTCGAGGAAGGGTTTACCCAGGAGGAGCTGGACGCTGCGAAGAGCGGGTACCTGGACGCGCAGCAGAACGGCCGCTCCAACGACCGTGCCCTCGCCAGCGGGCTCAGCAACAACCTGTTCACGAATCGGACGATGGAGTTCGTCGCCGCTCAGGAAGCGGACGTCGCAGTGCTGACGCTGCAGGAGGTCAACTCCGCGCTGCGCGACTACGTGTCGCTGGAGAACATCTCCATCTTCCGCGCGGGTGACTTCGCGAACAAGCTGATCCCGTAGGGGACATCAGCGGGGACGGCGAGCCGACGGGCCGGGGTCGCAGGGCTCCGGCCCGTCGTGCTGCCCTCAGGTGGCGCGCTGGTCGGCAATCGCGCGCAGGGCGGGCCGGGCATACTTTTCAGCGCAGACGCCACTGATCCCCGGGACCGCGAGGACCACATGCCTGCATCGTCCATGAACCGCCGCGATTTCGCGCGCCTCTTCGCCGCCGGAGGATCGGCGGCCCTCCTCGGTCATCCCGCGCTCGAGGGCCTCGCGCGCCGGTCCGCTTCCGCGCCGGTAGCGCGCAGCAGCGGCCCGGCCCGGGTTGTGGACTGGGATGAAGTGCGCGCCCGCTTCCTCATGCCGCCCGAGCTGTCGGTCATGAACGCGGCCAACCTGTGCCCGTCGCCCGCGAGCACCCTGCAGGCGGTGTACGACTACACGGAGCGCATGGACCGCGAGCCGGTGCCGAGCTTCCGCGGCGAGATGCACGGCGTGAAGGAGCCCACGCGCGACCGCCTGGCCGAATTCCTGGGTGTCACCCCGGAGGAGATCCTCATCACCCGCAACACCAGCGAGGCGAACAACTGGGTGTCGACCGGCCTCCAGCTGGGCCAGGGCGACGAAGTGGTCATCGTGCGCGACAACCATCCCAGCAACAACCTCGCCTGGAAGGCCAAGGGGCAACGCTTCGGCTACACGGTGCGCGAGATCGAGCCCGCGAGCCCGCATCCCGGAGCCGACTACTACGTGCAGGCATTCAGGGAGGCGATTACGCCGAGCACCCGGGTCATCGCCTTCACCCACCTTACCAACACCGCCGGCGACCTCTTCCCGGTACGTGAATTGTGCGCCCTGGCGCGCGAGCACGGCATCTTCTCGGTCGTCGACGGGGCGCAGTCCTTCGGCCTCTTCGACATCGACCTCTCCGAAGTGCAGCCCGACTTCTATACCGGAAGCGCGCACAAGTGGCCCTGCGGTCCCAAGGAGACGGGGGTGCTGTACGTGAACGCCCGCGTCCACGACCGCTTCTGGCCGACCATGTACAGCGCCTACAGCGGATCGCGGGGCCTCGCCCGCACCCACGAGGGCCTGGGCCAGCGCGACGAGCCCGCCATCCGCGCCTTCGGTGCCCAGATCGAGTTCCTGCAGGAGATCACGATGGCCGAAGTGGAGGCCCGCAGCCGCGAGCTCGCGACCGCGCTGGTCGAAGAGGTCTCCGCCCTGGACGGCGTGCACATGTGGACCTCGCAGGAGCCCTCGAGGCGCGCGGCCGTGGTCACCTTCCGCCCGGGCGAACTCTCACCCGGGGCCGTGGTGGCCGCCCTGGAGAACGACGGCATCGTGGCCGCGGCGCGCGGGGGCAGCGACCGCACCGGCGTGCGCCTCTCGCCCCACTTCTACAACGCGCACACGGACGTGGAGCGGGCGGTGTCGGCGATCCGGGGTTATCTGCGCACGGGGCTGTAGCCCCTCAGCTCCCTTCGCCCCGCAGCTCCTCCACGATGCGCTCGGCCAGGTAGACCTCCTCGAGCGCCTCGAGGATGCCGCGCACGTCCACCGAAACGGCGCGCGCGCGGTCGGTCAGGAAGATGTACTCGCCGGAGAGGCCCTCGGTGTTGCTGTCGAAGGCCAGGCCCACCAGTTCCAGGTCCGCGTTGACCAGGGGCGAGCCCGAGTTTCCGCCGATGATGTCGTTGGTGGACACGAAGTTCATCGGCGTGGACAGATCAGGATCTCCCGGCGGGTCGAGCCAGCGCCCGGGCAGGTCCCACTCCCCGTCCCCCGTCCCCCCGGAGACATGGGAGTAGTGCCGGTCGTAGAGGCCGTAGAAGGTGGTCACCACCGGGGCGAAGGTGCCGTTGTACTCGTACTCGGAGACCACGCCGTCGGAGATGCGCAGCGAGAAGGTGGCGTCGGGCGGGACGTCGGTCCCGTAGACCTCGAAGCGCGCCCGCCCCAGTGCCGCCGCGATCTGCTCCTCCTGGGCGGAGATGGGCCCGAGCGCCTGCTGGAAGGGGCCGATGCCGGAGATGAGGGTGCCGAACAGCTGCATGGCCGGGTCACCCATTCCCACGCCACCGCTCGGGACGGCCTCGACCGCCCGCGCCGAGTCCGCGAGCACGCTTTCGGCCACGATGGAGGCGGCGACATCCTCGGCACTGCGTCCGCCGAGCAGGCTGGTGGCAAGCGGGGAATCGGCCCCGTAGCTCGCCTCGATGTCGCGCAGGCGGGCGGCCAGCAGCAACTCCTGCAGCGCCGGCGGCTGATCCGGCACTTCCCTCAGCGATTCCATCACCCCCTCGAGCGCCTCGGCGGGCGCTCCCGCGCGCGATCCGTTGGCGTACTGGAAGGCGAACAGCGCGCGTGACAGCGCCGCGCTCTCGTAGTCGGGGCTGGCGAAGGCCAGGAAGGACCCGAAACCACCGGCCTGCCCGGCCTTCTGTTCCTGCAACTCGGCCATCCGAGCGATCAGCCCGCCGTACTCCGCGTCGAGTTCCGGGTCGGCCTCCAGGGCCTCCTGGAACGCCCGCTCCTGGTCGCGGCGCTTCGCCAGGATCACCGGGTCGTGCAGCCCGCGCAGGATTCCCCCGTAGGCCTCCTGCGTGTTGATCAGCGAGAAGATGGAGTTGCGCAGGTCCATCGCCTCGCCCGCCTCCGGGTCCATTTCGTAGAAGGCTTCGAGCGCGTCGATGCGGTTGTTGACGAAGGCCAGCAGCCCCTTGTCGGAGACGTCGCGCCGGAATTCGAGCTCCGCGACGGTCTGGATGCGGCTGGTGGAGCCGGGATTGCCGATCATGAACACGGCATCGCCGCGCTCCACCCCGGTCTCGCTCCAGCGGAAGAAGTTCTCGCTCGTGTCGAGTGGATCGCCGTCCTCGTAGACGCGCAGGAAGCTGAAGTCGAGGGCGTAGCGCGGATAGGTGAAGTTGTCCGGGTCACCGCCGAAATAGCCGACGGACAGCTCGGGCGCCATCACCATGCGCACGTCGGTGTAGCGCCGGAAGATGTAGGCCGAGGTGCGTCCGCCGTTGTAGAGCGAGACCATCTCCACTTCAAAGCCGGCGTCCTCGCCCCCGTATTCCTCGGAGATGCCGGCCGCGATCTCCTCCTCGGCCGACTCGCGCGCCTGCGAGCGGGCCTGGGGCTCGTTGATGCCCTCGAGCGCGGCGTCCATCTCCGCCGTCACGTCGCGGATCGCGATGAGCCGGTCGGCCTCGAATTCCGCGATCGTCCGCTCTTCTTCCATGCTCTCCGCGTAGAACCCGTCGTCCAGCAGGCTCTCTCCCTCCCGGGACACCGCGGAGATGTGCTCGCGCGCGCAGTGATGGTTGGTCAGCACCAGCCCTTCGCCGGACACGAAGGAGGCCGAACATCCGGGGATGCGCAGCGCGCCCAGCCGGGCGCGGCGGAACCAGACCGAGTCCGCGTCGATGCCGTAGGTGCCGCGCAGGTAGTCGGAGGGCGGGTTCTCGAAGGTCCACATGCGCCCGTTGTCGAAACGTCCGGCGCGCACGGTGTCGAGGCCGGCGACCTGCGGTGGGGCGACAGCGGCAGCGGGCGGCGCCGGGGGCGCGGGAGCTGCCGCTTCTGCGGGGGGCGCCGGCGCGTCCGCGAGCTCGACGGGCTCCCTTTCCGGCCCGGGCGGGTCGGTGGCCACCGGAGGCATGGGAGCGGCACCGCCGCCGCACGCGAGCGCGATCAGGCCCAACAGGGCATGGCTGTGTCGTATTCTCAAGGGTCCGGCCTCACCTATGGGATTGCATCGAAACCCCGGCCTCGGGACCTCTCCCGGGCCGGTACACTATTTGACTGCGGTGCCTACCCGTCTGCGGGAGGGGTGTTGCCTCCCCGGGCGGCGTCCTGGATATCGAGGATCTCGTCGATCAGGAAGAGGTCGGTGAGAAGCGCCCGGAAGTGGATGGAGGCGTTCAGGTTGTCGATCAGCTGGGAGCTGACCCACCTCTGGGCGGAGACGAGCTGCACGGCCGCCAGGGTGCTTTCGGCATCCCGGGCCAGCACCCCGGCCATCCCGCGATATGCCGAAGCCGGGGTCAGCCCCGCCGTTTCCGCCAGTTCCGCAACCCCCTCGCCCAGCCCTGCGAGGGCTTCCTCCGTCCTGGCCAGGAACTGCCGCACCTGGCCACTTGAAGCACCTGACCCGGAACCGGAAGCTCCCTGGGCCGCGTAGGCCAGGAAGAACTCGTAGCTTTCCTCGATCGCCTCGATGCGGGCGCGCAACTCGCTCCGCGTCAAGTCTGTTCCGGGAGCTGCCCCCGGGGGCTGTCGCCCGCCCAGCGCTCGGGGTCGTGGTGCTCGAGGTAGTCCTTCCGGTTCACGAAGCCGCTGAACATCGACTTCGTGATCCACAACTTCTCGGGCCGAATCGCGAAGTAGATGTGCGCGATGACCAGCGAGATCAGCGCCACGCCGCTCAGCCCGTGCACCACGTAGACCACGCCCCACATCGCGTCGGAGAGGATGTAGGGATTGCGCTCCCAGAACCAGGTGTCGACCCGGAACATCATGAGCACGCCCGTCAACACGGCCGCGAAGGTCACGACCACGATGACGTGGTGGTACATCTTGTGGTCCAGCGGGTACTTGGCCGCCTTGGGGCCCTCGGGCTGCTCCTTGCCGAAGAACCGCTTCACCTCGCGCTTGGCCGTCTCGACGTCCTCCTTCCCCACCCACATCGACCAGAAGTCCTGCCAGAAGGTGGAGTGGATGATGTGGTAGATGACCGTCAGGATCAGCAGCACCCCTGCCAGCCAGTGGATGGTCACCCACGGAAACTGGATGCCCGCCCACGGGAAGAACGCGGTGACGAGCAGCGCGAACATGGCGATCGCCATCAGCCAGTGGAACGCCCGCGCCGAAAAAGTGTGGCGCAGGATGCGCATCGGCAGCCCCGGGGGAGCCGGGGCGTCATCGCCGTGACCGTTGGCGGTCGCCAGGCGGCGCACCCAGAGGGCGTGCGCGGTCACGAAGACAACGCCCGCGATCAGCGCGGCCCACATCAGGTCGAAGGAGATCCCGATGAGGACGTCCTGATTCCATGGATTGGCGGCCCTGCGCCAGAGCTCCACCTCTACACCTCCGCGCGCACGGCTCGCCGCACCAGATTCTTCATGAGCGGGAGCTTGTACGCGTTGTGGCGGAGTGGTTGCGCGCGCCGGATGGCGATGTCCCCGGCTGCGATGCCGGTGTCGTCGCTCGCCGCCTGGCCGATGACCGCCCGCTCGGCCTCGTCCAGCCGCATCGGGTAGGGCGCGACCCCGTTTACCGAGATGCGCGCGTCCTGGATCGTGCCGCCCGAGGCGCGGATCGCCGAAGCGACGGTCACCAGCGAGAAGTCCCACGACTGGCGGTCACGGATTTTCTCGAAGTAGAAGTCCGCGCCGGCCCAGGTGCCCGGAATGCGGATCGAGGTGAGCAGGTCGCCGGGCTCCATGACCGTCATGCGCTCGATGTCGATGCCGGGGCCGATGAAGAAGTCCTCGGCGTCGTACACGGTCTCGCCGGACGAATTCGTGACCACCATCTGCGCATCCAGCGCGATCGTGGCGGGCGCGGTATCCGATGGATTGACTGCGACGCAGCGGCTGGCGCCGAAGACGCAGTGCTCGGCGTTCATGGCCTTGGGCGCCGAGGCGTAACAGATGTTTCCGCCTGCCCGGTAGCAGGGCCATCCGCCGCGGTAGTACCAGCAGCGGGTGTCCTGGGCGAGGTTGCCGCCCAGGGTGCCCTGGTTGCGGATCTGGGGCGTGGCCACTTCCGCGGCGGCCTGGGCCAGGAGCCCGAAGCGGCCGACGATGTCGGGGTGGGTCGCCACCTCGGTCAGGGAGGTCATCGGGCCGATGACGAGCCCGTCACCGTCGGCGCGGATGCCCGTGAGCTCCTCGATGCCCCCGAGGTCCACGATGGCTTCCGGCCGCTTGATGCGGTCCTTGAACCAGTCGAAGCTGTCCAGTCCGCCCGCCAGAACCCAGGAGTCGTCCCCGTACTGGTCGAGAAGGTTGAGTGCGTCGCCGATGCTCGCCGGCTGGAAAAGCTCGCACGGCGGGATCATGTCGCGAATGACGGCCATGGTCGGAGCCTCCGGTTACACGTGTGTTTCGAGTGGGCGGTACGGCTGCTCGGTGCCCGTAAGCGCCGCGAGCACCACGTCCGTGGTGAGCGGCGTCCGGCACAGGCATTGGCCGCCGAGAGCGTCTGCGACCGCCGACGCGACCGCGGCCGCCCCCGCCCCGACGGGCGGTTCGCCGATGCCCTTGGCGCCCACCGGCGTCTGCGGATCGGGAAGGTCGACGGCGGCCCATTTCATCTCCAGCGGAACGTCCAGAATGCCGGGCGGACGGGCCGTGTAGAAGCGCTTGGCGAAGGCCACGCCCCATTGCGGGTCGAAGACCCACTTCTGGCTGCGCGCCTGTCCGAAGCCCTGCACCGAACCGCCGTGGATCTGCGCCCCCAGGCTGCGCGGGTGCAGCACCGTGCCGCAGTCGGTCACGCCGGTGTACTCGGTCAGGTCGACCTGGCCGGTCTCGACATCCACCTCGACCTGGGCGAATCCCATCACCCATGACCAGATGCTGCCGTCGCCCCCGTAGTTGTCGCGGGCGACACCCATCAGACCCTCGCCGGCCAGGTTGGTCGCGGAGGCCACCGTCATCGGGTTGAGGTCGTCGGGCAGTTCCTGTCCGCTGTACCGGCCGCCCATCTCGATCGCCCGCCGGGCGGCGTCGGCGAAGCTCATTCCGCGCCCGGGATTGGAACTCTGGAAGACGCGTCCGTCCGCGCAGTCGTAGGCGTCGGGAGACCCGCCCAGCGCGCCGGCCGCGATCTCTTGCAGCTTGGCCTTGGCGTCCAGGGCCGCCGCGTGGTTGGCGCGGGTATGGGCGTGCGTGGTCTGGCTCCCGGACTGGCTCGAGCTCCAGGGCAGGTTGCGGGAAGTGTCGCCCCACACCACCTCGCAGTCGTTCCAGTCCATCCCCAGGACATCCGCGGCGGCGCGCGCAGTGTCGGCGATCGAGTGCGTGCCCAGATTGCCGATGCCCTGATGGATGTAGAGCTTCCCGTCGGGGCGGATCACCAGCAGGCCGTCCATTCCCCGGCTGCCGCCCACGAAGGGGCTCACGCCGATGCCGACGCCGATGGATTTCGTTCCCCGCCGGGTTCCACTCAGTTGCGTCTTCTCCTCCCAGCCGAAGACCTCGGCGCCGATGTCCAGCGCCTCGCGCGCGAAGCAACTTGAGAGGGATCCCTGGTTCGCGCCCAGCCAACCATCGGGCCCGGGGGCGTTGACGCGCCGAATCGCCAGGCGGTCGACTCCCAGTTCGCGCGCGGCCTTGTCCATGATGGGCTCGAGCATGGCCACGATCTGGGCGCCGCCCGGAGCCCGCTGCGCCGAACGCGGAGGCGTGTTGGTGTACACCGACACCGCGCGGAAACGCATGCTCTCGGGCTGGTAGGAGAGCGACGCCACCGTCCCGGCGGTGTTGAAGTCGCCCGAGCTGCCGTAGGAGCCGGCGTCCTGCACGATATAGAGATCGATGGCGGTGACCCGCCCGTCGTTCCTGAAGCCCATCTTCGCGAACGACTGGAACCCGGGACGCGCGCGGCCGATGTAGGTCTCCTCGTAGCGGTTGATGCGCAGCATGACCGGGCGTCCGGTCTTGCGCGAGAGGATCGCGGCCACGTCGTTGATGGGCGCTCCGGAGATCTTGCTGCCGAAGCCCCCTCCGCAGTACTCCGCCACCAGCACGACCTGGGACTGGTCGAGGCCCAGGCGATTGGCCAGGGCGGCATGGGTGCGCGCGGTGCTCTGGGTGGAGGCGTGCAGGTACAGCTTGTCGTTCTGCCAGTACGCCATGCAGGTGCGCGGTTCCATCGGGTGATGCGAGAGCGACTGGTGCAGGATCGTCTCCTCGAGCACCAGATCCGCGTCCGCGAACCCGTCCCCGACGTCGCCCACGTTCCACTCGACCTGCGGCTCGCCCATGGGAAGGCGATCCGGGCCTGCCGCATCGAAGTCGGCGTCGGTCCACTTGAACTCGCGGATCTCGCGGGTCTGGCCCTCGCGCCACTGGATGTTGCCGTCCAGGCGGGCGTTGGGGCCGCCCGGGCGCAGGCTGTCGAGCGGGTCCACCACGAAGGGCAGAGGCTCGAAGTCGACCCGGATCGCCTCGATGGCGTTCGCCGCCGTGGTCTCGTCGACCGCGGCCACCGCCAGAACGGGCTCGCCCTCGTAGAGCGGTTCGTTGGTCAGGGCCGCCTCCGCGCCCACCCCGGTGATCTCGGGCATCATCGGGTCGTCGGCGGTCAGGATGTCGACCACCCCCTCCATCGCCAGCGCCGCGCTCGCGTCGATGCGGCGCACGCTGCAGTGGGGCATGGGCGACAGCAGCAGCTTGGCGAACAGCATGCCCTCCGCGCGGAAGTCCTCGGCGTACCTGGCCCGGCCGGTGATCTTGGCTCGCAGATCCGGCGGCGCGATGTCTCGTCCAATAGCCTTCTCGGCCATTTCATCCTCCTCCGTAAAACGCCGTCCGTCAGGCGCGCTGGCCCATCAACTCGACGGCTCGCTCCGCCGAATCGAGGATCTTGTTGTAGTCGCCGCAGCGGCAGAGGTTGCCGGAGAGCGCTTGCGCGCACTGGGCGCGGTTGGCACCGGGATTCTCCTCCACGAAAGCCGCCATGCTCATGATGAAGCCGGGGGCGCAGAAGGCGCACTGGAAGCCGCCCTCGTCCATGACCGCCTGTTGCACGGGATGAAGCTCCCCGTCAGGGCTCTCGAGCCCCTCGATGCTGCGAATCTCACGGCCGCGCACCTGGTGGGTCAGCATCGAGCAGGAATAGTGCGGCACCCCGTCGATGTGGACGGTGCAGGCCCCGCACTCGGCGCGGTCGCACCCCAGCTTGGTCCCGGTCAGTCCCAGCTTGTAGCGCAGGGTCATGGCGAGCGTCTCGTACGGGAGCACGTCCACCCGCCGCTGCTGGCCGTTGACGGTGAGCGTCATCAGCCTTTCCACCCCGCCCCGGGCCTGGCCGGCGGTCAACACCCCCGGGCCCCGGAAGAGGTAGCTGGATGCGGAGACGGTCGCGCCCGCCGCGATCACGCCCTTGATGAACTTGCGGCGGGAGTAGTTGCGGGGACCGCGGTCGCGGATGATCTCGACTTCGGTCACGGTCATCACCTCCTTCGTGGCGTCGCTGGCCGGAGAGAGCCCGGCACGCTTTCACAACGTGCCAAGATACGGAGCAACCCCCGGAGATGCGAGTGGCTGGAGGGTGGAATCAATCCACCCACACCGACTTCACGTTCACGAACTCGTGGATGCCGAAGAGGGAGAGCTCGCGCCCGTAGCCGCTTTCCTTGACCCCGCCGAAGGGGAGCTGCGGGTCGGAGCGCACGAAGGCGTTCACGAAGCAGTTGCCGGCATCGATCTCCTCGGCCGCGATGCGCCGCCCGCGCTCCAGGTCGCGCGTGAAGACCGAGGCGCCCAGCCCATAGCGGGTGTCGTTGGCGGCCGCGATGGCCTCGCGCTCGTCCGCCACCGGCACGATGGACACGACCGGGCCGAACAGCTCCTCCTCGTAGGCGGGCATTCCCGGGGCCACGCCGCCCAGAACCGTGGGCGGATAGAACCAGCCCGGCCGGTCGGGCACCTCGCCGCCCACCAGCAGCGCTGCGCCCGCCTCGACGCTTGCCCGCACCTGGGCGTGCAGGCGGTCGCGCAGGTCCTCGCGCGCCAGCGGCCCGATGCGGTTGGCCTCGTCGAAGGGATCGCCGAAGGTCGCCCCGCCCATCGCCTCCACGACCCGCTCGCGCAGCTCCGCGAGCACGGGCTCCACCACGATGCAGCGCTTGGCGGCGATGCAGCTCTGCCCGGCGTTGATCAGGCGGCTGGTCACGCACTGGCGGGTGGCGAGCTCCAGGTCGGCGTCCTCGAGCACGATGCACGGGTCGTTGCCGCCCAGCTCCAGCACCGACTTCTTGACGTGGGCGGCGGCGGTCGCGGCCACCGTCTTCCCGGCGACCGTGCTCCCCGTGAGCGTCACGGCGCGCACGCGCGGGTCGGCGATCAGTTCGGCGGCGCGCTCGTGGTCGATGAGCAGGGCCCGGAAGAGGTCGTCGGGGAAGCCGGCTTCGCGGAAGACGCCCTCGATGGCAAGCGCGCACCCCGGGACGTTGGGCGCGTGCTTGAGCAGCGTCCCGTTCCCCGCCATCAGGTTGGGCGCGGCGAACCTGAAGACCTGCCAGAAGGGGTAGTTCCACGGCATGATGGCGAAGACGATGCCGATCGGCTGAAAGGTGATGAAGCTCTGGCGGGCATCGGTTTCGACCGGTTGCGGAGCCAGATAGCCGGGGGCCTGCCCGGCGTAGAACTCGCACACCGTCGCGCATTTTTCGATCTCCGCGCGCGCCTCGCGCACGGGCTTCCCCATTTCGCGGGTCATGAGTTCGGCGAACTCTTCGCGCCGCTGGCAGAGGATGGCCGCCAGGCTTCCCACCAGCCGCGACCGCTCCTCCATGGGGGTGCCGCGCCAGGCCCGAAAGGCGTTCTGGCAGCCTGCCACGGCGCGGGCGTAATCCCCGGAAGACATCTCCGGGTAGTCCCGGATGCGCCGGCCGGTCGCGGGATCTATCGCAGTGAACGGCATCGGATGTAACCTCCATGCGGAGCGAAGTGGCTCGGGATTCAACCTACAACGAAGCGTTCCGAGACAAGGAAGCAATTCGAGACGAGGAAGCAACTCATGGCAGTGTCGTCCATCCCCACGAAAGCGTAGCCGGATCACGCATGGAAACAAGACGTCCCACTACTCCCGAAGCCGAGGAGATCCTCGGACTCTATTACCCCGTGCTCGACCACGGATTCGTCTCGCTGGTCGACTACATGGGGAGCGACGAGAGCATCGAGCACGCCGCGCGGGTCAGCTACGGCTACGGCACCCGCAAGCGCAGCGCCACCCGTGGGCTCATCCGCTACCTGCGCCGCCATCTGCACACCACGCCCAGCGAGATGGTCGAACTCAAGTTCCACTGCGCCATGCCGATGTTCGTGGCGCGCCAGTGGGTGCGGCACCGGACGGCGTGTCTGGCGGAGGGCACCGAGGTCTTCTTCGACCTGCCGGGCGCGGAAGCGAGGGGGCGTCGCCAGCTCTACAAGCTACCCATCGAAGAGATCTGGCGACGCTTTCAACCCACTCGGAATCGAACTCGTCCCGACAAGCAGCGGAACCGGTTTTTTCGCCGCGATCGCGTGCGCGGGATGAAGCTAAGGCAAGTCAACGAGGACACTCTGGCGTTCCAGCACACCCGCGTTCTGGGCGTGTACCGGAACGGTCGGAAGCCGGTGTTCAGGATGGTTCTGGACGACGGCAAGTCGATCGAAGCCACATCTGATCACCGATTCCTGTTCGCCACCGGCTGGCAGACGCTTCGGCGAGCGACCGGATTGCGGGAGGTTGGCGGGCGCGCTGTATGGCGGCCCGGCGACCATTTCGCATATGTCAACGGCGCAGCCGAAGAGCGCCCCGCATTCTACCGCGATCCGATCTGGCTGCAGCGCGAATACCGCGGGGACTGGCGGTCGTTGGCCGACCTGGCGCAGGCGTGTGGCGTGACGGTGCATACGATCCGCAAGTGGCTAAGGCACTACCGTCTCACAGAGCCCGGGCGAGGTTGCTTCGAAAAGGGAGCGAGGCCCTGGAATCGCGGAACAACCTACCAGCTGGGGCCGCGGGAACCGTCAAAGCGGTTTCTCGCCGCGATCCGGACCGCCCGCAGCGGTCCCGCGTCCAACTTCTGGCGCGGCGGAAGATCCGACGACCGGGCATCGATCGGCCGATGGACGACTCAGATCGCCGCGAGGATTCATGCAGGCAATGGATGGACCTGCCAGCTCTGCGAGGAGAGGCGATCGGAGCTCCACTGCCATCACATCGTACCCGTGTGGGCGGACCTCGACCGAGCCCGCGATCCCAACAACCTTACAACGCTATGCGGGGACTGCCACCGCTCGATTGCCGGCCGGGAGCTCGATTTCGTGGAGCGGCTTGGCGGTCCGCCGGTAAAGTCCGAGTGGGTACCGCGCCCCCGGATTCCCTGGAACCGCCTCGACAAAGCCAAGCTCGTGCGGATCAGGCGTTTCGAGTTCGTGGGCGAGCGGGAGACATACGACCTCGAAGTCGAGGGGCCATACCACAACTTTGTGGCAAACGGCATCGTCACCCACAACTCCATTAACGAATACTCGGGCCGGTATAGCCTGATGCCGCTCCTTTTCTACAGCCCGGATCCCGGCCACTTCTCGCTGCAGAGCAGCGCCAACAATCAGGGCAGGGAGGAGGATGCCGCCTCGGAGCGCCTGTACGAGGATGCCATCCAACGATGGGAGGATGTGCGGGCCTCCGCTTCCCGGGCCTACACCTGGATGGTCCAGGAGGATGTCGCCCGCGAGCTGGCCCGTATCGACCTGCCGCTCTCGACCTACACGCAGTGGTACTGGAAGATCGACCTGCACAACCTCCTGCACTTTCTCACGCTGCGCGTGGACGATCACGCCCAGTGGGAGATCCAGGAGTTCGGGCGGGTGATGGCCGGGATGCTCAAGCGCGTGGCCCCGATGAGCTTCGAGGCGTGGATCGACTATCAGGTGTGCGGCGACAAGCTGAGCCGGATGGAGATCGACGCGCTGGCGAGGTTGCTGGAAGCGACGCCGGACGGCGGGCTGGCGGTACGTGGAGACCGCGCCAACCTCGGCTTCGAGGATCTGCGCGGGCTGGGGATGGCGCCCCGCGAGGTCCGCGAGCTGGTCGCCAAGATCCGGCGCCGCACGCCGCCGGACTTCGATCTGGACATGTCGCGCTTCCGGTCCGCCGAGGACGTGGCCGCGGAGATGCACGAAGCGGTGCCCGGGAACTTCGAATAGAAAGAGAATCAGGCCTGGAGGAAGAGAATGATCGTACACGGCAACTCCTGGATCCCGAGGGCGGGACGGAACGCTCCGGACTGGCCGGCAGCCGCGGCGCTGGCCGCGCTTCTCGCCTTCTCGGGCCTGGCGCAGGGCCTGTGGGCGCAGGACGCGGATGCCGCGCCGCGCCCGATGACCATCGTCGACCTGATCGAGGTGCCGACCCTCGGCGACCCGCGCGTCTCTCCGGACGGAACCCGGCTGCTCTTCGTGCGCCGCGACGCCGACTGGGAGGAGAACGGGACCGCCGCCCACATCTGGAGGGTGGACACGGACGGAAGCAACCTCATCCAGGTCACCAACGGCGAGAATGGGGAGACGAGCCCGCGCTGGTCGCCCGACGGCAGCCGCATCGCTTTCCTGGCCCGCCGCGGCGAGGACGAGCACACCCAGGTCTACCTGCTGAACGCCATGGGCGGCGAGGCGAACGCCCTCACCCGGCACCCGACCGCGGTCTCGAGCATCACCTGGGCGCCGGATGGGAGCGGCATCTATTTCGTCGCCGCGGACGAGCTCGCGGAAGAGGAGAAGGCCCGGCGCGAGGCCGGCGACGACGTCTACGCCTTCGACGAGAACTACCAGCAGAGCCACATCTGGCGCGTGAACCTCGACGACGGCGAGGCGAGCCGGGTCACCGAGGGGGACTATTCCGTGACCGGGTATTCGCTGTCGCGGGACGGAACCCACATCGCCTTCCACCGCGGGGAGTCGCCGCTCTTCGAGGGCGTGGACCGGCGCGAGGTTTGGGTGATGCGCTCGGACGGGAGCGACGCCCGCCAGCTGACCCGCAACTCGGTGCCGGAATACAATGCGCGCCTGTCTCCGGACAACCAGTGGGTGGCCTTCCACGCGGACTCGAACGAGGACTTCGACTTCTACTACAACGACAATCTCTTTGTCGTCCCGGCATCCGGAGACGGAGAGGCGCGCATGCTGCTCCCGGACATGCCGCATGGCGTCGACGCCATCGCGTGGTCGGGCGGCGGAGAGGCCATCTTCTTCCGCGCCAACACGGGCGTGCGCGAAGAGCTGATGCGCGTGGACATCGAGGGGGAGCGCCTGACGCAGCTGACGGAGGGCGACCACCAGGTCATCAACTGGCAGTACGCGCCCGCGCTGGACACGCACGTGTTCGGGTTGAACCGGGCGGACAACCGGGGCGACCTGTGGCTGATGCGCGGCGACGGCGCGCCCGAGCGCGTGACCCACGTCTTCGACTACCTGACGGAGGACTTCGCGCAGCCGCGCCAGGAGGCCGTCCGGTGGCAGGGGGAGGACGGCGTCGAGGTCGAGGGCCTGCTCTTCTATCCGCTCGAGTATGAGGAGGGCACCCGGTATCCGCTTGTGGTGCAGACCCACGGCGGGCCGGCCTCGTCCGACAAGTTCCAGTTCTCCACCGCCGGCAACTTCGTGCAGGTGCTGAACGGGATGGGGTACTTCGTCTTCAAGCCCAACTACCGGGGGAGCACCGGGTACGGCGACGACTTCCTGCGCAACATGGTGGGCAACTACTTCGACCAGGCGCACCTGGACGTGATGACGGGGGTCGACCACCTCATCGATCTGGGCCTGGTGGACGGCGGGCGCATGGCCAAGATGGGCTGGAGCGCCGGCGGGCACATGACCAACAAGATCATCACCCATACCGGCCGCTTCAGGGCCGCCGCCTCGGGGGCGGGCGCCGCCAACTGGGTGTCGATGTACGCGCAGAGCGATATCCGCGTCTACCGGACGCCGTGGTTCGGCGGCACGCCCTGGGAGGAGGACGCGCCCGTCGACCAGTACTGGCAGGACTCGCCGCTGCGCGAGGTGTGGCGGGTGAACACGCCGACGATCTTCCTCGTGGGCGAGGAGGACGCCCGCGTGCCCATGCCCCAGTCGGTGGAGATGTACCGCGGGCTCAAGCACAACGGCGTCCCCACGCATCTCTACGTGGCGCCGCGCGCCGGACACGGATGGACCGAGCTCAGGCACCAGCTCTTCAAGGCCAACGTGCACCTGGACTGGTTCGAGCGCTGGGTGCACGACCGCGAATACGAATGGGAGGAGGCGCCGGGGGATGAGAAGGTTGACCGAATATGATCCGAAAGAGGACATCTATATATCGAAAAAGGAGGACGTTTCCAAAACCGGTACGACATCCCGCAGCCCCCACAGGCTTGCAGTGTGAACGTGGGCTGTGTACACTGCGTCGGCATCGGTCCCCAGCTCTACCTGTGCTAAGGTATTTTACCCAAAAGGCTTAACAGCTTCCGGGAGCCAACGCCTTCAGTGGTTGTCCGAGGAGTCGGAGCTATGCGCGGGAGCATGTCATGATGAGCCACGGTCGGATCCCCGTCCTTCCGTTCGCTGTACTCGCAGTCCTGGCTTGGGCCGCCGGCTGTGGCGACGGTGCCACGGAGCCGCCGCCCCAACCACCGCCCGATCCTCCCCGGCCCACAACCGTGACAGTGAGCCCGGCCACGTCCCGGCTGACCGCATTGGGCGCGACGGTACAGCTGACGGCCACCGTGCTCGACCAGAACGGTCAGGCGATTGCAGGAGCCGCGGTGACGTGGGCATCGAGCGCGGCGGCAGTGGCGACGGTGGACGGCGCGGGTCTGGTCACCGCCGCAGGGAACGGCGCCGCCACGATCACGGCTTCGGCGGGAAGCGCGTCGGGAACGGCCGCAGTGACGGTCATGCAGGCGGCCAGTTCCGTGGTCGTCTCGCCGGCTGAAGCGACCCTTACAGTCCTGGGAGACACACTCAGGCTGGCAGCCGAAGCGTTCGACGCGAACGGGGTCGCGGTGGCCGACGTGCAGTTCTCATGGGAGTCGAGCGACTCGGCGGTGGCGACGGTGGACACATCCGGCCTGGTCACCGCCGCGGCCAACGGCACCGCGACCATCACGGCTTCGGCGGGCGCCGCCTCGGGAACGTCCGCAGTGACGGTCACGCAGGCGGCCAACTCCGTGGTCGTCTCGCCGGCTGAAGCGACCCTTACAGCCTTGGGAGACACCGTCAGGCTGGCAGCTGAAGCGTTCGACGCGAACGGGGTCGCGGTGGCCGACGTGCAGTTCTCATGGGAGTCGAGCGACTCGGCGGTGGCGACGGTGGACACATCCGGCCTGGTCACCGCCGCAGGCAACGGCGCCGCCACGATCACGGCTTCGGCGGGCGCCGCCTCGGGAACGGCCGCAGTGACGGTCACGCAGGCGGCCAACTCCGTGGTCGTCTCGCCGGCCGAAGCGGCCCTTACAGCCCTGGGAGACACACTCAGGCTGGCAGCCGAAGCGTTCGACGCGAACGGGGTCGCGGTGGCCGACGCGCAGTTCTCATGGGAGTCGAGAAACGTTGCGGTGGCGACGGTGGACACATCCGGCCTGGTCACCGCCGCGGGCAACGGCACCGCGACCATCACGGCTTCGGCGGGCGCCGCCTCGGGTACATCCGAAGTTACCGTCGCCGCAGCCTCGGATTCGCCGGACCGGCCCGCTCTGGAAGCGTTCTACGAGACGACCCTGGGACCAGACTGGACAAACGCCACCAACTGGCTCACCAGCGCCCCGGTCGGCGAATGGCACGGCGTCGAGGTCGATACGGAGGGCCGTGTGATCGGGTTGGCGCTCGCCAACAACAACCTCACGGGCTGGATTCCACCCGATGTCGGCGACATCGATCGACTGCGGTACCTGCACTTCGACCACAACCAGCTCAACGGCCCGCTTCCCCCTGAACTCGCGGGCGCCACAGACCTGAGGTCGCTCAGGGTCGGCGGCAACCTGCTCTCCGGCGCGCTTCCCCGGTCGCTGCTGGAGTTGCCGCTTGAAGAGTTCCACTACGCCGACACCGGGTTGTGCGTCCCGCCCTACGACACGTTCCGTGACTGGCTCGGCGGAATCGCGTCCCACGCGGGTACCGGCGTGGAATGCGCTCCGCTCACGGATCGCGAGATTCTGGTGCGGCTGTACGAAGCCACCGACGGGCCGAACTGGGAGAACAACACCAACTGGCTCAGCGAGGCACCCCTCAACCAGTGGTACGGCGTAACGACCAATTCCGGTGGACGCGTAAGTCGTCTGGACCTGGGGTTTAACGGCCTGCACGGTGTTGTGCCGCCCGAGCTCGGTGGTTTGTCGAACCTTCAGGTCCTTCATCTGCCGACTTCGGACAGAGGGTTGACAGGTTCCATTCCGCCCGAGCTGGGCCAGCGGATCGCCTGAGGTCTGAATCACGGCAGGAGATCTTCCAACTACATACAGGGCTGCACGATCTGCGCTTCCTGCCGTTGGATTGGATCTTGCTGGACCGGGCCGCAAGAGCGGGGAAACCGGGGTTGAATGGCGGGAGTCGCAACGGGTCGAAACGGGCGTCTGACGCTCGTTCCCCGACCCTCGCCGGACCTGGTCAAGAGTGCGAATCTGTGCGGTGCGAAGTGTCACGATCATCCTCCAATGATCTCTTAGATTAGCACCCGACTTCAGGCTCATCCCCCGCTGGAAACCGATCTCCCGTTCGTTTGCCGTTGGAAGAGCCTCACTGTTATCTTGGGTGGAGCGACCAATTGAAAGGAGTGTAAGAGGAATCCATGACGAACCGTACCTCAGGTTCCGAGGTCGGCCACCACGAGGACCGACGGGCATTCCTTCGACTGCTGGCGGGTGGAGTGTTGGGTGCCGGGATGACGCAACTGGCAGCCTGCACGTATGCCGGCGCTGATCTCGTTGGTCCTGCCAACGATGGATACAGCAGTTTTTCCTCGTCGAGTTCCAGCAGCAGTTCGTCGTCGGGTAGCTCTTCGTCCAGTTCGAGTTCGAGCAGTTCGTCGTCGTCCTCATCGAGTTCCAGCAGCAGTTCGTCGTCGAGTAGCTCTTCGTCCAGTTCGAGTTCGAGCAGTTCGTCGTCGTCCTCATCGAGTTCCAGCAGCAGTTCGTCGTCGAGTAGCTCTTCGTCCAGTTCGAGTTCGAGCAGTTCGTCGTCATCGAGTAGCTCCTCCTCCAGTTCGAGTTCGAGCAGTTCCTCATCGAGTTCCAGCAGCAGTTCATCGTCGAGTTCCTCCTCGTCCAATTCGAGTTCGAGCAGTTCATCGAGCAACAGCGGTCAGGGTGGGGGCCAAGCGTCCGGCGGTTCGTCGGAGAGTTCGAGCAGCTCGTCGTCGAGTTCGAGCAGCGGCGGCTGGGGTGGGGGTCAGGCAGCCGGTGGTTCCTCGTCGAGTTCGAGCGGCAGCTCGTCGTCGACGGGTTCGAGCAGTTCGTCTTCGGGCTGACGCGCAGCCAACCGGCAACCCAACCAAGCAGATGCCGCCCCCATGCGCTCGCTTGGTCCTCTTTGCCACGGCATTGGTCGCGCTGTCGACCACAGCCTGCGGCGACGGCAGTACGGAGCCTGCACCAACTCCGAACCGAGCGCCGGTGCCTAGCGGCTCCTCCATTCCGGCTCAGACAGTTGGCGTCGCGGAAACGGCCATGGTCAACCTGGCCGGCTATTTCACCGATCCCGACGGAGACGCTCTGACCTACGGCGCAACCAGCTCCGATGTCACGATCGCGTCCGTGGCCGTGTCCGGCAGCGTCCTGACCATCACCGGCGTGGCGGCGGGCGCCGCCACGGTGACCGTGACGGCCACGGACGGGGGCGGCCTCTCGGCCCAGCAGAGCTTTGCTGTCACGGTGCCGAACCGGGCGCCCGAAGCGGTGGGCGAGATCGGGGATCTGGAGATCGCTGTGGACAGCGTGGCGGAGCTGGATGTCGCCGGGTACTTCGCGGATCCGGACGGGGACGAACTGGAGTTCGGGGCCGCTTCGTCGGATACGACCCGTGCGAGGGTGGCCGTGTCGGGCAGCGTAATGACGATCACCGGCGTGGCGGCGGGCTCCGCTGCGGTGACCGTGACAGCAACGGACGGGGGCGGCCTCTCGGCCCAGCAGAGCTTCGCCGTCACGGTGCCGAACCGGGCGCCGGAGGCGGTGGGCGAGATCGCCGATCTGGAGATCGCTGTGGACAGCGCGGCGGAGCTGGATGTCGCCGGGTACTTCGCGGATCCGGACGGGGACGCACTGGGGTTCGGGGCCGCTTCGTCGGATACGACCCGTGCGAGGGTGGCCGTGTCGGGCAGCGTAATGACGATCACCGGCGTGGCGGCGGGCTCCGCTGCGGTGACCGTGACAGCAACGGACGGGGGCGGCCTCTCGGCCCAGCAGAGCTTCGCCGTCACAGTGCCGAACCGGGCGCCGGAGGCGGTGGGCGAGATCGCCGATCTGGAGATCGCTGTGGACAGCGTGGCGGAGCTGGATGTCGCCGGGTACTTCGCGGATCCGGACGGGGACGAATTGGAGTTCGGGGCCGCTTCGTCGGATACGACCCGTGCGAGGGTGACCATGTCCGGCAGCGTCCTGACCATCACCGGCGTGGCGGCGGGCGCGGCCGCGGTGACCGTGACGGCCACGGACGGGGGCGGCCTCTCGGCCCCGCAGAGCTTCGCTGTCACGGTGCCGAATCGAGCGCCGGAAGTCACGGACACGATTCCTCCGCAGATCCTGACGGTCGGAGACACGCGCTCGTGGGCCGGATCCGAGTACTTCGCCGATCCAGACGGCGACCGGTTGATGCTGACGGCCGGCACGACCGACGCGACCGTAGTCCAGGCCTCGGTATCCGGGGACGAGTTGGAGATTCTCGCCGTAGCGCCGGGGAGAGCTATCGTGACGTTCACCGCTACCGATCCGGAAGGCCTGGGGGTCAGCCAGAACATTGAGGTGAC
>MPMR01000057.1 GCA_002238605.1 BD2-11 clade cluster bacterium bin43 | reverse complement strand
ACCCCGCTCCCGCGAGCGCGCAGTTCGACTTCGGCAGCTGGTTCCAACGGGCCACGATCATCGCGAACCAGATCACGCAGATCTCGCACCAGGTCAGCCAGATCCGGTCGATGGCCCGCCAGCTTACCGAACTCGAAGACCAGCTCGACCACATGGAGCGCGCCGCCAAGGGCGAGATCGACGCGCTCCTCCGGCCGTTCTCCGACCTTGCGGCCGACCCCGTCGGGCTCGTGCGCGACGGACTCGGTTGGCGCTCCGATTTCACCGGCCCGGCCCGCGGCACGGTCGATGCCGTCCGGCGCTTCGGGACCGGAGGGTCGTTCACCGACCTCTGGCGCGCCGCTCACGGCACCGCCGACCGGGTGACCGAGGCCGACATTCTGGGTCTTTACCGGAGCCTTCCGCCCCAAGCGGCGACGCGCGCGCTGGAGGACTACCGCCGCGCCCGTGAAGCCGCCGACCGTCAGAGGGTCCTCGACTACGCGGCCCTCGACGCGGCGGCCGCGCTGGCCGGGACCATCGAAAGCGCGCAGGGCTCGTTCGCGGACCTCACCGCGAATGGGAACCTGTCGAACACGGCTCTCCAGCAGGCGGGAGTCGCGGCCGCGCTGAGCCAGGGCCGCATCAACGCGGCGCTCGGCCAGGTGCTCGCCCACCAGACCGCGATGGAGGCGAGCCGGGCGCGGCAGGCCGAACTCGCCCGCCTCGAATGGCTTGCCCGGTGGAGCGAGGGCCGCGCTCGCGCGAACGCGCTCGCCGAGACGATGCGGGATGCGGCTTCGCTGAACCGCACGGCGCTGCGGGGCGGGCTCCTGTTCCAGATCCCGTCGTTCTACCGGTAGGGGCGCGCCGGTCATGCAACTGCCCCCGCAGTCCATCGACCCGAACGTCCCGGCGCAGATCCCGCCCGGCCAGCTTCAGGACTTCAAGAGCTTCCTCGACGTGGTGCTCGACACCGTGGTCGGCGGGGCCGCGCCCGACGTGCACGCGCTCGGGCTCCAGCTCTGGGGCGGGCTCGCCGCCGTGATGGTCGCCTGGACCGGTCTCAAGATCGCGTTCAGCGGCACCTTCCAGCCCTGGGAGATCGTCAAGCTCGTGATCGGGATCGCGATCCCCCGCACCCTGCTCCACTACTACACGGTCCCGATCCCCGGCGCCGGGCTCACGTTCCCGGCCATGGTCGCCGGAGGCGGGATCTGGCTTCAGAACCTGTTCCTCTCTGACGTGGTGTCGGCAGGCTACACCGAGATGACCGCGCTCGTGCAGGCGTACAGCGCGCACCTGAGCGCGGCGTGGTCCACGGGCAACCTGCTCTCGATCGTGGCCGCGGGCGGGACCGTGATCTTCTCCTCGCTGGTCACGCTGTTCATGGGCGCCTCGCTCGTGGTCTGCCTGCTGGCGCTGTTCTGCGTCACCTACGCGCAGGTGATCTGGGCGCAGGTCGCAATCGCCATCGCGATCCTCCTGGGTCCCGTGTTCATCGCGTTCCTGCTCTTCGAGCCGCTCTCGTTCCTGTTCTGGGGATGGTTCCGCACGCTCATGGTCTACACGCTCTACGGCGTCGTGGCCGGGGCCATCCTGAGGGTCTTCATGGGCGTGGGGCTCGGCTACATCACGACGTACGCCGACGCGCTCATGGGCACCGGCACCGCCGACGCGGGCGAGCTCTGGCTCTGGGCCGTCGTCCTCATGCCGCTCGTCGTCTCCGGCCTCATGGCCGGGCTCAAGGTCGGCGAACTCGCCTCGATGCTCGTGTCCGGCTCCCGCTCCGCCCGGGGCCGGGCTGAGGGGCGGCAACCTCGCCTCGATGCGCGTGCCCGGCTCCGGCCCCGCCGGGTCCGGGTTCGTCGCGCTCGTCATGCAGGGGGCCAGCAAGGCCGCCGCCCCCGCCAAGCCCGTCTGAAGCTCAAGGAGACACCACGTATGAAACGAGACCGTGACGCGGGCCGCGAGTACGCCGAGATCTGGGGCGAGGCGGTGCAGGCGAACCGGAAGCTCAGGACGATCCTGATCTTCCTCTCGGCGAGCTGCGTGCTCGGCGTCTTCGTCCTGCTGCGGATCGCGGGCGCCGAGCCGCCCAAGCCCATCGTGATCCGGGTCGACGAGGTCGGACGCGCCGAGGCGCTGGCCTACGAGGCCGCGACGGCGCAGGCCGATCCGCTCGATCCGACGACGAAGTACTTCCTCAACAGGTTCGTCCACGACTTCCACTCGCGCCGGCGGGCGACGGCGCAGGAGCAGTGGACCCGCAGCCTGCGGTTCCTCTCGACGGACCTCGCGAACGCCGCGTTCCAGCGGGACGGCGCGGAGGTCGCGAGCGTCGCGGCGGGGACCGCCGAGACCGAACTCGAGGTCGAGCAGGTCGTGCTGCGCATCCACCCCGCGCCCGAGCCGCCGCACGGCGCGACGGCGGACTTCGACCTCGTGCATCTGAGGGGCGAGCAGGAGCTGCGGCGCGAACGCTGGACGCTCACGCTCCGGTTCGAGTTCCTCGACTCGGTCGCGCCCGAGCTGGTCGTCCACAACCCGATGGGACTCCTCGTCACCTACCTGCGGGCCGACCGGGCGCTCGTCACCGGGGGCGACCGATGATCGCGCACTTGAAAGGGCGCGAGAAGGCGCTCAGACGTTTCGGCTGGACGGGGGCCAAGGCCGAGTGGATCGCGCTCGCGTGCCTGCACAGCGGCGTGTTCACGCGCGCGCAACTCTCCGCCTGGCTCGGGATCGACCGCTGGAAGGCGTACCGGTTCGTCCGGTCCCTGACGGACCGGGGGTTCGCGGCCGAGGACACGTTCGCGCGCCGGAAGGTCTGCCGGATCTACTCGCGGCCCGTCTACCGGGCGCTCGGCGCGGAGCACGTCCGCCACCGCAAGACGGCGTCGGAGGAGGTCCTGGTGCGCCGCCTGCTCTCGCTCGACTACGTGATCGAGCACTCCGACCTGCCGTGGCTCCCGACGGAGCCCGAGAAGGTGGCCGCGTTCGAGGCGCTGGGGATCGAGCGCGCGCTGCTGCCCGTGCGCGTGTACGGAAGGGACGGCCGCGAGACCCGGCGCCACTTCCCGGTCAAGCTGCCCGTCGCGCTGAACGCGGAGCGCGCCGTGTTCGTCTACGCCGATCCGGGCCACGGGACGGCGACCGCGCTCCGCTCGTGGGGCGCGGCGCACCGGCGGCTCTGGCAGGCGCTGGGCGAGCGGAGCCGCACCGTCGAGGTCGTCGCCATCGCGCGCGGGCACCGCGAGACCCGGCGCGCGCGGAAGGTCATGCGCGGCTGGGCCGAGGGGTCCGGCCCGGGCAGGCCCGGTCCCGGACCGGGCGAGGAGATCGCGCGCATCGAGCGGGCCATCCGGGGCAAGGACGACGCGCTGGTCGAGGAGCTTGGCGGACTTCAGGGCTGCTTGTTGCGGATCGTCGAACTGAAGAGCCGGCAGCGGTCGGCGTCTCCGACGGGGACGATCGGCGGGTTCGCCGCATGGCGGTCGAGCCGGTTCCCCGGAGGCGGGTTTTGAGGGCCGGGCGGCGGGCGCCCGTGCCGTGCCGAGGCCGCACATGTGAAACGAAGGTCCATGTGCGCCAAGTCGCGGTTCGGACGTGCACGGCCGCGGCCGTGGATGTCGCTGTACGGCTTGCGGTTGCACCACGGCCTCCGGGGCGGCTGCGCCGCGCCGGAACCGGAGGCCGTGGCCGGAGCGACCCCCCTTTTTCGATGCCTGTCGTGGCATCTGGAAGGGTTGGGATGTGCACTTCCATCCCACCCTTCGCCGGGGGTCGCTCCGGGCCAGCAATCCTTCCAGGAAGGGGGTTGAGGCGATGAAATCGAGTACCCTCGCCATCATCGGGTCCGCTGTCGGCGCCGTCTGCGGGCAGGCGCTCAAGGCGCCGTTCCCGCCCCCCGGCGCGAACCCGTACCTCGACCTGATCGCTCTCCACGATCCGGGCCTGCACACCGCCGTCCGCATCTGGTACTACGCGTGGCCCGCCGTCGCCGTGGTGCTCGCCGGGAGCCTCTGCCTCTCGGTCTGGAGGGTCTGGTTCCAGCCGCTCGTCCGCATCGTCCGAAGGGGCAGGCTGCCCCGGTGGCCCACGTCGCCCGGCGACGACGCGCCTTCGCTCGTGGTCGGGGAACTGCACCATCCGACGGTGCCGCGCGAGAGCGAGCGGCCGTCCTGGCTCGTCATCCCCGAGAAGGGACTCTACACGGGCCTGCTCGTCGTCGGGGCGGTCGGGACCGGCAAGACCACCGCCTGCATGTATCCGTTCGCGCGCCAACTGCTTCACTGGCGGGCGGACGATCCCCGCCGCCGCGCGGGCGCGCTCGTGCTCGAAGTCAAAGGGGACTTCTGCCATCAGGTCCGAAGCATCCTCGAAGATGCCGGGCGCGGGGGCGACTACCTCGAAATCGGGCTCGGCGGCTCGCTCCAGTGGAACCCGCTCGACGACCCGCTGCTCGACTCCTACTCGCTCGCCTACGGCGTCGCGTCGCTCATCAACCAGTTGTTCGGCAAGTCCCGGGAGCCGTTTTGGCAGCAGGCGTACACGAACCTCGTGCGGTGGATCATCGAACTCCACCGCCTCCTGCCGGGGGGATGGGTCACGCTGCGCGACGTGTACCGCTGCACCGTGGATCCGGACCTGCTCAGGAACAGGATCCGCGAGGCCCAGAAGCTGGCCGACGAGTTCTGTCCGGTGCGCGCCGTCATCTCCGACGACGACCTGGCCCGCCATCCGGAGGGGTTGAGCAACTGGACCTGGACGCGCATGCCCGGCACCGGGAAGGTGGCCCACAAGCTCGACCCGAAACTCCGCGCGCGGCTCAAGAAGCTCAAGATCAAGTACGCGACGGAGACCCCCGGCGGCGCGGGCGAGGAGTTCGCCGAGCAGGTCGATGCCGTCGCGCGGTGGTACGTCAAGGACTGGTCGGCGCTGGACGCCAAGCTGCGCACCTCGATCGTCGAAGGCATCAGCGTGTTCCTCTCGCTGTTCGACCAGCCCGAGGTCGCGGGCGTGTTCTGCCCGCCGCCGCCGACCGACGACCCCCCACCCTCACGGACAGCGGACGAGGAGGAGGTCCCGGACGTCAAGCCCATGCCGGGGCTCCGCCGTCGGCTGCCGCCGCTCAGCGACCTGATCGAGGGCGGCAAGGTGCTGGCGCTCAACATGCCCGCCGGGGCGAACCCGGCGCTCGCCCGCGCCATCGGCGTGCTGCTCAAGAACGCCTGGATGCAGGCGCTGCTCCGGCGGCCCGCCGAGGCAGCGCGCCGTCCCGGCCGCCACATGCGGCCCGCCGTGTTCATCTGCGACGAATACCAAGCCTTCGCCACGGTCGGACAGGACGACCCGTCCGGCGACGAGAAGGCGTTCGCGCTCACGCGCCAGTGCCGCTGCATCCCCATCGTCGCCACGCAGTCGCTCTCCTCACTCCGCTCCGTGCTTCCCTCGGGCGAGGCGTGGCGCACGCTCGTCCAGACGCTCCGCACCCGGATCTTCCTGTCGCTCTCCGACGAGTCCTCCGCCCGGATCGCTTCCGAGATGTGCGGCTCCGTCATGAAGACGCAGCCCTCCTACACGTTCAGCGAGACCACGGGGCGGCCGGAGTTCTCGCTCCTGTCCGGACGCGCGGGAGGCGGGCGCGGCACCATGGGCGCGAGCAAGTCGTTCCGCCAGAGCTTGCAGCCGATGTTCACGCCGCGCGAGTTCGGGCTGCTCGCCAACTACCAGGCCATTTGCCTGCCCTACGACGGCGTGAAGTCGCTCCCGGCCCGGCGCGTCTACCTCAAGCCCCATTACCTGCCGAAGGAGATGGGCTACTGGCAGCAGCGCAAGGAGGGGCGGATATGAAGCGCGCCAGCGGCGTCGGCCACCTTACCCCGTTCCTTCCGGGGCTGGAGAAGCTGCTCGGGGACCCGGAGGTCTCCGAGATCATGATCAATGGTCCCGCCAACGTCTGGGTCGAGCGGGGAGGCCGCCTCGAACCCTTTGAGGCGTCCGGGCTCACCGCCGCCTGGCTTCACCGCGCGGCGATCCACATCGCCCGGCCGCTCGGGCTCGACCCCGCCCAACGGCCGGTCCTGGACGCCCGGCTCGAGGACGGATCGCGGGTCGCCATCTGCACGCCGCCCGCGAGTCCGGAGGTGGCCATCACCATACGCCGGTTCGGGGGCCGTGCGTTCTCGGCCGAGGACCTGGTGCGCCTGGGCTCGCTGCCCGAAGACATCCTCGAAGCCGCTCGGAGCACGCTTGCGTCCCGCCAGAACATCCTGGTCTCCGGCGGCACGGGCTCGGGAAAGACCACGCTCCTGAACGCGTTGATCGAACTGCTGCCGGAAGACGAGCGGATCGTCGCCATCGAGGACACGCTCGAACTCAGAATCGACCGGGCGAACTGCCTCCGGTTCGAGGCCGGGGCCACCCTCTCGGAGACGCCCGTCGAGATCCGCGACCTGGTGCGCCACGCGCTCCGCCACCGGCCCGACCACATCGTCGTCGGCGAGGTCAGGGGCGGCGAGGCCGCCGATCTGCTGCAGGCGCTCAACACCGGGCACGGCGGGTCGCTCACCACCATCCACGCCAACAACGCGCGCTCCGCGCTCTCGCGGCTCGCGAGCTGCGCCATGCAGGCCGGAGACGCGCTGCCCTGGGAGGTCACCTGCCGGGGCGTCGTGGACGGAATCGCGCTCGTGCTGCACGTGGCCCGCCGGGACGGCCGGCGGTTCGTCGAGGACGCGCTCGAAGTCTGCGGCTACGACGCGGCCGCCGGTCGCTGGATCACTGCCCCGTCCGGGGCGCGGCCCGGGACGCAACCGGAGAGTAGAACCCAACCCCACCCACCGAAGGAGGTGAACCCATGACCTGGAACGGCGGAACCATCCCCGTCGAGACGTTCGAGGACTTCGACCGCGAACTCGCGCGCGACGGCGGCGAGACGCTCGAAGTCCGGGCCTACCTGGCCGAGGAGTACGGCCTCTTCCCCGAGGATGTCGGGACCGAGGACGAGATCGCGGCCGCCTGGAACGACCCACACGGCGGCGCCGGGGAGGAGGACGAGCGATGAAGCACGACGAATATCACCGCAAGTTCGCCGACGCGATCATCGAGCAGATCAGGAAGGGCACCGCGCCGTGGCAGAAGCCGTGGGCACCCGGCGAGCGCGTGATGCCAACCAACGTGGACACCGACCGCTCCTACCGGGGCGGCAACAGTCTCCACCTCGCCGCCATGCAGCAGGAGCAGGGCTACGGCGACGTGCGCTGGGGCACCTACCGGCAGATCCAGAACCGGGGCGGTCAGGTCAGGAAGGGCGAGCGCGGGACGCGCATCCTCTCCTTCCAGGACAAGAAGCGGATCGCCGTCACCGACGAGCGCGGGCGGCCCAGGAGGGACGCCGAGGGCAAGCGCGTCTACCGCTACGAGAAGCTCAAGGCGCCGTTCGTGCGCCAGTACACCGTGTTCAACGCCGAGCAGGCCGACGGACTGCCCGAGCGCGCGAACCCGACGCCCGAGCCGCTCTGGAAGGTCCACCAGGAGGCTGAGCGGGTCATGGACGACGCTGGAGTGCCCGTCCGCCACGTCGCGGGCGACCGCGCCTACTACCACATGAAGCGCGACGAGATCGTGCTGCCCGAGCGCGGGCAGTTCCCGTCGGCCAACCACTACTACCAGACGGCCCTCCACGAGCTGGGCCACAGCACCGGCCACAAGGACCGGATGAACCGCGAGACCCTCATCCAGGGGATCGACGGCGGGTTCGGGTCCCCCCAGTACGCGAGGGAGGAACTCCGGGCCGAGATCAGCGCCATGATGACCGGCGAGCGCGTCGGGGTCGGCCACGACCCGAGCAGGGGCGCGGCCTACGTCGAGGGCTGGATCCAGGCGCTCGAAGAGGACCCGCGCGAGATCCGGCGCGCCGCCGCGGACGCGCAGAAGATCTCCGACTTCGTGCTCGTTCGGCACCGCGAGCGCGT
>MPMR01000056.1 GCA_002238605.1 BD2-11 clade cluster bacterium bin43 | reverse complement strand
TGGCCGGCGCACTGCGCGACCACTTCCACCTCCTTCGGGATTCCGGCGGCTTCCAGGTGGATGTCCGGGTCGGCGACGTGGACGACGAGTTGGACGAAGTGACGGCTCTGACGCTCTACCGGGTGGTGCAGGAGGCCGTCGCCAACGCCGCGCGGCACTCCGGCGAGCGTTCGGCGACGGTCCGGGTCGCGTCCGACGGCGGTCATGTGGTCGCCGAGATCCGGGACCGGGGCCGGGGGTTCGAGCTGCGGGATCCCGGTTCCGCGGAGCCCTACGACCATGTGGGCATCACGGGCATGACGGAACGTGCCGCCCTGGTCGGCGGCGACGTGACGATTGAGACGGCTCCCGGGCGCGGCACGTTGGTGCGGCTGACGATTCCCGCCCGGGGCGCGGCCGCGATGCCGCGGGTCCGCTTGCCTTGAACAAGATCCGCGTGCTGTTGATCGACGATCACAAGGTCGTGCGCGCCGGACTCAGGGCGTTGCTGGAATCCACCGGCCGCATCGAGGTCGTCGGCGAGGCATCTTCGGGCGAGGACGGCGTGGCCGGGACTGAGCGGCTCGAACCCGATGTCGTCGTCATGGATCTGGCGATGCCCGGCATCGGCGGCATCCGGGCCACGCGTCGAATCACGGCCCTCGACCCCGACACCAGAGTGCTGGTCCTGACCGTGCACGATGAAGAGGATCAGCTTGCGCGGGCGCTCGATGCCGGGGCGGCGGGCTATCTCAACAAGTCGGTGGCCGATACGGATCTCATCGTGGCGATCGAAGCCCTGGCCCGAGGGCATTCCTACCTTCCGCGCCGCGCCGCCGCGCTTCTCAGGAGACGCGGCCGCGTCCGCGAGGCGCCCGGGCTCGACACCCTGTCGGCGCGGGAACGCACGGTGATCGAGCTGTTTGCCCGCGGATTCACCGCCAGCGAGTCGGCCAAGAGGATGTTCGTGAGTCCGAAGACGGTCGAGGGGTACCTGGCGCGGGCGCGACGGAAGCTGGGCCTGACCGGCCGCACCGACATCGTGCGGTTCGCTCTCGAAAGCGGGCTGTTGCGCGGCAGCGAACAGAAGTAGGCGCGGCACGGCCGACGGACCGACCGGAGGCCGTGCGGGGATTTTCCCGTCCCGGGGATCAGTAGTTCTCCCGTCAGAGAATGCGGGAATCTCCCGCTAACGCCGGGTCGCGGCACCCCGCATCTTTGTTTCGACCGCCCTGATCCACCTTCGGCGAGGAGCATGCCGGGTCATGAAGAAGCCGCTCGAAAACCGCGTCTGGACACTGGCGCTGCTCACATGCGGGCTGTTGGTCACGGTTGCCGTGGTCAGGAAGCGATTCGCTGCCCCGGAGTGACGCGGGCAATCTCGGGAGGACGCCCATGCTTCTCAGACGACGCGTAGTGCTGTCCCTCACGAGCCTGAGCCGCTGTACAGGCTGATGAAGGATTCGCGCTTCCCCAGGCCCGTACACATCAGTCCGCGTAGCGTCGCATGGAAATCGGAAGAGGTCGAGGATTGGATCGACCGCCTGGAACATACACATCAAGGTTCGCGGGGAGCGGGGATAGCGCGCGCGGCCGCTGCCGCCCGAACCTTGAGCCCCCGCCGGAACACCACCTCTTGCCTTTGGAGGGCACCATGACCGTTCACGGAACGCTGCGCACCCTGTTCGCGCCAGTCGTGCTGCTTCTCGGTGCCTGTGACGACACTCCGCCGACTGTGCCCGAGGGATTCGCCATCGAGCGATTCACCGCCATCCTCGACTACCTCGGCGAAGACGACGTGATGGACTTCTGGAGAGGCCCGGCGCAAGCCAATTCAAGAGGCCGCGCCTTTCCGCTCGGCGACGGTTACATGGCGCACGTATGGCGTCCGGATTTCGCTGAAGCGTGGGGGATCGTCACCGACTTCGATGAAGACCCCGATCCTGGTTGTTCAGGACGCGGGCTCCGCTTCGCGCGCTGCCTGAAGCGGCACGTGGATGCCGGCGAGACGAGCAGAATCGTCAAGGAAGGCGACACCTACCGTGCCCGCTTAGTCGTAACTGGACGCTTGGACCGGACCCCCGGATTCTCTCCGCACACTCCCCGCGACGGGTCTGTGTGGCGGGTGGGTCGTGTTCGGTCGGATCGAGGCGTCGGTAGATCTCCTTTCGCTTCCCCGCAGGAACTCGACGGGTACGCTGAGAGCTCACGACCTTCCTGGATGCGTGCCCTACCTTGCCCGTTCCAGCGCTACCAGCCTGACTACGCGGACGGTCGGCGTCCGGCGGCTGGTTGCCGATGTATTTCCCCATCGGCGTTCAGCGGATAGCATCCAATACCAATATGCCCGTCTGGGACGACGTTTTGGCCGTCTGCGTGTCGAGACGGCGTGACAGGTGCGACCGTGGACAGGGTGGGCGGCGCGAGGTGGCTCCGCCAGTGGCGCTGATGGCGAGATGGAGTTGGACGATGTACGAACGAACGCAAGCGACACTGCTCGCCGTGGCGTGTGTGGCGTTGGCCGGTTGCGGCGACTCCGAGTCTCGGAGCGACTGGACCACGCTGCAGGACACGTTGCCTTCCGGCACGATCCGCGTCACGAACATTCCACCACCGAACGCATCTCCTACTTGGTTGCTTGTCGAGGAACTCCGCGTCGGCTCCCTCGAAGGCACTGGACCGGACGCGTTCGCCTATTTGAAGGGCCTCGTGGCGCTGGACGGCGGAGGCTTTGCCGTCTTGGATTCCCAAGTTCAGGAACTCCGCGTCTTCGGCCCCGATGGCGCTCACGTCGCGACCTATGGCGGCAAGGGGCAGGGACCCGGCGAGTTCGTGGACGCGAACGGTCTCATGCTTGGCCCTGGCGGACGCCTCTGGGTCCCGGATGCGCGGAACGGACGCATGTCGGTGTTCGATCCCGAGGACGGCTTCATCGAGTCCTTTCCCTTCGCCGACGCGAACTTCGGCTGGGTGTGGAACGGCGCGATGGTGGACGGGCGCCGCATCCACCGGCCGTGGTCGGACGGCACCCGGGAACAGATTCGCGTCTACGATTTGACGATGACGCTGGTGGACTCGCTGCCGTTGCCCAGCGATCAACCCGAAGACGAAGAGTACGACCCCAGGAGTCAGCCCGGCATGTTCTACCTAGAGCGGGACGGCGGCTACAGGCTGTACGGGATCCCGTTCTTCGCGGGCGAGGTCAGGTACAACGATTCGCGAGGCCGCGTCTGGTCCACCCGGGACGGCCATCCCGAGTACCGCTTGGCGCGGTGGGAGCCGGGGGGGGATACCGCACTCTTCGTCGAGACTCGCCGACCCGCCGTTCCCGTGCCCGAGGTGGAACGCGACTCAGTGATCGATGAAATGCGGCAACGGCTCTCGAACATTGGTGTGGATCGCCAGTTCGACTGGTCCCGGATTCCCTCCGTCAAACCCGCGGTCGAGGCTGTCTTCGAGTCGGTTGAGGGCAACCTGTGGGTCCAGACCCCCGCAGCGGACGGCGGAGTCCTGTTCGATGTCTACTCGGGGGAGGGCGGCTATCTCGGAACGGCCAGCTTGGGACCGGGCCTCACTCTCTCGGATCAAATCGACCCGGTTGTGCGGGGCGACTTGGCATGGCTGATCGTGACGGACGAGTTCGATGTGCAGTACGTCGTCCGTGCCCGAATCGCGCCAGCCGCTCGAAGTCCGGCTTGAGCGGCCGAATGCTCAAGGATGTGAGCGCATGCTCGGATCCGCGACCCTCGCCGCGGGCGCGTTTCTGGGGGGACCCTACGCCCGCATCGATCCAGCATTCGTGGAGGTTTCTTGGAATGACTCATTGCAATTTCCTGAGCGGAGCTACCCACCGCGCCCTGATCTTGGCCGCACACCTGTTGGTTCCGGCCACCACGCTCGCCGCGCAATCGGTCGTCGAGAGCGAAATCTCCAAGGATCCCGACCTGACCTTGGCAAACGAGCCGCTGGTCCGAGTCGGCATGCTCGATGGTCCGATGGAGTACCTGTTCGGCAACGTTGCGGGGGCCATTCGATTACAGGACGGGAGCTTGGTTGTCGCGGACGAACAGAGCTACAACGTCTGCAAGTTCGACGCCACGGGCCAACACGTATGGACGAGCGGAAGGCAGGGTCAAGGGCCCGGCGAGTACCGGGGACTCCGGTTGCTTCGGAACTGTCCGGGAGCTGAGATCACGGTATTCGACTGGAGTCTGGATCGGATCACCGAACTCGATCCGGACGGCAACGTGACCGAGGTAAACTCTCTCACCGAGGCCGGCGTGAATCCGTACCAGCGCCCTGCCTGTTCGCCTACTGGCGACCTGGTGTTCACGGGATGGGCGGATGCCGAATTCGAGAGCACAAGGGCCGAAGATGAACGCTATCGCTGGGAGACGGCGCTGGAGTGGGTGACTGGTGACAGCGTGGTCACGCTGCGCTCCGGAATCCCCGGAGCGGAGCGTTTCGCCTATCCCGGTGGCTCCGGACCCGTGACGTGGGGACGGAACATCGTGTTCGCGGTTGTGGCCACGGGTGTGTGGTACGGGTCGGCTGACGACTATCAACTTGAACACGTGGATTGGACGGGCCGGGTCACACGCGTCGCGCGGTGGGCCGGGCCGGACCTGGAGGTCAGGTCAGAGCATCTGGACCGATACCTGCGTGCCTATCTGGCCCGGTACGACACGCCTTCGGAACGTCGGGCCTTCGAGCGGGAACGCTGGCCGGGCATTCGTGACGACTTGCCGGGGCGTTTCCCGGCCTACGAATCGGACGGGTTGCTAGCGCTCTCGGACGGCAGCTTATGGGTCACGACCTTCGAGTGGCGGGCACCGGCCAACGAACTCCATCTGCTAGACCGAAGCGGCGTTTGGGTCAGCCGCCTCACCCTCCCCGCCCGGTCGGCGCTCTTGGACGCCGGGCCGGACTGGGTGCTCCTGCTGGAGCGCGGCGAATTCGATGAGCAGAGCGTGGCCGTGTACGAGTTGGTGGCGGGAGGCGAGCCGGGCAAGCACCAGCCGTAGGAACAATTGGATGAGCAGGTACGGATCCAGGCTCCAGCGAACTCGGCCCGCTTATACGCGGGCGGTGACGACGGCGGTGCGGCGCTCAGGGATCACGACGCACCGACAGAGGGGAAGGGGGTGGCGCCCCGATCCGCGACCTCCACGGGAGCGCGACGCGCAGGGGGTTCGAAGGGGGGGCGCAAACCACCCCCTCGCCAGCCCCTTCGGATGACACGGGACTCGCCACCATTTTGTCAACGCTGTTGAAGACGGGGCTGTAACCCCGCTTCGGGGGGCCGGACGTGCTGGGCAGTGTGTCGCAGTGCGTGCCTGGCGGATGTCGGCCGAGCGTCGCACAGCGGAGCGCGACGAGGTGCTCGGAGCCAAGGTCGGCGCCGACCTTGGCCAGGAGTTCGAAGGGGAGCTCAGCATCCCCTCGTCGGCCGCTGCCGGGCACGATCCGCACGCTCCGCAGCCCCGCCGATGCGAGCGCGTCGCCCAACTCCCGGAGCCTCCGGCAGCACACGATGGATCCCGGACACCCGTAGCGCGCGAGCCCCTCGCGGATCAGCCCCGCGTAGTCCATCGTGTGGCCTCCTAGTACGATCAGGGAACCCTCATCGGACATGCGCGTGTAGGCGTCACCGCCATGATCGTCACGGCCGCGCTGGCGTAGATCCGGTCGCGACGGGAACGCCGCGAAGACCTCTAGTCGTCCGGTCGGCCAAGTCGCGGCTATCGCGCTTGATGCCGACACGCCACCGAGCTCCACGCCCCATATCGGCTTGCCCTCCCGGTCGGGCAGCGCGTCAGGCGAGCGCTCCACCGTCCTCCATTCCTCCGGCTTGATCAGGTGCGCCAGCTTGATCAGGTGCGCCTCCGGGGCGGCGTTTAGCCGCAGCGCCCGAAAGTCGGACAGGAGGGAGGGCCTGGCCCTCGCTTGGGAGGCCTCGTAGGCGATCCGCTCGCGCAGCGATTCCATGTGATCGAGGGACGGGTTTGCCGCTGCCCACGTCTCGGGATTCGTCACATCCGCCAACGGATCGGCGGCGAAACAGAGCGAGGGACCCTCCCTCAGCATCATCTCGAACCAGTGTTCTGGATCATCCGGCCGCGTCCCAAACGCGATAAGGCGGCTCCCGGGCTGTTTTCCCAATGATGTCCGTAGCGCGGCCAGCAACCGATGCCCGCTCCGTCGCGGCCCAGACGCGGGCTCGTCGACCAGCACCAATAGCGGCCTCAGCCCCATTGCCCGGCGTGGGCTGCTCCCGATCATCTCTACCGATGCCCGAGACGGCCGATGATCCACCCGGCGCAGCCGATCACTGTCCCGCACGCGCCACGTCTCATCGTTCCGCCTCGGTCGGTGATCGGGAAACAGCATCGCCAGCACGTCACCGTAGAGGATCTCCGCCTGGCGCACCGCGAGCGATGACGCCTCCGCATTGTCGGGTCCGCTCACGCACGTCTGCGACTTCTTCTTCGGAGAACCCACGCCATCGGGCCGGAACTTGAACCCCGCGTTACCTTCTCCCACCAGCGCGACACGACGAAACCGGCTAGCTCTTTGGCCGACTCCAAAGCGACGCCGGTACACGCACCGGAAAGGGGGCGAAGGCCCATGGTTGACGAAAAGGAACTAACGGAGTTGGGCATGCTGACGGATGTGAGCCTCCGCGAGGCATGGCCGAACGAAGCCCACGACTTCACGCCCTGGTTGGCGGACAACCTTGGGCGGCTGTCCGAAGTGATCGGGGTCCCCTTGGAGACGGAAACCACGGAGGCGCCAGTGGGCGAATTCGCCGGAGACATTCTTGCGACGGGACCCGACGGGCAGTCGGTGCTGATCGAGAATCAACTCGAAGCGTCCGATCATTCTCACCTCGGTCAGATCATGACGTACCTGGCCGGGCTCGACGCCAGAATCGTCGTCTGGATCGCGCGCGACTTCACCGAGCCGCACCTGTCCGCGATCCAATGGCTCAATCGCCACACCGACGACGAGTTCTCGTTCTTCGCCGTCCGGTTGAGGGTGGTCAGGATCACCGATTCCCCCTTGGCTCCAATCTTCGAGATCGTTGCGCAGCCTAACAGATGGGAGCGGCAGGTGCGTCGCGAGAGCACCGGGGCGAGAGCGAAGAACGTCAAGACATACCGCCAGTTCTGGACGCACTATGTCGGGCGGCACCCAGGCGATGGCGTCAGGGCCAACCACGGCTTGGCCAACTTCTGGATCCGCCCACGCAGGGACGCACCCGCGATCTCGATGGCATTCGCGTTCGCTGCGGGTCGTGTCGGCATCTTCTTCACGCCGCGAGGACTCTCGCAGGAGGCAATGGACGAGTGGATGAACGAGCGGCGGCAACTCATCAGCGATACGCTCGAAGGCGGCGAGCACGGCCATTGGAAGCGGTTCGACACCACCGACCGGGCCAACTGGGACGCGATGTGCGATTGGCTCCACGACAAGCTCGACCGATACCGCACGATCATCCAGGCCGAGCTGGCGGAAGCCCGATAGGCCAGCGCGGCGGGCCGACGTCTTCCACAAGTTCTCCCGGAGTTTTCCACAGAGGTGTACAACCTCGGTGACTCGGGCCAAGCAGACCGGAGGGTGGGCCGAGCCGGTCTCAACCCCGGACGCAGCCCTTCGCGAACGACAGGGACAGGTAGCAGCGGGAGCGACCGGTACTGCGGCCACCCACCGGGTTAGCCCTCGACGCGCCGTGTGGGTGAAGGTTCGCGCCAGCGGGGCGGAGCGTGCCGAGTGGCACGCCAAGGCGCGCTCGCTGGGCTTGACGCTGTCGGATCTGGTCGGCGGCGGCCACAAGGCGGCTACCGAGGTGGTCGAGGTCGTCGCCCACCTAGTCGTCATCGAGAGAGCGCGCTCCGGGCTCGCCGACCAGCCGGGGCCGATGCAACGCGCCGACACATGGCGGACGGTTCGCCTCGCGGGAGTCCTCTACCATTGATTTGCGCACCTCTGGCGCCGTGGGTCATGGCCGTATACGCCTGCGAAATCGACAAGGGGTGCCGATGCGCATCCCGGCGCCCAAGACGTGCGCACCGGCGGGGCGATGGAAGGCTGCTGTGCCCAAACGTCTTGCGCCTCGCTGTCCCGGGCGGCCGGGGCCGCAGGGCTCACTCGGACGGGGCTGGGAGCGACCCGGCAGTCCAAGGGCCTGCTACGGGTTCGGGGCCGTGCGCGTTTGCGCACCCCGGCCCCGCCCCCTCGGGTCGCTCCCAAACCAGCAATCCGTCCCGGAAGTGGTGTCGAGCGCCGCTTCGAGGCGGCGGCGGACCCGTTGGCCGGCCGGCTGGCCGGTAGCGCCGGCCAAGGCCGCGACTCGTCCGGAACCGGCCCGCCGTTTGGCCTTCCCGTACGGGATTTTGATGGACCGGAGCGACCCCAGGCGAGGTTGGGATGGAAGTGCACATCCCGACCGTCGCCGTGCCGTACCAGGCACCCGAAGGGTGGGGTCGCTTGTCTCTTCCATTCTTGGGGATTCCTGCTTGATTTGCAGGTCCGGGTCACGGGGATGGCCCGGTGTGCTGGATGCCCGCAGAGGCGAGCGGAGCGAGCCGGAGCGGGCATCCAGCAC
>MPMR01000055.1 GCA_002238605.1 BD2-11 clade cluster bacterium bin43 | reverse complement strand
CTTGGAACATAACCCCTCAGTATACGCGTTCGCATCCGATCCGTGGGCGAAGACTTCACCCAATGCGGCGACGGGTCGGCGATGATGCCCCCTTCCCCCGCGGAAAGACGAGCCTTGACCCCGACGCTTCTGCTTCGCTGCGGGACCGGATCGGGGCGCTGGGAGCGGCGGGTCTCCGAGCTGAGGCGGGCCGCGTTGCGCATCAGCCGCGGACATCGTCGAACGCCAGCCGTCAGACTTTCGCACCATCGGCCAAGTAGTCGCACCACGCCTGAAGGACCTCGGCGCGGCGCTCCAGCAGGTCGGACCGCTGATACGCCTGAACGACCCGGCTCTTGGGAACGTGGGCGAGGCAGGCCTCGGCAACCTCCGCCGGTACGCCGGTCTCGGCCATCCACGACCGGGCGCTCGACCGGAACCCGTGCAGCGTCGAGTCCACCCCGGCGACCTGGAGCACCCGCGCCACCGTCTTCGGCGCTATCGTCCGGCCGGTCCGCGACGGGAACACCAGCGGCGAGGCGCCCGACAGCTTGCGCGCCTCCCTCGGCACGCTCAGCGCGCCCGTGCTGAGCGGAACCGCGAACTCGCGGCCCGCCTTCATCCTCGATGCCGGAATCGTCCACCGCGCCGCATCCGTGTCGATCTCGTCCCAGCGCGCGCCACGCGCCTCGCCGGGACGCACCGCCGTCAGCACGATCAGTTCGACGCACAGCGCTGCCGGACTCCCGGCTCCCGCCCGGCGGATGGCGCGAAGCGCCCCCGCGATCTCGCCATGCGGCAGAGCCCGGTGGTGGCCCCCGGCGTTGCCGTTCTGCTTCGGCAACGCCGCAACCGCCCGGTCCACCGGATTGTCCCGGCGGTAGTTCCGGCCGATGCTCCACCGGAACACGGCGGCGATCCGGTGCTTGGCCTTCCGCGCCGCCGTGGGCATCGAGTTCCAGATCGGACCGAGGCACGCCAGAACGTCCGCGCTCGTGATCCGGTCCACCGGCTTGTCGAGGAGCGGGGCGGCGTGGAGCCGGAACGTCGACTCCCACTGCTGGGGCAGCGGGCTCCCGGCCTTCCACGAGTCGCGGTGAAGCTCGATGGTCCGCCGCGCGGCCTCGGCGAACGTCGGGACGCCGCGCCCGCGCGGGTCCTGGCCTTGGCGGACCCTCCGGCTGTTGTCCAGCACCTTCTGCCGGGCGTCCGCGAGCGTCACTTCGGGATACGGGCCGAGCCCGATCGAGGTGAGCCGCCCGTCGATCCTGACGCGCTGACGCCAGGTCTTGGTGATCCGCCCGTTGGCCGTCCGGTACACCCGGAGGCTCAGCCCGCGGCCGCCTCGTCCGTCGCCGTACACGCCGGGTCGGCCGACCGTGCGAACGAACGCGGCGGTGAGCGTCCTCGGTCGCTTCGTCATGGGTGCCTTCCTGCTGTTGTGTATCATATCCCAAATCACTACACAGAGAAGAATACACGGGATTGCAACGGACTGCAAGGGACGATACGAGTCGGCGAGACTCTCGGAAATGGTTGTCCAGTATTGTGTTACAACCGTACTGGCATACCCTAATGGACTACTTGGGACAACCGGTATCTAGTTCGGGCGGGATCGGGCCTGTCAGAGCGTTGTCTTGGAGACTCAACACCGTCAGGTTGGAGAGGCTGCCGAGTTCGGACGGGATCGGGCCTGTCAGAGCGTTGTGACCGAGGTCCAGCACCGGCAGGTCGGCGAGGTTGCCGAGTTCGGGAGGGATCGGGCCGGCAAGATCGTTGCCATAGAGACCCAACCAAGTCACCCTCCCGGACCCGTCCGTTTGCACTCCGTACCACTCTCCTAGCGGCGCGTCTGTCAGCCAGTTGTCGTTGTTCAGCCAATTCGGGCCGTCCGTCGCCTCGTAGAGCGCAACCAGCGCCGTCCGGTCCGTTGCCGCGCTGCCCATGGCCACCATCACGGTCGCGGCGCCCGTCATCCCACCCACGGTCGCCGTGACGGTCGCCGTTCCGTCGACGATCCCCGTCACCAACCCGGACGCGTCCACCACGGCTACCGTCCTGTCATCCACCGCCCACACGATCTCGACCCCGGTAATCGGTTGACCGTTCTCGTCGAGCACCTGCGCAGTCATGCGCACCGTAGAGCCCGGTACGGCCAACTCGGCCGTGGCCGGGCTCACCGTTATGGTGGCTGGCTCGGGGAGGTATTGAGGCGGCTCCGTTGTCCCGTCCTCGCACGCGTAGGTCCACAAGGCCGCGCAGAATCCGATCGCGGCGGCAACGAAGATGCGCCGGTCACCGGCCCGCTTGCACGGGGTAGCGCCGCCAGAAGCCGTTAGGACATCCGGCCTGAGGCGGTCGGGGGTACGAGGGTCAGGGTCACGCACATCCGCGCCTCGCCCACAACCATTCCTCATTCCTTCGCTGCCACGGCGGTAGACAGGCTTCATTCCTTTGATTGGCATCGCTAGTCAAGCTCCGAGAACCGGCGGGCCTGGGAAGTTCCAACTCGAGCCGTTCTCACCTCATCTCGTGACCTCGTCTTCCGCTCTTTGGTATTTGTCCCCGGACCCCGGCGATCGGCATGTCGCGCACGACACGGGTAACTAACCCGACGGGAGCCGATCTCAGGTCGTAGCCGCGTAACCTGCCGGGGTCTTCCCTTCGTGCTTGCCACGTTCTGCCAACCGGACCCCCGTGTTGCCGGCTTCAACGGACGGTGAGCGTGTTGGTGCTGCGATACTTGCCGCGGACGCCGTTGATGGTGATTTCGGCCACTAGACGGTACTCTCCGGCGGGCTTGCCTGACAGGTCGTAACCGCAGAGCTGGCCCGTTTCTCTAGTTCCGGATACCATCGTCCACGCGGAGCCCGACGTTCTTCTCTGCCACTGGGACCAATGAGTCTGGTACCGGACACCGTTAATCGTCCCACCGAGTGCAATGCAACGAGCGCTGATGAACCCAAACCGTATCCGGCCGTTCGATGAGACCGTAAGTCCACTCAGCGGCTGATAGTCGGAAGTCGAACTCACGGTGACGCTCGTCTGCTGGCTCGCCGTCAGTCCCCCGGGATCGCGCGCGGTCACGGTGATCGTGGCGCTGCCCTGGGCCACCGCCGTGATCGTGACCGTCGAGCCGGACACCGAGGCCCGGGCGACGTTCGAGTTGGACGACGCCGCCGAGTAGGTCAGCGCGTCGCCGTCCGGGTCGCTGAAGTAGCCGGAGGCGTCGACCGTGGCCGTGCCGCCCGGAGCGAGCGTCCGGGCGGGGATGGTGCCCGCAGTGACGGGCGACCGGTTGCTGCCGCCGCAGTCCACCCCGGTGCCCTGGTGGCTCGCGATGGCGTTCAGCCACGCGCGGAATGATGCGTCGGTGGGGACGCAGAGGCTGGTTCTCTCGTACCAGAACTGTTGCAAGGCGGATAGGGACGACAGTGCCAGCGGGATCTCGCCCGCCAATTGGTTGCCGGACAGCCAGAGGGAGGTCAAGCTGGTGAGTCCGCCGAGTTCGGCCGGGATCCCGCCCGTCAGCGCGTTGTCGTTGAGAAGGAGCCCTAGCAGGCTGGTGAGTCCGCCGAGTTCGGCCGGGATCGCGCCCGTCAGTTGGTTGAAGGACAGGTAGAGGAAGGTCAAGCCGGTGAGTCCGCCGAGTTCGGCCGGGATCGCGCCCGTCAGTTGGTTGCCGGACAGGTTGAGGTCGATCAAGCTGGCGAGTCCGCCGAGTTCGGCCGGGATCCCGCCCGTCAGTTGGTTGCCGGACAGGTGGAGCACTTGCAAGCTGGCGAGTCCGCCGAGTTCGGCCGGGATGTTGCCCGAGAGCTGGTTGGAGGACAGGGAGAGCGAGGTCAAGCTGGCGAGTCCGCCGAGTTCGGCCGGGATCCCGCCCGTCAGTTGGTTGTCCCCCAGACCGATCCGCACGACCCGGCCTGAAGCATCGGCGTCTACGCCGTACCAGTCCCCGAGCGGGGCGGCGGTCAGCCAGTTGGTATTGTCCTGCCAGCCCGGCCCGCCGGTTGCGTGGTAGAGCGCCTCGAGGATGTCCCGCTCCGACTGCGGCGCGCCGGGCGAGACGGTGACCCGTGCCTCCTGGCTCGCCGTCAGTCCCCCGGGGTCTCGGGCGGTCACGGTGATCGTGGCACTGCCCTGGCCCACCGCCGTGATCGTGACCGTCGAGCCGGACACCGAAGCGCGGGCGACGTTCGAGTTGGATGAACTCGCCGAGTAGGTCAGCGCGTCGCCGTCCGGGTCGCTGAAATACGACGACGCGTTCACGCTTTCGCTCTCGCCCGCCTTCAAGGTCGTGGCGGGTATCGTGCCCACAGTCACGGGCGACTGATTGCTGCCGCCCCCCGCCCGGCCCTCGAAGTCGACGATCGAAGTTCGGTCCCGGGCGACCGTTACGTCCTTGGACGTGACATCGAACTCGTAGTCCTCGGTGTTGTAGCCCGAGATGCTCACTGTGTAGTCGCCCGCGCTTAGGCCCGCGAACCCATACTGGCCGCCCGCGTCGGTCGTCGTCGTCACGTCGTCCATGCCGTCGGCCGACACCGTGACCGTCACGTCCGCGATGCCCGTCCCGCCCGCGCTCAAGCGACCGGCGATGCCGGAGGTGCCAAGCAGCACGCCCTCGAAGACCACGTCGACGACCTCACCAACCCCGACCGTCACGTCCTTGGACGTGATCGCGAACTCGTATTCGTCGGTGTCGTAGCCCGAGATCTCGACCGAGTACATGCCCATCCTCAGGCCCGTGAAGGCGACCCCGCCGCTGTTGTCGGTGGTGGCCGTGGCGTCGGCCGTGCCCGAGAGGCGAACCGTCACGCCGCTCAGCTCGACGTTGTCCACGGTCACGGAAACCAGGATGCTGGCCACGCGAATGTACGAGCCGAAGAAGTCGGCCTTGACCGACTGCCCGGCCGACGAGATCGTCACCGCAACCGAGGTCGCGTCGAACACGGCGTCCGACGGGTAGTTGCTGATGGTGACGGTGTACGCACCGACCTCCACATCGTCGAAGCGGTAACTGCCGCCACCCGAAGTGGTGGTGGAGTTGCCGTTGCTCAGGTTGACGGTCACACCGTCGATGCCCGTCCCCTCGATCGACACTTGGCCGATGATCTGCGCGTCCGCCGCGTTGCCCTGGTGGTCCGGAATGGCGTTCAGCCACGCGCGGAACGACTCGTCGTCGGGGGCGTAAAGGCCGGTGCCGTTGTACCAGAACTCTTCCAAGGCGGACAGCGACGCCAAGGACAAAGGCAGCGCGCCCGCGAGCTTGGAGTTATCGCTCAAACGGAGCGATTCCAAGTTGGCGAGGTTGCCGAACTCGGGCGGGAGCGGGCCGGTCAGACGGTTTAGGTTGAGGTACAGAGAAGAGAGATCAGCGAGACTGCCCAGTTCGGCCGGGATCGGGCCGGTCAGATCGTTGTTGTCCAGATGTAGAAGGCTAAGGTTGGAGAGGTTACCGAGTTCGGTCGGGATCGGACCGGCGAGTTGGTTTTCGCCCAATTCCATCACTGCCAGGCTGGAGAGGTTACCGAGTTCGGTCGGGATCGGGCCGGTCAGACGGTTCACGTAGAGGGACAGATACCAGAGATCAGCGAGATTGCCGAGTTCGGGAGGGATGGGGCCGGACAGGTGGTTCTCGCCTAACCTCAGGTCTTCCAAGCTGGAGAGAGTACCGAGCTCCGATGGAATCGGCCCGTAGAGATTGTTGGTCTCCAGATTCAATTTGTGGAGATTGGTGAGCCTACCGAGTTCGCGCGGGATCCCGCCCCCCAACTCGTTGTGGTCCAAGAGCAGTTCCCTCAACTCCGTAAGGTCGCCGAGTTCGGTCGGTATCGGGCCGGCCAGTCCATGAAGCACCCACTCTTGGGCGTCGGTGTCCCATGTGCCACCAAGACCGATATTGACTACTCGACCGTCGCCATCCGTCTCCACGCCGTACCAATCTTCGAGCGGCGCGTCGGTCAGCCAGTTGTCATTGTTCACCCAATTAGGTCCGTCGGTCGCCTCGTAGAGCGCGACTAGGGCCGGGCGATCCGGGCTGACCACGGTGATCTCGGATGTCCCCGAGGCGTCTCCCGCGGTGGCCGTGATCGCGGCCGTGCCTTCCGCAGCTCCCCACACCAGCCCCGAAGGATCCGCCCACGCCACTGCGACGTTGCTTGAAGACCAGGTGAACGCAGCTCCCTGCACGACGTGGCCGTTCTCGTCGTACGCCTCCGCGACCAGCCGAAGCGTATCACCGAGCGTGACGGTGTCTGCGGCGGGAGAGACCGTTGCCGAGCGGACGGCTTGTCTCACGCTTACGACTGCGGTGTCGGACGCGGACCCCGCAGTCGCGCTAATCGCGGCCGTTCCGTTGCCTGCTGCCGTGACCAGCCCGGTGGAATCGACAGTCGCCACCATTGCGTCAGTGCTGGCCCACACGACCGGCTGGTTCTCCATCACGCGCCCGAGCTGGTCGCGCACCTCGGCGGTGAGCCGTCTGGTTTGTCCCAGCGCGGTCAGTTCCACCGTGTCGGGGGTGACAGCAATGGCCGTGGGCGCCGGGGCCGCAACCGTCAACTGCGCGCGGCCCGCTATCCCCGCCGTGGTGGCGCTCATCTCCGCTTGTCCGGCACCGACACCGGTCACCAGCCCGGACGCGTCCACCACGGCCACCGCCGTGTCTCCCGACGCCCACACAAACTCGACACCGGCCACCGCCTGCCCGTTCGCGTCGGTGGCGGTTGCCGCCAGCCGCAACGTGTCACCCTCCACAACCGTGGCCGTATCCGGCAACACCGCAACGGCGCTGACCTCCTGGGCCACGGTCACCGCTGCACTTCCAGACGCCGACCCCGCCGTGGCGGTGATCGTGGCGCTCCCGTTGGCCACGGCCGTCACCAGCCCGGACTCGTTTACGGTCGCCACCGCGGCGGCGCTGCTCGCCCAGGTCACTGCTGCTCCCGCCATAGCCTGTCCGTTCTGGTCCCGAACCTCCGCAGTGAGCTGTACCGTCGCACCCAGTGCGGCCAAGTCGGCCGTGGCCGGGCTCACTGTGATCGTGGTCGCCCGGGGGGGATCGGGAGGCGGCTCCGTGGTGCCGTCTCCGCAGGCCGTGAAGAACGTGACTGCGAGCATTGCCCCGAGCCGGAGGGCGAGGCCGGAAAGATGGGAGGGGCGGGCGCGCATCATACCGATACCGCTCGGCTCGTTTGACGATAGGGCAAATCAAGAATCTTCATCGTGTCAACTCCAATTCGTGGCGATCCGGGATCGGATGCGTCGAATGGTCCGGTCGGTACTCGGAGCCGGGCAAGATAGCCGGCCATCCCCGATGAAGCCAACACCGGCCACGCGGTATGGGGGCCTTAATCCGATCTATAAGCGATCTAATGACCCGATATGGAGAGATTTCGGCGATGACTCCGGCGGTGCCTCGGGCCGGACTCCTCCACCTCGGCGCGGCGCTCCGTCAGGTCGGCCCGTTGATACGCCCCCACGACCAGGCTTTTGGAGACGTGAAGGAGGTGGGCCCCCGGGACCTTCGGCGAACATGCGCGTGGGCTGGCGACCGGTTACGGTCAAGCCGGCCCCGGCCCGGTCCAGCGGATCGAGCCTCGACGACTCGCGATTCAGTCGTTGGGACCGAGCTCCCGAGCCGCAGCGAGGACAAGTTCCTCGGCCTACTGTTCGCCGACCCGATGGACGGGCGAAGGCGAGGTGGGAACCTTCGGCGATGAGGTGGGGCGGGCGCGGGAGTCCCGCCATTCAGGTCCGGTTTTCCCGCTTTCGCGGCACGGTCCAGCAGGGTCCAGTCCAACGGCAGAAAACGCAGATCGTGCAGTCCTGATTAGACTTACGTGACTTCCTGCCGGGATTCTGACCTCAGGCGGTCCGCCTACCCAGTGTAATACACCGGGGCTGGCGAGGGGTGGCCCTGCCCCCCCTTCGATCCCCCCGCGCATCGCGCTCCCTTGGAAGTCGCGCTGGGGGCGCCGCCCCCTTTCCCCGTGTCGGTGCGGCGTGATGCCTGAGCGCCGCACCGCCCGTCGTCACCGCCCGCGTATCGGCGGCCGAGTCCGCCACAGGGTTGCCGCCGAGGCGAAGGCGTACCCCGATGGCGTCTCTACCTCCAACGTCCTCCCCGTGGTGGCATTCGAGCCGTCTGTGGGGAGATCCGTTTTGACCGCCGGGCGCCCGTACCGATGCCGATCCACGAGTGTACATGGTGCTTCGAGGGTCGCCGGACACGAAATCGCGTCTGCGATGGACACGCCGCCGGTTCCGTATGTCGCTGGCGCGCTGGCGGTTGTGCCACGGCCGCCGGAGCGGCGATGCCGATCCGGCCATCGAGGCCGTGGCTGGGAGCGACCCCCCATCGAGGCATGCCTCGATCGGCATCGGACAGGATGGCGATGTACACCCCATCCCCCCTCCGCTACGGGGTCGCTCCCAGCCAACAGTCCGTCCCGGAAGGGTGTCGAGAGTCGCTTCGAGGCGCTGGAGGACCCGTTGCCCGACCACTTGGCCCGTCGGGCTGTCCGGCCTCGCCGACCAAGGCCGGGACGCGCCCGTTCCGGCTCGCCTTTTGGCCTTCCCGCATGGGATTGATGGACCGGGAGCGACCCCAGGCGAGGTTGGGATGGCGTGCACATCCCGACCGTCGCCGTGCCGTACCAGGCACCCGAAGGGCGGGGTCGCTCCGGTCATCGGCCTGAAGGCCCGCACGGCATCCGTGTTCCTGCGGACACCACACAAACCCAAGGCCACCCGCAACTTGCGGAATCGGCGGCGTGCACGTCCGAAGCGCGTTCTCGTGCACATCGACCTTGATGTCAATGTGCGCCTCCGGGTCGGCATCGGGGGGCGTCGAAAACCGCCTTCAAGTCTCCGCTTCGCGCTCGATGATCGAGGTGCGCGCGCGTCAGGAGGTCGAGAAACCAAGGTTGATCGTGCGGTCGACGGTGAGTCCGCACACGGATCCCGCGACCGTCGCGGTCGGGGCGCTGTCGGTTGCCGCCACTTCGGCGGTGATCGTGTTGTCCAGGCTACAGCTGCCCACGCGGATCCCTTGGCTCCAGCCGAACGACCCCGACGAGGTCATGTCGAACGCGAAGGTAAGGGCCTCGAACGAGAACG
>MPMR01000054.1 GCA_002238605.1 BD2-11 clade cluster bacterium bin43 | reverse complement strand
AGCGTTCACGGATGATCGAGCCGGGCAAGAACAGGCACCGCAACGGAGGCATCGCGAGGGGCGCTGCGAGACACGTCGCTCGACGAAAAACGGGCATCCGCTTGACATGGATACTCCCGGTCCATCATTCCCGTGCGGGAAGGCCGCTGAAGCCATTCGACTTCGGTTCCAAGCTCGGGCGGCACGGGGGCGTTGAATGCGGCCCCGACCATCGGGGCCGTACTGGGCGATGCCCGGCAGTGCGACGGACTGCTTACCCGCCGGGTGATCCGCCATCAGGCCTTACGCTACTCGGCCACCGAAGACCGGAGCATGTTAGTTTCACGACACCTGCCGCAGTGATTCGAACCTTGCCGGGGCCACGGAGACTCGATGTCACAGAAGGGACGCGAGCGCTCTCCAGAGGAGGACGCAAATCGCTTTGTCGACCTCGTGAACGGCGGCGGGTTCTGGCGGTCCGTCGATCTGCGCGTCTGTGCCATCCGTAGCGGTCGCCGTTGGATGAACCTCATTACCCGTGGCTTTCTGGACCATCGTTCCCCTCGGTCGGTTCCACGCTTTTCACCAGTCGAACGGCGCCAATTCCGCGCGTGGCAGGTCGTTCGTCCGGTTCCCGACCTCCCCGCAATCGTCCGCGGCATCACCAATGGAATGATGAAGCTGCGACCGCGGTACGTCAGGTACGTCGGCCAGTCGGGTCAGTCCGAGACCGACATCGGATACAGCTTCAATGAGTTGGGCGGCTCGTACCGGACTGCTGCGTACGACCTGTGGAGCTGTCACTCACTCGTCGGCTATGGTTCCAAGATCTTCGATGTCGTGAGACAAGCGGGTCACGATCCGTTCGAGCTGGACGGCATGATCCGTAGCGGGCCGAACGCCTACGATGGCCTGCCCGACCTGGTGCGTAGATTCTGCGCACGGCCCCGAGGCCTGAAGATCCACGGCACAATGTCCGTCGTCGAGCTGATCGCCCCCCTCGCCGTGCGCTTTGATCCCGAGAGGGTATCCTCGTCGGCGGATCGGGTGACCGTCACCGTGCGGGCTGCCGCGGATGCCTTTGTAGCGAATGCGGACTTCATCTGGACGGCAGGCAGAACCACCGGAGAGCCGGTCCGCCATGGAGCGGCCAAGCTCGCCGAGCACGAATGGGCGCACGACGGGGGTGCTCTCCGCTCGGAAGTGGACATCCCGGTTCAGGACGGTGATTCCACCGCCACAGCGTTCGTCGTCATCGGCGACCGATGCGTAGACCGCATGTCCGTGCCGTTGGCATCTACCGTCTCCAGTATCCGAATCAAGGCTCAAGACGCTCTCGACCCAGGCCTTGAACGCTTCATCAAGTGGCTTCGGCCCGTTGGGAAGGCCAAGTCGCAGCAGTTCGAGGCCGCTGTGGGATTGCTTTTCTTCTTCCTCGGCTTCCACGTGCACCCACTTTCGGGTCACACGAGACGGGGAGACACGGTCGACCACCTTGCTCACGCCCCCGGATCATCCGTCTTGCTCGCGGTCGAGTGTACGGTCGGGTCGCTCGACTCAGGCGGTAAGGTGGGCAAGCTCATCGCTCGGTCGGAGGACCTGCGTGGCCGACTTTCCGACACCGAAGTGATCGCGGTCCTCGCGACGGCTAGACAGCGTGAGGCGCTATCCAAGGCCGAGGTGGAGAAGGCCGAGCGTGACGATGTTGTCCTTCTCGCTCACGAGGAACTTCAGGACCTCTGGAGCGCGGCGCAGACCGGAGAGACCAGTGTCCAAGCCCTCCACCGATTCAGGCAGCAGCTCTCCCAAGTCCGACTTCGGCGGACCAAGGGATCATTCGGGTGATTCATCGCGAGGCGCTCTTCACTGTGACGGTGCCTCGCAGCTGCGGCGGTCTCCATGGATCGGCGGCGAAACCCAGACGGACGGGTTGCGTAGTAGCAGGCGAGGATCGTGGTGTCGGGGGCCAAGGTCGCCGTGGTGGCCGAGGCCATCGACTCCGCGTTCGCGCGCGAGGGGGAGGACTCGGCGCGAGCCGTTTAGGCAACGGTGGAACAAGCCGGAGGAGGATCGGTTGATCCGCCGTGTCGCACAACGGCGTCTGGACGGCCTTCCCGCAGGGATGATTGGCTCGGGAGCGACCCTTGGAAGGCAAGGGGCGAGGGTGTGAAAACACTCTCGGCGCTATGCCGCACCGAGCCCTCGGCGAGGGGGGTCGCTCCCGCCACGGCCGGTGCGGCCCGTCCGGCAACGGGCGGGCGGGCCGCGTGGCCGCAGGACGTTGCGGGCGGGGCGGATACGCGCCCGCCGCCATGTGACTCGGCGGACCGCAGAATTGTGAAACGACCCCCCGCGTCGTTTTCACGCTCCAGTGCGGCCTAAGTCGAAGCAGTCGGGCACCGTCCAACCCGACTCCGGCGAACTGCCGCCCTCCCGGCCCTGCCACCGTGCTTGGCTCGCAACCCAGCCGGCTGCCGAGTCCGCTTCGAGGACGAAACAGCGCTTCGTGGCACTCGGACGGCGGCGGGCAAGCCGAAGTGTCGCCACGGCTGGTCGGCCAATCGGTCGCACGATCCACGGCAAATGCTACGGCGTCGGTGGGGATCAAGTTCCAACAGGTTGGTCGAGCCGCTTCCGAACCCGTCCGCCACAGCCGGGTTTCGGCGAACCCGGCCCTCCAAGCCTACGAAGTGGCTGGCCCCAACGACCCGGACCTTGCGTTCGGGTACCGTCCGCCCGGTGTCGTCGTCGGCCGCTTCGAGGGCGTCCGCCAGGGCTGCCTATCGACCGCTAGCTGCTAATTGGTTCCATCGGTCGTGATGCAACCGCAAAGAAGCCAGCGGCAGGTGGAAGCCGCCGCCATGGAGCGCGGATGCCCGGAGTGACCCCCGGCGCCCGCTCTAGCGTGTGTCTGCGCGGATGGCTGCGAGCGGCTTCTCGGATAAGACGGGTGGTTCGGCGTGGGATCCCTATGATGATCGTGCCAGAGAGCGACCGTGCGAGCCCTTCCAAGTCGGCGTGATCGTTGTTGCGTTCTCGCGGATGTAACGGAGCACAGCCATGGTTACCAGCCACCGCTTGACGAGTGGGGTGTCATCGGCGGCGAACCACCCATCCCACTTCGCTTGCGGGCGATTGCGAACATCCATGGCCCGAAGATCTGCCCAAGCGACATCGCTCGAAGGCAACCGGGCCGCGAGAAGCGGGGCGTAGCCGCGGTTGCAGAAGTGGATGTCCAAGGCTTCAACATCTTTCCGGCACTCGCCTTCGGTTTCGGGCAGGGCAAGCCCACCTGGGTTGCGGCGGGCCACTTCCAGTACCGGATCCCCCTGGGTATTCGAGCGCAACTCGTTCTGGATCAACCCGGTCGCCGCGTTCGGTCCCGGACTGCCGAGCCAGGACGGCACAGAGTTCGTGTTCAACGCGTCCTACGGCGTCCACATGCAAACTGCGGGGCGGCTGCGGCGATGGCTCGGTCCACGTCTATGTTGTTCACCAGGGGGTCGATCTTTCCCAGCGCGACCGGCTGATCGTCGGGCTCAGCCTTGGGAGATGAGGCACTGCATCTCACCCATCCGCGCCGACAACGCAGCAATCATCATGGCTAGCGGTGGCGCCCTGACCCGAGGGTTGACAGTTGTCAAGCGACCACTGAGCGTATTGCGATGAACGTTGGCCTCAAGCCGGAATCGGCCTCGGCCTCGGGGGCGCAAATGCAATCTTCGTGTCTCCCGATCGTTTCTGAAGAGAAGGATGGCGGCCAAGGGCTGGGTGTGACCCATCCACCCCGGGTATCGCTCGGCTCCCGAGAGAGAGGTGCCGGAGTCTGAAGGGGAGCCAACGGAGGCCGGGTCTTATGCGGAACCTTTTCGAGCGGCGCCTGCCGCAGGTGCTCGCGGTCTACGCTGGCGCTTCCTGGGCACTCGTCGAATGCACCGCGTTCATCGTTGCCGAGTTTCTCCTGTCGCCGTACTGGCCGAGAATCGTCATGTCGGCGCTGCTGCTTCTGTTTCCGAGTGCGGCGATGCTCGGGTGGTTCCACGGCCGGCCCGGCCGGGACGAGGTGCCGATGGCGGAGAAGATCTTGATTCCGGTGAACGTCGCGGTCGCGGCGGCGATCCTCATCCTCTTGTTCCGGGAGGTCGACCTCGGGGCGCGGACGACGACGGCCGCCTTCGAGGTGGAAGGAGCGACGGTGGAACGCACGGTGGCGAAGCCGGAGTACCGAAAACGGACGGCGCTGTCCCGCTTCGACGCCGGTCCGGGACTGGCGGAGGAGGAGCTCTGGCTCACCTACATGGCTCCGCTCGCGCTCGAGCTGGATCTGGCCGCGGACGACTTCTTCGAACCCGTCTCGCTCTCCGTGTTCAACGAGCGCCTTGCGGAGTACGGACTTCAGCGCGGGGGCGCCATCCCGCTGGCGCTAAGACGCGCGGTGGCGGAGCTCCTGCACGCGACGTTCCTCGTCAGCGGTACCGTTGATCGGGTGGAGGCCGGATTCAGGGTGACTCTGGCGCTCGACAACGCGGGCACCAGCGCCCGCGTCAGCGAGACCGTGCATGAGGGAGCCGACCTTCTGGCGCTAGTCGATGAGATGTCGGAAACGCTAGCCGAGGCACTCGACATTCCCGACCGGGACGGGATCGAAGATCTCCCGGTCCGTGATCGTCTGACCGAGGATGAGGGGGCCTTGGCGGCCTTCGGGAGGGCGTATGCGCAGCTTCTCTCCCATCCGGCGGACGTGGACGCCGCGCTGAACGGGCTGCGTGCCGCGACGGCGCTCGATCCGACGTTCGCCGTGGCTCAGTACGATCTGTCCGCGGTGTATGAGGGCAACAACCAGACGGAGGAAGCCGTCACGGCCCTTCGGGCCGCCCTGGACCACCTCTACCGGTTCCCGGAACGGCTGGGATTCCGTGCCAGGGCCGACTACTACTTTCTGACGGAGCAGCCGGATCAGGGATGGGCCGTCATTGAAATGTGGGTCGCGCTCCATCCCGAGGACCCGGCCGCACTCGAATACTACGCCCTCGGGCAGTCGATCCGGGGAGACTGGGAGGGTCTGATCCAGACGCTCCAGACGCGGTACCGGCTGAGTCCCGACAACCATGCGCTGCTCAACGAACTGGCGGAGGCTTACGAGAACCTCGGTGACGACGATCAGGCACTGGCCGCCCTCGAACAGTACGCGAGGCGCATTCCGGCGGACTACACCGGGCACCGGGATCTGGCGCGAATCCACAGGAGGCTCGGGGCGTACGGTGTCGCACGCGAGCATCTCGAGCGGGCGATCATCGTCGATCCCCTCAACCCGGAGCCGGTCGCCGAACTCGCTTCGCTGGACCTCCACGCAGGCCGCTTCGACGCCGCGCTGGCTGGATATGAGCGTGCATTGGAACTGGCTCGAACACCCCGGCAGAAAGCTTCGGTGCTGGACCAACTGAAAGAGTACTATAGGTTCCGGGGGCGGATGGAGGACGCGATCCGGACCGCCCGGGCATTGCCGGAAGAGGTGTCGGGGGTGTACACGCCGCTCGAGATCGCCGAATACCGGCTCGCGGACATCGGCATCTATCTTGAAGCCGAGCGGCAGGAGGACGCCGCCGCCCTGTTCGAGGCACTGCGGTCCCAGCTTGAGCTCGATGCGCCCGGGAACGACCCCTACTACGTCTCGCAGTGGAGGATCCGCATCGCTCTCGAAGCGGGGGAAACGGCGGTCGCCCGGGCTACCTACGGCGCCGCGTCGGATTGGATCGAGACGTGGGGCGCCGACCGGTTCCGCCCGTCGCTGATCGCCGCACTCGGACGGATCGAGGAGCTGGACGGCGACTACGTCGCGGCTGAGCGCCACTACCGGGATGCTCTGTCCCGGGATGACCGAACCCTCGAGTGGTATCGCTGGATCGGAGGCACGCTGCGAAAGGCGGACCGCCTGGCCGAGGCCGAGGCGGAGCTACGGGAGGCGCTCCGCCTCGTGCCTTCCGATCCGTACACCCATGTCGAGTTGGCCCGGGTGCTCGAAGCGAGCGGCGATACCGCAGGCGCCGTGGCGCACCTCGGGAGCGCGCTCTTGGCCTGGGAACCCGCGGACGAATCGTTCGCGCCCGCCCGCGAAGCGCGCGCGAAGCTCGCCGAACTCAAAGATTGATGCGCCTACGGGCGGAGCCGATTGGCCGGTCACGCCCGGTGCCGGAGCGCCGGTCTTATCGGTGTATGCGAGCGTTGGCCGCTCTACCGTTCGGCGGCAGCGTCGTCGAGCCCCGGCCCCCTGCGTCAACTACCAGCTGTAGGACAGCTTGGTGTAGTAGAACCCGCCGTTGAAGCCGAACGGGCTGTACTCGCCGTATCGCTGGCCGGAGTCGTCGGCTGCGCCGGGGAACTCGCCCGGATAGGCGGTCAGTGCGAACCGTCTGGGCCCAACTCGAAGTCGAGCAGACTGGCGTGCCGGATAGCGGGTCGTGACAGCGTGGCTGCTCCAGACCACCGGGATCGCGAACGACGACGGCGTGCTCGCGCGCGGTACGAGGATCGAGACCCCGGCGGGCACGATGGTTGCCGACGGCACGGCCCCTTACACGATCACCGCCGCGTCCTCGTCCGCCGAACTGGAGGGCCGGACGCGCATCCGCCCTCCGCCCACCACGATGCCTCAGGTGATGTACCTTAGCGGCGAGGAGTTGCTGGCCGCCTTGCGGGATGGGAGCATCGACGCCGTGGCCCGGGGCGAGATCGGGAACGGCGAGGAAGTGGGGGCATCCGGCTTCGTCGTGGGCCGCCGTGGATTCCGCGGCCGAATACGGCGGCTTCGCCCTCCATTCCGACAACGTGGAGATGCTGGCCTGTATCGACGAGAAGCGCGATTGGCTCACCGACGGCTGGCGGCTCGGCTATGCCGATTGGCGGGCGGATCCCGGTGTGTTCCTCGCGCGGGCTATGCTGTGAAACGGGGATGATGGCTGATCCGCGCGGCCTCGGTTTGTGATGGGCCGAAGGGTGCGATCGCGGCCATGCGATGGCTGCCGATAGGAGGGCTAAGCGAGCGGATCCGGCACCCCTAGGCGACCGTTTCCGGGCGGCGAGGGGGAGCATTTTGCGAGCGTCCGCGGGCTGGCGCTCGACCCGTATTGGGCCGGGAGCAGCGTACCCCCGTGGCCTCACTCCGTGCGTCCCCTGGGGAGGCTGATAGGGGGCGCCGGCCCCTCGATCGCGCAAGCGGTCCGCGTTCCCTTCCCCGGAGGTGTCTCGCGGAGGGGCCGACTCGCCTCAATCCTCCGCCAAGAGCCGGAGCTTCGCGATCCGCCAGGGCGGAAAGTCCCTGTCCAAGAGAAGGTACAGGGACCGGCCTCCGCCCAAGACCTTGGATCCGGTTGGAAGCGGGACATCCTCATAGAGCTTGGTTCCGGTGTGCCGGTCGTAGACCTCAAGCGACGTGTGCAGAACCCGGAAGGGAGGCAGTGGTCGTTCAGGGTCGAACCGGGCGCGCGTCAGGACCAGATGTCGACCGACCACGTCGATGCGGTCGATGATGTCGAAAGTCCCCAGAAACTCGCGCAGCGTAGTGCCGTAGGCCGCGGGGTTGGCGAACGCGCCCAACTCCAACACCTGAATGGGCCGGAACGAGTCGGAGGGGGTCCCAAGGGTGCCGACGGTCTCTCCCGCGCCGTCGATGATCGTGACGGGGTACTCCAGACCCGACATGACAAACGTCGAGTCGCCGCCGACCGCGATCGGAAAGCGCGCAAATGCGCCCCAATAGGGCCTCTCGGAGTCGGAGAACGGACGTTCGTAGCTGCTCCAGACCAGCTCCAATTCCGGCGCCGTCATCCGGGACAGGAGTGGAGGGCGGGCGAAGAGACGTTCTTCAGGGTCTCCCGTAATCATCCGCACGAGCAGGTCAGGTCCGAGCGCCCGAGCATCCAGGAGAGTCGCGGGAAACGTTGCGGAAGTATCGGGAGCCAAGGAACTGGTCAGGAAGGTCAACCGGGCCCGCCGCAAGTCCAGGACCACGATGTCCTCGGACGGCGTCTCGACCAGTGCGTTGATCTGCCGAAACTCGAAAGGACCGTCTCCAAATCTCCCGAAGGCAGCCTCCAGCCGCCCCTCCTCGTCGTAGCTTCGCACGCGGGGCAGGAACAGGTCGCCGATCACATACCCTCCGCCCCGCCGCTCGGTGAAGTCGCCGATTTCGGCAATCGAGTCGGCTGGGTCTTCACCGAGTTGCAGGACGGCCTCGACGGCGAACACCTCTTCGAGGGTCGCGGTCACGGGGGCGGCGACCGGATCCTCCGCCTCCGCGCAGGCACCGAGAAGCAGGACCGCCAGGCGTGCGGCGAGCGTGGATGCCCGGACCGATATGCCGCCGCCGGTAATTCCAGCCATACCTCTGCTCACGGCGAAAGAAATCACGGCCAACAGCAGATGTTCGCATTGGTCCAGCACGGCTCGGTCACGCAATCGTCGATAGGTGTCCAGAAACAGTACGGATCCGAATCGCAGTCGCGCGCGGCGGTGGCGGTGGCGCTGACCGGCCCCGCGCCGACCGTACTGTATCCAACCGCCAGCGCCAACGCGAGCAGCAACGCGGCACCGACACGGATGAGTTGTGTGATCCTCTCCATCTCGATCCTCCTTGGATCTAGGGTTCGCTGCGGATGACGCCACTGGTAAGAACCCCGCGCAGGGCTCCAACCTGGGCCTCGAAGCTCCAGCCGCACTCCGAGGCAGCGGTTCTCGAATCGGACATCAGGATCGTGCCGCTGTGGTCCACAAGAACCTTGGTGTCGGGCAGCAGCGGCCCCAGAACCGTATCGATCTCTTCTCGGGACGCCGCGGCGATGGTCGTACCGCGTAACGCTCGACTTGCGTAATCCGGCACTTCTCCCTCTCCAATCACCAACAGGTGGCGGCTCACCGAAGGGTCCGCCGCCAGCGCATTCCAGACCGCAAAACCGCTAGTCAGGCAGTTAGCGCATCGTTCCAAGTCGACGATCCAGAGTAGGCGGGCTTCGACGACATCACGATCATCATCGGGTATCCCGATGCTCTCGCGGAGGAAGTCCGAGGGCACGCGTCGGCCAACGAGGCGGTCCCGCACCGTGGATCGCTCTGCAAGCGCTGCCATGAACTGAAGGGTAGCTCGAAGCTCCCGATTGATCCCGATCGTCCTCCAGACCCACAGGGAACCCACCACGAGCAGGACGGCAACCACAAGGTCCCAAGCCCGCCTATTCCGCATCATGGAATCTCTCCTGAACCTGGATGCGTCATGCCTGCTCTCTTCACCCGGGTGCCCTCCGGGGGAAGGCGGCCGCTTGAGCAGCTCCTTCCGATGGGCATTCGACCGGACCGTCTTCCCGACGGCTTGGGACAAAGATGCGGAGCGCCGCGACCCGGCGTTAGCGGGAGATTCCCGCATTCTCTGACGGGAGAACTACTGATCCCCGGGACGGGAAAATCCCCGCAGAGCCTTCGGCGGTTCGTCGGCCGTCCCGCGCCTACTTCTGTTCGCTGCCGCGCAACAGCCCGCTTTCGAGAGCGAACCGCACGATGTCGGTGCGGCCGGTCAGGCCCAGCTTCCGTCGCGCCCGCGCCAGGTACCCCTCGACCGTCTTCGGA
>MPMR01000053.1 GCA_002238605.1 BD2-11 clade cluster bacterium bin43 | reverse complement strand
GAGTCGCCGCAGGGTTCAGGTCTGAGAATCCCGATCAGCGGGAATCAAACAGCGAGAACCGGCTCGACGAAACCCATAAGTAACACGGGTACAAACAGATACGAATCTGGTGCCGTCCGCTGGTAACACTGAAGGACGGTCTTGGCCGTCTTCCAGCCTCCGAGTTCGCAGAGAACCTTCAGCGGCTGGTCCATCAGGTCGCTGGCAAACTTGCGTCTGAGGGAGTGCCAACCCCTGCCCGGCTTCGGTTCCAGCGCCGCGAGCGTCTGGGCTCTCTGCCACCAGAAGCTCGGCAGCGACCGGCCCACGCACCGCGAGGCGTCCGTCGGCGCGGGCAGCACCGGCCCATCCCCGGTCCCCACGCCCATCGCTCGCGCCTCCTTCAAAGCGGCCAACGCCTCGTCGGTCACGGGCGTGACGTGCTCGTAGCCCGTCTTCTCGTGCTTCGCCCGCCACCGCACCTCCCCGCCCTCGAAGTCGATATCAGACCACTTGAGCTTGCGAATCGCGCCGATTCGGTGCCCGGTCTCGTGCGCGAGCACGAGCGCGACGTGAAACCGCCAGTCCACCTTCCGGGACACCTTTAACAACGCCTCGTACTCCTGTTCGGTGAGGACGACCCGCGTGGGGTTCTTCTCTCTGGGCTTCCTGAGGCCCTTGAGCGGGTTGGAGTCGAGGAGGAGATTCCCGTCCTCGTCCCTCGACCTCGCCGCCCAGTTGAGCACGGCCATCAGGAACGTCAGGTCGCATGCGATCGTCCGATTGGACACGGGCCTGCCCGAGTAGCCAATCCTTCCCGCGCGGCGCTCCCGGATGAACCGGTCCCAATCGCGCTGGGAGAGTGTGGACGGGTCGCGGTCCCTGCCGAAGAACTTGAGGAACATCCAGATCGCGGTCCTGTCGCCCTGCTGTGTCCCCTCGGCCTTGGTGGGCGTCACCTCTTCGCCGTAGATGTCAAAAAGCTTTCCCAGGGTGAGCGGCTCGGGCTCGGGTTCGGCCTTGCCGTTGGGCTCGTATATCGCGAGGCCTGCGGCGGCCTCGTCGGCCTGCCGCTTCGCCCGCGTCCAGTCCCGGTGCTTCAGGGACCGGGTGAGCCTACGCCCGTTCTCTCGCCACTCGATCTGGTAGAGACCGGTCTTGGGATCGGCGAACACCCTCACCCGGTTCCGGCCCCATTCTCCGGCGCTGTAGCTGCGCCGGTCCCGCTTCGTGCGTGCCATCATTCGATTCCTCTTGTGATGGACCGCACGATCTGCGCGAACGAAACTTGGCCCGAACGAGGCGTCTTGACCAGTGCCCACACTCCCGGAACGCGACGGAGGAGCGCTGAGGGAAGTCGATCCGCGTCCGGGACTGCGCTGGACCGCTTGGGACACCCACTCGTGGGCGCGGCTTGACGCGGCCCAAGGCGCGCTCCCGATTTCAACCGGAGAAGTCACACGCGGCAGCGAGTAAAGGAGCGACATGCACGGCCAGTCCTTCAACCACGGGCGACCGCTCTGATCGCCCATCTCAAGGGACGCGAGAAGGCTCTGGAGGCCTTTGGCTGGACCGGACGCCGGGCCGAGTGGATCGCCTTGGCCTGCCTCAACGGCGGCGTCTTCACCCGCGCGCAGTGGACGGGTTTCCTGGGTTGCCACCCTGAGAAGGTGCGTCGGGCCGTGCTCGCCCTAGTCGCGCAGGGCTTGGCCGTCGAGGAGGCCCCGGCGACCGGCATCCACGGAATCGGCCGGATGTGCCGGATCCGCGCCCGCAAGGTCTACCGGGCGCTCGGAGCCGAGGAGTTCTTTCGACCGCGCCGGATCACGTCCAGGGCCGTGCTCATGCGTCGGCTGCTGGCGCTCGACTACGTCCTCGACCGTACCCGCTTGCCGTGGCTCCCGACCGAGGCCGAGAAGGTCGCCGCGTTCGAGGCGCTCGGGATCGAGCGCCGGGTCCTGCCCCAGCGGACCTACCGGGGTGCCGCCGGAAACATCCGCCGCCACTTTCACCTCGGCCTGCCGCTCGCGTTGGGCGCCGAGCACGCGGTCTTCGTGTACGTCGATCCCGGCCACGAGACCGCGACATCGCTGCGCGCCTGGGGCGCGGCACACCGGAAGCTATGGTGGGTGCTCCGTGATCGCGGATACAAGATCGAGGTCGTGGCCGTTGCGCGGGGCTGGAAGGAGACGAGCCGCGCGGACACCGTGCTCGGCAACTGGGCGAGAGACCCGAGCCCATCCAAGCACGACGCGGAGATCGCCCGGAAGATCGAGCGGATCGAGCATGTCCTCCGCAGCGGGGACGAGAACCTGATCCGAGAGGTGTGTGGCGACATCCGGGGCGGGCTCGTGCGGCTGGCGGAGCTCAGGAATCGGGCTCGCCGACAGTCCGGTCGGGGGCTGTTGCACCGGGTGAACGCATGGCAGACGGCGCGGCTCGAGCGGACGGTGTACTGATGGAGATCCGGCCGTCCCGGTGCCGCACGGGGCATGTGTTTCATACCTCGAGGTCGACCGGACACGGAATCCACCCTCGGATGTCACACGCGGTCGATACCGCAAGTCGCTGGCGTCCGGTCGGTTAGGCCACGGCCGCCCGATTCGTCGATGCCGAACCGGGCTTTTGAGCCGTGGTTGGGAGCGACCCCCCTGTTTCGATGCCCAGTGCATGCATCGCGGAGGGTTGGGATGTGCACATCCCGGACACCCTCCCGGAGGGTCGCTCCCGTCCAGCAATCCCGTGCGGGAAGGCCATCATCGAAGCGCCACCGCGCGCGTAGCGGATCAACCGCCGGACGCGCCCTCGGTTGCCAGAGCGGATGTTGAAGTTGACGGGCGGTGGCCCGACATTGGTGGTTCCCTTCGTACCTTCTCTGACAACCGCCCCCTGAGCAATGGCCGCCGTCAAGCGAAGGCCCTTAGAAATCGCGTCGCGCCGCATCGTGCAGGATGCCCGGCTGGCCATCCGGGACGTGTACGACGCGATCGTTGAACTGGTCACCAACGCGGACGACCGGTATCAGATTCTGGGGATCGGGGGCAGGGTGGAGATCGAGCTTGGCAGGCAAAGCAAGGGTCGGCCCTCGATCCTGCGTGTCCGCGACTTCGCCGACGGGATGACCACCCATCAGATGAACCGGAAGCTCGGGCGCATCGGCGGGCGCGTCAGCGGCCTCGAAGCGGGGCACGCGGTGCGGGGCACCAACTCGCGCGGCGCCAAGGACATCGCGGCGCTCGGCACGGTCACTTTCGAGTCGATCGCGGGCGATGGGCGCATGCACACCTGCCGAATCTATCCGAATATCGAGTACGAGGCGGACGATTCGCGGAAGGTGACGCCGCAGCTTCGGAAGCGGCTGGGCATCGCGAAGGGGACGGGGACGCTCGTGACGATCGAGATCGAGCCGACCCACCGGATCCCGAAGGTCGACACGCTCGTCCCCAAGGTCGCCACGCTTGTGCGTTTGCGCGACATCGTCCGGCAGGAGAAGACCACACTACTGGTCAGGGGGCTCAGCAACTCAAAGCACCGGCCGGTGAGTCTGCGTCGGCCTGCCGGCCGCAGGCGGGTTTCCAAGACCTTCGTCGTGCCTGGCTATCCAGGCGCGAAGGCCAAGCTCGTCGTCTTCCGGGCGAGAAAGCAGTTCAAGTCCGCCAGGGACCGTTTCAGGCTGGGCGGCATCCTGGTGAAGTCCCGGCACGCCATCCACGAGGCCACGCTCTTCGACCGGGGCCTCGAATGGGACTCGAATGCGCTTTGGTTCTACGGGCGCCTGACCTGTGAGGTGATCGACGACCTGTGGAACGAGTACGATGAGCGGCAGGCGTGGGGCGAGCAGCATCCGGCCAAGAATCCGGTGCCCATTCTGGACCCTTCACGCAAGTCAGGGCTGACGCCCGGCCACCCGTTTGTCGACGCGCTGTACGGCAGGGCGCTCGCGCTGCTTCGGCCCCTGGTCGAGGAGGAGCGGATGCGGGCGCAGCGGGAGCGGGCTCGCAGCGTCGAGAGCCAACAGACCCGGAAGCGTCTTAACGCGCTTGAGAAGGCCGCCAACCAGTTTATGGAGGACTTCTCGGACGAGGACGTTTCGCGCGACTCGAAGGGCAGGCACACCGGGAGCCGCTTCCAGATCCGGGGCTATCTGCTCAGCCCCCAGTACGCGCAGATCGTGCGCGGCCATTCCTTTGGCTGCTGGCTGACCGTTCGGGCCGAAGCGTTTCCCGAAATCGGGGAAGGGACGCCGGTGCGAGTGGAGTGTCTGACGGATGAGATTCGCGCCGACCGCGCCGCCGTCCCGCTCGAACCGCTCGCGGCGCAAGACGGAGTTCTACGCGCGGCGTGGTCGGTCAAGGCGCTGGAGGCCACCCCGGCGACGGGACTTGAGGTCAGGGTTGGTCCGATCAAGGCCGAATCGACGATCGCCGTGCTGGGGTCTGAGGCCGAGAGGTACGCGGACCTCACCGGGCTCAAATTCGGGCGCCCGCGCTACCGCGTCCGCGGTGGTTCGCGGAGGCAGATCCGGCTGCTGGCGCCGACCGAACTCGTCCGTTCGGCGGGACGTGACTTCGAACTCGCTCTGGCATCGGACGAGTTCAGGGTCACCGGATCCAGAAGGATGCTCCTCAAGGCCGCCTTGGGGATCGCCGTGGCCAAGCTCACGGTCACCGTCCTGGACGACGAAGCTGCGCCCGCGAAGCTCGTCGCTCGCCTCGGGGACGAGGAGGCCGAGACTGAGATCTGTGCGCTCCCCCCAGCTGGAGCAGGTATCGTCATCAAGCTGGAGGACGTGAACCACGGCGCGCTCCGCTACCGCTGGAACAAGAACGTCCTCGAGATAGGGGCACGGCATCCATCGTTGAATCGGTATCTCGGCCCCAAATCGGAGCGCTATCCGGGTCAGGACGAGCTCCATTTCCGCGTGCTGCTGGCCGAGGTCGTGGCCGAGGCGCTGTGCGCGCGCAGGTTGGAAGGGAACATCCGGGCGAACCCGGGCGACTTCGAAGCGATGTCCTGGGACGACCACTATAGGCACTTCTCGGAGTTGATGACCCGGTTTCTGCCGAAGGCGCATGCCTTGATGGCACCGCAGATTTGACGACACGCAACGAAACCCATCGCGGCACTTCAGACGTTTCCGGCTCGACCGATCCGGTTTGGCGACAAGCCTTCAGTCGAGGGACGGTCGTTTCGGTCCCGCCGTCGATCAGGTCGTGGAGCAGGGTGTCGAGGTAACCCTCGTCCGGGCGGAGAAGACTCAGAGAGACGGTGAGGCCGGACGGCTCCGGGGGGAGGTGTCGAGAAGCCGGCGGATGGAGGAGCATTGGAGGCGAGCCTACGTCGAGGAGCGCAGGCAGGCGGAGGAGCGCGATGGAGAGCCGGTGGACGCAGAGCCGGCGCGGAGCGTCCGCGAGGCCATCGACCAAGCGCGGGAGATGTTCCCCGACAGGCTGGTTCTACAAGTCGAACCAGTCCGCCTCCACGATGGGACAGTTCCCGGACTGGTACAGGACCCGCGTCAACGGAACGGCATGGAACGCTCGCGGCTCACCTCGGCAAGGGGACCGGTCACGACCCGCACCACACGATCCGCATCGCCTTCGCCTGGGACGAGCCGAACGAACGCGTCATCGTCGGATTCATCGGCCTGCACCCGCGGAACCGGCGCTCGTAGGGAGGGTGGCCGCACCAAGCGGCACGCGTCCGAGTCTGCAACCGACACGACGACGAACCACCGACCAGCACCGACCACAGCGCGAACCGGCAGGTGCGGGAACACGTTCCGTGCCCGCCTCGTCGAACCGCCTTCCCGCTTAGGGATCGCTGGTCTGGGAGCGACCCGAGGGGGCGGGGCCGGGGGTGCGCAAACGCGCCCGGCCCCGAACCCGTAGCAGGCCCTCGGACTGCCGGGTCGCTCCCAGCCCCGTCCGAACGAACCCTGCGGCCCCGGCCGTCCGGAACAGCGAGGCGCAAGACCTTTGCGCGCAGCAGCTTCCGCCGCCCCTCCGGTGCGCACATCTGAAGCGCCGGGGTGCGCATTGGCACCCCATGTCGTTTTCGGGGGCGTATGCGGCCATGACCCAGGGCATCGGAGGTGCGCAAATCACTGGTAGAGGACTCCCGGGGGCGAACCGTCTGCCATGGGGCGGCGCGCTGCATCAGCCCCGGCTGGTCGGCGAGCCCCGAGCGCGCTCGCTCGATGACGACCAGGTGGGCGACAACCTCGACCGCCTCGGCGGTCGCCTTGTGCCCGGCCGACGACCAGATCCGACATCGTCAAGCCCGTCGAGCGCGCCTTCGCGCGCCAATTGGCTCGCTACGCGACTCAACCAGCCGCCCACACCACGAGCTGCAGTTCGCTCTCGTCAATCATTGTGTAGTCGGGCACCCGCCCCGATAACTCCGCGCTTTCGCCCAGGATGATCGGTACTCCATCTCCCCGCCGGTCCATGATCCGCAATCGACCCAGATTCTCTTCGGCCGGGATTGGACAACGAGCCAACAACGAGACGATCAATTCGTTTCGGCTGTACTGCCGAAGGTGCATGCTGTCGGTGGTAAGCGTGTTGGCGAGCGACCCAGGCACGTAGAGTTCTAAGCGGTCCGCAAACATGTGAAGGCGGATCCGGGCCCCGGCCATGGAGTAGTCGCGGTGGGCAACGGCGTTGGCGACCGCCTCGAACACCGCTCGCTCGCTGAACTGCGGGCGGTCCACACGGGCAGTCTGCTTCGTAGCACGAACAAGCATGTTGCGGCGCACGAAGCGCAGGGCGTCGAAGATTTGAGTGTCTAAGGGCCCGCTGATGTCCCGGGCGTCGGTCTGGTAATTCACGTCGCGGCGCTCACCCGCGTAGCTGACAGCCTGGACGTACGCATGAGGCATCCAGTCCGTCGGCGAGAGGGAGCACAACAGTGCCCCGCTCACCGTAACCCGTGCCACACCGTCTTCGTCGTCCGAAATAAGGCGAAGCTTGCGAAGCCCGGTCTCTATCACCTCCAACTCCGGTGCCAGAAACCGATCGACCAGCTGCGGATCCAGGTCCTCTGGCGACGACCCCGGGATTGGAGTCTCGTCGAACCGAATCATGCGTGACTGGCTTCGTTCTTGAAGGAGACGAGCCAGCACCTCGGCAGGGAGTCTTCGCTTCGAACTCCCGATCCGGCGAAAGTAGCCCCCCGGGCTCTCGTGCACGAAGAGGCTCCTCGGCACGATTACCTCGATGACGCTGCGAACGTCGCCGTCGCTGTCGGGCAACTCCAGCTTGCTGATCTCGGCGTCGAGCGGCGGCTTCAGTGAGTCATTGCATATCTGCCTGACCCAAGCTTCGACTATGTCGAGCCGTTGTAACGGGATTCCTACGATTTCCCGGCTTCGGTCCGCCACACCCAACACCAGCGTCCCTCCTCTGGAGTTGGCCATGGCGGCCATTTCGTCGGCAATGTCGTCGCGCTTCGGATCTGCAACTCTGCTACCGGAAACAAGAATCCGCTTTAGTTCCAACGTCGAGTCCTCGCCCAACCGAATACGACGTGCCAAGGCCTCGGTGTCCCTCATATCGTGCGCCCCTCAAGCGGCAAGATCCGCCTGTAGCGACTCTTGAAGGCTTCCCGTCCCCCTTCCATGACCCTGCAGATCTCGTCCCTCACTTTCTTTTCCTGGAGTCCGCCTTCACACGCCTTCCGACTTTCACCATTCCCGGTCTCGAGCGACAGCACGAACTCGGCGTCCCCGTGCACCACGATGTTCGGATTGTGGGTCACTACGATCACCTGGCGCTTGAGCTTGGCTTCCTTGAGCCGGGTGACCAGAAGGTCGTAGATCAGCGTGTTGTCCAGATCGTCCTCAGGTTGATCGAGGATGATCGGCTCCTCTCCATGGCCGAGAACGAAGGCCAGGAGGGCGGCGGTCTGCTGTCCCGGTGATCCTTGGCTGAGCCGCCGCCAGCCTTTCTGTGGATCTCGGAACTTGATCCAGACGGTATCGCCGGGAGCGTACACGGCCAAGCGATCGATGCTATCCGGTGGGACCTTCTTCAGCACTCCCTCGAATCGCCAGTCTTCGGAAAGCCAGGAAACAGAGTCTCCAGCTTGGAACCGGCGAATGTCCGCCAACAGTCCATCCAAGCCGTCCCAAGTCCAAGGCTCTCCGACCGCCGGCCGGATCCTGTCGCCGAGTGCCTTGCGGTCGGCTTCAAAACGTTCTGTAGCTAAGACTTCCATCAAGTGGGTCGCTAGGCCTCGATGGTTCTTGAAAGGGATAACCTCCACGCGGATATCGTCCCGCGCGGCAGACGCAGCGAAATGTCGTCTGGCATCGCCCAGAGCCACCCGCTGCTTACGGTACTTCTCAAGGGTTCGGGTGGCCTCGCGCTCGAGTTCACGGGCCCGGCTTCGCTGGTGCTCCAATCGTTCGATTTCCCGTTGCAGACGGGCCGCGTCCGCAACTAGGTCGCGATACTGGCTCGGATCACGAATGCCCCGCTCCGCAAGTTGCGCCGTCGCTTCCTGGAACCGTTCCTCGCTGGCCGCTAGGACCTGCCTCCACCGTTGGACGTGCTCCCCGGCCATGATCTGTTCGAGTTCACGCTGCGCGTCTTCGACCCCGCCAAGCACGGTGTGTCTCACCCGTCGGATGGTCCGACCCAGCGCCTCATGAGCCTTCTCGAGGTCTGCCAATGAAGGATCGTCGGCCTGGGAAGCGTCGAGGTCGAGATCGGCCACCGAAAGCCCCTCCGCGCTACGCGCCACCCCACGAGTACTCTCCCAAGCCGCCGCCGCCACCGCCTGCCACGTATCGTCTTGACGGCGCCGTCGGCGGTACTCGCTCAGTTGCCGCGCCTGGCCGTGCTCTTGAAGGAAATCCAACTTGTGCTGAACATCACTCAGTTCTGCCCGGCGCGCGCTCAGCCCTTCCGCCCGCGCGGTTGCTGCTCGGGCCTGCGCGCGCAGTGACAAGTACCTGGACTTCAAGTGTTCGGTCTCGCGCTTTCTCTCCACCGCCTGGACAACCGCACTGTCATCGATGATCCGGAGCAGCGCATCTGGATTCTGTGCCAGCGCGAAGAGCTGTTTCTGGCTGTAGATCCGCACGGGGAATCGCTCCGAAACTGCACCTTCTTCGGGCGTCGCACCGTCCGCTGTCAGACGGTTGATCGAAGGTGCTCCTCCAGACGGACTCCAAGATAGCTTGAATCGCTCAGTCTGCTTGCGGTAGATGACTTCGATACGGGTTGCTGCGGTCAGCAGCCCTTCTTGTCCGGGTCTTGGTACGTCCGGTACCCGGCGATCGAAGAGCTTCCTTAGTGAACCTTCTTCTCCCCGGGCTTCGCCCCGCGTCCGCTCGCCTAGTTCCCCGTCGCGCCGCAACGTCTTGCGGCACAAGTCGACGAGTGTGGACTTTCCCGTTCCCCGGCCACCGATCATGGCGTTTAGCCACGGATTGAACCGGACGGTCATCGGGTTCTGGCGACCCATGAACTTGGCGTCGGCGACCGTGATGCTCTCGATGAGCAGGCCTCCATGTTGGATATTGGGGTCTCTTGGGTCGGAGCTTTGCACGGGCTTGAGCGAATCGGCCCCGTCAAGCAACGCCAAACCCAATCCCTCGAGGTTGGGGTGCGTCATCTTTACCCAAGTGAACCGCCGACCCAACTCTTCAAATCCGTGAGCGTCGGACGACCATACCTGCGAGATCCTGCGCCCCACCTCAGGCTTGCTCCCGTCGAGCCAGCTCTCGTCAACTTCCTGTTCCGGATCGACCTCAACGGCGGCCAAGCGAGGCGCCTTCAGCACCGCCAATCTCTGCCGACCGTCGTGTTCCTTCAGGATCCCCTTTGGTCCGTTCACGTGCGGGCCGAGGATCAGCGCGTCTCCGCTTATTGTCTCAAGGATCTGCTCAACACTGAGTGTCGACCGAGCGAACTCCGTTCCGCGCTTGTCCACCGGGATGCCGACTCGCGACAGGAGATCCTCAACGTGTTCCTCGCCACAGGCCGGGTCCATCAGAACAAGCAGATGAACCCCGTCGCTGGCCGTGATTTCGGCACCGGGAAAGAACACGGGCGCAATCGACAGGTTCTTGGCAGCCGCCTGGATCTCGGAGATGCCCCCGGCCGTGTTGTGATCGGTGATCGCCACGGCGTCGAGGCCGGCCTGGGCAGCCGCTGTGATCCACCTTGGCCAATCCTTCTTGTCGGCGGACTCCTGCCGAAAGTCGCTCGACTCGGGCGAATGGGTGTGCAGGTCGACGCGCCACCACCGCGATCCTGGCCAGTCTTGGTTCTCGTTCATGCGCGTTCCTCGTGTCGCGGGATCCCTATCGGTAGCCGCAGAGTTCAACAAGGTCCCGAGATGATCGCTGAGCCTCGACCTCAAGCTGGCACGACTCCAGTCCAGCATCCCGAGCCATGGCGCTAGCCAGAACTCCAAGCGCGGTGGTCGCACGAGCTACTGGGGCGGCTCCGTTCATGCCACCATCGCTCCCTCCTTGTGGTCTCCGCGAGCACTCTAAACCAATCTAACCGTCAGAGGGCTGATCGTGTGCCAGCCGCCCCTCCTTGACGAGGTTTTCGCAGGTGGGGCAACGCCGGGATCGGTTCGTCCTAGCCAACCATCTAGTCTTGGAAGGGTATATGGCCGACTACTCGTTTGGTGTGCTCAGCGTCGTTGGATTAGGTGGCAAGACATCCCCTGCCGGTGCCTCGGTGGCCACCGCCTTGCTCCCCATGCCGGCGAACGCCAAAATGGGTTCGCGAGCTACGGGCCACCGGATCGCCTGAGAGTATCCATGTCAAGTGGACGCCCGTTTTTCTCGAAGCGACGTGGCTCGCAACGCCCCCCGCCGCGCTTCGGCTTCGGTGCCCGTTGCTGCCCGGCTCGATCATCCGTGAACGCT
>MPMR01000052.1 GCA_002238605.1 BD2-11 clade cluster bacterium bin43 | reverse complement strand
ACCCTGACGTAACGGCGGATCGTTAGGGGCCTGAATCACGGCAGGTGATCACGTAAGTCTAACTGGGACTGCACGATCTGCCATTCCTGCCGTTGGACTGGACCTTGCTGGACCGTGCCGCGAAAGCGGGAAAACCGGAATCGATTGGCGGGAATTTCGTCCGTGCATGGCCATCGGGTTGGGATACCCGTCGGCGCATGCTGATTTCGGAAGCCAGAATCTTCATTCCTCCGTCCGCAGCAACCCGTTTTCGAGCGCAAAGCGCACGATGTCGCGCCGGTTTTCGAGGCTCAGCTTGGACTTGGCTCGGGCGATGTAGCCCTCGACCGTCTTGGGACTGACGAGCATCTCGCGGGCCGCCTCCCTAGCCGAGAATCCTCTGGCGTACAACTCGATGGCGGTGCGTTCGCGCTCCGACAGTGCCTCGATTCCGAGGCTGCTGCCGGATGTGTTCATTGGCTCGCGGCGGGCGATCAGGGCGGCAGCGCGGCGGGGCAGGTACGAATGGCCGCGCGCGACCGCCTCCAGCGCGCCCAAGAGGTCGGTATCGGCTGCCGACTTGTTCACGAAGCCCGCCGCCCCGGCCTCCATGGCGGGCACGAGGAACTCGTCCTCGTCGTGGATCGTGAGCACCAGCACCTTCGTGTCAAGGTGGAGCGCGGCGATGCGCCGGGTTGCCTGGACCCCGTCCATTCCGGGCATCGCCAAGTCCATGACCACGATATCCGGCCCAAGGGACCGGGTCTTCCTCACCCCCTCCTCGCCCGACGAGGCCTCGCCCACGACCTTGACCCGTCCACTCGCTTCGAGCAGCGCCCGGAGCCCGGCCCGCACTACGGCGTGGTCGTCCACGAGGAGCACTCTGGTCAACGCTCGTTCCCTTCTTCGCCGGCCAAGTTCGCACCGCTCGCAGGCACGGAGGCCCGAATGGTTGTTCCCTTGCCGGGAGCGCTTCGTATGGCAACGGTTCCGCCCACGAGCGCGGCGCGCTCGCGCATACCGGTCAGGCCGATGTGGCCGTCGTCGTCCGGTGCTTTCGCTTCCGTCCATGCGAATCCGCGTCCCTCGTCGTGGATGGTGGCGCTCACCCTCCCGTTCGCGGCTCCGAGCGTCACCACGGCTTCACTCGCTGCCGAGTGCTGCACCGCGTTGTTCACGGCCTCCTGCACGATGCGGAAGAGCGTCAACGCGGCAACCGCGTCCAGTTCGCCGTCCACCGGTTCCAGGTTGGCGTCGATCCTGAACCCGTACAGGTCCTCGACATCGCGGAACATCGAGCTCAAGGCGGAAGCGAGACCACGATGGTCGAGCGCCGGGGGAAGGAGGCCGCGGATCATCCGCTTCACTCCGCCGATCGCGTCGCCGATCTCCTTGGCGATCTGCTCGCGAGCCCGCTCCCGCTCGCCATCGTCCCGCTCGTCGGCGAGCAGCTTCACCCGGATCTTCAGCGCGACCAGCGTCTGAAGGAATTCGTCGTGCAGTTCGTGCGACAAGTGCTTCCGCTCGTTCTCGGCCGCCGCAATCATCATGTTGGACAGCTTACGCATCCGCCGCCAAGCGGTAATGTCGCGGACCGCGCAGATCACGTGTCCCGGTCCCGCAGCCAGATCCGAAGGGGCCAGACTGATCTCGACCGGGATCGTCGTGCCGTCCTTGCGCACGGCTTCGAGGTCCAGTCCCCGGCCCATCGGACGGGGACGCGGGGCCACGGCGTAGCTGCGCCGGTGGCGCCGGTGCGCGTCCCGGCTGGCGGGAGGAACCAAGCGTTCGACTGGAGTGCCCTCGATCTCCTCGCGGCTCCACCCGAACAGCGCGATGGCCTGCCGGTTGAGGTCCCGGATTACCCCCTCCGAGTCCACGACCAACATCGCGTCCGGCGATGCCTCGAACACTGCAGTGTAGTCGCCTTGCTTGAGCAGATTCGGCTCCGTTTCGTCGGTCGGGTCGACCGGGATCGCGTGGGCACGCGAGTATCCCGATGTCGGCCTGTGCTCCCTCACGAGATGCGCGTCGTCCGAAGCTGTCAAGGGATTCCGCCAAGTCAAGTCGAAGTCCTGAATCCGTCAGCGTCCGGGTCCGGATCCTTCTCGCGATGTCCCATTGGCCAAGCGCGCTTCCGGAGCGTTGGCACGCCCGGCTGGGCGACGGTTGGTCGTCAAGGGCGACCGAAGAGACTGCGGGAGCGGAATGCTCGCGACCCGCTGCAAGTCCATGTCGTCCGTCACGACGCCCAGGAGCTGCGAGTCCGACACCCTGAAGAGTTGGAACGCGGGAGGCAGAATCACTTCCGAGTAAGGGGACGTGGTGCCCGCGAGGGCGACCGTGCGCCACGTCCGGGAGAATCCGAGCGGATGGGCGGTGCCATCGTATTCCTGCATCCACACCCGGCCCTCGGAGCACTTGATGTCAACGGCGAGCGGAGCCGACGCCGGGAATTGATCCCTGCCTCCTGCCTCGGCACGGGCCAGCATCGCTTCCATCTCGCTGGACTCGACACGTCGCCCCTGCAGCTCGGCCCTCATCTGGCCCTTCAGGTAATTGATCCGCTCGGCGCGGCTGAGCGGTGGGACATCCCAAGGCACGAAGACTGAATCGCGTTCTTCCCAACTGGACTTGACGAGGTAGAGAAACCGGGCCATCGGATCTAGCACCACGACGGAGCCGTCCGGACAGGCGTCCCAAAGGGGCACGGGCACGAGGACGCTCTTCGTCCTTACGTCCTCATGGGATGCGCCACGCAGGTCCCCGAAGTCGACCAAACGCTCAACGTTGCCGTCAGCACCGGTGCGAACCAGCGTAGCCGTCCACAGGTCACTGCCCCACATGACGGCACTTGGAAACTCCGCCTTCACGGTGCCGCCCTTCGCCGTCGCCGCCACACGCAGCGGGTCTCCGAAGGTCACAACGTCGATGTCTCCCCGCACCGTTCCGACCTCGCCCGCGTCTCTGGTGGCGACGGGCAGGCCATCGGCGGTGAACGTTCGATAAAGCCGTGACGCGGCGTCCCAAATGGTGATATGGCCAACGTCGCCCAAGGACAGTAACGCCCGTGCCGACCGAAACTCGCCCGGCCCGTCGCCCTGGGTTCCGAAGGCGGCCACCTCGGTACCGGATCGCAGGCCGTGGACGAAGGGATCGATAGGGGACAGGACCCAGATGAAGCCGTCCCTCTCAAGAACATCCGCAATCCCCCAGAACGCGCCATCAAAGGACTGCCACGTCATCTGGCCGGAGTCGATGCTGATCAACGTAGGGTCGGTGCTGCGCCCCTCGGCGCAACCCGCGACTAGCAGCGCGAGGGTGACACTCAGAAATCGGCGCGGGACTCTAGAACTGCTGGAGTTGGCCATCATGAACCTCCAATCTCGCTTGTGGGGGCTTTTCGGGAACGGGTGGTTGGATGACCAAGCCTCGACGCTGCCTCATCCATTCGGTCGAGCGAGCTTCCGTGGCCTTGGAACCGAAGCGCTCCGTCACTATCAAAGACGTATAACCACGGCGTGCGGGAAAGCAGGAATGATCGCCGGTCCGTAGCGGCCAAGTCCGGTATGCTCAGGATCGGGACTTCCCAGCCGAAGCGTTCAGCGTAACTCGCAGCTGTCTGGGGAGGATCCCGCGTAATGGCCACCCGTCGAATGCCCTCGCCGCCCTGTTTCCCGAAATGGGATGCCCACTCGGGAGCGACATCCTCGCAATACGCGCACTCGGAACTGAACGCATAGACGACCGTCGCGGCCCCCGTCAGCATCGGAATCGCGAGGACTGCCTCGGTTCCGTCAACCTTCAAGCCGTCCAGGCGGACCAGTGTGTCGCCTACGAGATAAGGCGCGAGGGCTGGCGGCCCTGCCGCCCGGTAGCGGCCAACCAGTATCGTGACCTGAGCAACTGCGCAGAAGACGAGCAGGGAAGCAATGATTTTTGTCTTCATTTCGGCACCTCCGGGGCTGATGGGGAACAGACGCCGGCTGGCGTCCTAGCGCGGTCGCGCGCTCTGAGGCGACAGCCGAACAGGCCGGTGGCCCTCGGGCGGCATCGGCCGCCCGAGGGCACGGCGAGACAGCGGGTCGTCACTAGGGCTCCCCGCCGCAGTCGCCGGAACCGTTGCAGTTGTTCGTGAACCAGCAACAGTTGTCGCAGCAGAACTCCTGCTCCTCCACCGACTCCTGGCAGCAGTCGCCCCACGGCCAGACGAGGGTGTTGGCCTTCACCTCCTCGGGCGTGGCGAAGAGGAGCGGAAGCAGGAGCAGGTTGGTCGCGAGCGCCGTCACGATCCAGATGCGGGTCTTCCTCATGGTCCTTCCTCCTTTGGGGTGTGAATGGGTCTTCCCGGCCTGCACCTTCAGTATCGGCTTCGGATGGAACCGGCCCTAGAGGGAAAACCCTGAAGTTTTGACGGGAGAAACCCGCAGCGTCAGTGACGGGAGATTCCCCCCAAGCGGGGTTGGACGTTCCAAGCGCTCGCCTTGACGCGCTTCACCGCCTCGACGTTTCTTCTTCTGACGGGCAGACCACCAGACGGTGGGAACCCCGGCCAGTTCCACCGAAGAGAAAGGCGGGCGCCGAGGCTGCGCGCTCCCTTTCAGACGCACGCGCTCGACCAAGATCCTTGTGGGATGCACCCAATCCAGACCTTCGACCTGACCAAGCGCTACGGGACGCGCGCCGCGAAGTCGGTTCTGGCCGTGGACCGCATCGCCTTCGCCGTTGCAGAGGGCCAGGTCTTCGGCTTCCTCGGTCCCAACGGCAGCGGCAAGACGACCACCATCGGTATGCTCGTGGGCACCATCAAGCCGACAAGTGGCCGCTTTAGGCTCTTCGGCGCTTCCGGCCCCAAGGGCCTCATGGCCGCCCGCGCCCGCGTCGGCGCCACGCTCGAAACGCCCAACTTCTACCCGTACATGAGCGGCCGCGACAACCTGCGCGTTGCTGCCGCGGTGAAGGGAGTGGGCCGCCCCCGCATCGATGAGTGCCTGGAACTCGTCGGCCTGTCCGACCGCGCGAAGCACCGCTTCAACACCTACTCGCTCGGCATGAAGCAGCGGTTGGCGCTCGCGGCCACCATGCTGAACGACCCCGAACTGATCATCTTGGACGAGCCCGCCAACGGGCTCGACCCGCAGGGAATCAGGGAGATACGCGAGATCATCCGCATCCTTGCGGAGCGCGGCAAGACGATCTTCCTGTCGAGCCACCTGCTCGCGGAAGTCGAGCGCACCTGCTCCCATGTCGCCATCATTCGCAAGGGGCGGATCGTCACATGGGGCGCGGTGGCGGAGGTGGTGGGAGAAGGGAGCGCTGTGTTGCTGCGCGCGCCGGACACCGAAGCCCTCGCGGGCGCGATGGAAGCCTATCCGGACTCGACATCGGTGCGCCGGACCGACGACGGCATCGTCGCCACGCTGGACTCGGGTGACTTGGCCAGCGTGACACGCTACTTGTCGGGGCAGGGAGTCCACCTGTCCCATCTGGCACCCTATCGGCCGAGCTTGGAAGAGGTCTTCATCGATGTCACCCAAGGTGCCGTGGATTCAATGACCGAGATCGCATCTTGAAGATCCTGAGCGTGCTTCTGCGGATCGAATGGCTCAAGGCGGTCAAACGGCGGTCCTTCTGGGTAGCCGTGGCCGCATTCGCCGTCTTCACCGCGTTGCCCGCCGTCGAACGGGTCCGCAACGCCCACAGTGATCCGAACGCGGTCTTTGCTCTGCCGGAGAGCTGGCCGGACATACTGGGCACCGCAGCTGGGATCGGACCCCTCTTCGTCGGTGTTCTGATGATCCTGCTCGTCGCACCCGAGTTCTCGTGGCGAACGGCCCGCCAGAACGTGATCGACGGACTCAGCAAGGAGCGGTTCTACGCGGGGAAGGTCATGTTGCTCGCCGGCCTCGTCCTTTTCTTCATGGCAACTACGGTCCTGATCGGCGTCGGTGGGGCGTTGCTCAGCCCCGGTGCGGGCGGCCCCGGTTTCGTCCGGTCGAGCGATTTCGGCTACATGAGCGGTCTAGCGCTGGCCATGCTGGTCTTCGGGAGCGCCGGGCTGTTCCTCTCGGCGCTCGTGCGCTCTTCGGGATCCGCGTTGGGTATCCTGTTCCTGTATCTCTTCGTCGAAGAGGGCGTCGCAAGGTTGATGTCGGGGGCTGGCCGTGAGGCTCTACGCAGCGCGGCGGAGTTCCTTCCGTTCAACGTGGTCGAAGACCTCGGGGACGATCTGGCCCACTATCCGGAGGTGCTCGCCGAGGTGAATGCGGATCGGGCGGAGCGGAGTCTCGCACTCTTGGAGTTCCCCGATGTCGAGGTGCTCGCCGTCGCGGCGCTGGCCTACAGCGCGTTCCTTCTCGGAATCTCGCTTCTGAACATGCGCAAGCGCGACCTGTAGGTCCGCCCTGGAAGCGGTCCGCCGACGGAGCCTTGGAGAATGGTTGTCGCAGACCGGTCCACTCCCGGTCGTGACCCGCGGCCGGAGCCGTGCCCTCGCAAGGCAGTCAACCTGTCGGAAACGACCGACAGTCCAGTGACGTTCGGAGACGTTCGGCTGGGTCGGAGACCCGTCAGATCGCTCCGCCGGTGGCTTGGCGAACAACTCCCGTTAACGGTCACTCACCCGAGGGGACGCGAGAAGGCGCTGAAGCCCGTCGGCTGGCTGGATCGCCGGACCGAGCGGATCATGGACGCGCGCCCCGAAATGTTGCGGCGCGGCGTGCAAGCCGAATGGCGCTGGGCTGTGCCGCCGGGAATACGCTGCCCGGCATCGGCGGAGCGCCCGAGTGTCCTGCGTCATCCATGCCCGGAACCCTTGCCCGGCGCTGGCGCGAGGGCGCTGCTATTTCAGTCGAGCCAGCCTACCCAACAAATGCTATGAAGTCTGCATCTGCCTGTGGTGTTTGGCGTTACGAGGTTGGAGGTCGTGATTCCCGCCGATTGGTTCCCGCCGATTCGGATCAGCCGCCGCCGTTGCGTCGGCGGTTGTCCAGAGCCTTCCTGAGTTGTACCGCACTGGGTTGCTGATAGCAGCGCAGCACCGTCTGAGCCTTCTTCCAACCGCCAAGCTCGCAAAGCACCTTCAGCGGCAGGTCCATGAGATCGGACGCGAACTTGCGACGGAGCGAGTGCCAGCCCCGTCCCCGCCTCGGCTCCAGTCCCGCGAGGGTCTCGGCCCTCTTCCACCACTGAAACGCGCAAACGCGGCTCATGCACCGCGTCGCATCGCTCGACGAAGGCAGTACCGGCGCGTCACCCGTCCCGGTGCCCATCCTTCGCGCCACCTCCAGGGCGGCGACCGCCTCGGCGGTCAGTGGCGTAACGTGCTCGTACCCCGTCTTCTCATGCTCGGCGCGCCACCGGACCTCGCGGCCCTCGATGTCGATGTCTCCCCAGCGGAGCCCGCGGATGGCACCGATCCGGTGCCCGGTTTCGTGCGCGAGCACGAGCGCGACATGGAACCGCCAGCCCACCTGCCGGGACACCCCGAGCAGCGCCTGATACTCGTCCTCGCTGAGGACGACCCGGTTGGGATTCTTCTCCTTGGGCTTCCTGAGGCCCTTGAGCGGGTTGAAGTCGAGGAGCAGCCGTCCGTGTTCGTCCCTCGACCTTGCGGCCCAGTTGAGCACCGTCATCAGGAACGTCAGGTCCCATTCGATCGTCCGGTTGCGCACGGGCTTGCCCGAGCGTCCGGCCTCGCCCGTCCGCCTCGCTTGGATGAACCGATCCCAGTCACGCTGTGAAAGCGTGTCGGGTCTTCGGTCCCGTCCGAAGAAGCGAAGGAACATCCTGGTCGTGACCCGGTCACGCTGTCGCGTCCGCCTCCCCTTCGTGGGCGTCACCTCTTCGCCGTAGATTTCAAAAAGCGTTCCCAGCAAGTGCTGCCGGGAACGCATCTTGTTGTTGGCGTTGAACTTGGGAGTCTTGGTGGCTCGACTCCCGCCGATTGACTCCCGCCGATTGGATTCTCAGGTGCGAACCCTGCGTCGGCCTTCCAGCGCCGTCCTGAGTTGTCCCGCGTCGGGCCTCTGGTAGCACCTGAGCACCGTGTGTGCATTCTTCCAGCCGCCAAGCTCGCAGAGCACCTTCAGCGGCAGGTCCATCAGGTCGCTCGCGAACTTGCGCCTGAGCGAGTGCCAGCCCCGTCCCCGCTTCGGTTCGAGGCCCGCGAGGGTCACGGCCCGATACCACCATCTCAGCGCCAAGTAACGACCCAGGCACTGCGAAGGGTCTGCCGGTGCGGGCAGCACCGGACCGTTGCCGCGTCCGGGGTTCATCCGCCGCGCCTCTTCCAAGGCGGCCACCGCCTCGTCGGTCAGCGGCGTGGTGTGTTCGTAGCCCGTTTTCTCGTGCTCCGCGCGCCACCTGATCTCACGGGCCTCGATGTCGATATCCGCCCACCTGAGGTTGCGAATCGCGCCGATCCTGTGCCCGGTTTCGTGCGCGAGCACGAGGGCGACGTGGAAACGCCAATCGACCTGCCGCGAAACCCCGAGAAGCGCTTGGTACTCCTCCTCCGTGAGAACGACCCGGGTGGGGTTCTTCGCCTTGGGCTTCTTGAGGCCCTTCAGCGGGTTCCTGTCCAGCAGCAGACAGCCGTGCACGTCCCTCGACCTCGTGGCCCAGTTGAGCACCGCCATCAGGAACGTCAGGTCGCATTCGATCATTCGGTTCGACACGGGCTTGCCTCTGGGGCCGACGCGGCCCGCGCGGCGCTCCCGGATGAACCGGTCCCAGTCCCGCTGTGACAGGGTTTCGGGTCTTCGGTCCCTGCCGAAGAGCTTGAGGAACATCGCCATCGTAGCTCTGTCCCGCTGCCGGGACTGCGGCGTCTTGGTGGGCGTCACCTCTTCCTCGTAGATGTCAAAAAGCTCTCCCAGTGTGGGCGGCTCGGGCTCGGCTTCCGCCTTGCCAGCGGGCTCGTGGACCGCCAAGCCAGCGGCAACCTCATCCGCTTGCCTTTTGGCGCGAGCCCAATCGCGGTGCTTCAGCGATCTCGTGAGCCTGCGCCCGTTCTCGCGCCACTCTATCTGGTAGATGCCGGTTTTCGGATCGGGGAAGACCCTGACCCGGTTCCGGCCCCATTCGCCAGCGCCGTAGGAGCGCCGACTTCGTTTCGTGCGTGCCATCATTCGATTCCTCGTGTGATGGACCGCACGATCTGCGCGCCTCAAAGCTCGCTGCGGGAGGCCGTCCGCGCCAGATTTCCCGTTCATCAACGGCTCGGACCATAATCGCGATCGCGGTCCGGCCCGCGCCCGCGCTGGCTCAGCGCCCCTATCATCATCACAAGGTCGCGGCGAGCGTGCCGTACGACTCGGCCAAGCGTGAAACTTGCTCGTCCAGCCACTCGATTCGCGTCCGCAAGGATTCGTTCTCCCCGCTCTGCCGCACGACGTGCTGCCGCAAGCCTTCGTTCTCCTCGCTTTGCCGCTCGACGCGCCCTTGCAAGGCTTCGACGCGCTGCCTCAAGGCTTCGACTTGCCCGGAGTGCCGCCGCTGTGCCGTTTCGTACTGCGCGGAGAGCCTCTTCAAGGCCTCCGTCAACTGCCGTTCCAACTCGCTCATACAGTTCCCTCACTCTCTCGACAGCTTCAACGCCGGAAGGTGCCCGTCCACCCTCCAGGGCGGATCGGCCAACACCCCGTCCGGCACCACCACGAACCGCTCGCCCTCGATCACGTGGAACACGAGCCCCCAGGTGTCCTCCTCCAGCTGGGCCAGCGTCCGCCTGGCGTCCGCGATGTCCCGGTTCAGTTCGGCGCGGGTCTCGATCCGGCTCTGGATGCTCCTCGACAGCCACTGCATCGTCGCCCAGCTTCCGCCGAAGAAACCGAGCCAAAGGCTCAGGCCAACGATCAGCGGCCGTTGCCAAGCCTTTGCCAGCAACTCGCGCATCTTCCCGGTCGCCTCCTCCGTATCGCGCTCGATTGTACCGAGCGCGTTCCTCGCGACGCGCCGCGAGTTCTCGCCGAGCCGCTTCAGCTCGCTCGCGGTCAACTCCTCGATCTCCCTCCGCTCGCTCTCCAGCCGTCTCCTCAGCCGCTCGGTCAAATCGTTCGCGGTCGAAGTTCTCTCCATACAGTCCTCCTTTCAGCCGCCACCGGTCCCCGGTCTCGGGGTCCAGCGCGGTGAGGTAGTCCTTGCCCTGGCGCGGCACTTCGAGACCCGCCTCCCGAAGCGCGGCGACGACATCGGCACGATTCCGCACCATTCCGTGCTCGACGCGCTGGAGCAGGTAGTCCCGGATCAGGTCGCGGGGTGAGGCTTCGAGCCGGAGCCCGGCCCGCAGCCACGCCGCCTCGATGTACGCACGGTGACCGGGTTGCTCCACCCTGGCCCGCGCCGGATCGTCCGGCCGAGCCCAGCCGTGTTCGGCGTTGAAAGCGTTCCGGAGGGGGCCGAAGGTCTTCTCCCAGCCCGGAGGGGCGATATTGAGGCTCCGTCCGGTCTCCAGGTCGCACCGCGCGGCGAGGACGTGGACGTGAGCGCCGCCGCCACGCTCGCGGTGCAGCACGGCCGCCCATGCGTAGCGGTCGGGTTCGAGTCCCGCCCAGGCCGTCTTCTCGAAAGCGTCCAGAACCGCGCCGATCTGTTCGTCGGTCGGTTGGTCCTCCGGCGCCCACGCGATCACCCCGGAGGTGTACCTGTGCTCGAACTCAAGCGTGTCGGCCACGTCGGCCACTTCGTTGGGATCCCCGCGCAGGACCTCGACGCCTTCGCGCGGCTTCCCGGCCGCGTCCCGCTCCCCGAGGAGGTAGTTGGCCGCGCCCCGGGCCGATCCGGTCCCGTGCGCCAGAAACTTAAGGTGCATCGCGGTCCGGCTTCTCGAAGCGGGCGAGCGCGGCGAGCGCCCGCTTGATGGCGATGAGGTGGCCGATCACCTCGACGGCCTCGACCGCCCCCTTATGGGTATTGGCCCACTTGGCGATCTGGTTGAGGTTGTTCCCGATTCGAGAGACCTGCCGCGTACGGTCGCGCTCGACCTCGGCCGCCGGGACCGTCCAAGTCCGCGTGCGCGCCATCGCCCGGCGTATCAGCGCCGAG
>MPMR01000006.1 GCA_002238605.1 BD2-11 clade cluster bacterium bin43 | reverse complement strand
GTGCCGGAGTATCCGGTCAAGTCCGTCACCCGCCCGCTCAGCCGCTCGACTTGCCGCTGCAAGGCTTCGACCTGCTCGCGCAACGCTTCGATCTGTCCGGAGTGCCGCCGCTGTTCCGTTTCGTACTGCTCGGACAACCTTTCCAATGCGGCCGTCAGCCGCCGTTCCAAATCGGTCATGCAGCTCCCTCCTCACTCTCTCGAGAGCTTCATGTAAGGCCGTCCGTCCATGGTGAAGGCCGGACGGCCTGGAGTGTCGGCGGGCAGCAACACGTACCGATCCCCGTTGATTTCCTGCAACTCGATGCCCCACGTCGTCTCGTGCATCACGGCCAAGGTGTCGCGCGCCCGCAAGATCCTGAGCTTGACCTCCGCCAAGGTCTCGATCCGGGAGTCGATGCTCCTCGACAACCAGTGCATCGTCGCCCAGCTGCCTCCGCAGATACCGAGGAAGAGGCGGAACACCAGAGGCTCAAATCACGGCGAGAGATCACGTAAGTCTAACTGGGACTGCACGATCTGCGCTTTCTGCCGTTGGACTGGATCTTGCTGGACCGTACCGCGAAAGCGGGAAAATCGTACTTGAATGGCGGGACTCCCGCGCCCGCGCCTCCTCTTCGCCGAAGGTCCCGAAAGCACCTCTCGCCCCCTCGTCCCGGGAAGCCATGTCGTCGCGGACGGGGGCGCGAACTCGTGAACACCGGGGGTCCTCAGTTGGGCCACGTGGTTGACGCGGCGCGGGCAAAATGCGAGCATTATGCTCGCACCCAAAGACCCTAGGAGGCGCCACTTGGGTAACCTGACCATACGCAACCTACACGATGACGTTATCGACCGGCTCAAGGCCCAAGCAAAGGCAAATGAACGCTCGCTGGAGGGGGAGGTTCGCCATGTGCTCACCCGCGAGGTGACCAGCTACCTTGGGACGGTGGAGTTCTTGGCCCGCGCCGACTCGCTGGCGGCGACGACGACCGGCACGAAACAGACCGACAGCACCAAGCTCATCCGGGAGGACCGGAACCGGTGAAGGTCACGGTCGACGCGAGCGTGGCCGTCAAGTGGTTTTTTTCGGAGGATCAACGCAAAGAAGCCCGGTATCTCCTCGCACCCCGGATCGAACGATACGCTCCAGACTTGCTACTCGTCGAATGTGCCAACGTGATCTGGAAGAAGGCCCGCCGACGTGAAATCGCTTCGGCGACGCCGTTCTTGGACGGGATCGCCAAGCTCTCGGAGGTCATCCAAATCCAGCTCGGCACGACCCTACTGCGGGACGCGACGGAAACCGCGTTGCGAATCGGGCACCCGGTCTACGACAGCCTATACATCGCCTGCGCGAGGCTGACGGGGTCGGTGCTCGTCACGGCGGACAGGAGACTTGCGAAGGTCGTATCGGATCACGTTCCGGAGGTGTCGGTGATCGTGCTGCAAGATGGGGCAGCGATGGCCAATGTGGAGGAGGCTGGGATTCGATTGGTGATCGACCGCGACCGAGTCGATGAGTTGAGTGAGGTGTGGGAGCGCGTTGACGCGACCCGGGAGAGCGTGATGGACGATATCCATCCAGTCCCTGAGACAGGAGTCCGAATCATCGCTTCCGAAACTTCAAAGCTCGCAGAGACTTCACCTACCAAGCTCAGACTGGTCAGGATGATCGAGGAACTGACCACCGATGAAAGGGTGGATCTCTTGGTGCTCGGCTGGATCGGGGGAGGTCGGCCACACACTAGGAGGAGGTTGTTCGACCTTGCGATACGCAATGTGAACAATGCGAGGTACATCGCTGGCTATGGTAGGCACTGGCGCCAAGGTCTAAGGCAATGGTCCACGTGGGATCGGACAGTTTCGGGCTCCTGATGCCGCCCGTGTCGGTTGTCCCGCACGATTCGCCGTCGGATTCGGTGGGTCTGCCTCGCCGGTGAGACTTGCAAGAGAGATCAACTACGGTTCCGGGCGAGCAGATCGCCCAGCGCCGAGTCGTCCGCGATGTCGGCGGGCCAACCGTAGGCGGCGGCCACGGCGGCGTCGAGTTGGGCGTGCGCGTCGGCGAGCCACTGCGGGCGCGCGTTGTAGAGGTTGGTCAAGGTCCGCTTCTTGAGCGCCTTCGCCGCCTCCCCGTCGCGAGGCACCGCGCGGTGGGGGTAGCCGGGAACGGGTTCTTCGACCCACTCCACCCACTCGGGAGGATTGAGCCAGCGGTCTCGCAGTTCGACAAGCCGCCGGGCCGCTGAAGCGATGGCTTTGGCGCGTGGATCGGCCTTGTAATCGCTGACCGGCATGTCAGGGGCGAGTCCATCCGGGAAAGGGAAGGTCTCGAAGGTCGTGGTCGGGGTGTAGCGCGGGTCGTTGCCCTTGCCGAGCCAAGTGCCCCTGCGGAGCGACCAGACCTCGTGGAACCGGCTGTGCAGGATGCCGAACGTGGTGTCGTCGTCGCGGGCGAAGGCGATCACCGCGCTGTCGGGGAGGATGTTGCCGTCAAGCCAGACGAACAGCCGGTGTTTCGCGACCCGTGGCGTTGCGATGTACCGCGAGAGACCGCTAAGCGCCTCTCGGAGTTCCTGCCTCGGTCGAAGATGCCGCCACCACCGGAGACGGTGTTCTTCGATCCGGTTTCTCTGCCGCATCGGGTGGACGTGTTCGCGAATATGGTGAAACGGAGCCTCGTACAGGGCGGCGTCGCCCTCCTCCATCGTCCACCCGAAATCGACGATCCACTTGTCGGCGGGCCGCCGAGTGATGGCCATGCCGTTCATCCACGGCTTGAGCACGTCCGAATTGGGTCGCCCGTTGGGGTTCGCGGGTTCGCGCAGCCACTTCCGGGCGACGTCTCCGGGAACGTCGAACGGCCCGCCCTTCGTGTCGCCCATGAAGGCCATGTCGGCGTTGGAGGCGAGCCGCCTTGCCCTGGTCAGGTCGATGCCCGCCTCGCCTCGGCGGGCGGTCAGGTCAGTGTAGATCTCATCCACGGTTTCGCCGTCGAGGCGGCAATCCGGCGCAAGTTCGCGGCCCGCCTCCGAGAAGCACACCAGCGAGACGCGGACGGCCGCGCCGTCGATCACCCACGGTTCGTCACTCCACGCATCGAAGATCACCCCGCCGTCAGTCGCTTTTTCGAGCCCCCGCCGGTTCGCTCCGCCGCGGATGGAGTTGGTGGCCACCAGTCCAATACGCTTCGAGGTCTTCCCATCCAAACGTTCACCGGCCTTCACGAACCAGTAACAGACCAAGTCGGCCTCGCGCGGCACCCGGCCCTCGTAGGCGCTGAACATGGTGGAGACGTATTCCTCGCCGAGGTTGGCGATGAGCAGCTTGCCGGCCAGAAACAGCGGGTTGCCGATGATCGCGTCCGCTTCGGGCCACTCCGGCTCTCCACCCTCCGGCGTCAGAATCGCGTCGCGGCATTCGATGGTCTCCAAGGGATCGAGGATCGGCTGACGCGAACCGGGGAACCCGTTGCTCCGCATCCACTGGATCTCGCCGATCCACACCGACACTCGCGCCAGTTCCGCGGCGTAGGCGTTCACCTCAATTCCCTTCACGTTTGCGGGACCGACCGAAGGGAAGGCGCGTTCAAGCCCCATGGCCTCGGCCTCCAGCTGAACCCGGTGCTCCAAGTCGTGGAGCGCGTGCAGCGCCAGATACAGGAAGTTCCCCGAGCCGCAGGCGGGGTCGAGCACGGTGAAGCCCCGCAAACGCTCCAGAAACGCCCCGAGCGCGTTCCTCGCCCGTCCGCGGTGCCGCGTCGCCGCGCCCTGAGACTTGGCCGAGTCCGCACGTTCCAAGCTGTCGGCGATCCGTGCCTTCACGGTATTCCATTCAGCCAGCAGCGGGCGAACGATCACCGGATCGACGATCCGCATGATCTTGTCCCGGTCCGTGTAGTGCGCCCCGAGTTGCGAACGCTTGTCCGGGTCCAGCCCCCGCTCGAACAGCGTGCCCAGGACTGAGGGATCGATGCTCGACCAGTCGAGCGCGGACGCTTTCAGGGTTGTCTCGATCTGGGCCTTGTCCATGGAAAGCGTGGCGTCGTCCTCGAACAGCCCGCCGTTGAACCACTCGACGTCCTCGAAGCCCACCTGACCGCCCGTGGCCATCGCCCCGAACAGCTTCCGCGCCCCGTCCTCGAACTTCTCCGGTTGTCGGCGCGCCTGCTTCAGCATGCGGGTGAACATGTCGTCGGGAAGCAGTCCCACGTCCTCGGCGAACATGCAGAACACGAGACGGTTGACGAAGTGGGCCACCTCCTCCGGCGCATGGCCCCGGTCCCGGAGCGACTGCGCAAGCTCCGCGAACGTCTTGGCGGCCCGTTCCGTCAGTGTCTGGCGCGTTTCGCCTGGCCGCAGCCGCTCCGGGTCCGACATCGCCCACTTGAGCTTGTCCCGAACGGCCGCGTCCACGAGATCGTCCAGCCCGAACTCGTGCGTCTTGCTCACGGAGTTCGTCCAGTTCGTCCGGATCCGGAACCGGCGCATGTCCGAGACGATCAGGAGCGGCGGATTCTCCAGCGCCAGCGCGTACTGCCTCAGCTGGTCGAACGCGGCGTCGAGGTTGGCGCGCTTGCCCTTGTACTCCCACGCGAAGCAGTGACGCTTCCACACGTCGGCCCAGCCACCGCCGCCCGAGTCCTTCGCCGCGCCCCGCTCGAAGCAGTAGTGGTCACCCGTAGGATCGGCCTCCGCCGGGGTCGGCTCTCCGAGCAGGCGGCACAGGTCGATGAAGTGCTCCTGCGCGGCGGAGCGCTCCTTGAGCTCCGAGGCGTGCCACTTCGCTATGAACTCGCCGGGAATCACGTCGAGGGAGCCTCCGCGTCTTGAAGGGTCTTGGCAGCCATGCTCTCAAGTTCGTCGGCCACAGCTTGGTATGTCCAATCGCGGTCGTTCAGAGGAGTGCTGCCCCGAGACCCGCGTCCATGGCAAGGAACGCGGCCCCTCGCGGGTTCGATGCCTCGCGCAGGCATCGGGGAGGGTACGCATGTCGCATCCATGGCCACCTCCGCCCGAGGGACGCTCCCCTTTTTCAGCGGAGAACCCACTGTGAGAGAGGCCTGTGCGTCGGCGATCCGAACAGCCGAGCCGACACGCGTGTTATTAAGGGGGGTTCTCAAGGGGGGCGGGAAGCCACCCTTCGCCTTCGAAGCGGAAGCCGACGGCACCGGGCGGACGGGCCTCGAGAGCCAGGTACGGGTCGCCGGGGATGGCCTCGTCGGCAGCCTGGATGCCCACGGTCGACGACGGTGCCCGGACACGCGGCCCACGGGCTCGTTGGGCGCTGCTTTTGAAGTTCAGTATCCATGTCAAGCGGATGCCGTTTTTTCTGGCAGATACCGGTCTCGCGGCTTCTCCAGCGCCGCCTCGGTTGCGGCGTCCACTTTTCCTCGGTGCGATCATCCGTGAGCGCTCCCCTCGTGGCAGGGGGTGGGGAAGCCGGGGGTGGTGTACTCTCTCGGCGGATGCGCCGTCCAGATGCGGTCCTGCTGGACGAGCGCGTTGGCGAGGATGAGGAGCTTCCGCATCACGGCCGTCAGAGCGACCTTCCGCGGCTTCCCCTTGGCGACGAGCGCCTCGTACTTCCGCTTCAGGTCGGGATTGTGCTGGGCCGCGACCAGCGCGGGCATGAAGAGCAGCCTGCGAACCCGGTGCCTGCCGCCCTGGATGAAGCTACGCCCCTTCCAGTGTCCGGACTCCCGGGTGATCGGAGCGAGTCCGGCAAGGCTGGCGGCACGGGCGCCGGTGAGCGTGCCCAGCTCGGGCATCAGGACGATCAGTCCGGCGGCGGTGATGTCCGAGATGCCGGGGATGGAGGTCAGGATCTCGGCGCGGCGCTCCAGGGTCTTCTCCTCTTCGAGCCGTCGCCGGATCTCGGCGTCGATCAGCTTGAGTTGCCGGTCGATCTGCCTCAGCCTCTGCCTGGTGAGCCGCTTGCCCACGGGAGTGCGCAAGTTCTTGCCCCGGTTGGTGGTTGCGGTGCGATCCCTGACCAGCGCGTCGCGGACCTGATGGAGCTCGGCAAGGTCGCGCTGCTCCTCCGATCTCGCCTCGGTCGGGCGCAGGTCCTCGACGGCGGCCGCCATGATGGCCAGCATCCGGGCATCCACCGCGTCGGTCTTGGCGCGCCGCCCGATGGAGCGGGCGAAGGACCGGACTTGGAAGGGGTTGATCGCGTACAGGGGGAGCCCGGCCTTCAGGAGGGTGTCCTCGAAGTCGCGGTGGAAGGCTCCGGTGGGTTCGTAAGCGATCCGGTCGATCCCGGAGCCGATCCAGGCGATCAGCTTCCGGAAGCCGGCCCTGTCGTTCGGGAACCGGGACGCTCTCCCCTCGGGGGCGGCGAAGGCGTCGAGCCAGTCCTTGGAGATGTCGATCCCGACGGTGCGGAGGATGCTGCTCATGTGTTCTTCCCTTCTCCTGTGCTTGTCGTGCGAGCCTCGATGCTCGTGTATCCATTCAGGACATTGGGAAGGACGGTGGCGACCACACTTAACCACGGCCCCTTACGGCCAGCCAGCACATCGATCCGACCACCGTCCCTGCTGAGCGCCCGCTCCGGCTCGCTACGCTCGCCTCTGCGGGCTCTCAGCAGCCCGGGCCTTCCCCGTGACCCGGTCATGCAAATCACGCGGGAATCTGCATGATTGGTAGAAACAAGCCAGCATACTCTCCGTGGCCACACTCCGCGTGCCCCAAGAGAGGCTGGCGGGGGGCCGTGCCCCCTCTAACCCCCGACGGCAAACGGCGCGGAGTTGCCGTTGGACGCGCCGTCTGATTCGTCCGTCCGGCAGGCTGTGGGCGGCGTCGAAGACGACGCCGGGGAGACCTCCCCCACCCTCGCGGCGAGTCTCACGTTCGGACGATGAGCCGCGGCGCACGCTTCATCCTTAGCCTCGGGGGAGCCTTCGGGCACCCCTTGGCGCTCCTCCACATAGACGGCGCGGAGGCCGTCTCCGGAACTGCCGACGACGAGTTGTCGGGCGCTCGCGTATGGCTGAGCGCAAGGATCCGGGATGCGCCCGTCCCGGCTGGCCGTTGGGCTTCCCGCACGGGATGGATGGACTGGGAGCGACCCCAGGCGGGGTTGGGATGGCAGCGCACATCTCAACCGTCGCCGTGCCGTACCAGGCACCCGAAGGGCGGGGTCGCTCCCGCCACGACCGCACTCTCCGGACGGCACCGCCGTTCGTGCGGGCGTGGTACAACCGCAACGCGGGCAGCGACATGCGGCACCGCTGCCGCGCACATGGAGGCGGCGATTCCGTGCACATGCACCTCGATGTCGATGTGCACGCGCGGTACGCCACCGACCCCGACCGATCGGCGGTCAGGATCCGTCCCCTCGAAACCGGCTCGAACGCCATACCGATAGCCGTGGATCCTTCCTCCGGACAGGCCCGAATCAAAGCAGAGCCCTCATCTCGCCGAGGCGGTGAAGGCAGCCGTTGAGACCCCCGGCTCGGCGTAGACGAAGACGGCGCGCTCCGCTCGTGCGGTGCGAAGCACGGCGACCTCTGGAAGGCGCTCTGGCACATGGGCGTCAAGATCGAAGTGGTTGCGGTCGCCCGGAGATGGCAAGGAGTGGGGTAGGACAAGCAGGGTGCTGAGCAACTGGTCGCGGTATCCCGGCCCGTCCGAAATCGACAGCTTCCAAGCCACCCTGAAGCGCGCCATCGCCCTTGAGAAGCGGCCGCGCAGGCGTGCGAGCCGGGGGCTCACGGAACGCGTCGATACATGGATGACGGATCGGCTGGCGTGGGCTCGATTCTACTGGGAGACCTGATGTCCGGGGCCGTACCGGAGGTGTGCAAGAGACAATGGGGGTCAATGCACATTTTGGCGCTCCCGTGATGCGCACCGACCGGCCTGCATATCCGCTGGCGCGGCAACGTCTTGCGGCTTCACCGCGCGGTCGGCCGTGGCACAGGAGCCGTTTGGGGCGTGGAGGGTAGCGACCCCAGGGGCACAGGTGCCCGGTTCGGGCGCGGGGCCGGGTTTGCTTGCGCACCCCCGTCCCCGCCCCCTGCTGGGGTCGCTACCCTCGAAATTATCCCTGCGGGAAGGCGAAGATCTCCGCCGTCGCCGTCTTCGGACGACGGAGCCGGCCGGCGACCGGCGGCGGTGCCGCTGCCCCGGCGACTGGCCGGATCGGATGTCGTCCCGGATTGGGGATTCGGCGCCGTGAAGGTCGGGCGGATGTGGCACGCGGGCGCGGTCGTCGTCCTCGGCGTTGCCGGGCTGCCGCTGATCGTGTGGGCGTTGCGCTTCGGGGAGCCAGCGGTTTCGGGCGGCGACCCGGCGTCGGCCGAGCGCGGTGAGGTTGCGGAGCTTCCTCCCGGCACCGGCGCATTGATCGATCTTGCGGCCTACATAAGCGAGGCCGGATCTCGCTTCGCCCGCGAGGACATGCGCGCGGAAACTGACGGCCGGGGGCGTCAAGAAGTGCCTCATGGAGGAGATCGGCCTGTCGGAGCGCTGCGCCGAGACGTGGACGTACAACGTGCTGCACACGAGGCGACACTGCGCCTGGGCCCGCATCGGGCATCACGGCTTGTGGAACGTGCTGACGAACGACATGGACGGAGCGAACGCGGAAGAGGCCGGCAACCTGAACCCCTGTCTGGCCTGCGGCGAACACACCTCCGGGCCGGGTTTCCGGTACGCGGCGGGACGCACGCGGCGCTCCTCGGGGCTCATGTCGGCGACCCCCGGCCACCGGGCGAAATGTACGCGGTCGATCACTAGCGCTACTTTCAGGTGACGCACGGTGCTCTTCCGAACGCGGGGGCAGCGGCGGCCCGGCGACCTGCCCGACCGCGCGTCCAGTGTTCAAATCGAATACGATTGAACGACCTCCCGTCATCCGCGTCAATCGGGCGCGGACCTGCCTCCAGAAAGGGTAACGGACATGGGCAGCTTGCATGATGCCGTCATGCAGTTCGTGGAACAGGAAATGAAAAAGGACCCCGGCGTGAAGAACGCGACCTTGTTCGCGGGCGCCTGCGAGATCGACGAGTCGATCGGGGAGCTTAGGCCGCAACAGTTTCACGCCAGGTATCGGTTGCCGGTGACGCGACGGATGGCGGAGCAGCGGCAGCCCGCACGGTCGCGCAAAGCGGTTCCGGAGCCTGACCCCGCGCCCGCGGCATCCGGCGACGGCGCCGCCGTCATGGAGTTCGTGGAGCGGACGCTCGAAGCAGCCCCCAACGTCTCGAACGCGGACCTGTTCGCAGGTGCCCGCGAGATCGACCCCTCCGTTGCGGAACTCACGGCCCGGCAGTTCCACGCGAGGTATCCCTTGCAAGTGAAGGCGCGCCTCGCAAGGGCCGCCGCACCCAAGCCCAAGACGCCGCCGGAGCCGGAGGTCCCAACGGTTGAAGAGACTGCCCCCGAGGATGCGCTGCCGCCGCAGGCGGGCGACCCGGTTGCGGTCCGCCGTCTTCTGCTCGATCTGGCCAAGGAACTCGCGACTGCGGAAAGCAAGGCGGAAGTGATCGAGGTGATGGCCCGGTTGGACGACTATGTGGCCGAGATCATGGAGGCGGCGCGCGGCTGAGCACAACGAGACGGGTCGAGAGCACCACGCGCCCCTGACCGGCCGGCCAAACGCCTTGGCGGCTTCGAGACATCTGAGGTGGGCGCGGACGACGCCTTCCCCGCAAGGGGACTGCTGGCTGGGAGAGACCCCGTAGCGGCGGGGGGGATGGGGCTGTCCGGCCCCATCCCCCCCGGTGCCGATCGAGGCATGCCGAATAGGGGGGTCTCTCCCAGCCACGTCCAAGGAGCGCGGATCGGCATCGGCGCTCCGCTGGACGTGGCGCAACCGAAAGCGCGCCAGCGGCCTATGGAACCGGAGGCATGTACATCGCAGGCGCGATTTCCTGTCCGGCGAGGAGCGAAGCACCATGTACACTCGTGGATCGGCATCGGCACGGGCCTCCGGCGCTCAAAACAGGCCTCCCGGCAGCCGTGCCGACCGCCATGCCGTGAAGCCACCGATCACCGCTCCGGAGGAAGTGGCCTGGAGCTTGGACGAGCCGCCCGGGGTCGTGCCCGAGAGGCCCTCAACCCCGAAGTGTGACGGCTACGAGCGGGCCGCCGGAAAAGACCGGCGTCGGAGCATGGGACGTGCCGTCTGGTGCCGTCACCCAACCTACGAGGCCCGGTTCCTCTGGTGCAGACCGACGAACCCGACGATGACGCGTTCGTTCTGCTCGTCCCAGGCGAAGGCGATCCGGATCGTGTGGTGCGGGTCGTGACTGGTCCCCTTGCCGAGGTGGGAGGCCAGCTGCCATGCGGTTCCGTTGACGCGGGTCCGGTACCAATCCGGGAACCGTCCCATCGTGGGGGCCGACTGGTTCGACTTGTAGAACCAGCCAGGGCAGGTTTCCCCAATCCGGTCGGTCGGGCCGTTCCGGTACGCCGTGGCGAGCCACGCCAGCGCGTCGAACACCTCGGTGGGATTCGCGAACGGCGTGTCCTCCCTCGAGCGGGAGTTGAGCTTGATAAGCAGCCTGTCGGGGAACATCTTCCGCGCCTGCGCGATGGCTTCGCGGACGCTCCCCACGGGCTCCGCGGCCACCGGCTCACCCTCATTCGTCCGGGCCTGCCTGCGCTCCTCGACGTAGGCGCGCCGCCAGTGCTCCTCCATCCTCCGGCTTCGCGCAACCTCCTCCCGGAGCCGTCCGGCCTCCTCGTCTCCCAGCGCCTTCTCCTCCCGGAGCGTTCGGTTGTCCGCATCGAGGCGCTCGCGGTCCTCACGAAGGGCCTCGATCTCGCGCCGGGTTGAATCGTCCTCTTTCACGGACGCTCCGGAGGCAGGTTCGGTCTCCGCATCCGTGCCGTCCGCCGTCCCGGAGGCCGGACGCGCCTTGTCGGCGTCGGCCATCTCCCCCGTGGCGTCCTCGTCCGGCGGGTCGGGCTGGGCAACCCGCTCCCGCCACGCATCGACCGCTCCGAGAATGGCGTCCTCGCACTCGCCGCGCTTCAGGGACCGCTCAAGCTCCTCGGCTCGCGAGGCGGCTTGGGGACGAATCGGCGCGTACTCCTCGAAGGTGACTTCCAAGTAGATGAGCAACGGAAGCGCCGTTTCAATGAGCGCGCGCCGCTCCTCGACCAGTCCGGGCCAGGGATCCGGGTCGATCCCGAGGTAGCGCAGTTCCTCGCCGAACCGCTCTTGAAGGGAGCGGCAAAGGCCCGCGATCTGCTCCCGGCACCAGCCGATGAGTTCGCGCTCCTTCCCGCGCCGGATGTCCTCCATCCACTTGATGAGGGTGTCCGCTTCCTCCCACTCGGGCGCGCTGGGAGGGAGGTCTTGCAGGATGTCGAGCCAATCCTGAAAGAGCGGCGACACCAGTGGCGGCGGCGCGGGGAACCGGCGCGCGAGGAGGCAGAGCATCAGACCGGCCGAGTCGCGGTCGACGGCCTCGTCGACCGCCGCCGCCAGTGCCTCCCGTTCGCTCCGCCATTGCTCGTTCGTCCAGAAGCCATCGAAGCTCGCGTCCGGTGGCTCGGGCACGGGCGTGCCCCGGGTTGCGAGGTGCCCGGCGATTTGATCGCGAAGCGTGCCGTGCGAGTCCACCCAATGATTGAGAACGGCGCGCGCGAGGTCCCGGTCGTGATGTTTGATCGCCTCCAGCACGGGCTGGAGGAGCTTCGGCCGGGGCGCGCGGCTGGCGTCCCGGTATCCGTCCACCCGAAGACGCCGCAGGGCGGCCCCGCGTTGTCGCCGGAGCGCCTTGGACTCGGAACGGTGCTTCAGGGCGCGCTTCACCACGCGCCGGCGGAAGTCCTCGCTCAGGATGTGGAAGACCTGGTCGGGAGTTCTCGGTTTGATCGCGGGCTCTTCGGTCATGGCGGGTTGCTCCTTGCGGGGATGTGTCTCTCTCCCTCCGCCTTGCGGTGGGATGCGGCAACGGTGGGAAGGGGGCGGCCTGCCGCCGCTCCCCACGTCCCACCAAGATTCGGCACCGTTCGCGTTTGTCTGCAAGATCGACCCGGCGAGGCGGGCCGGTCCACCCGCTCCTTGGTACGGTGCGCACAACGGCGGGCGCGAGCGCCTTACCACGGCTGAAGGCTCAAGGCGGCCTCCAAACCATCCGCGACCGTCATCTGCGGATCTCGGGCCGCCCTTCCCGAAGGGATTGCTGGACTGGAGCGACCTCCACGCGGAGGACGGCATCGGCGTGTCCGATGACGAACTCCTCGATGGCACGCCGGGCATCGAAAGTGGCGGGTCGCTCCAGCCACGGCCGCCAGCGCCCGCGTGCCGCGCCCGCTCAACTTGCCGAGGCACAACCGCAAGCCGTCCAACGACATGGCGGGCCCGCAGACTGTCCGTTGGAAACACGATTTCGTGTCCGGCCGCCCCCGATGTCGAACGGACACCCGCGCTACGGCCCCGAACCGCGCAGAATCCGCCCTTCGGATCGGCTTGGGAGAGCATCTCCCCGCGCTGGTCAAGAAGCCCGCCGTGTGCGAAGTTTCCTTCGCGCAGATCGTGCGGTCCATCAACGAGAGGAATCGAATGATGGCACGCACGAAACGAAGTCGGCGCTCGTACAGCGCCGGCGAATGGGGCCGGAATCGGGTGAGGGTGTTCGCCGATCCCAAGACCGGCTTGTACCAGATCGAGTGGCGCGATAACGGGCGCAGGCTCACGAGGTCGCTGGGGCACCGTGACTGGCCGAGGGCCAAAAGGCAGGCGGACGAGGTTGCCGCTGGCTTCGCGGTCCACGAGCCCAACGGCAAGGCCGAGCCCGAGCCGCTCACGCTGGAAACGCTTTTTGAAATCTACGGCGAGGAGGTGACGCCCACCAAGAGCGAGAAGACTCAGCAGCGGGATAGAATGCAGATGCGGATGTTCCTCGACTTCCTCGGGCCGAACCGGAGACCCGAGACGCTGTCGAAGCGGGACTGGGACCGGTTCATCCGGGAACGCCGCGCGGGCAGGCTCGGACCGAGCGGACGACCGGTGTTGAATCGGACGATCGAGAACGACCTGAAGTTCCTGATCGCGGTCCTCAACTGGGCTTCCAAATCGAGGGACGAGCAGGGCCGTCTGTTGCTCGACTCGAATCCGCTGCGAGGGCTCAAGCTGCCCAAGGAGAAGAACCCGACGCGGATCGTCCTTTCCGACGAGGAATACGACGCGATGCTACGGGTGTCGCGCCGGGTGGACTGGCGGTTCCACGTTGCGCTCGTGCTCGCTCACGAGACCGGTCACCGGATCGGTGCCATCCGCCACCTCAGGTGGACTGACATCGACTTCGAGGACAGGACGATCCTGTGGCGCGCCGAGCACGAGAAGAGCGGATACGAGCACCGCACGCCCGTGACCGCCGAGGCGCTCGCCGCCTTGGAAGAGGCGCAACGCAGGAATCCCGGAAACGGAGACGCGCCGGTGTTGCCCGCATCCAGGGATGCCTCGCAGTGCATGGGCAAGTCGCCGGTCCGCTACTGGTGGAATAGGGCCGAAGACGTTGCGGGGCTGGGACGCAAGCGCGGACGCGGCTGGCACTCGCTGAGGCGGAAGTTCGCGTCCGACCTCATGGACCTTCCGCTGAAGGTGCTGTGCGAGCTGGGCGGCTGGAAAGAGGCCCAGACGGTTTTGCGCTGCTACCAGCAGGCCGATACGGGACAACTCAGGAAGGCTCTGGAGAGCCGCCCGAGGCTCCGCACCTGATCCCGGTCGATTCGGCGGGAATCAAACAGCGGGAAGGCGCCCTCCGAATCCCGTAAGCTCAACGTTCACAGTAAGATGTGAATCTGCTAGCTCATGTCGAAGCGGCAGGCCGACGAGTTCGCCGCAGGCTTCGCGGGGACCGGAGCTGAACGGCCGGAAGGAGGGCCGAGCCCGAGCCGCTCACCTTGAGAGTCATGTGACTGGCCGCTCAGGGCTTGAGCGCGGCCTATTCGGCGGCTTGCCGATCCCCCGATCGCCATCGGCGGTTACACAGCCTTCGCACCATCTCCTGGTATTCCTCGGGCGGGAGAGCTTCACGGATCCGAGGCAGGTCGCGGCAGGCGTTACACAGCCTTCGCACCATCTCCCGGTATTCCTTGGGCGGGAAGGCTTCACGGATCCGAGATAGGTCGCGGCAACTGATCTGCATCAATCCAACAGGGTTCCCAAGGATGACGTTGTGTACGCAGGGCGTGAAATCGGGCACATGCGGACAAACCTGGTTCGTTCCATCTGTGCCCCAGCGAATGGCGCGCCAGACCCAATCGTTCACGGTTCCAGCGCCCTCAAGCGCCATGATGGCGTCAGCGCCTTCCTCTCCGGCCTGTGCCATGATCTCAATCGCCGTCATCGCGGCCACGTCGTCGTCTTGCTGGGCGACGAGTCGGGACAAGTACGGCAGGGCGCGCTCCGGCGGACGGTCCGCATACCCGTTGATAACCACGCTGGCCCGTGTGTGATCGCGCTCGCGCAGAGTGGTGTAAATCTGGAACAGAGCCTGGTCGACGCGCTCGAATCCCGCCTCGCCCGCTTCAACCACGCGTTCGTACCACCACCACCTATCAGCAACCTCGACGGCGACTAGTACGAACGCTTCGGCGATCAAGTCGCGCGTTGCATCGGGCACCGGCCCGAACTCGCCTGCGATGATGTCGCGGCTGTAGTCGAAGTACATGTCCAACTCATCCGGCAACGTTTGCCAGTTACTCGGGTCCTCCACGATCCGCGCCGCCGCCTGGTGCGCGCCGGAGAAAACCAACATGGCCGCTTCCCGATCCGTCTTCGCGAGATCGACAAGCTCCAGCATCTCAGTTGTACGACGTACCCTCTCCGCCGGGTCGTCTTGAGCGGAAACCCCGGTAGGGAGAAGAGCCGCCAGTGTCACCGTCAGCAGATACTCTTTCATCGTCATACTTCCCCGGCTCGGCGATTCCGAAGTGACCCCATCAGTTGGACACCTGACCTCCGGGTTTGTTGTGCCGCTCAGGCCTCGTGGTAGAAATCCTGGATGATTGCCAGGGGGGCCGGTCTCCGAAGGAATGAGTGGCGGCGCACCCGATTGTAGTATCTGATTCCATGCTGGACGAACGTGGTGGAGACATTGCCCTCAAGGCCCGTCACTGGCTCCTTCGGGGCCTTCCGGATCGGCTTCGAAGATCGCGCGGTATCGGCCCAGCTGCTCGTGTAGCCAATCGCAGGCGGCATCCCATTGGGCGCGGTCGTCTGTGTGGAACCGCTTCCGATGGTGGGTCTTGCCGCCGTCGAGCGTCTCGCCGATGAGATGACGGCGTTCGCCGACCCACTCCTCCATCGCCTCCTCCGAGAGCCCACGCGGCGTGAGAAAGATGCCGACATGGCCCCGGGCGAACGAGAACGCCATCGAAATCGTCGGCGCGTCGTTGCGCGGGCGGACCCAGAAGTTGGCCAGGCCGTGATTGGCCCTGATGCCGTCCTCCGAGTACCGCTGGGCGTAGTGCGTCCAGAACTCCCTGTAGGCCTTGACCAGTTCCGCTCTCGGTCCGGTGCTTCGGTGACGCACCTGACGCTCCCATTCGTTGGGCTTCGCAGCGATCTCGAAGATGGGTGCCAAGGGAGAATCGGCGATCCTGACCACCCTCAGCCGTACAGCGAAGAATGCGAACTCGTCGTCGGTGTGGCGGTTGAGCCATTGGATCGCCGACAGGTGCGGTTCGGCGAAGTCGCGCGCGACCCAGACCACGATCCTGGCGTCGAGCCCGGCCAGGTAGGTCATGATCTGACCGAGGTGGGAGTGGTCCGACGACTCGAGTTGATTCTCGATCAGCACTGACTGCCCCTCGGGTCCCGTCGCAAGAATGTCTCCTGCGAATTGCCCCACCGGAGCTTCGGTGGTCTCCGCATCCAGGTCAACGCCGATCGCTTCCGAGAGGCGATCTAGGTTCTCCGCCAACCAGGGCGTGAAGTTGTGGGCTTCATGTGGCCATGCCGTGCGGAGGCCCACATCCGTCAACTCGCCGAAGTCCGTGAGGCCCTGCTCCTCTTGTTCCATCCTCTTCCCTCCGCGCTGAATGAGCCCGTTGAGCGTGCGGCGCCGATTGTACGAAGCTGGTCTTCGTCGTTCCCTCGTCGATGGGCTCTACAGGCGTCTTGGCGAGCGGTCCGTAAGACGGTCGGGAACATCGCCCAGCGACCCGAACGCCCGTTGGCTCCGGTGCCGCACTACCTCCTGGCCGTGCTCCGCAGCGTCGCGAACAGATCGTCGATGGCGCCTCGCGCGCGACGGTGTTGCTGCTTTGCGAGGTCGACGTGTTCCGACTTCCACACCTACTGCCAGTAGCGGTAATCGCGAAGGTTGACGCTGAATCGGGTGCTGCCTCGACCGAGCCAGACGCGCGTAACGCGATTCCTCCATTGGAGCGAGGCCGACTCGGTTCCCCCGCTTCTGGTCGCCGGCCCGTAGGCTTCGCTGATTCGCGCCTCGACCACCGATGACATGTCGGTGTCAAGATAGATCAACTGGATCCTTCCGATGCGGCCCAGGTCCGGATCGATGGCGACCGCAATCGAGTCGGTTGTCCCGAACAGGCCCTCGGTTCGACCGACCACGGTAAGGGCACCGGACCTGCGCGGCATGGTTTCCAGCGATTCGGGAAGCGGCTCGCCAAGCGCGATGGTCGCGCCTCCGATCAACTGCACGGCGCGCGGAACCGAACGCATCACGGAACTGGGAACGGGCGGTGGAGAGTCGCAAGCGACCGGCGTCAACCCGATCGGGCGGATCCAGGCCTGCTCCGCCAAGTTGTCCGAGTGTGTGTTGGACGTTCCCGCCCATGCGCCCCCGCCATGCGGCACCAGGTGCGCCATGACGCCGTGGAAGCCAGTGGAGAACACGAGCCTGAGCGTGTCGTTACGAACGCGATGGCTCATGTACTTGTGCGGTGTCGGGATGGCACCCGCAGGCACGATGATCCGTCCGAAGTTGCCGAGATATCTCGTGTCGTCGGGCGGACCGGCCAAGCGAATGCGGGGGGGAACTTGGTAAAAGGCGGAGTCCTGGCCCTGGGAACTGGGTATAGGCTCCATTCGCACCGATGACATGTCGGCCCGGAACCGGTCGCCGGGTCTTTCCTCCGTCCACTCGCCTTCGGCGACATCGTAGCAGCCGAGCAGGTACGCTTCCGTCAACTGTGCCGACGCCGGCGCCGACCAAGCTGCGGACACTAGAAACAGCGCAACGAGGTGGGTGGCGCGCGAATCTCGCCCGTGAGCGGTCCGGCCCCCGGGACAGGAACTTTTCTTCACCTAGCCGATCCGGGATCCCAAATGATGCGCCCAACCTCTTCTTCCGGATGAATGACCACGACGGAGGACTTGGCTATCTTACGCGAACTCGGCCGACCGCTGGCAAGCCATTCGCGAACGCAATCGTACGGATCCTGTCCCTTCTCGCAAGGAATAGATCTTCCGAAAAGGTCAACGCCCCGTCCGGGATGGCATTTATCGTTGAGATGCGGACCAAACCGAGAGGGTCCGAAATCCCCCTTGGCGTGGCGGCGGGCGGGGAACGGCTTCTCCGGGTGTTTCCGGAAGAAAGCCCAGACATCGAAGTCCTTGACTCCGCGATCCCGGTGGACGAAGTGCCCGGCAGCACCCTGGCAAAGGCAGATGAGCATCAGGAGATCCCGGTAGCGGCCGCCGTGCTCGGGATATCGTTGGAAGAAGTCGTCGAGGTCACCGATCGCGATTTCGGCGAGCCTGCGAAGATGATGCTGCTCGATCTTTTCCCACGACCGCTCCGTCACCGTCTTCAGGGCGGTCTGTTCGTGTTCGGTCATCAGTCCTTCCCGAGATGTGAACGAACTCGTCTCACCAGTTCCAGACTAGCCCGGGGCGTGCCACAGGCATAGAGGCGCGCGGTTCATCCGGCACCTCGCAGAAGCCTCCGGCGGCACCGTGGCGCTCTTCCACATGGGCGCGCACTTCTCGTTGCGAGGCGAAAACGATGTCGCCAACGGCGGCTCCGGTGACTGCCGGAGCCGAGCGTCGGCACGACGCGCCGTTGGCCTTCCCGCACGGGATTTCTGGATCGGAGCGACCTCCCGCGGAGGACGGCATGGGCGTGTCCAATGCCGAACTCCTCGATGGCATGCCAGCCATCGAAATCGGGGGGTCGCTCCGGTCACGGCCACGCCTTCCCGCGTGCCACGAACACCCCGGCGTTCGTGGCTCAACCGCCAAGCGGTCAAGGACTTGCGGCACCGGCGAGCTGTCCATTCCAAGAGCGATTCCGTGTCCAGTCGTCCCCAATGTCGGTTGGACACCCGCGCTACGGCCCCGGACCGCGCCGAATCCGCTCTCGGGATCGGCTTCGAAGAGCAGCTCGAAACACTGGTCAAGAAGCCCTCCAGATGCGACCTTTCGATGCGCAGATCGTGCAGTCCATCACGATGAGGAATCGAATGATGGCACGCACGAAACGAAGTCGTCGGAGCTACGGCGCCGGCGAATGGGGCCGGAACCGGGTGAGGATCTTTCCCGACCCGAAGACCGGCATTTTCCAGATCGAGTGGCGCGAGAACGGGCGCAGGCTCACCCGGTCGCTCAAACATCGCGATTGGGCGCGCGCGAAGACGCAGGCGGATCAGTTCGCCGCCGGGTTCATCGACGCGCCGGAGATGAACGGCAAGAAGGACGCCGAGGCCGAGCCGCTCACGCTGGAGAAGCTGTTTGACATCTACGGTGAAGAGGTAACGCCCACCAAGGGCGAGCGGTCCCAGTTGTACGACAGGGCCGCGACGAGGATGTTCCTGGCGTGCTTCGGGAGCGACCGGAAGCCCGCCACGCTATCGCAGCGTGACTGGGACCGGTTCATCGGCGCGCGGCGGTCGGGGAGGATCGGCCCGAGCGGCGAGCCCGTGTCCGACCGGACGGTCGAGCGCGATCTGAGGTTCCTGCTCGCGGTCCTCAACTGGGCCGCGCGGTCGAGAGACGAGGAGGGCAGGCTCCTCCTCGAATCGAATCCCCTGAGAGGATTCAAGCCGCCCAAGGAGAAGAATCCGACCCGGATCGTGCTCTCCGATGGGGAATACCGGGCGCTTCTGAAGGTGTCCCGGCGGGTCGACTGGCGCTTCCGCGTCGCGCTCGTGCTCGCGCATGAGACGGGGCACCGCATCGGTGCCATCCGCCAGCTTCGATGGTCCGATGTCGACCTTGCGGGCGGAGTGGTGCGCTGGCGCGCCGAGCACGAGAAGACTGGTTACGAGCACCGGACGCCGATAACGGCCGAGGCGGTCGCCGCACTTGAGGAAGCGCGGAGGCGGAACCCGGGGATCGGGAACACCCCGGTGTTGCCCGCCCCCAAAGATCCGTCGGTGTGTCTGAGCGGTATCCGGGCATACGTCTGGTGGAAGCGGGCCGAGAAGCTCGCGGGTCTGGAGCCGAAGCCCGGGAGGAGTTGGCACTCGTTGCGGCGCAAGTTCGCGTCAGATCTCATGAACCAGCCTCTCAAGGTGCTCTGCGAACTGGGCGGCTGGAAGACGGCCCAGACGGTCCTCCGCTGCTATCAGCGGGCCGACGAGGACCGGCTCAGGAAGGCGCTCGAAGAGCGCCGGAGCGTTCACGCCTGATCCACTTGGCGGGAACAGAATAGCGGGAATCCAGCCAGCCAGACTCCTAACCCCAATGCCCGCAACAGGATCCTAATCCGCCACCTCATGCCATTTTGGCAGACTGTTGGCCCGTCGACGGTCCGCGCGACGAGCCGCCCGGGTCGCTTCGGGTCATTTCGACGTCGAGGACGGATGCCGCGCCCGACCAACTGCGGTGTCCTGCCCGAAGAGCAGCACGTGGCCCTCGGGGTCGACCACTTCGAACTCGCGTAGCCCGTAGAAGCGGTCGACGCATTCGGTCGCAGGCCAGCCGGCATCCACGACCGCCTGCCGGAGCGCGTCCACATCCTCCACGTAGAAGTAGTACATCGACTGCGGGTAGCGGCCCTCCACCCTGGGAGCCCGCGGGATGTAGGTGGGGCTCGCCAGCATGACCATCGCCTTGCCGTTGCGAAGGGACGCGAAACCGGTGGCGCCGACATCGTCCATCCGGTCGACCACCTCGAACCCGAGCACATCGCAATAGAAGCGCACCGACGCGGGAACATCGGCGCATATCAGCATGGGAACGAGGTCGACGAAGGAGGAGGGGGACATCGGGAGGAAGGGAGGGCTACGCCCGGGTGCGTAACTGGAGCGACGTGATTCGGGAAGGCCCCGGAGGCTCCGCCTGGACGGCGAGCATCGGCCTCCCGATGCGAACGCGTTCAGCCAGGCAAAGGCCACGTCCGTCCCGGGCCTGTTCGTGACCCGGGGACGGACGTGGAGTTCGGGAACCGGCCTAAGGCTCCGGCGTTGCGGCGTCGACCATCGCCGCCAGCTCCTCGTAGGCGGTCGGGTCCACTTGGGCGAACTGCGGAATCACCCCTGCGATGGCTCCGTCCGGACCGACGACAATGACCGAGCGGCTGTCGACCATGTTGTTGTCGCGCTTGCCGCCGCCGAACGCCTCGTAGGTGGCGCCCTCGGTGCTCGCGTCGCTCAGGAACAGGAAGGGGAAGTCCTCGTCCTTGAGCCAGGATCCCAGTTCCTCCGGGCTGTCGTTGGAGATCCCGACGACGACGACGTTCTGACCTTCGTTGAACAGGCTTGCGTACTGATCACGGTACGCTCTCATCTGAACTGTTCAGCCACGTGTTCGAACGCGGAAGAAGAAGGCGAGGACGACGGTTTCTCCCCGGTAGTCGCTGAGGCGAACCGGGTCCTGCAGCACGCCGAAGCGGGTGGCGCCGGGCAACTCGAAGTCGGGAGCCATTTCTCCCACTTCCAGGAGCTGGGCATCCGCCTCTGCGGGGGCTCCGAGCCCGAGTACCCCGGCCAGCAGGAATAGGGCGGCGAACCTGCGCATGTCTGATCCTCCTTGAAGTCTGTAAGCGGGTCGACCGTGCCGCGAGATTCGCGCTCGCGGCCACAGTGGACAAAGTGCGCGGTCGGCGCCCGTCGCGACAGGGGTAGACGACCGTCAGGGAAGCCGCGTGGCGCCCATCAGCCAGCGGTCGATCTCCCGCGCCGCCTCGCGCCCTTCGCGGATGGCCCACACCACCAGCGATTGCCCGCGCCGGCAGTCCCCGGCGGCGAACACGCCGTCCACGTTCGTGGCGTAGTGGCCGAACTCGGCGGCGTAGTTGGAGTTCTCGTCGTATGCGATGCCCAGGGGATCCGCGGGCGCGTGTTCCGGGCCGAGGAACCCCATCGACAGGAGAACGAGATCCGCGCTCCACTCGCGCTGGCTCCCCGGAATCTTGCGCAGGCGGCCGCCATGGAAGGTGACGTCGAGCGTGCGTACCCCTGCGACCTTGCCGTCCGCCCCGGCGAAGAAGCTCTCTGCCGAGATCGCGTAGACCCGCGGATCGTGTCCGAGATGGGCGACCGACTCCTCGTGCCCGTATTCCACCCGGAAGATGAGCGGCCATGCAGGCCAGGGATTGTCGGGGGCCCGCTCCTGCGGGGGCCGCGGCAGGAGTTCGAAGTTGATCAGGCGGCGGCACGACTGGCGCAGGGAAGTGCCGATGCAGTCGGTGCCGGTGTCGCCCCCGCCGATGACGACGACGTCAAGATCGGTGGCGGGGATTCGGGGCGGGTGATCGCCCAGCACCGCCTGGATGCTGTCGGTGAGGTACTCCATGGCGAAGTGGATGCCGGGCAGTTCCCGCCCGCCGACCGGGAGATCGCGGGCCTCTGTGGCGCCCGTCGCCAGGAGCAGGGCGTCAAAATCTGCGCGCAGCCGGCGCACGTCCAGCGAGCCCCCGCCGCCATCGGCGACCGACGCGTTGGTCACGAACTCGACGCCCTCCTCGCGCAGGAGCGAAACGCGCCGCTCCACGATGCGCTTGTCGAGCTTCATGCTGGGGATTCCGTACATGAGCAGGCCGCCGATGCGGTCGTCGCGCTCATAGACCGTCACCCGATGCCCGGCTGAGTTGAGCTGCGCCGCCGCCGCCAGCCCCGCCGGACCGGAACCCACCACGGCCACGCTCTTTCCGGTTCGCGCGGACGGCGGATGAGCCGTCACCCACCCCTGGTCGAAGCCGCGGTCGGCGATCGCCATCTCGATGTTCTTGATGGTGACCGGGGGATCGGCGATGCCGAGGACGCACGACCCCTCGCAGGGAGCGGGACACACCCGGCCGGTGACTTCGGGGAAGTTGTTGGTCCTGTGCAGGCGATCGAGCGCCTCGCGCCAGCGTCCCCGGTAGACGAGGTCGTTCCACTCCGGTATCAGGTTGTAGACCGGGCAGCCGTCGTCCGACTGGCAGAACGGCACGCCGCAGTCCATGCAGCGCGCGCCCTGGGTCTGCAGCCGCTCATCGGCGTGCGGCGTGTAGATCTCGTCGAAATCCAGAATGCGGGTGGCCGGGTCCCGGTAGGGGGCCGCCTCGCGCGCGAATTCCTTGAAGCCCGTGACCTTGCCCATGCGGCTCGCCGTCAGGTGCCGGCCGCAGCGGGCAGCGCGTGGGGATGGCCGGCGGCGGCGCGCTCCTCCAGCGCCCGCTTGTAGTCGATCGGCACCACCTTTGCGAATTCCGGATGGCGCGCCTCCCAATCGCCGAGGATGGCGGCCGCGACGGTGGAGCCCGTGTATTCGCGGTGCCGTTCGATGAGGCGGCGGAGTTCCTCGCGCTCGGCCGCGTCGGACAGGCGTTCGAGCACCACCAAGTCCATGTTGCAGCGGCGTTCGAAGGCGTCCTCGGGGTCCCAGACGTAGGCGATCCCCCCCGACATGCCGGCCGCGAAGTTGATCCCGGTCTGGCCCAGCACCACGACGCGCCCGCCCGTCATGTACTCGCAGCCGTGGTCGCCGATACCTTCCACGACCGCGGTGGCGCCGCTGTTGCGCACGCAGAAGCGCTCGGCCGCGATGCCCCGGAAGAAGCCCTCGCCGCTGATGGCGCCGTAGAACACCACGTTGCCGACCAGAATGTTCTCTTCCGCCTTGAACCGGGACGCGCGTGGCGGATACAGGATGATCCTGCCGCCCGAGAGCCCCTTGCCGACGTAGTCGTTGGCGTCGCCTTCCACTTCGAGCGTAACCCCGCGCGCCAGCCAGGCGCCGAAGCTCTGTCCCGCGCTCCCCTGGAAGCGGAAATGAATGGAACCCTCGGGAAGCATGCCCGGCCCCGCGCGGCGGATGATGTGGTTGGACAGCATGCCGCCCACCACCCGGTTTCCGTTGGAGATGGCCATGTCGTGGCGCACCGGCCGACCTTCCTCAATGGCCGGGCCGGCCAGGCGGATCAGGGTGTGGTCGAGGGCATCCTCCAGGCCGTGATCCTGTTCGTGCCGGCAGTACACGCCCAGGCAGTCGGTCGGCTCCAGCGCCGGCATCAGGAGCGCGTCCACGTTCACGCTCCTGGCCTTCCAGTGCCCGGGCCGGGGCGCGGCGCGCAGCGCGTCCACGCGCCCGATCATCTCGTTCACGGTGCGGAAGCCGAGCCGGGCCATGATCTCACGCAGCTCGCGCGCGACCATGAACAGGTAGTTGATGATGTATTCCGGCTTCCCGGAGAACTTCTTGCGCAGCTCCGGGTCCTGGGTCGCCACGCCCACGGGACAGGTGTTCAGGTGGCACTTGCGCATCATGACGCAGCCCAGCGTGATCAGCGGGGCGGTGGAGAAGCCGAACTCCTCCGCCCCCAGCAGCGCGGCGACGGCCACGTCCCGGCCCGTCTTCAGCTGCCCGTCGGTCTGCACGATGACCCGCGAGCGCAGGTTGTTCATCACCAGCGTCTGGTGGACTTCCGCGATCCCCAGCTCCCACGGCAGGCCCGCGTGCTTGATGGAGGTGAGGGGAGAGGCGCCCGTGCCCCCGCTGTCGCCCGAGATGACCAGGTGATCGGCGCGCGCCTTGACCACCCCTGCGGCCACCGTGCCGACGCCGATCTCGGCGCACAGCTTCACGCTGATGCGCGCCTGCGGGTTGGCGTTCTTGAGGTCGTGGATGAGCTGGGCGATGTCCTCGATGGAGTAGATGTCGTGGTGCGGGGGCGGGCTGATCAGGCCCACGCCCGGCGTGGAATGCCGGATCGACGCGATGTAGTCGTCCACCTTGCGTCCCGGAAGCTCGCCGCCCTCCCCGGGCTTGGCTCCCTGCACGATCTTGATCTGCAGCTCCTCGGCCGCGGTGAGATACTCGATCGTCACGCCGAAGCGTCCGCTGGCCACCTGCTTGATCGCGGAGCGGCGCAGCCCGCCGTCCGGGTCCGGGACGTTGCGCGCCGGATCCTCGCCGCCCTCGCCTGAATTGGACCTGGCGCCGATGTGGTTCATGGCAAGGGCGAGCGACTCGTGGGCTTCCTTCGAGATGGAGCCGAAACTCATCGCGCCGGTTGCGAAGCGCTTTACGATCGCGGCCTCGGGCTCGACCTGGTCCAGATCCACGGGTGGACCGGTGGGACGGAACCGGAGGAGGCCGCGCAGCGTCGCCTTGCGCGTGTTTTCCTCGTTGGCGTGACGGGCGAAGCGCCAGTAGGCCTCCGGGGAGTTGGTGCGCGCGGCGACCCGGAGGCCGCGCACCGACACCGGGTCCCACATGTGGCGCGCCCCACCCTTGCGCCAGTGGAAGTCGCCGGGATTGGGCAACGCCCGTCCATTGCTCCGCGTGGTGCCCGCGAAGCCCAGTTCGTGGCGACGCTCGATCTCCTCCGCCAGCACCCCGAAGCCGATGCCGCCCACGCGGCTCTCGGTATCGGTGAAGCAGCGGTTTACCACCTCCGGCCCGAGCCCGACCGCCTCGAAGATCTGCGCCCCCTTGTAGGACTGCAGCGTCGAAATCCCCATCTTGGCCATCACCTTGAGGATGCCCTTGCCGACCCCCTTGCGGTACGCGGCGACCACGTCGTCGTCGGAACCGATGTGGTCGTAGTCGTCCATCCGTCCGGCGCGGCGGGCGAGCCAGAGCGACTCGTAGGCCAGGTAGGGGTTGATGGCATCCGCCCCGTAGCCCAGCAGCAGGCAGTGGTGGTGCACCTCGCGCGCCTCGCCGGTCTCGACGATCAGGGCGATGCGGGTGCGCTGGTGCGTGCGCACCAGGTGGTGGTGCACGCAGCCCACGGCGAGCAGGGAGCTGATGGCGAGGCGATCCGCTCCGATTGCGCGGTCCGAGAGCACGAGCAGGCGGAATCCTTCCTCCACGGCCCGGTCGGCCTCTTGCTCGAGGCGACCCAGGGCGGCGAGCAGGCCACGCTTCCCGGATCCGCGCGCGAAGGTGGCGTCGAGCGTCCGGCATCTCCAACCGTGGTCTTCCAGGCGGGCGAGGGCGGCGAACTGCCGGTTGGAGAGGATCGGGTGCGGGAGGCGAAGCCGGTGCGCGTGTTCCTCCGAGACCTCCAGGAGGTTCCCCTCCGGCCCGATGTAGCACTCGAGCGACATGACCACTTCCTCGCGGATCGAATCGATGGCGGGGTTGGTGACCTGCGCGAAGCGCTGCTTGAAGTAGTCGTAGAGCATGCGCGGCCGGTCCGAGAGCGCCGCCAGCTCCGCGTCGTTGCCCATGGAGCCGAGCGGGTCGCGACGGTCGCGCACCAGGCTGAGGAGCATGAACTGCAGGGTTTCGGTCGTATAGCCGAAGGCCCGCATGCGCCCGAGGACGGTCGCTTCGTCGTAGCCCCGAGGGTCGTCGGCCTCGCCCAGCTCCAGGCGCTGCCGCGCCAGCCATTCCCCGTAGGGCCGCTGCCTCGCCCACTCCGACTTGAGCTCGTGGTCCGGCACCAGGCGCCCGGCATCGAAATCGATCAGGAACAGCCGCCCCGGGTGCAGCCGCCCCTTCTTCACCACCCGCTCCGGCGCCACCGGCAACACCCCCACCTCGGAGGCCATGACGCAACGGTCGTCGTCGGTCACGTAGTAGCGGCTCGGGCGCAGCCCGTTGCGGTCGAGCACCGCTCCGATGCAGTGGCCGTCGGCGAAGGGGATCAGAGCCGGACCATCCCAGGGCTCCATCAGGCACGACTGGAATTCGTAGAAGGCGCGCTTGTCCGCCGGCATGTCGGGCCGCTGCTGCCACGCCTCGGGGATCATGGTCATGATCGACTCCGGCAGGCTGCGCCCGGTCATGAGCAGGAACTCGAGCACGTTGTCGAAGTTCCCCGAGTCCGAACAGTTGGGCTCGATGATCGGGAAGAGCTTCTCCAGTTCGTCCGCGAACAGCTTCGAGTGCAGCACGCCCTCGCGCGCGTTCATCCAGTTGCAGTTGCCCAGCAGCGTGTTGATCTCGCCGTTGTGGCACATGGCGCGGTTGGGCTGGGCGCGGTCCCACGACGGGAAGGTGTTCGTGGAGAAGCGCGAGTGCACCATCGCCATGTGGGACTCGTAGTCCGCGGCGCGGAGGTCGTCGAAGAACTCGAAGAGCTGATGGGGCGTGAGCATCCCCTTGTAGATGACCGTGTTGGTCGAGAGCGAGCAGAAGTAGGGAAGCTCCCGCCCCGAGAGGCGCGGATCGCCGCGCAGGCAATGGCTGGCGTACTTGCGGATGATGTAGAGCTGGCGCTCGAAGGCGCTGTCGGCAAAGCCCTCGCCGGCCCCGACGAAGAGCTGCTCGAGGTGCGGCATGGAGGCGATCACGGTCGGGGTCAGCCCCGCGCGTTCGGCGCTGTGCGGGAGCCGGCGCCATCCCAGCAGGCGCTGTCCCTGCTCGACGATGATGGCCTCGGTGCGCTCCTTGCAGATGCGCCGTTCCCGGCGGTTGCGCGGGAGGAAGGCGATACCGACCCCGTATTGGCCGGGAGGGGGAAGGGAGATGCCCAGGTGCTCGCTGGCGACGCGGTCGAGAAGCCGGTGCGGAAGCCCCGTAAGGAGCCCGGCGCCGTCCCCCGTCCCGGGTTCGCAGCCGATGCCGCCGCGGTGCCCCATGCGGCAGTTGATGCGGTTGGCATCGTCGAGGATCGCCCGGCTGGCGCGTCCCTTGATGTCGCACACGAAACCGACGCCGCAGCTGTCGCGCTCGTAGCGGGGGCTGTACAACCCCCGGGCGGGAGGAGGGCGGGAGCGGGGGACGCGCGGTACATCCATGGCGTGTCGAGCGTCCTCCTGCTTCTGTTCGCAAAATGCCCCGCCATTCCTTCGCGAGTGTGGCCGTCGCAGTGGAATGAGCGGGACGGACTTTCAATATTGGGACGGGTGTCGAGCGTCCGCAACTGTCGTTCAGAATAGCCGGATGGCCGGCCGCGAACGGACTCCGCACCACGCCGCCGGGATGCGGGGATGGACTGGAGGTCGAGGGTCTTGCCAGGGGCGCGCTAGGCCGTGCCCCCGGCTCCGTCCCCCCGGTTCAGATTGTACCGCATGATGCGGCCGTGCGGGCCCTCCCGGTCGCGCTCGATTTCGAACACGTCTCCCTTGACGGTCGCCGGCACGGTTTCCTCCAGCCGCGCCACATCGCACGCGGAGAGACGCACACGGCGTCCGTCCACCATCAGGCCTCTGCGGCTCAAGCCGACGATCGCGGCCCCGACGCCCGGCTGGCCGAGCAGGTAGGCCACCGCCGCGTCAGCCATGGTGGCCCCGTGCCGCGCCGCCAGCCCCGCGAGCGCCCCGCGCGCCCGGTTGAGCACCTCCCGACCACCCACCTCCTCGACGATCAGGCGGTACTTGGTCAGCGACCGGGACTCCAGCCGCGCACCGCCGGCGTCCGAGAGGAGGCCGCCCGCCAGGGCGCCATAGGCGAGCAGGGTGACCCCCCGTTCCCGGCACAACTCCATCAGGCCCTTGAGGGGACGGCGGTCGAGAAGGGAGAACTGGACCTGGCTGGACACCACCGGGATGCCCGCGTCCAGGAGTGCGCCGAGCGAAGCCGGGTCGAAGTTGGTGACGCCCAGATTGCGAATGATCCCCTCCTCCCGAAGCTCCGCGAGCCACTCGGCGGTCTGCACCCACTTCGGTTGCGCGAGGTCCCACCACGCGAACTGCACCAGTTCCAGCACGTTCACCCCGAGGCGGTCGCGTGAGCGCAGGATGACGCGGCGGACGTGGTCGCGGTCGATGGTGGACAGGACGTTCAGGTCGGGCACGAACTTGGTATGGACGACGACGTCATCGGCGATGTCAGGCCGTCGGGCGAGCCAGTCCCCGATAGTACGCTCCACGCCGGTATAGATGTCGGCGCAGTCCAGCACGAGCGGGCGCGCTGCCGCAGCCGCGGCGTCCAGGGCGGCGAACGCCCGCTCCCTGTTCCAGCCGTCGCCGTGGCCTTCGGAAAGCTGCCAGCAGCCCCGGATCACCCCGGACGGAGGCAGCTGGAGGGGTGGTGGCACCGGATTCACCGGCGGGAGTCCCCGGTTGCTTCGCCGCTCGCATGCCGGGGGGACTTCTTCCGCGGGCGGTCAGTCCAGCGGAACACGCGTGACCTCGCTGTGGCGGAAGGTCGACTTGCCGGTCCGGGTGATGCGGAAGCGGGCGCCGCAGTGAGGATCGGGGCACGCGATATCCGTGTCCGTGGTCATCCAGTCGTGCGGATGGGTGTCGCGCTGCTTGGCCGGGAGGAGGGGAAGGAGGGCTGCCAGGGGATAGATGGGGAAGGTCTGGCCGTCGGGAAAGGACAGGTTCTCCCCGCTGAGTTCGAAGTAGTCACCCGCCTTGTGGTTGCACACCATGTCGCCCTCGCCGGCGACCACCTCCACCCGCAGGTCGTAGAGTTCGAAGACGTCGTCGACGCTCATGCGGGCGCCCTCATTTGCCGGGGGACTGTGACGGAAGCTGGCCCGTCCGGGGCCGATCCTCGATGATAGGGCGTGTCCCGTCACCCAGAAACCCGAACGGCGCCGTGAACCCCGAACCCGAGCCACCACCGTCCTCGCCCCCGCGCGCTGAGCCGGCGGCACCCCCTGGCTTCCACCTGGGCCTTGCCGGCGCAGTGGCCCCGATCCTGGTTTTCGCAGCGGGCGCGGCATGGCTGGGCTTCTCGGGCGCCCCCGACGAGCGCGGGCTCTGGCCTGTCCTCCTGGCGGCCCTCGGGGTCGGACTGCTGCTCGCCAGAAGCGCCTCCGCGTACAGCGCCGCCGCGCTCAGGGGCATGTCCCGCCCGATCGTGATGCTGATGGTCGCAGCGTGGCTGCTGGCGGGCGTCTTCTCGGTGGTGCTCCGCGAATCGGGGCTCGTGCACGCCCTGGTCTGGACCGGGAGCGAACTCGGGGTGAGCGGCGGCGGCTTCGTCCTCATGTCGTTCCTGATCGCGGTCCTGTTCTCCACGGCGACGGGGACGAGCCTGGGCACGATCCTGATCTGCGCTCCGCTCCTCTATCCCGCGGCGGGCGTCCTCGAGGCCAGCCCGGTCGCTCTCATCGGGGCCATCCTGGCCGGGGCCACCTTCGGAGACAACGTCTCGCCCGTGTCCGACACGACGATCGCCTCGGCGAGCAGCCAGAGGGCTCCCATGGGCGGCGTGGTGCGCAGCCGCCTCCGCTACGCGCTGCCTGCCGCGCTGGGCGCGGCCCTGATTCTCACCCTGCTGGGAGGCGCCGAAGCCACGGTCACGCAAGCGCCTTCGCAGGGTGCGATGCTCGAAGGCAACCCGGCCGCGCTTCCCATGCTGCTGGCGCCTCTCGCCGCCTTCTTCATGCTGTGGCGGGGACGCGGCCTGGTGGAGAGCCTCTTCGCCGGTGTGGCCGCGGCTCTGGTTCTGGCCCTTGCGCTCGGGCTGGTTGCGCCGGCCGACCTCGTCTACATCGACCGGGAGGCCTTCCAGGCCCGCGGGCTCATCCTCGACGGGATGGAGGGGTCGGTGGGGATCGTCATCTTCACCATCCTGTTGATGGGCATCGTGGGCGCCGCGCAGGAAGCGGGGATCCTGGACCGTCTCGCGCGGGATCCCCGGCGGGCGGCCGAAAGCGCGCGCGCCGCGGAGCTGCGCATCTTCGGCGTCACCAGCGTGGCGGTGCTGCTGACGACGCATTCGGTCATGGCGATCCTCGCCGTCGGCGACCTCGTCCGGGACGCGGGCAGGCGCTCCGGCGTCGGACGCCTCAGGCGCGCCAACCTTCTCGACATGACCGTGTGCACCTACCCGTTTCTCCTCCCCTTCTTCATCCCGACCATTCTGGCGGCCTCGGCCACGGCTTCGGGCGAGCCGTTCGGGATCCCCCGGGTGTCGGCGCTCGAAGCCGGGCTCGCCAACGCCTATTCGTGGGCGCTTCTGGCTGCGATCCTGCTGGCGATCGGGACGGGGTTCGGGAGGTCCGAAGCCGGTGGAGGTTCGGCAGAGGCCCCGCGGCAGGGCGCCGTTTCCCGGGGAGACGTTTCAACTGAAAACGTCTCGCGGCTGCGCGGGCGAGCGGAGATGATGCGCATTGCCGTGGGAGGCGGAGACGGGCAACCAGGGCGTGGTCTTCGCGCACCCGGCGATGCGCCCGTAGCTTTCGACCTGTCGGCCGGGATGGCGGAATGGTAGACGCAGGGGACTTAAAATCCCCCAGGCTCAGGCCTGTGTGGGTTCGAATCCCACTCCCGGCATCGGTTCGCGGCGGGGCTCACGTCGGTGCCCGGTCGAGCGAACGAGGCGCGTGCGTGAAAAACCCGGCGCGAGGCGTTACTATGCCCGTCGCACCCCGACAACGATCTGGAAACGAGGACCGTTTCCGCAGGACACAACGGCGAGGAGGCCCCATGTCGCAGAAGCATCAGTTCAGCCGCAGAACCTTCTTGAGAGGCGCAGGAGCGACGGCGGTTCTCGGCGCGGTGGGGGCCCGGCCGGGCGGACTCGGGGGCCCCGCCGATCTCCTGGCCTCGACATCCCGGCAGAGCTTCGACTTCGACGAGATCTACGACCGCCGGGGCACCGACTGTACCAAGTGGGACCGGGCCATTGCGGCCTTTGGCGAGGACATCGAGGTCGGGATGGGCATCGCGGACATGGACTTCCGCGCCGCCCCCTGCATCACCGAGGCGCTGGCGAAGCGCTGCGAGCACGAGAACTGGGGCTATCTGGCCCGGCCGGCCTCCTACACCCAGGCCATCGCCGACTGGAACCACCGGCGCTACGGCCTCGAGGTCGATCCCTCGACCATTGAGCTCACCACGGGCGTGCACCCCGGGCTGATCGCGGCGCTCCACGCCTTCTCGCCCCCGGGGTCGAGGGTGCTGATGAACACCCCCACCTACAACGGCTTCTACAGCGACCTGCGCTTCACCCGGACGATCGCCGAGGACAGCGAGATGTACGTGGTGGATGGCCGTTACGAGGTCGACTGGGACGACTTCGAGCGGCGCGCCACGCGCGTGAACAGCTTCCTCCTGTGCAATCCCCAGAACCCCACCGGCAACTGCTGGTCCGAGGAGGATCTGCTGCGCATGGGCGAGATCTGCCTCCGCAACCGGGTCATCGTGCTCGCCGACGAGATCCACTGCGACTTCGTGACCGCGGACAACAAGTACACGCCCTTCGCGAGCCTGCCCGACAAGGACATCGTCGACAACAGCCTCACCTTCAAGGCGGCCAGCAAGACCTTCAGCCTCGCCGCCATGAAGGCCGCCTGGTACTTCTCCACCAATCCCAACCTGATGGCGCGCGCCCGCTCCTACACCCGGGCCGACCTGAGCACGCTGGGAATGGAGGCCAACCGGGCCGCCGTCACCGACGGCGACGAGTGGCTCGACCAGCTCCTGCCCTACATCGACGGCAACCACGACCTGGCCGAGTCCCACCTGAAGAACGTCCCCGGAGTGGACTACACCAAGGCCCAGGGCACCTACCTGGCCTGGCTGGACGTGAACGGGCTGATGGACAAGGTCGGCGCCCGCGAGAAGGCGGCGGAGGAGAACAAGACCTCCGAGTCCGTGGTCACGCCCGAGCAGGTCATGCAGCGCTGGTTCGCCGAGAACGCCAGGATCTATCTGAATCCCGGGCACTCGTATGGCACCGGCGGCAGCGGCCGCATGCGCATGAACCTCGCCACCTCGCGCGTGCTGGTGCAGAAGGCGCTCGACAACCTCGCCGAGGCGGTGGCGAACGCGTAGAGGGGGAAACGCTGCACGGCCGGGTCCACCGGCCGAACGCAAGACGGCGGCGGGTCGCGCGTATCGGACCCGCCGCCGTCTTGTTCGGAACCCCGCTCCCGTCAGGCCGGCAGGCCGTGCCGGATCACATGCTCCATGACGTCGCCGAAGCGGTCGAGCTCCTCGAGGGTCGTGTACACGCTGGGGGTGATGCGCGAGCCGGTGCACTCCTCGTGGCCGATGCCGACCGCGATGATGCGGTGCTCGTTCCACAGGTACTGGTTGAGCGCGCCCGGGTCGACGCCGTCGATCTGCACGTTGGCGAGCCCGCACGCGAAGCCCGGCTTGCGGCTTGTGTGCAGTCGCACGCGGTCGTGCTGGAGGAGCCGGTCCGCCCAGTAGTCGCGCAGGTACACCATGCGGGCGTCCTTGCGCGCCCCGCCCATCCCCTGGTGGAACGTCAGCGCTTCCGCGATCGCCAGGTAGTTCGCGGCCGGGTGGGTGCCGATCTCCTCGAACTTGCGGATGTCGCCGTCCCTGCTCTCGGGGGCGGCGGTGAGCGGCCATACCTCGGGGATCCGCTCCCTGCGGACGTAGAGCAGCCCGGTCCCGTGGGGCGCGAAAAGCCACTTGTGGAGCGACGTGGCGTAGAAATCCACATCCAGCTCTCCCAGGTCGAACTCGAAGTGCGCCAGGGCATGGGCCCCGTCCACCAGCACCGGGATGCCGTGGCGGCGGCCCAGTGCCGTGAGCTCCTTCACCGGCAGGATCTGGCCGGTGAGGTTGATCATGTGACAGCACAGGATCATGCGCGTGCGCGGGGTGATGGCTTCCTCGAACAGCCGCACGATTTCGGCGGGATCCTCGGCGGGCACGGGAATGCGGATCTGCTTCAGCACGATGCCGTCGCGCCGCTCCCGCTGCCGGAAGGTCGTGATCATGCGCCCGTAGTCCTGGGTCGTCGTCAGAACTTCGTCGCCCGGCTCCAGGTCGAAGCCGTGCTGCAGGATCTGAAGCCCCTCGGAGGCGTTGCGCGTGAGAGCGATTTCCTCGGCGTCCACGCCCCACTCGCGGGCCAGGCGCGCGCGCACCGTCTCCCGCTGCGGCTCGAGGATCTGCCACATGGTGTAGGTCGGGGCCTCGTTGGAATAGTCGAGGTGCCGTTTCATGGCCTCCTGCACCCAGCGCGGCGACGGGCTCACCCCTCCATTGTTCAGGTTGATGAGGCTGCGGTCGACGGTGAACGCGCGGGCCACCTCGACCCAGAAGTCCTCATCGCGCGCGATCTGCCCGGGTGTCCCGGACCAGTTGCCCAACTCGTCGGCGATCTCGGCGGCGGCCGCGGAGAGGCGGGTGGGCAAAAGGGGGAGTCCGGCGGCGGCCGCGGCGGGCACGGCCATGGAACCGAGAAACTGGCGGCGGTTGGGCATCATCGGGTCTCTCCTGCAGAGGATGGGCGCTCGCTCCGTTGCAGCCACGATACGACGCGGAGGATCGAAAGTCACCTGCCCGGGGCCGGGGCCGGCGCCGAGCCCGCGGTCACGTCGAGCGCAGGGGCGTGTGCCTCACTCGAGCCGCGTCGGACGCTCCCCGGCGCGGCCGCGGGGGCGGTCATGTCGGGCGCAGGGGACATGTGCCTCGGCGCGCGCCCGCGGGGGCCTCCCAACCGGGAACATTTCGTCCGTCGACGGGCTATTCCGGCGTCGTCTTCGTGCTTGCGAACAGCCTAGCCGGTCCCACGCGCCCATACCACGACACCTCACCCGCATTGTGCGGTGCGAGGCAACTCAGGCATGAACAGGAAGAGGATTGCGATGCCGAAGTTGCCTTGTCCGGTCTGTGTCCTGATTGGGGCGGCCGCCCTTCTCGCCGCCGCCCCTCCCGCCGTGGCGCAGGCGCCGCCGGATGAGACGGATCCGGACTCGACGGCCTTCCAGCTGGATCCCCTGGTGGTGACCGCAACCCGTCTGGCGACCACCACCAGCGAACTCGCCGTGTCGGTCAACCTGGTGGGACGGGCCGAACTCCGCGACCAGCCCAACCGCCTTCTCCTCGATGCCCTGGTCGCCCAGCCCGGCGTGCTGGTGCAGCAGACCACCGCGGGGCAGGGCGCCGCATTCGTGCGCGCGCTCACCGGAAGCCAGGTGCTTCTGATGGTCGACGGCGTGCGCCTCAACAACGGCACCTTCCGCCAGGGTCCGAGCCAGTACCTGTCCTCGGTGGACTCCGAGATCATGGAGCGCATGGAAGTGGTTCGGGGAGCTTCCTCGACGCTCTACGGGTCCGATGCCATGGGTGGGGTGATCAATGTGATCACGCGGCGCGCGGGGGACCTGCTCGAGCCGGGCGAGAGCTGGGTGGCGGAGGGTTCCTACACCTTCGACGGGGCCACCAACGGGAGCCGCGCGCGGGTCTCGACGGCCGCCGCGGTGCCGGACTTCCTGTCGGGTCTGGAGCTCTTTGGAGGCGGCAGCATCGGCTCCTGGTCGCACCTGAAGCCGGGCGGGGGCCTCCCGCCCCAGGATCCGACCGGCTACGGCCAGTGGAGCGGCGACCTCCGCCTCGACCTGCAGGCCACCCGGCGGCTGCGCATCGAGATGGCCGGCCAGCATTCCGAGCAGAGCGACGTCCCGCGCTACGACCGCTACGTCGACTTCCGGGCTCCGGGAACGGCTGGAGGAGGGGTGGGCCGGAACGCGCTCTATCTCTTCGAGCCCCAGGACCGCTCGCTCGCGCGCCTGAAGGGAACCCTGGCCGCGGGCCGGCCCTGGATGTCCACCCTGGACGTGCAGGTCTCCCTGCAGGTTCAGCGCGAGGGCCGCTCGATCCGCGGGCAGTCGCTCAGGGACGACATCCTGGTGCCGTCGGACCGCGTCCGCTACGTGTCGGACGACGTGCGCTCGGTGGCGCTGGATGTCCAGGGCCGGGCGATTCACGGAGATGGCCGCGGCGGCGTCACGTATGGGCTGGAAGTGTGGGACAACGTCACCCGCTCGCACGGCCGGGAGGAGAACCTGGCCACCGGCGCGAGCACCGCGTCGTTCAGGTGGAGCGGGGAGGAGGCGGTGCCCACGGGGCGGTTTCCCGACGGCTCGCGCTTCGGCGGCGGCGCGCTGTATGTCTTCGCCGACGAACCCTGGAGGAGGCTGCGGGTGCAGCTGGGCGGCCGCGCGAGCGCCTACCGGACCACCACCCGCGTGGGCGACGACTACGGCGGCGACGTGGACTCCCGGGTCGGGAACGTCACCGGCGAGTTGGGCGTGGTTTACCGGGCCGCACAGGGAGTGTCGCTGCGGGCACGGGCGGCCCAGGCCTTTCGCGCGCCCAACATCTACGACCTCACCCTGGTGGGCGACGTCCCCGGCGGCATCGCCCTGCCCAATCCGGACCTGAGTCCGGAGCGCAGCTACACCCTGGAGATGGGGGCCAGCTGGACCCGGGGCTCCGCGACGGCGGAGTTGACCGTCTTTCGCATTGGAATCGACGATTTGCTGGAGCGCACCTTCGGGACGTTCCAGGGACGGAGCATCTACGGGCCCGACGAACTCCCCGTGCTCACCATCCAGAACATCGGTTCAGCCACCGTCGACGGTGTCGAAGCAGGCCTGTCCGGGCCGCTCCCCGGCCGCGGACAACTGGATCTGTCGGCTTCGTGGACCCTGGGAGATGCGGTGGTCGCGCGCGACGGCGTGCTCGCCGAGGAGCCGCTCAGCCGCGTGCCCCCGGCGACGCTGTCGTATCGCGTGCGCTGGCCGTTGTCCCGCGACGGCCGGTCGGGCTGGATCGAGTATTTCGGCAATGTGGCCGGCGGCCAGGACCGGCTCGGCTTCCGGGACCGGATCGACAGCCGCATCCAGGACGGGGGGACGCCCGCGTACCATATCCACTCTCTTCGGGGCGGCGCCTCCTGGGGCGATCGTTTGCGCATCTCCGCCGGGATCGAGAACCTCTTCGACGAGTTGTATCGCGTTCACGGCTCGGGCATCGACGCCCCCGGCCGGCACCTCTTCGTGCGGCTGGACGTGCGGAGCTGACCGGGCCCGCCTCAGGCGCGAGAGATGATGCGAGTCACCTTTCTGGGCACTTCGGCCGCGTGTCCGACCGTGCGCCGCAACGTGAGCGCGATCGCCGTGCAGCGCGAGGGCGACCTCATGCTCTTCGACTGCGGCGAGGGCACCCAGCGCCAGATGATGCGCTACGGCACCGGCTTCTCCCTGTGGGCGGTGTTCATCACGCACTTGCACGCGGATCACTTCGTGGGCGTGACCGGGATGCTGCGCACGATGGCGCTTCAGGGGCGGAACGAGCCGCTGCTGCTGACCTGTCCGGTCTCGGGGAGGCGGGTTCTCGAGGATGCCGTCCACCTCGGTTTCGATCGCCTGAGCTTCCCGGTCGAAGTCCGGGAGTTGAGGCCGGGGGAGAGCGTCTCGCGGGACGGCTATGAGGTATGCGCCTACCGGGTTAACCACGGCATGCCGGCGCTCGGCTACGTGCTCCGCGAAGACGATCGGCGAGGACGGTTCGACGTGGAGAGAGCCCGCGCGCTGGGCGTTCCCGAAGGCCCCGCCTTCGGCCGGCTGCACCGGGGCGAGGTAGTGGAGGTCGACGGGCGGCGGGTCCGTCCGGAGGAGGTGGTCGGGCCGAACCGCCGGGGTCGCACGGTGGTCTATACGGGCGATACCCGCCCGGTGCGCTCGACGGTGAAGGCCGCCGCCGGAGCGGAGCTGCTCATCCACGAAAGCACCTTCTCCGGCGATGCGAGCGAGCGCGCGCGCGCGACCTTCCACTCTACCGCCGCGGGCGCCGCGCGCGTCGCCCGCGACGCCGGAGTGGCCCGCCTCGCGCTCACGCACATCTCCGCACGGTACTCGGAACAACCGGCGCGCCTCGCGCGCGAGGCGCGCCGGTTGTTCCCGGCGACGGTCGTGGCCTCGGACGGGCTTACCCTGGAAGTACCGTACCGGGACGAGCCCCCCGCCCCCACGACCGGCGGAGCGGGAGGGGAAACAACGTGAACCCCGCGACCGGCGTCCCCCGCGATCCGTCCGGCGGCGGGCGTCCCCCGCCATCCGCGAGCGGCCGGCACGCACCCGCGGCCGGCGCCACCCCCGCGGCCGGTGCCCGTGCCGTTCCCGCCGCCTTCCGCACGGTCGCCATCGTGGGGCTCGGACTGATCGGCGGGTCGCTGGCCCGGGCGCTCGGGGCGCTCAACCGGCCGCCGCGCGTGGTCGGATCCTCCGACTCGGCGTCCGACCTGGAGCTGGCCGGGCGCGCGGGCGTCATCGCGGCCGGGTCCGCCGACGCGGAAGCCGTCCTCGCGGGCGCCGACCTGGTCGTGTACGCCACCCCCCTCGACGTGACCCTGCGCCTGCTCGCGGAACACCGGGGCCGCTGGCCGGCGGGGGCGGCCGTGACCGACGTGGCCAGCCTGAAGGCTCCGGTGGAGGACGCGATGGCCGCCCTCGGCGAGAGCGGCCGCTACACCGGGTCCCACCCCATGGCCGGCGGGGAGGGGTCGGGATTCGGCCGCTCCGCGGGCGGCCTGTTCGCGGGTGCGACCGTCTGGCTGACGGGGCAGGGGGCGGGGGCCGCTGGCGTGGAGGAACTCTGGCGGGCCGTCGGTGCCCGTACGCGGTGGACCGGCGCCGCCGAACACGACCGGCTCATGTCGTGGTGCAGCCATCTCCCCCAGCTGGCCTCCAACGCCCTCGCGCGCGTGCTGGAACGATCCGGCCACGTCCCCTCCGACCTGGGCACCGGCGGCGCCGACATGGTGCGCCTCGCGGGGAGCTCCCCGGAGATGTGGCTTCCGCTCCTGGCGCGCAGCGGGGCCGGGGACGCGCTGCGGGAGCTCGCGCGCGCCGCACGGGAGCTCGCGGACGCGCTCGACCGCAGCGACCTGGAGGCGATCGAGGACTGGATGAGGTCCACCCGCGTCTGGCGCGCCGGCGATACCGGGTCGCAGCCCCCGGCGACTCGCCCCTCGCCCGCGCCCCTGAACCCGAGCCACGGTCCCGACGACGTCGGGCGAGTGGCACCGCCCCCCGCCGCGCCTCCGGCCCGGTGAGCTGGATCGGGCCGTGGTGACCGAGCTGAGGGTCCCTGGCGACAAGTCCATCTCCCACCGGGCGCTGCTGCTGGCCGCGCTGGCGGGCGGAGAGAGCCGCATCCGAGGCATCCTCACCGGAGAGGATCCCCAGGCGACGGCCTCCATCCTCCGCGAACTGGGCGTGCGCGTGCCGCCTCTGGTGGCGGATGGGGAACTGCGCGTCACCGGGGTGGGCGTGCGCGGCATGCGTACCCCGCGCCGGACCCTCGACTGTGCCAACAGCGGCACGACCGCGCGCCTCATGCTGGGCGTCCTGGCGGGGCAGAAGCTCGAAGCCACCCTGACCGGAGACGACTCCCTGCGGCGCCGGCCCATGCGACGCGTGACGGATCCCCTGTCGCGCATGGGCGCACGCTTCGATCCGGTTGCCGCTCCCGGCAGACTCCCGCTGCGCGTGACCGGCGGACCCCTGCGCGCCCTCGACTATCGCCTCCCCGTGGCCAGCGCCCAGCTCAAGAGCGCGCTGCTGCTCGCGGGGGTGACCGGGGGCGTGCCGGTGCGGCTCGTCGAGCCGGGCTTCTCGCGCGACCACACCGAACGCATGCTGGCCGCCGCGGGGTGTGCGTTGACCAGCTCCCCGGAGGGTCGCGGCAACCGGGTGCAATTGACCGCATCGCCCTCCGCCCTGGATCCCGTGGACGTGGTCGTGCCGGGCGATTTCTCGTCCGCCGCCTTTCCGCTCGCGCTCGCCCTGCTGGGCGGGGCGGGTGAGGGGATTGTGCTGAGGGGCGTCGGTCTCAATCCGACACGGACCGGACTGCTCCCCGTACTGGAGAGGATGAACGCGCGCATCGAAGTCGACATGCGGTCCGCCCCGGAGCGGGGAGAGCCGGCCGGCGACCTGATCATCCATCCCTCCGATCTGACCGGCACCGAAGTTCGGCCCGGGGAGATTCCGGGGCTGATCGACGAAGTTCCCGTCCTGGCGGTGCTCGCCGCCCGCGTCCGCGGAACCACCCGCATCACCGGCGCGGAGGAGCTGCGGGTCAAGGAATCCGACCGGCTGGGCGCCCTCGCCGCCAACCTGTCCCCGCTGGGCGTGGAGGTGGAGGAACTGCCCGACGGCCTGGTGATCGAGGGAACCGACCGCCCTCTCTCCGGTCCCGTCGAGGCGTACGGCGACCACCGCATCGCGATGGCCTTCGGCGTGCTCGGCGCGCTCCCCGGCAACGACATCACCGTCGATGCCCCGGCGGCCGTGGACGTGAGCTATCCGGGGTTCTGGGAGATGCTCGAGCGCGTCTCCACGCCGGCCGCGCGGCCCTCGGCCCGGGGCGCCGGCCCGGAAGTCGCCGCGCACGCGCGACCTGTCCGCGGGCGCGGGCCGGTGATCGTCATCGACGGCCCGGCCGGTTCCGGCAAGTCCACCACGGCCCGGGAGGTGGCGCGCCGGCTGGGCTTCCGCCACCTGGACTCGGGCGCGCTCTACCGGGCTCTCACCTACGCCCTGCTCGAGTCGGGCCGGCCGCCGGATTCCTGGCCCGCGCTGACGGAGTCCGACCTGAACGCCCACCCGGTGCGCATGACCGCCGCGGGATCCGCCTTCCGGATCATGCTGGGCGCGCGCACCCTGACCACGGAGCTCAGGAGCCCCGAGGTCGACGCGCACGTCTCCGCGGTTGCGCGCCTGCCCGCGGTGCGCGGGTGGCTTCTCGACCGGCAGCGGCAGGCGGGCAGGGAGGGATCGCTGGTGGGCGACGGGCGCGACCTGGGCACGGTCGTGTTCCCGGAGGCGGAGGTGAAGATCTTCCTGGTGGCCGGTGTCGAGGAACGTGCCCGCCGCCGCCTGCTGCAGACGGGGCGCGCGCCCGACTCGGAAAGCGAAGTGACGGCGGAGGCCGCACGCCTGCGCGAGCGCGACCGCATCGACGCCACCCGCGGGATCGCCCCTCTGAAAAAGGGGGCCGACGGTACCCATCCCCCCTTCGAGGAGCAGGTGGACGCCATCCTCCGGGAGGTGCGCGCCCGTGTCGGCGGCCGGGACTCGGAGGTTCCCAATTCCGGGCCATGATTGACGCATTGACGGGGGACTCATACCTTTTTCTGCTGAAAAATAGTCGTTTGCCCGTATCTGCTGGAGGAAGGCAGTCCCCGATCCCGGCCTCCGGCGCACCGGAAGCCCGCCCAGGCCGGACTCTCCCTTCCTCGTCCGACATTTCGTGAACCCTGAACCCGGACCGCGCCACGCGGGGCCGGCCAGAAACGGCGCTTCCCCCACGGGCGCGCCAGGGACAACTAACCAATGACCGACCAGACAGAAGGCACTCACCCCCCTTCGCCGGAACCCGTGTCCTCCTCCGCCCTCCCGTCCGGCGGTGCTCAGGAAACGGATTCTTCGGAAGGTGGGAATGGCGACGATTCCGCCCGAGTTGATCCGTCCCCCAGCCAGGCCTTCGGAGACTTCGCGGCGTTCGACGCTCCGGACGAACTCTTCGCCGATCCACGAGGCGACAGCGGCTTTGCATCGTCGGACGACCCCAGGGACGACGACGATCCGTCCATGTCGCGCGACGACTTCGGCACCATGCTCCAGGACTTCCAGTCCGGAATTCAGGAGGTGCGCGAGGGCGAGATCGTTCAGGCCAAGGTGGTGCGGGTAACAGACACCACCGTCATCCTCGAATTCGGCTTCAAGAGCGAGGGAGCGGTCGCGCGCGAGGAATTCCGGGACACCGAGGCCCTCGCGCCCGGCTACGAGGTGGAGGTCCTGCTCGAGAGCCTCGAGGACGACGACGGGGTGGTGGTCCTGTCGAAGAAGAAGGCCGACTTCCTTCGGGTCTGGGAAAAGATCCGCGAAGCGTACGAGAGCGGGTCGCCGATCGAGGGCACGCTGGTGCGCAAGATCAAGGGCGGCATGACCGTGGATCTCATGGGCGTGGACGCCTTCCTCCCGGGCTCGCAGATCGCCCTGCGCCGGGTGCCCAACATCGAGGACCTGGTCGGCGACGTCTACGACTTCAAGATCATCAAGCTGAACAAGAGGCGTCGCAACATCGTGGTGTCGCGGCGCGTGATCCTGGAGGCCGAGCGCGGCAAGAAGCGCGAGACCCTGGTCAAGGAACTGCTGGTGGGCCAGGTGCGGGCGGGCATCATCAAGAACATCACCGATTTCGGCGCCTTCATCGACCTGGGCGGACTGGACGGGCTGCTGCACATCACGGACATGTCGTGGGGGCGGGTGGGACACCCCTCCGACATGGTGAACATCGGCCAGGAGCTGGACGTCAAGGTGCTCGACATCGACTGGAAGCGGGAGAGGATCTCGCTCGGGCTCAAGCAGCTGCTTCCCTATCCGTGGACCGACATCGACCTCAAGTACCCGGTCGGCGTGCGGGTGCACGGGAAGGTGGTCTCGATCACCAACTACGGGGCCTTCGTCGAGCTGGAGAAGGGTGTCGAGGGGCTGGTCCACATCTCGGAGATGTCGTGGACGCGCAACGTCCGCCATCCCTCGAAGCTGGTGTCCATCGCGGACGAGATCGAGGCCGTGGTGCTGAAGGTGGATCCGGGGGCCGAGAAGATCTCGCTGGGCATGAAGCAGATCGAGGAGGATCCCTGGCTGGCCCTCCCGCTCAAGTATCCGACGGGGACGCGGCTGCAGGGGAAGGTGCGCAACCTGACTTCCTTCGGCGCTTTCGTAGAGATCGAGCCGGGGATCGACGGGCTGGTGCACGTGTCCGACATGAGCTGGACCAAGCGCGTGGAGCATCCTTCGGAGATCGTCAGCAAGGGCCAGGAAATGGAAGTGATGGTTCTCGATGTGGACGGCGAGAACAAGCGCATCTCCCTCGGAATCAAGCAGGTCCTCGACGATCCCTGGCCCTGGCTTTCGGAGCGTTTTGCACCGGGCGTGGAGTGCGAGGGCAGCGTTGTGCGGGTTCAGGAGAAGGGGGTCGTGGTCGATCTGGGCGACAACGTGGAGGCGTTCGTCCCCATTTCGCACAGTCGAGTGCGGGACAACCAGTCGCTCGAGGATTACTACGGGCCGGGAGACGAGGTCGACCTCAGGGTGCTCGAGTCGGATGCAGGCAACCGCAGAATCGTGGTGGAGGTGACCGCCCAGCCCCGCCGCCGCATCGTGGAGGAGCCCGACGCCGAGCCTGCGCCCGGCGATGATGAGGCGGCCGCGGCCGACACGGAGGCGGTGGCCGGCGATGTCGACGACAAGGACGCCGTGGAGGAGACGGACGCCGTGGGGGAGACGGACGCCGCCCCGGCCGACGACGAGGGGTAGCGCCTATCCGTGATGCGTAGCCCGCTCCGTGTCCGAGCCCAGGCCGTCCTGACGGCCATCGCCGGCTGCGTGCCGGTGGCGACAGGGCCGCCGGCGCCCCAGACCCCGCCGCCGGCAGCGGAATCGCCACCTCCGAGCGCACCCGAAACGGAGGTGCCCGAGCCGGAGCCGGAGCTCGCGGCTCCGCTGGTTGGGGTCATGCTCCCCATGTCCGGCTCTCCGTTCATGCGGCAGTATTCCGAGTTGATCGAGGAGGGGGTGCGCGCCGCCATCGCCTCGGCTCCGGACCGCGATGGTCTGCCGATCGTGCGGGTCATTGACAGCGGCAGAGGGCTCGACGAAGCCCGCCGGGCACTCGCCGAGTTGGAAGCGGCGGGCCTGTCGGCGATCGTGGGGCCGCTGCAGGAAGCCGCTGTGGCGCGGGTGGCCGAAGGCCGCAGGCGACCGGTGCCGATGATCGCACCGGCCGCCCGGGAGCTGCCCGAGGACCAGGCCGGGGTCTATTCGCTGGCCGGGCCGGATCCCGGTCCCGCGACGGCGCTGGGCCGGGCGGCCTGGGAGGAGGGCATCCGGCGCGTCGTGGCGATCGCACCCTCCACCGCGTACGCGCGCTTCGAGGTGGCGGCCTTCAACGAGGCGTTCCGCGTGGGAGGCGGGGTTCTCGAAGGGGCCTTCTACTATCCCCCGGGACAGGTCGACTTTCGCGCGGAAGTCGCGGAGCTGATCCGCATCGATCCGGACGCCGTGCTGCTTCCGCTTCCGTCCCTGCCCGCGATGGACATCCCGCAGGTGGCGGGCCAGGTGCAGCATTACGGCCTGGACGATTCGTTGAGGGTCGAGGTGTTGGGGACCGCCGGGTGGTCGACACCCGAGGTGCTCCGTGACGTCGACGTCAACTTCACCGAGGGCGTCCTGACCGTGACCGCCCGCCCACCGGGTCGCCGTGAGAGGGCGTACGAGGAATTCGTGCGCGCATACGAAGCCGTGCACCGGAAGTCCCTGCGCAGCGACGTTCCCGCGCTCGGGTGGGACATCATGGGCCTGCTGCTCGAGGCGTTCCGCACGGGCGCTCGCAGGCCGGGCGAGGTACGCGCCGCGCTCGAGGAGATCGACGGCTTCGAGGGGGCGACGGGGACCCTCGCCGTGGAGAACGGCCGCATCACGCGTGTCTACGAGGTCGTCGTGATCCGGGATCGGGAGCTGGTCCGGGTCTACTGATGTCCTGGTGTGCGCCCGCCCTCACCCGGGTGACGCCGGTCCTCCCCGAGTTTCGTCTCCTGTGAGCACCCGCGAGGAGCTGGACCGCCTTCGGCGCCTGCGCCGGGAAGCGGAGCGGGGCGGGGGAGAAGAACGCCTGGCGGCACAGCACGCGCGGGGCAAGCTCTCGGCCCGCGAACGCCTCGATCTGCTTCTGGATCCCGGGAGCTTCGTTGAGCTCGACCGCTTCGTCACCCATCGCTCGACCGATTTCGGCCTGGAGGAGCGCAGGATCCTCGGGGACGGGGTGGTCACCGGCCACGGGCGCATCGACGGGCGCCTGGTCTACGTCTTCTCCCAGGACTTCACCGTCTTCGGGGGCTCACTCTCCGAGGCTCACGCCGAGAAGATCGTGAAGGTGCAGGACCTGGCGCTGAAGACCGGAGCGCCGGTCGTGGGGCTGAACGACTCCGGAGGGGCCCGGATCCAGGAGGGAGTGGCCTCGTTGGGTGGCTACGCGGACATCTTCCTGCGCAACACCCTGGCCTCGGGCGTGATTCCCCAGATCAGCGTCATCATGGGGCCTTGCGCGGGCGGCGCCGTCTACTCTCCCGCCATCACCGATTTCGTCTACATGGTGCGCGGCACCAGCTTCATGTTCGTGACCGGGCCGGAGGTGGTGCGCACGGTGACCCACGAGGACGTGGACATGGAGAGCCTGGGCGGCGCCGGCATCCACGCCTCGACCTCGGGCGTGGCGCACTTCGTCGGGGACTCCGAACCCGGGACTCTGGCTTCCGTGCGCGAGCTCTTCCGCTACATCCCGCAGAACAACACCGAGCCCGCGCCGCGCCGGGAAACACGGGATCCGGTGGATCGAGCGGATGAGGCACTCGTGGATGCCGTCCCCTCCAACCCCAACAAGCCCTACGACATGAAGGGCGTGATCGGGCGCGTGGTGGACGACGGCGCGTTCTACGAGGTCCACGCCCGCTTCGCCCCCAACCTGATCACCGGCTTCGCCCACCTCGGGGGACACGCGGTGGGGGTGGTGGCCAACCAGCCTGCGGTTCTCGCAGGCGTCCTGGATATCGATTCGTCGGACAAGGGGGCACGCTTCGTGCGCTTCTGCGACGCCTTCAACATCCCGCTGGTGGTCTTCGAGGACGTGCCGGGGTTCCTTCCCGGGGTCGGTCAGGAGCATGGCGGGATCATCCGCCACGGCGCCAAGCTGCTGTATGCCTTCGCCGAGGCCACGGTGCCCAGGGTCACCGTCATCACGCGCAAGGCGTACGGCGGCGCCTACGACGTGATGAACTCGCGGCACATTCGCGGGGACATGAGCCTGGCGTGGCCCACTGCGGAGATCGCGGTAATGGGGCCCAAGGGCGCTGTCGAGATCCTCTTCCGCAAGGAGATCGCGAGGGCCGACGACCCTGAAGCCGCGCTCAGGGAGCGAATGGACGAATACCGCGAGCGGTTCGCTCATCCCTACATCGCCGCGGCGCGCGGGTATGTCGACGACGTCATCGACCCGCGCGAGACCCGTGCCCGGCTGGCCGGCGCCCTCGACATGCTCGAGAACAAGCGCGACGCCAACCCGTCCAGGAAACACGGCAACATTCCGCTCTGAGGAGCCGCCGGTGCTCGAATCGGTTCTGATCGCCAACCGGGGCGAGATCGCGCTGCGCATCGTGCGCGCATGCCGGGAGCTGGGCGTGAGGAGCATCGCCGTGTACTCGGAGGCGGACCGCGGCGCGCCCCATGTGCTCGCGGCGGACGAAGCCTACGGGATCGGGCCCGCGCCTTCCGGCGAGAGCTACCTGCGCACCGACCGGCTGCTCGAGGTCGCGGCGCGCTCGGGGGCACGCGCGGTGCACCCCGGATACGGCTTTCTGTCGGAGCGGGCCGTGTTCGCGCGCGCGGTGCGGGACGCCGGGCTGGTGTTCATCGGCCCGAAGCCCGACACCATCGCCGCGATGGGCGACAAGGTGCGTGCCCGCAGGCTGATGCAGGAGGCGGGCACACCGGTGATTCCGGGTTCCCCGGGGCCGGTTCGCAACCCGGACGAGGCGCGCCGGCAGGCTCGCGAGATCGGCTTTCCGGTGCTGCTCAAGGCGGCGGCCGGGGGCGGCGGCAAGGGGATGCGCGTGGTGGAGGGGCCGGAGGGACTGGAGCGGGCGCTGGCGGCGGCCGGCCGCGAGGCGGAGGCAGCCTTCGGCGATCCGGCGGTCTATCTGGAGCGTTATCTGGATGCGCCCCGGCACATCGAGGTGCAGGTGCTGGGCGACGGGCACGGGAACCTGGTCCATCTGGGCGAGCGCGAATGCTCGATCCAGCGGCGGCACCAGAAGCTGGTGGAGGAGTCGCCCTCTCCGGTGGCCACGCCGGAGCTGAGGACGCGCATGGGCGAGGCCGCGGCGAGGGCCGCGCGCGCGGTCGGCTACGTCGGTGCGGGCACGGTGGAGTTCCTGTACCTCGACGGCGACTTCCATTTCCTGGAGATGAACACCCGGCTGCAGGTCGAGCACCCTGTCACGGAGCTGGTCACGGGGATCGACCTGGTCGAGTGGCAGTTGCGGGTGGCGGCGGGCGAACCGCTCTCCTTCACCCAGGAGGATGTGCGCCTGAGCGGCCACGCCGTCGAGTGCCGGATCACCAGCGAGGATCCCTTCCAGGGCTTCCTGCCCGCCACCGGGCGGGTGGAGGTGCTCGAGGTGCCGGTGGGCGCGGGGGTGCGCTGGGACGGCGGCATTCGTGCCGGGTTCGACATCGGTCGCCACTACGATCCCCTTCTGGGCAAGCTGGTCACCTGGGGGCTCGACCGCGCCTCGGCGGTCCGGCGCATGGCGCGCGCGCTCGACGAGCTGACCATCGTGGGGGTGCCCACCAGCGTCCCCTTCCACCAGCGGGTGATGCGCCACGCCGCCTTCCGGCGGGGCGACCTGAGCATCCGCTTCATCGAGGATCATCCCGAGCTGACCGCCGGCGACGTCGATGCGGACACGCTGGCGGTTGTGGCGGCGGCCGCGGCGCTGCTGGCGGACGGAGAGCGCGGCCGGCAACCGGCGCGGGGGCGGCGCGCGGCCGTCCCTCCGGTTTTCTCGGCCTGGCGCAGGGCGGGCGCGAAGTGGGCGGTGCTGCCGTGAGCGGGCCCGGGCACCGAAACCGGGGGAAGGGCGTACGCTACCATGTAGCCGTCGAGGAACGCGTCGTGCAGGTGAAGGTGGACGGCCGCACCGCGCGGCTGGTGGGTACCGGCGACGAGGCTCGGGTGCTCGAGGGCGGCTGCGGCCGGTCGCTCATCCTGTCGGTAGGGGACCGCCCCCACCGCCTGTACGGCGTCCGGGTCGGCGAGGCCGCCTGGGAGATCCATCACCGGGGCCGCTCCTACCAGGTCGAGGTCGCGGATGAGCGAAGCTGGCGGGTGCGCCAGGCGCAGGGGGATCGGGCCGCCGCGGCCGCCGGGCTCGAGCCGTTGCGCGCGCCCATGCCGGGGCTCGTGCTGCGGGTCGACGTCGAGAAAGGCCAGGAGGTCGCCGCGGGCCAGGGATTGCTGATCGTGGAAGCGATGAAGATGGAGAACGAGTTGCGCGCACGCGCCGCGGGACGGGTGCGCCGCGTGCATGTCGCGGCCGGGGCGTCCGTCAGGCGCGGCGACCTTCTGGTCGAGTTCGAGCAGGACGCAGGCAACGATGGCGTCCGCGAAGGCCGGGATCACTCCCCGGACGATTCCGCCAGCCGGCCGGAGCGATGAGCGACGATCCGCGTCCGGCCACCGACAGCGGGATCCCGGTCGAACGGCTGTACGGCCCCGATGCGTCGGATCCGACCCCGCGCGATCCGGGCGAACCGGGGGAGTTTCCCTTCACGCGCGGCATCCACCGTACCATGTACCGGGGCCGGCCGTGGACCATGCGCCAGTACGCCGGCTTCGGCACCGCGGCCCGGACCAACCGGCGCTACCGCTACCTGCTGGAAAGCGGCACCACCGGGCTCTCGGTCGCCTTCGACCTGCCCACGCAGATGGGCTACGACTCGGACGATCCCATGGCCGCCGGCGAGGTCGGCCGGGTCGGGGTGGCGATCGACTCCATCGAGGACATGCGCCTGCTCTTCGAGGGGATCCCCCTCGAGGACGTCTCCACCTCCATGACCATCAATTCGACCGCCGCCATCCTGCTCGCGCTCTACGTCGCCGTGGCCGACGAACGGGGCGTGCCGCGCGCGCAGCTGGCCGGGACGGTGCAGAACGACATCCTCAAGGAGTACATCGCCCGGGGGACCTACATCTACCCGTCGGAGCCCTCGCTCCGTCTGGTGTCGGACGTGATCGCGTTCTGTTCGCGCGAACTGCCGCGGTGGAATCCCGTGTCGATCTCCGGCTACCACATTCGCGAGGCCGGCTCGACCGCGCCCCAGGAGATCGCCTTCACCTTCGCCAACGGGCTCGAGTACGTGCGCCGCGCGCTCGGATCCGGAGTGGCGCTCGAGGACTTCGCGCCGCACCTGTCCTTCTTCTTCGCCGCGCACAGCGACGTGCTGGAGGAGGTGGCCAAGTTCCGCGCCGCCCGCCGGCTGTGGGCGCGGCTGATGCGCGAACAGTTCGGGGCGTCCGACCGAAGCGCGCGGCTGCGCTTCCACACCCAGACCGGCGGCTCGACGCTCACCGCCCAGCAGCCCCTCAACAACGTGACCCGCACCGCCCTGCAGGCGCTCGCGGCGGTGCTGGGGGGGACGCAGTCGCTGCACACCAACGGATACGACGAAGCGCTCGCGCTCCCTACCGAGGAATCCGTCCGCATCGCCCTGCGCACGCAGCAGATTCTGTTGCGCGAGAGCGGGGTGGCCCGCACGGTCGATCCTCTGGGGGGAAGCTATTTCGTTGAAGCGCTTACGGATGAGATCGAATCAAGAGCGCGCGTTCACCTGGATCGCATCGCCGAATCCGGTGGAGCCGCGCAATCCCTCGACTACATGCGCGACCACATTCACCGGTCGGCGTACCGCACGCAGCTCGCGGTCGAGTCGGGCGAGAGGGTCGTGGTCGGGGTGAACCGCTACGTCGAGGAGGGCGCGGATCCGCCCGCCCGCGCCCCCGACTACGGGGCGCTCGAGGCCGAGCAGCGCGCCAGGCTGGCGCGGCTGCGCGCCGGCAGGGACGGCACCGGGGCCGCGCGCGCCCTCGAACGGGTGCGGGAGGCGGCGCGCACGGACACAAACCTGGTGCCTCCCATGGTGGCGGCCGTGCGCGCCCGCGCGACCCTGGGCGAGATCAGCGGGGTCCTGATGCGGGAGTGGGGGCGGTACGCGGGCCAGTAGCCGTCGGCCACACGCCGTTCCCCGGTTTCCGGTCATCTGCAAAGACGATTAGTTTGGCGGGTCGAACCAACCCCGAATCCACCACCCATGCCTACCTACGACTACGAGTGCAGCGGCTGCGGGCAGGCCTTCGAGGTCTTCCAGCGAATGTCCGACGAACCGCTCTCCAGCTGTCCCGACTGCGGGGCCGCCGCGCGGCGCAGGATCACCGGCGGGACGGGTTTCATCTTCAAGGGCGAGGGCTTCTACATTACGGATCACCGCAGCCAGGAGTACCGGGACCGGGCCGCGGCCGATGCGGGGAAGGAGCCGGCCACGGCGTCCGCCGCCAAGTCCTCGAACGGGGACTCGGCCGAGTCCCCGAAGAAGAGCGAAGCGAAGACCTCGGCGGCATCGTCCTCCGATCCGGGCGCGGAGGCCCCGGGAGCCGATTCGGGTGGATCCTCGTCCGTGAGCGGCACGGGCAGCCGGGCAAAGAGCGGCTCGAAGCAATGAGCCGGCACGCGCTGCGCGGCATCCTCGAACAGGCACTGGCGGAAATGGGTGTCGCCGGGCACGAAGTCCGGCTGGAGCGGCCGCGCGACCCGGACCACGGCGACATCGCTTCCTCGGTGGCGCTCACGCTCGCCTCCCGGCTGAGACGGCCTCCGCGCGGCATCGCGGACGAGATCGCGGAACGGCTGGAGCTGGACGGTACCGGGATCGCATCGGTGGAGGTCGCTGGCCCGGGGTTCCTGAACTTCCGCTTCTCGGCCTCGCGGGTATCCGCGGTGATCGGGGAGATTCTCCGCCGGGACGAGCGCTATGGGCGCTCCGCGGACGGGCAGGGAAGAGCCATCATGGTGGAGTTCGTCTCCGCCAATCCCACCGGTCCCCTGCACCTGGGCCACGGGCGCCAGGCCGCGCTCGGCGACACGCTGGCCAACCTGCTGGAGTGGACCGGATGGGCCGCGTACCGGGAGTACTACTACAACGACGCGGGCCGCCAGATCGAGCGGCTGGGGGAGAGCGTCGCCTGCCGCTATCTGCGGCACTTCGGCGTGGACGCCGGTTTCCCCGAAGACGGATATCACGGGGAATACGTCGCGGAGATCGCGGAGCGGCTCGCGCAAGCGGAGGGGGACCGCCTCGTGGATTCCGCGGCCGAAGAACGGCTCGCCGCCTGCGAGCGCTTCGCGGTGCGCGTGCTGCGCGAGGAGCAGGACCGCGACCTCGCTGACTTCGGCGTGCACTTCGACTGCTACTTCCTCGAATCCTCGCTCTACACGGACGGCGCAGTCGACGCGACCATCGCGGCGCTGCGCGAGACCGGGCACGTCTACGAGCGCGACGGCGCCACCTGGCTCGCCACCACCGCCTTCGGCGACCAGAAGGACCGGGTGATGGTCAAGAGCGACGGCAGCCCCACCTACTTCCTGCCGGACGTCGCCTACCACATGAGCAAGTGGCGGCGCGGCTTCCACGAGGTCGTCAACGTGCAGGGCTCGGACCATCACGGCACCGTCGACCGGGTGCGCGCGGGGCTCGAGGCGCTCGGCCGCCCGCGAGGGTATCCCGAGTATCTGCTGCACCAGATGGTCACCGTGGAGCGCAGCGGGGTCGAGGTAAGGCTCTCGAAGCGGTCCGGGGGCTACACCACGCTGCGCGAACTGGTCGATGCCGTGGGCGCGGACGTGGTCCGCTACTTCTTCGTGATGCGCAAGCCGGAGGCGCACCTGGTCTTCGATCTGGATGCCGCCCTCGACCATTCCGACCGCAACCCGGTCTACAAGAGCAAGTACGCGCACGCCCGCATGTGCAGCATCTTCCGCAAGGCGGGGATGGATCCCGACGCCATGTCGACGGGCCAGCTCGTCCCGGAAGGCCTCGATCTGTCCCTGCTGGAGCACCCGCGCGAGCGGGCGTTGATGGCGCGGCTGGGCGAGTTCCCGGAACTGGTGCGCCGGGCGGCCCGTTCCCGCGCGCCCCACCTGGTGTGCGAGTACCTGGAGCACACCGCGGGCATGGTCAACTCGTGGTATCACGCCGGCAATCCCACCCGCAACCCCGGCCTCGCCGTGCTGGCGGGCGACCCGGCGCTCAGGGCCGCGCGCCTTGCCCTCACCGGAGCCGTGCGCGTGGTGCTGCGCAACGCGCTCGCCCTGCTGGGCGTCGAGGCGCCGACCCGCATGGCCCGCCGCGAGGACTGAGGCGACCGGCATGTCCGCCCTGGTCGTGGGGAGTCTGGCGCTCGACACGGTCGAGACGCCGTACGGAAGGGCCGAGGAGGTGCTGGGGGGGTCGGCCTCGTTTTTCGCGGCGGCGGCCAGCCTCTACCAGCCGGTCCAGGTGGTGGCGGTGGTCGGCGACGACTTCCCGCTGGCGCAACTGGACTTTCTGCGCGAGCGCGGCGTCGATTTCTCGGGGCTGCAGGTCGCTGCGGGGGAGAGTTTTCGCTGGGGTGGGGCGTACAACGCCGACTTCAGCGCGCGGGAGACCCTCTTCACGACGCTGGGCGTCTTCGCCGACTTCAGCCCTGCCATTCCCGCGTCCTTCCGCAAGGCGCGCATCGTCTCGCTGGGCAACATCCACCCGATTCTCCAGGGCGAGGTGCTGGACCAGGTGGAGAGCCCCGAACTGGTGGTCTGCGACACCATGAACTACTGGATCGAGCGGGAGCGGGACGCGCTCATGTCGCTCCTGAAGCGCATCGATGTCCTGATGGTGAACGACGCCGAGATCCATCAGCTCTCCGGCATTGGCGATCCCCTTGAGGCGGCGCGCTGGGTTCGCGAACGCGGGCCTGGGCGCGTAATCGTCAAGGAGGGTGCGAGGGGCGCGCTGCTCTTCGACGGCGATGCCGCTTTCCGATGTCCCGCGTATCCCGTGCCGCAGGTGGTGGACCCCACGGGAGCGGGAGACGCCTTCGCCGGAGGGTTTGCGGGACACCTTGCGGGGCCTGGACGCCGTACCGGAGATGCGTTGCGGGAGGCGCTCGTGCACGGCTCGGCGATGGGGTCCTTCGCCGTGGAGTCCTTCTCGCTCGATCGCCTCCGGAACCTGGAGGCCCGCGAAGTCGCGGAGCGCACCGGCGTCCTCGGCGGACGGGCCGCCCTCGAACCGTCACCGACTGGAGCGAGCCTTGTCTGACGATTCCCCGAGACTGAACTACCGCGCGGCGGGCGTCGACCTGGACGCCGCGGACCGGGCGAAGAGGGCCATCAAGTCGCTGGTGGCGAGCACCCACGACCGCCACACCCTCTCGGGCATGGGCTCGTTCGGGGGCATGTACGCGGTGCCGGGGGGGCTGGAGGCGCCGGTGCTGGTCTCGAGCGCGGACGGGGTGGGCACCAAGCTCAAGGTGGCCTTCCTCTCCGGCCGCCACGACACGGTGGGGGCGGATCTGGTCAACCACTGCGTGAACGACATCCTGGTGCAGGGCGCCCGGCCGCTCTTCTTCATGGACTACCTCGCCACCGGCGACATGGACGCGGGGGTGGTGGCGCGGGTGGTCACGGGGGTCGCCCGCGCGTGCCGCGACAACGGCTGCGCGCTGCTGGGGGGCGAGACGGCGCAGATGCCCGACTTCTACGCCCCCGGCGAGTACGACCTGGCGGGATTCATCGTCGGGATCGCGGAGCGGGGCGCACTGCTCGACGGGTCGCGCACGCGTGCCGGCGATGCGCTGGTGGCGCTGGCTTCCTCGGGACTTCACACGAACGGCTACACGCTGGCGCGCCGCGTCGTCTTCGACGTGCTGGGGCTGGACGCAGAGAGCCCGTTCCCCGACTCCGAGGAGACCGTCGCGGACACGCTGCTGGCCGTGCACCGGAGCTACCTGGGCTCGCTTTCCCCGGAGCTCGAACGCGGCACCGTTCGCGCCCTGGCGCACGTCACGGGCGGGGGCATCCCCGGAAACCTGCCGCGTTCGCTGGGGCCGGGACTGGGCGCGCGCGTCGATACCGGCAGCTGGAATCCGCCCGGCGTCTTCGGCGTGCTGGCGCGGGCGGGCGGCGTGTCGCGCCCCGAGATGTACCGGGTCTTCAACATGGGCGTGGGCATGCTGGTGGTGGTTGCACCCGCGGAGGCCGACGGCCTGGTCTCCCGCCTGCGGGCCCGGGGGGAGGAGGCGTGGGTCGCGGGTGAGGTGGTCGCCGGGTCGGGTGTGGAGATGGGGTGAGGGCCGCCGCCGGGCTGGTGCTCGTGCTCGCGGGTTTCCCGTCCGCAGGAGACGCGCAGGCGGTTGCGGAACTCACCGCCCGCTGCAGCGACGCGTCCGGCGGGGCCGTATGGTGCGCCGCCGGGGCCACGGCATACCAGGCGGCCGCATCGGGCGTCGGCCTTGCCGCATCGGCAGGCAGTGACATCCCGGGGACGTCGAGTACCCTCGGATTGCGGCGCGGGCTGGGTCCGCGCATGGCGCTGAGCGCCCGCTTCACCGGTACCCGCATCCCGCTTCCCGACCTCGCCGAAGCCCTCGCCATTCACCTTCCCCAGCTCCGCTCCACCGTCTCCCATGCATCGATCGAGGGAGCGGTCGGGCTATTCGACGGTTTCCGCTGGGCGCCGCAATACGGGGGCTTCTTGTCGCTGGACCTGGTCGCGTCCGTCGGCGTACTCGGGCTTGCGCGGGCGGACGGCTTCGGGGGCAACGCATACTCGTCCGGAATCGGCGCCCGGCTGGGGCTGCTGCGCGAGTCTTTCGACGTTCCGGGTGTCTCGGTCTCCGTCGTGAGGCGTTTCTTCGGAGATGTCCTGCTGGGAGCCGGGGACTCCCCCATCGCCGTACGACTCGAACCGGGCGCAACCTCCGTCCGCGCCCTGATCGGCAAGGAATTGTCGGCCGCGGGCATCGTTGGCGGCGCCGGATGGGACCGCTACTCGGGCGCCGTCACCATCGAGGGCTCTGAATCGGGCCGTCAGCCGCACAGCGTGACGCTCGACGGGCCGGCACTTGACCGTCTGCTCCTCTTCGTCGGCATCTCCCGCACCTGGCAGGTGTTTCTGCTGGCGGGCGAGATCGGTTGGGCCGCGGGGTTCGACGGCTTGCCGGACCCCTCGGTGCAACCCTTCGACCCGGGCGCCGGCAGCATGTTCGGCTCCCTGAGCCTGAGGATCACGCGATAACGGAGATGGCCGCATGACCGAGAGGGGGACGCGCGTGGTCGAGCCGGTGCCGGAGCGGGTTTCGGAGGAGGATCTGGGCTTCCTGGAGCGAGCGGTCGAACTCGGGCGCCGTGGATGGGGGCGGGTATCGCCCAACCCGATGGTGGGGTGCGTCGTGGTCCGGGGCGGCGAGGCGGTGGGGGAGGGATGGCACCGGGAACTCGGAGGACCCCACGCGGAGGTGCACGCGCTCGCCGAGGCGGGGGGGAGGGCCCGGGGCGCCACCGCCTACACCAGCCTCGAGCCGTGCGCGCACACCGGCCGCACTCCCCCATGCACGCGCACCCTCCTCGCCGCCGGGGTGGCGCGCGTGGTCTACGGCGCGGCGGACCCGGGGGCGGGCGCCGGCGGGGCTGCCGTGCTGCGCGCCTCCGGGATGCGCGTTGACGGGCCCGCCTTCTCCAGCGCCCGGGCCGCGTCGGACAATCCGGCTTTCTTCCACGTCGCCCGCACGGCGACGCCCTGGGTGGCCCTCAAGCTCGCGCTCAGCCTGGACGGATACATTTCGCGGGCAGGTGAGCAGACCGGCCTGACGGGGTCGCCGGCGCGCGGGCACGTGCACTATCTGCGCGCCGGCTTCGACGCGATCATGGTGGGAGCGAACACCATGAAGATCGACGACCCCCGCCTCACGGCCCGCGGGCGGCCCGAACCGCGCCGCGCGCCCGACCGCATCGTGCTGGACTCCCGCGCTTGCATGTCCCCGGAAGCCCGGCTCCTGCGGGACGGCGGAGGGGGGCGGGTGCGCGTTTTCACGGGTGCGGACGCGCCCGGGGACCGGGTGCGGGTGCTGCGGAAGCGGGGCGCCACCGTACACGCGGTGCCTTACTCGGCGGCCCGTGGGGCGTCCAGCCCCGACGTCCGCTCGCGCAGGCGGGCACGCGATGCCGCCGCCCGCCCGCGGAGCGGCCTCGACCTGGACGCGGTGCTGAACATCTGTTACCGGGAGGGACTCGGTTCCGTCCTGTGCGAGGGGGGAGGGGTGCTCGCCTCGTCGCTGCTTCGCGAAAGGCGCGCGCACCGCCTCTACCTCTTTCTGGCCCCGCGCACCCTGGGATCCGCCTCGGTCCCGGCCTTCCCGGGGCTGGACGACCGGGCCTGGGAAGGGTGGCGACCCGCCGCGCCGCCGGCCGCGTTCGGGCGCGACCTCCTGTGGGTTCTGGACCGGGACGGCTGATGTTCACCGGGCTGGTGGAGGAAGTCGGGACGGTCGTGGCGGTAGCGACCCGCCGGGAGGGCCGGCGGATGACCATTCGCGCCCCGGGCATCGCGCCCGACCTCACCGCCGGCGCCTCGGTGGCGGTCGACGGGGCCTGCCTCACCGTGGCCGCCCTGGACGCCGACGCCTTCGCCGTCGACGTGGTGCCCGCCACTCTGAGCCGAACCATCGCCGGCGCCTACCAGGCCGGGACGCCCGTCAACCTGGAGCGGGCGCTCCGGCTGGGCGACCGCCTCGGCGGCCACCTGGTGCAGGGCCACGTCGACGGGGTCGGGTCGCTGGTCTCCCGCACCGAGCCGGGCCCCGGGGACGGCGCCCGCCTCCTCACCTTCCGCATCCCCGCCGAAGTGGCCCGCGCCACCATCCTGCACGGCTCCATAACCCTCAACGGCGTGAGCCTCACCGTCAGCGAGCTGCCTGGTCGCGACCTGGTGCGCACGGCGATCGTGCCCTTCACCTGGGAGCACACCAACCTGGCCGCCCTCGCCCCGGAGGCGGCGGTCAACGTCGAGGGGGACCTGATCGGGAAGTACGTGGGTAAGCTCCTGTCAGTCCACACCCCGGATTCTCCGCAAGGCTGAGCCCCGTGCCGCACTCCCGCGTGGAAGCTGCCATCCACGACATTCGCGAAGGCAGGATGGTCATCGTCGCCGACGACGAGGACCGGGAGAACGAGGGCGACCTGGTGTGCGCGGCCGCCGCCGCCACGCCCGAAGTCGTCAACTTCATGACCAAGCACGCCCGCGGCCTGATCTGCGTGGCCCTGACGCGCGAGCGCGCCGGCGAACTCGGTCTGCCGCCCATGACCGAGGACAACACCGATCCGCAGGGCACCGCCTTCACGGTCTCGGTGGACGCGCACCGCAAGTACGGGGTCACCACCGGCATCAGCGCCTTCGACCGCGCCAGGACCATCGAAGTGCTGATCGACCCGGCGAGCCGCCCGGGCGACCTGCGCCGCCCCGGCCACATCTTTCCGTTGCGCGCCGTCCCCGGCGGGGTACTGCGCCGGGTGGGGCAGACCGAGGCCTCCGTGGACCTGGCCCGGCTCGCCGGGTTCGAGCCCGCCGGCGTCATCTGCGAGATCCTCAGCCAGGACGGCTCCATGGCGCGCCGGCCCCAGCTGGAGCGGTTCGCCCGGAAGCACGAACTGCTCTTCATCACGGTGGCGGAGCTGGTGGCCTACCGGCTGGCCAAGGAGCGGCTGGTGGAACGGGTCGCCACCGCCCGTCTTCCCACCGCCGTCGGCCAATTCGACGTCATCGGCTACCGCAGCCCGCTGGACGAGCGCGAGCATGTGGCGCTGGTGAAGGGAGAGATCGACGGGCGGGCGGACGTGCTGGTGCGCATGCACTCCGAATGCCTGACCGGAGATGTCTTCGGCTCGGTACGCTGCGACTGCGGCCAGCAGCTGCGCGCCGCGATGCGCCAGGTGCAGGAGGAAGGCCACGGCGCCATCGTCTATCTGAAGCAGGAGGGCAGGGGGATCGGCCTGCACAACAAGCTGAAGGCCTATCAGCTTCAGGACGACGGACAGGACACCGTCGAGGCCAATCACGCCCTCGGGTTCGAGCCCGACCTGCGCGACTACGGCATCGGCGCGCAGATCCTGCTCGACCTGGGTCTCAGCTCCATCCGCCTGCTGACCAACAATCCCCGCAAGATCGTCGGCCTGGAGGGATACGGGTTGCGGGTGACCGGCAGAGTGCCGCTCCAGATCGAGCCGTCGGACTTCAACGAGCGGTACCTCGACACCAAGCGCGCCAAGCTCGGCCATTTGATCTAGAGCAGATGACCGGCTCCAACACCTTCAGCGCGTCGCTCGACGGATCGGGAATGCGGTTTGCCCTCGTCGCGGCCCGCTTCAACCCGGAGATCACCGACAGTCTGCTCTCCGGGGCCCTGGCCCGCCTGGCTGATCATGGTGTAGCGCCGGCACACATCGATGTCTACCGCGTCCCGGGCGCTTGGGAGCTTCCGCAGGCCGCGGCCCGTCTGGTCCGGGGCGGGGCGCATCACGGCATCATCGCACTGGGGTGCGTCATTCGCGGCGAGACCCCGCACTTCGACTACGTGGCGGGAGAGGCGGCGTACGGGCTGGGCGAGGTCGCGCGCACTTCGTCGATCCCCGTCGTGTTCGGCGTGCTCACCACCGACACCCGCGAGCAGGCCGGGCGCCGCGCCGATCCGAAGGGAATGGACAAGGGCGGAGAGGTGGCGTCGGCCGCGGTCGAGATGGCGCTGCTGTTCGAAAGGCTCGCCTGAGGTCGCCATGGCGTTCGACCAGCGATCCCGCCGCAACCGCACCCGCGCGCGGGCGTGGGCGCTCCAGGTGCTCTATCGATGGGAGTCGGCGGACAGCGATTCGGTCCTGGATGCCCTCGCGACCACGCTGGCCAACCGGCGGGTGGCGCCCGGGTGCCAGCCTCACCTGGTGCGGGTGGTGCGCGGGTTCGCCGAGCACGACGGGGAGGTGCGCGATGCGATTACCGAGGCGCTCGACAACTGGCGGATCGAGCGGCTGGCCCGGGTGGACCGCTGCATCCTGTTCCTGTCGGTCACCGAGATGCTCTTCGTGGACGGCGTGCCGCCCGCGGTCGCGATCCAGGAAGCCGTCCGGCTGGCTCAACGCTACGGCAGCGAGCATTCGGACCGGTTCGTTAACGGGGTCCTGGACGCGGTGCTCAGGGCGCGCACCGTCCCGGATGACCGCTGACCGGCCCGGCCCGTAGACCTGTGCCCCCGTCCTTTCTACCTTCGACGGGGCCGAAACCAAACCAACGGGAACCGGCGTGGAAGAGAACATGAACGTGAAGACCGTCGCTCGCCGCTGCGAAGTGCCGGATAACGTGGTCAAACGGGCCAACCAGAAGATCGGGAAGCTGGTCCGTTTCGAGCCGCGCCTGATCTCCGCGGAAGTCGTGTTCCGGATCGAGCGCCACGTGCATCGCGTGGAAGCCGTTCTTTCTCTCAGTGGCCACGATCCGGTCGTGGCCCGCGGGGAGGCGCGCGACTTCCTGACCGCGCTCGACCAGGTGGCCGATCGCCTGAGCAAGATTCTGCGCCGCGGCCGTACCCAGCAGGTTGACCACTGGGCCGGCCGGTGAGCGCGAGACTCTTCACCTCCGAGTCGGTGACCGGAGGACACCCGGACAAGCTTGCGGACCAGATCTCCGACGCCATCCTCGACCACATCCTGGCGCTGGATCCACGCGCCCGGGTGGCGTGCGAAACCCTGGTCTCGACCGATTTCGCCCTGGTCGCGGGCGAGATCACGACCGCGGCCGCCGGCCTCGACTACACGCAGGTCGTCCGCGAGACCATCCTCGCCGCCGGCTACACCCGCCACGAGTACGGCATCGACGGCCGCAACTGCCAGGTGGAGTCCAGGATCGACCCGCAGTCGCCGGATATCGGAGCTGCCGTGGACGAGGGCGGCGCGGGCGACCAGGGACTCATGTTCGGCTACGCCACCGACGAGACCGACGAGCTGATGCCGGCGCCCATCCTGTTGGCCCACCAGCTCGCCCACCGCCTCACCTCCGTGCGGGAGTCGGGGTCGCTGCCGTGGCTGCGGCCGGACGGCAAGACCCAGGTGACCATGGAGTACGACGGCGACCGTCCCGTGCGCGTCCACACCGTCGTGGTCAGCGCCCAGCACGACGATGCCGCCACCGACCGGGAGATCCGGGAGGGAATCACCGAGGAGGTCATCGCCCCGGTGTTTTCCGCGTCCCGTTTCGAGTGGGAGGGGTGCATCCGCCATATCAACCCCTCCGACAGGTTCGTGATCGGCGGCCCCTACGGGGACGTGGGGCTCACCGGCCGCAAGGTCATCGTCGACACCTACGGGGGCGCCGCCCGCCACGGAGGCGGCGCGTTCAGCGGCAAGGACTCCACCAAGGTCGACCGCTCCGGCGCCTACGCCGCGCGCTGGGCGGCCAGGAACGTGGTCGCCGCCGGGATCGCGCGCCGCTGCGAGATCCAGCTCGCCTACGCCATCGGCAGGGCGCGGCCGGTCTCGGTGGCGGTCGAGACCTTCGGCACCGCCGCCTGCGGGACGGACCAGTGCATCGCGGCCGCCGTGCAGGAGGTGTTCGACTTCCGCCCCGCCGCCATCATCGACCGCCTGGGCCTCCGCCGCCCGGTCTTCACCCCCACCGCCGTCTACGGCCATTTCGGCCGCAGACCCGAATGCCTGCGGTGGAAGGACGGATCCGCGGTCGAGCTGTTTCGCTGGGAGAAGACCGACCAGGTCGAGGAGCTGAGGCAGACACTGGGGATGTAGCCGGGCCGGGCCGGCGCCGCTCATCGCCTGGCGGCCGGAACTTCATCCGCAAGCGGGGGTCTAGCAGCCGGTGGACTCGGGCGGGGCGCCCGGCGGCTCCCGGTGCTCGCGCGGATTCGTCCACCGACCGCCAGGCTTCAGGGCGCGCGACATGCCACGTGCCGCGCGCAAATCACCCCATATTCCGACTCTTCGGGAAGCCTATCCAGCAGAGAATGTCTACGCTTGCCAAGACCCGACCGGCTCGGCCGGCCGTCGCGCGGCCACCCTTCAAGGTCAGGGACCTGGGTCTGGCCGAATGGGGCCGGCAGGAGATTGAACTCGCCCGCGGAGAGATGCCGGGGCTCATGGCGCTTCGCGAGGAATATGCCGGCGAGAAGCCCCTCGCGGGCGCCCGCATCTCGGGCTCCCTGCACATGACCATCCAGACCGCCGTGCTCATCGAAACCCTCCTGGAACTCGGCGCGGAGGTGCGCTGGGCGTCCTGCAACATCTTTTCCACCCAGGACCACGCCGCAGCCGCCATGGCCGACGCGGGCGTGCCCGTCTTCGCCTGGAAGGGAGAGACGCTGGAGGAGTACTGGTGGTGCACCTGGATGGCCCTCGCGCACGCGGGGGGCGGCCCCGACCTGATCGTCGACGACGGCGGAGACGCCACGCTCCTGATCCACCAGGGGGTCGAACGCGAGCTGCAGGCGGAAGCCGGAGTCGCGCGCGCTCCGGGCGCCTCCGAGGAAGAGGAGGAGATCGGCCGGCTGCTCGACCGGGTGCTGGCGGAGGATCCGCACTTCTGGAGGTCGCTCGCGGCCGATGTGCGCGGCGTGAGCGAGGAGACCACCACCGGCGTGCACCGCCTCTACCGCATGGCGGAGGAGGGCAGCCTGCTCTTCCCCGCCATCAACGTCAACGACTCGGTCACGAAGTCCAAGTTCGACAATCTGTACGGGTGCCGTGAGTCGCTGGTCGACGGCATCAAGCGCGCCACCGACATCATGGTGGCGGGCAAGAAGTGCGTCGTGCTGGGCTACGGCGACGTCGGCAAGGGCTGTGTGCAGGCCTTTGCCGGGCTCGGCGCAACCATCTACGTCACCGAGATCGACCCCATCAATGCGCTGCAGGCCGCCATGGAGGGCCATCAGGTGGTGACCATGGACGAGGCGTGTGCCTTCGGCGACATCTTCGTCACGGCCACGGGCAACGTCTCCGTCATCACCCGCGAGCACATGGATCGCATGAAGGACGGGGCCATCGTCTGCAACATCGGCCATTTCGACTCCGAGATCGAAGTCGCCGGGCTGGCGGACCTGGAGTGGACCGAGATCAAGCCGCAGGTCGACAAGATCACCTGGCCGGACGGCAGAAGCATCGTGCTTCTCGCACGCGGCCGGCTGGTCAATCTCGGCTGCGCGACGGGCCACCCGAGCTTCGTGATGAGCACGAGCTTCACCAACCAGTGCATTGCGCAGATCGAGCTCTGGCAAAAGCGCGAGACCGACGAGTACGCGAAACGCGTCTACACCCTTCCCAAGATCCTGGACGAAAGGGTTGCGCGTCTGCACCTGGACAAACTCGGAGCGCGGCTGACGACGCTCACCCCCGACCAGGCCGACTACATCGACGTGCCGGTCGGAGGCCCGTACAAGCCCGACCACTACCGCTACTGAGAGCGCGAGCGAATCACTGCTGCGGTCGTCCGCGACGGCCGGCGGGGTAGCGTCCCGCGAGGAGGACCGTTGGTCGAGGTCAGGGTACAGAGCCTGGGGCTTGACCCCTCATCCAACACGCCCGTCGTCATCCTCCGGGAGGTCGAGGGCGAACGGGTTCTCCCGATCTGGATCGGTCCGGGCGAGGCCAGCTCGATCGCCATGGAACTGGCCAGCATGAAGTTCAGCCGGCCGCTCACGCACGACCTCATCGTCTCGGTGATCGGCGGGCTCGGCGGCACCCTCGAGCGGGTGCTCATCACCCGCGTCCTCGACAACACCTTCTACGCCGAGCTGATCGTGCAGAGGGACGGCGACGTCGTCTCCATCGACGCGAGGCCCTCGGACTCGATCGCGGTCGCGCTCAGGACCGAGGCGCGCATCTTCGCGCAGGAGGACCTCCTCCACAAGACCTCGATCGAGGTGACCGACGAGGAGGAGGCGGCTTCGGGCGAGGGTGAGGAGGAGTCTCCGCCGGGGATGGACGCCGAAGAGCTGAAGGAACACCTGCGCAAACTGCATCCCGAGGATTTTGGTCGCTTTACGCCCTGACCCCCGGGCGCTTCTGCTGGCCGCGCTCCTTTCCGTACCCGGCTTCGGAGCCAGCCCGGCCAATGCGGCCGCCGCCGCGGCCGGTGCCGGACGCGCCTCTGCGGGCCTGAATCCGTCGCCCCAGGAGGTGGACACGGCCGGCGCCGGGACCAGCGAGCCAGCGACCGCGACGCTCCGGGGCAGGGTCACGCTGGGCGATGCCGGAGTCGGACGCGCCATGGTCACGCTGCACGAGGTGGTGCTCGGGGGCGGGAGCGAGATCGACTCGGTCCTGGTCGCGGAGGACGGATCCTTCGCCTTCGACCTCCCCGCCGTCCCGGACCCGGAATCGGGAACCGTCTTCTTCGCCTCGACCCTCTTCGAGGACATCCTCTACTTCGGCATCCCCGTAAACAGCCGGATCCAGCTCGACAGCACCTACGTCATCCGGGTGTACGAGACCGAACCCGCCCCGCCGGGGGGCGCGAACCTCCCGGTCTCGGTGCGCAACGTCTTCCTGCAGGACATGGGCACCGGGTGGAGCGTGGTCGACCTCATCCAGATCCGCAACGACGGCTTCCGGACGCTGATTCCGGCGAACGCCGAGCCGGTGTGGTCGTATCCGCTGCTGGGGGGAGCGCAGGACTTCGAGGTCGGCGAAAGCGACCTTGCGGAGGACGCGGTGCGCTTCGCCGACGGACGCATGTCCATTACGGCTCCGGTGCCGCCCGGCGAGCGACTGTACGCCGTCCGCTACACGGTTCCGGGCCACCAGTTCGTCGCGCCGCTTCCGGGACTCACCGAGACGATGGAACTGCTGGTCCTCGAACCTTCTCCGCCGACCGCCGTCACCGGGCTCCAGCCGCTCCCGCCGATCGAGGTGGAGGAGGGCGTGACCTATCGCCGCTACGCCGCCGGCGACATCGTCGACGACGCGGTGGGTCTGCTCATGGCGGAGGAACCCGCGGGGCTTCCGCTGGAATGGATGGGGGTGATCCTGACCGTCATCCTCGCATGGCTCGGGCTGTACGCGGTGTATCGCGATCCCGCCCGGGCGACGGCCTCCGTCGCCGACGAACGGCGCCGGCTGCTTCGCGAGGTGGCCGTCATGGACGAAGCATATGCGCGCGAGGGAAAGGTGGGCACCAAGGCCCGCAAGGCCTATCGCCGCAGGCGCGAGCGGCTGCTGGCCCGCATCGAGCTTTCCGATGACCGAAGGATCTAGAGGATGTCGCTCCTCTCCACGCGCGCCATCCTGCTGAAGTCGCACCCGTTCAGCGAAACCAGCCTCATCCTCCGTTTCTTCACCCGCGAGCGAGGCCTGGTGAGCGTGATGGCGCGAGGCGTGCGCAGGCGCGGAACCCCTCCCGAGATCTTCTCCTCGGGGGTGCTCGTGCTCTACTACCGCAGCAACCGGGATCTCCAGAACTATCGGGAGTTCTCGGTCATGCGCGCGCACCGGGCCCTGGCCGAAGACATCCAGCGTTTTGCGGGCGCGTCGCTGCTCGCGGACCTGGTGCTGCACCATGCGGGCGAGGAACCGAGCGCAGCCCTGTTCGCCGGACTCGACGCGTCGCTGGAACGCATGGCGGGGGCTCCCCCGGAGATGATCGCGGTCCTCATTCTGTCCAGTGCCTGGGCACTGGTTTCATTGATGGGGTACGCTCCCGAACTCGGCGTGTGCGTGGAGTGCGGCGACGAGCTGGACGACAACGCCGTGGGCCGCCTGGACTATGCGGCGGGAGGGGTGCGCTGTCCGCGCTGTCCCGGTTCGACGTCCGGGGCGCCCCGCATCGGGCCGCGCGCGCGGGAACAGCTGGCAACGTTGCTGCTGGGAGAGCCCGTCGATGGACTCGACCGCGTCACCACGCATCTGAAGGTGCTCCGCAACTACGTGCATCATCATGTTTCCGGATCCCGTCCGCTGCCGTCCTTTCCCTTTCTCGAGAGCGTCGTTGGGGAAGCCGTCTGAACCCGTGTGGCGCGGCCGGCCGCGCCACCCCGGCGGTTGCGGCCCGGCCGGGGCTCGTCGCGCGCGGGAGGGCGCATGCGGCGGCTGATCCTCGGCACGGCCGGGCACATCGACCACGGCAAGACCGCCCTCGTGCAGGCCCTCACCGGCGTGGACACCGACCGGCTCGCCGAGGAGAAGCGGCGCGGCATCACCATCGATCTCGGGTTCGCCGAGCTCCCGGTGAGCGACGACCTGGCCTTCGGGGTGGTCGACGTCCCGGGTCACGAGTCGTTCATCCGCAACATGCTGGCGGGCGCGACCGGGATGGACCTCGTGCTGCTGGTCGTGGCCGCGGACGAGGCCACCATGCCGCAGACGCGCGAGCACCTGGCCATCGTGCGCCTGCTCGGGGTGGAGGCGCTGGTGGTGGCGCTCAGCCGCATCGACCTCGTGGAGGAGGAGTGGCTGGAGCTCGCGCTGGACGACGTCCGCGACCTGCTCGCCGACACGCCCTACGCGGATGCGCCCATCGTACCCACCTCCGCGGTGACCGGGGCCGGCCTGGACGAGCTGCGGGCGGCCCTCGCGCGCGAGGGAGGGAGCGCGCGCGCCCGCCTGGACGCGGACATCGTGCGCCTGCCGGTGGACCGGGTGTTCACGGTTCGGGGCACCGGAACCGTGGTGACGGGCACGCTCTGGTCGGGGTTGCTTTCCCTCGACCAGCGGGTGCGGCTCGAGCCGGGCGGGGTGGAAGCGCGCGTGCGCGGCTTGCAGGTGCACGGGCGCTCGGTGAAGACGGCCCGCGCGGGGGAGCGCACTGCGGTCGCCCTCGCCGGCGGCCGCGTCGGCAGGGAGGCGGTGGGTCGGGGGCAGGTGGTCGTCGGCGACGATCCCTGGGTGGCCGCCGACCGCATCACCGCGCGCATCGAGCTGCTCCCCGACACCGCCTGGGGTATCGAGCGCGGCCAGCGGGTGCGGGTGCACCTGGGGACGTCGGAGGTGATGGCCCGGGTCTTCCTGCTGGACCGCGACGGGATGGAGGCGGGGGAGTCGGCCTGGGCGCAACTCCGGCTGGAGGCGCCCCTGGTGGCGCGCGCCCGCGACCACGTGGTCCTGCGCTCCTACTCGCCGATGACCACGATCGGAGGCGGGATGGTGGCCGAACCTTCACCACCGCCGCGGACGCGGCTGCGGGGCAGCGAGCGCGAACTGCTGGAGGCGCTCCTCGGGCCGGCTCCGGCCCTCCGCCGCCGCGCGGCGCTCGACCTGGCGGGGTGGGCGGGCATCCCGCGGGCCGAGCTCCCCATCAGGACCGGTGATCCCCCGGGAACCCTCGCTCCCCGCGACCACGACACGGGGTTCGGGACCGGACGGGCGCTCTATTCCGGGACCGTGGCCGGCGAGGGCCGCCGTCTGCTCCAGCGCCGGGTGGCCGGCTACCACCAGGCCCAACCGCTCCGGCCCGGCCTGCCTCTGGCCGAGGCGCGCGAGGCCTTGCCCAGCGGCGCCGGACCGGAGCTGGCCGATGCCCTGCTTGCGCACCTGGCGGAGCACGGCGAACTGGAAGTCCGCCGCGAACTGGTGCGTGAACCCGGCTTCGAGCCCACTCTCACCGCGGAACAGGAGGACGTCCGGTCCGGCCTTGCGGAGCAGTACCGAGCGGCGCGCCTCTCCCCGCCCTCCATCCGCGACCTGCCCGCCGGGCTGCGCGACCATCCCGACCTCTGGCCCATTCTCAAACTGCTGGAACAGGCCGGCGACATCGTCGTGCTGAACGACGACTTCTTCGCCGACGCGGATGCCGTCAAGCGGGGCGCGCGCGCGGTTCAGGAGCGGCTCGGCGGCCGATCCGGCCTCGGTCCCGCGGACTTCCGCGAGGTTCTGCCCGTCACCCGCCGGCACCTGCTCCCGCTGCTCGCCTGCTTCGACCGGCGCGGGATCACGGTTCGGCGCGGCAGCGGGCGGGACGTGCCCGCCCGCCCGGTCCCGCCCCGGTGAGCGACGCGTAGCCCGGGCTGACCCTGGAGGTGAACGTTTCGGGCTTGCGTGGTGTCCTATTGAGGCAGCAAGGCACCTCACGCTGGCGCCCCCCGATGTTGACAGAGAGGGCAGGCGCCTCGTACCATGCCGTGGTGGTGCAGAATCAGGTTTTCCAGGATGCCTGGGAGGGCTATCGTTCCTAAGCTACTGCACAGAAAAAACTGTGCGGAGGGTTGATATGAGACGCTTTCTACGCGTCTTGACAGGCCTCCTCCTCATCCCGCTCGCGGGTCTGGACCCTACCTCGGCCCAGGAAACGGGTGAACGGGGGCGGCAGCAAAGTGCCGGATTCGAGTTGCGTCAGAACTATCCGAATCCGTTCAATCCGGAGACCCGCATCCCCTTCTCGCTGGGTGAGGAGTTGTTTTCCGGCGGGGATCCGGTCGTCGTGTCGATTCGCATCTACAACGTACTCCAGCAGCTGGTCGCTTCCCCCACCGCCCTGCAAAATCCGGGCAGCGACGGCTTCCCCGTGTCCGACATGGAGTACGAGATGCCCGGCGACTACGAAGCCTACTGGGACGGGCGCGACCTCCAGGGCAACCAGGTTGCGTCCGGGATCTATCTCCTGGTGCTGGAGGTCAACGGTCGCTCGAACGTCATCAAGATGTTCGTGACCAAGTAGGCCGCACTATCCCCGGCAACACGTGCCGGACCCTTCCCCTGCGGCTGGCCGCCGCTTCCTCCCCACCATAGGATTAGCCTGTCCGCGCCCGATTCCGCGGGTCGCGGCCGGCCATCGCCCGAACGACGCGGGCGACCGCTTCAGGGGAGGAGCCGCATGAAGCCGCTCGACCGCCGCAACTTCATCCGCACCACCGCGGCCGCCGGTCTGGCCGCGCTTCCCGCCGGAGGGCTGGCGGCCCGCATCGCCGAAGGGTCCGAGTCCGCATCCGGCACCGCGTCTCCCGACGACACGCCCGCGACATCCTCCCTCGACGACCCGCTCGGCGTCCGCCCCAGCTTCCCCGTGACCGAGGAGCTCGCGTACCTCAACACGGCCTCCGTCGGGCCCATCCCGGTCCCCGTGCGCGATGCCCTGTACGCGTACGCGGACGGCAAGATGCGCCGGCAGGGCGGTGGCTCCGGCCCCTCCCCGCGGCAGCGGGCCGTCGCCGGGTTCGCCGGACTGTTCGGGGCCGACGAGGACGAGATCGCCCTCCTCTACTCCACGACCGACGCGGAGAATATCGTCGCGAGCGCGCTGGACTGGCGCGAGGGAGACAACATCGTCGTCGATGAACTGCATTTCGTCTCGACGTACGTGCTCCACCGGCAACTGGAACGGCGGATGGGGGTCGAACTGCGGGTGGTGCCGTCGCGGGACGGCGTGGTGACCACCGAGGACTTCGAGCACCGCACGGACGCGCGCACCCGGCTCATCAGCGTGGCGTGGGTCTCCAACCGGAACGGCTTCCGCCACGATCTGCGCGCGCTCGCCGAGCTTGCGCACGCGCACGAGGCCTACCTGTACGCCGACGCGGTTCAGGCGCTGGGCACCTTCCCCGTGAACCTGCGCGACGAGGGCGTCGACTTTGCGGGGGCGAACGGCTACAAGTGGCTGCACGCGGACTTCGGCTGCGCGCCATTCTTCGTCCGCCGCGAGCACCTGGCGTGGATGGCGCCCGACCGCTACGGGCACCGGCAGGTGGCCGAGACCCTGCCCGGGCACCGGTACCGGCTGAGAACTAGCGCCGCCAGGTTCGAGTACGGGAGCCTGGCCAACGGCCCGGTGGCCGCCATGGGCGCCGCCCTCGACTTCCTCGCCCATGTGGGGCTGGATCGTATCGCCGGGCACACCCATGCGTTGGCCGGCGAACTGCGCGCGGGGGCGGAGGCGCTCGGCATGCGGTTGTTCACCCCGCCGCGCAACCCGTCACCCATCGTGAGCTTCCATCACGGCCTCGATCACGAGCCTCTGGCGAAGGCGCTCGCCGACGAGGGCATCGCCGTCACCTTCCAGGAAGAGGGGCGGCTGCTTCGCGCAGCGGTCGCGATGTTCAACAACCGCGAGGACGTGGATCGCCTGCTGGGAGTGCTCGCTCGGATGGTGTAGGGCGGGGCTGGCTGTCGCCAGCACTCCGGCGAAGCCAGTCGAACATCCGCCTAACCCAGCAGCGTCTCCACGTGCGCGGCCGCGGCGAGCGCCGTCCCGTCCAGGTTGTACCCGCCCTCCAGCAGCGACACCAGTCGTCCCTCGCAGCAGCTGTCGGCGTAGTCCATCGCCATGCGGGTCATGCGCCGGAAGGCGTCGTCGGTGAGCTCGAAACAGCCGAGCAGGTCGTCGCGGCGGCTGTCGAAGCCGGCGGAGACGATCACGAAATCGGGGTCGAAGGCGGCCACCGCCGGTGACAGGGCGTTGTCCCAGTAGCGGAGCATGTCTGCGTCGCCGGACCCGCAGTCCAGGTGCACGTTGATGTTCAGACCCGTGCCTTCGCCCTCGCCGGTGAGCGACGGATCGCCGGTCCCGGGATACGCGGCCCAGTCGTGGGAGGAGAAGAAGAGCACCGAGGGGTCGTTGTAAAAGGCGTTCTGGGTGGCGTTGCCGTGGTGGTAGTCCCAGTCGATCACCAGGACTTTCTCATGGCCGTGGATCTCCTGGGCGTACTTTGCGGCGATGGCCGCGTTGCTGTAGTAGCAGAAGCCCTCTTCGGCGCCTGTGTTGTTGGCGTGGTGCCCCGGGGGCCGGATCGCGCAGAAGACGTTGCGCACCCGGCCCTCGGCGACCGCGTCCACGCCGGTCAGGGCGCCGGACACCGCGAGTTCGGCCACGGTTGCGCTCAGCCCCATTTCGCGCACCGCGTCCACGTGCTCGCCGGTGTGGTGGGCGCGGATGCGGAGCAGGGGATCGACGGTGGGCGCGATGGGCACGGTCGCCTCGGTGAGCCCGCGCGCCTCCAGTTCGGCGCGCATGCGCACCAGCCGCTCCGGGACCTCGGGAGGCCGGGTGCCGTTCGGCCGAATGAGGACGTGGTCGAGGTAGCGCGGGTCGTAGATGAGGGCCGTGCCGGTGGCCTGCGGAGAGGTCCCCGGCGTCCCTGCGCGGTCCCCTGGGGACGGTTCGGTGCGCGCGCGGAAGGGCCCGCCACGCGCGGGAAGCGTCGTCGCCAGGGCGGGCAGGGCCCCAAGCGCCGCGGCCGACGATTTCACGAAATCGCGTCTTTCCATGACAACCCCACTTGTCGACGGGGGATCGCTTTTCATCCGGTGGGCATAATACTTCTGTTGTCGAGTCGCCCGAAAGATTCCTGACACAGCTGTCCTGCCGGAGAAAGCCATGAAGCCCGAACCCGGGTCGGCGTACCGACTCGCCATCGTCGCCGCGCTCGCGACGGGGCTGACGCCGACGCTGCCGGGAACGCTCGAAGCGCAGGGCGGCCCGCCGGAGCAGGACTCCGCCTCGGCCAGAACCATCTTCGACGGGACGACCGTGATCGACGGCACCGGAGCCTCGGCCAGGACCGGCATGGCCATCGTCGTGGAAGGCGAAGGGATCACCGCCGTCGTCCCGGCCGCGGAGCTGGGCGAAGAGGAGCGCGAGGGCGCCGAGGTGATCGATGCGAGCGGCTGGTTCGCCATCCCCGGTCTCGTCGAGTCGCATACCCACGTGGCCACGGTGGCCAACCGCGCGCGGGCCGAGTTCATCCTCAACCGGCAGCTGTACGCGGGGATCACGACGGCGCGGGACATGGCGGGCGACGTGCGCTCCCTCATGGACCTGCAGCGCGCCTCCCTGGTCAAGGAGATCGACGCGCCCGACCTGCACTTCTCGGCGCTGGTGGCGGGACCGGATTTCTTTACCGACCCGCGCACGGTCTCGTCTGCTGCGGGCGAGTCGCCCGGCGAGGTGTCGTGGATGCAGGCCGTTACGGGGGACACGGATCTGGCGCAGGCCGTGGCGCTGGCGCGGGGCACCTGGGCCACCGGCATCAAGACGTATGCGGCGATCGACGGAGAACTGCTCGCCGCCATAGCCGCCGAAGCCGGCAGGCAGGGGATCCCCGTGTGGTCGCATACGCATGTGGGGCCGGCGCGGGCGCTCGAGGTGGCCGGGACGGGCGTGCGCTCGATGTCCCACGTGTGCAGCGTCGGCAGCGCGGCGATCCCCGAGGACGTCTTCCGGGAGGGGCAGGAGGGACGGCGCACAGGGTTCGTCGACGTCGACCTGAACCACCCGGCGGTCGATTCGGTGTTCGCGCTCATGAGGCGGAACGGCACGGTGCTGGACGCGACCATCCGGGTCGTCGTCCAGGTCGGACTGAGGCGCATGGCCGCGATCGACACGGTCAACGTTCCTCCGCCCGGTGAAACAGCGGACAGCACGGGGGCACGGCCGGGGCCCCGCCGCCCACCCATCGACCGGCGCCGACGCGGCGTGCGTGCGCAGTGCGAGACGGCCGACGCGGTCGCGCTCACCCGCCGGGCGTGGCAAGCGGGGGTCATGGTCGCGACCGGGACCGACGGCATGACGCCGCCGGCCTCCGACTTCCCGGCCCTGTTCGACGAAATCCGGCACCTGCACGACGACGTGGGCATGCCGATGCTGGATGTGCTGGAGGCGGCCAGCCATCACGGCGCGGTCGCGCTGGGGCTCGAGGACTCGATCGGCACGATCGAACCCGGCAAACACGCCAACATCGTCTTCCTGCGGGATGACCCGCTGGCCGGACCGGAGAGCCTGCGCTCGGTCGAACTCACGGTCAAGCGCGGCACGCGCTACTACCGGAGAGACTTCGTGCTCGGAGCGCCGCCCGCGCCGCCGGGGCCGCCGGGACGGTGACGCCCGCGTCGCACCCCCTCGCGCTCCTGCGCGAGGTCAGCACGATCCTGGACGGGACGCCCGACCTGGGCTCGTCGGTGCGGCCCATCCTCGGAGCTCTCTCGCGGCACATGGAGCTCGAGTGCGCGACGCTCACCGTCCTCAACCGCCGGACGTCCGAAATCCTTCTGCACGAGGCGGTGGGCCTGACGGACGATCAGCGCGAGCGAGCCCGGTACAGGCTCGGCGAGGGCATCACCGGACGCGTCGTCGAGACGGGCGTCCCCGTCGTCATCCCGTCCGTTGCCACCGAACCGCGCTTTCTCAGCCGGGCCCGCCCGCTGGAGGAGCGCAGCGAGACCGGCTTCGTCTGCGTCCCCGTGCGGCAGGGCAACGAGACGATCGGAGCACTGAGCGCCGAACGCCCCTGCGGGGAGGCGGACTCCTTCGACGAGGACATCCAGGTCCTCTCGGTGCTGGCGTCGCTCATCGCCCACGCCGTGCGTCTCCGGCAGTTCGCGGAGGAGGAAAAGGCGCTGGTTGCCGAGAACCGGCGCCTTCAGCGCGAGCTGGCCGACCGGTACCGGCCCGACAATATCGTCGGCAACTCGCGGGAGATGGCCCCTGTGTTCGAGATGATCGGCCAGGTCGCGGGGAGCGACGCCACCGTGCTGATCCGCGGAGAGAGCGGTACCGGGAAGGAGCTGATCGCCCAGGCCGTGCACTACGGGAGCCGGCGGTCCGAGGGCCCTTTCGTCCGCGTCAACTGCGCGGCGCTCCCGGAGGGGCTCGTCGAAAGCGAGCTTTTCGGCCACGAGCAAGGCGCGTTCACGGGCGCGCTGCAACAGCGGGCGGGCCGCTTCGAGCGGGCCTCGGGAGGGACGATCTTCCTCGACGAGATCGGGGATCTTCCCCCTTCCGTGCAGATCCGGCTCCTTCGCGTGCTGCAGGAGCGGGAGTTCGAGCGGGTCGGCGGCAACAGGATGCTCAAGACCGATGTGCGGGTCGTCGCCGCAACGAACCGGGATCTCGAGGCGGACATCGAGGACGGCCGCTTCCGGACGGACCTCTACTATCGGCTGAACGTCTTCCCGATCCACGTGCCGCCGCTGCGCGACCGCCGGACCGACATCATCCTGCTCGCGGACCACTTCGTCGAGATATACAACAGGCGGCACGGGCGCTCGATCGTCCGTCTCTCCACCCCCGCCATCGATCTCCTGATGGCGTACCACTGGCCGGGGAACGTGCGGGAGCTCGAGAACGCCATCGAGCGAGCCGTGCTTCTTGCCGACGGCGACGTGATCCACGCCCGGCTCCTTCCACCCAGCCTCCAGATGGCCACCCCGGGGGGCAAGCGTTCGGGTCCGCTCAAGATCCAGCTGGATGCGCTCGAGAAGGAGCTGATCATCGACGCCCTCAAGGTGAGCCGCGGAAATCGCGCCGCGGCAGCGCGCCAGCTCGGCGTCACCGAGCGTGTGATGGGGCTCCGCGTCGCCAAGCACGGCCTCGCCGGAAGGTGACCCCATAGGGCCTACAATCCTGTAGGTCCTCCCTCGATCCTACCGAAATGTAGGACACGCTCCGTCGGGCGGTGCCTCAATCCACCTGTGGCCTGTACTGCAAGACCGGACGCGGCAACAGTTTGGACACCTTGCGCTTCCCCCGGCACGCCGCTTGCCCATGCACCGCTCCGTACCGGTCGCGGACCAGGCACCCCGCGGACGAATCCGCGCGCCCACGCCCACGCTGGACCGAATTCCCCGGGAGGTGAACCATGCGGTTCCTCATGACGCTTGCGCCGTCCGTCGCGCTTCTTGCCGCCATTCCCGATGCGGCCGCCGCGCAGACCCCGTCGGCGGCCGACGCGGTCTTCGCGGTCAACAACACCTGGATGATGGTGGCGACGTTTCTCGTCTTCGTCATGCATCTGGGGTTCGCCACCCTCGAGGCCGGGCTGACCCAGTCGAAGAACACGGTGAACATCCTCTTCAAGAACATGGGGATCATCGCCATCGGGCTCCTCACCTACACTCTGGTGGGGTTCAACCTGATGTATCCGGACGAGTTCGCGCTCGGCGGGTTCCTCGGCTTCACCGGGATGGGCATCGGCACGGATGCCGCCGGGGTGACGGCCGAGTACAACCCGGGCTACACCTACTGGACGGACTTCCTCTTCCAGGCGATGTTCGCCGCCACGGCCGCGACGATCGTGTCGGGTGCGGTGGCCGAGCGGGTAAAGCTCGGTTCGTTCCTCCTCTTCGCGACGATCTACGTCATGTTCGTCTATCCCGTTGTCGGGTCGTGGAAGTGGGGCGGGGGCTGGCTGGACGCGCTGGGGTTCTACGATTTCGCCGGTTCGACGATCGTCCACTCCGTGGGCGGCTGGGCGGCGCTCGCGGGCGTGATCTTCCTCGGTCCCAGGCTCGGGAAATACGTGAACGGCGAGATCCGGCCGATCCTCGGCCACAACCTGCCGCTCGCCGTCATGGGGATGTTCCTCCTCTGGCTGGGCTGGTTCGGCTTCAACGGAGGTTCGGTGCTGAGCGCCGACCCGGGACTGGTCTCCTTCGTGCTCGTCACCACCTCGCTGGCCGCTGCCGCGGGCATCGTCGGGGCAATGGCGACGACCTGGGTGGTACACAGGCATCCGGACGCCTCGATGGTCCTGAACGGGGCGCTTGCCGGGCTCGTGGGGGTCACCGCGGGCGCGGACGTGGTGAGCGTCACGGCCGCGGTCATCATCGGCCTCGTCGCGGGGGTGATCGTCGTCATCTCCGTCGAGACGTTCGACCGCGCGAAGCTGGACGATCCCGTCGGGGCGATTTCCGTGCACCTGACGTGCGGCGTGTGGGGGACGCTCGCCGTGGGGATCTTCAGCACGGATCACAGCCTCCTTACGCAGCTGGTGGGCGTGGCGGCCTGCGGCGCCGTCGCCTTCCCCGCCGCGTCGCTCATCTTCCTCGTCCTGAGAGGCACCATCGGCCTCCGCGTGAGCCCGGAGGAGGAACGGCGGGGTCTGGACCTCGCGGAGCACAACATGGAGGCCTACCCGGACTACACGATCTTCACGGCTCGCTGAGACCCACCCACACCAGACGGGAGTGCATGATGAAACTCGTGATTGCATACGTTCAGCCCGACCGGCTGCACAGCGTGAAGGACGCGCTGGCCGAGGTGGAGGTGAACCGGATGTCGGTGACCAACGCCCTCGGCTGCGGGCAGCAGGGAGGGTTCACGGAGACCTACCGCGGCGCGGACTTCGAGGTGAGGCTCCGCAAGAAGGTGCGCTTCGAGATCGCCGTAAACGACAATTTCCTGGAGCGGACCAGGGAGGCGATCATCAGGGGCGCGCGCACGGGAAACATCGGCGACGGCGTGATCTTCGTGCTGGACCTTGCCGAGTGCTATCGGATCCGGACGGGCGAGGACGGCTCACCCGCGATCGGCTGACCTCCGCGCGTGAGGCTCGGGGAGGAAACCCGGGCTGTATCTTCGAGCGACAAAACAGCTCTCATCCTTCGCATTCCGGGGAGGCAGCATGCCGGAGCGTCCGCTCCACGACCAGGTGGCCGTCGTCGCCGGTGCGACCCGCGGGGCCGGCCGTGGCATCGCGCGCATGCTGGGGGAGGCGGGCGCCACCGTCTACTGCACGGGCCGCAGCGTGCAAGGTCGGCCCGCCACGCCGGGGCGCCCGGAAACCCTGGAGGAAACGGCGGAGCTGGTCACGGCCGAGGGGGGCCGGGGCATCGCCGTCCGCACCGACCACACGATCGAGGCCGAAGTCGAGCAGCTCTTTGCCCGCGTGCGCGCGGAGGCGGGCCGGCTCGATGTCCTGGTCAACGACATCTGGGGCGGCGATGCGCTGACCGAGTGGGGAACGCCGTTCTGGAGGCTCTCCATCGCCAGGGGCAAGGAAATGCTCGAGCGCGCCGTCCACACGCACGTCATCACCAGCCGCCACGGCGCCCCGCTGATGGTCGAACGCAACGCCGGGCTCATCGTCGAGGTCACGGACGGCGACACCTTCGGCTATCGCGGCAACCTCTTCTACGACCTGGCCAAGAACGCGGTCGCGCGACTGGCCTACGCGATGGCCGCGGACCTCCACGCCCACAACGTGACGGCGCTGGCGGTCACCCCCGGCTTTCTGCGCTCGGAGGCGGTGCTCGACCACTTCGCGGTCACCGAAGCCAGCTGGCGGGAGGCCATCGAGAAGGACGAATACTTCGCCGAGTCCGAGACGCCGTGCTTCGTCGGCCGGGCGATCGCGGCCCTCGCCGCCGACCCCCACGTCGCGGGAAAGAGCGGCGGGCTGTTCTCCAGCTGGGAGCTGGCCAGGGAGTACGGCTTCAACGACGTCGACGGGCGCAGGCCGGACTGGGGAAGCTTCTTCCTCGGCAAGGTGCGGGAGATCCTCGCGCGGGATGCGCCGCCGGACGAGATGGACCTGTTCGTCGTGCGCAGCCGGCTCTACCAGGCGGAACTCGATCCGGCCGCCGCCGGGGAGGCTGAACGCCTGCGCGCCTGGATCGATCGGCACGCGTGAACCCGATCAGGCCTCTCTCACCCACCTGACCAGCTCGCGCAGCGTGGGCCGCTTCCCCTGCATGAGAATCCCGACGCGGTAGATCCTGCCCGCGACCCACGAAGTGCCCATCACGGCCGCGGCCATGAAGACGAGCGACAGCCCCGTCATCCACCAGGGCACCGCTCCTTCCAGCGCCCGCGGGAACATCATGATCGGGCTGAAGAACGGAAAGAGGGCGACCCAGTCCATCCACGCCATCGAGTTTCCCCCGAGGGTGGCCGACTGCAGGATCAACGGGATGACGAGAAGCATGATCACCGGCAACTGGGCCTGGCCGGCCTCCTCCTCGGTGGCGCACATGGCCCCGACCGCGGCGAACAGCGACGCATAGAGGAAGTAGCCCAGAATGAAGAAGACGGCGAGGAGCAGCAGGACGTCCGGCCCCGGCAGCAGCTGCGCGACGAGCGCCAGGTCTGCGTTCGGGATCCGGGCCGCGATCATCGGTGCCGCGACGAGGAGCAGGATACCCGCGCACGCCGCCCAGATGGCCATCTGGGTCAATCCCATCGACCCCACCCCGAGTACCTTGCCCAGCAGGAGACGCCACGGAGTAATTGACGAGATCACCACCTCCACCACCCGGTTCCGCTTCTCGTCGAGTACGGACCGGAGCACGAAGGCCCCGTAGAGCAGCATGGCCATGTACAGAAAGAAGGCTCCTCCGAAGCCGAAGGCCATCCCCGACACCCGGGCCGCTTCGGCCTGCGCCGGGTCTTCCCCTTCGACTACCGACTCGATTTCCATCCGTCCGCCTTCGATGAGCGACCGCAGGCCCTCGCCGGTGCTCATCGTGGCCAGGTAGCTCTCGAGCGCGACATCGTTCACCGCGGACTCGAAGAGGGCCACGCGCGTGCTGCCGGGCGAGTCCTTGCCATGGTAGGAGAACACTCCCTCCGACAGCGTGAGGTCGTCGAGCACCAGGTAGGCTTCCAGTTCGTCGTCGATGACCTGTCGATCCAGCTCTTCCAGGCTGACCTCCCGGCCCACTACCTCGATCTCGTAGCCCAGTCCGTCGAGCCGCTCGGCCACCTCCTCGCCGATGCTTCCCGTGAAGTCCGCCAGGGCCAGCTCCCGGTCGGAGCCCGCGGCCTGCACCGCGATGAAGATGTTGAGTCCCATCAGCCCCATCATGAAGAGCGGAAGGGCGATCGTGCCGATGATGAACCCCCTCGTCCTGACCCGCTCCAGGTACTCCCGCCGCAGCACTACCCAGACCTGCCTCACCGTCCACCTCCCTTCGGCCGCATCTCCGGTTCGGTCGATTCCTCCCCTGCGTGGCGCACGAAGATCTCATGCAGGCGCGGCTCCAGCACCTCGAAGCGGCGCAGGCTCACCCCTTCGCGCAGGGCGGCCTGGAGCAGTTCGTCGTGGGAGATCCGGTTCGGCGGAATATGCCAGGCGCCGTTCACCTTCTCGCCGTCGACGACGCCAGCGCGGTTGAGCCAGCCGGCGTCGCCTTCGAATTCGACGGCCATCGCGCCGGTCCTCTCCCGCCGCTTGAGCTCCTTGAGGTCGCCGTCAAGCACCTTTCGGGACCGTGAGATCATGCAGACCCGTTCGCAAAGCCGCTCCGCCTGTTCCATGAGGTGGGTGGAGAAGAGGATGGTCTTGCCGCGTGCCCTCTCCTCGCGGACGATCGACTCCAGCACGTCCTGGTTGATCGGGTCAAGCCCGCTGAAGGGCTCGTCGAGGATGAGGAGGTCCGGGTCGTGAAGGATCGTCCCGATGAACTGGACCTTCTGCTGCATCCCCTTCGAAAGGTCCTGCACCTTCTTGGCTGCCCAGTCCTCGAGACCCAGCCGATCCAGCCATTGCGCCGCCCGCCGCTGCGCATCCCGCCGCGCCAGACCCCGGAGTTCACCGAGGAACACGAGCTGTTCAATCACCTTCATCTTCGGGTAGACGCCCCGTTCCTCGGGGAGATATCCCACCCGGCTCCTGCGCTTCATGTCGGGTGGGCCGCCGAGAAGTTCGACGGAGCCCACGTCCGGCAGGAGGATGGCCATGATCATGCGGATCGTCGTCGTCTTGCCCGATCCGTTCGGGCCGAGCAATCCGAGGATGGTGCCCCGGGGGATATCGAGGTCGAAGTCGGAAACTGCTGTGTGCGCCCCGAACGACTTGGTGACGCCCGACAGCCGGACTGCTGTTTCGTTCACGTTGTCGGCTCTCTGCTGAAGGGGTCTGAGGTGATTCGACAGCCGTAGGCAGGTACTATTCGTCCAGCGAGAATGTTCAGGGTCGGCCGGATGCGGGCTCGGACAAGCGTGGGAAGGGAGACGGTCGAGGGGTTGGATGCCTCGGGAACCGCGGAAGTGGGATAGCCATGTACACCACATGCATGTTCTGCAAGCGGCCCCTGGGCGCCAACGAGGTTGTCGAGAGGTTTCCGGTGGGGCGCAGGCTGGCCTTCGATGCGGCCAGGGGACGTCTCTGGGTTGTGTGCCGGGGGTGCGAACGCTGGAACCTGACGCCGCTCGAGGAACGCTGGGAAGCGGTCGAGGCGTGCGAAAAGCTCTTTCGCGAGACGCGCATGCGCATGTCTTCGGAGAACATCGGCCTGGCGCGCCACCTCGAGGGACTGGAACTGGTGCGGATCGGAAAGCCATTGCGGCCGGAATTCGCCGCCTGGCGCTACGGGGACCAGTTCGGTCGCAGGCGGAGACGCAGCATCGTGAGATGGACCGCGGCCGGCGTCGGGCTGGCCGGCGGCGTGGCTGTCGCCGGCGCCGCGGGAGGTGCCCTGGGTGCGCTCGTGGCCTTCGAGGGAGCGCACTGGGTGAATCTTCTGAACTTCCTTCGGCCCACAATCCGCTTCCGGCCGGAAGATGGACGGCTCAGGCGGATGAGCCGCAGCGGTGTTCGCGAGACCCGCATCCGACCGACCGACGACGACAACCCCTTTCGCGTTCAGGCGCTGCCTCAGCGCTTCGACATCACTACCGCGGAGTGGTTTGAGGGGGAGGATGCGCGGCGCGTTCTCAGAGCGACGCTCCCGACGCTCAACGCCCTTGGCGGCAAGGCCCGCACGGTAGAGGCCGCCGTCTCGCGGATCAGCGAACAGGGGCACGCAGAGGCATTCCTCGAGCAGATCGCGGTCCGAAGCGAGGGTTATCTTCGCCTGGGGGCTCCCGGCTCCCTCGTCAGGATGCCCGGTCCCGTCCGACTCGCGCTGGAGATGGCCCTCCATGAGGAGGATGAGCGCCGGGCGCTCGAGGGCGAGCTGTGGAGGCTGGAGCAGGCCTGGCGCGAGGCGGAGGAGATCGCCGCGATCGCTGATCGGCTGCTGTTGCCGAAGGGTGACGCAGAACGGCTGGATGAGCGTTCCGGGCGTGGGACGGCGCCTTGATGCAAACGGTCTATAATATCTGTCTATCATAACATATATCTATCATATTATATACCTACTATAGTATATATCTATTATAGTATGGATTTGCTATCCTTGTCCTGAGCGGAGAGCCGCGCCCGGGTAGCGAAGTTTCACCGCAGGACGCGCAAGCGCACGACGTGGGGCACGCCGAGATCATCGCCCTGCACCCCGTAGAGGTATTCCCCATGGGCCAGCATTGGGGAGAAACCCTTTGGGGGCGTCATCGTGCCGAGGTAACGTCCCTCTCGGTCGAAGATGTCGTACTCCGGTGTGGCGAAGGCGTGGAGACCGAACCTTGCCATGTCGTCGGGTTCGAATGATGAGACCTGAAGCGCCTGTTGGACCCAGAGCGTTCCGTGGGGGCCGCCGAAGAGCGTTGCAAACGCCGGAAAATGAGTTCCGAACTCCATGGTGCGGATCAAGTGTTCCCTATCCGCAGACAGAGGCCCTCGCCCGTAGGACGCGCGTATGTGCTCGCGCAGGGCCCGCCGGTCGGAGTCGCGCAGCGGCGACCGCTCGAAGGACTTCGTGACGACGCGCTCCAGTCGACCATTCGGGTCCCGAATCTCAAAGCGGTAAGCCGAAAGACGTCCGCTCGCCAGGCGTCCATCGTCGAGCAATACCCACCTCGGCTGGGGCGAAAACGCTACCATGTACGCCACGCCGTTTCGATACTCCAGCGCCCCGGCGCTCTCCATTTCGAGCAGCGTGTCGAGGACCTCGCCGCCACTGTCCCGGAGCAGCACCAGGTAGGGCGGCAGGTCGCCGTTGGCCGTTGAGGGATGTGGCCGGAAGTCTTCCAGAAGCAGCCCATCGCGGGCGTGCCAGTCCACGGGGATGCCGCCGGCCAGGTACATCGGGAACTGGCCCGCCGGAGAACCATCCGTCAGGAACCGCTGCACCTGTCCATTGCTGACATCCGGTATCAGAATCGTGTCACCCCTGCCGATGAGCACGGCGGACGGCGAGTTCAGCTCGCCTGGGCCGCTGCCCCGTCGACCGAATGCAGTGACGAATTCCCCCCGCGCGTCGAAGATCCGGATTTCGCGGGCCATCCCGTCGAGGACATGGATTCGGCCCTCCCCGTCGACGGCCAGGCCGGCGATCGACCCGAACTCCCGCATCGGATCGCCCTCCACCACGCCGATGCGCAGCTCCTCTTCGAGCCTCCACGCCGTGGCCTCCGTCCACAGGCCGGACTCGGGGTTCGCGACCACCGTGATGCCGGCGCTGTCGTAGACGGTGCCCGCCCACGCTCCGGTTCCGGTCGAATCCGGACCGCACCCGAATGCGGCCGTCGAGACAACCGCCAGGGCCGCCATCAGTCTCGTCCTCATGACGGCACAATGGGTTGACGCGTCCGGCATCTGCAAGCCGATGACCCGGTCCGGCGTGGCAGGGCGGTGGAGGCCACGCCCGTCCGGCGGGCACTCGAGTGACCGGGAGAATGCCTGCGACAACCCCGTTCGGTGCGCTATCTTGCCTGCCTGCGGTCGTCGTTCTGGTGCTCGGTGTCAAAGGAGGCGGCGTGGCGGACCGTCCGCTTCGCAATCAGGTGGCTGTTGTAGCCGGTGCGACACGCGGCGCCGTGCCGCACGTCCCCTCCACACTGAAGTCTCCGTATTTGGCGACGTAGTCGGTACTTGGGTATCTTATCAGGCTGATGTCGGGCGAGATGGCCCGCGCGGATCCCCAACCCGTCTTCATCATGAGCGAAGCCAGAAGAAACACCTCCCGCAGCCGGCGGGATTTCGTCAGGACCGTCGCGGCCGGTTCGGCGGCGGCCGCGGGCCTGCCCACCCTGCTCGCGGGGGAGGAAGCGCGCACGGTTCACCGGATGTCCCGGCACGTGCCCCCGCCGGGCGAAGCCCAGCCCAACCAGGTCGTCCCGTCCGACCGCGTCGGCCTGGCCGTCATCGGCGCGGGCGGGATGGGCATGGCGGACGTGGAGACGGCACTGCGCATCCCCGGCGTCGAACTCGTGGCCGCGTGCGACATTTTCGACGGCCGTCTCGATGCCGCCCGCGAGCGCCACGGCGACATCCTCACCACGCGCGACTACCGGGAAGTCCTCGCCCGCGACGACATCGACGCGGTCATCGTGGGCACGCCGGACCACTGGCATCAGCCCATCTCGATTGAAGCGCTCAGGGCAGGGAAGGCGGTCTACTGCGAGAAGCCGATGGTGCACGACATCGCCGAAGGCCACGATCTGATCCGCGCCCAGGAGGAGTCGGGACAGGTATTTCAGGTGGGCAGCCAGGGGATGAGCTCGCTCGGCAACGAGAAGGCCAGGGAGCTGTACGAGGAGGGCGCGATCGGCGAGCTGAATTACGCCGAGGGCTTCTGGGCGCGCAACGATCCCATCGGGGCATGGCAGTACCCGATCCCGGCCGACGCCTCGGACGAGACCGTTGACTGGGAACGCTTTCTGGGGCCGGCCCCGGACCGTCCCTACGATCCCCTGCGGGTTTTCCGCTGGCGCAACTATCGCGACTATGGCACGGGGGTCGCCGGCGACCTCTTCGTCCATCTCTTCTCGAGCCTCCATTTCGTGGTCGGTTCGCGCGGTCCGACGCGCATCCAGGCCGCCGGGGGGCTGCGCTACTGGAAGGACGGGCGCGAGGTGCCGGACGTGCTCCTGGGCGTCTTCGACTACCCGGAGTCGGACACGCATCCCGGGTTCAATCTCTCCCTGCGGGTCAACTTCGTGGATGGCACCTCCGGCAGCACCTTCCTGAGGCTGGTTGGAAGCGAGGGCGCCATGGACGTGACCTGGACCGAGGTGGTGCTGCGCAAGAACGTCGCGGTCGACCCCATGGACGCCTTCTCGCAGGAGAAGATGGCCGAAGCGGCCGCGGAGGAGGGCGGCCTCCCGGGGCGCGTGCGCATGCTGCCGCCCGCCGAGGCCCGCTACGAGGTCGAGCGCGGCTACCGGGGCGCGCACGTCGATCACTTCTTCAACTTCTTCCAGGCGATCCGGGGCGGCCCGGCGGTCATGGAGGACGCAACCTTCGGCCTGCGCGCGGCGGCTCCGGCGCTCGCCTGCAACCTCAGCTATTTCGAGGACCGGATCGTACGCTGGGATCCCGACGACATGAGGCTCGTCTGAATGCGCGTCGCTCCGTCGACCCGCGCCGCAGCCCGTACCTCGTCGAAGAGCCGCCGGCCGATCGCCTTCGGTCTGGTCGCCGTCCTGTGCCTGGTCGTCAGCTGCGGTGACGAAGCGCCCGCGGTGCTGGCTCCCCCGCCGCCGCCCGGGCTGGTCGCCACGACCATCACGCTGGAACCGTCGTCGGTGACCCTGGACGCGCTGGGCGACACGATTCGATTCGCCGCCACGGTGTTCGACCAGAACGGCGCCGCCATGACCGGGGTCCCGATCGCGTACACCTCCACCGACGGATCGGTGGTGCGGGTGGACGGCTTCGGGCTGGTTACGGCAGCAGGGAACGGGAGCGCGGTGGTGACGGCCGCGAGCGGTGCGGCGACCGGCGTCGCCGCCGTCACCGTCGAGCAGACGGTGGCGCAGGTGCGGGTGTCGCCCGACTCGGCAACGCTCATTGCCATCGGCGACACGCTGCAGCTGACGGCCGAGGCGGTCGACTCGAGAGGTCGGGCCGTGCCGGGGAGACACGTGTTCGAATGGTCGAGCACCGATTCGGCGACCGCAGTCGACAAGGACGGGCTTGTGACCGCGGTGCGCAACGGGAGCGCGGTGGTGACGGCCACGACCGGGACCGTGTCCGGCAACGCGACGATCCACGTGGAACAGAGCGTGGCGGAGGTGCAGGTCGTGCCCGGCTGGGTGACGCTCTTCTCAATCGGCAACACGGCTCAGCTCAATGCCAGGGCGCTGGACGCGAACGGGAGGGAGGTGTCCGGCACCGAATTCGAGTGGTCGAGCGACCGGGGGGCGGCGCAGGTGAGCGCCTCGGGGCTGGTGACCGCGGTCCACGAGGGGACCGGTGTGGTGACGGCCACGACCGGGTCCGTGTCGGGGAGCGCCGCGGTAACGGTCAGCCTGCTCGTGGGCTCTGCCAAGGACCGCGCGATCCTCGAGGCGGTGTACGATGCGACCGGAGGCCGTTTCTGGAGGAACAACCGCAACTGGCTCAGCAGCGCGCCGCTGGCGGAGTGGTACGGTGTCGATACCGACCCTGAGGGACGGGTCGTCGGGCTCAACCTCGTCGCCAACAATCTTGAGGGCCATATCCCGCCCGAACTCGGTCGGCTCGATGCGCTCAGGGAGCTCCGACTCGACGCGGCCTCGATCTCCGGAACCTGGTGCTATCGGCCGCTGAGTCCGCCCGAGTCGGGTACTCGGAACGGAGCCGATATCGGCTGGTCCGGATCCGCAGGCGAGGTCGGGCGCGACTACGCGCGCTCGTGGGTGAGCTACACCGGGGCCGGCCGGACGCGCGGGGTCGATCTCGTGACCGACGCCGCGGTGCGGGCGCCCCTTGGCTCCGGCGCCGGCCTGGGCAACGGCGGAAGCGGATTGACGGGCCGCATTCCGCCTGAACTCGGCGAGCTGGCCAACCTCGAAACGCTCTCTCTCGACCTGAATGCACTTTCGGGGTCGATCCCGCCGGAACTGGGACGGCTCGCGAACCTGAGAACGCTGTCGCTCTCGCGGAACCGGCTCACGGGCACGCTCCCGACCGAACTGGGCAATCTGACCCGACTCGAGCGGCTGGACCTCGCCGTGAGCTACGATCTGACGCTGACGCCCCCGCGCCCCCGGTATGTGCTCTCGGGGCCGCTCCCGCCGGAGCTCGGCAACCTGGTCAACCTGAAGGAGCTGGATCTCAGGGGACACAAGTTCACGGGCACGCTCCCGCCCGTATTCGGACGGCTCGCGGGGCTCGAATACCTGCTGCTGACCTGCAACTTGCTCAGCGGCCCGGTGCCGCCGGTGCTGCGACAACTCCGCCAGCTGCGCCACCTGGATCTGTCCGGCAACCAGTTCGAGGGAGCCATCCCGGGATGGCTGCATGAGCTCGCCGACCTCGAATACCTGGATTTCGACAGCAACTACTTCCTGACCGGGCCCATACCGACGAGCGTCACCCGGCTGACGGAGCTGGTCACGCTGAGGCTCGGGACCAACCGGCTCTTCGGCCCGATCCCGCCGCGACTCGGTCGCCTCTCGCGCCTCGAGTCGCTGGCGGTGGGCAACAACCTGTTGACCGGCGCGCTTCCACGCCAGCTCGGGGATCTGCGGAATCTGGAGTACCTCTCGGTGTTCAGAAACGCCGGCCTCAACGGGGCGCTTCCCCGCGAACTCATGCAGGCCCCATTGGGGGATTTCAACTGGCAGGCCACCGGCTTGTGTGCCCCGCGGGACCGCGTATTCCAGTCCTGGCTGGCGGGCATCCTGAACCACCAGGCGGGCCCCGGTTGCACGCTCCCGCCGCGGGAGGTCTTCTCGCACTTCTTCGAGGCCACCGGCGGCGCGGACTGGACCAACAACGCGAACTGGCTCAGGGATGCACCCGTGGCTTCCTGGTTCGGGGTGACGGTGGAGGACAGTCTGCTCACGGCGCTGGACCTCGCGGACAACGGGCTTTCGGGCAGGCTCCCTGGGGCGGTAGGCGACTTCCTGGACCTGAAGCGTCTCGACCTGGCGGACAACGCGCTGACGAGCCGTATTCCCGCGGACCTTGGAAACCTGAAGGAAATCGGAGCTCTCGATCTATCCGGCAACGGGTTCTCGGGACCGGTCCCGCGCGATCTCGCGCTTCTCGGGGAGCTGGAGCGCCTGGACCTGTCGGACAACGAGCTGGAGGGCGCGCTTCCCGGCATCCTGACCAGCTTGCGTTCGCTGGCGGACTTCAACTGGAGCGGGAGCGGCGCCTGCGCCCCGGAGGTGGCATGGTTCCAGACGTGGCTCGAGTCGATGCCGACCCGCACCGGGCCGACCTGTGACGGGCTCTTCTCCGTGTCGGTGGCCGAAGCGCACCTGTCGCAGGCCGCACAGGGCGTCGGCGGCGGGGTCCCGCTCATCGCCGGGCGACGCGGGCTCGTCCGGGTTCTGGCGACCGCGGACCGGGCCAACGACTTCAGGCCGGGCGCCCGCGCGGCATTCGTCGTGGATGGCCGGGAGGCTCACGCGGCCGAGATGGTGCTCGGGTCGTCCCGCGGCCTTGCCGAGAGCCTTCCCGGCCGGCCGGACCAGTGGTATCAGGCGGCGATTCCCGCGGCGGCCCTGCGTCCCGGGGTGGAGATGACCTTGCAGATCGATCCCGACAGCACCATGCCCAGGGCGGCGCTGGACCAGGTGCGCCTGCCCCTCGACGTGCGTGAGGTGCCGCCCCTTGAGCTCACGATCGTACCGGTCGTGACGGGATCCAGCGCGGACGCGGACGTGCTGGAGTGGATCCAGGACGCGGACGCTCCGCCGGTGAAGTTCATGCGGGCGGTGCTGCCGGTCGGGGAGCTCGAGCTGACCGTTCGCGAGCCGCTCACCATCGCATCCGCCCCGGATGCCTCGAGCGGCGCCGAATGGATCGTCATCCTCGAGGACATCGAGCTGCTCAGGAAGGCCGAGGGCGGACGGGGCTACTGGTACGGGGTGGTGAACCGCGACGGAGACGAAGGCATCAGGGGAATCGCCCTGGTGGAGGGCCGGGTCGCGCTCGGCGTCCCCGATGCCGAGGTGTTCGCGCACGAGCTGGGCCACAGCATGAGCCTCATGCACTCGCCCTGCGGGAATCCATGGCAGGTCGATCCGGACTACCCCTATCCGGACGGCAGTATCGGCGTCCTCGGCTACGACGTCCGATCCGAGGAACTGGTGGATTCGGCGACGCACGACCTGATGTCCTACTGCCATCCACAATGGATCAGCGACTACAACTTCAGGAAGGCGCTCGAGTACCGCATCCGGTCGGAGACCGGGTCGCGCGCCCTTGCCGCCCGGGACGAACCCCGGGGCAGCAGGCTGCTGCTGTGGGGCCATGTAAGCGCGGAGGGCGAGCTTCACCTCGACCCCTCGTTCGTGCTCGACGCCCCGGCGCAACTGCCTTCGGGCCCGGGCCCGTACCGCGTCGAGGGAATCGCGGGCGACGGCAGCAGTGCGTTTGCGCTGGACTTCGACATGGAGTTGGTCTCGGAGGGCGGCGGCAGCTTCCTCTTCCTCGTCCCGTTCGACGAGGAGCGCATCGCCTCGCTGGAGCGCATCGTGCTTTCCGGGCCGGAGGGCGCCACGGCGCTGGAGCGTGGAACGCGCGCGCCGCCGGTGGCCATCGTGATGGACCGGGCGACCGGTCGGATCCGATCCATCCTGCGGGGCGAGGCGGCTGCAGCGGCCGGCGCGACGGTGGCGGCGGACGCGCGTTCCGGGGCGGCGCCTCGCGAGCGAGTGCTGGTGAGCCATGGATTGCCGGAGCCATTGCCTCGTTAGCGGCCGGCCATCCCCGGCGCGTGGCGGCCCGAGGGGCCAGGGACGGGATCAAGTGATGGAAATGCACAAAATGCGTAAAATGCGTAGAACCATGAGACGTGGCCTGACGGGCGGAGGAAGCGCGCCGCCGGGGGCCATCGCGTCGCTGGCGGTGGCGCTGCTCGCAGCGGTCCTGGCCGCGGTGTGCGTGGATGCCCCCGACTCCTCGCCGGGGTCCGCGCCCGATGCCGTCATGGACGCGCCCGGCGCGGAGCGGGCTGCGCCCCCCAACACCCTCACCGATGCGGAGCGCGCCGCGGGCTGGCGCCTCCTCTTCGACGGGGAGACCATGGATGGCTGGCGCGGCTACAACCGGGAGTCCTTCCCCGACACCGGATGGGCGGTGATCGACGGCATGCTGGTGGTAGGCGCGACCGCGGTCGATCCGGATGTTCCCGTGGGCGGCGACATCGTCACCACCGAGTCCTTCTCGGACTTCGACCTCAGGTTCGAGTTCATGCTCTCGGAGGTGGCCAACAGCGGCGTCCTCTACCGCGTGATCGAGGAGGAGGGAGCCGAAATCTGGTTCAACGCGCCCGAGTACCAGGTGCTCGACGACACCGCGTACATCGAGATGGGCACGATGGACATGAACACGCATCTCACCGGCGACAACTACGACCTGCACGCCTCGGGCGAGAAGACCCTGCACGGTCCCGGCGAGTGGAACCAGGGCCGCATCCGCATCGCGAACAACCACGTGGAGCACTGGCTGAACGGCGTGAAGACGGTGGAATACGAGCTCGGCTCGCCGGAATGGGAAGCGCTGGTGGAGGCCAGCAAGTTCGCGCCCTATCCGCGCTACGGACGCGGGGCGTCGGGCCCCATCGGGCTCCAGGACCATGGGCGCAACGTCTGGTACCGGAACATCAGGATCCTGCCGCTGGGGCCGGTTTCGCTCTTCAACGGCGAGGACCTCGACGGCTGGCGCGTGCACGGAACCGAGCGCTGGTATGTCGAAAACGGGGAGCTGGTGTGTGAAAGCGGCCCGGATGCTGAATACGGTTATCTGACGACTGAGCAGACGTTTAAAGACTTCGACCTGACAGTAGACTTCAAGCAGGAAGCGGACGGCAACAGCGGGGTGTTCTTCCGCTCCGGCGTGGAGGGCACGGTCGTGAGCGGCTGGCAGGCCGAGGTGGCGCCGCCGGGCCTCTTCACCGGCGGGATCTACGAGTCCTACGGGCGCGGCTGGCTCGTGCAGCCGGCTCCGGCCCTCGACGATGCGCTCGAGATGGGGGACTGGAACACGCTGCGGCTCCGGGCGGTGGGCGACCGGGTCACGACCTGGCTGAACGGCACCCGCATGGTCGACTTCGAGGACGAGACCATCGGAGGGGGCGAGGGCTCGATCGCGCTCCAGATCCACGACGGCGGCGGGATCAAGGTGCGCTGGCGCAACCTCCAGGTGGTGGATCTGGGGGGATGAGGCGCATGGAAAACCGCCCGCGCCGCCCGATCGAGTTTCCCGTGAACGCTTCAGCTGAAACGTTTCAGCCCGGCGCGGGCGAGCGGAGATCGTGAGCGTGGCCGTCAGAGCCGTCCTGTTCGACCTGCTTTCGGCGCTCCTGGATTCGTGGTCGCTCTGGGACGACATCGCGGGGAGCGGGGAGCGCGGCCGTCGCTGGCGCTTCGAGTACCTGCGGCTCACCTACGGGACCGGCGCCTATGTGCCGTACCTGGACCTCGTGGAGGAATCGGCGGAGGCCGTCGGCCTGCCGCGCGACTTCGCCCGCGAGATGGAAGAGCGCTGGGACGAGCTGGCGCCGTGGCCCGGTGCGGGAGCAGCGTTGCGGCGACTCGCGCGGAAGATGCCGATCGGCGTGGCGACCAACTGCTCGGAGGTGCTGGGCGCGCGTGCCGCCGGGCTGGTCGGAGCCCCGTTCCACTCGGTGGTAACGGCCGAGTCGGCCGGCTTTTACAAGCCTGACCCGCGCCTGTATTACGCGGGATTGGAGGCTCTTGGCGTCCCCGCCGGCGAGGTGCTGTTCGTGGCCGGTTCGCCGCGCGACATCCGGGGCGCGGTCTCGGCGGGCCTCAAGGTGGTGTGGCACAATCCGGCGGGCCTGGACGGGGGCGGGGCGGAGAGACTCGCGGTCGCGGTGATCCGCGATCCGGGTAGCCTGGCAGCCGTGATCGAGGAAGGCTAGCCGATGCTTCGCGCGGGGGCGACGGCGGCGAACGCCGCGCCCTTGACCTGGGAACGACCATCCCGCAGAATCGTACTAGCTTAGTCTAGCCTAGCTAATGACGCATCCGGTCGAGCGAAGTCCAATGAAGGTCAACATGCACGAGGCGAAGTCACAGCTGTCGCGCCTGGCGCGACGGGCGTGGCAGGGAGAGGAAATCGTGATCTGCAAGTCGGGACGCCCATGGCTGCGGCTCATACCGTATGAGGAAAAGCTCGAGCGCCGGCAGCCGGGCGGACTGGAGGGTCAGATCCGCATCGGCCCGGACTTCGACACGGAGGACGAGGAGATCATCGGGGCGTTCGAGAACTTCGAGCTCTTTCCGCGCAGCGAGTAGCGATGCGGCTGCTGCTGGACACGCACACGTTCCTCTGGTGGGTGTCCGATTGGCGTGAAATCTCCGCGGAAGTCCGAGAGGCCATCGCCGACCCCGGGAACGAAGTGTTCGTGAGCGCTGTCTCGGGGTGGGAAATCGCGATCAAGAAGGCCAAGGGTCGACTCGTCGCCCCGGACAACCTGAGCGCGGTGGTCGAGGAAAAACACTTCGCACATCTGCCGCTGACCTTCGAGCACGCCGAGAGCGCCGCGGTCCTGCCGATGCATCATCGTGATCCGTTCGACCGGATGCTCATCGCGCAGGCGCAAGTCGACGATCTGGTTCTGGTCACAAGGGACAAGCGGATTCCCTTGTACGACGTGCGGACCATGGCGGTCTAGCGGGCTTACACCAGCACCTGCCGGTCCCGTTGCACGATGCGGCCGTCGACGGCGATGGTCGGCTCCCACATGAGCAGGTCGTAGTGCGTGGGCGCCACGATCTCCCCTCCGAGGGTGTGGCTGGTGCCGATGCCGATGTGGATCGTGCCCATCACGCCCTCGTCCTCGAGCATCTCTCCGGTGAGGCGCGCGTTCGGGTTCAGGCCCACGCCCAGCTCCGCGACGTTGAAGCAGTGCGGGTCCGCGAACGACTCCAGGTGCTCGCGCAGGAAGTCGGCCTGCGCCCCGCCGGTCATCTCGACGATGTACCCCTCGCGCACCGAGCAGACGATGGGCTCCTGCAGGATGCCGATGCCGAGATAGGGCACCGAGGCGTCGGCGACGATCGTGCCCTCGGCGGAACCCGTGACCGGCACCACGTTGACCTCGATGTCGGGGACGGGGGCCAGTTGTCCGGGATCCGGGATGTTGGTCAGCACGTTGGCGACGCGGCCCTCGATGCCGAAGCGGAGGTCGGTGCCGCGCGGGGAGGTGAGGCGCACCGAGCGGCCCTCCGTGAACGCCGCGCCCAGGCGGCGGCAGACGTCGGCCTGCGCCTCGAAGTCGGTCTCGAGGAGGGCGGGGCCGGTCATGATCGCGTCGGTGTAGGCCGTCATCATGCACACCCGCGCGCCAGCTTCGAGGGCCGCCCGCATCGCGCGCGTGTGGGTAATGGAGATGCGGACCGGAGAGAAGATCACGGCCGCCTCGCGCATGGCGCGCGCAACCGGGGGCGGCGGCTCCTGTCCGTCCTGGTCCCGCACCGGGATGACGCTGACCTTCACCGTCGCTCCGGCCTCGCGGGCGGCCCCGGCGACGGCATCCGCGTAGCGCCGCATGGTCGGGTCGGTCACCACCAGCACGGCCTCCCCCGGCTGGACGCGTCCGTTCACGCGCACGAGCCGCCGCGCACCCGGTGACAGGTCCGCCCGCAGCTCAGCCATGCCTGCCCCTCCCGAAGAACTCGTCGAACCGGCCATCGAAGATGATCGCGGTGTAGCCATCCCCCGTACAGTTGGTCGCGGTGCGCAGCATGTCGGGGATGCCTCCGGAGAGGGCGATCCAGCTCGCGATGAACTCGCCCTGCGCCGGACCCTCGAGCCCCAGGATGCTCGCGAAGAGCGTCGCGCTCCAGAGCGCCGTGCCCATCCCCGCGGGCAGCCCCGGAGCCGCGATGGTGAAGAGGACGACGGCGGGCCACGCGGTCAGCATCATCATCCAGCTGAGTTCCAGGCCGAAGACGTGGCCCACGACGAAGGGCCCGTACGCGACGTAGGCCAGCGCGCTGGCGTCGAGATTCACGACCGCGCCGAAGGGCAGCACGAAGTCGGCCACCTCGTCGCGGACGCCGACCCCCTTGGCGTTGGCCAGGTTGACGGGCAGCGTCGCCAGCGACGAGCACGTGCCCGCGGCGAATACCGCGGTGGGGAGGTAGTAGCTGCTCAGGACCGGTCCCACCGACCGGCGCCCCACCCTGCGCACGAGCACGAAGGTGTAGAAGGCCCACCAGACGAGCACGAGGCCGCCCGTGTATGCCGTCATGGTGAGGTAGTGGGAGAGGCCCAGCCGCGCGCCGAAGCGGACGCCCAGGGTGACGCCGAAGGCGAGGATGAGCGGCAGCATCACGTAGGCCAGCCTGCCGCCCGCGTTCTCGATCGCGTCGGCGACGTGCCTGAGTACCCGGTAGGTGGGGTCGTGACGGGCGCCGAAGAGCCCGAGCAGGATGCCCGCGAGGATCGCCAGAAGCGGCCAGGAGGCCCCGCCGGCGCCCAGGCTCTCGAACATGGTGGCGGCTTCGCTCCACACGCCCCGGTCCCCCGTGGTGAGCGGGATGCGGAAGATGGCGGCGGAAGTGACCAGGGCGATGAGCCCCGCGACGGTCGATGTGAAGACGTACCACAGGACCACCGCTCCCGCGAAGCGCCCGGCCAGCCCGCGCCGCACCAGGGTGGCGATGGCCGGGCTCAGCGCCGCGAGGATCAGCAGCGGAACGATGGCGACGACCCACGCGATGAGCGTGGAGGTCGCGTCGGCGACGGGCGCGAGCGGCCCGGGGAGGAAGCCGCCCGCCGCCAGGCCGGTTATCAGGGCCAGAAACGTCCACACGTACGTGGGGATCCTGCGGGTTGCCGGCAGCCTTGCCTCCTTCCGGTTCGGGCGCGCGTATCATAGCCGCGGAACGCGGTGTTGACAATTCCCGGTGTCGGCACCCAATTATTTCATTTGGGCGAAGCCTGTGTTTTCGTTTGGACGATAAGAACGCTACGTTTGGACGATGATCGACACCACCTTGTATCCTCGTTTCGTCGAGCCGCACCTTCTCGAAGCGCTTGCGGACTCGCCGGCCGTCCTGATTCACGGGCCCCGCCAGTGTGGCAAGACCACGCTGGCCCGGATGGTGGGAGGGTCCCGAGGATACAGGTACGTCACCTTCGACGACGACGTGGTTCGCGCCGCCGCCGAGGAGGATCCGCTGGGGTTCGCCGCCGGCCTCCCGGAGCGAGTCATTCTGGACGAGGTGCAGCGGGCGCCCGCGCTGTTCACCGCCCTCAAGATGGAGATCGACCGGCGGCGCGCCTCCGGACGATTCCTGCTCACCGGCTCCACGCACGTCCTCCTGGTGCCGAAACTCTCGGAGTCGCTGGCTGGTCGCCTTCAGACGCTCCGGCTCCATCCGCTGGCGCAGTGCGAGTTGCAGCAGCGTGACTCCGGTTTCCTGGATGCACTTTTTGCGGCAGAGTTCGCGATCGAACAAACCGCCCGGCTGGGTGACCAGCTTCCCGCTCGCATTGTCGCCGGCGGGTATCCGGCAGCACTCACCCGCCCGCCGGGGCGCCGCTGCGCCAACTGGTACAGCGATCACGTCAACGCCCTGGTTCAGCACGATGTACGCGATCTGGCGAGCGTCCGGAAGCTCGAGATCCTGCCGCGGCTGCTCACCGGCGCCGCAAGCCAGACCGCGAGGACGTTCAACGCGAGCGACCTGGCCGCGCCCTTCGAGGTGAGTCGGCCCACAATACGCGACTACACGACGCTGCTCGAGCGGGTTTTCCTTCTCGAGCGCGTTCCGGCCTGGCACAGCAACCGCCTGAGCCGGCTCATCAAGCGGCCGAAGCTGCACCTCTCCGATACCGGAATCGCCGCCGCGCTTCTCGGTCTGGACGGTCCGGCTCTGGCCTGGGACCGTAGCCTGTTCGGCCAGCTTCTCGAGACTTTCGTGTTCCAGGAACTTCGGCGACAGGCCAGCTGGAACGATGCGCGCATGTCCTTCCACCACTTCCGTGACAAGGACGGGGCGGAGGTCGACATCGTCATCGAGCGTGGCGCTACCGGGGTCGCGGGCGTCGAGGTGAAGGCGTCGGGAACGGTGCGGCCAGGGGACTTTCGCGGTCTCCGAAAGCTCCGGGAGGCACTGGGCGAGCGGTTTGCCGGCGGCGTGGTTCTCTACGATGGGGAAGTCACGGTGCCGTTTGGCGATCGGCTGTTCGCGGTGCCGCTGCGGCGGGTGGCGGAGGGCGCGGAATAGGCTGTCCGTGACGTTGGCTGCCGCCCGATATTTTCGTTTGGACGAACTCTGTTCTTTCGTTTAGACGGACCTGAACCTTTTGTTCGGACGAACGCTCACCCGCACCGCGCCTCGATCGCCGCGATCGCGGCGTCGATCTCGTCGCGCGTGTTGAAGAAGTGGATCGACAGGCGGAAATCGCGCGGCTGCCGCACCGGCGAGGCAAGGATTCCGTCGTCTTCACGCAGATCGTTGTAGAGCTGCGTGGCGTCACACCGCTCGGGCAGTTCGAGGACGAACACACCCGACCGGTCCGGCCGCGTGCGCGGCGACGACACCCCCAGCTCGTCGGTGGCGTCGACCGCCTCGATGGCGTGGTCGACCAGAGACTGGATCCGTTCCTCGATTCTCGCCAGGCCGATTCCCTCCATCCACTCGACGGCGCGCGCGAAGCCGGCGAAGTCCGCGAGGGCGCGGGTGCCGAATTCGTAGCGGGCGGCGCTCGGGAGCAGGGTGTACGCGCCTTCGTAGTCCATGGTCGCGTGGCTGTGCGAGCCGGCCCAGCTGAGCCGCACCTCGTCGAGCACTTCCCGGCGCACGAAGAGCGCGCCCGTCCCCTTGGGTCCCAGCAGCCACTTGTGGCCGCAGGTGGAATAGCAGTCGCAGCCGAGCGCGCGGAAGTCGGTGGGGACACAGCCCGGGCCCTGCGCGCCGTCGAGGTGGTAGCGCACTCCCCGGGAGCGGAGCAGCGCGCCCAGTTCGGCGGACTCGCCGGTACGCAGCGTCCTTCCGTTGTTCCGCGACACGTGGCTGATGCTCACCATGCGCGTGCGGCTCGAGAGCTGGCCGCGGACCTGGTCGACGAGTCCCGTCCCCGTGCTGAGGTCGATCTCGCGGATCACGATCCCGAACCGGTCCCGCAGGACGTACCAGGGGATGACGTTGGCGGGGTGTTCGGTGTTGGAGATCACGACCTCGTCGCCCGGCTGCCAGTTCAGGCTCCAGGCTACGATGGCGATCCCCTCGGAGGTGGAATGCGTGAGCGCGACCTCGTCGGCTCCGGCACCGAATACGCGCCCGAGTTGCGCGCGCAGGTCGGGTTCGATGCGGGCCATGTCGGTCGCGACGCGAGGCTCGGCGGGGCTCTCGTTCTGGAAGGTGAGACGCTCCCGGACGTGGTCGATGACCGCTTCGGGCGAGGGCCCGATCCCGCCTGTCTGGAAGTAGAGGCTGCCGGTCGAGGCCGGGATCTCGGCGCGGGCGCGGGCGACCCATGCCTCCTGAGGCGAAACGGAGCCGGCTGTCGCCGGGACCCGGCCATCGGTCGTGCTGATTCCGGGTTCAATGCCCGCGCCATCCCTCCGGCCGAGCGACGCGAGCCGCCCCACCGGGACGATCGGAGCCAGCGCCAGCGCGCCCGCCGACCGGCGAAGAAAACTGCGTCGACTGGTGTTCATGGGTCTCTACTCCCGGCAATCTCCGTCAGGTGTCTGCTCGAGGCCGGGTTCGCGACCGGATCCACTCCGCGATCGCTTCCTCATCCCGCTTCCCGGATGCCACGGTGACCATCATCTCCACGACCTCGTTGTCACGTGCGACGAGGTCGAGTCCATTGAGTCCCAGGAAGACAACTGCGGCCAGGAACGAGATCCGTTTGTTTCCATCGCGAAACGGATGGTTGGTGCAGATTCCGAATACATAGTCGGTCGCGAGACGAGGAAGATCCGCCTCATGCTCGTACACCCATCTGTGCCTCGCTCGAGCCAACGCTGATTCGAGGGCGTTCTCGTCCCGGACGCCGAGCAGGCCCCCATGTTCGCGAAGCTGGTCGAGATGTATCGCCTCGAGAACCAGGCGGGGGACCCAGCGTGGCTCCTGCGGCGTCACTTCGCGAGTTCTCTAAGGGCTCTCCGGTACCGTTTCTGAGCCTCGGCGGCTATGGCCAGCCCCTCCGCAACGTCGATGTCGTACGGGCTGAGCAGGATTCCGTTGGCCGTCTCGACGGCAAGCACTTCGTCGCCGGCCGCGAGGCGAAGGCGTTCCGCCATGTCCTTCGGCAGGGTAGCGCCGACCGACCCACCCATGCGCCGAAGCTTCACACTTCGAACCATCGAATCTCCTCCTGGTAGCACTGCAATGCTACTCGATTCCGGAGGATTCAACAAGCGGTAGGTGGTTCGCCGGTTGGAAACCGGGCACCTTAGCTATCCGACCACCATCGCATGGGTCGCACACCGACGGCCGGACGCTGTCCTAACCCCTCACCTTCCGGAACCGCGAGCCGTGCAGAATGCTCCCGTAGTGATTGAACGAGCGCCTCGCCTCTGCATCGTCGAAGGGATAGTCCGCGCCGAGCTGGGTCGCGGCGGCGAGCCCGGTGACGAAACAGGTTTCCTGGCTGTTGATCAGGGTATGCGCCCCGCAGTGCCAGGTCCGCTTCCTGCCCTGGATCCTGCGGAACAGGGGCACGAGCCATGCGACATGGCGCACGTCATGCACGATGTGCTGGAACCACCATTTTCCGATGATCTTCCGGTTGTCGATCGGGCTGATCGGGTTGTAGGTCACCAGGCAGGGTCGGTCTGACTGACCGACCCACGGCTGCTGGTTGTGCATGATATACGTGATCTCATAATTGTCCGGTCGGGCGCCATACTGCTCTATGTGATTGCTCCGCGTGGTCAGGGGCTTCACTTCGTTGTCCGGAAGGACGGACGGGTCGGAGTGGATGATGGTATGGTTGTGGAGTTCGCTCTCGTAGCGCACCGACGAGAGAATATAGCGCTCGAGCATCGTGGGTTCGTCGAGCATCATCAGCGTCTGGTTCGCATTGCATGCGAAGATCACCTCGTCGAACGTCTCCCTGGCGCCGTCCTCGTCCTCGACCACGACCCGCGACGGCTCGCGGAACACCTTCCGCACCGGTCGGTCGAGGTAGATGCGGTCCCGGAAGTTCGCGGTCAGATTCTCGTAGATGCGCCGCGTCCCCTGGTCCCAGGTCTGCATGGGCGTGGCCGACTCGATGTCGAAGAACTCGAGGTACCGCGAGAAGAGAGCCGCGGGCATGTCGAAGACGTTCGTCGCCATCAGGAAGTTGACGAACATCGGCTTCAGCACCTTGTACCTGAAGTCCCCGGACAATCCGGCCAGGTTCAGGACCGTCCCCATGCTGACGTAGTTGAAGGGGTTGAGGGCGTTCAGGAACTTCGACCGGGAACGGGTCAGCCAGCCGAACCGGTGCAGCCATCCGAGGATTCGCTGAAACCTGGCAATCTCGGGTTGCAGCTGCTCCCTGATGTCGGAGTCGAAATCGTGGGCATAGATGCCTCCGCGGTACTTCACGCTGTAGCTGAATCGAGTGTCGATCAGCTCGATGCCGTACTCCTCCATCAGCAGCATGATGTGTCGGTATACCGACGGGATGCATGCGGTGACGGAGATGTCGAAGGGAATGGAGCTGCCGTCACCCTGGGGCATGTCTGCGGTGACCGCATTCCCGCCGATCCGGTCCCGGGCCTCGTACAGCCGGAAGTCGAACCGGTCCGGATGGTGATCGAGCGCCCACGCGGCCGCGAGCCCCGATATGCCTCCGCCGATGACGGCTATGCGCCGGGGCCCGGATGTGCTCTCCGCTGAGAGGTTCTTCCCGAACACGCGGTCTCACTCCTTGCTGCGCGACAACGCTATTCCTGAACTCCGCCTGTTTCCATCGCGGATCCGATCGCCGGCGTCGGCCTCCAGGTCGCAACGGAACCCTATGCGATGGCGCAACGTCCAACAAGCAGCGTTGATCGCAACCGCGGGGGCCTTCTATGGTCAACCTCTTGCCGGATCCTCTGTTTTCCGGAGCATCGCAATGATCAAAGCCTCGCAACACTTCGACTTCCGGGCCGCAGCCGTCCTCCTCGCATCGATCGCGGTCTGCGTTGCCCCGGGCGATGATGCCCCAAAACACACAGGATGGTACCGCTATCATACAGGAATAACACAGGATAACATATAAGATGGAGGCGGTGAACATACATGACGAGGCAGCACGCCGCTACATCGAGATCAACTACGGGCCCTGCGACCGGCTGCGCGCCGACGATCCGTTCATCGCCGGGGCCGGGGCCAAGCCGGCGGGCGCCAACTTCTATCCCGGCTGGATTCAGCCGGAATCCCGCGCGACATCGTCTTCGAGCAGGGGATGAGCGTGCTGTTCGGGGGAGGGCAGGGTGTGCCCGACCGTTCCGCGTGCGCGGACCTCGGCCCATCCGCTATGCTTGTCGTCTGAAGCCGCGCGCGACCCGCAGCACCCCAAGGAGACCCGCATGACCGCCCGCCGCCACTTCCGCACCGCCCCCGTGTTTGTCGCCCTTGCGATCGCCCTCGTCCCGCCGATCACGGCGGCCGCGCAGCAGCCCAGCGGCCTCCTGGACATGGACACCTACCTGGAGATGGAGTCGGTCGGCAGCCCCAGGATCTCGCCGGACGGCAACCACATCCTCTTCACGCGCGGGAGCGTGGACAAGATGAACGACCGGAACACGAGCGAGCTGATGATCATGGATCTGTCGACCCGGCGGATCAGCGAGCTCGAGACCGGAAGCTTCGAGGTGTCGTCGCCGATCTGGTCGCCGGACGGCAGCAGGATCGCCTTCCTGTCCGACAAGAGCGGGACCAGCCAGATCCACGTGATGTGGCTCGACACGCGCGAGACCAAGCAGCTCACCAACCTCGACCGGGCCCCCGGCGGCATCCGCTGGTCGCCGGACGGGGCGCAGATTTCGTTTACCACCTTCATCCCGGAGACCGGGTCCCCGCTGCCCATCACCATGCCCAGCTTCCCGGCCGGCGCGAACCTGGCCAAGCCGGCGGTGGTGGAGGACCGCCTCGCCTGGCAGCGCGACGGGACCGGGTACACGCGCAGGGGCAATACGCAGATCTTCATCGTCGACGCGGACCTGGGCGGCACCCCGCGCCAGATCACCTTCGGCGACACCTCGCACGGCAACCCGCGCTGGGCGCCGGACGGCACGAAGCTCTACTTCAGCGGGGATCTCATCCCCGAGGAGGACTACGAGCGCGGCAACTCGGAGGTCCACGCCATCGACCTCGCCACGCTGGAGATCACCACCCTGACGGACCGCCTGGGCCCCGACAACGGTCCCATCCCGTCGCCCGACGGGCGCATGATCGCCTACACCGGCTACGACCAGAACGAGAACTACAGCAACCTGTCCAATCTCTATCTGATGGATGCCGACGGCGGCGGCAGCCGGATGCTCGCCGGCAACCTCAAGAACTCCCCGAGCGGCGTCACCTGGGCGCCCGACGGGTCCGGCTTCTACTACACGCTCGGCGAGGAGGGCTCGTCCAACCTCCACTTCGTTTCCACGAGCGGTGATATCGAGAAGGTCACGGACGGCGTCCACTACATCTCCGGCGTCTCGATCGCGAACAATGGCCGGGTGGCGGCGACGAACTCGACCTTCTATCGGCCCAGCTACCTGGTCACGTTCGACCTCGACAACCCGGACGAGCTCGAGACCCTGGTCGACTACAACGAGGATGTGCTCGGCGGCATCACGCTCGGCGAAGTCGAGGAGATCTGGACCGAGTCCGTCGACGGCTGGCCGGTGCAGGGCTGGCTCATGAAGCCGGCCAACTTCGAGCCGGGCCGCCAGTACCCCCTGCTGCTCTGGATCCATGGCGGGCCGGTGTCGATGTACACCGTGCGCTGGAACTGGAACTGGCAGAACTTCGCGGCGGACGGCTACGCGGTGCTGTGGACGAACCCGCGCGGGAGCACCGGATACGGCCAGGACTTCGTGAACGGCATCAACTACCTGTATCCCGGCAACGACTTTCACGACCTCATGGCCGGCGTGGACGCCGCCATCGAACGCGGCTTCATCGACGAGGACAACATGTTCGTCACCGGGAGCAGCGGCGGCGGCGTTCTCACCGCCTGGACCGTGGGACACACCGACCGCTTCCGGGCCGCGGTGTCGCAGCGGCCGGTCATCAACTGGCACTCCTTCGTCGGCACGACGGACGGCTCGGGCTGGTACCGCCGTTTCCGCTCCTATCCCTGGGAGGACCCGGTGGAGTACGCCGAGCGGTCACCGCTGCACTACGTCGGCAACGTCACCACCCCGACGATGCTCCTCTCGGGCGTCGAGGACCTGCGCACCCCGATGCCCCAGGCGGAGGAGTTCTACCGTGCGCTCAAGGTGCTCGGCCAGGAGACCATGCATGTCAAGATTCCGGACGAATACCACGGCTCGCGCTCCGTGTCGCACCGGATCATGACGCAGCTCTACATCAAGGCGTGGTTCGACAAGTACCGGACGAGGACGGTGACGCAGGAGGACGGCGGGGGGTAGACGGATGCCGGCCCGGGCGCCCGCGAGCGTGCCCGGGCGCGGGCGGGCGTGCGTGCCCGCTCGATCCTGACAGTCCCGGGCCGTCGGTCTACCGACCCCGGAACGCCTCCCACAGGCGGTCGTGCTTGTTCGCCCGGGGGTCCACCTCGAGCCCTCCGACCCACATGCGCTCGATCCGCGTCAGCGACTGCAGCGGCGACCCGTCCGTGACCAGCAGATCCGCCCGCTTGCCGGGTTCGATGCTTCCCATGACGTCTCCCAGGCCCAGCGCCTCCGCGGGGTGCAGCGTCACGCCCCGAAGCGCGGCATCCTCCGGAAGCCCGAAGCCCACCGAGAGCGCCGCGTGATAGGGGAGGTTGCGGACGTCGGCGTCGCTCGCGGTCGAGAACGAGACCGTGACGCCCGCCTCGTGCAGAAGCCCGGCGTTGCGGAAGCCTGACGTGACGGCCACGTCGCGATCGCCGGGCGCCTGGAGGGTGCCCGTGAGGACCAAGGGGATGCCGCGCGCGGCCAGGCCGGAGGCCACGCGATAGGCCTCGCGGCCGCCCAGAACCACGCCGTCGATCGTGGGGAACGCGTCCAGGAAGACGAACAGGGTGCGGATCTCCCAGGCCGTGTCCACCGAGAAGAAGACCGGGATCTCTCCGCGGAGCGCCGGCTGAAGCGCGTCGAGCAGGACGGCCTCGCCGCCCCAGGTGTTCGCCTCGAAGGGCGCGGTCGGGTCGTCGGAGGTCGACGGGTTCGCTCCGTAGGCTACGGCGCGCTCGAACAGGTCGACGAGGTCCTCCATGGCGCTGCTGTCGAGCTCCGGTTCCTCATCGTCGTCCCCCTCGGGGCCGGCTGGCAGATCGACGATCAGGGATGCCTGCGGAGCCACGGCCACCTTCTCGAAGGTGTCGCCGTCGTTGAGCTGGATGACCGAGCCCGTGCCTCGAACCACACCGCCGCCCTGCGCAGTCTGAACCGTGGTGATGCCGTTGGCCCGCGCCACGTTCAGGCTGGGGTAGTAGGGGTTTACGGCCGGGAGCGCGCGGATGTGCGGGTTGTAGTCCCCGATCTCGGCGATGTCGGTCGCCTGGCCGACCGCGCCGAACTCGAGCAGCCCGAGCGTCGTGAACGGGTCGACCATGCCCGGATAGACGTGCCGCCCGGCCACCTCCACGCGCGCGGCGTCGGCGGGGATCTGCACGTCGGACCGGGTTCCCACCGCCTCGATGGTCCCGCCCCGGACGAGCACCACCCCGTCCGGAATCGTCCCGCCCGACACCGTGTGCACCGTCCCGCCCACGAGAGCGGTCGCGGCTTCCTGGGCGGTCGCGGGTCGCGGCGGCGCTTCTCCGTTTGCGCCAGGGGCGTTCCCGGCGTCCGGGCCGTCGCCGGGGGTTGAAGTCCGTGGCGTGGCCGGCGCCGCGACGACATCCGTGACCGCTCGCACGGGCTCGCCCCGCGTTCCCTCCTCATCGTCCACGTCGTAGTAGAGGATTCCGTCCACGATCGTCTTCTCGATGCGGCTGAACGAATCGAAGGGCGATCCGTCGAGCAGCACGACATCTCCTTCCTTGCCCTCCTCGAGGCTGCCGACCCGGTCGTCCAGGTACATCATCCGCGCCGGATTCAGCGTCAGCATCTGCAGCGCTTCCAGCTCGCTCACGCCCCCGTACTTCACCGGCTTCACGATCTCGCGGTGCATGAAGGGCTGGAGCGAGGGGATGTCGGAGTTGATCGCGGTGAGCACACCGTGCTGGTGCATGATCGCGGCGTTGTGCGGGATCGACTCGTACGCCTCGAGCTTGTACTGCCACCAGTCGGAGAAGGTCGAGCCGGCGGCCCCGTGCTCCGCCATCTCGGTCGCGACCCGATATCCCTCCATGACGTGCGTGAACACGTCGATCCGGAACCCGAACCGTTCCGCGACGCGGATGAGCATGAGGATCTCGTCCGCGCGGTACGAGTGTGCGTGGATGCGGATGCGCCCCTCCATGATGTCGACCAGCGCCTCGAGCCGGAGGTCGCGGCGCGGGGGGACGGGGAAGGCGCCCGGGTTCTCGCGGAAGCGGTTCCACTCCGCCCGGTAGGCCTGCGCGGCGGTGAATGCCTCGACGTAGATCGCCTCGACGCCCGCGCGACTCATCGGGAACCGGGAATTGGCGTTTGGCGGGGACCCCTTCCGGGTCACGTTCTCTCCGAGGGCGAACTTCACGAACTTCGGCGCCCCGGGGATGAGCAGCTGCTCGGTGGCGTCCATTCCCCAGCGCATCTTGACCACGGCGCTCTGGCCGCCGATCGGGTTCGAGCTGCCGTGCATGATGCGGGCGGTCGTCACCCCGCCCGACAGGGCCCGGTAGATCCCGAAGTCCTCGGTCGTGAGCGCGTCCAGGACCCGCACCTCGGGCACGACGGGAGCGGTCCCTTCGTTGCCGGCGAGAAGCGCCGTGTGCGAGTGCTCGTCGACGATGCCCGGCATCGCGGTGAGGCCCGTCCCGTCGATCACGCGCACGCCTTCGGGCGCCGTGAGGCCAGCTCCGATCGCCTCGATGATCCCATCCCGGATCAGGATCGAGACTCCCTCCAGCACCGGGCCGGCCGCCGTGTGCAAGGCCTCGATATTCCGGATGAACAGGTCGCCCGTCGGGTAGCTTCCCCGATCGGCGGGGAGCTGCACGTCCCACTCCTGCGCGGCGGCAGGGGTTCCCGGGAAGAGGCCGATCGCCGCGACCGCCAGGCCAGCGCATGTCATTTGCCGAGTATTCATCGCGCACCTCCCGGAGCCCGTCGGGCCGTCATCTGGAAATCCCCCATCGGGCTCGATCCCGAACCGTTCATGCGATCGCCCTCCACGTCGGCCTCGAACGACACCTCCATCGACTCGCCGCCCGCCGAGACGACCAGGCGGAACGAGACTTCGCTGCCCGAAACCCGTCCGCCGCGCACCTCGGCATCTCCGAACATGTCCGCGGCCGCGGTGCCCGAGAACTCGCTTCCTTCCTGCTGGAGCTCCATCTCCATGGGGACCATCATTCCCTGCGCGGTCACCTCTACTTCCCAAGCGCCGGTCACGTTCACGGTTGGAGCCTCGCTGCCCCCGGCGCCGGATCCGGACCCGACCTCGTACCTGCCCTCGACGAAGGTGTATGCGATCTCGCTCCCCTCGTCGAGCAGGGGGCCGGTCGTCAGGATGAAGGTCGCCGGCCTGCCCTCGTCGACCTCGATCAGCGATGCTACGCCCAGGATTTCGGCGGGAGCTGTGGTTATCGCCGCAACCGCCGCGTTCCGGGACAGCCCGTACTCGACGGCCGTTCGGGCCCCCGCGACCAGGTCCGCGTCGCCCTCCCCGCTGGTCAGCGCAAACTGCACGCCGGCTGCCTCGAGCGCGGCGGCGTTGCCGTACACCGCCTCGAGGTCGCGCTTCTCCCGGAAGGCCGCGGGTTCGAGCTCCTCCTCGCTCTCGGGATCCCACTCATCCGGCTCGGGGAAGTCCGTGTCGATGAGGACCGGAACACCCCGGTCGGCGAGATCCTCCGCGAGCTGCCACGCCTCGTCGCCTCCGACGATGATCGGGCGGAAGCCGATCTCGTCGGCGAGCCCGAGCACCCGACGGATCTCCTCCGAGTCCGCGGCCCGGAAGAACACGGGTGTCTCCCCTGCCGCGACCGAGCGGAGCACCTCGAAGTCCGGATCCCAGTCCGGCATCGTCATCCCGGCACGGCCATTCGCGAAGGCGCTCTCGAGGGCGGCCTGGCGCTCGGCGTCCAGGAACGCCTGCCGGATGGTGGCCATCACGCCGAGGAGCGTCGAGGGATACACGCCCTGTGCCGTCTGGAGGCTCATCGAGAGTCCGGCATCGGGGCGGGCGATCAGCTCGCGCGAGGTTTCGGCGTCGACGCGATTCAGCAGGACCGCGCTGCGGCCCGGGGCGATTCCGTCCCCCGCGTGTACCGCGGCGGCGACGATCCCGCGCCTTCGCTGCTCGCCCTGCGCCCCTCCGGTCGCCGTGACGTAGTCGGCGACGCGCCGATACGGGGTGACGCGCTGAGCGATTCGGGTGGGCGCCCAGGACGGCGGTCCATCCTCCGGAGCCTCGGGGAACTCGAACTCGCTCACGCCGTCGGCGTCGACGAGTCCCGGGTAGAGATAGAGGGAGTCCCCCTCCAGCCGCTCCGCGTCCGCGGGAACCGCGAGCCCGGCCTCCATCGCCTCGATCAGTCCTCCTCGAACGACGACCGTGACGCCCGGCTCTTCCTGAAGGCCGGGTCCGACGACCGTCACGCCCTCGATCGCGTAGGCTGCGGGGGGCGGGACGCTTCGGTGCTGTGCCGTGAGCGGCATGACGCAGAGCAGCGCTCCCGAAAGGGCGATCGCGGCAGTGCAAGCTGGCATTTTCATCATTTCCGGGCGCGTCTCCCTTCGCTTGTCCGGGTGTCTCTCTGGGTTCCGGCGATGGCGAACCGTACTACTCTTGCGGCGCGGCGTGCAAGGGCAAAGGGCTCGATGATGGCATTATGCAGGCAAAGCCACTACGTTTCGATGTCACACGCAGGCTGACGAAGCCGGCGCCGGGTACGCTGACGAAGCCGGCGCCGGGTACGCTGACGCACGCGGAGGGACGCATGGGCGTAGTCACCATTCGCAACGTGGACGACGACGTGATCGCCGCGCTCAAGGCACGAGCCAGAGCCAACCATCGTTCGCTTGAGGGCGAACTGCGCTATCTGCTCGCGCGGTCCGCGGCCCCGAGACCCTCGCTCGGCATCGTGCGCGAGCGGGCGCGGATGGCCACCCGGTACCGGGCCGATTCGACCATTGCGGCCACCGAGGCCGACGTCCGGGCCACCGAGGCCGACGCGGCCGGGCCAGCGGTCGGCGCCCCCCTCGTCGACGGAAGCGGAGCGTGGATCGGGGCCATGAGCGACGTCGGCGAGATCGTCGGCGACATCGTGTCCCCGGCCGTCGAGCCCTCCGCCTGGGAAGCGCTCGGCTCGGACATCCGCGGGCCGGACCACTCGGCCATCCGCGGGCCGAACGACATCGACAACCGGTGAATCTGCTTCTCGACACCCACATCTGGCTCTGGAGCCTGCTGGATCCCCAACGGCTCTGCGGCCGGGCGCGCAACGAACTGACCGACCCGGCAAACACCCTGGCGCTTTCGCCCGTCAGCGTCTGGGAAACGCTGGTGCTGGCCGAGAAGGATCGCGTGCTGCTCCGCCCCGATCCCTGGAGCTGGATCCGGACCGCCCTGACCGTCGGGCCAGTGCGCGAGCTCCCCGTGACGTTCGACATTGCGCTGGCCAGCCGCACCATCCGGGTCGGTCATGACGATCCCGCCGATCGCTTCATCGCGGCTACGGCCGCGGTGCACGAGCTCACCCTGGTTACGGCGGACGCATCGCTCCTGCGGTGCCCTGACATCCGAGTGATTCCGGGCGTCTGACCGGCCGCCGGAGTGTTGTTACCGTTCGTTACCTGCGCGGATGGCACGCGTTTCCCGAAAACCATCATCCCCAGTAGTAGCCGGGCCGGAGGAGTCGTCTCGTGTCATACATGCGCGAACGCAAGCTGATGATCTACGGCGCGACCGGATACACCGGCCGGCTGGTGGTGGCGGAAGCGGTCGAAGCCGGCGTGCGGCCCGTGCTCGCCGGCCGCGATGCCGCGAAACTCGGCGCCGTCGCCGATTCCTTCAGCGCGGCTGCCGGCGGAACCCGCGGCGCCCTACCCGACCGCTCGGAACCGGCGGCGGACCGGGAAGCCCGGAGCGCGCCGCTCGAGACGCGGGCGTTCAGCCTGGACGAACCGGCGGGGGTCGCGGCGGCCCTGCGGGATATCGATGTAGTGCTGCACTGCGCCGGGCCCTTCTCGCGGACCGCGGCACCGATGTTCGAGGCCTGTCTCAGGACCGGCACGCACTACGTGGACATCACCGGCGAGATTGCCGTCTGCGAAGCGCTGGCCGCCCGGGACGCGGATGCGAGGGAGGCGGGAATCATGGCGCTGCCCGCCGCCGGCTTCGATGTGGTGCCGAGCGACTGCCTGATCGCCGATCTGGCCGCGCGCCATCCCGGGGGACGCGTTCTGCGGCTGGGTCTGCTGGTCCGCTCCGGCGCCTCGCGCGGCACGATGAAGACGGCGCTGGAGGGCATAAACGCGATGCGCATTCGGCAGGATGGTCGCGTCACCCGGGTCCCCGCGGGCAGCATTCGTCACGAGTTCGACTTCGGGCGCGGGCCGGCCGCAGCTCTCGTGACCCCACTGGCGGATGTATCGACGGCCTGGTGGTCGACCGGTATCGAGAATATCGAGACCTATTATCGCGCGGGAAGAAAACTTCCGCGGCTGATGCGGCTGAGCCGGTGGTTCGGCTGGCTTCTCGCCGGGCGGACAGCGCAGGCCCTTCTGTGCAGATGGATCGACCGCGGACCACCGGGACCGAGTGACGCGCATCGCAGGACGAGCGACGGGATTCTGGTGGCTGAAATCGAGGATGCCCGGGGCCGGCGCGCCGCCGCCCGCATGCGCGTTCCCGATCCCTACGGGTTCACCGCGAAGGCCCTGGTGGCCATCGGCGTGCGAACGCTGAAGGGCGACTGCAAGACCGGATATCAGACGCCGTCCTCGGCGTACGGCCCCGACTTCGTGCGCCAGTTCGAGGGCGTGGAGTGGGAGGTGCTGCGTTCTCCCTAACGCGCCAGCCAGGTGCTGAACCGTTCGTTCAGCTCGTCCTGGTGGTCGACCCAGAAAGACCAGTCGTAGAGCAGCGCGCGCGCGGCATTCGCGGGGGTCGCCGGCATGTGCGGCCCGATCTCGACACCGCTCGGTATGTGGGTCGTCACCAGCGGCATGCCGGACCTGCGCGTCGGCGAGTACGTGATTCGACTGGCGATCCGCGCCAGCGACTCGGCGCCGGTGGCGAAGCCCACGTAGCTCAGCGCCTCTTCCAGCCTCGGCGTGCCCCGGAGGATCCCGATCTGGCCGACGGCGAGCAGCTGGCCATCCCAGACGATCACGAACGGCTGGCCCTCCAGCACCCGTGCGTTGAAGACGCGCCCGTTGTATGCGGTGCTCATCACCACTTCGCCGTCGGCCAGCATCTGCTGCGGCTGGGCACCGGCCTCCCACCAGATCACCTCGTCCTTGATCGTGTCGAGCTTGCGGAAGGCGCGCTCGAGCCCTTCGGGCGTGCCCAGAGCCGGGTAGACCTGGTCCCGCGGCACTCCGTCTGCGAGCAGCGCGAACTCCAGATTGCCCTGTGGAACGCGCCGCAACCCGCGCCGGCCCGGAAACCTCTCCAGATCGAAGAAGTCGGCCATCGTCGCAGGCTTTTCGCCGGGGATGTAGGCCTCGTTATAGGCGTACACGGTGGACGCGTACAGGAAGCCGGCGCCGCAGGTGGTCCGGGCCTCGGGGACGAAGTCCTCGGCGGCGGGCGTGCCGTCGTGACCGGGGGGCAATGCGTTGATGTCGATCGGTTCCAGCAGCCCTTCGTCACACGCGCGCACCGCGTCGGATATCTCCAGGCTGACCACATCCCAGTGGATGTTGCCGATGTCCACCTGGGCGCGGATCTCGGCGAGGCCCCCGTTGTAGTCCTCGACGTTGACCGGGATGCCGGTCGCCTCGGTGAAGGGGATGATGGCGCCCTCGTCGACGGCCCGGCCATAGGAACCGCCCCATGACACGACGGTGATCGCCTGCGGCTGGTCCTCGCATCCGGCGGCCATAAGGGTCGCGGTGAGAAGTACCACAGCGAACACCGGAATCACCCTTGTCGGCGCCTGGCCGCGTTGACGCTGTATGCCTGTCTCCGGCCTATCGGTCATGGAATCCCTTCCCATCGAGAATCTTGCGCATGTACCTCTCGATGCGCGCAATCCGCGTCCTTGATTGCTTCGCCCCGGCAAAGTAGAGGATGAGGCCGCACTCCAGAAGCATTATCTCCGAACGAGCGCTCGCAGGCATGCCATTCCGGTGGCTGGATCTTCGAACTCACCCTTCTTCGACGGGTTAACAACACCTGCAGTAGACGGCGTCCACCGAGGAGATCCAGCGAGCGTAGCGAAGGATGACTGGAACGCGCACCCGAAGCCTGGCTCCCTTCTGTCTGGCCACCCTGGTCCTGGTCGGTTGTGACCTTCTCGGGCCCGAGTACCTGGAGGAACGGGAGGTGACCGTTGGCCCCACCCTGGCCAGGTGCTACGGCGTGGGCCCGCAGTCGTGCATGGTGGTCGACGGCGGGCTCTTCTACGACCCAATCGAAGGATTCGATTACGAGCCCGGCTACGACTATCGTCTCCGAATCGGCAAGTACGATCCCTGGGACGGGGGTGAACCGCCGCAGGACGCCGGCCAGTACGCCTACCGTCTGCTGGAGCAACTGGAGAAGACCCCCGCACCGTCCACCCCCGCAACCCTGTCGCTGGCTCCGACGCGGGCAACCTGCGTCCAGGGCGATGACTTCTGCCTGGTCGTGGACGGCGAGTTGTACGACGACATGATCACCAGCTTCGAGTACGAGGCCGGCGATCACTACGTCCTCGATGCCGACCTGTATCGCGACGGCCGGTACGTGCTGAGCGAGGTCACCTCGAGAACCCGGGCAGCGGGCACGGAAGTGGAGATCACCGTCGACCGCCACCGGGTCGAGTGCGACGATGGCCGTCCCGGGTACTGCAAGGTCGTCAACGGCGCCCCCTACCGCGGCGAGATCGTCGGGTTCCAGCCCGGGCACGAGTATAACTACCGCCTGCGCGTCGAGCGGTTCGACATGTTCCCCGAGGGCGTGACCGGGGCGTCCCACATTCCGGCATACGGCTACCGCTGGCTGGAGACGCTCGAGCGTACTCCGGGCGGGTGATCGTTCGCCGGGCAATCTGGATTGGCCTGGCGCAAGCATTACGCTAGCATCCTGAGATCACTCCGACACTGCCCAATGAGGCTCGCATGGGGAACCTGAACGTTCGTGGCCGAGGATCACCGCAGGGAAGCCCGTCATCTGCTGGCTCCCGGAATCGAGCGATACGCGGCCGATCTGCCTAGTTGCTGGAATCGACGGACCTACTCACCTTCGATGGGTTACAAGACCGGCTGTTGGCCAAGACAGCGTGAAGAGGAGTTAGGATGAGAAGGCAATTGACCGCGATCGTCGAACGCGAGGGCAACGGGTATGTTGCTCTTTGCCCGGAAGTGGATGTTGCCAGTCAGGGAGACACCGTAGCTGAGGCGCGGACCAATCTCCAGGAAGCGCTCGCACTCTTCTTCGAAACGGCGTCCGCTGAGGAAATTGCAAACCGCTGGCGCACCGAAGTCTACGTGACCCATATCGAAGTCGCGGTTGGGTAGGCTGCGGGTTCTTTCTGGACGCGATGTCTGCCGAATTCTCGCCTCCCACGGCTTTGCCGAGGTGCGTAGGCGAGGCAGCCATGTGGTCATGCAGAAACTGGAAGGGACAAGCACCGTGACTGTTCCGGTCCCAGACCACCGGGAGGTACGCATCGGGACGCTGAGGTCGATCATCCGGCAGTCCGGGCTGCCCCGTGCGGAATTCGAGTGAATTCTCGTTGCCGGCGCGCAACTTTCTTCACGGTCACGTTTCCCCGGGCAGCGCCACCGCGACGATCGGCGCCCGCATCCACGTCATCGGCAACAGCGCATCGGGCAAGAGCACGCTTGGGGCGAGGCTGGCGGCTGAATCAGCGTATCCCCTCCGGCAGGCGCTTTACCGCCACATAGGGCACGTCCAGGTCATCCGTCTCCACGAACGCCACGAGGCCGTTCGGGCCGAAGGCGGAAGGCATCGCGGTGGAGCCGGGGGGGAAGGTGCCCAGGTAGCGTCCGTCCGACGAAATGAGGTCGATGCGGTTGCCCTCCGCGCCCCCGTCACCCCGGTGAAGGATCCAGATCGTGCCTTCCCAGCTCGTTCTCAGGTCGACCACGACGGGGATCTCGTCGAAGAACTCCATCGCCTCGATCCGGCGGCGACGGAATTCGCTCATTCTCTGTAGCATCGGGTCGCCGCCGCGAACGTCGCCAAGCAGCTCCAGGCGCCGCTCGATCTCGGCGGCCCTGATGCGGCCCGTCACGGGGCGGGGTTGGAACGGACGGGTCAGGACCCGGGTCACGCGGCCTTCCGGCCCGGCATACTTGATCGCATACGAGGTAGAGTCGGTGTAAACGACCGTTCCGCCAGGCAGCGCGCCCGCCCGGAGCGGCGGCCTGAATCCCTCCGCATCACCGGGAGGCCACCACCCCGCGGCAACCGAATCGATGCGGACCTCGTCGCCTCCCACATCATAGCTCAGGACGGGCCGGAACGAGGGGTCCGTCGGCTCGTCCTCCGGACCGGGCGCGGTCATTCTCAGGTAGGTGACCTCGGATGTCGCGAGAACTCGATCCATTCCCGGGAAGGCCTGAATGCCGCCAATCATCGCCGCGCTCGACTGCGCACCTGAAAATCGGACCATGCGTTCGAATTGGCCGTCGGCACCGAAGAGGGTGAATCCCGTTTGTCCCGGGTCGTAGACAGTCACCCGCCCGTCCCCCATGACGGCGAACTCCAGCGCCGACGCGGTGTTGCTTCCGAACTCCCCGGGGCCTTGCCCCTCTCGCATGAACTGCCGCACCAGGCTGGCCTGCAGGTCGACGACATTGATCCGCACCGCTTCCGTGTCGAGGATGTAGAGGTTGCCGGAACCGTCGAAGCCGACCGTGCCGACGCGGCCGAAGGTGTCCCAGCCATCCCCGTCCAGCGACCCCACCCGGTAGATTTCCTCGAAGTCGGCGTCGAGCGGGAGGTCTTCCGCCGGCAGTTCGATTACCTCCTGGGCGGCGAGCGGGCGAGCCGGCGCTGCGAGTACTGCGATGGACAGCGTCACCGCCGCGACGGCCGTGGCATACATCGTCCGCTCATGCGTCGTCTTCCAAACCATCGTTCGTCTCCTGCGGGTTGTGCCGTCGATGTTTCGAGAGCCGGAGTTCGCCGAGCTGAACCAGGCGCTGTATTCATGGGTAGCGGGGGCCGCGGAGGCGTGGCAAATTCCCGACTCACCCAACACGGCGAGAGGCTTGCAGTTAGTGCCGGAAGACGGTTCGCAGGAAACGCAGACACCGCGCGGCGGGACCATCGAGGAAAGCGAGCTTCCCGATTCCTCCGGCCGCGCCCTGGGCGGAGGTCGCGCGACCCGTCGCATCCCCTTCGGCCGTCTTGCGCTTGAGTTCGTGGTTATCGTGGTTGGCGTTCTCGTCGCCCTCGGCTTCGATCAGTGGATGACGAACATCGACAACCGCCAACTCGTCAACGAGACGCTCTACGCCCTGGCCGCGGAAATCGCCGAGAACACGGTAACCCTCGACCGTCGCATGGCCTATCACGACCGGATCCTGCCGGGGCTCGTCGAGAATCAGCGGGCTGCCGAAGGAGGCGAACGCCAGAGAATCTCGGTCAGCGGAGCACTGCCCGAAGGACTTGGGCTCACGCCGTTGAGGAGCACGGCGTGGGAGCTGGCCAGCGTGACCGAAGCCGTGCGGCACTTCGATTTGCCGATTCTCTCCACGCTCTCCCTCACGTACGCCCTTCAGGAATCGCTCCACGAGTACGATCGGATCGTTTCCGCCGGGATCATCCAACCGCAGTTCTTCGCGGCCACGGACCAGCCTGGCCCGATCATCTACCTTGGTGTAATGGTGAGCGACGTTCGGGCACGGGAAGACGAGCTCAGGCGGTTTTACGCCGAGACGCTGCGGCATCTGCGTCAGCAATTGGGAGATCCCGAGGCGGGCGCGGTGATGGAGGTCCGTTGACGCGCATCCACGTCATCGGCAACAGCACATCGGGCAAGAGCACACTCGGGGCGAGGCTGGCGGAGGCCTTGGATGCGACGTTCGTGGAGCTGGACGCGATCAACTGGCAACCCGGATGGGTCGGCCTCAACGCGACGGATCCCGACGAGTTGGAGCGCCGAATTCGCGAGGCGACCCGGGGCGAGCGCTGGGTCGTCGCGGGTTCCTACACGAAGTTCTCTCAGCGGACTCTCTGGGCACGGCTCGATACCGTCGTCTGGCTCGATCTCGTGTCAATGGCCACCGAAAAGTGCACACTTCTGGCCATTGAAAAACGCACACTTTTCGGGGGCCCTCGCTCCCACCGGCACGAATGACACGTACGGATTGTCGAGGAAAGCGCGCATCTGTCGAGCGTTGCGCTCGTAGCGTGAGCCGTGGCGGAAACCATACAGAAGCTCGCCGAGCACAACCGCCGGGAGCAAAACTTCCTCGGCGTCGCGCACGATCCGACTCACCTCCTCGCGCCCTTGCATGAGCTGCGAATACGCGCCCGAGTCGAGCAGCACCCTCATTCCCACGTGCTCTCGTCGATGGCCTCGAAGTGTCGCAGCGCCTCGTTGATCTCCTCCGCTTTTGCGGAACTCCAGGTCCCGATGAGGTGGTCGAGCGACGAGCCGACGACATCCATGTCCCGTCCTTCTGCCAGCCCCGCGCCCCGACGCATCAGCTTGACTGCGGCCCGGTTGAGCGATGTGCCGTCACGGCTCGCAAGCCGCCGGATCGCCCGCGCCAGCTCGTCTCCCAGGCCACGGACGGTGAGTTGCTTCACGGTTGTCTTCCTTGGGTGACTCATAACTCGATTCGTATTGAGTCATAATATGACTTGACGGTTCATGGCGTTGGCGAGTACGGGGCGACCCTCGAACGGCTCGTGAGCGACTTGCGGCCTGCTTCGGAGACCGGCCCCGAGATGGAGATCGCCCCTCACGCGGTACGCAATACCCAGAGGTCTGCGGGATCCGGCGGACGCTGGAGATTCAGACCATCCGCACCCGTTCGATGAACTCCTCGCCCGTGCCGCATTCGATCAAGGCGTCGGTCACCTCGTCGATCCTGTCGGGTTCGGTGAGTGTAGCGAGCAGTCCGGACAACTGTACAGCCGTATCCTCGCTGAATCTTCGGGTGATCTGCCGGCGCAGGATCTGCCGGGCTCCCTCCCGCGCACCCTGCTCGAACAACTCATCCAGACCGCGCTGAAATTTGTCCACCAGCTCCTCCATCGTCTTGGGCTTTTGCCTGCTCCATAAGTCCGCCCAGATCGTGCTGCCTTTGCCCATTCCCAATTCTCTGCGGATCGTTCCGAGAACCGCGCTGGGGCCGGGCGCGAGGGTGCGGCCGTCCACATCCCGGACCCTTCCGACATCAGGGACATCAAGCGGCGATGTGTCGGCCAGAGAAGCGGCTGATTGCCGGTCGGATGCGTGGCTCGCGGCCGAGAATTGCACCCGCTCGATGAACTCCTTGCCGGTTCCGCATTCCAGCAGCGCGTCGGTGACCCTGTCGATGTTGTCCAGGCTGGTCAGGTCATTGAGCAGCCCGTACAGCTGGCCCGCCGTGTCGTCGCCGAACTTCCGGGCAATCTGTCGTCGCAGGAGCAGCACCTGACCCGCCTGCCGCCCGTATCGAGCTCCCTGCCGAATTCCCCGGCGCCCCGCTTCCTGGACCAACTCGTCCAGGCTTCGGTGGAACCTGTCCACCATCTCGGTCATCGTCTTCGCTCCTCCCCGCTTCAGCTCCTCCGGCTGGTCCCTCAATTCTAACATGGTGTCCATTCCCTCGACCGCGGTAGAGCATCGCCGTGTACCCAACACCCCGGCTTCGACGGCCCGGAGTAATCCGTCTCATTCTGCCATGTATTCGCCCAGCCGACGATCCGATACTTACCGGCGGCACCGGGCTCACAGCCTCGCAGGACGCCCCTCTGGCCGCCACGTGAACCCGCCCCGCGGGAGTCCGGATTGGCTCGAAAGCACGACGAGACCTACAAACTCATCTTCTCCCAGCGAGCGGCGGTCGAGGAACTCATCCGCGATTTCGTGGGCAAGGGGCTGGCCGACGAACTCGACTTCGACACACTGGAGCCCCTCCCGCCCAATCGGATCAGCGCCGGCCTGATCCAACGCCAAATGGACTTGCTCTGCAAGGTGCGCTTCCGGGACGGCTGGCTGTACTTGCTGATCCTCTTGGAGTTTCAGTCGGAGAACGACCCGTTCATGGCGCTCCGCATCCTCACGTACACCTGCCTCACCTACGAGGAGCTGATCCGCCGGGGAGAGCTCAAGCCGGGTAATAAGCTGCCGCCCCTGCTGCCGGTCGCGGTCTACAACGGTCGGCCGCGCTGGCGGGCTGCCACGGACGTCGCCGAGCTTATCGCCTCCGTTACGGAACCGCTGGCGCAGTACCTGCCGAGCTTCAGGTATCTCCTGCTGGACTTGCAGCGGATCGGCGAGCAGGACCCCAAGTCCGGGGACCTGGTGACCTCGCTCGGGATAATGGAGCGCGAACCCACGCCGGAGAACCTCCGGCGGGTCATGCGGGGCTTGATCCGTCGGTTCCAAGGGCCGGAGTTCGCCGAGTTGCACCAGGCACTGCATTCGTGGGTAGCGGGGGCTGCAGAGGCGTGGCAGATTCCCGAAGCGGACCTGGCACGGATGATGTCGTTCACGGAGGACGAAGAGATGTACGAGAGAGCGAAGGAGTTGAGGGACCAGGTCCACCGCGACGGTGTCCGGCAGGGCTTGGAGCAGGGCTTGGAGCAGGGCTTGGAGCAGGGCCGCATCAGGGAGCGGGCGCTCCTGGTGCGGCGTTTTGCGACCAGGAAATTCGGGGCGGAGACGGCCGAGCGGCTGACACGGATCCTGGAAGACAGGGCGGATGCAGATCGGCTCGACGAGGTCGTCGATGCGATCATCGACTGTGACAGCGGAGCGGAGTTGTTTGCCCGCGTGCGTGCGTAGCGGCCGACCGAACACGATCGGTTGCTTCGTCGTCGGCTGGACGACGGATGGATGGCTCCGAGAGATTGCCGAGGCGTGCGCTCGGGCGGGTGATTCGCACTCTTGGCCAAGCCTCTCAGCCAAGACGATGCGACACTGAACCTCTCGGCGGATCGTTCACCCGCTGAGAGCCCGTACAACTGCTTCGGGCTCTCGGTCGATGACGGTGAGCAAGACGCGGGCTGCGCGGTCGGGCACCCGCCGGCCCTGTTCCCACTCCTGCACCGCTCGGACATCGAGCCCGAAACTGTCGGCGAACTTCTGTCGGCTCAGCTTCATTCGCTTGCGTAACGCCAGGATGTGCTCGGGGGCCGGGTCGTCGACGATTCGGCAGGGAAGGGGCGTGGTGCCGCGCACATGGGCGAGCACTTCGCCGAGGGCCCTCTCCAGCTCGAGTCCCCGATTGGTGCGTCGGCTCGTCATCGGCTTCGCTCCTCCTTTTTGATCGCGGCAACAAGCCGCGAGAGCACTTTTTTGTCCGCTGGACTCAGGCTCGCCTGGTGAAGACCCGCATGACGGAGCAGATGATCCGCACGGGTGCTGTCCCTGTAGCGCCCCTCAAAACCGTCCTGGAGCAGCCCAAACAGGGGGTCAGACTGTGCGTCAGCCGCCGGGTCAGGGGGATAAACTTGCCGGGGGTCTTAGGCGTCCCAGAAGGGTCTTGACGAGGCGAGGCCATGACGCTACTGGTAACCATATGGTTACCTTTTCTCGACAGCTCGATACCACGTTCCAAGCGTTGTCCGATCCGACACGCCGGGCGATCCTGGCGCGCCTCTTTGAAGGAGACGCCACGGTCAGCGAACTGGCGGCGCCGTTCGACATTTCGCGACCGGCGATTTCGAAGCACCTGCGCGTCCTGGAGGGGGCGGGGCTCGTGGACCGGACACGAGAGGGACGCACGAGCCGCTGTGCGCTCGACGCCCGACCGATGCGGGAAGCCGCAGCTTGGGTCGCGACATATCGGGAGTTCTGGGAAGCCCAGCTCGCTGCCCTGGCCTGCTATTTCGAGTCAGGAGAGTCCACGTCACCTAACCCTGAAGGAAAACCGCATGATGATCGATCCCGCACGGACGGTCCGGGTCTCGAGAGTGATCCCGGCCACCCCTGAGAAAGTGTTCCGGACATGGACCGACCCGAAGCTGGTCCTGCGTTGGCACGGCTCGCGAGGAGGAAGGATCCTTGGGTTCCAGCGTGATCTTGTAGAGGGCGGGGCGTTCAAGCTTCGCATGGAGGTGGCCGGCGGGAAGGTCTACCATGTATTCGGAACGTACCGGGAGGTCGATTTCCCCCGGCGGCTCGTCTACACGTGGGATCTGGAAGAGGCGGAGGACTGGGTCGGGGAAACCCTGGTGACGGTAGAGTTTCTACCCGAGGGTGAGGCGACGCGAGTCGTCATCACCCACGAAGGGTTCCCTACGGCGGAGGACACCGAAGGACCGCGCAGCGGCTGGGCCGGATGCCTGGAGAATCTGGAGCTTCTGTTCGCGTGATGTCCCTACCCGGCGCCCGCTCTATTGCGTGGGTCGTGGCCGCCCCTGCCGCGTGTCACACCTCGAACAGTCTGGAGACGACCCATGAACGAGAGCGAAGGAAGCGGGACCCTGGAAGAGCGGGGCGGCAGATACGTGTTGCGATTCGAACGGTTCCTCGGGCATTCTCGCGAACGCGTTTGGCGGGCGATCACGTCGGAGGACGACCTCTCCGCGTGGTTCCCGGCCCGCATGGTGGGCGAGCGCGAGGTGGGCGCGGCGCTCCGGTTCGTGTTCGCGGAGCCCGGTCGGACACCTGCCGACTCGGACGCGGAGGGGCTGGTCATGACAGGTGAGATCCTGGTCTGCGATCCGCCCGGCGTGCTCGAATATCGGTTGGACGACGATGTGCTCCGTTGGGAGCTCGAAGAGCGCCCCGGGGGCACGCTGCTCACCTTCACCCACACCTTCGACGACCAGGGGCGGGGGGCGCTCTACGCGGCGGGATGGGACCACTGCTTCGCATCGCTGGAGGCACATCTGGGTGGAAGCCCGGTCGAGCCTTTCAGGTGGGACCGGCACAACGATCGGTTCGCCCGCTATGCGCGCCGATTCGGGCCAGAGGGGGCGGTGCACCGAAGTCCGCCCGAGCCTGCTGGTGAGTCGGCGTCCGGATCGCGTGAATCCACGGAGGACATATTGTGAGGACTCTGGCTCGCGCCGCTCTCTACATTGTCGGTACCGCGATCGCCTGCACGGATGATGATGAAGGCACCTCGGTACCCGCCTCCGTCGTGCGCGACAGCGCTGGTGTGACGATCGTCGAGAACGAACGGCCCGGGCCCGATACCCGGCTCGGATGGCGGGTTGGCACAGCGCCCGCGATCACTATCGGGACAGCGGTGGGCGACCCGGTATACGAACTGTTCGGAGTGACCGATGCCACACGACTCCCCGATGGGAAGATCGTCGTCGCCAACACCGGGTCCAGTGAACTGCGCGCGTTCGACGCGTCGGGCGTCCACCAGGGATCGTGGGGTGGCCAAGGCAGGGGGCCCGGCGAGTTCAGCACAGCCGGGCCCTCGGCGGTCGAGCCCTGGCCCGGTGACTCGATCGCGACGTCGGATGCGATTGCAAGGCGGGTTTCCGTCTTCGATGCCACTGGAGCACACGGCCGCACGTTTGTGCTGGAGGCACCGTACTACCGCCTCCGTGGAGTGCTGCCGGACGGCAAGCTGTTCTTGGGGAACGGCACCGCATTGGCGGCGGGCGTCGTGGGCACCGGGGTAGTGCGCCGAGACATTGCGTACGGCATTGCCTGGTCTGACGGTGGCTTGCACGCGACGCTCGGGACGCATGCGGGTTCCGAGTGGTATGTGGTGTCGGAAGACCAGCGGATGGCCGTGTACGCGCTACCGTTCGCCCGCTCGACGCTCACTGCCCTCTGGGCAGACTTGGTCGTTGTCAGCCCCAACAACCGGTACGAGATCCGGGCCTATGGAGCCGACGGCACGCTGATGAGAATCGTGCGCCGTGATCAAGATGTCCGAAGTCCAACCGCAGCCGACGTCGAAGACCATCTTGCCCGCGAGTACGCGGACGCCTCTCAGGAGGAGCGCGCGGCGGCGCTGGCCGACCTGCGCGACATGCCGCGTGTGGAGGCGTTCCCGGCCTTCCGCAGGATAGTGGGTGACCGCTTGGGTTTCCTGTGGGTCGAGGAGTACCCAATGCCCGGTGGGAAGGATGATGCGGTCCCGTTGTGGACCGTCTTCGACGTCGATGGCCGCGTGCGCGGCCTCGTGACCACACCGCCCGACTTGCGAATCTTCGAGATCGGCGCGGACTACATCCTTGGCTCCACCGCCGACGAGTTCGGGCTCGAGTACGTGCAACTCTGGACGCTCGACCGCGTCGACACCTGACGGGAAACGCACGATGCCGGGGACTGACAACGCCGAGGCCGGACCCCATCGATTCGTAAGCGAGCACCGGCATCACCGCCAGCAGGCCAAGTACAGCGTTTCCTGAAGTAATCGGCTTGGAACGCCCTACCATCTTCAGTCCCGTGGATATTATGTAGGAGCCAACACGTAGGGAGGATGGCCGGGTGCTTGCGTTTCAGCCGAACCCATCGGCGGCATCTCGACTGCCTAGCGACCGCGCCGACGGCCACGCTGGCCAGCCAGTTGCCGGATCGCAACCGGTTCCCGACTACCCCGTCCAAAGCTTGCTGGGCGGCGCGGCCAAGGGCCCCCTTCAGGCCATCCGCACTCGCTCGATGAACTCTTCGGCGGTGCCGCATTCGATCAGCGCGTCGCTCACCTTGTCGATGCCTTCGGGGTCGGACAGTTCCTCAAGGAGCATGGACAAACGTCCGGCCGTCTCCTCGCCGAATCTGCGGGCGGCCTGACGACGCAGAACCTGCCGCATCCCTTTTTCAACCAACTCGTCCAGGCTGCGCTGGAACCTGTCCACCATCTCGGCCATCGTCCTCGCTCCTCTCACCTTCAGTTCTTCCGGGTATTCCCTCAACTTAACATGGTGTCCATCCGCCCCACCATGAACGCGTCCAGGTCCGCATCCCCGTGGTGCTCCACCGCCCGTCGCAGGGCCGCCAGCTGCGCGGCCATGTCCCCGACCGAGAGGGTGCGCGCCAAGCCGAGCACTAGAGCCGTGAGGTCGTATGGTGACCGGGCACCCTCCGAAGTTTCTCCCCACGAGACGAGGCGGTACCGCCCCGGGTCGGAGCGCCGGAACAGGTCCGCCACGCGGGTCGTGGCGTTCCAAGGACCGTCGCCGTGGTAGAGGACCAGATAGACGAACTCCGGGAGCGCGTCTGCGGCCGCGAACCTCTCCGCAGTCGATCGTGCATGGCGGCTCCGGGATTGGCGGGGCACCAATCTCGCTGGAATCCGCGGGCGGACGAATGGCAGGATGGGGTGTTGTTCGGAGTGTCGTCGCGCGTCCGAGGGCGATCTGTCGCTTGCGGATCGCGAGCCTCGGCCGATACATGTCTGCCGCGAACTCGGAAGGGCTCGGCTTCCGACTGGCTCCGAGTCGTTTGCTCCTGTTCGCGAAGAGGGGATAGCCGGTCAACGATGCGAGCGGAGAGACCCGATGGCAGTTCCGGACACGCAGATCGATGAGCACTCGGCCATCGGCACGCGCATCCACGTCATCGGCAACAGCACATCGGGCAAGAGCACACTCGGGGCGAGGCTGGCGGAGGCGCTGGATGCGACGTTCGTGGAGTTGGACGCGATCAACTGGCAATCCGGATGGGTCGGCCTCAACGCGACGGATCCCGACGAGTTGGAGCGCCGAATTCGCGAGGCGACCCGGGGCGAGCGCTGGGTCGTCGCGGGTTCCTACACGAAGTTCTCCCAGCGGACTTTCTGGCCGCGGCTCGATACCGTCGTCTGGCTCGATCTGCCGCTGCCGGTCCTTGTCTGGCGCTTCCTGCGCCGCACCTGGAGGCGCTGGCGATCCAGGGAGCTGATCTGGGGAACGAACTACGAGCGCTTCTGGCCCCACCTCATGATCTGGCGACCGCATGATTCACTGCTCGGATGGATCATCACCCAGCACGCCCGGAAACGAAGAGACATGATCGCGTATATGTCGGATCCGCGGTGGGAACACGTTCGGTTCATGCGGCTGAGGTCGTCGCGGGAGGTGGAGGGATTTGCGGGGTTGGTGGGGGACGGCGGCCGGGCCAAGGATTGACTGTTAAGCCATCTCCGGGCCCTCAGGGATGGTTTCGTCAAGGTTGACCCCCAACGTCGCGGTCTGCCCTGACCGGAAGTAACCCGCGTTCCACTGCACGTCGTCCATCCCATCCGAGGTTCCGATTCGGCCAAGCGAAGGACCGCCGAATCTCCGTCCGTCGCAGTCAAACAGATCACGAAAGAGACCGATCATGACCCGTCGCAAGGCTCGAATCAGTTCCTCCGCGGACGCCAAGGCGGATCGCTGGACCTCCCCTGCTTCGCCCCGTAGCTTGGTTCCCTTCACGCGAATCCGGGAGACCAATGGTTCCAATGGATGAGATCAAGGAACAGGGCATAGGCTTTGTTCAAGCCGGGTGGCGCGCAGTCAAAGTGACTGCCGAAAAGCTCCCGGGTGCCGACAGGGTACTGGGCCGGGACGCAAACGAGACGAAGACGGCGCCGCCCGAATACACCCTCGTCGAGGATCCGCCGGACGCCCTCAAGAAGTGCTACCTGAGCGTCCTCGTCTGGCTCGTGCACTTCGACGACAACCGGATCGACGAACGGGAGCTGTGCGAGATCCAGCTGCAGATGACACGGATGAAGTGCAGCGCCGACGTGCGACGGGCGGTTCGGTCGTACCTTGAGGATCCGCAGAGCCTGGAGGGCAAGGCTCAAGTTGGACAGATGCTCGAATGTGTTCCCTCGCGAATATCCGACAAGAAGCTGGACCTGAAGTGTTCGCTGATGAAGGATGCGATACGGGTTCGCCGTGCGACCTCCAGCGACTTCGTTCGCGGGCAACGCGGAATCCGCCGGCTGGCCGAACTGCTGCAGCTGGAGGACGATATGGTCATGTTCCTGGAGGAAGCCTGCGAAAAGGAGGAAGAGATCTTCGCCGGCAAACTCTCGGACTCCCAGATCAGAGAGGCGGCGAAATCGATGGCGGCAAAAGCAACAGGGGTCGGAGTTCCGATTGCGGCCATCTACGTTGGCGGCAGCGTGACCGGTCTCAGCGCTGCCGGTATCACTTCCGGACTCGCGGCCCTCGGACTGGGTGGCATGCTCGGTCTGTCCTCCATGCTCACCGGCATCGGCGTGGTCATAGTTGCCGGTGGAGCCGCGCATAAGGGCGTGCGGTGGGTTCTGAGTCGGTCCGAGCGCCACCGGGCGTCTCTGCGGGAGCTGATGCTGCAGGAGGTGCTGCGCATCCACCAGCGGGCGATCATCAACCTTGGCGAAGACATATCGTTCTTCGGCGCACGCGTCGCGGACTTATCCAAAGAGACGGACAGGAACCGTGCCGCCATCGACAGGCTGTTCCGCGAGGTGACGTTGTTGTCCCGGTCGGCCGGCGCGCTCGCGAGGCTGGGGGAGAGAGCTGGCGGCTTCGAGCGGGATCTGGAGGCGGAGGCAGCCGGTCAATCGTCCCGATGAACAAGAGCACGAAGACGGAAGCTGAGTGGGCGGCTGTCGCTCAGCGGCTCCAGCTCGATGCCCTGAGCGGCGCCCTGCGAACGCTCGAGAGCCAGGTAGACGTCCTCGAATCGGAGTCTGCCCGGCAGTGCGACCAGCTGTCACGCCTGGAGGCGATGATCGAGCAGATCCACGCCGATGCCGACTCGGAGCGCCCACGGGCCGAGGGGCGTACCTCCGCTGATGTTGCGGCCCATGATCCGCCCTCGGTCCAGGAAACGAGGGTTGATCGTCAGCCGACCGATCCGTCAGGCGACCTTGTGCTACCGGATGTAGGCGGGAACTGGGAATCGTATCTCCGCAACGTGGAACGGTATATTGCCGATCACGGGATCGAGGTGACCGGCGATCCCCTCTCACAGTTGGTGCCGCCGCACCTGGCGGCCGAGATCCGACGCCGATTCGCCGCGGAGTTCCGCCCTGCCCCGTGGGACCGCTGGGACCTCCGTATGGTCGCGCTGGCGGTGCTCGTCGGGGCGATGACGGACTATCTGCTGGTCGCGACGCCCGGTGGGAGCTTCAAGGGACAGCCTCAGCGCGGAAGCCCACTGACGGCTTGGATGAAGGAGCAATCGAAGAAGCTCGCTCCGATGAAGGGCTCTGACGACCTTGAGCGCAACGCGTTTCAACAGTGGATCGCCGAGCTGACCACTGCCGCAGAGAAATGGGCCAAGGTGCCTTATGATGTCATTATCCCGAAGGTCGGGCTGACGCCCAACGTCCACCGCCTTGCCGCTCTTGGCCACGATCCTCTCTTCGGTCTCGTGTTCGGGGTAGGTGACATCCTCTCAGGAACCTGCAGGTTTATTGACAAGTCCGGTGCGTGGCGGGTCATCAAAGTGCCCGGTCATGGAGGCACATCCAACGTCCTTGAGGCCATGGTCAAGGTGGTCATCCACGGATTCTCGGATGTCTTCACACCGCAGGGCCTTCCACCACCCTTTCTGGCACCTTTCCAGCTCGTCAGTTCGAAGTCCGGGTTCACCCTGAGGGAGGGGGGCGATCCAGTACCGGTCAAGGATGTTGCACGGTACATGTACGGCAACGGCTACGACCTTCGGCACTTCATGACCATGAAGATCTCGCCCGCGATCGCCGAGCTCATCCTGTGGGCGTACCACGGGATTCGGGCCTGCGCGACCGATTCGGAATCCAGCGAGGTGGAAACCTCGGAGAGACTGAAGCGGGAACAGATGCAGGCCCTGACTCATGGAGCCCTGGCATCCGCTAACATCCTGAAGACCGCACTGTACGGCTGGAATCCGATGGCGATCAACCTGGCCCAATTCGTGACACTTGCGAAGCGGATGCTATCACTCATGAAGCTCGCCGCCGAACGCGACGGACTGCTTCATCAGCGCCTGGAGGATGGATGGAAGGCTCTGCTCGCCGAGCGGCTGATTGTCGGTTAGAAGTTCGGCCAAATGATGGTTTTCGACGCTCTGGGGGCGGATGTTCATCGAATTCGGAAAGGGCGCGGAGTTCATCGAGCAGGTGGGGAGGGCGATGTCCTCAGGGCCAGACACGTCATCGAAAAGCGCGGACAGCTGGCGCGCCATGTCGTCGCCAGCGCGAGCGCCCTGGTCCCCCCTTCGCGCCATTGAAGCCAGGCAGTCCGCGGCGCCTCGACTGCTTAGACGCATTCGCGCAGGACTGGAGCGATTGGTATCCTGATTCCCGACCTAGAGCCCATGCCAGAACCTCTTCCAGTTTGGAAGACCGGTTTCGGCGCAAGCAAGAGCAGCCCGCGCGAGAAGCCAAGCCCAAAAGAGAGGACCGCTAAGACCCATGGCTGCCCCATTTGACGACCTGAGCGAAGTTGCGGCGATCGACTGCGAGACCACGGGGCTCGATCCAGCGCAAGATCGGATTGTGAAGATGGCGATAGTGCTCGCCGACCTCACCGTCGACGCGGAACAGGAGACGCAAACCTTCGAAGCCACGCTGAATCCCGGCGTGCCGATTCCGGTAGCTGCATCTCGGGTGCATGGGATCAGCGACGAGGATGTGGAGGGTCTTGGCGATTTCGGAGAGATCGCCCAAGAGCTCACCGATTTCGTCGGCGATCGCCCGCTGATCGGCTTCAACGTCCGTTTCGACAAGCTCGTCTTGAACGCGGAGCTAAGACGCCACGGATTCAAGACATTTCATCGCAAACGGAGCTACTGCGTGCACAACGCGCTTCGAGGGATATGGGGATACCCGCCGTCGCTTCCCAACGCTCTTACCCGCATGTCGCTCAAGTCCTTTGTCGGCGCAGTACATGATCCACTGAACGACGCGCTGGCCACGGTCACGCTCGCAGGCATGTTGAATCGCTTGTCGCGTGAGCAGGTAGCAAGCGCTCCAGGCGACCACTGGACTGCCAACCCCAAAGCGCTCGATCCGCCCACACAGCGGCAACTGGACTACATCTCGAGCCTGGGCGGCAAACCCCGGAGAATCCGAACCAAACAGCAAGCCAGCGAGGCTATCGACCGCTTGAAGACGCGCCAGCAATTGGATGAGGAGTTTGGTGGTCGCACAGGATGTGCAACCGTTCTCATCACATGCGTTTTGGCAGTGACCATGACAGCTCTGAAGAAGTAGCCTTCGGGAACCTCGCCGAGATGCTGCGCAAGCCTATCGTGTCCATTGCTCGCTGAGCGGCACGGTCATCATCCTGAAGATCCCGTCTCACGCCCAGCAGCACGCACTGACTCGACAGGCTCAGCGGTCCATCCGGCTCGATCATCCGCATCCGCTCCGCCTGGCTCAGTGCCCGAACCGCGCCGAAAAAAATCCCGCTCGACGGTGAGCTCTCCGATCTTCGCGTGCAGGTCGTGGACCTTCACCTCATGCTCCCTGGCGAGCTTGGGCCTTCCGTCCTGGGCGAACACCTCCGGCACGGCATCGAGCAACTGCCGCTTCCACGTGCTCACCTGGTTCGGATGAAGCTTGTGCCGCCTGGCGATCGCCTGCACGCTGTCGCGCTCCCGTAGCGCCTCCAGCGCCACCCGCGCCTTGAACTCCGGTGTGAACCTTCGTCTCTTCTTGGCCATCTCGGTGCCTCCCGATCCGTTACCGGAATCCACCGTAACGACCTGTCCAAGAAACCGGGACCACCTTACTCTAGACCGCATCATGATGGCGGAAGAACAGCGGCCGTGCAGGTTGACCAACCTACACGGCACTAGATGAGCAGGGGGTGATATGAGGGTGTTGAACCAGCAAGTCGCAGTCGTGATGGATCTCTTCAGGGAGATGTTTGAATGCGATGGGCGGGAGTTTGGCAATCCCGTGTATGGCCTCTCGGATGGGGTCGAGGGCGTGCAGTGGAACGCCAGTCACGATGGTACTACTGCTTGGTTGGGAGTCAACTTGGAGGGTATGAAGTACGACGGCTGGCCCGTAGCGCGACTAATCGAGCGGGAACTCTCCCGTCCACTCCTCCTGAGGTGTCGCGACAAGGTTCCGAGACCCGAGACGGTTACCATGAATTGGAGACGGGACGCTTGGCAAATCCAGCACCGTCCCCCGATCAAGGAAGGTCGTATTGCCTCTATTACTCTGGATCAACTTGGTGCAGAGGAATGGAGGCAGGCGCTGCTCCGGGCGAGGAACTGCCTAGATCCCAAGCGCGGGTATCGGGGACGCTGCCGCATGAGGGTCACGTTGACGCGTTCGGGAGAACCCAGGATCATGGAAGTGACTCCTCATCTCTGGTTCGGGAATCCGTTCGACGAGAACCATCCTCACTCAATGCAACGGGCGAAGGACAACCTCCAGGCGCTTTACGACTTCGCTCAACATCAGGCACGGAGATAGCTTGCGGGTTCGCCCGCCAAGCAAGGTCTTAATCCCCTCGGTGGTCGCTTCGTTGCTCATCTTGGACTCCCTGCTGGCGGATCGGGCAGCCACGCCCACACAACACATGCGTGCGAGCGACTGACAGTGGGCGTGTCCGGGGGTTTTCAGGCGTAGCCGGTGTCGCGGTAGCGCGTCAGGGTCCGCTCGACGAAGACCGACTCCACACCCCAACTTCAACCCTCAACCCCCACACCCAGCGCCCCTATGGACCTCCGCTCCTCCAAGGTGATCGGCATGGAATGGAATCTGCGATCGGCTTGCCGGAATCGGTGGTCGGCATCGCCGGAATGGGCAGTTCAGAAGCCAAGTGGTAAGGATGTCGTTTGCGTTCCACTCCTCCGGCTTCGTAAGTGTCTTCGGATACACAGTTGTGAAGGCTAAGGAGTTGTTCGCCGAGGTGGACGGCAGATTCACGCCGTCCGCACCCGCGCGATGGTGTCCATCGCTCGACCATGAACGCGTCCAGACGAACTCGGTCGGCTCTCGCCGAATCCCGCGGGCGGACGAATGGCTGGATGGGGCGCCAGAGCCGACGTACCACTCTGGACGCGAGTCACCGAAGCGGAGGAATCCACCGACCTTCCCGCTCGTCTTCCGGGGTCGACACCAAATCAACAACGACCCCGTCCTCGATGCGGATCGCACGGATGTCGTATTGATTTCCGTCGTCACTCGCCGAGAACATCAATCACCGATCATCGGGAGACCATCGGGGGCCGTACCGGAAGCCCGGTCCGCTGGTGACTCGGCGCTGGTTGTCCCCGCCCAGGTCGCTCACGACGATTTGTGCGCCGTCGTCCGATTCGGAATGAAACGCAATTCGGTCACCCGAGTGCGAGAACGTTGCCGAATAGTTGCCTCGCATGGATTGCGTGAGTTGCGATTCGAGGCCGGTCGCAAGGTCGATCACAAAGACATCGGGTCGCTTCTCCCACTACCCGGGCGAACAGGATCGACTCTCCGTCGGCTGACCAGTCGGTCGGGCCCAAAGACGACGTCAACGGCGCGACTGTCAGCTGATCGACCGTCCGTTGCGCCAAGTCAATAACGTAGATGTGCCCCGGGAACGGGCCGAGGACGCCCAGTTCGAATCCTCGAGTGAACATGAACGCGAGGCGTCCGCCGTCCGGCGACCAAACCGGAATCGGCTCGCCCGTGGCCGCTGGCCTGTCGGCCGACTCGCTACAGGCCCAGCCCCCGACCGCGAACAACATGAAGACCTTTCTGATGTACCGCAGTGTCCGGCGATTAGCGGCACGGTGAGAGTCCGTCGGGTTTGAGGAGCACGTTCGCGCCACCATTGTTTAGCCGGCGGGGTGGTTCGGTCCGATCCGGAGCTCGGTCACGTGAAGGCTCAGGTCGCCACCTGCGGCGATGCCAATCCCTCCGTCTGTCGTTAGTCCCGCGCCCGAGAGCTCGGCAACAACGGCATCGTTGATGAAGAACGACACAACTCCATCCTGGACATCGACGGCTAGCCGGTTCTCGACCGGGCCCCCGGTCGGCTCCAACGACACGATGTCGGCGTGCTCGGTCCAGGGAACCAGCTCGTGGACTTGGTCCCCGGTATGGTGGGCAACGCGAAACCGCCGGTCGTTCCGGATTTGAAACGAAACGTAGTTGGACGACTCTCCTTCGAACTGGCTGCCCCCAAGAAACACGCCATAGGGTCTTCCGAGCTCGGGCGTGGGGAACAGGAACATCTTGCTGGAGACGCTGAAGTTGCCCGACGCGAAACTCCCGGGATCCGACAGCAGGGCGCCCGGCCCGGCGAAAATGTGCCAACCGGGCCGCATGACCACAAAGCGGCGCTCCACCGCTTCGTTCCGGTCCGGGTGCAGGACCTGCCAGTGCGGAGGGGGCTCCATGTTGCGTCCTGACTGCGCAAGCGAAACCGTTGGCGTCGCGGCCAGCGCGACCGTCACATTCCAGCGATCAAGACACAGGATCGTTCGGCACTTCCTCGCTTCTTATTCATGGATGGGCTCCTTCGATGCCGGGAGTTCGGCGACCGGCCAGTGTTCGGTCCGACACTTTTTCGGTGTGAACGGCTGCATCGCCCGAAAAAGAGCGAATAGGGCCCTCGTCCCCAAGCTGGGCCGACCGGTTTCGATGACTGCCTTGAGCGTTTTCACGATCATCGGGCCGCCCTGAACCATCTGCTTGGCAGACTTGGTGCCTACCGGCAGGGCCTCGATCGTCAACGTGAACTCCACCCCACCCTCGACCGGCTCGAGGTCGTAGATGACTTTGCAGGCCGGTTCGTTCAAGTGAGTGAAGCGAAAAGTGTGACTGAATCTCCGGTACGGCCGGACCTCGAGTATCTCTCCGACGACGCCCGTGTACGCGCTGTTGGGCGTCCGCATGGCGAGCCTCGATCCCGGGCGCAAAGCGGAGACCTCCATGCGGGAGTTGAAGAAGCACGCGATGGGTTCATCCGTCTTTGTGATCTCCCGCCAGACGTCTTCAACGGATCCGTGGATGACGATGCGGAAAACCTGGGTGGTTTCAGGCACTCTTGAGTTCCTCCGTTCCTGCGCGGCCTTCGATTCGGGTCTTGAGATCGGCCATGCGGCCTGCCCAGAAGCCCGCGTATTGCGTGGTCCACCGGTCGTAGACCAGTTGGATGGGGATGGGGTTGAAGAAGAGGTGTCGGACGCGCCCCTTCTTCCTGGACGTTATCAGCCCAGCTGTTTCCAGGATTCTGAGGTGCTTCATCACAGCGATGCGGCTGACGTCGAAATGCGACGCCACTGCCGTGACGCTCATCCCGGGCATTGAACTCACCAGGTCGAGCATCCGCCGGCGGCTGGGGTGGGCCATCGCGGCGAGCACGAGATCGAGCTGCAAGGTATCCATGAGCTGATATGTAACCTTGGGGTTACATGTTGTCAACGGGCATCCCGGAGTCCAGCAGGGGAGGATCTACTGGTGCCTTGCGACCGACTTTGAGGATCTGACCGGCGTACCAGAGGCGCCTGAGCGTGGAGGTCTACGTGACCCTGTAGAGGTCGCGTTGGGGTAGGCTGCGTGTTAGGTCAGTCGAGCCTGTCTCGCTCGGAATGCAAGTGAGACAGCTTGCCTTCACACCGTTGGCAAAGTCGGTCCGCGCCCGCCCCTTAGCCGAATCCACGCGATCCCGTCCACATGCTCGAAGTGGCGGACGGCCGACACCAGATCGGCCCCGGTCTCCATGGCATGGGCAGCGATCCAGCGATCGTTTGTGGGGATGCGACGGCCTTTCGCGCCGAGCGCCGCCGCGATCCTCGAATAGCGGTCAGCAGTGGTCGCTCCGACCGACACGAGTGACACGTACGGATTGTCGAGGAAGGCGCGCAGGTCCCGGGCGTGGCGCTCGTGGCGCGAGCCGTGCCGGAACCCGTACATGCTGATTCCATCCTGTCGCGATAGCGGGAAAGACGGAATCGATCTGCGCGATCCGGCCTGGGCGCGCCGCAGCCGAGCCACTCAGACGGAGATGTCCACCGATGGACAGCCCAGGGATGGTTTGTCGACCGAGTCGTAGATCCACGGTCGGCGAAAGGATCATGGCGCCCGCACGGTCGGTCGCAACGGTTTCCCAACGCGAGAACAGTCGACCGATAACCGCACCCGAGAGACCTCCGACTATATCTAGGGTGGCAAACGCTGCTGCGGGGGGAACAACTTCGATGCAGAAGCCGGTGCATGGTTCCTTCGTCGCCACTGCGATCGCCCCTGCCCCCACCAAGACACCACCACCAATGGCTGCTCCCAACAACCAACGCGAACCGGTCCTGCGCTCCAGCAGATCGACACTCTCCCACGCGACGGCTCTGAACCGAGTCGGGCTGGATAACAGGCCGATGCTGTCCTGTCCAAGCGTGACAACCCTGCCGACAACCCTGTCTTCGCCGATAGTGATGCGTACTCGATCACCCACGTTCTGGGCTGTGGCCATCACAGGCCCGAAGCCGGGTGTGGGCGCGACGAGTGCCAGCGCGAGAGCGAGTGTGCGTCCGTTCACGGCCTGCCTCCTTCATCCTGGATCGTGGCGGTCTGGCGACGCTGCTCAATCTGGCCGAGCTCGAGGTAGCCTCAATCGTCTGGCGTCGTCATTGCTTGAGGAACGCGGATTGGCAAACAGCCGGAAAGCCAAGATCGCCCAGCGCCGGCGGGATTGACCCCGTGAGTCTGTTCTCATCGAGATCCAGGACGTGGAGGCTGGACAGGCTCCCGAGTTCCGGCGGAATCGACCCGGACAGGTTGTTGTCATTGAGCCACGGCGCGATAGAAGATTTCGAGGATTTCACGGTCTGTGAGCGCATGGGTCACCGCACTCCGAGCCTGCGCCGAAACGGGTTCGCTACCATCGCGTCTCGGTCGAAGGAGGGAGAGGTCATGGCAGGAAGACAACCGGTCGAACGAGAAGCGAAACTTATGGAGGGAAGCGTGCCCGCGGCATCCCCTTTTCGGGGTACCCAGGAGTTAGTGGGGGTGTGCGGCCGCAGTGGGTGCCCGACATCCCCGATGGCGGTTAGCGGACGAGTCCTCGCAGAGCTTCCAGCGACAGTGGACCCCCGCTTTCACGGACGATTAGTTCTTGGGATTGATGGTGTCTGATATGGTGTCTTCTTTCCCCCCCTCCAGTGGAGAGGGGCGATGAGCGACTCTGACGAAGCGAGTGAGCGGGAGAAGCCCGGAGAGCTCCCGTCGTCCGGGCGCTGCAGGTTCGCTTCAGGCCGCATGGTTGAGTTTCTCGTAGTTCGCATCACCCACCGAACCCATCGACTGCACCACGCCGGCCTCGCGGCAACGCCTCCCGAAGGCCAGCGACGTGTACTGCGAGCCCTGGTCGCTATGATGGACCACTCCATCCTTCAGCTGGCGGCGGGCGATCGCCATCGCCAGCGCGTCCCCGACCAACGCGGCCGGCATCCGCGGTGCCATCGCCCAGCCGACGATCCGTCGGCTCCAGGCGTCCAGCACGACCGCCAGGTACAGCCAGCCAGCCCAGGTGGGCACGTACGTGATGTCGGCAACCCACAGCCGGTCGGGGCCTCCGGCCGAGAAGTCCCGGTTCACCAGGTCCGGCGCGGCCTTGGCGCCGGCATCCCGCTTTCGCTCCATCCGCAGCCGCTTGTTCTCCCGCTTCAGTTCCACAAGCTCCTTGCGCGCGTCGGTCGTCAGACCGTCGCTGCGAAGGCCCTCGTCCAGGTCTGCCTGCTTGGCCCAGTTCCGGATCGTCTGCTCCGAAGGCTCGAACTCCCGAGCCAGTGATCCCGGACTACGCTCGGCCCTCACAAGCTCGATCATCCGCTCCTTGTACTCGGGCGGATACCGCCCTCGTCTTCTTCCCGCCATGACTCACCTCCTTGGTTCGACCCAATGGAAAGGTGTCCGTCATAGCGGGGCAACTCCACATGCCAGAGGTTGCGACCATGTGTCGATCAGGGGAGCGGTTGATGGTCGGTTAGATGTCCGGCCAAGTGATGGTCTTCGACGGCCTCGGGGCTGAATGGCTCGTCGAGCAACCTGGACAAGTGCCCAGCCGCGTCCTCGTCGAATCGGCGAGCGGCCCATCGGCGCAGAACCCTGGCGTCCACTCGCCGTACCATGGACACCTCCAGATCCGCATTCCCGTGCTGGTGCACCCCCCCGCCAAAGAGCCATCTGGGTCGTCGCTTCAACCCAGTCGACTAAGTGCTCGCTCCGCGGCCCCATGGCGGACTCCGGTCAGTCGATCTCAACCATCATCGACTGCGACGGCCTTTTCCAAGCCATCGAGCCATGCCCTTGACTTCGAGAGAACGAGTGGGCGGTACACGCTGCGGCCTCTCACTCCAACCAAGCTGATGTAACCATACTGCCTTCGTTACTACTGCCCTTGCCTCTCCGTCGAGCTCCTCTTACTTTTGGTCAGTAAGATTTCATACCAAGGAGCGGTAACGATGGCAGAACTCAAGGCAGTAAGGGATTCCGGACCAGACCCGAAGATCGGAAAGCAGCGACCTCAGTCGAAGACGCGATTTCCCTATCGCAACCTAAGGGAAGCGAGTAAGCTGGCCACCACGATCCACAAGGCCGGTGGCGTTTGCGCGCGCGACCAACTCGCCGCCCTTCTGAACCACAGCAGTACAAAGAGTGGTGCCTTCGTGACCCGCTTGGGTGCCGCCAAGATGTTCGGCCTCGTCGAGAAGACGGCTGACCACAAGTTTCGGAACACCCAGCGCGGGAAGGACATCGTCGCGCCAGTAAGCCCTGAGAGAGCAGCGAAGGCGAAGGTCGACGCCTTCCTGGAGGTTGAGTTGTTCCGAAAGGTCTATGAGCAACACGAGGGAAGTGCCCTCCCCGGCGAAGTCGGCCTGAGGAACCTCTTCGAATCCGACTACGGAATCATCAAGAGTCGGATCAGACCAACCGTGCGGATCATGCTTGACTCCGCCGAGTACGCAGGGTTTTTTGACACGGCGGGCGACCGCTCCCGAATGGTCGTGCCTGTAACCTCGAGCGGCGACAACTCGCAAGGCTTACCCGGCCCCAGCAAGCAACCCAAGAAGGGCAGCGGGAGCGGCGGCGACGGCAATGGCGGCGAAATCGAGATGGCCCTCCGTGGGTTGCTCCGAGGTCTCCCGCGAGCGGGAACACCCATGAGCAAGAAGAGACGAACGGATTTGGTATCCGCCTTCACGGGGGTGATCGCATACCTATATCCAGACCCAGAAGACCAAGAATAAACCCAACGTGCACGGCCCCAAAGTCCCTACGCCACCTTGCAAGGACCGGGACCCGGGGCCGTGGTTCCATCACCCCCCTAAAAAAGCCAGGAGGTGAGCGATGTCTGCGCTGAAAAAAACGTAGCTAGTTCGTAACATGGCGCGGGTGCCCCGCTTCTACAAGGGGGCACCCGCCAGTGTCCTTCTTCCCCGTCTATCCGTAAGTGTAGTCCCGCAACGAAAGCCGACGGGTGAGATTCCGTGCGACGCGTAGAACGCATTGAGGTTTTCTGAGCATGGCCGTGGGTGATCAGGCTTCGGCCGCACCAGCGTTAGGCCGTCCGCGCTCGCTCGTCCAGGAAGCCGGCACTGGTACCCACACGGCGAAAGCAGTCATGAGGTTGCTGCCCGACGTGACGGCGCGGAGTCGTTGGTTTCCTCAGCGAGTGATACAACAGCGCTTATACTTCTTCCCGCTTCCGCAGGGACAGGGATGGTTGCGACCAATCTTCCCTTGGGTTTGTCTCCTCAACGGGCGCGTCGCCGAATCCTCGAGCAAGGTTTCCATCTCTCGATCAAATTTCCAGGGCTCGATCAGTTTGGCCGCGAGTTGAATTTTCCCGTTCGGCCGCAATGCGATACCAAACCAGCGATCCGCCTTCTGTGAGTATTTTCGCATCGCGCAGTGCCCCTGTAACCTAATCTCCGCTGCGCGGTCGTCAAGCAAACTACAATGAATCGTCAACCCAAAGGAAGCCTTGGAGATGCCAATGGTCATATCGTGCAAGCCGCCGTCCAAGGCAGTCTTCTCCACAACCTTCTCGGTATACTCGTTTATCTTATTGACCGTGTCTTCACCCAACTCCAACAGGCCCAAACCAAGATCAATTGCTACGGCGTCTGGCAGGTCTTCGATTTGCGCGATTATATTTGAAAAGGGTGTGCCTTCAAAGCGTGTAAGAATGCCATCCGGAGTTCTTTCTCCAGACATGCCATCGCGTCTCACTGCCATTGCAATATCCAGGTCTGCGGCGATGTCGTCTTCCAGCATAACCAGATCAACGTCGTCTGCGGCCCACAGGTTTCGCTTTAGGTGGTAAGAAAGCAACGTAAGTTCGTGACTGGCCCAAAAGCTATCGCCGAACCGAGAGCGAAGAGCCAAGTAGCTCAGCAGTCGCAGGGGCGAGTTGAGCATTTCGGTAATCGCATCCAGTCCAAATACGTCGATAACGAGGGGCGGATGGATCCTTTCATTAGTATTTGTTTTCAGGAACTGACGGGCTTGAAAAGCTAGCGCGGGATAATGATCCGCAACAACCGAGAGTGGAAAGATGGTGCTTGGAAGCTCAAAAGAAGGAATAATTGTCCCGTCCATGCGATGCAGAGTCACGGCTGGGTCGCCAAGCAAATCAGCACAATGAAATGCCTGATCAACAGAGTCTTGAACGGCCGCCTTAAAATCACTCCGAAGTTGAAGGTCGTTACCCCTTCGGGCCAGCAGCGTCAGTTTCTTCGATTTTGCTTGTAGCACAATGGCACGATCCCCGAAGACAACGAGAGCGTCCATCTCCCCCAACACCCTCCTCTTGAAATTGCGTATTTCAACGTTCCGGAAGACCCGGTCAGCGCCGAATACGTGCGCGAGCCGCTCTGCTGAGAACTCCTCTGTGAACTTGCCGCGATGGCGTAAAGCAATGGGAATATAAGCTTCATCGCTGTACATCCAGTAGAAGGGCGACTCGTAGAGAGCTTCCGCAATGTCGTAGGACAACAGCGAAATGAACTCATCAGGTCCTGTTCGTATGAGAGGATAGGCGTAGGCGACGTTGAAGGCGTGAATTGACGTAAAAGCGGCATTGCTCTCGGTCTCAGGCAATGAGAAGACATCAACGATAGCTCTGACGGATTCCCTGGGCCGACCCAACCGGTTCGCGAGTTCCTCGCACGTGAGTGTGAAACCAGGCAATACAGTCCAAATCGCTGTCGGTTGTCCCTTCAAGCGATCCAAGGTTTCAAGAAGTCGCTCGTTCAGAAGTTCAGGGATTTCTCGAGAAACCTCGCGGCCGACGACGAGATCGATACCCCGGTTGTGCAGCAACCAGCGAGCATCCTCACGATACTTTCGAGGAGCTAGGTCGCGGTACTGGAAGTAGTAGGCGGATTCGGGACCATAGAAGATCGGTTCACGGAGCAGCTTGCCGGAGGTAAACGGATTGAAATCCTGGTCCCCGTCGCGTCCTTCAAGTAAGATCTCCTCCAAGGGAGCCAGTATCGCGTGATGGAGCTCCTTCAGCAATTTGCGAGTTGTCGCTATGTAGTCCGAGAAGACATCCGGCGTCGGCAACGTGAAATCGATCGGCGCCCGCATCATCAGGCCCAACAAAGTTGTTGTCTCGGTTCGAATCAGGCGCGACTTCGAGAACAAGTGAGACGTGTCCTCGACGCTGAGATTGCCCGTGTAGAACACGGCGTTGTCCTGAAAGCAGACAGCCGCTAGCGCATGAATATATCCAGGCGAAACGCAAAGGGATGCCAGATCATCGAATACCGCTTGTTCTGAGCGCATGAATCCGTTGTGCGAGGGCTAGGGGAAACTCGTTGAAGAGATTGGGCTGACGCAGGTAATGGATGCAAGCACGGTCGGATGAGACATCCGTGCTGACGCTGGCAGGGAGGCACCTGTCTGCACCGGACCGCGACATCGAATAGAGCGATTGCGGGCGACCCTACCCTCCTCCTTCGGAAGCTGGTCCCATGCATGAGGTACACATGCATCCCGTGATGTCGCTAGGCCATCAATTAGCGTCCTTCTCTCGTGCCGTGACCGCCCTCATCCGCACTCGCTAGAACGAGCTAGTACCCGCGCTCGTGAGGCCGCTTCCCCCTACTCCGCCACCCCCTTCTCCCTCAAAATCTCCCAAACCCGATCCGGCCTGATCGGAATCTCCACATGCGTCACCCCCAAGTGCGCCAGCGCATCCACCACCGCGTTGGCAATCGCCGGCGGTGCCCCCACCGTAGCCGACTCACCAACCCCCTTCGCCCCCAGCGGATGATGCGGTGACGGCGTCACCGTATGCCCCGTCTCCCACGCCGGCGTCTCCACCGCGGTGGGCACCAGGTAGTCCATGAACGACCCGGCCTGGTTGTTCCCGTCCTCGTCGTACGTCATCTCCTCGTACAGCGCCGGTCCGATGCCCTGGGTCAGCCCACCGTGGATCTGCCCCTGCACGATCATCGGGTTGATGATGTTCCCACAGTCGTCCACCGCGACGAACCGCCGCACGCTCACCTCGCCCGTCCCCCGGTCGATATCCACCACGCAGATATACGTCCCGAACGGGAACGTCAGGTTCGGCGGGTCATAATAGTTGGTCGCCTCCATCCCGGGCTCCATCCCCGGGGGCAGGTTGGTGTAGGCGGCGAAGGCGCAGTCTTGGATGGACACCGACTTGTCGGGCGCGCCCTTCACCGAGAAGGTGCCGGGCTCCCAGTCCAGGTCCTCTTCGCTCACCTCGAGCAGGTGCGCGGCGATCTTCGCGGCCTTGTCGCGGATCGCGCGCGCGGCCATCGCGCCCGCGGCGCCCGCGGTCGGGGTCGAGCGGCTGGCGTACGTGCCCAGCCCGTACGGGGCGGTGTCGGTGTCGCCCTCCTCCACTTGCACGTGCGCGGCCGGAAGGCCCAGCTCCTCGGCGATGATCTGCGCGTAGGTGGTCTCGTGGCCTTGGCCCTGCGACTTCGTGCCGAAGCGGGCGATGGCCTTGCCGGTCGGGTGCACGCGCACCTCGGCCGAATCGAACATCTTGATGCCCAGGATGTCGAAGTCCTTCGACGGGCCGGCGCCCAGCACCTCGGTGAAGCTGCACACGCCGATCCCCATCAGCTCGCCGCGCGCGCGCTTCTCGGCCTGCTCCCGGCGCAGGTCGTCGTAGCCGATCATCTCCTTCGCCTTGTCCATCGCGGCCTGGTAGTCGCCGCTGTCGTACTCCCAGCCCAACGGCGAGTGGTAGGGGAAGGCTTCCTTGGGGATGAAGTTCTCCTCGCGCAGCTGCGCCGGATCCTTGCCGATCTTGTGCGCCAGCGTGTCGACGACCCGCTCCATGCAGTGCACGGCCTCGGTCACGCGGAAGGAGCAGCGGTACGCGACGCCTCCCGGGGGCTTGTTGGTGTAGACCGCGTCGACCTCGGCGTACGCCTGCTCCAGATCGTACGAGCCGGTGCAGATCGAGAAGAGGCCCGCCGGCCACTTGCTCGGCGCGGCCTGGGCGTCGGAGTACCCGTGGTCCGCGATCGTCTTGATGCGGAGCGCCCGGATCCTGCCGTCGGCGTTGGCCGCGATCTCGGCGTCCATGTGATAGTCGCGCGCGAAGGAGTCGGCCTGGAGGTTCTCCATCCGGTCCTCGATCCACTTGACCGGCGTGCCCAGCACCACCGACGCCGCGATGGCGATGACGTAGCCGGGGTACACCGGCACCTTGCCGCCGAAGCCGCCCCCGATGTCGGGGCTCACCACGCGGATCTTCTCCTCGGAGAGCCCCACGTGGCCCGCCACCAGCGCGAGCACGGTGCGGATGGCGTGCGGCGCCTGGGTGGTCATGTAGACCGTCAGGTGCCCCTCGACCGGGTTGAAGTCGGCGAGGCAGCCGCAGGTCTCGATCGACGCCACGTGGATGCGCGGCACGTGCATCTTCTCGCGCACCACGACATCGGCCTCGTCGAAGATCTTGTCCGTGGCCTCCTTGTCGCCCGCCTCCCAGTGCCAGATGTGGTTGTCGGTCTTGCCCTCCTTGTCGGTGCGGAGCACCGGCGCGTCGTCCTCGAGCGCCTTGAAGGGGTCCATGACCGGCTTCATGGGTTCGTATTCGACCTCGACCGCGGCCACGCCGTCGGCGGCCGCGTAGCGCGAGGTCGCGATCACGCCGGCCACCTCCTGCGCCTGGTACATCACGGTGTCCGTGGGGAGCACCATCTGGGTGTCCGACATGAGGGTCGGCATCCAGTGCAGGTTGTACGCCTCCAGGTCCTTGCCCGTGAGCACGGCGAGCACGCCGGGGATCTCGAGCGCCTTCGAGGAGTCGATGTTCTTGATCTTGCCGTAGGCGATGGGGCTCCGGACGATGTCCAGCCACAGCATCCCCGGGAGCGTGAAGTCGTCGATGTAGTTGCCCTTGCCCTGCAGGAAGCGCGGGTCCTCCTTGCGCTTCATGGAGTGGCCCATGCCGCAGATCTTTGCGGAAGTCTTCGGTGCCATCAGTCGCCCTCCCCCATCTTGCCGGCGGCGTACTCGACCGCCTTGACGATGTTCACGTATCCGGTGCAGCGGCAGAGATTCCCGGAGATGGCCTCGCGGATCTCGGCTTCGCTCGGATTCGGATTGCTTTCGAGCAGCGCGGTCCCGGTCATGAGCATGCCGGGGGTGCAGAAGCCGCACTGGAGGCCGTGCTCCTCCTGGAAGCCCTCCTGCAGCGGCGTCATGCCGTCGGCGCCGGCGAGCCCCTCCACGGTGCCGAGCTCGGCCCCGTCGGCCTGGACCGCCAGCACGGTGCACGACTTCACGGGGACGCCGTCCATCAGCACGGTGCAGGCGCCGCAGTGCGTGGTGTCGCAGCCGATGTGGGTGCCGGTGAGCGCGAGGTCGTCGCGGATCAGGTGCACGAGCAGGAGCCGCGAGTCGACGGTGGCCGCGTGCGCCGCGCCGTTCACGGTGACGGTGATCTGGTGTGTGGCCATCGCTTTATCCTCCTGCGCGCGCGAGCGCCTTGCGGATGGCACGGGCGGTGAGCACGCGGGCCATGTTCTTCTTGTATTCGACGGAGCCGCGCCGGTCGGCGATAGGCTCGGTGGCGTCGGCGGCGGCCTGGGCGGCGGCCGCGATCGCATCGTCGTCGGGGGCCTGCCCCGTGAGCGCGTCCTCCGCGGCGGTCGCGCGGATGGGGGCGATGCCCAGGTTGGTGAGCCCGATGCCGGCGCTCGCCACGGTTCCGTCCCCGGCCAGCGCGAGCTGCACCGCCGAGCCGGCGACCGCGTAGTCGCCCACCTTGCGTTCGAGCTTGACGTAGGCGCCGCCGCTGCGGGCCGCGGGCGCCGGGATGCGGATTTCGGTCAGGATCTCATCCTCTGCGAGCGCCGTCATGAAGAGCCCGAAGAAGAACTCGCCGACGTCGATGGTGCGCGCGCCGTCCGGTCCCGTGGCCACCACCTGGGCGCCGAGCGCCAGCATGGTCGCGGGATGGTCGTTGGCGGGGTCGCCGTGCGCGACGTTGCCGCAGATGGTGGCGCGGTTCCGTACGAGCGGGTCGGCGATCACCTTCGCGGTGTCGAGCAGGATGGGATAGCGCTCCGCCACTACCTCCGACTGCTCCAGGTCGGTCTCGGTGACCAGCGCGCCGATGCGCAGGAAGCCGTCCTCTTCCGCGAGCGTGTCGAGGCCCGGGATGCGGCCGATGTCCACGATGTTCGCCGGCGACGCCAGGCGCAGCTTCAGCATCGGCAGCAGGCTCTGGCCGCCCGACATCACCTTCGGGTCGTCAAGGGAGCCGAGCAGCCCCAGCGCCTCGTCGAGCGTGCCGGGGGCGTGATAGTCGAACTGCGGGGGAATCATGTCTCAGCCCTCCTCTGCCGGCTGGGCAAGTGCTGTGGTGAGGTTTCCCACAAACTCCTGTAGCATCTTCTTCGACACGACCTGGATCATGCCGCGTCCCATCTGGGCCAGAATTCCGGTCACGACCACATCGGAGTCGATCGTCACCTCCGTGCGGGTGTCGCCGTGCGCGACCACCTGGCTGGTCATGGTCATGTCGGCGGTGCCCATGCCCCTCTTGCCCCGGCCCCGGGCGCGCACCTCCACGGACCGCTCGGCCTCGTCCAACTGGAAGGATACGGTCCCGTCGTATGCCACCGCGAGGGGTCCGACCTTCACGAACATCCCGCCCGAGTAGGTGTTGTCTTCGATCCTGTCTCCCATCTTCGCGCCGGGGAGCAGGGTCGCGACCCGGGCGGGGTCGGAGAGCAGCGCCCACACGTCGGCCGCGGGCGCGTCGATGGTGAATCCGTCCTGGATCTTCATGCGGATGTTTCTCCGGTTTTCCTGTGCAACGTTTCAGCTGAAACGTGTCAGCCCCCGCGCGGGTGAGCGGAGATCACGAGCGTTGCCGGTTATTTCAGATGAGGATGAGGGGGAAGGGAACCGGGCGTCGGTCCGGCCCCGTCGCGTGTTTCGTAGTCTGGCGATTCCGGGATCGTCGCGCATCGTCTAACGCTCGATCATCGGCAGCAGCGCCTCCAGCGCCTCGAGGTTGTGGGCGGGCACCAGCCGGTCCACGTGCGGCAGCGCCGCCTGCATGCCCCTGGCCTCCGGACGATAGCGCGGGTCGCCCATGAGCGGGTTCAGCCAGATGATCCGGCGGGCGCGCCTGCGGATGGCCAGCAGCGCCGTCTCCAGCGACCCGGTGTCGCCGCGGTCGAGCCCGTCGCTCAGGATCAACACCGTGGTATCGCCTCGCACGGTGTGGCGCAAGTGGTGGTCGACGAACGCGAGCAGGCACTCGCCGATGCGGGTCCCGCCGGACCAGTCCTCCACGTTGCGCGCGAGCCGCTCCAGCGTGCCGGGCACGTCGCCGGTTCTGAGCCACGGGGTGAGTCGCGTCAGCGAAGTGTTGAAGGCGAAGATCTCGGTGCGGCGGGTGACCTTGCGCAGCGCGAAGACGAAGGCGAGCAGGAAGCGCGAGCAGGCGTCCATGGACCCGCTGGTGTCGCAGAGGACGACCAGGCTGGGGAGCTCGACGGCCCGCGCGCGCCGCGCCAGCTCGACCAGTTCGCCGCCGTGGGCCAGGGAGCGGCGGAAGCTCCGGCGCACGTCCACCAGCGGCCCGCGCCCCCCCGGCCGCCCTGCGCGCGCCGCGCCAGCTCGCCCAGTTCGCCGCCGTGGGCCAGGGAGCGGCGGAAGCTCCGGCGCACGTCCACCAGCGGCCCGCGCTCCGACGGCACCAGGCGGCGGCTGGGCCGGGTCGCGATGCGGCGTGCGAGCCGCTCCAGCAGGCGCTCCATGTCGCGGAGGTCGTCCGGGGTGCACTCGTCGAAGACCTTCCGGCGCAGGAGCGCGCGCGGGCTGTAGCCCGGGAGGTCGCCGTCGGCGTCGGGCGCATCGGCCTCGCCGCTGCCGGTCCGTTCGTCCAGTTCGCGGCGGATGCGCGCGAGCGGCACCTCGGCGTTCTCGTCGCCACGCCAGCGGCGCGGCGTGCGCGGGGCGTTGCGGTCGCGGGCGGGGCGGGGGAGGGCGGCCCGGCGCCAGCTCTCCTCGAAGAGGCGGTCGAACTCGGCCCACCAGCGGCGCGGGATCTTGAGCGCGCTGCGGAGCGCCAGCCGCACCTCCTCCGGGTCGCCGATGTCGATGAAGCTGAGGGCGGCCGCGCCGTCGATCTCGTCGCGCAGGCCGACAGGCACGCCGACGTGGCGGAGGTCGCCGGAGAAGCGGACCAGGTGTGCGATGAGCTCCTTGCCCGGCATCAACCGGCTCCCGCGCCCGCGAGCAGCGTTTCGATGTCGTCCGCGTGCACGAGGCTGATGTCATGCTGATCCTTGACGAGACAGCCCAGGGTCTCGGCGACGATGTCCGCGTCGAGGTGGTCCTGGTGCAGCGTGACCAGGGCCCGGGCCCAGTCGAGCGTCTCGGCCACGCCGGGCGGCTTCATGAGACGGCGCGCGCGCAGGCCCTGCACGACATGCGTGATCTGGGCGGCGAGCGCGTCCGATATCCCGGCCACCTTGGCGCGAATGATCTCCACCTCCTTGGCGAAGGTCGGGTGCTCGATGTAGAGGTAGAGGCAGCGCCGCCGGAGGGCGTCGCCGATCTCGCGGCTCCGGTTGGATGTGAGGACGACGAGCGGCCGGTGGGTCGCGCGGATGGTGCCCAGCTCGGGGATGGTCACCTGGAAGTCGGAGAGCACCTCGAGCAGGAACGCCTCGAATCCCTCGTCGGCCCGGTCGATCTCGTCGATGAGCAGCACGGGAGGCTTCTCGCGGGTGATGGCGCGCAGCAGCGGCCGCTCGAGCAGGTAGCGGCGCCCGAAGATGACGCCTTCGAGGTGGTCGGCGCGGGCGTCGGGGTTCGTCGCGCCCGGGTCGCCGGCGCCATCGCGTGCGGGGACGCCTGCTGCGCCCGGGTCGCGGCCGCCATCGCGTGCTCCCGCGCCCCCGCCGCGGTCCGGCCCACTGCCGGCGCGGTCGCCGGCGGCCTCATCGGTCCCGATGCGCAGGCGGAGCAGCTGCTTCTGGTAGTTCCACTCATAGAGGGCGGTGTTGACGTCGAGGCCCTCGTAGCACTGGAGCCGGATGAGCTCCGTCTGCATGAGCGCGGCCATCACCTTGGCGATCTCGGTCTTGCCGACCCCCGCGTCCCCTTCGACCAGGAGCGGCTTTTCCATCGCGCGCGCCAGGTGGACGGCGGTGACGATGGACGGTTCGGCGATGTAGTCCGCCCGGCGCATCGCCTCCTGCAGCGCCCGGATCTCGGGTCTCACGCCGGACCCGTCGCGGGGTTGGAGGCGAAGACCTCCGGGGTCGACTCGAAGAGGCCGCGGCAGCCCTCGCAGCAGAAGTGCACGGTCCGCCCGGCGTGGACCGCCGAAGGGGACCCCGCCACCGGCACCGTCATCCCGCACACGGGGTCGGTAGCCCAGGCGGCCGCGGAGGTAGCGTCGGCGCCGCCGGGCGCGCCACCAACCGGGTTGCCCGGGTCGGCCCGGCCCGCCGGGCCTGCGTCCGCCTCGCCCCCACGACCGCTCGCGTCGGTGCGCGCAACGTTTCTTGGTGCGCAGCCGGAAGCACCCGTCCCGGCCGTGCCCACGTCGCCGCTCACCGCGCCCCCGCGCGCAACGTTTTCCGGTGCGCGACCCGGCGCGTCCGCCTCGCGCCCGCCTCCCGACCGCTCGCCGCCCCCGGCCTCCACGGCGGCCGCGCCACCCCCGCCCGCCCGCCGGGTCTCGCCGACGATCTCGGCCAGGATGCTCACGGCGATCTCCTCCGGTTGCTCGGCGCCGAGGTCGAGACCGGCGGGCCCGCGGATGCGACCGATCGCGTCGTCGGCGATCCCGAGACCCGAGAGCACCGCGCGCACGCTCCGCATCCGCCTCGGGGACGCCACCACCCCCAGGTAATCGGGCCCGGTCCCCGCCAGCAGGGCGAGCGTCCGCTCATCCTCCCGCCCCATGGTGGCCACGACCGCGAACAGCCGGGTTCCGGGAGGGCGGGACGCGAGCAACCCCACCCGGGCGGCGAGGTCCTCCGCGCACTCGTCGGCGAGGCCGGCCACCTCCTCGCCGGAGGACGCGGCCGCTACCGTGCGGTACCCCATCGCGCGCCCCAGTCCGAGCAGGGCGAGTGCCACGGGAGAGTCGCCCACCACCACCAGGACGGGCGCCGGCAAAACGGGGTTGATGTGCACTTCCACCTTTCCTCCGCTCGCGCAGGACATGGATACCTTGACCAGGTCGGCGGGGCGCTCCTCGTCCGCCCCGAAAGCCAGCAGCCGGGGTTCTCCCAGGCGGAGCGCCTCCAGGGCATGGCGGATCACCTCGGACCGGGTGCAGCTCCCGCCGATCCATCCGTGCATGGTTCCGTCGGGATCGATCAGCGCCGAATTGCCCGGCTTGCCGGAGGTGGGGCGCTCGCTCCGCACGACTGTGGCCAGCGCGAACGGCCGCCGCTCGCGCTCCATCCGCGCCGCCAGGCGGAGCAGGTCGCCGGTCAATTCCGCTCACCGGAGGCGCCGTCCGCCCCCTCCGCCGCGTCCGCTCCGGGCTGGGCGAGCTCCTCCGCCCCCTCCGCCGCGCCCGCTCCGGACCGCTCGCGCTCCTCGGCCGCGTCCGAGCCGGGGCCGGCGAACTCCTCGACCACCGCCTCGTAGTCCTCCGGGCGGTCGAGGTCGCGCAACCAGGCCGCCGGCCAGTCGACCTGAACGGCCCGGTCGTAGTGGCGGCGCACCACTTCCCGCCCGCACCCCGCGCGCATGCGGGTCACCTCGCCGAAGAGCGCCTGGTCGTAAAGCATCGGCGGCGCGTTTACCTCGCCCCCGTACCGGGACACCACCAGCGGCGGCGCATCCCCGGCATAGCGTTCCACCAGGGTGCGCAGCATGCGCGCGGTCACGAACGGCATGTCCGCGAGCATCACCACGGCGGCGTCGCACGCGCCGGCGACACCGGCTACACCCGAGGCCGCCGAGGTCTGGATGCCCGCGCCGTGGTCGGCGTTGAACACGGGCGTGCAGCCCATGTCCGCGATCTCCCGCTCGATCCGTTCGCGCGCGTGCCCCGTGACCACCACCACCGGATCCAGGCCGGCCTCCATCGAGACCCGCACCGCACGCCGGACCAGGGTCTCGCCGGCCACCTTCAGCAGAAGCTTGTTCCGACCCATCCGGGTCGAGGAACCGGCCGCGAGCACGATGCCCGCTACACTATGTCGCTTGGCCACCTGATTCCGGTGTGTCCGGCTCCTTGTTCTCTGCTGGAGGGACGGGGTCCCGCCTGCCTACGGCGACAAACTGAATCCGAAGACGAGGAAGGCGCGGTCGGGATCCGGCCCGTGGTCGTGCTCGTGATCCATGTGGCCGTCGTCTTCGAGGCGGTTCGCGTTGACGATATACGAGACGCTCATCGGCACCGCAAAATCGTCGGTGATGACCAGGTCCTTGCTGGCGGTTATGCCCAGGTTCACGAACGCCGTCCCTTCGGTGCCGTAGAAGTCGCTCTCGCCGGCAACCATCCCGGCCGTCAGGCTCAGGTCGACCTCCTCGAAGGCCGACACGGGAACGCTGGCCTCCAGATACAGCGAATTGTCGGGGTCGTTGCGCGACATCCTCCCGGCGTAGAGCGATATGGGGAAGCTCTCCGGCCCGGTGAAGGAAGCGGACAACTCGAGCGTGTGGGCGTCGGTCACGAAGAAGCCTTCGGCTCCCGGGCCCGGGAAATAGTAGTCGGTAAACCCGAACGAGAACGAGGCGCCGTTCGAGGCCGTGACGGTATAGGTGGCCCAGATGTCGTTCTCGTTGGCGCCGGCGCCGGAGGCGGAGACGGAGTAGGAGCCCCAGGCGCCCACCTCCAGCGCTCCGAAACCGAGCGTCAGCGCGGGCTGCACGGCCATCGACTCCCCGAAGTCGGTACCGCGCCAGACGTAGCGGCTGAAGACATCGGCGCCGATGGAGGCGGACTGGCCCTGAACCGGGCCCGCGAGCGAGAGCAGCAGAGCGAGGGTGAGCGTGGACAGCAGGACGCGTGCTTTACGGGTCGGAAACATCTTGTTCCCTCCATGCGGTTGAGGCGACTGGTTGATTCCTCACGGCTCGATCCCGCCGTGTTCCTCCCGGACCACCTCCACGCGCGTGGTGAGGGCGGAGTTGGCGGCTCCGCGAAACACGCCACGCACCGGCGGAACGTCCGCGTAGTCCCTGCCGACCGCGGCGCGCACGTGGCGCTCGTCGCAGTCGCAGTTGTTGGCGGGATCGAAACCACACCACCCCAACCCGGGCAACCAGCATTCCACCCAGGCATGGCTCTCATGGGTCGAGGCCATGCCGGGGTCCGGCGCCAGGTATCCCGAGACGTAGCGGGCGGGGACTCCCCAGCCCCGCAGGACCGAGATCATGACGTGCGCATAGTCCTGACACACGCCCAGCCCGGTCTCCAGGATGTGCTCGATGGGGGAGTCGGCCGCCGTGGTGCCGGGCGCAAACTCGAACGCCTCGTAGAGGCACGAGAGCAGCCCGCGAATGCTCTCAAGGACATCGTCTTCCCTCTCGATGCCGTGCGCGGCGGTGAATTGTCCCAGGGCGGTGGATGACGGCTTCACGAAGCGGCTGGGCTCGAGCATGAGCCACAGTCCCGGCGTCCGGATGCCGGAGGCGAGCCTCTTCCAGCCACCGGGCTCCAGGTGGTCGGGCATCGCCTCGGGCGGAGAGACCTCCACGCTGGAGCGCGCTACGATGCGGAGCGCCCGATGGGTGCCGGGCCGGTCGAAGTAATGGCCCCGGTTGCCGAAGGGTCCCCGGAACTCAAACGTCGCTCCCCCGGGATCCGTCTCGATCGAGAAACTGTGCAGTTGCTGGCGTCGATCCCGGACCGGAGACAGGAAAAGGGTCATGACCGATCCCCGGACCGGAGCGTCGTAGCGGAACTCCAGCTCGTGCCGGATGGAATAGCGCGCGCTCACGATGGCAGCCCGGTTTCCACGGGGTAGTCGAAGTAGGTCGCCACGGTGATGCCGTGCAGCGCCCGGCTGTCCCTCAGCAGGCCCTCGAGGGGACTTCGACCCTCTCCGGGATCCCCCTCGTCCATCGGGTCCGTCTCAACGGCCGCGCACAGGCGCAACGCCATGCGGTGGGGCGCCGCCAGGGGATAGCGCGCGCCCCTCGGATCGATCCCGGCGAGGAGCTCCTCGATGCGACGCACCGCGAAGCACAGCGACGAGGGCAGCTCCGGGTTGCGGGCCAGGAACGCCAGCGCGGGGCCCCGGCGGATCACCATGGAGTGCGCGCGGCAGTAGAACTCATAGGCGGCGCAAACCCGCAGCAGCCCCGCCCAGGACAGCGAACGCGCGTCGCCGGGATCCTGGCCGACCCGGTCCCAGGCGTCCAGCAGAGCCGCCTGGTGCTGCAGACGTTCGACGAAACGGCCGAGCTCCAGGAAGCGCCAGGCGTCGTCCCGGGGCATGCGGGCGTCCACCACGCCCGCCAGCATCCGCAGCCGGTCGATCGCCTCGCCCGCCAGCGCCGTCGGCCCCTCCGCCCAGGCCCTGGGGAAATCGCAGTCCCGGATCCAGAAGAAGCCCTGGTTGAGACAGGTCCAGACCCGGACCGGAAGCCAGGGCCTGAGCTGCTTGGCGTTCTCCCGCGCCATGGTCCAGCAGCGGATCATGGAGTCGGGGTTGGTGGTTTCCTCGACCAGGCTCGCGGCGAGCGTATAGGCATCGGCGAGCAGGAAGGACTCGGCTTCGTCGGCGACGGTGGGGGTGACGGGCGCCGATTGTCCGAGGGCGCGGTAGAGCACCCTCCAGCCCAGCGCCAGTTCGTCGGCGGGGGTGTCCACGAGGCGCGTGAGCTGGTACTGGAGCAGCCGGGCGGTGTGCTCGGTGCGTTCGAAGTAGCGCCCCATCCAGTAGAAGTCCGCGGCCGCCCGTGCGAGCATCAGTCCGGTGCCCCTCCGTCGCGCAATACCCAGAGATCCTTGCAGCCCCCGCCCTGGCTGGAGTTCACCACCAGTCCGCCTCTCCGGAGCGCCACCCGGCAGAGGCCGCCGGGAGCGATCCAGGTGTCGGAGCGGCCGCGCAGCACGAACGGGCGGACATCCACGTGGCGCGGTTCCAGGTTGCCCTCCACGAAGCACGTCGCGCGCGACAGGTCGAGCACAGGCTGGGAAATGAAGTTCTCCGGGTGGCTGCGCAGGCGCGCCGCGAACCGCTTGCGCTCGCCGGCGGTGGAGTGCGGGCCGACCAGCATGCCGTATCCGCCCGATCCTCCGACTTCCTTCACCACGAGGTCCTCGAGGTTGTCGAGGGTGTATGCGAGCCCCTCGCGCGTGCGGCAGAGGTGCGTGTCGACGTTGGCCAGGATGGGCTCCTCGTCCAGGAAATAGCGGATGAGGTCCGGCACGTAGGCGTAGACCGCCTTGTCGTCGGCGACGCCGGTGCCGGGGGCGTTGGCGATCACCACGTTGCCCGCCCGGTACGCGTGGAAGAGCCCGGGGACCCCGAGAAGCGAGTCGGAGCGGAAGGTGACCGGGTCGAGGAAGTCGTCGTCCACTCGCCGGTAGATGACGTCGATCCGCCTCAGCCCGGTGACGGTGCGCGCGTATACGATGCCGTCATGCACCACCAGGTCCCGCCCTTCCACCAGCTCGGCGCCCATCTCGCCGGCCAGGAAGGCGTGCTCGTAGTAGGCGGAGTTGTAGCGGCCCGGGGTGAGCACGGCCACCCGGGGCGCACCCGCCCAGGATCCCAGCGATGCCAGGGTGGCGTACAGCTGCTCCGGATACCGCGCGATCTCACGCACGTTGTGCGCCCGGTACAGCCGGGGGAGCGCCTGCTTCATGGCGGCCCGGCAGGCCAGCATGTACGACACGCCGGAGGGAACCCGCAGATTGTCCTCCAGCACTGCGAAACCGTCGTGGGTTCGCACCACGTCCGTACCGCACACGGCGACGTAGATGTCGTTGGGAACCTGCAGGCCCCGCATCTCGACCCGGTACTGGGGACACCCGAGCACCAGGTCGGGGGGCACGATGCCGTCGCGCAGCGACTTGCCGTCGCCGTAGATGTCCCCGAGGAAGAGGTTGAGCGCGGTCAGGCGCTGCCTGAGGCCCCGGTCGATGTGGTCCCATTCCCCGGCCGTGAGCAGACGGGGCACGCAATCGATCGGGATGATCTGCTCCGACGCCTTGTCCGCGCCGATCACGGTAAAGGTGATCCCCTCGTGGATGAATCGGCGGGCGACCCCCTCCTGAAGCTGCGCCAGCTCCTCCGGCACGGCCTTTGAAAGCGCCGTGCCCAGCCGCCGCGAGACGCCGCGGAGGCTTCCGTCTCCGCGGAACGTCTCGTCGTAGAAGCGGGCGTCAAGTTCGTAGTGGGCAAACCCTCCCGACCCCGCTTCCCCGGGTGAGGATTCGTCGGGGTAGGCGCGGTCGAAGGATGCGTGCGAGGACGCGGTCAAGGTCTTCTGGCCCTCCGGCTGGCAGTCCGTGGCTGCTATGGATCGCGGTAGTCCTGACCCTCGTCGGGATCCACCATGAGCACGAACTCGGGATAGGCTTCCAGCCCCAGCTCGGCGGCATCCTGTCCCAGCTCCTCCACGGTGCGGGACACCCGGACGCCCATGGTCTTCTCGAGAAGCGTCCAGACCACGAAGGACACCGCGAAGACGAACGCGCCCACGCTCAGGACGCCGATCAGCTGAACGCCGAGGTTGGCGCCCGCCGCGATCGAGGTGGCGAGCGTGCCCCAGATGCCGGCGAAGAGGTGCGCGGGGACCGCCCCGACCACGTCGTCGATCCGCCGCGCCTCCAGGAACCTGAGACCCATGGTGCAGATGATCGCGCCGACCGCGCCGATCGCCACCGCCCAGCGGGCGTCGACGATGTCGGGACCGGCGGTGATGGCCACCAGGCCGGCGAGGGCGCCGTTCAGACCCGCGAAGAGATCGATGCGTCCGAGAATGGGCCGCGAGACCGCAAGGGCCGTAACCACGCCCGCGGCGGCCGCCAGGTTGGTGTTCACCAGGATGTTGCTCATGGCCAGCGCGTTGACCGCGCCGTCGAGCGCGAGCTGGGAGCCGCCGTTGAACCCGAACCAGCCGAGCCAGAGGATGAACACCCCCAGGGTGACTGCCGGGATGTTGGAGGGCGACATGACCTTGACCGTGCCGTCCTTGCGGAACCTGCCCCAGCGCGGACCCACCACCAGGGCGCCGGCCAGCGCCGCCCATCCCCCGGTGGAGTGCACGAGGGTGGAACCGGCGAAGTCCTGGAAGCCCATCTCGGCGAGCCAGCCGCCACCCCAGTGCCAGGACCCGATGACCGGGTAGATGAAGGCCGTCAGGATCGCGGTGAACGCGAAGAAGGCCCACATGTTGACCCGCTCCGCCAGCGCCCCGGACACGATCGAGGCCGTGGTCGCCACGAAGACCATCTGGAAGAACCAGTCCGAGGTGACCGCGTAGCCGTTCTCGACCACGGCGGCAAGCGCGCCCTCATCCCCTCCCAGCAGCGCGACCTCCTCGGCCGAGGGGCCGTAGAACAGGTCGATCGACCCGATGAAGCCGCTCACGTCGACGTACATGAGGCCGTAGCCGACGAAGTAGTAGGTGAGCCCGGCGATCGCGTAGATGCCGATGTTCTTCAGGCAGATCATCGAAGCGTTCTTCGATCGCACCGTTCCGGATTCGAGCATCGTGAAGCCGGCGCACATCCACATCACCAGCGCGCCCCAGATGAGGAACGAGAAGGTGTTGAGGACGAAGGTGCCCTCGGCCGCTGCTTCCTGGGCGAGGGCGGGAGCGGGAGAGAGGAGAAGGACAGCCGCGCACAGGCCGGCGAGTGCGCCGATGCGACCGATCCGGGTTCGAAGGGCGCGGGTGGTCGTGCTGCGTGGACGAGCGTGCATGGTGTCTCCGATGGTGAGGTGGACTGCCCTGTTTCTGTCGCTTTCGCCGTTCTTTTTGTCGCATTCGCCGCGAGGATCGAATGCGTCATTATCTGTGTCGGTTTCCCTTTCCGCAAGCTGCCCGCGGGATCGTCTTTCCGCAGGCCGCCGTGAGGCTCGCTTTGCGCATCGCCCGGCCGAAGTGTGATATCTTTCATCCATGAGATTCCCCTACCTTCCCGAAGCCTCCAGCGGCTGCGTTCCTCTCTTCCTGGCCCCCCAGGCGGGCGTGAGCGAGTCGCCCTTCCGGCGGCTGTGCCGGCGCTTCGGCGCGGATGTGGTGGTGACGGAGTTCGTGAGCGCCGAGGGCATCTGCCACGGAAATGAGCGGACGCGCGCCTACCTCCGTTTCGAGGAGGAGGAGCGGCCCATCGGCGTGCAGATTTTCGGCGCCCGCCCCGAACGCATGGCGGAGGCGGCGGCGCTGGTCACGGACGTGTACCACCCCGACTTCATCGACATCAACTTCGGGTGCCCGGTCAAGAAGGTGGTGAAGCGCAACGGCGGCTCCGGCTGCCTGCGCGATCTGGGGCTGGTCGAGCGCATCGTGCGCGCGGTGGCGCGGGCGACGCCGCTGCCGGTGACGGCCAAGATCCGCAGCGGCTTCGACGAGAAGACCCGCGACCCGGTCACCATCGGCCTGCGCTGCCAGGACGCGGGCGCCGCCGTGGTCACCCTCCACCCGCGGACGCGCGCGGACATGTACTCCGGGCACGCGCGCTGGCACGAGATCGCGGCCCTGGTCGACGCGCTGGACATCCCCGTCGTGGGGAACGGCGACATCAAGACCGGCGAGGACGCCCTCCGCATGCGCGAGGAGACCGGGTGCGCCGGGGTAATGATCGCGCGCGCCTCCCACGGCAGCCCGTGGGTGTTCGCGGGGGCCCGGGCCGCGCTCGACGGCGAGCGCCTGCCCCCGCTTCCGGATCCGGCTGAGCGCCTGGCCATCTGCCTGGAGCACGCACAGAACGCGGTGGACTTCGAGAGGGATCACCGGAAGGCGGTCATCGAGTTCCGCAAGCACATGGGCTGGTACACGAAGGGGCTTCCCAACGGCCGCCGGCTCCGGACCCGGCTCTTCGGGCTGACCACCCTCGAGGAAACACGGGAAGTGCTGAAGTGCTATCTTGAACGGGAGCTGGCGAGCGCCGCCTGAGCGCGGCGGACGCGGGCGAATCGGCGACCACCACAAGCAAGGAGAACGTGCAACGGACCCTGAGCCGTCTGCACCGAACCGTACGGGGGCGTAAAGGCTTCGACGTGTTTGGTGAACGCGAGGTAGCGTGCCGAGGCCCGGGCCTCGCAAAAACCCGGAATCAACACAATTGCCAACAATCACATGGCAATGGCTGCCTGAGCTTTCTCACAGCCCGTCTCCTGGCCCGCCCGCCCAAGGCAGGCCCTGCAGGCGTCGACAAGTTGGGCTGGCCCGGGGCGATGCTGTCGCGCCGCGGGCGAGACTCTCGACGGCTAGTCGGGGATTCGGCGGGTCGCTGACCGATCACCCGATGAAGCGCAACAGCGAACTACGCACGTAGAAGCTTCGCCGGACCCACTCGCGGACGCGGGTTCGACTCCCGCCGCCTCCATCCCGACCCTCCCAGGAACGTGAACAGCAAACTCCGCATCCTCGCCGCCATTCTTCCGGCGGTGCTCCTGCTCGACGTCATCACCAAGCGCTGGGCACTGAACGTGCTTGGCGGCGGACGCCGGATGGAGATCCTCGACGGCCTCGTGCCGCTGACCCTCGCCTTCAACCGGGGCGCGGCCTTCGGCATCTCGATCGGCAACGATCCGCGCTGGTTCTTCATTCCGGTGACCATCCTGGCCATGGCGCTGCTCGCCGTCCTCTTCGTTCAAAGCGAGAGCGGGGACCGGGTGAAGGTGGTGTCGATCTCGCTCATCCTCAGCGGCGCGCTCGGCAACCTGGTGGACCGGGTGCGCTGGGACCGGGGAGTGGTGGACTTCATCGGCCCCATCGACCTGGGCTTCATGGACTGGCCGATCTTCAACGTGGCCGATTCCGCCATCACCTGCGGCGCCGTCCTGCTCGGCATCTCCTTCTGGCGCGAGGAGCAGCGCGCCCGCGAGGCCGAGGCGGCCGACGAGCCCGGCTCGGCCGAGGCGGAGCCGGGCCTTCCGCCGCGGTCGGAGGAGACCTCCCGCACCACGGAAACGACCCCCGGCGGCTGAGGGTCCGAAGGGACCCTGCGGCCGCCGGGGGCCGTTTCCCCCGGGTTTGGTCCGCTCGGCTTACAGCACCAGGTGCTTCTGCAGGTCGAGCTGCGAGACGTGCAGGCGGAAGACGTCCGCCTCTTCCATCTTCGTCTCGATCAGCTTGCGGTGCACGTCCTCGCCCAGGGAGTTCTTCAGGAAGTCGCTGAACTGGGCGACGCGGGCGGCTTCGAAGAGGTCGTGGGGCAGGGCGTCGATTCCCATCTGCTCCCGCCACTTCGCACTGAGATGGTAGATGTCCACGGTCACCGGATCCGGGCACGTCAACTCGTTCTCGACTCCCTCGAGGCCGGCGGCCAGCATGACCGCGAAGGTCAGGTAGGGGTTGCAGGTCGGGTCCGGGAAGCGCAGCTCGATGCGGGTCGCGACCTCCTTGCCGGGCTTGTACATCGGGATGCGGATGGCCGCCGACCGGTTGCGCTCGGCCCAGGCGATGTAGACCGGCGCTTCGTAGCCGGGCACCAGGCGCCGATACGAGTTGTGGGTCGGGTTGGTGACCAGCGCCATCTCGCGCGAGTGCTTGAGCACGCCGGCGATGAACTGCTTCGCCATCGCGCTCAGATGGTGCTCGTCGCTGCCGTCGTAGAAGGCGTTCTGCTTTCCGCTGAAGAGCGACAGGTGGGTGTGCATGCCGCTCCCGTTCTCCCCCGCGAGCGGCTTGGGCATGAAGGTCGCAAACGCCCCGCAGCGGCGCGCGATCTCCTTGACCAGGTACTTGTAGGTCTGGAGGCCGTCGGCCATCCGCAGCGCATCCTGGTAGCGAATGTCGATTTCGTGCTGCGAGGGGCCGACCTCATGGTGGTGGTACTCGATCGGGATGCCCATCGCCTCGAGCGCGCACACGGTCACTTCGCGGATGTCGTCTCCGATGTCGACCGGGTTGATGTCGAAGTATCCGGCGTCGTCGAGGAGTTCGATTCCCTTCTCGTGCTTGAAGTAGAAGAACTCCGCCTCCGGCCCGACGTACATGTTCGTGCATCCGTGGTCCTCGAGACGGCCCAGGGTGCGGACCAGGATGTTGCGCGGGTCGCCGTCATACGCCGATCCATCGGGGTTGCGGATCTGGGCGAACATGCGCATCGACCGTCCGCCGCCCGAACGGAAGGGCAGCGCCTGGGCCGTGTCCGGCACCGGGACCGCGACCATGTCGCTCTCCTGGATCCTCTTGTAGCCCTGAATGGAGGAGCCGTCGAAACCCATCCCCTCCTCGAAGGCCCCCGCCAGCTCCTTGGGGGTGATCGAGAAGGACTTGAGGAAACCCAGGATGTCGGAGAACCAGAGGCGAATCGAGCTGACGTTGTGGTCCTTCACGTACTTCATGACGTCGTCGACACTCGAGAGGGACAGCCCGTTACGGCTGTCCATCTCATCGATGTACTCCTCCATCTCGTCCCGACATTCTTCCGCTGCGTACAGGTACTCGTTCCGGTCCATGTTCACGCTCCACTGAGGTGGGAAAAGAGTCCGGAGCGCGGACCGCGCGCCCCGGGAGTCAAATCAGATAGGGTCTGCGGAAAGGGGGAAAGGGGGAAGAACCGCCTGTGTCGCGGACCCCTGAAAAGAGAAGCGGCCAGGTTCCCGGAGACACTTCGTCCGGGTCCTGGCCGGAGACACCTCCGCCCGGCGACTACGGCCCTCATGGGGCGATCCTGAGCGGGTCAACCATGTTCAGCACGAGGGACGTTATCAGCGGTTCCTGAGCCTGTCAACCTCGGAACCGGGGGCAAATCCCGGTCGTCACGGCGTGTCCTTCCGGACGGCGACATTCTCCGGCAGAAACACGACAAACTCCACGCGCCGGCCGCGCATTCGCGCAACCCTCAGCCGGCCGCCATCCACCGGAACTTCGTCGCCCGGCCGGGGAACCCGGTGCAGGCTGCCGAAGACGAAGCCGCCGATGGTGTCGAACCGGTCGGAGGGCAGATCCAGCTTCAGCCGCTGGTTCGCCTCCCGCACCGACACACCTCCCCAGACCCGCACGCATCCGTCGGCCAGGAGCTGGAATTCGGCGGGCTCGTGCGCTTCGTGCTCGTCCCGGATCTCCCCCACGATCTCCTCGATGAGGTCCTCGAAGGTCGCCAGCCCCGCGGTGCCGCCGAACTCGTCCAGCACGATCACCATCTTGGCGCCCTTGTCGCGGAGTTCCGGAATGAGCCCCTGAACGGGCCGGGAGACGGGGGCGAAAATCGGCGCGCGGGGCAGATCGCGGATGTCGGTCACCCCTTCCTGGTCCGCCCGCCACAGGTCGCGCGCCACCAGCACGCCCACGATGCGGTCGACGCTTCCGGTGTGCACCGGGAGCCGGAGGTGGCCGTGGTCGAGCATGACCTCCTTCGCCTCTTCCACCGTGGCGCCGGCATCGATCGCCACGATGTCGGTGCGCGGCGTCATGACCTCTCCCACCGGGACCTCGTCCAGGCGCATGACGTTGGACACGACCTGCCATTCGTCTTCCGCCAGAGTTCCGGTGGTCCACGCCATCCGCGCCATCACCTCGATTTCCTCGCGGCTGATCCCGGGGCTCTTGCGGGATCCCTGGATGAGCTTCTGCACCCAGGAGAGGGGCACCACCAGCGGCGCCATGGCGACCGTCAGTCCCTTCAGGACGTAGGCGGTCGACGGGGCGAGCTGATTGCAGAAGCGGGCCCCGGCCGTCTTGGGGATGATCTCTGAAAAGACCAGGATGGCGAAGGTGAACACGCCCGAGAAGGCCGCCACCCAGGCGCTGCCGAAGAGTTCGAAGGCGAGCGACCCGGCGAACGCGGCGCCCGCGGTATGGGCCACGGTGTTCAGCGTGAGGATGGCCGCGATCGGCTTGTCGATGTGGCTCTTGAGCTCGGACAGGAGGTGGCCGGAACGTCGACCCTCGGCGCGCCTCAACTCGACGTAGCTGGTGTCGATGGAGAGGAGCACCGCCTCGAGAATCGAACAGAGGCCGGAGACGGAAAGCGTTGCGATCAGAGTCGCGATCAGGATCGTCATCGTACCGATGATCGCAGTTTGGAAGTACGGGTGCAAACCCCCGCGGGCCACGCGCGCCACCTTCCATTTGGCGTGCGCCGGCCCGAGATTCAGGAATGAGCCGAACACGGCCCGTCCCCACCGATTCCCCAGCCCCCCCTTCGCCGCGTCGAAGGGCGGAGCGGCTGGCTCCCGAGGTTTTCGGACTGCCCGTGATCGCGATGCGGAGCGGCCACTACACGGATCAGTATTTCAACTGGACGCGCCGGGTGCTCGAGGCCGAGGCGCGCGCGCCCTCCGTGACCATGCAGATCTTCCAGAAGCAGGATGTGTTGCTGGCGGGTACCGACGAGGCGGTGGCGATCCTCAGGCTGTGCCTGGCGGACGGGTACCGGTGGGAGGACCTCGAGGTGTGGTCGCTGCGCGACGGCGACCGGGCGGCCCCCTTCGAGTCGGTCATGCATGTGCGTGGCCCCTACCCGGCTTACGCCCATCTCGAGACCCTCTACCTGGGCGCGCTCGCGCGGGGTGCCCGGATCGCCACCGGCACCCGCTGGGCGGTGGAGGCGGCCTGGCCGCTGCCGGTGCTGTACTTCGCTGCGCGCCACGACCACTGGGCGGTGCAGATGGCCGATGGCTGGGCGGCGCATGTGGCCGGAGTGGCCGGCGTCTCCACCGACGCGCAGGGGGCGTGGTGGGGAGGACGGGGAGAAGGGACCCTGCCGCACGCGCTGATCGCGGCGTACTCGGGGGACACCGTCGCCGCCACCAGGGCGCTCGCCCGCCGGGTGCCCGACTCGGTGCGCGTCGTTTCGCTGGTGGACTTCGACAACGACTGCGTGGCGACGGCGCTGAAGGTGGCGCGCGCGCTCGGAGAGAAGCTGTACGCCGTCCGCCTGGACACGGCCGAGGACATGGTCGACCGGTCACTCGCGGAGGACATCGAGCCGGACGGCGCGAGCGAACTGCATCTGCGCGGCGTGAACCGCTGGCTCGTGTACAAGGTCCGGGACGCTCTCGACCGGAATGGGTTCGGGCATGTGCGCATCGTCGTCTCGGGAGGGTTCGATGGCGCGAGGATCCGGCGCTTCCGGGAGGCGGAGGTTCCGGTCGACGCCTTCGGGGTGGGCTCGTCCCTCATCCGCGGCCAGGTCAACTTCACCGCGGACGTCGTGAAGGTGGGCGACGATCCTGTGGCAAAGGCGGGACGGCGATACCGGCCCAACCCGTCGCTCGAGCGGGTGGCGTAACTCATGGGAATGACACGGATCGGCTGGGTCGTTGACGCGCAGCGGGATTTCATGGAGCCGGACGGGCGACTCTATGTGCGCGACCTGTTCGACGATCGCGATCCCGGAGCGGCGATGGCCGGGCCCCGGCTGGTCGAGGCCGTCGAATGGATGCACGCCCACGCCGCCCTGGTGGTGTACACGGCTGACTGGCACGGCTACGACGACGCCGAGATCGATGCGAAGAACCCGGATCCGGGCAAGGGTACATACCCGCCCCACTGCATGGGCAGGTCGACGGATCCGGCGGAGCGCCTCGGCGCGGAGATCATCCCGTCGCTGGCCGCCTCCGATTGCCTTGTGCTGCAGGTGCACGCGACACCCACCGAGGTGCACGCGCTGCTCGCGCGCTGGCGCCGCCGGCCCCGGCCGGTGCTCGTCCGCAAGGACCGCTTCGACGTGTTCGAGGGCAATCGGGTTGCCGACCTCTTCGTGGAGTTGGTCACGCGCGAGCTCGATCCGGTGGAGTTCTTCGTGGTCGGAGTCGCGCGCGACGTGTGCGTGACCCAGGCGATCGACGGCCTCCAGGCCCGCGGCCATCGGGTCACCGCCATCCGGGACGCCATGTGGGGTCTCGGGCTCGAGGCGGAGGAGGACACCCTGGCACGCTGGCGCGGGAAAGGGCGCGTCATCGAGGTGGCCGACCTTCCCCGCGGCGAGCCCGAAGCGGGTGGCCCGGGCGGAGGCGAGGTGTCCGCACGGCCGTCGTCGGTCGCCCATGCCCCCGTGGACGGCGGCTAGACATGCCCGACCCCGCCCCGCCCTCGGCGACCGGCCCGCCACCCACCTTCGCGGGCATCACCGCGCCGGGGCTGGCGCCGACCGTGCGCGCCGTGCTGGAACGCGCGCAAGCAGAGATCGACGACCTCGCCGGGAGCAGCGGGTCACCCGCGACCTACCACGCGGCCATTCAGCGCCTCGACGACATCGTTCAGCGGGTGGAGGAGGCGCTGGCGCCGGTCTCGGTTCTGCTCTCGGTTGCGGAAACGCCCGAGCTGAGACGCGCCTACAACGCGGTCCTGCCCGAAATCGCGGCGTTCTGGTCGCGGCTCCCGCTGCACCGGGGCCTGTGGGCGGCCGTACAGGACTTCGCCGCCACCCCGGAGGCGGCGGCGCTCGACCCGCTGCGCCGCCGCAACCTCGACAGGATGATGCACCAGTTCCGGTCCGCGGGGGCCGATCTGGACGATGAGGGCCGCGGCCGCGTCGAGGAGATCCGGGTCGAGCTGTCCCGGCTGGAGCGGCGCTTCTCGGAGAACGTCCTCGATGCCACCGAAGCCTTTCGGCTGCACGTCACCGACGACGAGCGTCCCCGGCTCAACGGGATTCCCGGCACCGCCCTCGAGCTGGCCCGCCACAAGGCCCGGGCAAAGGATCTGGACGGCTGGCTGCTGACGCTGGATTTCCCGTCCTTCGAGCCGGTCCTCAAGTATGCCCGCGACCGCGAGCTGCGCAGGCAGCTCCACCAGGCCTACGTGGGACGCTGCCGGGACGGCGAGCTGGACAACCGCCCGACCATCACGCGCATCCTGGCGCTGAGGCGCGAACTGGCTGGCCTGCTCGGCTACGGAGATTTCTCGGACTATCGCCTGGACGACGCCATGGCGGGCAGCGGGACCCGCGCGTTCGAATTCGTCCGCGACCTGCGGGAGCGCACCCTTCCGTACTGGGAGCGCGATCTGGCGATGATTCGGGAAAAGGCCGCCCGCATGGGGATCGAGTCCCTGAAGCCGTGGGACCTGGCGTACGTTTCGGAGGCGCTCCGACGCGAGCGCTTCCAGTTCGATGACGAATTGACGCGTCCCTGGTTTCCCCTCGACCGGGTGCTGGACGGGCTGTTCGAGATTGTCGAGCGGGTGTTCGGCGTCCGGGTCGAGGAGGTGCCGGCCAGGGACGTCTGGCACGAGGACGTGCGTTCCTATCGCCTGATCGCGGAGGACGGCATCCGCCTCGGCTCCTTCCACACCGACTGGTTCCCGCGCAGCGGAAAGCGCCAGGGGGCGTGGATGGCGACCCTGACCACCGGGGGTCCGCGGCCGGACGGGGACTTCGTTCCCCACACCGGCATGATGGCGGGCAACTTCGCCCCGCCCGTGCCGGGCAAACCGGCGCTGCTCACCCACCGGAGCGTCCAGACCATCTTTCACGAGTTCGGGCATCTCCTGCACCACTGCACTTCGCGGGTGCCGCTGCCCTCGCGGTCGGGGATGCAGGTGCCGTGGGACTGGGTGGAGGTGCCCTCCCAGATCATGGAAAACTGGACCTGGGAGCGCGAGGCGCTCTCCATCTTCTCCGGGCATCACGAGACCGGGGAACCTCTGCCCGACGACCTGTACCGGCGCATGCTGGTGGCGCGCCGCTTCATGGGCGGCCAGGCGCAGATGAGGCAGCTGGGGTTCGCGACCCTCGACCTGCGGCTCCATCGCGAGTACGATGGCAGGCAGGAGTTGATGTCGTACGCCGAAGAAGTCCTGAGGCCGTTCGTCCTGGATGAGAGTTTCGCCAGGAGCCACATCCTCACCACCTTCAGCCATCTGTTTGCGGGCGGGTACGCCTCGGCCTACTACAGCTACATGTGGTCCGAGGTGCTGGAGGCGGACGCCTTCGGGCGGTTCCGCAGGGAAGGCGTCCTCTCGCGGGAGACGGGCGCGGCCTTCATGGACACGATCCTGGCGCAGGGCGACAGCCGTGAACCGGACCGGATGTTCCGCGCCTTCATGGGCAGGGACCCGGATCCGGAGGCCCTGCTGAGGCGAAATCTGGGGGAGGGCCGGCCCGCAGGAAGGAGGGAGCGATGAGGTCGATACAACGAGCAGGCGCCGCGGCGCTGCTGCTGTGCGCCGGGTGCGTTTCCGGATCCGGAGGCGGCACGGCCGCGGAGGGTGGCCCGGCGGCCCGTGCGGCCGACCCGGGTGCGGTGTACTGGCTCTACGTCGGCGCGGAGTCGGCCGACCTGATCCACCGCATCCGCTTCGACGGCACGCTCACCCTGGAGCAGACCACCATGGTGGGCGAGATCCCCACCGAAACCGAAGGGCCCCACGGGCTGCGCATCTCCCCCGACGGCGGCCACCTGTACATGACCACCGGACACGGCTTTCCGGACGGGAAGCTGTGGAAGTTCGAGGCGGGCGTGGACACCGTCGTCGCGGAGCCCATCCTGCTGGGCTACTTTCCGGCCACCATCGACCTCACCCCGGACGGGCTCTACGCCTTCGTCGTCAATTTCAACCTGCACGGCGAGCACGTACCCTCCACCGTCTCGGTGGTCTACACCCCCGACCTGGTCGAAGTGGAGCAGATCGAGACCTGCACCATGCCGCACGGCGCGCGCATGGCCCCGGACGGGCTCTTCCTCTACTCCAACTGCATGATGGACGAGCAGGTGGTCGAGATCGACACCCGCACGTTCGAGGTCGCACGCCGGTTTTCGGTCGCGCCCGGCCGCGAGGGCCCGCTCGACGCGGAAGGCGCCGCGGGCGGCATGAGCGGAATGGGCGCCGGGGCCATGGCCGGATCCCCGTGCTCGCCGACCTGGGTGCAGCCCTCGCCCGACGGCTTCAGCCTCTACGTCGCCTGCAACGCAGGGAGCCGGATCCTGCATCTGGACCGCCAGAGCTGGGAGCTTACGCGGGTGTTGCAGTCCGGGACCGGTCCCTACAACCTGGCGATCACGCCCGACGGCCGGCTGCTGGTGGCCACGCTGAAGCAGGGTGCGGGCGTCGAGTTCTTCGACCTGCGCACCGGCGAGAGCCTGGCCCGCGTCTCCACCACCACCACGGTCACGCATGGGGTGGAGGTGTCTCCCGACTCCCGCTACGCCTTCGTGAGCTCGGAGGGGGTGGGCGCTGAGCCGGGCAAGGTGGACGTGTTCGACCTCTCCGATTTCTCCCGCGTGGGCGACGTCGAGGTGGGACAGCAGGCCGGCGGAATCGCCTTCTGGAAGATGGAGCTGCCCTGATCGCATCTGCTCCCGCGTCGGGGCCGGCCACCGGTGCCGAGCGGTGTTTGCCGGGCGCCCGCGCGTCGGTTCGGCGCCCGTTTGTTGACCGTCCGAGGTACTGTGGCAAAGAATCACACATGAGCCGGGCGGGAATGGCCCTGGCGCTTCCATAGAAGAGGATGTTTCCATGCGCATGATCGAGCGGAATCCCCTGTTTACCCGAGGCCGGGCAAGCCTGGCGTCCGTCTCCCTGCTCCTCGTGCCCGTCCTGTGGGCCTGCGAGGAGATGGCCACCGCCACCCGGGTCACCTCCCCCGTCGAACAGTTCGGGCACGAGATCGGGGCCGACTACGTCCTCCCCAACTACGTGGCGCTGACCGAGTACTGGGAGCTGCTGGCGTCGGAGTCGGACCGCATGATCCTCGAATCCATCGGCCAGACCGAGGAGGGCCGCGAGCAGCTGATGGCGACCATCACGTCGCCCGCCAACCACCGGAATCTTGCCCGCGTCAAGGAGATCGCGGAGCGGATGGCGCACGCGGAAGGGGTCTCCGAGGCCGAAGCCCGGGCCATGGCGGCCGAGGGTAGAGCGGTCGTCTGGATCGACGGCGGCCTGCACGCCTCGGAGGTGCTCGGGGCGCAGCAGCTGATGGAGCTGGTCTACCAGTTGGTGAGCCGCACCGACGACGAGACGATGCGCATCCTGGACGACGTGGTCGTGCTCGTCGCGCACGCCAACCCGGACGGCCACGACCTGCTCGCCAACTGGTACATGCGCATCGACACGCCCGAGGAGCGCAGCACGGGCGGCGCGCCGGTGCTCTACCAGAAGTACGCGGGCCACGACAACAACCGCGACTTCTACATGTCGGCGCTCGCCGAGAGCACCAACATCAACCGCATCCTCGCGCGCGAGTGGTTCCCGCAGATCGTCTACAACCACCACCAGACCGGCCCCCTGGGCACGGTCATGTTCGCGCCGCCCTTCCGCGATCCGCCCAACCACTACCTGGATCCGCTCATCCTCACCGGCCTCGACCAGGTCGGCTCGGCGATGCACCAGCGCTTCGTGCTGGAAGGGAAGGGGGGCACCACCATGCGCAGCGGGGCGAGCTATTCGACCTGGTGGAACGGCGGCCTGCGCACCACCCCGTACTTCAAGAACCAGATCGGGCTGCTGACCGAGACCATCGGCAACCCGACGCCCATTGCGATTCCCTTCCTTCCCGGCCGTCAGCTGCCCCACGGGGACCTGCCGCTGCCCGTTGAGCCCGGCGTCTGGCACTTCCGCCAGTCGGTCGACTATTCGCTGACCGCAAACCGGGCCGTGCTCGACTTCGCCTCGCGCAACAAGGACCACCTGCTCTTCAACATCTGGCGGATGGGGACCAACTCCATCGAGCGCGGCAGCCGCGACCACTGGACGGTGCTGCCCTTCGAGATCGACGAGGCCAGCGAAACGATCGCGCGCATAGGCTCGCGCGACGACTACGAGCGGCTTCTGAGGGACCCCGCGGACCGCGATCCGCGCGGCTTCATCCTGCCTTCCGACCAGCCGGACTTCCCGACGGCGACCAGGTTCGTGAACGCGCTGCTGAAGGGCGGCGTGCAGGTGCATCGCGCGACCGCCGACTTTGAGGTGGCCGGTACGAGCTATCCCGCGGACTCCTACGTGGTGCCGGCCGCCCAGGCGTTCCGCCCGCACGTCCTCGACATGTTCGAGCCGCAGAACCACCCCAACGACTTCCCTTACCCCGGCGCGCCCCCGACCGCGCCCTACGACAACGCCGGGTGGACCCTCGCCTATCAGATGGGCGTCGAGTTCGACCGCATCCTGGACGGCTTCGACGGCCCCTTCGAGCCGATCGAGTGGCTGGCCGAGGCGCCCGCGGGCACCGTCGCGGGAGCGGCCGATGCCGCCGGCTACCTGGTAAGCCACGACGCCAACGACGCCTTCGTCGCGGTCAACCGCGTGCTGGCGGCGGGCGGGAGCGCGCACTGGATGCGGGATGACTTCCAGGCCGGAGGATCCGAACACCCCGCGGGGACGTTCTTCGTCTCGGGCGCCGGGGCGGAAGGAGCGTCGGTGACCGCCATGGCGGCCGAGCTGGGCATCGACTTTGTCGGCCTGGAGTCGGCGCCCGCGGGACGAGCCTTCGAACTCACGGCGCCGCGGGTCGCGCTCGGCGACGTGTACGGCGGATCGATGCCGTCGGGTTGGACGCGCATGATCCTCGAGGACTTCGAGTTCGACTTCGATGTGGTCTTCCCGCCCGACCTCGACCAGGGCGACCTGATCGACAGGTTCGACGTGCTGGTGCTCGAGGACGGCGCGGTCCCGCTGCCCGGACGCGATGCCGGCAGGACCCTGCTGCCCGAGTTCGCGGCCACGGTGCCGGAGGAATTCCGCGGCCGCATCGGAGCCTTCTCCTCGGCGACCACGGTGCCGGCCGTGCTCGAGTTCATCCGCGCCGGGGGGACGGTGGTGGCCATCGGCAGTTCGACCAATCTGGCCTACCATGCCGGCCTGCCCTTGAGCAACCACCTCCTCGGACCCGACGGCCAGCCGCTGGCTTCGGAGGAGTACTACGTCCCCGGCTCGGTGCTGGACCTGCGCGTCGAAGGCGCCCATCCGCTGGCCGCCGGCGTCGGCGAGCGGGCCAACGTGCTCTTCAGCCGGAGCCCGGTGTTCAGCCTCCAGGGCTCGGCGGCCGGAGTTACCCCGGTCGGGTGGTTCGACTCGGATGCGCCGCTGCGCAGCGGATGGGCCTGGGGCCAGCACCACCTGCAGGACGGGGTCTCGATCGCCGATGCCCAGCTCGGCGAGGGACGCCTGTTCCTCTTCGGCCCCAAGATCACCTTCCGTGCCCAGTCGCACGGGACGTTTCCGTTCCTGTTCAACGGCATCCACTACGGGGCGGCCCGCGAGGTCACCCTGCCGGGCGGCATGATGGCGGGTGGAGGAGGATGACGGTGCCCGCGGATCAGGGCGTGGCCGGCCGGGCGCGCCGGACCGTTATCGCCGCGGCCCTGGCCCTCGCCGGGGTCGTGGCAGCGGGTTCGACTCCTTCAACGGTATCGGGCCAGCTCCGGGCCGGGCCGCAGCTGTCCTTCGCCTCGGAGGTGTTCGGAGGCACGGTCGGGGTCGGTCCCCGGTTGGAGTTCGGCGTGCCGGCCATCCCCGTGCGGCTGGCGGCTTCGGCAGACTACTTTTTGCCCACCAACTGTCGCGGGTGCCGGTATTGGGAGGGCAACGTCAACCTGCTCATCTCCCTTCCGATCATGCCCATTCCATTCCTCCGCTACGTCGGCGGCGGGTGGCACATGCAGAGCGTCAGGGCGGGTACGGCGGCGAGTACGATGACCGCTCGTGGATTCAACGCCGTCGGCGGCATCGGCTCCGACAACACCACCGTGGAGTTCCGTTACGAGTTCGTCAAGGATGTCCAGGACCAGTACGTGCTGTCGTTCGCGATTCTGCTCCTGTAGAGGAATCGCGGCCGGCTCGCCTCGCCGGACGTGTCCCTTCCGTCGGCGCCGAGCGGCCTCGCCACGGGTTGGCCGCGTTCCACCGAGGGGCCGCCAGAGGGATAGCTGGCACGCCGCGCCTGCTCATGTCGGCTGGTCGCGCGGCCGCATCAGGATCTCGTTGATGTTCACGTGCGCCGGAGCCGTAACCGCATAGAGGATGGCCGCGGCCACGTCCTCGGAGGCCATCGGCTTCTTTTCCTTCCAGCGGTCGATGAACCCCTGGCGGGTCTCGGCGTCCGGGATGTGGTCCATGAGCTCGGTGGCGACCACGCCGGGCTGGATGTCGGTGATGCGGATGCCGTGCGCCGCCGACAGCTCCAGCTGCATCCCGGCCGAGAGACAGCGCACCGCGAACTTGGTGGCCGCGTACACGGTGCCCCCCGGGAAGGGGCGCCGCCCCGCCAGCGAGCCCACGTTCACGATGTGACCCCGGCGGCGCTCCAGCATGGCCGGAAGCGCGGCGGCGATGCAGTGGAGCACGCCCTTCACGTTCACGTCCACCATGCGCAGCCAGTCGTCCAGATGGATTTCCCTGACGGGTGAGGTGGGCATGATGCCGGCGTTGTTCACCAGGATGTCGGCCGGACCGAACTCCGCGGCCGCGCGCTCCACCAGCGCGAACACGGCGTCGCGGTCCGCCACGTCGGTGGCCACGGCCAGCGCGCGACCCCCGTCCCGCCCAATCCGCGCCACCAGCTCGTCAAGGCGGCCGCCGCGGCGCGCCGCCACCGCGACCGCGGCTCCCGCCTCGGCCAGCGCGATGGCCGTGGCCCGGCCGATCCCGCTCGATGCTCCGGTAACGATGGCGACGCTTCCGGCGAGAGATGCGGACACCTGCAGCCTCCTCTTTTGCGTGTGAATACGAGTCCAACGCATTATACTGAATCACGCCCCCGGGTAGCAGGGCGGTTCATGGGCCGGGGAAGTCACTACAGCAGGAGGCACCCGATGAAGCTGGTACGGAACGTAGTGTTGACCGTCTGTATGCTCGCCGTGGCGGCAGGTCATGCGCGCGCGCAGTTCGAGAACGTGGGGGTCATCGACTTCCCCACGTCGGCGACCGGCGAGGCGCAGGCCCACTTCCTTCGCGGCGTGGCCATCCTGCACAGCTTCGGCTGGATCCAGGCCAGGGAGCAGTTCCACGCCGCCCAGGAGCTGGATCCCGACTTCGCCATGGCGTACTGGGGAGAGTCCCTGGCCTACAACCATCCGCTGACTTCGCGGATGGACCCGACTGAGCCGCGCGAGGCCCTGCAGCGCCTCGCCCCGACGCGGGCGGAGCGGCTGGCCAAGGCGCCCACCGACCGCGAAAAGGGCTTTCTCAACGCGGTCGAGATCCTCTGGGGCGACGGGGAGCACGTCGATCGCCGGGTGGGCTACATGGAGGCGATGGCGCAACTGTATGCAGACTACCCGGACGACCCCGAGGTGGCCGCCTTCTATTCCCTGTCCATGCTGAGCGCGGTGGCCGCGACCCGCGACCTGAGCGGGCGCCTGAACGTCCGGGCGGGCACCATCGCCCTCAAGCTGTTCAAGGACAACAACGACCACCCGGGGGCGGTGCATTACACCATCCACTCCTTCGACGACCCGCTGCACGCCCCGCTGGCGCTCGAAGCCGCGCACCGCTTTGCGGAGATCGCGCCGGCCGTCTCGCACGCGCGCCACATGCCGACCCACATCTTCATCCAGCACGGCATGTGGGACTACGTCTCCGGGCACAACCAGTCCGCCTACGACGCCGCCCGCGAACTGTGGGAGCCCGGCGAGCCCATGGGCGACGCCACCCACTCGCTCGACTGGGGCCAGTACGGCGATCTCCAGCTCGGCGACTATGAGAAGGCGCGCCTCTGGATCCGGCGCATCGAGAGCATGGCTTCCGGGACCTTCCTGGAGTTCGGCGAAGGAGGTCCTTCGGAGGAGACCGGGCAGGCCCGCCCGCGCGGCGCCGAGCCGCTCCTCAAGGCACGCTACATCGTCGACACCGAAGAGTGGGCGATCCTCCCCATCACCGACGAATCGACCGGCCACGAGCTGCTCGCCACCGGGCTGAGCGCGGCGCGCACGGGGGACAGGACGGCGCTGGAGGCTGCGGTGGAGGCGCTCAGCGACGACGCTGACTCCGACGGCTATGCCGGCGTCATGTACAAGCAGGTGGCGGCGCTGCTGGAGGCCGACCGCGGCGACGAGGCCGCCGCCCGCGAGCTGATGGACGAGGCGGTCGCCACCGTCGAGGCGATGGCGCCTCCGCGCGGCTCGGCGAGCCCGATCAAGCCCGTGCACGAGCTGTATGGCGAGATCCTGGCCGGCTTCGACGACCACGGGGACGCCGCCGGCATGTTCGAGACCTCGCTGCTTCGCATGCCGAAGCGGCCTCGTTCGCTCCTGGGTCTGGCGCGCGCGAGCGTCGAGACCGGTGATTTCGACCGCGCGACCGAAGCCTATGAGACGCTCGTCGAAGAAGTGTGGGTCGGCCGGACCTCCTTCGAGGGGTATCAGGAAGCGCTGCGCTTCCTCGAGAGCACCGACAGCAGCGCCCGCAGCCGGTAAGCCGGCGCGACAGCACGCCGTTCGCCTGAGCGCGATCGAACCCGGGCCTCGCCGCGAGCAATCTTGCGCGGCGAGACCCGGGTTTTGCCTGTCAGGACGGATCTTGACCGGGGGTTGCTGCGGTAGAAGAAGCAGGAGTTCGACCAATCCCGTCTTCCTCGCAGGCGGCTGGTGATTCCGGTCGCGAACGCTGAATGGGTCATCGGGGTGATCCGAAGCAACTGGGCTCACCCACTTGTGCACGGAGGTTCCGTAATGCGTAAGGGGCTGCTCTTTGGTCTCGTGTTTCTTACCCTTCTCCCATCATGCGCGACCGCTCCCAGGACCTATGCCTTCGAGCGCTCCCTGCCCTACGGGCATCCACATTCTGACGTGTGGGCCGCCGTCGTCGAGATCGCGACCACTCAGCTTCCGGTAAGCACCATCCATGCCGACGAGGGCGTCGGCACGATCACGACCCTGGAACACCCACCATCCTCCGATCGACACCATGACTGCGGATCCGGCGGAATCAACTCCGTGTACAGCGAGCACCTCGCGGCGGTCAGCCTGGTCGTTCGAGAAACAGACGCCGGCGGGACCTCCGTCACCGTCAACACGCACTTCTCGGCGGTTCGTTCCACAAGGGGCTTTAGTTCGCGTGCGTCCTCGGGATTGAGGGTTACCTGCAACTCCACAGGTGCGCTGGAAGAGGGGATTCACCGGCGCGTCCGCGAGATCCTCGAGCAACAGGGCTAGGGAGGCTGGATGGTTACACGTCAGGAACGCGCCCAGTTGAACCTGTTGTCCGAGATCGCAAGGAGCCTGGCGGAGTTGACGCGTTCCGCGGAGCGCATCGCTACGACACTTGGCCGAATCGACGGAGCGCTCGACAACATCGAGACGCGGCTGCGGAGCCTGGAGCGCGAGCGGTAGCCCGCCCGGAACGACGACGGAAACAGGAGAGGCCGGCTCCCCCGGGCGAAACGGGAGAGCCGGCCTCGTCTCTTTCGCGGTGATCGGCTACCGGTTCGCGAACACCGGCGCGGGCTGGGGCATCGCCATCCCGTCGTGGCGCGGCTCCGAGGCGCCGTAGTGCACGCCGGTGCCGTCACCCATCACCGCCTGGCCGTAGCCGAAGCCGCCGGTCCGCGGGGGCCGCACGTTGATCTCGTGGCCCAGGGCCGTCAACTCCGCACGCACCCACTCGGGCACCATCACTTCCATGTTGACGTCGCAGCCGTCGAAGCTGCCCTTGGTGAAGCGCCCCGCCTCGTGCGCCTGCTGAATGTTCATCCCGTAGTCGACGATGTTGGCGATGAACTGCGCGTGCGCCTGCGGCTGGTTGAAGCCGCCCATGATGCCGAAGCCGATCCGCTCCCCGCCCTCGTTGTTCACCATCAGGCCCGGAATGATGGTGTTGAGGGGCCGCTTGTGCCCTTCGAGCACGTTGGGGTGGCTCTCGTCCAGCGTGAACAGCGCGCCCCGGTTGTGGAGCATGAAGCCCGTGCCGGGCGGAACCAGTCCGGAGCCGAAGCCCGAGTAGTTGCTCTGGATGTAGGAGACGATGTTCCCGTCCTTGTCGATCGTGGTCAGGTAGATCGTGTCTCCGCCATCCTCGTTGTCGAGACCCACGAAACGTGACGGCTCGACCGAGCACATCGCCTGGTCCATGTCGATCAGCCGGGCGCGCTCCCGGGCCCGCTCCTTGTCGAGCATCCCTTCGACCGGGACCTTGGCGAAGCGCGGATCGCCTACGTAGGTGATCATGTCCGCGTAGGCCAGCTTCTTGGACTCGATCATGACGTGCAGAGCCTCGGGGCTGTGGAAGCCGTACTCGCCGAGGGGGAAGTTCTCCATCAGGTCGAGCATCATGAGCGCGGCGATGCCCTGGCCGTTGGGGGGCATCTCGTGCACCGTCCAGCCGCGGTAGGTCGTGCTGATGGTCTCCGTCCACTCAGGCTCGTACTCCGCCAGGTCGTCGAGCGTCATGGTCCCGTCGAACTCGTCGGAGATGGCGATGATGGCCTCGGCGGTGGGGCCCTTGTAGTAGCCGTCGCGGCCGTCCGCCACGATCCGCCGCAGGGTGTTCGCGAAGTCGGGGTTCCTGAACACTTCGCCCACCTTGGGCGCGCGCTCGCCGTCGACCAGGTAGGTGTGCGCGCTGTTGGGGTGCTGCTGGTGCATGTCGACCGACCCGGCCCACATGCGCCCGGTGACCTCGTGGATGGGGAAGCCGTTTTCCGCGTACCAGATGGCGGGGGCCAGGATGGTGCCGAAGTCGAGGTTGCCGAAGCGCTCGCGCATGGCGTCCCAGCCGGCGATCACCCCGGGCACGGTGACCGAGTGGATGCCGCGGCGGGGCATGCTCTCGTGCCCAAGCTCCTTCAGGTACTCGGCGCTGAGGGCCGCGGGCGACCATCCGCTGGCGTTCAGCCCGAAGATCTCCTCGGTCTCGGCCAGGTAGATGATGGCGAACAGGTCGCCGCCGATTCCGTTGGAGGTGGGATCCATGAGCGCGAGCGCCGAGTTGGCCGCGATGGCCGCGTCGATGGCGTTTCCGCCCTGCTCGAGGATCTGCACGCCGACCGACGACGCCAGCGGGTTGTTGGTCGCGACGATCCCCATCTCGGTGTTCACCACCGAGCGCCCGGTCAGCGGGAGGGGGACTTCCCCGCGCTCCATTGCCTGTTCCATCACGGGCTGTGGCGCGCAGGCGGTCGCGAGGGTCAGGCAGACAAGGGTGGCGGCTGAACGGACGGGACGGGAATACCGCATGGCGTTTCTCCGGGAAGTCGGAATTCCTCTTGCCGGCGTCCCGGGGAACCGACGATCCAACCCTTCCGGGAGCAGGCGCTCAGGCAGTCCGTGGATGAACCCGTTCGAATAACGCCGAGGGGAGTTCGTCCGCGGACCGTTAGAACCTATATGTGTAGTTCAGCTTGATCGCGCCACCCCTGGAGAGCGTCGCCAGCCACGGATCCCGCTCCCGCGGGTTGATGTCCAGGGCCGAACATCCCGAGTCAACCACGCCGACCGAGCAGTTGCGCCAGTTGTGCGTGTAGACGAGGTAGACGTCGTTGCCGGGCTGGACGATCCAGCGCAGGCGCGCGAAAAGACCCACGATGTCGCTGCGGCTGTCGTACTGGAACTGGTTGGTGAGGCTGACCCAGGGGCTCGCGTTCCACTCGGTCTCCAGCTCGTAGAGGCTGGTGGTGAAGTCGCCGGTGGGCAGATGCGCGTCGTTGTATTCGATGTTCGTCGAGATGTTCATGCCCGGGTTGGGCCGGAACGAGATGCGTCCGCCGTAGCGGGTCCGGTCCCCGTCCCAGAAGCCGCCGGTGCTGACGGACCCGTAGAGCGAGACCCGCCGCCGGCCGGCGGTGTTGCCGCGGATCGAATACTCCCAGTTGGTATAGTCGCCCGCCAGGATGTCGACCCCGTCCACGATCTCGTATCCGTAGTCGAGGAATTCGTAGACGCGCTTGGCGTTGACCGAGAAGCCGTCCCCGCTTTCGAAGCGGACGCCGAGCAGGTTCAGGTCCCATTCGCGCTCCTCCACGATTCCGGTGCCCAGCTCCTCCAGGTGCCGGAACTGAACGGAGAAATCGAGGCTCCGGATCCAGTCGATGGACGATGGCCTGGGGGCCCAGCCGATGCGCGGCTCGATGCGCCGGAAGTCGTTGCGCGCCACGAAACCGATGGCAGGGTTGTAGTCGTCGCCGAACTGCCGGTAGGAGATGTGCCCCGACCAGATGTCGTTGGGCAGGTTCAGGCGGAATCCGTGCGCGGACAGGTCCGTCATGGTGCGGGTGACCGTGGGATCCGGATTCGAATTCCAGACGTAGAACGCTTCCAGCTCCAGGTTCTTGTTGCCGAGGAAGTTGCGCGTGTTGAAGCCGAGGTCGACCCCTGCCGTATGCTGGTCGGCGGGCGAAATCGCCGATTCACCTTGCAGCGGGATCGAAGCCGTCGTCGCGCGCCGCGTGTAGATCGCCCCGATGGTCGATTGCTCGAAGATGCGCCGCTTGATGCGGGCCACCGAGAACTGTTCGCGCGTGAAGTCCTGGAGGATGCCCTCGGTGTCCGCGTACTCGTGGTTCCCGGTTCCGATCTGGTAGAAGCCGATCTCGTACCTGCCTGCCTGCCCGGTCAGGCGCGTGCCGTACTCGATGGGGATCTCCTGGCCGCCGTTCAGGCCGATGCGCCGGGAGAAGAAGGGCTGCGGGCCGCTGCGGGGCGCGAAGCTGAAGACCCCGGAGCCTTCCAGGAAGAAGGAGCGCCGCTCGCGGAAACGCTGCGGAAAGCGGGTGAGGTTGACCCGCCGCTCGTCGCTCTCGACCTCGGCGAAGTCGGTGTTGATGGAAGCCGAGGCGCGCAGGCTGGGGGTGATGTTGTAATCGACGTCGAGGCTGATGTCCCTCGGAAAGGTCGTGGGGTCGACGTTGTCGGGCGCGTTGCGCACGTTGCGCCAGCTGCCGATCGCCGAGCCGCGCAGCTCCACGCCGTAGCCGCGCTGGATTTCCTGCGTGCCGACCCCGACCAGATCGCCCGCGAAGATCGGCTTGAAGAGTCCCTCGGTGCGCCGCCATCCGCGCCAGAGGATCTCCTCGTTGTTGCGCCGGATGGTGCGCTGGAAGTTGATCCCCCAGCGATCGGCGTCCGGGTTGAAGCTGAGGGTCCGGAAGGGGATCCGGATCTCCGCCGACCAGCCGTCGGGCCGGCGGAAGGTACGTGCCTCCCAGATGCCGTCCCAGGCCTTGTTCATACCGCCGCCGCCGCCGCCGCCGCCGCCGCGTCCGCCGCCGCGTCCGCCACCGCCGCTGCCGGTGATGATGCCGTCGCCCATGAGGCCGTTCGCGTTGATCTCGAAGAAATAGCCGGTACGACCGTCGTCGAAAGTGTCCAGAATCCACATGAAGCGGTCATCGGTCATCAGGCCGGCGTCCCGCTGCATCTGGTAGGCGAGAATTCCTTCCGGATCGTCATAGATGATCGCGCTGATGTAGAGGTTGTCCTGGTCGAAGAGCACCCGCACTTCGGTCTTCTGGGAGGGGACACCGCCCTCGACCGGCTCCTGCTGGGTGAAGTCGGTGATCGGAGCCGCACGGCCCCAGATGGCTTCATCCACCCGGCCGTCGAGGTTGACCGCCATCTCGGGAAGGAGGGGCTCGGCTTCGAGCACGATCGCAGTCGCTCCCCCGGCGGGGGGATTCTGAAGCTGCTGGTCCTGCGCGGCCGCGGGAGACACCACCACCGCCACACCCAGCGCCAGGAAGACAGCCCGGCTAATCATCGACATGGATTCAGATCCTGGAGATTTGAGGATTCCCTGTGGCCATGACCGGGGCATTCGGGCCCCGACCCCGCGGCCTCCGCCGCGCGCCATTTCAAAGACACGCCGAAGGCCGGGAATGTTGGGGAGCTTCATCCGGGAATCCCCGGGGGCCTGCCTTGTCGCGAACCGGACAGAAAAAGGGCCCCTCCGCGAAGGCGGCGAAGGGGCCCGGAACTGCCGAGAGATCCAACGATCAGCCGCCGGGCCAGGCGGGCCCCATGTTCATCTGGGTGACCGTTCCCATGCCCTGGTAGACGAACTTCTGCACCCGCTTCCCCTCGTATGTCTCGGTGGTGAAGATGTTGCCCTGCGAGTCGGTGGCGATGCTGTGCACCGCGAAGAACAGGCCGGGCTGCCGCCCGCCGTCGCCGAAGCTGTACAGCACTTCCATGGTCTCGCGCAGGATGACGTAGACCTTCATGTTCTGGCCGTCCGCGACGTACAAGTAGGTCTGCTCGGGGTCGGGCGAGAAGGCGACGTCCCAGGTGGAGCCCTGGGAGAGGGTCTCGGGCGCGATGAACACCTCGTCCACGTAGGTGCCGTCCTTCTGGAAGACCTGGATGCGGTCGGAAGCGCGGTCGCAAACGTATACGAGGCCGTCCCGTGACGGATCGGCGCAGTGTACCGGCCCGCGGAACTGCTGGGCGGGCGGGGTGTCCGGCGAATAGGGCATGAACTCGTAGTTGTCGTCCGGCTCGTTGCCGTAGGCACCCCAGAAGCGCTTGAACTCGCCCGTGTCCATGTCGACCACCACGACGCGCTTGTTCAGGTAGCCGTCGGCCATGTAGGCCTCGTTGGCCTCGGCGTCGAAGGCGATCTTGGCGACCCGGCCGAAGTTGTCGGTGTCCATGCTGCTCTCGCGCATGCCGGAGCGGCCGATCTGCATGAGGAACTCGCCCTCGCGGGTGAACTTCACCACGTGGTTGTCCTGGCCGCCGTTGCCGCCGATCCAGACGTTGTCCATGTGGTCGACCACGATGCCGTGGTTCGAAGTGGGCCACTCGTACTCGCCGTCATCGGTGGGTCCGCCCCAGGCGTTGACCAGATTGCCCTCGGGGTCGAACTCCAGGACGGGCGGCGCGGGCTGGCAGCACTCGCTGAGCGGCGGGTCCTGGGCGAGCCCGATCTCGGTGCGCGCCGCGAACTGGTCCGGGGTGTTGCGGTGCACGATGTAGACGTGATCGCGCGAATCGACCGCCACGCCGATGGTTGCGCCCAGCAGCCAGTGGTTCGGCAAAGGCCTGGGCCAGAAGGGGTCGACCTCGAACATCGGCGCCATGCCATCGCCTCCGTCCATGTCCATCGACATCTGGGCCGACTGCGTGCCGGCATCGGCGCAGGCCGCCGCGAGGGCGACGAGAATCGCTCCGGCAAGAAGGTCGCGTGTTCGTCTCATCCCTTCATCTCCTTTGTCGAAAAGACTGGATGTCCAGCGCTGCGAGGGACCCGCGGCATGCAGACTACCAGTATACGGCTTCGAAGCCGCGCGCGCACATGTCCGCGGGGCCCCTGAGCCGCGGCTTGTTCGGGCGACGCCCGGCCGGTTACGATTCCCGATCCGGCCGCCGCCGGCGCAGTCCGCCGCGGCGTGTTCACCAGGATCGCGGCGCGCCCCATCTTCCAGGCATACATGCGCAGAACCCGCCTTGCCATCGTCGGTCTCGCCTTCGTCGTCGCGGGGGTGGCGAGCCTGACGCGCCCGTCCGCGCCGCTCGAAGGGGCTCCCGTGCCCCACGACATCCCCGCCGACGCCATCGTGCGCATGTTCGTGAAGCCCGAGGGCGACCGCCTGCGGCTCCTGGTGCGGGTGCCGCTCAACACCATGCAGGACATCGTCTTCCCGACCTTCGGGCCGGGCTATCTCGACATTCCCGAAGCCGAGGACGAGATCCGGCAGGGGGCGATGCTCTGGATCGGCAATCCACTGCAGCTCTTCGAGAACGGGGAGCTGCTTCCCGTTCCCGAGCTCCTGGCGGCGGTGGTGTCCATACCGTCGGACCGCTCGTTCACGAGCTACGAGGCCGCGCTGGCGCACGTAACCGGCCCGCCGCTTGCTCCCGAGACCCAGCTCGTCTGGCAGCAGGCTCTGCTCGATGTCCTCTTCGAGTACCCCATCACCTCGGCCGACTCCGATTTCTCGATCGATCCGGGGTTGGAGCGGCTGGCGCTGCGGGTGAACACGATCCTGCGCTTCCTGCCTGCGGAGGGCGCGGAGCGGCTCTACCAGTACACGGGCCATCCCGGCGTGGTGCGCCTGGACCCCCGCTGGCACCAGGCGGCGTGGCGTTTCGTCGTGCTCGGCTTCCAGCACATCCTGGACGGCATCGACCACCTGCTCTTCCTGCTCTGCCTGGTCGCGCCGCTGCGCAAGTTGCGATCGCTGGTGATTCTCGTGACCGCCTTCACGGTGGCGCACTCGGTGACGCTGGCGGCCTCCGCCTTCAACTTCGCGCCCAACACGCTCTGGTTTCCGCCGCTGGTCGAGACCCTGATCGCCGCGTCGATCGTCTACATGGCGCTCGAGAACATCGTGGGCACCAAGGTCAAGACCCGCTGGATCATCACCTTCGCCTTCGGCCTGGCCCACGGCTTCGGCTTCTCCTTCGCGCTGCGCGAAACCATGCAGTTCGCGGGGTCGCACCTCGTGACCTCGCTGCTGGCCTTCAACGTCGGGGTGGAGCTGGGTCAGCTCGCCGCGCTCCTGATCATCGTGCCGGCGCTGGAACTGCTCTACCGCTTCGCGATCAGGGAAAAGATCGGCAACATCCTGCTCTCCGCCCTGGTGGCGCACACGGCGTGGCACTGGATGACGGAGCGGTGGGGCGTGCTCACCCAGTACACGTTCCGCTGGCCGGTTTTCGACCTGGGGCTGCTGGCGCGCACCCTGGCCCTGGCGGCGCTGATGCTGGCGGTGATGGGCGCCACCTGGCTGGTGATCGGCTGGATCCGGCGGCCGGAAGTTAAGGGGGTGGCCGGCGAGGCCGCGGAGGAGTCGACCTGAACCAGCCGCAGCGGGGTCCCGCCGCCCGGAACGATCCGGCGGCGGGACCCCGCTACGCGGGAAAAGCGTGCTGTCGCCCGGGAGGGTTGTCGGTCAGCTGCCGATGCCGAAGCAGTAGAAGAAGCCGTTGCCGCCGGTGCCCTGCAGGTCCTCCTGACCGCAGCCGCGCGAGGCGTGCGCCGAGTTCCAGGAGGTGGGGTTCTGCCCGCCGCCCACGCGGTCGTGGTGGCCGACCAGCGCGCTGCCGTCGCCGCTGTTGCTGGTCCAGTTCTCGCAGGTGGAGTCGCCGTCCGCGTCCGAGGCCATGCCGTCCATGGTCGACCCGGTGATGATGTCGTGCATGTTGGGCGAGTCGCCCCGGCCGTTCACCGGTTCGCCGCGCTCGGTCAGCGAGTTCTCCTTGCCGAGCAGGTTGTTCTCGGAGTGGAGGTCGTCGACGTCCCGGGCCACCATGGTGCCGGCGAAGTTGTACCAGGGACCATCGCCGATGCGGTCGCGCGCGTTTTCCCCGGACTCGCCGGTCGTGCTCAGGTAGGCCCGCCAGATCAGGTCGCCGGCGCCCACCGCGTAGGCGCGGTCCTGGCAGATCTGATCCGCTCCCTGGAGGCCGCCGAGGTTGGCTCCGTCGCCGGACCCGGCGCTGGTGAGGAAGAAGTTCATCTGCGCGCTCTGCGCGTGTACCGCCTGAGCGCCTGCCGCGAGCGTCATGACGAGGATGGGGACTAGCTTGCGCATGCGTCATCTCCTGTTGTTGGGGTAGTCGGCGTCATTCAATGAGGGTCGCGCCTCCGCCGGACGCGTGTCCGGCCCGATGGTTGCGCGGGGCCGCCCGGAAGTGCCGGGTTGCATAGTAGCAGATTGGTCGACCTCGACCCGCCCGGCAAGGTCGTCCGGCGGTGCCGGAATGGTCCGACGAGGTTTCGTCCGGCACGATTGTCCGCCGGCCTGTCGCGCCTGCCGGGTCTTGCCGGGTCTTGCCGGGCGGCAGGTGCGGTTCAATACTGGCACGGACAGCGGTCTCGCGCCGTGCCCGCCGGAACCCGCAAACCATTCCCCGTCAACACGGATGGTACTCATGCCAGGAATTCGCAGATGGAGCCCGTGGTCGTTGGCCGCACTTCTCGCCGCTCTCGGCTGTGGTGGCGGCGGAGACGCGGGCGAGTCGATGGACGACGCCGGAATGGCCGAGGAGGCCGCCATGGACGAAGGGGCGATGGCGGTCCACATCACCGAGCCCGCCGACGGCTCGACGGTCGATGGGACCTCCGTTCGAGTGGTCTTCGAGGTCGACAACCTCGAGGTCGTCGAGGCGGGGATCATGGACCCCGGCACCGGGCATCATCATCTGCTGATCAACGCCGACCTCACGCCTGCCGACCAGCCCATCCCCGCGGTGGAGGGCAGCTACGTCCACTTCGGCCTGGCGCAGACCGAGTACGAGATGACGGATCTGGCACCGGGCGACTACACGATCATCGCGGTCGTCGCCGACGGCCTGCACGTGCCGCTGCAGCCCTGGGTGATCGACACGGTTCGCTTCACGGTTCGCTAGCCGTACCCCGGCTCCCCCGCGCCCCGAACCGCCAAGCGAGTTCCCGCGGGACGACGCCCCACCAGGCCGGTCGGCCCGCACCCGGCGTCGAGGGAGTCCGTCGTGAGCCTCCCCGGGCCGGCTATCGGGTGCAGGCGATCACCCCGGCTTCATCGGGGGCCGCCAGTTCCGGTGCTTCCGCGTCGCCGTAGTAGACCGAGCACCCGTCGTCGTCGTCGTCGAAGGCCTCGTGGGTCGCCGTTGCCGACCATCCGGTACCCGTTGCTTCCTCGACGTCGACGGTCACCCGTTCCGAGGCGGAGAACTCGAGGTCGTCCAGGTCGTCCGAGTAGGTCAGTTCGTCGGCATAGTGGATCTCCTGCTGGGTCGCCAGGTTGCGGAGATCCGCCTGCATCGTCGCCACGAAGGCCCGGTCGCGCGCCGCCGTCAGACGGGGAATCGCGATGGTGGCGAGAATGCCGATGATCAGCGTCACGAGAAGTAGCTCGATAAGAGAGAATCCCTGTGAACCGCGCATTGCCCCTCCTTGTGGATGATTGCTCTGCGCGGTTTCCGGGCCGCGCTCCCGTTTGCACCCCATGAATCCAAACACTCCAGGCCGGGCGTTGCCATGACTGGATGGGGCGTCATGGGCGGAGGCCTTCGTGAGGGGCGAGGATGGGCGAACGGAAGGGCCCGGGAACGCCGCGTGCGGCTCACATCTACCGCGCCGCTTGCGCTCCAGGTTAGACTATCCGTCTGTGGGAGTTGAAGCGGAAGCGGACTCTGCGGCGACCGGGGGCCCGCGCAACCCAAACGACATGCACCGGCTCAACGTGAGCCCGTGCGGAGAGCGGACATGGAAAACGGCGGGGCGGAGAACGGCACTCTTTCGATTACCGACAATCGTACCGGCGCCAGGTACGACGTAGACATCCTGGAAGGCGACGTCATCCGGGCCATGGACCTGCGCAGGATCAAGGTTCGGGACTCGGACTTCGGCATGATGGCGTACGATCCCGGCTTCTCCAATACGGCCAACACCCGCAGCACAATCACCTACATCGACGGCTCCAGGGGGATCCTGCAGTACCGCGGCTACCCGATCGAGCAGCTGGCCGGGAAGGCCACGTTTCTGGAGGTGGCCTACCTGATCCTCAAGGGGGAGCTGCCGGCATCCGACGAACTGGACGTTTTCCGCGACGAAGTCAGGATGCACACCTACATCCACGAGAACCTGACCAAGCTGATCGACGCGTTCCGCTACAACGCGCACGCGATGGGAATGGCGATCAGCACGGTGGCGGCGATGTCCACCTTCTATCCCGAAGCCAGGAACATCCACGACCCGGAGAATCGCTGGAAGCAGATCGTGCGCCTGATCGCCAAGATGCCGACGATCGCCGCCTTCACCTACCGCCATCACAAGGGGCTCCCGCTCGCCTATCCCGACAACGCGCTCAACTACGCACAGAATTTTCTGTCGATGCTCTTCCGCGTAGGCGTGCGCGAGTACGAGCCTCATCCGGCGCTGGAGCGCGCCCTGGAGGTGCTCTTCATCCTCCACGCCGACCACGAGCAGAACTGCTCCACGACGGCGATGCGGGTCATCGGCAGCTCCCAGTCCGACCCCTATTCGGCGCACGCGGGCGCCATGGCGGCGCTGTTCGGGCCCCTCCACGGGGGCGCCAACGAGGCCGTCCTGCGCATGCTGGAGGAAATCGGCAGCACCGACAACATCCCCGAGTTCATGGAGAGCGTGAAGCGGGGGGAACGCCGGCTGATGGGCTTCGGGCACCGCGTGTACAAGGCCTACGATCCGCGCGCCAGCATCATCAAGGAGACGGCGCACGAGGTGTTCGAGGTGCTGGGCAAGAATCCGCTTCTCGACATCGCCCTGGAACTCGAGAAGATCGCGCTGGGAGAGGATTACTTCATCCGGCGCAACCTCTACCCCAACGTCGACTTCTACTCGGGCCTGATCTATCAGTCGATGGGGTTCCCGTCGGAGATGTTCCCGTTGCTCTTCGCCATTCCCCGCACCGTGGGCTGGCTCACTCAGTGGGAGGAGATGGTCAACGACCGCGAGCAGCGCATCGCGCGTCCGCGCCAGGTCTACGTGGGATCCGAAGAGCGACCCTACGCGCCAAGCGGTTGATCGACCTCCTCGACCTCGAACATCTGGGTCTCAAGGGCGCGATCTCGTCCTTTCTGCTGGAGGTCCCCGAGCCCGTTCTGGTCGATCCGGGACCGGCGACCTGCCTGGACATGCTCCGGGTCCGCCTGGCGGAGCGAGGCCTTGCGGTCGCCGACCTGCGCGCCGTCTTCCTCACCCACATCCACCTGGATCATGCCGGCGCCACAGGGCATCTGGTGGGCGAGAACGACGGGCTGAGCGTGCATGTCCACGCGGACGCCGCGCCCCATGTCGCCGACCCGGTCCGCCTGGTGAGGAGCACGCGGCGCACGTTCGGCGAGGCCCACGACCGCCTGTGGGGAGAGGTGCGCCCGGTCCCGGCGCGCAACATACGCGTCTGGGAGCCGGGGACGCGCGCCCCGCTGCGGCTCCTGCGCCCCATCTCAACGCCGGGCCACATCGGCCATCACGTTGCCTGGCTGGACGACCGCGACGGCGTGCTGCTCTGCGGCGACGCGCTGGGCGTGATCCTCGACCGCCGCGCCCCCGTGCATCCTCCCACGCCCGCGCCCGGCGTCGACGCGGCGGCCTGGCAGGAGACGCTCGAGCGGGTGCGGGTCTACGATCCCGACCGCTTCGCGGTGGCCCACTTCGGCATCTACGACGACTTCGAAGCCCGGCGGGAAGAGTTGAGCGGGGCGCTGGCAGCGTTGGAAGACCGGGTGCGGGCAGGCCCGGACACGGACGACCCGCGGCTGGCGCAGGAGTTCGAGGCCGAGACGAGGGAACTGCAGGCGGCGGTGATCGGGCAGGATAGAGCCCGGCGCTACTTTGATGTCTTCAACGCGGCCAACGACTGGGCGGGAATGCGGCTCTACCTGAAGCGCTTCGCTTGACCGGACGCCTCTCATCCCTATCTTTCGCCGTTGACAACACGGAAGCGAGGATCGCACGTTCCCTCCACCTTCGGCGCCACGCGCCGCTGGGTTACGAGACGGGTCGGCCGGCGAGCAGCGTCGATCGGCCGCCCGGCGTTTCGTGTCCCGGGGTGGCCCGGGTTTTTTTGTCTCACGATCCCCGCCGCGAGGCGGATTCATGAACCACGGAGGAAACAGCCATAAAGGAACAGCGAATCCGAGTCAACGACCAGATCAGGATCAGTCCCATTCGGCTCATCGACGAGCGGGGCGCCCAGGTGGGCATCGTCTCCATAGAGGAGGCGCGCGAGAGGGCCGGCAGGGTCGGTCTCGACCTGGTGGAGGTGGCGCCGGCCGCGCGTCCTCCCGTGTGCCGGCTCATGGACTACGGGAAGTACAAGTACAACGCGGCCCGGAAGGCCAAGGAAGCGAAGAAGAAGCAGCATCACGTCCAGATCAAGGAAGTGAAGTTCCGGCCCGGAATCGAGGATCACGACTACGACTTCAAGCTCCGGCACGCCCGCCGCTTCCTGGGCGAGGGCAACAAGGTGAAGCTGACGATGATGTTTCGCGGACGGCAGCTCTCCCACCCGGAGATCGGGCTGCAGGTGCTGAAGCGGGTGACACGGGATCTGGAAGAGGTTGCGAAGATAGAGACGCGCCCGGTGCGGGAAGGGCGCACGATGACCATGGTGTTGGCTCCGAGGAGTTGATCGTGCCGAAAATGAAGACCAATCGCGGAGCGGCCAAGCGGATCCGCCGGACCGGCCGCGGCAAGCTCCGCAGGATGCGCGCTTACAAGAGCCACATCCTTACCAAGAAATCCCGGAAGAGGAAGCGCCGCCTGCGTTCCGCCACGCTGGTCTCCAGCGCGGATGCGCGGAAGCTCCGTCGCCTCCTCCCCAAGTCATAAGGCCGCTGGAGAGACCACCTCATGCCCAGAACGACCGGCGCCCCCGCGCGCAAGCGACGCAAGAAGAAGATTCTTCGTCAGGCAAAAGGCTATTTCGGCGCCCGCAAGAAGCTGTACCGCACCGCGAAGGATGCCGTGGAGCGCGGTTGGGAATACGCCTACCGGGACCGCAAACAGAAGAAGCGGAACTTCCGGCGGCTGTGGATTACGCGCATCAACGCGGCCTCCCGGCAGCACGATCTTTCCTATTCCCGGTTCATCAACGGCCTCCAGCGGGCCGGCGTCGAACTGGACCGCAAGTCGCTGGCGGACCTCGCCGTGCGCAACCCGGAAGCCTTCGCCGCGCTGGCGGACCGCGCCAAGCAGGGGCTGGCCGGTGCCTGAGCGCGGTTCGCGCTCGTAATCCGACGCCCTCGTGTCCGAGGCCGGCTCTTTCATCGATGAGCTCCGGGCGCTCGAACGGGACGCGCAGGATGCCATCGCCGGCACGAGTGATCCCGCTGCCCTGGAGCGGGTCCGGGTAGCATTCCTGGGCCGCAGGGAAGGGCGCGTTTCCCGGATCCTGCGCCAGCTCGGCGGCCTCAGCCCGGAAGCGCGCCCGGCCGTGGGCGCCGAGGCGAACCGGCTGAAGCGGGTGCTGCGCGGCGCGCTGGAGGAGCGGGAACGCCACCTCGCGCGCAAGCGCCCGGACGCCGGCACGCCGGCGCCGGACCTCACCCTTCCCGGGCGGCTTCGATGGACGGGCGCGCGCCACCCCGTCACGCGGATCGTCGACGAGATCTGCGACATTTTTGCGCGCATGGGGTTCACGCGGGCCCGGGGGCCCGAGGCGGAGACGGAGTGGTACAACTTCGTCGCGCTGAACACGCCGCTGGACCACCCTGCCGCGGACGAGCAGGACACCCTCTACCTGAAGGGCGGAGGGCTTCTGCGCAGTCACACCTCCCCGGTCCAGATCCGGATCCTCGAGGAATACCCGCCCCCGGTGCGCATCCTGGCCCCGGGCCCGGCCTACCGGCGCGACACCTGGGACGCGACGCACGCGCCCGCATTCTTTCAGATCGAGGGACTCGCGGTGGATGAGGGCATCACCTTCGTGGACTTCAAGGCGACCCTCTCCGAGTTTGCGCGCCGGTTCTGGGGACCCGGGACGCGCGTGCGCTTCCGCCCCGGCTATTTCCCGTTCACGGAACCGAGCGCGGAGGTCGACGTGAAGCGGCGCGTGGTGCGCGCGGACGGCAGCGTCGAGGAGACCGCCTGGCTGGAGATCATGGGAGCCGGAATGGTCGATCCGGCGGTGCTCGAGAATGTGGGCATCGACCCCGAACGCTATTCCGGCTGGGCCTTTGGCATGGGCCCCGCGCGCATCGCCATGATCAAGTACGGGATTACCGACATCCGCACGCTCTACGAGAACGACATCCGCTTCCTTTCCCAGTTCGCATGAACGTCTCGCGCCGGTGGTTGCAGGCGGTCGCGCCGGGGCTCGACCTGGCCGCCGGGGAGATCGCGGCCCGGCTGGCCATGCGCGGTGCGCCCGTGGAAGGGATCACCGACCTGGCCGCGGAGATCGGCGGGGTGGTGATCGGCCGCGTGGAGCGCGTGCGCCGGCACCCGAATGCGGACCGGCTCTCCGTCTGCGAGGTCGACGGCGGAAACGGGACCGTGCAGGTGGTGTGCGGAGCGCCCAACGTCCGCGCGGGCGCGTGCTACCCCTTCGTGCCGGTGGGCGCCGTCCTGCCCGGCAACGTGCGCATCAAGCGCGTCCGCATCCGCGGGGAGGAGTCGCGCGGCATGCTCTGCTCGGCCCGCGAGCTGGGGCTGGGCACCGACCACCGGGGCATCCTCGAGTTGTCGGGACAGTTCGAGCCGGGAAGCGCCTTCGCGCCCGCGGTGGACCTGGACGACCATCGCCTGGATGTCGAGGTCTCGCCCAACCGGGGCGACCTGCTCTCGCACGTGGGGGTGGCGCGCGAGCTGGTAGGCGAGGGCGGGCTCCGCTTGGCCGACCTCCCCGGAGCGGTGGAGCACGAACTCACGGTGCGCAGCGGGTCCGGGGTGGTCGACGCGGGCGGCGTGCGCGTCCGCATCGACGCCCCCCGGCAGTGCTGGCGCTACATGGCGGCGGTCGTGCGCGGGGTGCGCATCGGCCCCTCCCCGGAGTGGCTGGCGTCGCGCCTGCGGGCCGCGGGCGCGCAGCCCATCAACAACGTGGTCGACGCCACCAACTACGTGCTCCTGGAGCTCGGTCAGCCGCTGCACGCCTTCGACCTGGCGAAGGTCGGGGGGGCCGAGATCGTGGTCCGTGGCGCCCGGCGGGGTGAGATGCTGCAGACGCTCGATGGCGAGCGCCGCCGCCTGGACGAGGGAATGCTCCTCATCTGCGATCCCGAGGAGGCCCTGGCCGTCGCCGGAGTCATGGGCGGCGGCGACTCGGAGATCGGCGAGGGAACCACGGACGTCCTCCTGGAGTGCGCGCTCTTCAATCCCACGGGCGTGCGCTCGGTGCGACGAGCGCTGGGCATGTCGACCGACGCCAGCTACCGCTTCGAACGCGGCGTCGACCCCGCGGGCTTGGAGCGGGCGATTCGACGCACGGTTTCGATCATCGTGGCCACCGCGGGAGGCGAGCCGGCACCCATCCTCCTGGACGCCTGCCCGCGGCCCTGGCGCGCCCCGGTCGTGACGCTCCGTCCCGGGCGCGTCGGGCAGCTGCTCGGCGTGGGATTCGACGCCGGCGACATCGTGGAGCTGCTCGAGCCGCTGGGATACCGCTGCAGGCCGTCCGGCGGCGCAATCGAGGTCACGATCCCGGGGCACCGGAGCTACGACACCCTTCGCGAGGTCGACCTGATCGAGGAGGTCGCGCGCGTCTACGGCTACGATCGCTTCCCGGACAGCCTGGGCGCCTTCCGCCCGGGGACGGTCCCGGACGATCCCCTCCTGCGGTTGCACGACCGCCTCAGGACGACCCTGGTGGGCCGGGGGTTCCTGGAGGCGCACACGACCGCGTTCGCGCCCGCCGAAGAGGGAGAGGTGGAGGTCCTCAATCCGGTATCCGCGGAAGAGAGCCACCTTCGCAGCACCGTGCTCTTCGGGCTCCTGCACGCGGTCGAACACAACTTCGCGCGAGGCGCTCGCGACATGCAGTTGTTCGACATGGGCGCGGTATTCGGAGTCGGCGGGTCCGGCGGGTTGCCGCGCGAGACCAATCGCCTCGCGGTCGCGATGACCGGGCGGCGACGGCCCCACCACTGGTCCGCCGGCGACCTGCCGTGGGACGAGTGGGAGCTGCGCGGCCTGGTCGAGGAGTTGCTCGAGGTCGTGCTCCCGGGCGCCTACTCGGTCGAGCCCGGCACCTTCGACTCGACCTTCTTCGAGGAAGGGTGCGAGTTGATGCTGCGGGCGGCCGACGGTTCGGCCGTGGGCGGCGCGGGCAAGGTGCGCGCGGACCGGGTGGACGCCCCCGTCTGGGCCGGACCGGTCTGGGGGCTGGAGCTCGAACTGGGCGACGGCGCCGGGGAGAAGCCCGATCCGGCCTTCCGTCCCCTTCCCGCCTTTCCCGCCGTGGAGCGGGACATCGCCCTGCTGATTCCCGATTCGCTTCCGGCCCGGCAGATACTGGAGTTCCTCGAGGAGCGCGGGGGCCGGGATCTCGTCGAGGTCTCCGTCTTCGACCTCTTCCGGGGCGGGGACGTGCCGGGCGGCTACCGGTCCGTCGGCTTCCGGCTGCGCTTTCAGTCGAGCCGTAGAACCCTGACGGATGCCGCCGTCGATCGAGCGGTGCGGCGTCTCGTCCATCGACTCAAGGAGGAGTTTGGTGTCGAACCCAGAGCAAGCGCCGCAGGCTCCGGGCGCTAGCGAAGCCTTCGCGCGCCTGGAGTCGGCGGTCAGGCGCCTGATCCGGCGGAGCGCGGAGCTGAAGGCCGAGCTGCGGTCGGCCCGGGAGCGAAACCGGGAGCTCATGGAGCTCCTCGGCCCCGTCGCAGAGGGCGAGGCAGGCCCGGAGAGCGTGCTGGAGAGGCTGCGCGCGGCGGAGGACGAGAGGCGGGAGTACGCGGGACGTCTGGAACGGGGCCGCGAGGTGGTGGAGAGGATGATGGCCCGGATTCGATTCCTGGAGGATCAGGATGGCTGAGACCCCAAAGGCAGTATCCCTGACGGTGGAGATCGGGGGCGAGCAGCACGCCATCCGATCCACCGCCGACCGCGAGGACGTCGAGCGATGTGCCCGTTTCCTGGACGAGAACATCAGCGAGGTCCACCGGCGCGCCGGGTTGATGGACGCATACAAGGCCACGATTCTTGCGGCGCTCTCCATCACCGCCCGGTACTTTGAGGCTCAGGCCGATCTGGCCGATCTGCGTGCGCGGACGGCGCTCAGGTCCAGTTCGCTTGCCGAGGAGGTCGAGTCCGGATTGAAGGAGGATGCGGGATCCTGATCCCGACTCGTCGCTTGCGCCGGTACTCTCCATCCTCCTATTGTGACGCGTTTTAGGAGAATTCCGCCCGTCGCCTGCGGTACGGGTGCGGGCGCTGAATCGATCAGGTCGGCTTCGCCTTCCGTCGGAACGGCCTCACTGAAAAGGAACTGGCAGGCGCGCGTGCGCCTGATCCGGAGCGCATACAATGGACCCGCAGAGCATTTTGCTTGCGGCGGTCGTGATGGCGCTCGGCTCCGCAGCCGGGTATTTGCTGGGGCGGGGCATCGAGCGCGCCAGGCAGAAAAAGGAACGCGCCGCCGCCCGTGACGATGCGTCGCGCATCATCGCCCGCGCCAACGAGGAAGCCGACACCACCCTCAAAGCCGCCACCCTCCAGGGCAAGGAGGAGGTCTACCGGCTGCGCGAGTCGTGGCAGTCCGAGGAAGCTCGGCGCCGGGAAGAGGTCAAGACGCTCGAGCGCCGGGTCGGCGCTCGATCGGACTCCCTGGACCGCAAGTTCGACCGCCTGAGCGAGCGTGAGGCCCGTCTGGAGGACGGCCGGGGGGCGTTGGAGCGGCGCGAGAAGACGCTTCATCGGCGCAATGGGGAGCTGGACCGGAGGTTCGAGGAGGTCGAGGCCTCCGAGCGGTCGGTGCAGCAGTCGCTGGAGTCGCTGGCCGGCCTCTCCGCCGACGAAGCCCGCGGCCTCCTGATGAAGAATCTGGAGGACGAGGCCCGCGCGAAGGCCGCCAACACCGTCCGCGCCATCGAGGCCGAGGCAAAGCGGACCGGTGAGCGCGAGGCGCGCAAGGTCATCGCGCAGGCGATCCAGCGCATGGCGGCGGAGCAGACCGCCGAGATGACGGTGTCCGTCGTCCAGTTGCCCTCCGATGAGATGAAGGGCCGGATCATCGGGCGCGAGGGCCGGAACATCCGCGCCTTCGAGCAGGCCACGGGCATCGACGTCATCATCGACGACACCCCCGAAGCCGTCATCCTCTCCGGGTTCAACCCCGTCCGCCGGGAAGTGGCCCGGCTCGCGCTCGGCAAGCTCGTGGAGGATGGCCGCATCCATCCCGCCCGCATCGAGGACCTGGTCAAGAAGAGCGAGAAGTCCGTAGGGCGGACGATGCTCGCGGCCGCGGAGGAGGTGCTCTACGAGCTGGGGATCCACGACGTGCACCCCAAGATCGTCCAGGCGCTCGGTCACCTTCGCTTCCGGACCTCCTACGGCCAGAACCAGCTGCTGCACTCCAAGGAGGTGGCGCTGCTGGCGGGAGGCATGGCCGCGGAAATGGGGCTCGATGTGCAGATGACCAAGCGGGCCGGGGTTCTGCACGATGTGGGGAAGGGGATGACCCACGACCAGGAAGGGACGCATGTAGAGCTGGGATATGCGCTCTGCGAGAGGTATCGCGAGCCGGACCAGGTGCTGAACGCGATCCGCGCGCACCACGACGAGGAACCGCACCGCTATGCGGAGACGTTCTTGGTGACGGCGGCCGACGCGATTTCGGGATCCCGTCCCGGGGCCCGCCGGGAGATGTTCGACAGCTACGTGAAGCGGCTGGAGAAGATCGAGAACACGGTTCTCGACTATCCCGGGGTGGAGCGCTGCTTCGCGATCCAGGCCGGCCGGGAGGTGCGGGTCATGGTGGAGCCCGAACGGATATCGGACGACGAAATGAATACGCTTTCGGAGAGCATCGCGCGCCGTTTCGAAGAGGAGCTGCGCTATCCCGGCCAGATCAAGATCGTGGTGATTCGCGAAACCCGCGCCGTGGATTTCGCGCGATGAGCGCCGCCATCATTTCGGGGACGGAGATCGCGGGTGCGATCCGCGGGGAACTCCGCGAGCGGGTTGCCGTCCTGAAGGAGCGGGACGGGCTGGTACCCGGGCTTGCGACCGTGCTGGTGGGGGACGATCCGGCGAGCCACGCCTACGTGCGCATGAAGAACCGGGCGGCGCGCGCCGCCGGGCTCCACTCCCGGCAGATCACCCTGCCGGATTCGACGCCCGAGGCCGAACTGCTGGGACTGCTCGACGGGCTCAACGCCGACCCGGCGATTCACGGCATCCTCGTGCAGCTGCCCCTGCCGGATCAGATTCGCGACCAGGTGGTTCTCCACCGGATTCTGCCCGGGAAGGACGTGGACGGCTTTCATCCGGTGAACGTGGGCCGTCTGGCCACCGGCGCGGCCGACGTGCTGGCCCCGTGCACGCCCGCCGGGGTGATCCAGATGCTCCTGCGCTCGGGTGTCGATCCCGCGGGCAGACACGCGGTGATCGTGGGACGCTCCAACATCGTGGGGAAGCCGATGGCGTCACTGCTCATGCGCAAGGCGCCCGGGGGCAACGCCACGGTCACCGTCGCGCACAGCCGAACTCCCGACCTCGGGGCCGTTACCCGGCTCGGCGAGATCCTGATCGTGGCCATCGGGCGCCCGGGGACCGTCACCGGCACGATGGTGCGGCCCGGGGCGACCGTGATCGACGTGGGCACCAACCGGGTGGAGGACGCGACCAGGGAGCGAGGCTACCGGATCACCGGCGACGTGGTCTTCGACGAGGTCAGGGAGGTCGCGGGCGCCATCTCGCCGGTTCCCGGGGGGGTTGGCCCGATGACCATCGCGATGCTGCTCTCCAACACGGTCGACGCCGCCGTGCGGCTGCACGCGGACGGAGCCCGGGACTGAGCCGCTCCATGGCCGCGGGGGACGGGTCGCTCGACCTCTTCCGGTACGATTCCGGCAAGGAGAAACCGGGCCCGGCGACCGGTGCCCCGGTGGAAGCAGCCGCGCGGGGTTCACGGGCGTCCGGGCGCGCCGCCGAGCCGTGGACCGTCGCCCGGGTGAACCGCCGGGCGCGGTTGCTCCTCGAGCACGGAATGCAGGCGCTCTGGGTGGCCGGGGAGGTCGGCAACTGGCGTCGCACCGCCGCGGGGCACCGGTACTTCACGCTCAAGGACGAGACCGCGCACATCGGCGCGGTCATGTTCGCCAGCGACGCCCGCCGGCTGCCGGCCGACCCGGAGGACGGCACCCGGGTGCGCGCGTTCGGCTCGGTGACCCTCTACGAGGCGCGGGGGCGGTACCAGCTGCGCGTGCGCAGGCTGACGGCGGAGGACGGGGAGGGGCTGTGGCGCCGGGCCTTCGAGCGGGTGCGGCGCAAGCTGGAGGCGGAGGGCCTGATGGACCCCGCCCGCAGGAGAGCCCTGCCGGCGTGCCCGTCCTGCGTGGGGGTGGTGACCTCCGCCACGGGGGCCGCCCTCCACGACATCCTGTCGGTGATCGGGGAGCGGGCGCCCTGGACGAGGGTGCTGCTGAGGAGCGCGCGCGTGCAGGGGGACGGCGCTGCGGAGGATGTGGCACGGGCCATCCACGAGATCGGCCGGAGCGGACGGGCGGACGTCGTCCTGGTCGGGCGGGGCGGGGGTTCGCTCGAGGACCTCTGGGCCTTCAACCGGGAAGAGGTCGCGCGGGCGATCGCCGCCTGCCCGGTGCCGGTGGTCTCGGCCGTGGGTCACGAGGTGGATGTCACCATCGCGGACCTGGTGGCCGACCTGCGGGCCCCCACCCCCTCGGCCGGGGCGGAGGCGGTGGTCCCCGACCGCGCCGCCCTTGCCCGGCGGCTGGCCGACCTGCGCCCGCGGCTGTCCACCGGGCTGCGGCGCTGCGTGCGCCGCCGCCGGGACGGCCTGGGGACCCGCGCCGACCGGCTCCACCGGGGCTTGCGCGGCCTCATCGAGCCACGGGCCGCCCGGGTGTTCCGCCGCGGCGAACGACTGGAAGGGGCGATGCGCGCCCGACTCGCTTCCCGGAGCGCGCGGCTGGAGAACGCGTCCGGGCGGCTGGACGCGCTCTCGCCGCTGGCCACTCTCAGCCGCGGGTACGCGGTCCCGCTCGATCGCGCGGGCCGGGTGCTCCGAAACGTCGCCGCGTTCCCACATGGGTCCTCCTTCGACCTGCGCGTGGTCGACGGCCGGGTCGAGTGCCGCGTAGCCGGGACTCGTCCCGACGCTCCGGTCCGGAGCAGCCCTGATGGATGAGCGTGCCCGTGCCGCGGGAGATCCGCCGTCGTCCCGGGACGACGGCGATGCACGACCGATGTCCGTGGAGGAGCGTCTGCGGCGTCTCGACCGCATCGTCGCCGCCCTCGACGCCGAAGACATCGAGCTGGAGCAGAGCCTCGCGCTCTTCGAAGAGGGCATCCGGCACGTTCGCGCGGCGGAACGGCTGCTGTCCGCGGCCGAGCTCCGGGTGGAGGAGCTGATCGAGGGCGAAACCCGCCGGCGGGAAGACGCCGGGTGAGCGGGACCTCCGCGGCGCCGGAGATCCCGCAGCCGGGCGGTGACTTCGACCTGACGTCCTTCCTGCAGGAGCAGGGGAAGCGGGTCGGACAGGCCCTCCGGAGAGCCCTCGCCTCGCTGACCCCGCGCGTCGATCCGTCCCTCGTCCCGGTGTTGCGGCACGGCCTGCTGACCGACGGCAAGCGGGTCCGGCCGATCCTGTGCGCGGCGGCGTACGAGGCCTGCGGTCGCGAGACCGGGGACGGCTGCTACGATCTGGCCGCGTCCATCGAGATGATCCACGCCTACTCCCTCATGCACGACGACCTGCCGTGCATGGACGACGCCGGGCTGCGCCGGGGATCGCCCACCCCGCACCGCGTCTTCGGAGCCCGGAACACGGCGCGGGCCGCGGCGGCGCTGATTCCGGGAGCCGCGCTGCAGGCATGGCGCGCCGCCCTCGAGCTGGGATGCCCGGACGAGACCGCGCGCGGTCTCGTTCGCGCGCTGGCGCAGGCCGCTGGCGCGGGAGGGATGGTCGGAGGGCAGGCGCTCGACCTCGAATCGGAGGGCCGGACCCTGTCGCCGGACCGGCTGAACCGGCTTCACGCGCTCAAGACCGGGGCGCTCCTCTCGGCGGCGCCCCCGGTCGGGGGGGCGGGGCGCCGCCGCATCGAGGCCCTGGATCGCTACGGGCGCGCGCTGGGACTTGCCTTCCAGATCGCGGACGACATTCTGGACGCCACGTCCTCGGCGGAGCGGCTGGGCAAGCACCCCAGCGACGAGGCCCTGGGCAAGTCGACCTACGTCAGCCTCTACGGGCTCGAGGGGGCTCGCGCCCGGGCGCTGCGCCAGGTTTCCATCGCGCGCCGGGCACTGGCCCGCGGCGGGCTCGATTCCCGGCCCATGGAGGCGATCGCGGAGTATGTCGTGCGGCGCCGACGGTAGCGGCCGGGAGGACCTCCCGCCGGAATCTGCGGATGAGGCCGGGGACTCCTCCGCTCGCACGCACCGGCGCGCGAAGGCCGGCTCGACGGGCCCCGGTCGTACCACGCGCGACCATCCCGTGCAACAGCAGCGCCGAATCCGGTTATAATACGGGCTCGATCCCGGCAGTCGCGGGATGACGACAACCACAGATGGAGTGATATGGGGTGGCCATTCTCGACTACGTCAAGCAACCGGGGGATGTGCGCAAGCTGTCTCGTTCCCAGCTGCCCGACCTGGTTCGCGAGGTGCGCGACCGCCTGATCGACGTCGTGGCGAAGGTGGGCGGACACTTCGGGGGAAGCCTGGGCGTCGCCGAGCTCACGGTGGCGCTGCACTACGTCTTCGACACCCCGCGTGACCGCGTCGTGTGGGATACGGGCCACCAGGCCTACATCCACAAGATCCTCACGGGGCGCAACGACCGCCTGCACACCATTCGCCGCAAGGATGGGCTGGCACCCTTCCTGCGCCGTGCCGAGTCGGACTTCGACGTCTTCGGCGCGGGACACGCCGCGACTTCCATCTCGGCCGCGGTGGGCATGGCCATCGGCCGCGATCACAAGGGCGAGGACTTCGACGTCGTCGCGGTCATCGGGGACGGCGCCATCGGGTGCGGGCTCGCCTACGAAGCCCTCAACAACGCCGGCGCGAGCGACCGCAACCTCATCGTGGTCCTCAACGACAACGACATGTCGATCGCTCCGAACGTGGGGGCGATGAACAGGTATCTGAACGGCGTCATCACCAACCCCCTGTACAACCGGGTCCGCGGTCAGGTGAAGGAGCTGATGCAGCGCGTCCCCACCAGCATCTCCGACGTGATGCAGTCCGCCACCGGCAGGTTCGAGGAGAGCGTCAAGCACCTCTTCGTGCCCGGAATGCTCTTCGAGGAACTGGGTTTCCGCTACTTCGGACCCTTCGACGGGCACGACATCCACATGGTGGTCAACACCCTGCAGCGGGTCCGCCGGATGAAGGGACCGGTGCTGGTGCACCTGGTCACCCAGAAGGGGAAGGGCTACAAGCCGGCGGAGGCGGATCCGGTCAAGTGGCACGCCTCCTCCCCCTGGGACAAGATCACGGGACGTTCGCCGAAGAAGCCGGTCGGTCTGCCGCGGTATCAGAAGTTGTTCGGCAGAGGGCTGACCGACCTGGCCTCGGAGGACGAGCGCATCGTGGCCATCACGGCCGCAATGCCGAGCGGGACCAGCACCGACATCTTCGACAAGGCGTTTCCGGACCGGCACTTCGACGTGGGCATCGCGGAGGCGCACGGTGTGACGTCGGCCGCCGGCATGGCCACGGAAGGCGTGCGCCCGGTCGTGGCCATCTACTCCACGTTCCTGCAGCGGGGCTTCGACTCCATCGTGCACGACGTGGCCCTGCAGGACCTTCCGGTGATGTTCTGCATGGACCGGGCGGGCGTCGCGGGGGCCGACGGCCCCACCCATCACGGCGCCTTCGACATCGCCTACATGCTGCTGGTGCCGGGCATGACCGTCACCGCGCCCAGGGACGGCGAGGAGCTCATCGCCCTGATGAAGACCGGCCTGACCCACGACGCCGGCCCCTACAGCATCCGCTATCCGCGCGACGCGGTTCCCGCGGAGGTTCCCCCGACTTCGGAGATCGATCCGGTGCCGTACGGGAGCTGGGAGGTGATGCGCCAGGGGTCGGACCTGGCGATTCTCGCCGTGGGCACCATGGTCCTCGACGCGCTCTCCGCAGCCGACGAGCTGGCTCGAGCGGGCATCGAGGCGACCGTCGTCAACTGCCGCTTCCTCAAGCCTTTCGACGAGGAAGTGCTCGAACGGGTGCTCGGCTCGCACACGCACATCCTGACGGTCGAGGAGGGTACCGTCGTCAACGGTTTCGGAGCCTTCATGGCGCGCGAGATCCAGGCGCGCGCGGGATCGCGCCCGACCGTGAGAACCATGGGGCTGCCCGACGTCTTCATCGAGCACGGAGACCGAGGGCTGCTGCTGGCGGAGGTGGGGCTGGACGCGAAGGGGATCGCGCGGGAGGCCCTGCGGCTGGCCGAGCGCAAGCCCGGAATCCGCGTGCTGGCGACCAGAGAGAGCGCGTAACCCCGCGGGAAACGCCATGGCGCCGCCTCCCGTCCGCCGCATCGGCATCTTCGCGCTTCCCGGACAGCCCGGGCTCGCGCCGGCGCTGGCGCGTCTCGACGAACTCGCGCGCAAGTTCGGCATCGAGTTTGCCTGCGAACCCGGCATCCTCGCCCAGGCGCCGCCCGGAACCCCCCCTCTCAGGCTGGCGGAACGTGCGCTGGACCTGCTGGTCACGCTCGGGGGGGACGGAACGCTGCTGCGGGGCGCGCGCAAGGTTGCGGGGACGGACATTCCGGTCCTCGGGATCAACCTCGGGCACCTGGGCTTCCTCACCTCGTCCTCCGGCTCCGACCTCACCATCGCCTTCGAGCGGCTGCGCGGCGGCGACTTCACACTCGACTACCGGATTACGCTCGAGGCGGCCATCCTCGACGAGGACGGAACGTCGGGAGATCCACAGGTGGCGCTCAACGACTTCGTGGTCCACAACAGCGGGGCGGCCCGCGTCTCCCGCCTCGACCTGTTCGTGGGGCATGACGGAACGACCGACGAGATCGGCAGCTTCAGCGCCGACGGCGTGATCGTTTCCTCGCCTACCGGTTCGACCGCCTACTCCCTGTCGGCGGGGGGGCCCATTATCGCGCCCGGAGTGGACTGCATCCTGGTGACCCCGATCTGCCCGCACACGCTGGCCGTGCGCCCGCTGGTGCTGGCCGCGGACGAGCGCGTCATCATCAAGGAAGTGGATCCATCGGGCGACCTGGTGCTGACGGTCGATGGTCAGGAAGCAGTGGCCGTGGTGCCGGGTTCGGTCGTGGAGATCCGGACCGGAACGGTGCGCGTACCTCTGCTTCGTTTCCCCGGGCACACCTTCTTCTCCACCTTGAGACGGAAGTTGAACTGGGCACTCAAATCGCCCTCGGGGGCATGATCTTATGAATAGCCACGGGCATGCTGATCGAACTGCGTATCCGTGACTACGCGGTAATCGATGACCTGACGCTGGACGGGGCGCCGGGCCTCAACGCCCTGTCGGGCGAGACCGGATCCGGCAAGTCCCTGGTGGCGAAGGCCCTCTCGTGTCTGCTGGGCGAGCGCGCCTCCCCCGGGGTCGTGCGCGTGGGAGCCCGCCGCGCCCGCATCGAGGCGGCCTTTGATGTCGAGGAGTGCGAGCCGGTGCGGGAGAAGCTGGACGCGCTGGGTCTGGCCGCGGGCGGCAACGTGCTGGTGCTGCGGCGGGAAGTGGCGCGCCAGGGACGCAACCGGGCCTGGGTGAACGACTCGTCCGCCACCGTGGGGCTCCTGCGTGAGCTGGGGCGGCACCTCGTCGACCTGCACGGGCAGCACGAGCACCAGAGCCTGCTGAGGCCGGCGGAACAGGCCAGGCTGCTCGATTCCCTGGCGCGCGCGACCGGACGGGCGAGCGCCGTTGCCGCGCTGTGCGTGGAGCTGAAGGCGCTGGCGCGCGAGCGGGAGCAGCTGGAAGGGAGTATCCGGGACCTCGAAGCGCGGGCGGATTTCATCCGCTTCCAGCTCGGCGAGATCGAAGGCGCCGGACTCCAGGAGGGGGAGGACACGGCGCTCGAGACGGAGGCGACCCGGCTCGAACACGCCGACGAGCTGGCGCGCAACGCGGGGGGCGCGTACGACGAACTGTACGCGGGCGACGCCGCCGTCACGGTGCGCATCCGCGCGGTGCAGGCGGCGCTCGCGGACATCATCCGCCTGGATGGGTCGCTGGGCGAGGTCTCGGAGCTGCTGGAACAGTCGTACCAGGCGGCCAGCGAGGCGGGCCGCTTCCTGGGCGACTACGCGAGTTCGCTGGAACACGATCCGCGCCGGCTGGAGGAGGTCAGGGCCCGCCTGGACCGCATCTTCCGGCTGAAGCGCAAGTACGGACCCGCGCTCGAGGACGTGGTCGAGGCCGGACGCCGGCTGGGGGCGCAGCTCGAGGAGATCGAGACCGGTTCGTTCGACATCGCCACCCTGGAGCGGCGCATCCGGCGGACGAGGGCCCGTCTGGAGCGGGAGGCGGCAGCTCTGAGCGACGCGCGATGTAAGGCAGCGCGTACACTTGAGCAACGGGTTACAGCGCTGTTTCCGGAGCTTGGGCTCGAGGGAGGCACCTTCTCGGTCGCGCTCAGCCCGCTGGCGGAAGTGGGGCCGGGCGGCGCCGAGCGTGTGGAGTTCCTGGCTTCGCTGAACCCGGGGTTTCCGCCCGCGCCGCTCGGCCGGATCGCGAGCGGCGGGGAGCTTTCGAGGGTGATGCTCGCCCTCAAGTCGATTCTGGGTGCCGCGGATCGGGTGCCGACGCTGGTGTTCGACGAGATCGACGCCGGGGTCGGGGGCGAGATCGCCAACGCCGTCGGCGCGCGGCTGCAGGAAACCGGCCGGGCGCACCAGGTGCTCGCCATCACCCACCTCGCGCAGATCGCGTCGCGGGCGAGCCACCACCTGCTGGTCGAAAAGCGGCTCTCGGCGGATGACGGCATGGTCCGTACGCGCGCCTTCGCTCTGGAGGGGGACACGCGCGTCCACGAGATCGCCCGAATGCTGGGCGGCGATCCGGACTCCGCAGCTTCCCGCGAGCACGCCCGGGAGCTGTTGCGCGCCGCCGGGCAGGAGGTTGCGGAGGCTGTCCTTTAGCCGCCCCACGGCTCTTTAGCCGCCCCACGGCCTTTTAGTCGCCCCACGGCCTTTTAGTCGCCCCACAGCCTCCAGAAGAGGCTTGCCCCGAAGCGCACCCTTCCCGTCTTGGGCGTCCGGCCTCCGGCGCCGTTGCGCGCGGCCTCCCAGCCGAAGCGGGCAACAACCGGAAAACCGCCTCCCAGGAAGCTGGAGTACCGGACGTCCACCCCCATCGACCGCACTTCGGCGTCGGTCTCGAGGGAGAGCGGCGCCAGGTCTCCCGCGTCGCCCGCGAAGCTGTCCGCCCCGCGGCTGAGGGACCGGTACACGAATCCGACCGCAAGCTCGGGCGTGAGCAGCAGTTGTGGGGCGATCGCGTACTCGAGGTAGTTGCCCGGCTGCCACTGCACCGTCTCCAGCGGCGGACGCGGGGCGAAGCCCGTGTCGGGCGGGCCGATGCGCCGGCGGACGTACACGGGCGAGGCGATCCCGTAGCGTACATCGAAGGTCAGGCCCACGCGCCGCGCCCAGTCGACGCCGCCGAACGCGCGCACCTCGATGTCCATCTGGCCCTCCGCGACCTCCATGTCCAGGAAGTCGCGGAGGGTGTCCTGCGGGGCGCCGGTTCCCAGACGAAGCGTACCGGCGACGCCCAGCCGAATCCCGAAGCCGCCCCCGGAGTCCCGCTCGGGGCCGGCGGCGGAATCGGCCGCCTCTCCGGACGCCCGGGGGTCCGGCGCACGCGGGGTAATGTTCAGGACCTGAAGGGCCGCGCCGACCTCCAGGTCTCCGGGTTCCCAGAGGGCGTCCATTCCCTTGAGGGGAAGACCGTCCCTGCCGAACACCGGAGCGACGACCAGCGAATCGAAGCCGGCCTGGTCAAGGGGGGTGCCGAGAGGGAGCTCGGCCATGAAGCTCGCCACGCCGATGTCCTCCAGGCCGGTCCGCACCGCTTCCAGGCGGTCGGTGAGATCCTGCCCCGCGACGGAACCTTGCAGGGGGAAGAAGACCGCCTCGCCGAACAGCGTGGAGAGGGATGCCAGGAACGCGTCGCCCTCCGCGAGCACGGTGCGCCCCGTCCGGCATTCCGGCGTGCTGTCGTCCACCTGGCACAGGCTGGCGATGGCGGCGTGCGCCTCCGAAAGAGCGTTCCGGTATTCGTTCATGAAGGGGGCGCTCACGGACGGGGCGGGGGCCAGGCCGGCGTTCGCTTCCCCGGACGAGTAGACCAGCTCCGAGTCCAGCTTGCGCTGCACCATGGGCAGCGATGCCCCCACCGTCAGCCATCGGAATACTCCGAGTTGGAACCCGAGCGGCACGCGCCGGATATGGGCCGCGAGCAGATGGTTGGTGCTCCCGAGGTTGAATCGGTAGTCCGGGTTCCCGAACAAGGTCCAGAGCCGGGCCTCGCTGAGCGCCGCTGCGGGAAGCCGGTCCGATCCCAGCGCGTCGCTGCTCAGGTTCCACCCCAGCGGCTCCACTTCTTCAACCAGCGATCCCCCCTCGGACCGCAGGCCGAAGCGCTCGCTCCAGGTGACGTAGTTCGCGTCGATGTCCAGCCGCAGATGGCCCGAAGGGACCATCGGCCCCCCGACAAGCTGTCCACTGGCCGCCGCGGGCAGCAGGAGGGCCGGAAGAAGCGTCAGCAGTCGGGGAAGGAGCGGCGCAATCCGGGTAAGCGCGAGGTGCCCGCGAGAGGGGTGGGGCAAGGGGAAGCGGGGGGAAGATGGTGCGCGCGGGCCGGGCGCCAGTTGCCGGCGAGAACGTGCAAAGGTAGTCACGGGCCGAAGCACGGAAAACCATCGCGCGGGTGGTTGACACCCATGGTGGCTGTTTCTAACCTCATGATGCTTCATCTGCGGGAATAGCTCAGTTGGTAGAGCACCACCTTGCCAAGGTGGGGGTCGCCGGTTCGAGTCCGGTTTCCCGCTCTTGCAAAGCCGGTATGGGGAGCGCGCTCGTCGGCTCCCCATTCCTTTTGGCGCCGTGGCCAAGTGGTAAGGCAGAGGACTGCAAATCCTCGATCGTCGGTTCGATTCCGACCGGCGCCTCTGCAGGGCAGCGCCGGGTTGCTCGCCGGTCCGGGCGCGGATCTCCGGCGGGGGACCGCGCGTTCCGCCGCCCACCTGTCTCCGACCAGGCGCGGCGGGCGGAGGCGCTCCCATCGCTGGTGACACTTCTCGTGCGGCTCGCAGCTTCCTTGTATCCGGAATCCCCAGAACAGGTTCGCCGCAGCACCTCGCGGCGGGAGCGGGTGCGGGCGTCCGGACGTCCACCTCCTCGCCCGCGCGCACGTCAGCGGGACTGCCCGGGCCGCTCGGGACGCTCCAGGAAAACCCGACCGGCCCCGGGGTTGCTGGCGCTCGTCGCCGCATGCTTCGCCGCAGGGGGATGCGCGGCCCCGGACGACGATCGTACGGGCCCGCCGGCCGAGCCTCCGCCATCGCCGCGGGTGGACACCATGCAGGTCCTGATGGACGAGTACACCATCTCGATGCCGCTCGTCCTTCCCGCCGGACCGCACCCGGTGCGCTTCGTGAACGCCGGGTTCGAGGAGCACAACATCTACTTCCGCCGCAGGGAGGACACCGCTCCAGCCTGGGTTCTGGAGCGTCGCCTCAACCCGGGCGAACGCCGGGTGGTGACCGTCGAGCTCGAGCCGGGAGCCTATACGGCGATCTGCGACTTCTCGGGCCACGACGGCCGGGGCATGTTCACCGACTTCACCGTCGCGCCGGATACCGATTCGCCGGGGTAGCCCGATTTGCCGGGGTAGCCCGATTCGCCGGGGGAGCTCGATTCGCCGAGATAGCCCGAGTCGCCGCGGTGGCCCGAGTCGGCGGCTCCGGCCGCGCGGGCCTCTGCGGGCCGGTGTCGCGCATCGTCACCGCCGCCAGGCTTCGGAGTCCGGGAGCCCCAGGCTGAGCAACACTTCCATGCCCGGTTCGGCGACGCGGCCGGCCCTGTCCATGGCGGCCTGTGCGACGGGGGGCGGCCGACGCAGGATTCCACGCACCTGGCCGGTCCGCGGATTGCGCAGGATGGCCATCGGACGCGCCGACTCCCGGTTCAGCGTGTCCGAGCCGCCCGGGCCGGCGAGCGTGATGCCGGCCAGGTCCCGGGCCCAGCCCTCGCGCACCGGAAGCATGAAGGCGAACGCGGCCCTGGCGTCGCCGTCGGCCGGCACCGGCATGTCGAAACCGAGCGAAAAGAGCTCGCGGCCGCGCGCGTCGACCCCCTCGATCCGGTATTCGCCGCCCGGTGGCAGGACGGTCGCCGGGGCCTCCAGGACGAAGACCGGCTCCAGGAATGGTTTGCCTTCCGGGTCGACGCCCCCCCAGAGCAGGATCGAGCGGCCGGGTGCCGCTGCGGCATGCGCCCTCCGCTCCACCTCGTTCTGGATCCGGAAGCGCAGCGCGTTGGTGAAGTAGTAGTCGCTGACCCAGGGCGGCTCGCAATACGACATCAGATCGTGCCGGCCGGGCGCGACCAGACTTCCGCGCCGGAAGTCGTATCCCCAGGCGCCGATCGATCCGTCCGGCTCGGGGAACGAAGGATCCGTGCCCCTGGCACCGCCGCAGGGGGCGTGACGGAGATTCAGGTTGTGCCCCAGTTCGTGCGCGATGATGCGCGAGTCGGGCAGCGAAAAGCTGATTCGGCCCGGGAGGCTCCCGAGGCCGCGGGCGACGGTCGTGCGTCCGCTGATCGTGCCCATGTAGTAGCCCGACCCTCCTTCCATGGCCCGGATGGCCGCGGTCTCCCGGTACAGGTCATAGGCGTTGTTCGACGAAATCAGCACCGGCTCGTGGGCCGTCACGGCGAGTTCCCCGACCGGCAGCAGCGTCCGTGTGTCGTGGAGCAGCTCGTGCCCGCCCGGGTTCGCCGCCATGCCGGAGGTCAGGGCCAGGATCGAGGAATCCGGGGTCTGCTCCAGCAGGAAGGGCACCAGGGTCAGCTCCAGCATGGGCATCGCGCGGACGTCCACCGCGCCGCGGCCATCCGCGGGAATACGCCTGGCGACCCCCAGCGCCGGGTCCAGCAGTCCCTCGGGATCGATTTCGATCACCATCTCGAGGCGCGGCTGGATCACCTCCCCGGGGATTTCGGCGTTGGCGGAGGCCGCCAGGTCGCCTTCGTCCACGTCGGTCGGGATGGGCATCCCGGAGGATGTGACGTCCGCCATGTATGTTTCGACGCCGTCCCGGTAGAACCTCGCCCGCACCGCGGGCATGTCTGCGCCGCCGGCGCGCGCGGCGGTGACGAACACTCTGAGGAGTGCCGGGCGACCGGCGACCAGCGGCACGGGGTACGAACGCGACTGCACCGCCTGGGTCAGGTACGCCGACGCCGGTTCGCTGTTCAGGCACGTGATCACGCGTTGCCTGGGGATGGCATCCAGCCATTGCTGGAACCCGTCATCGGCCGGCGCGCAAAGGTCCGTTCCCCCTGTCGCCAGCAGGTCGATGCTCAGGTCCGTCAGCTCCTCCGGGAGGGCTCCCGAGAGCCCGGCATTGTCCGTCACGTCGAGCTCGCGAAGGTGGCGCATTCCTCCCATCTCGCGCGGGACCGGACCGCTGAGTCCGTTGCGGCCCAGCGACAGCCGCACCAGGCGCGGCAGCCGGCCCAGTTCGGCCGGGATCGGGCCGGTGAGGGCGTTGCCTCTCAGATCCAGCTCGATTGCCCCGATCAGGCGGTTCAGCTCGACCGGGATCGGGCCTGCCAGGTCGTTGTCGGCAAGGGTCAGGTATCGGATGTTCGCGAGGGCGCCGAATTCCGGAGGGATGGGACCGGTCAGGTCGTTCCCTGCGAGCGTCACATAGATCAGTTTGCCGAGATCGCCGAGTTCCGCAGGCGGTGCGCCGGTGAAACCGTTGTCGGAGAGGATCAGGGTCTGCAGCTCGCCCAGCATTCCCAGTTCGGCAGGGATGGAGCCCGTGAGCTCGTTGTTCCCCAGGTGCAGCTCGCGGAGGCTCGAGAGGCTCCCCAGTTCCGGCGGGATGGAGCCCGTGAGTTCGTTCCGGGAGAGCGTCAGCGACTCGAGCGCGGTGAGGCCTGCCAGTTCCGGCGGGATCGGACCCTCCAGAGCGTTGTCGTCGAGCCCCAGGCTGGTGAGGTTGGCCAGATTGGCCAGTTCCGCGGGGATGGGTCCCGTCAGTTGGCTGTTTGCCAGGATCAGGACTCTGAGTGCGGCCAGATCGCCGAGCTCCGGCGGAATGGTCCCCGACAGGTCGGTGTTCAGGACGACGAGGCTGGCGAGGTTGCGGAGGCCGCCGAGCTCCGGGGGGATGGGACCCCACAGGTCGTTGTTCCAGAGAATCAGTTCCCGCAATGCGGAGAGGTGCCCCAGTTCCGGCGGAATCGGGCCCTCGAGGCCGTTGTTCTGCAGCCGGAGCGCGGTCACCCGGCCCGCGGAATCGGTCTCGACGCCGTACCATTCGCCGAGTTCCGCATCGGTCAGCCAGTTGTCGCGACCGGTCCAGTCGGGCCCGCCGGTCGCGTCGTAGAGCGCCACCAGGACATCGCGGTCGGAGGGAGGCGCACAGTCGATGCTCGTCCCCTGGTGCCATTCGATTCCGCCGAGCCAGCTCCGGAAAAACGGGTCCGGCGGGACGCACAGCTCTGTTTCCGCGTACTCGAACCACCGCAGCGGGAGCGCCGACAGGGACGGGGGCAGACGCCCGGAGAGCGCGTTGCCCGCGACCCGCAGCTCGGCCAGCAGCGTCAGTTGTCCCAGGTTCTCGGGAAGGCGGCCGGTCAGTCCGTTGCCGGTCAGGTCGAGCGCGGTGACCCGGCCCAGCGCGTCCGCGCCGACCCCGTAGCGCCGGGCCGCGGCGGCGCCTTCGCGCCAGCCGGCGGCGTTCGTCCATTCCTCCCCTCCGGATGCCAGAAAGAGCGATTCCAGCACGCGCAGGTCGGACTGGTTGCAGAACGGCCCCTGGCCTCCCCCCTTCATGGCCGAGATCCAGGCGGTGAACTCCGGCGAGCCGGGGACGCAAAGCCCGCTGCTCTCGGCGAAGTAGAAGCGCCTCAGCCGATCGAGTGCCAGGAAGCTCCGCGGAATTGGGCCCGTCAGTCGGTTACGGTCGAGTTCCAGCTGGGTGAGATTGGCCAGGCTGCCGAGTTCCGGCGGGACGGCGCCTTCCAGGTCGTTGTTGAAGAACCCGAGGAACGACAGGTTGGAGAGCTCCGCCAGCTCCGCGGGAATCGGGCCACTCAGATGGTTCGACGCGAGTTGCAGGCGGGACAGGCTGGCGAGCCCGCCGAGTTCCGGCGGGATGGAGCCGACCAGGTTGTTCCGGTAGAGCTCGAGCTCGATCACGTTCCCGTCGTCGTCAACCTCGACCCCCAGCCATTCCTCCAGTGGAGCGTCGGAGAGCCAGCCTTCCCGGCCGTACCAGCTCGGGCCGCCGGCGGCCTCGTAGAAGAGGACGAGTATTTGACGGTCGGAGTACGGACCGACCGTTACGTCGATGATCTGATCGGCCGCCAGCCCCCCGGGGTCGCGGGCGGTCACGGAAATCCTGGCCGTTCCCGGTCCCTCGGCGTAGAGGGTCAGCGTGCTGTCCATGGCGGACACGGAAACGACGGCGATGTCCGAGCTCGTCGTCGTGAAGGTGAGCTGCTCTCCGTCGGGATCGCTGAAGAAATGGGCCGCGTTAAGCGTGATCGTGTCCCAGGGCTTGAGGCTCTGGGCGGGAATGGTGCGCTCGGCCGCCGGGGGGCGGTTGGGAGGTGGAGGCGCGGCCGGTTCCTCGTCGCCGCAGGACACGGCCCAGGCCAGGGTGGCGAGCGCAAGGACGTGCGGTGCGCCCCTCCGGAGGACCGCCCGGCCGCTTCCGACCGGTCCGGTCACTCCGGTGGGGCGCGGAAGGTGGTGGGCACCCTACGGGCCGCCGGGGGGACGGCGGGGCGGACGGGTGGGTCGCGCGGTCGCACGCGGCGCCGGGGCCGGTCGGGGTCGCGCGCGGGCCGCCGGGCTCGGTCGGGAGCGCACGCTGGGTGGTGCCGACGCGCGGGGCTGTGGGCGCGGGTTGCTTGGCCGGGACTGGACGCGGGGCGCGGGAGTCGGTCGGGAGCGCACGCTGGGTGGTGCCGACGCGCGGGGTTGTGGACGGGTGCTGGGCCGCGACTGGGCGCGAGGTGCGGGGGTCGGTCGGGAGCGCACGCTGGGTGGTGCCGACGCGCGGGGTTGTGGTCGCGGGCTGCCGGGCCGGGACTGGACGCGGGGTGCGGGGGTTGGCCGCGAGCGCACGCTGGGTGGTGCCGACGCACGTGGTTGTGGGCGCGGCGTGCTGGACCGCGGCTGGACGCGGGGTGTGGGGGTCGGTCGGGGGCGCACGCTGGGTGGTGCCGACGCGCGGGGCTGTGGGCGCGGCGTGCTGGGCCGCGGCTGGACGCGGGGTGTGCTGGACCGCGGCTGAACGCGGAGCGTCGGAGTCGGCCGCGAGCGCACATTCGGTGGTGCGGAGGCGCGCGGCTGGGCACGCGAGGCGCCGGGTTGCGGCTGGACGCGGGTCGATGTCCCGGGCCGGACCGAGGTCGCCGCCGACCCCGACCGGACCTGCGGCGTCCGTGGTTGAGACTGGATGCGCGGCGTCGCGGTTCGCGTCCCGGGCCGGACCGCTTCGGTGGAGCCTCCGGTCCCTCGCGGCCGGGCGGTCCTGGGCGAACTCGGCTCCGGAAGCACGACGCGCGGGCGCGTACTCACGCCGGGCTGTGTCCTCACGCCCGAGCGTCTCTCGACCGCAGGCGACGAGGTGGCCGCCGACCGGTCCGAAACCCGGCCCGCGGCCGTGCGCGGCGCCACACGCGCCGTACGCGGCACCGCCGTCCGCCGGGGATTTTCCTTGTACCGGACCCCTGGAGCAGGAGCGCCCACGTATCCCGACCCGTACGCCAGCCGGCCTCGGCTCACGTAGCGGTAGCGCGGCGTGTAGTAGTGGGAGCTGTAGCCGTGGTACGCGGGATAGCCATGGTATCCGGGGTAGCCGTGATACCCCGGATACGAGTACCAGGGGGAGTAGCTCCGGCTGCGCCATCCGAACGCGAACCAGCCGTTCCCGAACCAGGGATCGAAGGCGTACCAGGGGCTCCAGAAGGGGTCGTGCCAGGCGGACCAGGGGCTGTAGTAGGCGGGGTAATGCCATCCGAAGCCGAAGGAGATCGCCAGCCCCCACCGGCTCACCCGCTGCCGGCACCGGTGTATGGAGTAGTCGTACCGGTCGATCCAGCCGTAGAGGTAGTCGCTCCCGTACCAGCGGCACCGAGGTCCGGAGTAGTCGTATCCCGTGTACGAATCGACGTAGTAGCGGTCGCTCACCCCGACCCCGAAGAACACTTCGGCCGCCGGGGCGGGGGTTCGCGAGGGAAGCGAGGTGGACCGGTAGGTGAGCCCGACGCCGACTCCGTCCCAGACCGAAGCGCCCACCGCAAAGGAAAGGGAGGACTCCCCGGCGTATTCCTGAGCCGCCGCCGCATCCGGGGTCCAGGCCGGCGCTGCCGCCATCACCATCGCCGCACTACAGAGGATTCCGCGCATGATTCCCTCCCGGGGCTTCAGGACATTATGGGGAAACTGAAGCAGAAACCGTGCCACCGACAATCTCCTCGACCTGAGCGCGCCCGGCGCCGGCAAGCGTCCCATTTCCGGGACGACGCCGGGCCGGGAGTTGGACAGGCCCGGGCTATGGACCGCGCGAGCGCAGCCACCACTCGATCATTCCGAGAACCAGCACGAGCAGGAAAGGGGTCAGCACCAGCACAAGCTTGAAGCCGCCCTGATGTCGATCCTCCTTCGTACGTCGCACTTCGGCTCTCCATTGTCCCCGGTTGGGTTCTCATGCCACCCGGCACGCGCCGCCCCCAATCGACGACGCCCAACCCGGCAATCGCTTGTTAGCGGCTGACGCCCGCGGTAAACTTCGCGGGTCCTTCAAACCCGCGCGAGTTCGCGCTCGCCGGAACTCACTCCTACATCCTATCTCCCCCGAAGCCTCATGGCACAATACAAGTACGCGCAGGTGCCCTCCGCGGGCGAGACCGTCACCGTTCACAACGGCGTGGTCAACGTGCCGGACAAGCCTATCGTCCCGTTCATCGAAGGCGACGGCATCGGCCCCGACATCTGGCACGCCACACGCGCCGTGGTCGACGCCGCGGTGGCCCGCGCCTATGGCGGCTCGCGCGAGATCATGTGGATGGAGGTGTACGCGGGCGAAAAGGCGCAGGAGAAGACCGGGGAGTGGCTGCCCGACGAAACCTACGATGCGCTGCGCGAGTTCAAGGTGGCCATCAAGGGTCCCCTGACCACGCCCGTGGGGAAGGGCATTCGCTCGCTCAACGTAACGCTGCGCCAGCAACTCGACCTCTTCTCGTGCATTCGCCCGGTGCGCTATATCCCCGGGGTGCCCTCTCCGATGCGCGAGCCCGAGAAGCTTGACGTGGTGATCTTCAGGGAGAATACCGAGGACGTGTATGCGGGCATCGAGTGGGCCTCCGGAAGCGAAGGCGCGGAGAAGGTGCGCTCGTTCCTGGTGGACGAGATGGGCGCCAACGTGCGCGAGCAGAGCGGCATCGGAGTCAAGCCGATCAGCCCGTTCGGAACCCATCGCCATGTCGCGGCGGCGCTGCGCTACGCGGTGGCGCGCGGACGCAGCTCGGTGACGCTCGTGCACAAGGGCAACATCATGAAGTTCACCGAGGGGGCGTTCCGCGACTGGGGATACGAGGTCGCGGCCCGGGATTTCGGGGACGAGACGATTCCCGAGTCGGCTATCTGGGACGGCGCGGATCCCGCGGGCCGGATCGTGGTCAAGGACCGCATCGCGGACGCCATGTTCCAGCAGGTGCTGCTGAGGCCTTCGGAATACGACGTCATCGTGACGCCCAACCTCAACGGCGACTACCTGTCCGACGCGTGCGCGGCGCAGGTGGGCGGACTCGGGATGGCGCCGGGCGCGAACGTGGGGGACGAAGTCGCCCTTTTCGAGGCCACCCACGGGACGGCCCCGAAGTACGCCGGCCAGAACAAGGTCAATCCGGGGTCGCTGATCCTGTCCGCAGCCATGATGCTCCAACACATGGACTGGACGGCGGCGGCGGAGGCCGTAGACCGGGGCCTGGAGGGCGCGGTCGCGGCGAAGACGGTCACGTACGACCTGGAGCGCCAGATGGAAGGCGCGACCAAGGTGTCGACCTCGGCCTTCGGACAGGCCGTGATCGACCACATGTAGGCGGAGGCACATGCGGGTAGAGGTCGTTCGCGGGCCGGCCGGCCGGCATGACACGCCGCTGCTGGCGGGGTTTCTGTTCGAGGGCCGGGACGCTCCCGCCCTGGCCGTCCCCGGCTCCGTCCTGGGTCGGTCGGTGGCGCGCGCCGCCGGCGATCTGCGCGGCCGCTCCGGAAGCAGCCACCTGTTCCACGCCGACCCCGGCGATGCCGGCCCGCTGCGGCTTCTTCTGCTCGGGGCGGGAAAACCGGACGACTGCGATCCGGAGGCCGTCAGGCGGCTGGCCGCGCGCGCCGTGCGCAAGGCTTCCGAGCTGGGCATCGAGCGGGTCACCATCGACGGGCTGGGCGTCCCCTCCATCGAGCCGGAGCGCTTCGGCCAGGTGGTGGCGGAGGGCGCCGTCCTCGCGGCCTGGCGCTTCGACGAACTGAAGACCCGGCGCGGCGAGAAGGATCCGCCCGCCTCGAGGGTCACGACCGTGGAGGTTGCGGCCGCCTCCGACCTCGATGCGACCCGGGCGGGCGCTCGCGCGGGGGCGATCGTGGCGGAGGCGGAGAACTTCGCGCGGACCCTCCAGTCGCGGCCCGGGAACGTGGCCACGCCCAGCCACCTGGCCGACAGGGCGCGCGATCTGGCCTCGGAGGTGGGTCTCGAGGTGCGGGTGCTCGGGCCGCGGGAGATGCGGGACGAGAACATGCTGGCGCTGCTGGCCGTCGCCCAGGGCTCGGCCGAGGAGCCGCGGCTGATCGTCCTCGAACATCACGGCGGAACTCGCGGCGATGCTCCGCTGGTACTGGTGGGCAAAGGGCTGACCTTCGACGCGGGGGGCATCTCGCTCAAGCCGGCAAAGGGCATGGAGGACATGAAGTTCGACATGTCGGGCGGAGCCGCCGTCCTGGGCGCCATGCGGGGCATCGCCCGTCTCGGTCTGGACGTCAACGTGGTGGGCATCGTTCCCAGCTCCGAAAACCTCGTCAACGGAAGCGCGGTCAAGCCGGGAGACGTCATCGGATCCCGGGAGGGCAAGACCATCGAAGTGATCAACACGGATGCCGAAGGCAGGCTGATTCTGGCCGACGCCCTGTCGTACGCGGGCACCTTCGAGCCGGAAGCCATCGTGGACTGCGCCACCCTGACCGGCGCCTGCGTCGTCGCGCTCGGACACCATGCATCCGCGGTCCTCGGGACCGATGAAGCCCTCGTTGAGGAGCTGCGCGCCGCCGGCGACCTGAGCGGCGAGCGCTGCTGGCCGCTGCCGATCTGGCCGGAATACCGCCGACAGCTCGACAGCCACACCGCCGATCTGAAGAACGTGGGGGGGCGCCCGGCCGGCACCATCACGGCCGCCTGCTTCCTGCGCGAGTTCGTGGGGAATGCGAAGTGGGCCCATCTCGACATCGCCGGCACCGCGTACGGGAAAGGGAAACTGCCCTACCAGCGGCCCGGCGGCTACGGGGCTCCGACCCGGCTGCTCATCGAGTGGGTGAGGAAGCGGGCCGCGTGACCTCGACCCGGCCAACCGCAGTTGCGCCCCGCTCCCCCGGAGGCGGGGCGTTCGCGTCTCCGGGTGTCGGCTTTCTCGTGCCCGGGAGCCTCGCGCGCGCCCTCCGATGCGGCGCCATCCGGCTACTCATTCCGTTCTGTCTGTTTCCCGGCACATCCGCGGCCCAGGAGCCCCCCGACTCGGTGCCTCCCGCCGACACGGCCGCGGTCGACTCGCTCGTCGCCGCGGCCGACTCCTTGGCGCCCGCGCCCGACTCCCTCGCGCCGGCTGCCGACTCGCTCGCACCCGTGTCCGACTCCCTTGCCGTGCCTTCGGACTCGCTCCTCGCGGCGGACTTCCTCGTCGTACAGCTCTTCCCCGAGCTCCCCGATCCCTCCCGCGGCGGATGGGGCGCCGGGGTGTGGGAATGGGACCGCGAGGCGCTGCTCGGCAACCAGGCGCTCTCGCTCGCGCAGCTTCTGGATCAGATTCCGGGGACCATCGCGCTGAGAGGAGGCGACTTCGGAACCCCCAACATCGTCACCGCCTTCGGAGGTGGCGGCGGGCGGGTGCGCCTCTACATCGACGGCTTCGAGATGGTCCCGCTCAGGGCGGGCGCCCCCGATCTGGCGCAGGTCGGACTGGCCGGCTTTCAGCATGTGCGCGTGCGCCGCTCCACCGACGGCCTGCGCGTCGAGCTGACCAGCCTCGAGGTGGACGACCCGCGCCCCTACTCCCTGGTGGAAGTGGGAACGGGAGACCTTCAGACCAACATGCTGCGGGCGACCTTCTCCCATCCCGCGACCCTTGGGGGCAGCCTGGCGTTCACGCTGGACCGCCTCGACACCGAGGGCACCGGGCGCCGGGAGCCTGGGGCCACGACCGGCGGCTGGCTCCGCTACAGCCGGCACTTCGGCTCGCGCGTGAGCCTGCGCGGGGAGCTGCGCCGCATCTCGGCCTCTCGCCCGAGCGCGCTCTACACGCCCGCGCAGCAGGGCAGGAACGACTGGAACCTGCGCGCCCGCGCCGACCTGCTTCCCGGCGTCACCGCCGAGGTCTTCACCGGCAGGTCCTCCACGACCGCTCCGGTGGACGAACAGAACCCCGATTCGGCCGCGGCCGCCTTCAGCCGCGGTCAGACGGGCATCCGGCTCGCCGCCGAACACGCCTTCGGGGAACGCCTGGGCGTGTGGAGCACCGGACGCTGGGCGTCGATGGGGGGCGACGCGTGGCCCGAGCAGACCCTGGAGGTCGCCGCCGGCCTGAACACGTTTCTGGGAGGGGTCGAGGGAGACTGGAGCCGGGAGAAATGGCTCGGGGAGGATCTCTCGCTTCACAGCCTGCGGGCGTGGACCGCGCCCCTGTTGGGCCTCTCGTTCTTCGGCGAGACCCGGGACGGCGCGACGGGAGTTCCCTTCCGCCTCTTCGATCCCCGCGACACCATCCCGGAGATCCCGCGGCTCGCCGGGCCTCCCGTCTCCTTCACCACCGAGCGGCGCTCCACCCGGGTCGGGGCGCAGTTCGCGTGGCGCGGTTTGTCGCTGGGGGCGGCGCAGGTCGAGCTCGAGCAGGACCGGCTCACGCCCTTCGGGTTCCCGATGGACTCCGCCGGCGTGGTGCAGGACGGCGGCAAGCGGTCCGGAATCGAGGCCAGCGCCCGGGTGCCCCTGTACTTCGACGGCCTCTACGCCTCGGTGTCCTACCAGGTCTGGGACAAGGATGCGCCCGACTGGCGCTATCTGCCGGAAGAGAGCTGGAACGGGCAGTTCGGATATCACAGAACCTTCCTGGCGACGGGCAACTTCGAGATCTGGACCGAGATCGGCGTGGAGGGACGCGAGCCCATGGCCGTGCCCTTCCTGGCGCCGGAGGACCCCGGTGGTGAGCTTCCCGGAGAGGTCGACCCCGAAGGAGAGCCTGAAGGAGAGATGGCTTCGCCCGGGTTCCTCACGGTGCCCTATCACCAGAGCTGGTATTTCCGCCTTCAGCTCAGGGTCCTGACGTTCCATCTCTTTGTGCTGACCGAGAACTTCACCGCGGAGCGGGAGCTGCAGGACTTTCCGGAGCGGTTTCTGCCCGGAGGACGCTCCATCTACGGGATCAAGTGGACGCTGTGGAACTGAGGCGGGGCACGTGATTCACAGCATGACGGGATACGGCGAAGCGGCGCGCGAGACGGACAGCGGCCGTCTGCGGGTGGAGATCCGCACGGTCAACCACCGCTTCTTCAACGCCAATCTCAGGACGCCTCCAGGGTGCGAACGTCATCACGCCCGCATCGAGCGCTGGTTGAAGGAGTCGCTGCCCCGGGGGCACGTCAGCTACTCGCTCACGCTGGATCCCGGCGAAGGCGCCGACCCGGGGCTCCTCGTGGATGTGGAACGTGCCCGCGCCTGGGCGGGATCGCTCGAGAATCTGGCTGAGGAACTGGGGCTCGAGAGCCGCATCGGGCTCGATGCGCTGATCCGGCTCAAGGGCGTGATCCGGAGCAGGGAGCCGGCGCGTCTCCAGATCGACATCGACGAAGACGTCCTCCGCGGGGTGACGGAGGATGCGGCGAACGCGGCGGTCCGAATGCGGCGGGCTGAGGGGGAGCGCTTGAAGGCGGATCTCCTGGGCGCGCTGGCCGCCATGCGCGAGGAACTCGACCGCGTGGAGGAACGGGCTCCGGCGCGTCTCGCCGAGGAGCGCGACCGCCTGAGCGCGGCCATCGAGGAGCTGCTCGGCAATGTGCCCGCGGACCCGGACCGGATCGCCCGCGAGATCGCCCACCTGGCCGAGAGATGGGACATCAACGAGGAGATCGTGCGCCTGCGGTCGCACATGCTTGTCTTCGAGGAGACGCTGGATGGAGCCGACGGAGCGCCGGTCGGCAAGCGGCTGGGCTTCATCATGCAGGAGATGCACCGCGAGGCCAACACCATCGGCGCCAAGGCCAACGACGCCCGCATGGCGGAGTGGGTGATGTCGCTCAAGGGAGGGGTGGAGCGCATCCGCGAACAGCTGGAAAACGTCCAGTGACGCGGAAGCTGCGCGAAGACGGCCCCATCGTGCTGGCGGGTCCCACCGGCGTCGGCAAGACCACCGTGGCCCGCGCGCTGGCCGCGGACCCGGACCGCTTCGTCTTCTCGGTCTCCGCGACCACCCGCCGCCCCCGCCTCGGCGAGCGTGACGGCGACGATTACGAGTTCGTTTCCCGGGACGAGTTCGAGCGCATGGTGAACGCCGACGAACTCGCCGAATGGGCGCGGGTGCACGACCACCTGTACGGGACCCCGCGGCGCAATCTGACCGGCCGCGACGGGCGCTGCGTACTGCTGGACATCGATGTCCAGGGCGCCGCCCAGGTGCGCCGCAACGTTCCCTCGGCGGTAGGCATCTTCCTGCTGCCGCCGTCGCTCGAGGCGTTGTTGGCGCGGCTGTCGGGACGCGGAACCGAACCGCGGGACGAGGTCGCCCGCCGGCTGCGGGTGGCGCGCGACGAGCTGGCCCGGGTGCCGGAATTCGATCATGTGCTGGTGAACGACGACCTGGACGCGACCGTCGAGGCAGTGCGCGGGATCGCGCGCGGAGCCGGGGGCGGAGCCGGGTCGATGCGCGGCGGGAGCGAGGAGGCGGAGTCGCTCCGCCGGGGGATCGATACCCTTCTCACCCGGGATTTCGATATCTTACCTGGATAACCACATCGACGGAGAAGCCAGATGCGTGTGTTTACCCCCCAGGAAGTCGCCGAACCCGCCATGAGCAAGTACCTGGGCGTCCTGATCGCCGCGAAGTACGCGCGGGAGCTCAACGCGATGCCGCGCGAGGCGATGCCCATCGACGAGAAGAAGCTCACCACGAAGGCGCTCGAGGCGCTGACCTCCGACCACATCGAGTACCGGCTGCACGTCCGGGGCCACGGCGGGGAATAGCCCCGGGAGGCCTGGTCGGTGTCCGGCGCGCTGGTGCCGCGGCGCCCCTGGCGCGATCGCCGGATCGTCCTGGGGGTCGCCGGGGGGATCGCCGCGTACAAGTCCGTCCAGCTCGCGCGCGACCTCACCCGGCTGGGCGCGCAGGTGGACGTCGTGCTCACCAGGGGCGCGAGCCGGTTCGTCACCCCGCTCAGCTTCGAGGCGGTCACCGGCCGCAAGGTCCTGACCGAACTCTTCTCGGCCGAGGGGGCGGCGATGCACATCCGCTTGGGCGCGCAGGCCGATGCCGTCTGCGTGGCTCCCGCCACCGCCGACCTCATCGCCCGGGCCGCCGCCGGGCGGGCGGACGATCTGCTCGCCACCACCCTCCTGGCCACGCGCGCCCCGGTGCTGATCTGCCCGGCCATGAACGACCGCATGTACGCGCACCCGCAGACCACCCGCAACCTCGCGTACCTGCAGGACGAGCTGGGCTATGCGGTGGCGGGTCCCGCGGCCGGACCGCTGGCGTTCGGGGAAGGGGAGGGGCCGGGCCGCATGCTCGAGCCTCGGGACATCGTCGAGCATGTCGGGCGGGCGCTCGAGCACGACCCCTTCCTGGCCGGCAAGCAGGTCCTGATCACAACCGGGCCGACCTGGGAACCCGTCGACCCGGTGCGATTCGTCGGCAACCGCTCTTCGGGCAGGATGGGGCACGCGCTCGCCCGCGCGGCCTGGCGGCGGGGCGCCCGGGTCGCACTGGTGTCCGGTCCCACCCACCTGGCCCGCCCGCCCGGGGTGCGGCGCACCCCCGTTGCCACCGCGCGCGAAATGCTGGACGCCGTATCCGAGGCGATCCCGCGCGCGGACGTGGTGATCTTCGCGGCCGCCGTGGCCGACTACCGCCCCGCACGCCCCCGCTCAGGCAAGATCAAGCGCGCCCGGGAGGGGGGCTCCCTGTCGGTCGAACTGACCGCCAACCCGGACGTGGCTCTGGACACCATTCCGCTGCGGAAGCCGGGGGCGAGGGTGGTGGGCTTCGCGCTCGAGACCGACGACCTGATCGCCCGGGCACGGAGCAAGATGGAGCGCAAGGCCTTCGACCTGATCGTCGCCAACCACGCAGGCGGTCCCGGCGGCAACCCCTTCGGCGAACGCAATGCCGTCACCCTGCTGGCTCCCGACGGCGCCGCCGAGGAACTGCCGGTCATGCCCAAGACCGACATCGCGGAAGCCGTGCTCGACCGGTTGGACGGCGCCCCCGCGCCCAGCTTCTCCGGGGCTTCGTCGTGAGCCCCTGCGCGCCGCTTGGATAAGGAATCGGTGGCCCGCTACCTGAACCAGCGGCGCGAGCTGGGAGAGGGCGACATCGTGCTCAGCCGTCTGAGCGTCGACGAGGCGCTCGCGCTGGCCCGCGCCCGCCCGGAGGCCCCGGCCGGCGAGACGTCGCTCCCGCTTTCCGGCGACTACGAGGAGGTTCGCCGCACGGCGCTCGCCTGCGAGCGCTGCCGGCTTGCCGGGGGCCGCACGCAGGTCGTCTTCTCCGACGGAAACCCGCAGGGCAGGCTGGTCGTCATCGGCGAGGCGCCGGGCGCGCACGAGGATCGCACCGGGCTGCCTTTCGTGGGCCGCGCGGGCAAACTGCTCGATCTTCTGCTGGCGTCGATCGGCCTCTCGCGCAAGGACTCCGTCTACATCTGCAACGTCCTCAAGTGCCGGCCGCCGGCAAACCGCAACCCGCTTCCGGATGAAATCGAAGCCTGCACCCCCTACCTCGAGCGGCAGATCGAGCTGGTGGCTCCGGATGTCATCCTGGCGGTGGGCGGGTTCGCCGCGCAGTTCATCACCGGACGTCAGGTTGCTCTGGGCAAGCTCCGGGGCGAGATATACGATTACAGGGGCGTGCCGGCGGTGGTGACCTATCATCCGGCGGCGCTGCTCCGGAACCGCGGCTGGACGCAACCCGCGTGGGACGACCTGCAGTTGCTGCGGAACACGATGGACCGCACCGGCCGGTCCGGCAGCGGGTAGGCTCGCTCCTCGTCCTTCGACCGTCCACACCCAACCGCCGAGGCGCTTGAGTACCTCCGTCCTTTCCGTCGCGCAGGAACAGCCGCCCGCGTACGACCGCCAGCCGCCGGTTTCGCTGGAGGCCGAAGTGGCGGTGCTGGGGGGGATGCTCATCGACCGCGACGCGGTGGCGCGCGCGGTGGAAGTCGTCGCGGACACGATGTTCGCCTCGGAGGCCAACCGGCGCATCTACCGCGCCATCCTGCGCCTGTTCGAGCGCGGCGACGCGGTCGACGTCATCGTCGTCAGCGACGAACTGGGCAAGACCGAGGAGCTGGAGGCGGCCGGAGGATACGACTACCTCGCCGAGCTGCTCGACGCGGTCCCCACCGCCGCGAACATCGAGCACCACGCGCGCATCGTGCGCGACAAGGCGCTGCTGCGCCGCCTCATCGACGCCTCCTCGCACATCATCCGCGACGTCTACGACCAGGGCGAACGCTCTGTCGAGCAGCTCGTGGACGAGGCCGAGCAGCGCATCTTCCAGGTGGCCAGCGGGCACGACCGCGAGGGCTTCGTCCGCATCAAGGAGCTTCTCTGGCCCGCATTCGAGCACATCGAGCGGCTGCAGGAAGCCAAGGGCGAACTTACCGGGGTGGCGACCGGGTTCACCCTGCTGGACTATCTCACCGGCGGCCTGCAGAAGGGCAATCTCGTGATCGTCGCGGGGCGACCGTCCATGGGGAAGACCTCCTGGGCCCTGAACGTGGCCCGGAACGCCGCGCGTGAAGAGGTCGCGGTGGGCGTGTTTTCCCTGGAGATGTCGAACGAGGAGCTGGTACAGCGGCTGCTGTGCTCCGACGGGCCGGTGGACGCGCAGAGACTGCGCCGGGGCGAGCTCACCACCAAGGAAATGCAGAGACTGGCCGCCGCCGCCGGACACCTCAACACGGCTTCCATCTGGATCGATGACTCCCCGGGCAACACCGTGCTCGAGGTGCGCGCAAAGGCGCGCCGCCTCAAGGCCGAGAGCCAACTCGGGCTGTTGGTGATCGATTATCTGCAGCTGATGGCCGGGTCCCGGAACAGCGAGAACCGGCAGCAGGAGGTGAGCGAGATCTCGCGCGGGCTTAAGGCGCTGGCCAAGGAACTGGACGTGCCGATCGTGGCGCTGAGCCAGCTCAGCCGGGCTCCAGAGCAGCGCGCCGACCATCGGCCGCAGCTGTCCGATCTGCGCGAGAGCGGGAGCATCGAGCAGGACGCCGACCTGGTCATGTTCCTCTACCGGCCCGAGTACTACGCCGAGACCGACCGCGACGGCAACTCGCTGGAGGGCAAGGCCGAGCTGATCGTGAGCAAGCAGCGCAACGGCCCCACCGGGGTTGTCCCGCTCCACTTCGACAGTGCCCATGCGCGCTTCCTGCCCCTCGCGTCGGAAGGAACCAGCACCGCCCCACCCACGCCGGGTGGACGCAGCGGCGCGCGCGGCGGATTCCAGGGGTGAACCCGGGCGACCGGCGGTCTCCCTGCCGGGCCGGAGTTGCCGTGCCGGCGGCGGGCGCGGGCCAGCGCATGGGAGGTGTCCGCAAGGCCTTTCTGGAGCTTGCCGGGCAGCCGGTGCTGCTGCGCGCCATCCGTCCCTTTCTGGAGACCCCCGGCGTGGAATGCGTGGCGGTGGCCCTCCCCCCCGACCGGGCCGCGCGCCCGCCGGCGTGGCTGACCGGCGCCGACCCCCGCGTCCGGGTGGTCGCGGGCGGGGCCACGCGGGGCGAGTCGGTGGCGGCGGCGGTGGCCGCCCTCCCCCCGGGTGTGGAGGTGGTGATGGTGCACGACGGCGCCCGGCCGCTGGTGACGCGCAGCCTGGTGGAGCGCTGCCTGCGCGCGGCCGCCGCCGGAAGGGCCGTGGTGGCCGGCGTGCCCGCGGTGGACACCCTGAAGGAGGTCGACGCGCGCGGGCGGGTGGTGCGCACTCCCCCGCGCGGCCGCTACTGGCACGCGCAGACCCCCCAGGCCTTCCCGCGGCCGCTTCTGGAACGCGCCTACCGCCGGGCGCGCGAGAACGGGGTCAGGGGCACGGACGACGCCTCGCTGGTGGAACTCCTCGGCGGCGAGGTCGAGATGGTGGAGGGATCGCCGCGCAACCTCAAGGTCACCCGCCCGGACGATCTCGTCCTGGCGGAGCGCCTGCTCGAGCTGGCGGACGAAGGCGAGTGAGCGCACCCCGCATCGTCCCCTGCCGGAACGGAAGGCTCCCCGCGCGGAAACTGCGCGAGGTGGGCCGGCATCTGCGGTCCGGAGGGCTGCTGGCCTACCCGACCGAGACCGTGTACGGGCTGGGAGGGCTGGCGGAAGAGGGTCCGCTGCACGCGCTGGCGGCGCTCAAGCGACGCGATGCGCACAAGCCCTTCCTCCTCCTGCTGCCCGGCCGGGGGGCGGCCCCCGGGCTCATCTGGAACCGGTGCGCGCGCCGGCTCGCCGAGCGCGTGTGGCCCGGGCCGCTCACGCTGGTGTTGCCGGATCCGGGGCGCACCTTCCCCGCGCAGGTGCGGGGCGGGAGCGGTGGTGTGGCGGTCCGCATGAGCCCGGCTCCGTTGGTCCGGCGCATCCTGGACGAGGTGGGCGCCCCGCTGACCTCCACGAGCGCCAACCCGCCCGGCGGCGCGCCCGCGCTCTCCGGGAAAGAGGCGTGGCAGGCGGCGCGCTCGCTCGGCGCCGACGAGCGGCTGTGGGTACTGGATGCCGGCGAGCTTCCCCCGGCGCCGACTTCGACCATCGTCGATTGCACCGGGCGAGACCCGGTGGTGCTGCGGGCGGGCGGGCTGAACCCGTCCGACGTCCGTGAAATCTGTCCTCCGGACGAGGGAGGCGCTGAAATGGACGATGTCTCGCCGGACGAGGAAAGCGCTGAAATGGACGATGGCCCGCCGGACGCTGCCGAAAACGATGTCCGCCTCCTCTACGTCTGCACCGGAAACACCTGCCGCAGCCCGATGGCGGAGGTGATCACGCGCGCCCGCGCCGCCCGGCGGGAAGCGCGCGGCATCCGGGTCCGGTCCGCCGGCACCATGGCGTTCGACGGGTCTCCGGCCTCCGCCGGCGCGCGCACGGCCGTGGCCGAGCGGGGCCTCGATCTGGATCGTCACGCCGCGCGACTGCTCGGCGAGGAGGAGCTGGAGTGGGCCGATCTGGTGCTGGTGATGTCGCCGTCGCACCTGGCAGCGGTGGAGGCGCTGAGCCGAGGCCGCTGCTACGCGGAGGTGATCACGGAGTTCGCCGGCGACGCGTCCGGCGGTGTCGCGGATCCGTTTGGCGGGAGCGATGAGCACTACCGGGACACCTGCGCGCAGCTCGGACGACTTGTCGAGGCGGTCCTCGACCGTCTCGAACCGGGAGCGGACGGGTGAGCGGCGAAGGAAACGCCGTGAAGGTCCCGCCCGTTCCCCGCGCGGGCACGCGCGTCTTCGCCATCCTGGGCAACCCCGTGGCGCATTCGCTCTCGCCCGCGATTCAGAACGCGGCGCTCCGTGCAGCCGGGCTCGACGGCCGGTACGTGGCGATCGCCTGCCAACCGGAGGACGTCGCCCCGGTGATGCGCACGCTGGCGCGGGCCGGCGGCGGCGGCAACGTGACGGTTCCGCACAAGGGGCGGGCGGCCGCCACCCTCGACGCCGCGGCCGCCGCGGTCGCACGGACGGGCGCGTGCAACACCTTCTGGGGCGAGGGCGCGCGCATCCGCGGGGACAACACCGACGTCGAGGGAGCCCGCCGTGCCGTGCGCGCGCTGCTGGCGGGGCCCGCCCGGGGAGCGCGCGTGCTGCTGGCGGGCGCGGGGGGCGGTGCGCGCGCGGCGGTCGCCGCCCTCATCGACGAGGACGCCGCGGAGGTCCGGGTCGTCAACCGCACTCGCGCCCGCGCCCTGGCCATGGCCGGCGAGGTCGGGGACGCGCGGGTGGGCGTGGCTGCCGACGCCCGGGCCCTGGAGGGGCAGGCCTTCGACCTGGTTCTGAACGCGACCTCCCTCGGGCTGGGCTCGCACGATCCGCTCGCGGTCGACCTCGATCGACTCGGACCGGTCGGGGCCGTCATGGACATGGTCTATTCGCCCCGCGGAACCCGCCTGACGGCCGCCGCCCGGGAACGCGGCATCCCGGCCATGGACGGAGGCGAGATGCTCCTGCGCCAGGGCGCCGCCGCTTTCGAGCTCTGGTGGGGGCGCGAAGCTCCGCTCGCCGCCATGCGCGAGGCCCTGGAGCGGGCGCGACGGACCGGGCGCGGGTCGGGCCGGCGCTCCTCATGAGGATGGCGCCGTCCACCGGGACCCGTCTCGGCGCGGTTCGGGGCGCGCTCGCCCCGCTCGTGGATTTTCTGCTTCCCTGCGCCTGCATCGCGTGCGGCTCGCGCATCGCGCGCGGCGGCCTGGTGTGCGCGCCCTGCCGGGGCCGCCTGCGCCCCCCTCCGGCCCCGCGCTGTGAGCGCTGCGACTATCCGGCGGGCACCGGCCATCGGCCCGGCCGGCCCTGCCTGGAGTGCCTGGACTGGCCGGAAGCGCTGTTCATGGCGCGCTCGGCCGTGGCGCTGCGCCCGCCGGCGGACGTCCTCGTGCACGGCCTCAAGTACGAGGGCTGGCGCGAACTCGCGCCCCTGATGGCCGAGCTCATGGAGCGGCGCCTGCTCACCGCCCTCGACGCACTCGACGACCTGGACGAGTACGTCATCACCTGCGTCCCGACCTCCGCCGCCCACCGCCGGCGCCGGGGCTACGACCAGGCGGAGCTGCTGGCCCGCGCGCTCTCCGGGCGCACCGGCCTGCCTTTTGCGCACCTGCTCGCGCGCGGTCGCCAGAAGCGAACCCAGGTCTCGCTGCACCCCCAGCAGCGGATGGCCAACGTGCGCGACGCCTTTTCGCACCGGCCCGCCGACGGACAGCCGGCCGGCGGCCGCGACGTGCTCCTGGTCGACGACGTGCTGACCACCGGGGCCACCGCCCGGGCGGCCGCCGAGACGCTCGCCCGCGCCGGGGTGGGCCGGGTCGCGCTGGTCACCTTCGCACGGGCCCTTCCGCGTTAGTTTGTTCCTGGAACTCTGACCCGCCAGCGGGGTGCGTCCGGGCAGATTCCCCAAGGAAGCATCAGACACGCCCCGGGAGACAGCGCCATCCATGTCGATTCGACTCGCCATCAACGGATTCGGCCGTATCGGCCGCAACGTGCTGCGCGCCCTCGCGAGGCAGGCCGCCACCGATATCGAGCTGGTCGCCGTGAACGACCTGATGAACACGCCCACCCTGGCCCATCTCCTCAAGTACGACTCGGTGCACGGCGCGTATCCGGGGTCGGTCGAGGTCGCGGACGAAGGGCTGTTGGTCGATGGCAGCCTGATCCGCGTCTCCGCCGAGCGCGATCCGGGCAGCCTTCCGTGGAGGGAACTCGGCGTGGACGTCGTCGTCGAGTCGACCGGTTTCTTTCGCGATCGCGAGGGCGCGGGCCGGCACCTGGCCGCCGGCGCCGGCAAGGTGATCGTGAGCGCGCCCGGCAAGGACGTCGACGTCACCCTGGTGCTCGGCGTGAATCACGACACCTACGACCCCGACCGCCACGACATCATCTCCAACGCGAGCTGCACCACCAACTGTCTGGCTCCGGTGGTCAAGGTGCTGAACGACCGCTTCGGCTTCCGTCGCGGCCTGGTCACCACCATTCACTCCTACACCAACGGCCAGGCGCTCCTCGACCAGCCGCACAAGGACCTGCGCCGGGCACGCGCCGGGGCGGTGTCGATGATCCCCACCACCACCGGAGCGGCCCGGGCCACCGGCCTGGTCATCCCGGAAGTGCATGGCCGCATCGACGGCATGGCGGTGCGCGTGCCCACCCCCGACGTGTCGCTGGTGGACATCGTGGCCGAAGTGGACCGCGCCACCGACATCACCGGAGTGAACCAGGCCATGAGGGAAGTCTCCGCCGGCTCGATGCGCGGCATCCTCGAGGTGTCCGACGAGCCGCTGGTTTCGGTCGACTACATCGGCAATCCCGCGAGCTCGGTGGTGGACGCGCTGAGCACCAACGTCATCGACGACCGGCTGGTGAAGGTGCTCTCCTGGTACGACAACGAGGCGGGCTACTCGAGCCGCGTGGTCGACCTGGTGCGCTTCGTCGGCGAGCGCATGATGTCCCCGGCGGCGGTCTAGTTCCGGGCCGCGAGCCCGCCGGCGATGCGCAAGAAGACCCTGAGGGACCTCGCCGCGCGCGACGGCGACCGCATCGTCGTACGCGTGGACTTCAACGTCCCGCTGCTGGACGGGCGGGTCATGGACGACACCCGCGTCGAACACACCCTGCCGACCCTCCGCCGGCTCACCGCCACCGGCGCCCGCCTGGTCCTCCTCTCCCACCTGGGCCGCCCCGGAGGCCGGCCCCGCCCGGAGCTCTCCCTCCGTCCGGTCGCGGCCCGGCTGGGCGAACTCCTCGGCGAGGATGTGCGCTTCAGCCCCCGGACGGCCGGACCGGAAACGCTGGCGCGCGCCCGCGCCCTCGCTCCCGGCGAGATCCTGGTGGCCGAGAACACCCGCTTCCTCGAGGGCGAAACGGGCAACGACGCCGAACTGGCCGCCACTTTCGCCGCGCTCGGCGACCACTTTGTGAACGACGCCTTCGGGACGGCGCACCGGGCGCACGCCTCGACCGCCGGCCTGGCCCTGGCGATGCGGGCCAGGGGCGGGGAGGCGGTGGCGGGGCTGCTCCTCGAGCGCGAAATCCGCGTTCTGGGCGAAGCGCTGGACAGTCCCGGGCGGCCCTTCGTGGCGGTCCTGGGGGGCGCCAAGGTATCGGACAAGATCGCCGTCATCGAAAAGATGCTCGCGCGGGCCGATCGGGTGCTGGTCGGCGGCGCCATGGCCAATACCTTCTTCCGGGCGCTGGGGCTCGAGACCGGCCGGTCCCTCGTGGATGAGGAGGGCGTGGATCTCGCAGCCCGGCTGATGGACCGCGCCGGCGACCGCCTGATGCTGCCGGTGGACTGCGTGGTCGCGCCCCGCATCGACGCCGTCACGACCACCCGGGAAGTGCCGCGGGCCGAGGTCGGAGCGGAGGACCGCATCGGCGACATCGGGAGCGCGAGCCGGCGCCTGTTCGCAGGCGAGCTGGAGCAGGCCCGCACCATCGTCTGGAACGGGCCCGTGGGCGTATCCGAGATGCCCCCGTTCGCCGCCGGAACAGCCGCGGTCGCACGATCCGTGGCCGTGGCGACGGCGTCGGGGGCGCTGACCATCGCCGGGGGAGGGGACTCCGCGGCCGCGGTGCGCGCCGCCGGGCTCGCCGACGCCTTCACCCACGTTTCCACCGGCGGGGGCGCCTCGCTGGCGTTCCTGGCGGGGAAGACGCTCCCCGGAGTGGAGGCGCTCTCGGACGCGTAGGGGAACGCCGCGCAGATCCCGCCGCGCGCAGGACGGGACCGACGCGCAAACAACTTGAGGCCGCGCAAACAAGCTGGAGGCCGCATGAGGAAACCGGTCATCGCCGGGAACTGGAAGATGTACCACGCGCCCGAGGACGCCCGCCGGTTCTTCGGCGCCTTCCGCCCCTCGTGGTCCGGGACCCAACCCGACATCCTGATCTTTCCCGCCGCCATCTCCTTCGCCGCGGCGCAGTCCGCCCTCCCCCGGCGGCCCCGCGTGCAGCTGGGCGTGCAGAACATCCACCCCGAGCCGCACGGCGCCTTCACCGGGGAGATCTCCGCCCCAATGGCCCGCGCGGCGGGGGCCACCCACGCCCTGGCCGGTCACTCCGAACGGCGCCACCTGTTCGGCGAGAGCGACCGGGACGCGGCCGTCAGGGCCCGCGCCGCCGCCGATGCGGGGCTGGTTCCCGTCCTCTGCGTGGGCGAGACCCTCGAGGAGCGCCAGGCCGGCCGGGCCGGAGAGGTCATCATCCGTCAGCTGGACGCCGCACTCGCGGTGCTCACCCCCGGGGACGACGTGATGGCCGCCTACGAACCGGTATGGGCGATCGGCACGGGTGAAACCGCGACCCCGTCCGATGCGTCCGCTGCACACGGAATCCTGAGGCGCCGTCTGGCGGAGGCCTGGGGCGAGGAGCGCGCCTCCTCGGTGCGCATCCTCTACGGGGGAAGCGTGAATCCCGGGAACGCCGCGCAGCTGCTCGCCTCTCCCGACATCGACGGCGTGCTGGTGGGCGGAGCGAGCCTCGACCCCGACTCCTTCGCCCGCATCGCCGAGGCCGCTCAGCCGTGACCGGGGCCGGAGCCGCTTGACAGTGGAGCGGGCCGGGACGATGGTTTACGCCGATTCCTCGAACCGGGCGAAATAGCCGGATATAGACGCATGTATGGCTTTCTTCTGTTCCTACTCGTACTGGATGGCCTGATCCTCGGGGTCGTCATCCTCCTCCAGGCAGGCAAGGGAGGCGGATTGGCGGCCATGGGCGGAGGGGCCAGCCCGACGGAGGGGATTCTCGCCGGCCGCCAGGCCGCATCGGTGCTTACGCGCACCACCTGGACGACGGGCAGCATCTTCATGCTGCTCGCGCTGGTCCTGTCCATCATGTCGTCGCGGGCCACGGCGCCGACTTCCATTCTGCGCGAGAGCCAGCAGCAGGCTGCGCCCACTCCGGTCCTTCCCGGACTCGAGGACGCCGCCCCCGCGGACGAAGCCGTCCCGGTCGAAGTGCCCGCCGCGGGCGAGACCACGCCCCCAGGCGACCCGCCGCCGGACGGGACACCTCCCCCGCCCAACGGACTCTGACCCGGGACCGCTCGACGCTGACCGTGGCCGGGCGCGATGATGCCGTCGACCTCTATCGGGCGCTCGCCCTCCATCGGGCCGCCGCCACGCGGCTGAAGAGCCTCCGCGACCAGGGCCGCGTTCCCGCGGCCATCCGCTGCGGACGGGGATACGAAGCCGTCTCGACGGGCGCCGCGCGCGCGCTGCGTGCCGCAAGCGACGGTTCCGGCGACGCGGTCGCGCCCACCCCCGACAATGCGGGCGCCTTCTTCGTGTTCGGCGGGACCCCGCTCCAGTTCTTCCGACAGCATCTCGCATGCGGCTCGGCGCCGGGCCGCGGCCGGGAGCCGGGGATGTGTCCCATCGATGTCGAGCGCGGGCTCGTGGGTCCGGCCGCGCTTCCCGGCACCATGGTGGAGGTCATGGCCGGGGTCACCCTGGCGTTTCGCCTGCGCGGCGAGGACCGGGTCGGACTGGTCTTTTCGGGCGAGGACGAAACCTCCACCAGCGCGTGGCACGAGGGAACCAACTTCGCCGCCGCCCGGCGCTGTCCCCTGATCGTGGTCGTTCAGGCCGGAACCGAGACCTCGACGGGGGTGCATACGCGGGCGCGCGGCTTCGCGCAGAAGGCGGCCGGGTACGGGGTCGCGAGCGCGTCGGTGGACGGCGGCGACGTGCTGGCCGTCCATCGGGCGGTGGAGGAGGCGGCCGCGCGGGCGCGTTCCGGGCAGGGCGCCACCCTGGTCGAGGCCCGAGGCTGTCCGGTCTCGCGACGTGCCCTCCGCGCCGCCGGGGCCGACCGGGAACGACACCCGTACGAGCACCCACCCGACCCCGCAGCCCGGTTCCGCGTCCGGCTCATCGAAGAGCGCATCGCCCGGGCCTCCGACCTCGACGAGGTGGAGCGCCGGGCGCGGGCCGCGGTGCGGTCGGCGTGCGAGCAGGCGCTGGGGGAGTCGCCTCCCGCCGACGAATACGCGCTCGGAGGCGTCTACGACGGCGATCCGGGCACTCCCCCCTGGTATCGACTCGAGCCGCCGGAACGCGGGCTCGCCCTGGCGTCCACCACATGACCGGGGCCGGGCCGTGACCAGCAACTCCAGGCCGGAACACCTCGCCAGGACCCTGCGCGGGGAGCCGGTGACGCTGCTCGAAGCCATCAGCGAAGCCCTCTTCGAGGAAATGGAGCGCGACCCTTCCGTCTTTCTCATGGGGGAGGACATCGCCGTCTACGGGGGCGCGTTCAAGGTGACGCGCGGCTTCCTCGACCATTTCGGCGCCGAACGGGTCATCGACACCCCGATCTCGGAGGCCGGCTTCACCGGGGCCGCCGCGGGAGCGGCCCACATGGGACTTCGCCCGGTGGTGGAGATGCAGTTCATGGACTTCATCTCTCCCGCCTACGACGTCATCACCAACTACCTGGCCACCTCCCGCTATCGAGGCAGCGGGAGCGTCCCGGTGGTGGTGCGCGGCCCCGTCGGGGGGGGCAACCGGGGCGGCCCCTTCCACTCCCAGAACGTGGAGATGGCCTTCTTCCACACGCCCGGGCTCAAGATCGTCTACCCCGCCACCGCCTACGACGCAAAGGGCCTCATGAAGTCGGCCATCCGCGACGACGACCCGGTCATCTTCGAGGAGCACAAGAGCCTCTACCGGGCGCCGCACCTGCGGGAGGTGCTGCCGGCGGAGGACTACACCGTGCCGCTGGGCAAGGCGCGGTGCGCGCGCGAGGGCACGCAGGTGACCATCGTCACCTATGGCGCGATGGTGCATACGAGCCTGGAGGCGGCCGCGGCGCTGGAGAAGGACGACGGGGTGGCGGTCGAGGTCCTGGACCTGCGCACCCTGCTGCCCCTGGACGACGAAGCGGTCGCCGGAAGCGTGAAGAAGACCGGGCGGCTGCTGATCGTCCACGAGGACACCCGCACCGGCGGGATCGCCGGCGAGATCGCCATGCGCGTGAACGAGCAGGCGTTCGAGTGGCTGGACGCGCCGATTCTGCGCGTCACCGCGATCGATTCGCCCGTCCCCTACGCGGGCGGGCTGGAGGACTACTTTCTGCCCCGGGTGTCGGATATCGTCACCGCGTGCCGCTATCTTGTAGAGTACTGACGATGTCCAGGGTATTGCCGATGACGGGCGCCGAAGCCCGAACGCGCCGCCGCAAGCAACGGAGTGTCTGTCGTGTCCCGCATTGAAGTGCCGATGCCCCAGATGGGCGAGTCGATCGCCGAGGGGACGGTCTCGCGCTGGCTGAAGGCGGTTGGAGACCGCATCGAGGTGGACGAACCCATTCTCGAGATCTCGACCGACAAGGTCGACGCGGAGATTCCGTCTCCCACCGGCGGGGTGCTGGTGGAGATCACGGTCCCGGAGGGGGAGACCGTGGAGGTCGGGACCATCGTCGGCGTGATCGATTCGGCAGGAGGCGCGGCAGGCGACGGGGCCGCGGGCGGGGCTTCGTCGACCGAAGTGGCCGGCGAGCCCGCCGGAGAGGCGGGCCGGGGGGGAGGGGGGGGCGCGCCCGGCAACGCGGGGCCCGCGCCGGCGGGCGGGGCTTCGTCGACGGAGGTGGCGGGCGAGCCCGCCGGAGAGGCGGCCCGGGCGGAAGCGGCTGACGCCGCGGCAACCGCGGGCCTCGCCGGAGCACCGGCCGGGAAACCCGCCCCCGCGACCGACCCCTCCCCCGCGCCCGCCGACCGCCCCTCCACCCCCGCGACCGCGGAGGAACGCCTCCGCCGCCGCTCGACCCCGGTGGTGCGCCGCATCGCCGCCGAGCACGGGGTCGACATCGGCCAGGTCGCCGGCACCGGCCACGCCGGGCGCGTGACCAAGCAGGACATCCTCAACTTCATCGAGGCCCGCAAGCAGGACGCTGCGGCTGCGGCCGCCGCCGGGCCCGCCCCGGCCACCGGCCACGCGACCGCCCCCTCTCCCCCCCCCCCCCGCCGCTCCCGATGCCGCCCCCGGTCCCGTGCTCGGCGCCGACCAGCTGTGGGCGACCTTCTACGGAGAGGTGCGCAACCCGGAGTTCCGCGCCCGCTCCGCCGATCGGGTGGAGCCGATGGACAAGATCCGCCGGCTCACCGCCGACCACATGGTGGTGGCGAAGCGGGTGGCGCCCCACGTCCACTCCTTCATCGAGGTGGACTTCACCCGCATCGACGAGCTTCGGCGGCGGAACCGCGAGACGTGGATGGCGCGCGGGGCGCGGGTCAGCTACACCGCCTTCATCGCGTGGGCCTGCTCGCGGCTGCTGCGCGACTACCCGATGGTCAACTCCGTCGTGTCCGGCCGCAGCGTCATCTACCGGGGCAACGTGAACCTGGGCATCGCGGTCGACCTCAACCCCGGCCTGATCGTGCCCGTCATCCACGACGCGGACGAGTTCAGCCTGGTGGGCATCGCCCGGCGCATCGCCGACCTGGCCGCGCGCGCCCGGTCGCGCAAGCTCGACCCCGCGGACATCCAGGGGGCGACCTTCTCGCTCACCAATCCCGGGGTGCTGGGCACCGTGGTCGGCATGCCCATCATCCCCAAGGGGACCGCCGCCATCCTGGGCACGGGCGCCATCGAGAAGCGGGTCGTGGTGGTGACCGATCCGGCCAGCGGCCAGGACGCCATGGCGATCCGCAAGCGCGCGTTCTTCTCGCTCGGGTACGACCACCGCATCGTCGACGGGGCCGACGCCGCCCGCTTCATCGCCGACCTGCGGACCACCCTGGCAGAGTTCCCCGAGGACGCCTGACCGGCCCGCGCCCGCCGTGCCGCCCTCCTCCGCGTCTCCTCCGTCCGCCCGGCGCCCCGCCGCTCGCGCGGATTCATCCACGAGCCGCCACGACCTTCCCGCCCTGTCTCCCGCGGCGCTGAAGCAGCCGACCCTCGAGGTCACCCGCCCGGGACTGGTCGGGTACGCGCGCGCCCTCGACCTGCAGGCCGACCTGGTGCGCCGCCGCGCGGCCGGCGAGATCCCCGACCAGCTCCTCCTGCTCGAGCACCCGCACGTCCTCACGATGGGGTCGAGCGCCCACCGCGACCACGTCCTGGCCAGCGACGACCAGCTGCGGGCGCGGGGTATCGAGCTCTTCGAGGCGGGCAGGGGAGGGGACGTCACCTACCACGGGCCGGGACAGCTGGTCGGCTACCCGATCCTCCGGCTCGCCCCCGGGCGCCGCGACCTGCACCGCTACCTGAGGGATCTGGAGGAGGTGCTCATTCGCACGGTGGCGGCGTTCGGCGTGGAAGCCGGGCGGGCGGACGGCCTCACCGGGGTCTGGACCGGGGGGCGCAAGATCGCCGCCATCGGCATCCGGGTTTCCTCGGGCTGGGTCACCTCGCACGGGTTCGCCCTCAACGTCGAGCCGGACCTCGACTACTTCGCGACCATCGTCCCCTGCGGCATCCCCGACCGCGAGGTCACCTCGCTCGCCGAATGCACGGGCGGCCCCGTGGCCATGGCGGCCGTCGAGGACGCGGCCGTCTCCGCCTTCGCGGAGGTGTTCTCGACATCCGTAGCGGAAGCATCCTTCCCCGCAGGCTGAACTTGCATTTTCGGTATCTATTTGGTATCGTGTGGCTGGTTCCCATCGATCGATCCCGCAGCGAGGATTCGGATTGAAGTACGGGTTCATTGAATCATTCTGTGGCCCCGGAGGCATGAGCCTTGGCTTGGAGCAGGCGGGTCTAACGCCTTTGTTGGCGTTCGATCTTGACGAGCGCGCGGTCGAAACGCATTCGGATAACCTGCAGGGGCCTTGCGTCGTTGCCGACGCTAGAGACATGACAGGAACGAGGCTCTTGGAGATCGTTGGCCAACGGCGTGGCGAGGTCGCCCTATTCTCTGGGGGGCCGCCCTGCCAAGGGTTCTCAAAACAAAAACGCGGGGCACACAACGGTGACCAGCGGAATCGATTGGTGCTTGAGTTCGCTCGTTTGGCCCGCGAACTCCGGCCGAGAGTCGTGCTCTTCGAGAACGTTGCCATCTTCGGCCAGAAGCGGGGCCGAGGGTATCTGGAACTAATGCGACAGGAGTTGTCGGAGTACCGTCTCTTCCCGCACTTCTACAACTGTGCGGATTACGGGCTCGCCCAGACGCGCGAGCGCTTCATCATGGTCTGCGTACGCTGCGACCAGGGCGTATCGTTCTCGATCCCCGCCAAAGCGGCAGGAAAGCGACGCACCGTCGGTGACGTGCTTTCGGGGCTCCCTGAGCCGCCAGAGGACTACTCCGAGCACCCGGATTTGCCGAACCACCAACGTGCTCGGGTCACGCCGATCAACGTCAAACGCTTTTCCTACGTTCCGCAGGGTGGGGGCTGGCAAGACATTCCCGACCACCTCAGACTCGACTGTCACCGTGGGGTTGATGTCTCGAGCGGAGGGTGGCCGGATGTATACGGGCGCCTAAGATGGGATGGGCAGTGTCCAACGATTACCGGTGGATTCGATAGCTTCACCCGCGGTCGCTATGGCCATCCGCATCATGATCGACCTCTGACCCCGAGAGAGGCCGCAAGGCTGCAAGGATTCCCAGATCACTTCGCATTCCGGGGCACACGGGCGGACATACGATCCCAGATCGGGAACGTTGTCCCGCCTCCTCTCGCACGTGCAATAGGCCGAGAGGTTCTGAAATTGCTTCGAGTGGCCGACGGGTGTGACCAGCGGCGTCGCGGAATCCGCGCCGGAAACGTGGACTTCCCCGATCAGTTGACGATGCTCTAGTCCAAAGCCGTTAACGCCGGAAGATCCTCACCCAATAGCCTGCCAACGGTATCTACCGTGATGTGATCCGCAACATCTCGCTCGAGGTATCGGGCGGGTGGATCGAGGTAGTAGAGGCCGCTGAGCCTCGCGAGGTGGAGTTGGTAGAGCCGGATGGGACCGGGCACGCAGATGGCGTTTGCTCCCGTCTGCCGTTGTCGCTGCATTTCGCTGACCGATACCAAGATCGACCGGAAGCGCTGTTCCCCGAACACGGAATCGAGAATCCGCTGATGTGCAAAGGGCTGAACGATCCGTTCGCGCGTGGTGATCTTGGCAGGAACGACCAGACCACCCCTGTGACCGCGTTCCAGAAAGGCAATGTCGGTTGAGACGTTCTCCGTCTGACCGGCAAGCTTGACATGCGCCGTCCGCTCTAGCCCGGATTTCTCACAGCAAGAAGATGGCATCGGCCTCCGGGGGTTGTTAAGTTTATGTGCCGCACAAACTTGACAGTCACCACACCAGAGGACCGATGCCGACACAGTGTAGACCCGTTTCGTTCGGATTTCAAGGGTGCCAGGGCC
>MPMR01000019.1 GCA_002238605.1 BD2-11 clade cluster bacterium bin43 | reverse complement strand
TCGACGGCTCCTCTTCGAGACCGACTCGAGCGAGTCGGAGGGACTCCCAGCCCCAATGGGCCGGCAGAGCCCTGCCAACACCGCCCCGCACCGCCAAACACGTCACCAGCATCCCGCAAATCCGCCCGAATCCCGCGCTAAAGGCTTGACAGAATTGCGCTTACGGGCAGAAAATGGACGAGAACTAGTCTAGCCGGGGTCGGCGTCCGCCTGCACCGGTGTCCCCCACCGGGCTTGATGAACTCACGTCGCGAGTTGTACATATTATTATGTACATTTATGAGAGCGGAGGGCACCCCCGATGAAGACCGTTGGCGCAGCCGATTTCAAAGCCCGCTGCCTGCGATTGATCAAGCAGATGAATCAGGACCGTGAGTCCGTGACCATCACGAACCGCGGCCGTCCCGTCGCGATCCTGTCGCCCTTGCCCGAACAGGCTCGATCCTCTTCCATCATCGGCGCGATGCGGGGTACCGTGCTGGCCTACGACGATCCCTTCACGCCGGCCGCCGATCCGTCCGACTGGACCTCCTTGCGTTGATCGTACTCGATACCCACGCGCTCATCTGGGCCGTGGAAGACGATGGGCGGCTCGGGGCGAGCTGATCGCTTCATCGTGGCCACGGCGCGACACCTGGACGCACCACTGTTGACCGCCGACCGGCAGATTCTCTCCTACTCCGCGGCCGGGCACGTCCAGACCGTCGACGCCGCGGAGTGAAGTCGGCGCCGGCACGACGCCGGCGCCTCTCCCAGCGATCGATCAGCTTCCGCTCTGCGCGTCCTCCGCCGTGGCGGCGCTCTTCATCTGGAACGCCTCGCTCTCGACCACGCCCACGATGAAGGCCGTCATGCGGTTGCCCTCGACTGCGGCCTTGCGCGCGATCTCGCGGATCTCGGGCTGATCGTAGTACTCCATCCGGCGACCCAGGGCGTACGCCATCAGGTTCGCGGTGAAGTGGCGGATCAGCGGTTCGGGGCGCTCCAGCAGCACCGCGAGCAACTCCTGCGGGCTGGTCACGTCGCTTCCGTCGTAGAAGGTCCCGCGCGTGTCGAGCGGGATGCCGTTCTCGCGGATGCGCCACTTCCCGGTCACGTCGAAGTTGTCCAGCGTCAGGCCGATCGGATCCATGAACTGGTGGCAGGCGTTGCACACGGGGCTGGCCCGGTGCTTCTCCATGCGCTCGCGCGTCGTCAGGATGGTCGTGCCCTCGATCGCCTCCGTCTCCTCGAGGTCCGGCACGCCCGGCGGGGGAGGCGGGGGAGGCGTCCCCAGAATCACCTCCATCACCCACTTGCCGCGCAGCACGGGGGAGGTGCGGTTGGCCACGGACGTCAGGGTAAGCACGCTGCCGTGGCCGAAGATGCCGGAGCGGCGATCGTCCGGGTACTCGACGCGCTGGAATGCCTCGCCGACGACGCCGGGAATGCCGTAGTGCTTTGCCAGCCGCTCGTTCACGAAGGTGTAGTCGGCGGTGTACAGCTCGAGGAAGTTGCGGTCCTCGCGCACCAGGTTCATGAAGAGGAGTTCCGTCTCCCGCGTCATGGCGTCGGCGAGCTGCTGATGATAGTCGGGGAACATCAGGCGGTCCGGATGCACCAGATCCAGGTCCTGGAGGCGCAGCCACTGGTTGGCAAAACGGGTGCCGAGCGCATCGGAGCGTGGATCGGCAAGCATGCGCCGGACCTGACCCCGCAGGTCGGCGGAGAGTTGGCCGCGTTCGGCCAGGGAAATCAGTTGCTGATCCGGCGGCGTGCCCCAGAGGAAGTACGAGAGCCGGCTGGCCAGGGCCAGTTCGCTGATGCGGTAGCTGCCGTCGCGCTCGCTGCCCGTCACCGGTTCGAAGCGGAAGACGAAGTCCGGGCTCGCCAGGATCGCCTGCAGCGCGAGGCGCACGCCGGTCTCGAAGCCGCCCGCCTCCTCGCCCTGGCGGTAGAACTCCATGAGTTCCGTCGCATCAAGCTCCGTGAGCGAGCGCCGGAAGGCGGTGGAGCCGAGCCGGGTCACGATGTCGAGCGCGCACGCCTCCGCTTCTTCGGGGGCGGTGGGCCGGCAGGTGAAGATGCGGCGCCGAACCGGGTTCTCGGAAACGCCGGTCACCTGGAACGGGCCCGCGATGGTCAGGTCCTTGATGTGCGGGAGGGCGGTGATGCCGTACCCGTCCGCGCCGATGCGGCGGTCGGCCAGCGACCAGTCGTGGCGTGACATGAGGTCGGGGACCGGCCCTTCGAACTGCTTGAGGAAGACCGCCGATACCTGGTGCGGTCCGGCGGTGACGAAGAAGGACCGGCTCTCCTGGTTCGCTCCGTTGGGGTCGGCCACGTGCATGAACTGGTCGACGTTCAGCAGCGCAACGCGTTCCCCGTCGATGGCGATCTCGATCTGTTCGCCCTGGGTGACGTTGCCGAAGAACTCCCCCGTGGTCGTGTGGTCGAAGGCCATCTTCACGCGGTACTCGCCGTCGGCGGGGAAGTTGTGCAGGGCCGAGATGCCGCCGCGGGTGCCGAAGGGCGCCCCGTCGATGCGCTCCCACTGGGAGAAGTATCCGGACTTGGAGTACGTGGTCTCGCTCGGGAGCACCTCCAGGTTGCCGACCGCCAGCCGGCTGACCTCGGCGGCCGCGTTCAGATAGGCGTCCATGAGCGTGGGAGAGAGCAGCTGGACGTCGGCGATGTTGTCGAAGTTGGCGCTCTTGGTGTCGAGAGGCAGGTAGAGGCCGGCGTCGATCCTGAGCCCGAGCAGGTCTTCCACGGATGCCTCGTACTCGGCGCGGTTGAGGCGCTGGAAGGTGCGGCTGCCGGGGTTGGGGTTGCGGGCCGCGGCCTCGTCCAGGGTGGACTCGAGGGTCTCCACCAGGGCCAGGAGCGAGTCGCCGGCCGGCCGGGGGAATCCCGGGGGCGGCATCATGCCGGCACGCAGCTTCATGATCATGCGTTCGGCAACCTGGGCATTGTCGGGCGCGTTTTCGACCTCGAAGCCCTGCAGCGTGGTGTTGCCGGTCAGGAGAACGTCGTTGTGGCACACAACGCAGTAGGTCTGCACGACGTTGGTGAGGCTCTCCGGCGCGGGATGCGGCGCGCGCTCAAGGGTTGTCGGGAGCGCCAGCGAAACCTCGCCCGCAGGTTTCACGCCCTCGGGCCCCAGGTGGGAACCGAAGGTTCCGGGCTCGAAGCCCGCCATGGTCACGCCAACCGCCATCAGCCCGGCGACAAGTATCCTCATCGTGCCTCCCCTCGATGGAAAACGCATCGAATCATGCGCGGCGCCGGCGCGAGAATCAGACGCACCGACACAAGCTTGAATAGCGGGGGAAGAGGGGGCCTTGTCAAGCATGATTAACGCTGCGCGGCCCAGGGAACGCACCCCGCCCACCCGCCGGGTTGGTCGGCTGGCTCGACGGCGCCGGATTCTGCTTGCGCGGGGGTCGCGCGGAACGGCACTATCGACCTCTGGGCGAACGCCCACCCACCCCTGGTCCCGGAGGCCTCCGATGCACGCCACGACCACCCCGCCCTTGGGGCGGCGACCCCTCTGCGCATCCCATTCCCGGGCCGTCGCGATGGCCGCTACCGGTCTCCTGGCCTGCTTCCTCGCGGCTTCCCCCTTCCCCGCGTCGGCGCAGGACGGCTGGGACGTGCGCCTGCCCCGCGGCCAGACCAGCGAGATCGACTTCACCGCCACCGAGGGGACGCGCATGTCGGTGGACCTGGCGCCCGACGGCTCCTGGGTCGTGTTCGACCTGCTGGGTCACGTCTACCGGGTGCCGGCGGAGGGCGGGGCGGCGGAGTCGCTCACCCAGGAGAGCGGGGTGGCCGTCAACTACCACCCGCGCGTCTCGCCGGACGGGGCGAGCATCGCCTTCATCTCGGACCGTGGAGGTCAGGACAACCTGTGGGTCATGGACGCGGACGGGTCGAACGCGAGGGCCGTTTTCCACGACCTGAACTCGCGCGCGGTCACCCCGGCGTGGACGCCGGACGGCGAGTTCATCGTGGTGCGCCGCGACCCGATCGGGCGCGGCGGGGTGGGCGAGAACGGCCTGGGCCTGTGGATGCACCACCGGGACGGGGGCGAAGGAACGCGGCTGGTGGACGACGGCGGGGCGCACTGGCCGTCGGTGTCGCCCGACGGGCGCTACGTCTACTACCACGACGTCGAAGGGGGCCGCGACCGGGACGCGCTCGACGGCGCCTACCAGATCCGCCGGTTCGACCTGCGGACGGGGCACATCATCGACATTACGAGCGGGACCTCGTACAGCACCGGGGCGGGTCGACGTTCGAGCGGCGGCGCCTTCGCGCCCGAGGCCTCTCCAGACGGACGCCGGCTCGCCTTCGCCCGCCACCTGCCGGCCGCCACGGTGTCGTTCAAGGGCCACCGCTTCGGCCCGCGTACCGCCCTCTGGCTCTTCGACCTCGAGACCGGGGCGGAGCGCAAGCTGGTCGACCCGATCAACATCGCGGTGGAGAGCGGCGACAAGAGCCTGCGGGTTCTGCCCGGGTATGCGTGGTCCGCCGACGGGGGCACCATCGCGATCTCCGGGGGCGGGGCCATCGGGCTCGTGGACGTGGCATCCGGCGACGTGCGCCGGGTTCCGTTCGAGGCACGGGTCCAGCGCACCATCTCGGAGCGCGCCAGGCTCCGGTTCCGCATCGAGGACGGACCCTTCGAGGCCGAGTTCCTGCGCTGGCACACGGCTTCGCCGGACGGCTCCACCGTGGCGTTCCAGGCCATCGGGCGGGTGTGGGTGGCCGACCTGCCTTCGGGCACGCCGCGCCGCGCCACGCCCGAGGATTTCGCGCCCGTGCAGGAGTTCGGGCCGGCGTGGTCGCCGGACGGGGAGTGGATCGCCTTCACCACCCTCGACGATACCGGGGGCGGGCATCTCTGGAAGGTGCGCGCGGGGGGCGGCACGCCCGTCCAGGTCAGCGCCCGGCGCGGGGAATACGTGCACCCGGCGTGGAGCCCGGACGGCGGCGAGATCGTGGTCGCGCGCGGGGCCGGCGCCACCCTGCGCGGACGCACGGTCACGCACAACCCGTGGTGGGATCTGCAGCGCTTCCCGGCCGACGGGGGGGAGGGGACGCACGTGGTGCGCGTGGCCCTCCCCACCGGCAGCGGCCCGGAGCGGGTGCAGCGAACCGCGATCGTGGCCCCGTCGTGGGGTCCGGACGGGCGCATCTTCTATCCGGAGATCACGAACGCGGGGGTGGAGGTCGCCTCGGTCCGCCGGGAAGGAGAGGACCGTCGCGTGCACATGATCCTCGAGTCAGCCGAGGAGGTCGCGCCTTCGCCGGACGGCCGCTGGCTGGCGTTCCAGGAGGCCAACGACATCTGGGTGACCCCGCTCGCGCCCACCGGAGGCGCCGGCGGCCCGGTAGCGCTCAGCCGCCGCGACAGCTCCCTGCCGCTCGAGCGCCTGAGCCGCACCGGGGGCCTGTTCGTGCGCTGGCGCGATGCCTCCACGGTCGAGTTCGGGAGCGCCGCGCGCTACTACCGGCACGACGTGGTCGCCGGGCGCGCCGACACCTTCGACATCCGGCTGGAGGTGCCCCGGCGCGAGGTCGCCGGGCGGGTGGCGCTCACCAACGCGCGCCTGGTCACGCTGGCGGGGCCGGGCCAGGACGAGGTGCTGGAGCGCGGCACGGTCGTGGTGGACGGCCGCCGCATCGTCTGCGTCGGCGAATGCGACACGGAGGGCGCGGACCGGGTCATCGACGCATCCGGACGCACCATCGTCCCCGGGTTCGTCGACATGCATTCGCACAGCAACCGCGAGCACCGGGGCCACCGGCCTCTGCGCGACTACGAGGCCGGAATCTACCTGGCCTACGGCGTCACCACCCGCCTCGACAACTCCCTCTGGCACCAGAACGCCTTCCCCACCGCCGAACTCATCCGCGCCGGGCGCATGATCGGCCCGCGCAGCTTCAGCACCGGCGATCCCCTGCCCTACGAAGAGCTGTCGGACTACGCAGCCACCGACGACGCCATCGAACGTCTCAAGACCTGGGGCGCGGTGCCCCTCAAACACCCCCCCCATCCCCGCCGCGACCGGCGCCAGTGGATCGCGGACGTGGCCCGGGACAAGAATCTGAACCTCACGGCCGAGGGCTACGAACTCGAGTACAACCTCGGCCAGGCGATGGACGGCTACACCGGGCAGGAACACCCGATGAGCGTCATTCCGCTCTATTCGGACGCCGTGCAGTTCTTCGCGCAGGCCGGAACCGTCTACTCGAATCCATTCATGTTCGACAGCCCGACGGCGGCGAACATCGAATACTGGTACGCGGAGTCGGATGTCTGGCTGCACGAGAAGCAGCGGCGTTGGATGCCCTGGCGCATGACCGCCTTCCTGCGCCGCCGCATGCTGCGCCCGGAGACCGACTACAGCTTCCCGCTCATCGCGCAGGGGCTGGCGGACATCGTGGCGGCGGGCGGCAGCGGCGCGCTGGGCGGACACGGCGAGCACCACGGCACCAGCATGCACTGGGAGATCTGGATGGCGGCTTCCGGCCTGGGTCCCCTCGGAGCCCTGCGCCTGGCGTCCTGGGGCGGAGCGTACTTCCTGGGCGCCGAACAGGACATCGGCTCACTGGAGGCCGGCAAGCTGGCGGACCTGCTGGTGCTGCGCTCGAACCCCCTGGACGACATCCGCAACACCATGGACATCGAATACGTGATGCAGCACGGTGTGCTGTACGAAGCCGATACCCTCGACGAGGCGTGGCCCGAGACGCGCCCCTTCGGCCCGTACTACTGGGTTGACGAAGACGCCCAGACTACCGGCGACCTGCCCGTGGACGCGTGGCTCGGACGGGGAGGGTAACCGTGATCCGCTCGCTCACCGGATAGGACTGCGGCGCGGGGCACACGATCCACCCGTTTTCAGGTCACCAGCGGGCCAAGCACGTTTCCGAGGGCTCAGACCGCAGCCCGTCGTCCGGTCAGCAGGAAACGCAGTTGTGGTTGTTGATGGCGCCCATGCCCTCGAGCAGCGCGATGGTCTCCGGGAAGGGCTGGATGCGCTGCACCGGGCCGTTGGCCATGTCGACCACGGTCTGGCCGCGCCGGCTCACCGCCATCACGTCGGCGCCCTTCTCCACCAGGTAGAGGATCAGATCGTTGTCGCCGCGCGCCGCCGCGAAGTGCAGCGGGGTGTAGCCGTTGTGGTCTCGCGCGTTCACGTCGGCGCCGAGTTCCTCGACCAGCAGCTTCACCGAGGGCATCCAGCCGTTCGGGACGTGGATGTGCGACACGCCCGCGCGCCCGGCTCCGTCACCCCCGCTGTACCCCACCCCGGAGGCCGCGTGGATGGGGAACACGCCCGGACCGCCGGTGGGCACCGGGGGCAGACCCGACGGGTCGACGCGGTCGCCGCCTCCGCCGCCGTAGCCTCCGCGCCTGCGCGAGGGGGGCCGGCGGGTGGGAATGCCGGAATCCGCCCCGTACTGGAGCAGCAGCCGCATCGCCTTCTCGTCGGTGCCGTGGGCCGCCCGCCAGAAGGGGGTCGCGCCCCACATGTTCACGCTCAGCTGGGCGAAGTTGTACTCCAGGTACCAGAGGTGACGGTCCAGCTGGACGTTGGGATCGGCGCCCGCGTCGAGCAGCGCCTCCATCACCTCCAGGTGAGAAACCTCCTGCTGCTTGAATGCCTGCTGCTGGGGATAGCGCGTCTTGGGCGCGTACTGGGTGTTGACGACGGCGAAGAGGGGGGTCGCTCCGGAGAGGTCGGCCAGCCTGGGGTCGGCACCGCGCTCGAGCAGCTCGAGCATCAGGTCGAAATGTCCGTTGATGGCCGCGATCAGGAGCGGGCTGTTCTTCTCGCCCGCGCTCACCTGGTTGACGTCTGCGCCCGCGTCGAGCAGGGTATGCACCACGTCCCGGTAGCCGTCGCGGCTGGCGTGCAGCAGCGCCGTGAGCCCGCCCTGGTTCCCCACCATCTCGTGGTACGAGAGGGCGTTGGTCTCGAGCAGCGCGAGCTGGTTCTCGGTCATCTGCTGCTCGGTGGCCTTGCCGATGATCTCCTCGGGAGAAAGCGCCTGCACCCGCCACGCCGCCTCCGAGGCCGCCTGTACCTGCTGCGGGGTGGGAGCCCACAGGCCCGGGTTGTCGGACTGCGCCCGGAACGACTCCAGCACCTCGTTGCGCGCCGCCCTGGCCGCCCTGTCCACCGCGTAGCGGGTGGGCATGTGGAGCACGTTCTCGGTCAGCGAGACGTCCGCGCCCAGCTCGATCAGGGTGTTGACGGCCACCAGCCGGTTGAACCCGGCCGCGAAGATCAGCGGCGTCTGCCCCCACTGATGGTCGCGCGCGTCGACCTCCGCTCCCGCGGCAGCCAGCGCCCGGAGCGCCTCTCCGCTCCCGGCCTTGGCCGCCAGGTGCATTGCGGTGACCCCGGAGCGGGAGGTCGCCACGGCCGGATCGGCCCCCGCCTCCAGCAGCAGCGCGAGCACCTCGGCGTGCCCGCCGCGGGCCGCCATGTGCAGCGGGGTGTATGCGTCGTTGCGGGTCAGCGGAGCCAGGTTGGCCCCCGCGTAGATCAGCACCCTGGCCAACGCGGCGTCGCCGTTGTCCGCAGCCCAGTGAATGGCGGTCAGGCCGTCGCTCTGGGGGGCGTTCACATCGGCGCCGCTCCGGAGCAGCCCCCTCACCTCGTCCAGGTCGCCGCGCATGGCCGCGTCGGCCACGGGGGAGTCCGGGGGGGTGGCGGCGGTCGCAACCAGCAGCACCAGCAGCGCCGCAACCGCGTCAAGGCGGGGGCGCGCACTTCCTCGTACATCCTTCATCTCGCCTCCGGCGGTTTTCCTGGTCGGCCCCTCGGCGAAGAGGGGCCGATCCGGGTTCGTCAGCTGCTGCTGGCCTGCGCCGCCAACGACGACGGCAGGGACAGGGCGAACTCTCCGGTGCTGTTCCCGAAGCCGTCCATGTCCTCGTGCCCCAGGGCGTGCAGCAGCGTAAGCATCGCGTTGGCCAGCGGGGTTCCGTCCGGCGCCTTCAGGTGCAGGCCGCCCTCCAGCTGTCCGTTGGCTCCACCCAGCACGATGAAGGGCACCCGCTTGTGGTTGTGCAGGTTCGGGTCGCCCATCGCGGATCCGTAGAGGATCATGCTCTTGTCGAGCAGGTTCGAGTCGCCCTCCTCGATGCCCTTCAGCTTCTCCAGGAAGTAGGGAAGCGTGCTCACGTGGTAGCGGTTGATCAGGTTGAATTCCGAAACCGCCTCCGGGTTGCCCCCGTGGTGGGACGCCGGGTGGAAGGGCTTGTCGGTGCCGCTCTCGGGGAAGACCCGGGCCGAGGAGTCGCGCCCCATCTTGAAGGAGAAGACGCGCGTCATGTCGGACTGGAAGGCGAGCGCCTGCACGTCCCACATCTGCTCGACATGCTCGCGGAAGGAATCCGGCACCCCGGCCGGCGCCTCGGGCAGCTCGCGGGACTCGCCGGTCCTGTTCTGCGCCTCGGTCATCTCGATGCGCCGCTCGAGCTCGCGGATGTTCTCCATGTAGCGCTCAAGCCGCGCCTGGTCCTCGAGCCCCAGCTCCGTCTTGAGGCGCGCGGCTCGCTCGGCCACCCAGTCCAGAATGCTCCGGTTCTCACGCCGGCGCGACACGCGCTCCTCCGGGGTGCCGCCCGCTCCGAAAAGCTGGTCGAAGGCAACCCGCGGGTCGCGGATGACGGGCAGCGGCTCGGTGGGTGAGGCCCAACTGATCGAGTCGGTGTACACGCAGGTATAGCCGTACGCGCACCCGCCCGACTGATCCACGTTCTCGATGCACAGCTGCATCGATGGAATGGGGGTGTCCTGGCCGAAACGCTGCGCGTACAACTGGTCCATCGACGCGCCGATGTACACGTCCGAGCCCTCGGTCTGCCTGGGGTGCGCCTGGGTCAGGTAGACGGCGCTGGTGCGGAAGTGGTCGCCCCCGATCTCCTTGGGCTGAAACGCCTCCGCCATCTGGCAGTCCGTGTTGGACACGATGGTGAGGTAGTCGCGGTAGGGCTCGAGCGAACTCAGCGCGCTCGCGCTCAGGTCGAAGCTGCGGCCCAGCTCCGCGGGCGACCAAAGGTGCTGGGTCGCGCCCCAGTCGTTGGAGCCCGCCGCCCCGTGCACCATCTCGATGGCGACCAGGCGCGTCTTGTCGACCGCCGCCTTCACCTCCCTCCAGCGGCCCCCCGCCGGAACCATGGCGTCCAGAAGCGGGAGTCCCACCGCCACGCCCGCGGCTCCGCGCAGGAATGTTCGCCTGGGGATGTGCTTACCCGTGATGAAGTTCATCGTCCAGCCCTCCAGAGGGAGTCAGTCCATGCCAACCATGCATAATAACCAGCGCAGGCTCCCGGCACCATCGATCCGGGAGCCGCGCCGCAGTGCTCTCACACGAGCCCCACCTCGCCCTCCGCGTGCCGGCTCCGGCGCACGAAGATCACTCTTTACCTAGACACCCGAGTCGTTCTCCGCGTTCGCTCAGCCGCCCAGGTTGGGGTTGCGGTTCACCTCGTTCTCGGCGATTGGGAAGCAGGTCGCCGTCGGGGCCTCCGCGAAGAGGGGAGACAGCTCCTCCCACGCCGGGAAAGGTGCCTCGCCCGGCGAACCGTCGGCGGCCCAGCGGCGAAGGTCCACCAGTCGGCGGCCCTCGAGCAGGCCTTCGATCATGCGCTCGGTCTTCAGGGCTGTCCACGCCGCTTCGAGACTCATGGCGTCCCACGGCGCCAACGGCTCCCCGGTGTGATCGCTGATGTACATCGAGCGCACCTGGTTGATGAGCTCCATGCCGCCCGGGTAGTTGCCGTCGCGCAGCATTCCCTCCGCCCGGTACAGAAGCATTTCGGCCCCCGTGCCGAGGTGGATCGGAGTCTCCGGATCCAGCCAGGTGAAGTTGCTCCACGGGACCTGGCCGAAACCCTGCAGCGACGCGTTGGCGAAGGGCTGGTCGGGGATCCTGTGCCACGCCACCCGGGGATCCCCGGATTCCGCGTAGTAGCCTGTGCCCGGGATGGTCACCGGAAGATCGCTGGCTTCGAGGGGCAGCAGCGAGCGGATGTTGGGCGGGGCCTGTTCACCGAAGTAGGTGAAGAGGAGCGTGAACTGCCGGTAGGGCTCGTCGGCGTTGGCCCAGCCGACCCTGCTGCGGGTGTTGAAGAAATTCGGATCCGGTTGCACCGCAAAAACGAAGTTCGGAGGTACCTGGGCGGCATCGCTGAGCGCGGCTGCCCAGTCGCCCTTGGCCACCCGCACCTGGGCCCGCCCCGCGTAGGCGGCGTTGCTCTGAGTGGTATTCGCGGCTGCGCCCAGCGCCGCCGTGAAGTGCTGCTCCGCGGCGTCGAGCGCCGCGCCGGGGGGCTGGGGCGCGCCCGCAGCCTCCAGCCACTGGCACCAGTTCTCGCCCAGAATCCGGTAGGTGTAGCCGGCCCAGATGTGCGCCTGGGCCAGGTTCTCGCCGGTCACACCCCTCTCCAGTGCGCTCTTCGCGATGAAGAGTGCCTGCTGCACGTTGTTCCAGTCCCCGTTCACGTCTTCGGGCGGGAGCGAGCCTCCCTGAATGCGCGGGCTGTGGGAGTTGGTGTCACCCCCGGGGAAGAGCACCCGCGTGATAACGGAGGTGGTGTAGAAGACGAAATTTGCGGTTTCGAGCACCATGCGCTCGGCTCCGCGAACCAGCGCCGCGTGCGAGGTTTCGTCGTCGAGGAACTTGTCCTGCACCGGGCCGGGATTGGTCACTTCGCAAGCCCCCGCAAACGCCACCAGCAGGAGCGCCGCAACCGTCTGCCGTCTGTAGGTCGTGGTCATCGTCCGCCCTCCTCTAGAACTGGATCCGGAGCGAGGCCCGGAAGCTGATGGGAGTCGGGTTGCGGGCCGCGATGGCCTGCGCGAGGTCTACTCCTCCCTGGTTCCCGCGCATCTCGGGATCGAGATAGGGCATCCTCTTCCAGGTATAGGAGTTGTTGAGCGCGAGCGTCAGCAGCGCGCTGCTGATCCGGTCCGGGAACGCGAAGTCCACCGGCACCTGGGCGCTGAGGCTGCGCAGCCGGAAGAAATCCGCGTCCCAGGTCAGGTAGCCGGAGTCGATCAGGCTCGGCGTGCACCGGGCCCGCCAGAGTGCGGGCGTGCTGTCAAGGAGCGTGATGTTGGTGTTGTTGGCCTTGTCCTCGTAGTAGGGCCAGCAGAGCGGCATCTTGCCGCCCCGGCTGATGCCGCCGGGGTGCACGTTGGAGTCGCGCAGGTAGTGGCCGCCCTTGAATTCGCCTGCCGCCGAGATGTAGATCCCGCCCGGGAGACGCAGGCTCGTGCTGGGACCGATGTTGTGGGTCGGGAAGTTGGGGCCGTAGATGTGGTTCCGCTCGCGGACCGGATCCGCGATCTCGTCGGGATTGGCGACGTAGTCATCACGCACCACGGGAACCGGCTCTCCCTCGATGATCCAGGTGCCCTGGCTGGCCTGGAAGGGCTGCGCGCCGCCCAGGTCGAGCACTTCGGATTTGTTGGTGGAGATGTTGAGCCCGAGGTTCAACTCGTAGTTGGCGCTCCGGTAGGGCGTGGCGTTGATCGACACCTCGAAGCCCTCGTTCTTCAGCTCGCCGATGTTCTGAAGCTGGCTCGACTGGAAGCCGTTGGACGGGATCTGCAGCACCGCGAAGAGCGCATCGGTGGTCCGCTGATGATAGTAGGTGAAGTCGACCGCCACCCGATCGTCGACGAAGGAGGCGTCGAACCCCCCTTCCAGCTCGGTGGTGACTTCGGGACCCAGGTCCGGATTGCCCAGGTTCTGCGGGAGGAAGGCGGGCCGGTCGTTCAGTCCCGCGGCCTCCCAGGTGCGCACGGCGTCGAACGCGCCCGGCGCGCGTCCCGACCTCCCCCAGGCGGCGCGCAGCTTCAGCGAGCCCATCCCGGGATCCCAGAATTCCTCGTCGGAGAGGACCCAGGAGGCGCTGACCTTCGGATAGACCTGCAGGCCGAAGCCCTCGCCGAAGGCGCTGTTGCCGTCGACGCGGACGCCGCCGGTGATGAAGTACTTGTTATTGATGTCGAAGACGTTCTGGAAGAAGAACCCCGCGTTCCAGACCTTCTGCCGCGTCTCGAATCCCTGAGTCTCGGCGGCAGAGTTCACGGTGGGTTCCTCGGCGCCCGGAAAGCCTTCGCCCCAGGCCTCGACGGTGTGTTCGTCGTCGCCCACGGCCTGACCGCCCCAGGAGAAGTTGGAGCGGATTCCCTCCATCAGGTTGAAGCTGTATGTGCCGACATAGTCGAAGGTGATCAGGCGGTTCTGCCAGTGGTGGTTGAGCAGTGCGCCCCTGGGTCGGAAGCGGAACCCGAAGGGACGCAGGTTGCGCGAGTCCTGCTGCAGCCAGTCATAGCCGATGGTGAAGCGGTTGGTCAGGTCCGCCATCGGCGTGTACGTGAAGGTGCCGCCGGTGGTGAAGCGGTCGATGGTATGGCGGATGTCGAAAGCGAGCACGCTGGCCGCGATCACGTCCGGAGAGTCGTCGGTGAAGTAGTTCGCCTTGCCCCGGTACACGTTGTGACCCAGTCCCTGCGCGTTGCTCTGGGAGAGCTGCTGCGCGGACTCGGTCGAATACGAGGTGTTCCACTGGATCTGGAAGTTGGGCAGCGGCGTGAAAGTGAAGTTGCCTCGGGTGATCCATTCGCTGCTGAACTCGTTGGGCAGGTACCCCTCCTGGTCGGAGAAGGAGCCCGAGACGAAGTACTGCAGGTTCTCCAGCCCGCCCCGCACCGACGTCATGTAGTGCTGGTTGTGGCCGGTCTTGAGGAAGGGCTCCATGCGCAGGTAGGGGAAGGGCGAGTCCGGATAGTTCCCGAACTTGCGGCTCCACACCGCGCCCTGTTGGCTCTCCATCGTCCACTGGGGCGCCCCCACGGATCCGCGTTTGGTGAAGATCTGGATGACGCCGGCGGACGCCTCGGTGCCGTAGAGCGTGGTCGCGGCCGACCCCTTGATGATCTCGATGCGCTCGATGTCGTTCGGGTTTATCGAGTTGAGCGGCGTCTTGGAGGTGTTCGACCCGCGGATGCCACGGTGGTCCGGAGCCGCCACGTGGGCCAGCGGCTCGCTGCGCATGCGCACCCCGTCGATGTAGATGATGGGGTTGTTGCTCATCGAGACGCTCGAGTTGCCCCGCAGGCGAATCGCGGGAGCCACACCCAGCTCGCCGCCGGTCGCGCTCAGGTCGAGGCCGGGCGCCGCACCCTGAAGCAGGTCGACCATGTCGACGGGCTTGTCGGGCAGCTCGGTGACGTTGATCTGCGCGATGGAGTTGCCGATCTCGCGGCGGCGGGCCGCGCCGGCGGTGCCGGTGACCACGATCTCGTCGAGGCCGAGGGCAAGCTCCTCCAGCACGAAGTCGGCGGTGACGGTTTCGCCCGCGCCGACTGTGACCTCCTGCTCGGCGGAGCCGAGGCCGATGCGCTCGGCTCGCACCAGGTAGGTTCCCGGCGGAACGTTGATGATGAGGTAGCGCCCGTTGGCACGGGAGAGTCCGCCGAGCGCCTGGTCAGGAAGGTAGACCTGCGCCTCCGAGACCGGTCCGCCCGAGCCTGACTCCGTTACGACCCCGGTGATGCGGCCGTTTTCCTGCGCCTCGAGCGGAGGCGCGAGGAAGAGAGCCAGCACACCCGCAGCCAGCGTGATTCTCCAGGGTGAACGCATGATGCATGGCCTCCTGTGGGGGTTCCGTGGCAGATGTGCGGGACACCGGGACACCTGCCCAACGGACAGACTACGGTCCGGGTTTCCCGGTGTCAAAACGGGCCGGTGCGCGGCCGGAGAAAGGTCGCGGGGCTCTCTTGACGACCGGAGAAGCGTTGGCGGGGATCCGGATCGCGACCGGAGAAGGGTTCGGCGTGTGGGTCGCCGCTACCCTCCGACGATCGTGGCCTGCTCCACGTAGTCGAGCTCGGGGAAGTTCTCGGTCAGGTAGGCGTTGCCGCTGGCCTGGATGTTCTGCTGAAGAGGGCCATTGCCCTGCGGGGCGCCTTCGCCGTACCCGGAATAGATGTTGTCCACGATATCCATCCCCTCGACCACCTGGCCCACGGGAGCAAACCCCATCCCGTCGAGGTTGGTGTTATCCACCAGGTTGATGAAAACCTGCGTGGTGCGCGAGTTGGGCAGGCTGGTGGCCGCAAAGGTTAGGTAACCCCTGAGGTTGCTTTGTGTTACCGGGTCGTCGGGGATGGCGTAGTTCCGCCAGACCGCCGTAACGTACGGATCGCCGTTGATCCCGAACTGGGCCATGAAGCCCTCGATCACCCGGAAGAAGCGGACGCCATCGAAGTAGCCGTTCTTCACCAGCACGTAGAAGCGGTCGGCGCCGTTTGGCGCCCACGCGCGGTGCACTTCGACCACGAACACGCCTTCGTTGGTCTGGAAGCGGGCGCGGTACATGTCGGGTGCGGTTTCGGCGAGTTCGGCCGGCCTCATCAGCGGATTGGTCACGTCGGGTCCCTCGGTGTCATCGCTTGCGTCGCTGGCGCATCCCCAGAGGAGCGCCAGTCCCAGAAATGGAGCCGCCAGCCTTACGCGCGCCGCAAAGGCATCAGAGCAAGTCATGTTTCTTTCCCCATGTGGTAGCAGTCGCGAGTCACGCCTCCCGCCGGGACCTGGTTCATCCTCGGATTCGAGGGTCCAGTCGATGGATGGGCGCGGGCCGGGCGTGCTGCCGAGAGCCGAAGATAGCACCGGAGGCGGAACTCGTGCGAGCCCGGGCGAACCGCGCGGCGACCCGAAGGACGTCGGATACGGTTGGCCTGTGCGCCCGCGACATTGCCGCGCGCCTTGCCGGTGAACTCTTCCGCCGGCTACGGTGAGGATGGCGTTCCGGCGCGCTGCAAGCTCAGTTATCCACAAGAATATCCACTTTGGGCCAAGAAACATGCCATTTGTCCACACCGGAGAGGCTCCGCGCTTCTCTCCCGAGAAGATGCAGAAGGTCAACCTCTTCGAGACGCCGCAGATGTTCTGCGACATCTACTGTCTCGAACCGGGGCAGGAACAAAAGATTCACGCGCATGCGGGCGCCACCAAGTTCTACTATGTGATCGAGGGCGAAGGGCTCTTCACGATCGGCGCCGAAACGCGTCGGCTGGCGGCGGGAGGACTGGCCTGGTCCGCGCCGGATGAGCCCCATGGGGTACGCAACGGAAGCAAGGGGCGGCTGGTTCTCCTGGTGTCGATGGCCCCAAACCCCAACGCGCCACAGGATCGATTCGGAGAGCAGGGCGGGACCAGATCGGAGGTGAACCCATGAAGCACATGACTCTGTTCGCCGTGGCGGCGGCGCTGTTGATTACGGGCGGGCAGGCGGCGGCCCAGGACGCGGACAGACCGCGGGCGCGCGACCTCGGGGTTCCGTTCGATGGCACCCCCGGCCCCCTGAACGCCATCACGGACGTGCCCGGGGTCACGGTGGGACACGCCACCATCATCCGCGGGAGCGGCCCGCTGGTCGTCGGCGAAGGGCCGGTGCGCACGGGCGTGACGGCGATCTGGCCGCGCGGCAATGACGACCCGGCACCGGTGTTCGCGGCGTGGTTCTCGCTGAACGGGGACGGCGAGATGACCGGCACCACCTGGGTGGAAGACCGCGGGATGATGGATACCCCCCTGATGATCACCAACACCCTGAGCGTGGGCATCGTGCACCACGCGGTCATCCGCTACGGGGCGGCGAAGAGCGTCGAGACGGGGAATGGGGCGTGGCTGAACGCGCTGCCCGTTGTGGCCGAGACCTGGGACGGAACGCTGAACGACATCCGCGGGCAGCATGTCACCGAGGAGGACGCGATCGCGGCCATGGAGTCGGCCACCGGAGGCCCGGTGGTCGAGGGCAACGTGGGCGGTGGCACCGGGATGCGCTGCCACCGGTTCAAGGCCGGGATCGGGACGGCCTCGCGGGTCGTGGAGGTCGGTGAGGCCACCTATTCCGTGGGCGTGCTGGTGCAGTGCAACTACGGCTCGCGCGACCTCCTGCGGATCGCCGGAGTGCCGGTGGGCCAGGAGATCGCCGACCTGCTGCCGGAACGGCCGGATCCGGGCGACGCGCCCGAAGCGGCCCCGGATCCGCCGCCCGCCAACCGGGACGGGTCGATCATCGTGGTTGTGGCAACCGATGCGCCCCTGCTGCCCAACCAGCTCAAGCGGGTGGCGCGCCGCATCTCGCTGGGCCTGGCGCGCAACGGCAGCGTGTCCACCGGCGGCTCGGGCGACATCTTCATGGCCTTCTCGACCGCGAACCGGGAGGCGACCGTCGCCGGCGAAGGGGAGGTCCCGCTGGTCATGCTCCCCAACGGCCGCCTGGACGGCATTTTCCGCGCTACCGTGGAGGGAACCGAGGAGGCCGTGATCAACGCGCTGGTCGCGGGCGAGACCATGACCGGCGCCAACGACTGGACCATCCACGCGCTGCCGCACGATCGGCTGCGCGACGTCCTGAGGAGGTACAACCGGCTGGCGGGCGGTTAGGGCTGGTTGCCAGGGGAGACGCGGCGTGACCGAAGCCGACCTTGTACGCGCGCTGCTGGCGGCCCGCGACCGCCAGAGCCCCACCCCGCCCCCGACCCGCCAGGTAGCGGGGCTCGATCTGGAGGGCGCCTACCGCGTGGGCGCCGCCCTCGACCGGCGCCTGCGGGAGCGTGGTTACCGCCGGGCGGGGTGGAAGGTGGGGTTCACCAACAAGGCGATATGGCCGCGCTTCGGGCTCAGCGAACCGATTCTGGGACCTGTCTACGACCGCACCCTGCGGAACGCGGCGCCCGTCGCGGAGCTGTCGCTGGCCGGGTTCTGCGCGCCGCGCATCGAGGTCGAGGTTGTGTTCGGCATCGAGGCGGGAGGGGACGCGGCGGACTGGCCCCGGCCGCGCTGGATGGCGCTGGGCTTCGAGGTGGTCGACTGCCACTACGGCTGGCAGCTCACGCCCGCGGACTCGGTGGCGGACTTCGCGCTGCATGGAGCGCTGGTAGTGGGCCCCCGCGTGCATCGCGCCGCACCCGGATTTGCGGAAGGAGTCGAACGACTCGACCGGCTCGTGGTGCGGCTTTCCCGGGACGATGAACCGGTGGCGGAGGGGCGGGGAAGCGCCGTGCTCGGCCATCCGCGCGCCGCGCTCGAATTCGTCCCCCGGTTGCGGCCCCGCTTCGAGAATCCGCCTCACCCCTCGGGCGAGTGTGTCGTCAGCACCGGGACCATGACCGCGCTTGCGCCGCTCTCTCCCGGGGAGCACTGGCGGGTCGAGGCGCACGGGGTGGATCTGCCGGGTCTCGGCCTCGTGCTCGAGGAGTAGGCGAGCGGGACGCGGGCCCGGGTGTCCGGACTGAGCAGGCGGGTCGGCCCGGCGTCCGGAACAGGCAGGCGGGTCGGCCCGGGCGAGCCGGAGCGGGATCGCGCCGGGTTTTCTACGCCCGCAACTTCCTCGATCCGAACCACACGCCCACGACGCCGATCACCGGGTTGAGCCACGAGACCCATGCCGGCTGCCGGGCGCCCGCGGTCGCCTCCATCATCGACACGTCGTCGGGGCGCGGCCCGGCCGCCATCTCCATCGGCATAAGCGCGGCTACCACCCCGAGCACGATCACGATGGCGATCAGAATCGTGGCGGCCCTGGCATCGCGCGCCACCCTGGCACAGACTCGGCCGCCGATGTACGCGGCCACGAGCCCAAGCACGATCGAGCCGAGCGCCCAGCCGCCGGATACCTCCCACGAACCCGGCTGGAAGGCGCGCGAGGGCCCCAGCGTCAGCCAGAGAAGCGAGAAGAGTGCGAAGAGCGCGGCGGCCATGGCAATGTAGCCGACGATGGCGGCGAGGATGTTCCGGAGCATCATGTTTCTCCTGAGAGCGTTTTGAAGCTGTGGATGTGGCAAAATGACGGACGACTGCCGTGGGCTCCGAGGAGAGATCCGGGTCGCCGCCGCGTTCCCCCAGGTCAATACCGCCCGAGCCGTTCCCGATAGGAGAGCACCTCCTTCCTCAGTACGGGCGCGAGCAGGTACAGCCCCAGGAGATTGGGAATCGCGACCACGTAGATCATGGCGTCCGAGAGGTCGATCAGCGCGGCGAGATTGATGCTGGCGCCAAGGACGACGAAGCCGCAGAAGAACAGTTTGAAGCCGGCCTCCACCGACCGGTGCTCGCCGGTGAGGTAGGTGAGCGCCTTCAGGCCGTAGTAGCTCCACGAAATCATGGTCGAGAAGGCGAACAGCACCGCGGCGACGGAGAGCGGCACGGGCGACCAGGAGAGCGTGCTCTCGAAGGCCGTCTTGGTCATCTCGATGCCGTTGATGCCGGCATCGGCCAGCGCGGGATCGTAGACCGTGGTGATGATGACCAGCGCCGTCATCGTGCAGATGACCACGGTGTCGATGAACGGCTCGAGCAGGCTGACGAAGCCTTCCGTGCACGGTTCGTCGGTCTGCACCGCCGAGTGGGCGATGGCGGCGGAGCCGAGGCCGGCCTCGTTCGAGAAGACCGCGCGCCGGAATCCGATGATCATGACCCCGATCATGCCGCCGCCGATGCTCTCCGGCGAGAAGGCGCCCTGCCAGATCTGGACGATGGCGGTCGGCAGCCGCTCGGCGTTGATGCCGATGATCGCCAGGGCGGAGAGCACGTAGAGCACCGCCATGAAGGGGACCAGCTTCGAGGTCACCCGTGCGATGCTCTTGATCCCTCCGACGATCACCATCGCCACGGCGACGGCCATGAAAACCCCCAGCAGCCAGGCCTTGTCGCTGAAGAAGCTGCCTCCGGCTCCCGTCACTTCGATCAGGATGGCGGCGGCCTGGTTGGACTGGAACATGTTGCCGATACCGAGACAGCCGAACACCATGGCGGCGGCGTAGAACATTCCCAGGCCGCGGCCGACCCGGGGCAGGTTCCGCAGCTCGAGGCCGCGCTGCAGGTAGTACATGGGACCGCCGCTGACGGAGCCCTCCGGGTTGGTGTGACGGTATTTCACCGCCAGCGTGCACTCGGCGAACTTGGTGCTCATTCCGAGCAGGCCGGCGATGATCAGCCACAGCGTGGCACCGGGCCCGCCCAGCGAGATCGCAACCGCCACCCCCGCGATGTTCCCGATGCCGACCGTGCCCGACACGGCGGTGGCGAGCGCCTGGAAGGGCGTGACCTCGCCCGGCTGCGAAGGATCGGTGTAGCGGCCCCTGACCAGGTCCAGCGCGTGCTTGAAGCCGCGCACGTTGATGAAGCGCAGGTACAGGGTGAAGAACACGCCGCCGGCGATGAGCCACGCCACGATGAGGGGCACCTGGGCGCCGGCGATGGGCACGGCGTAGAAGATGAAGCCGGCGACCGCGTCCGTGACCGGCTGCATGTACTGGTTGATGAGTTCGTCGAAACCCATGGAGGGCGTCCTTGCCTGGGGTGAGGGGGCGGGCCGACCGGGTCAGTCCGCCAGAAGGGATGTGATGCACGCCACGTTGACCGCGTCATCCACGGACGCGCCCCGGGAGAGGTCGCACCAGGGACCCGCGAGCCCCTGCACGATCGGACCCAGCGCCTCGGCCCCGGCGAGCCGCTGAACAAGTTTGTAGGCGATGTTGCCGGCGTCCAGATCGGGGAAGATGAGCACGTTGGCCCTCCCGCCGACCGGGGAGGCCGGGAGCTTGCGGCGGCTGACCGCCTCGATGAGGGCCGCGTCGGCCTGAAGCTCGCCGTCGGCTGCGGTGTCCGGGCTCATCTCACGGAAGCGGGCCAGAGCGTCCCGCACCCGTTCCACGGACGGCCCTTCGGCGCTTCCGCGGGTCGAGTACGAGAGGAACGCCACCCGGGGCTCGTCGCCTACGATGCGCCGGCGCGCACGGCACGACGCCCTCGCGATCTCCGCGAGCTGCTCCGCCGTGGGATCGGGCACGATGGCCGAGTCGGCGAAGGTGAGCACCTCGGCTTCCGGGCCGCGGAAGGGCCGGACCACCATGAAGAACGAGGAGGAGATGGTGGTGGTCCCCTCGGCGCGGCCGACGCAGTGGATCCCGGCCCGGATCACCGCCGCGGTGGTGTGGACCGCCCCGGCGACCCCGCCGTCGGCTTCGCCGGCGCCGACCATGAGCGCGGCATGATAGAGGGGGTCGGCGGCGCGCCGGCGAAGCTCGTCGCCGGGGAGGTCGCGGAAGCGCTTCAGGCCGCCGAGGACGGCCGCGAGGCGCTCCGCCCGGGCCGGGTCGGTCGGGTCAACCACCCGGACGGCGCGTGAGCGCGGATCGCCGGCGAGCTGGCGCTCCAGCTCGCCGGCGGGGCCGACCAGCAGGGGATCCGCGAGTCCGTTGGCGGCCGCGACCAGCGCCGCTTCACGGATTCGCGGATCCCCGCCTTCGGGGAACACGACCCGCCTGCGCCGGTTCCCCGCCCGATGCCTCAACTCGTCGAGGAACGTCACATCGACCCGGTCAAGCCGATCGTCCCGAACCGCGCCGGACTGGCATCAGCAGGCTGCGGATTTCGCGTTGTCGGCTAGGCTCCTCCGCGAATCGTCGGGTTGTTGAAGGTCTCGATGATCGGGATCGGGACGCAGGTCTGGTCTCCGTACGATCCGCCCTTGACGCCAAGCTGGTACGGCTCGCCGGGAGCGGGAACCAGCGGCAGGCCGAGGCGGTGAATGTCGTACGCCCGGAAGCCTTCGAACCACAGCTCGCGCTGCCGCTCGTCGATAACCGCCTGGCGAATCTCGGCATCGCCCATGCCCATGAAGTGCGGCAATCCGTGTGCGTCCCGCAGCCCGTCGATGATGCGCACGGCCTCGTCGCCGCCCATCACCTCGGCGATGATGAGTTGCGCCTCTTCCCAGCGGGCGATCGGCATCGGCGAGCTCGCCGACGGATACTTGCTCTGGCCCCAGACGTTGCCGGGCGCCCAGCCGGTGTTCTGGCCGGTGTCGTAGGTCGTCGTGCGCGGATCAGGTACGCCGCCGGTCATCAGCTCCCGCGTCCACGGAGCGACGCCGAAGTTGAAGTTGAACAGGTTCGCGGCCCAGATGCGGTTGTTCAGCCGGTTGGGCGAGTCCGAAGGATAGATTTCCATCCGGAAGCCCTCGGGCACCTGCCTGGCGTCGGCGACCGCACCCTGGCCGTCCCCCTGGTACAGCTTCACCCGGGCACGCCCCACCAGCGCCGCGTTGGCGATGTCGCCCGCCCCGGAGCTCTGGGCATACTGAAGCGCGTTCGAGAAGCGTTGCTCCGCCTCGGCGAAGGCCTGCACTGCGGAAATCTCCGGGCCGCTGTCCAAGGCAATCGAGCAGTGCGCGGCTCCCAGCATGGAAAGGCTGAAGCCGGCCAGCAGCGAGGCTCGGGCGAGCCGCTGGCTCCGCATGGCCACCTCGGCATCGCTCCAGCTCTCCAGCAGGCCTGCCAGGTTGTCCGCCACCCAGCGGGCGCGCGAGGCGGGCACGTACGCGGAGGGCAGGCCAGCGGTGCAGTCGTTGTCGGCCCAGGCGTTCTGGCCCTGGGGGCGGCGACGGTCCAGCGACCAGTTGTCGCCGCCGGCATTGGTGTCTTCGAGCTCGTCGCTCAGGTTGGCGGTCACGACCAGAAACGCGCCGTGGGCGCACAGGAAGTCGGCCTCGAGCCCGTTCATGAGAGCGCCGGCCTGGGCGGGTATTTCCACATTCTCCGAGAGCAGGCGGCTGGGGTCGGTCACTTCGAGCAGGCTGTCCACGTCGCACGCGGCGGAAAACGCCAGCAGCACGACGCATGCGAAAGCCCGGGTCATTCCTTGAATCGTCTTGATATGCATGATCATCTCCTCTTTGTCGGGCTCAGAAGCTGAAGCGGACGGAAGCGGTGATCTGCTGTGGCAACGGCAGGTTGTTCTGCGCCATGAAGGCTCTGCCGCCGCTCGAGAACATCACTTCGGGGTCCGAAGCGGTCCAATCCGTCAAGGTGAAGAGATGCTGGGCCGCGAGCTGCAGTACGGCGCGGCTGGAACCGAAGCGGTATTGCTCCGGCAGGTCGTAGGTCATGGAAACCGCCTTGAGCCGGATGAAGCTCACGTCGTTGACCCACGAGTCGATGATCTGGTCGCTGCTCTCGACCGTCGCCTTCATGATCGGATCCCACTCCTGCGGATGGTGGTTCGACCGGCACACCCGGTAGAGCCTGCAGCGCTGGCGAAGGGTGTTGTCGAACCGCTTGTGGCCCTGCTCGGAGGTGATCAGGACGTGGAAGCGCAGGTTGCTGCCGACGGCGATGTCGGAGGTCAGCGACAGCTCGTAGGGCGCGATCGCCCGGCCCAGGAAGACGCGCGGCGCGATGGTCGTGCCGCCGGCGTCGAAGCAGGGCGTGGTGCCGCCCCGCCCGTCGCTGCACTGGGCGTTGACGGTGTTGCCGTTGGCGTCAAGGTCCGAACTCACCACGTCCACACCGAACCAGCTGTAGGGCGGATGGCCCACCCGGTGTTCCATCGAGCTCCAGCTGTTGAAGACGATGGTGGTGTCTCCAGCCTCGCCGGAGAGCTGCAGGATCTCCGAGCTGTTGCTGGAGAAGTTGAGGCCGACGTCCCAGCTGAGGCCTGCAGTCTCGACGAGCTGGGCGTTGAGCGAGAGCTCGAGCCCCGAGTTGGTGATCTGGCCCGCGTTCACGAACTGGGCTCCGGTGAACCCGCCGGAGGGCGGCAGGTCGCGTTCGAGAATCGCGCCCCTGGTCAGCTTGTTGTAGTACGTGAACTGGAGACCCAGCCGATTGTCGAGGAGATCGGCGTCGAATCCGACTTCGGTCTCCTGGCCGACCTCGGCGGTCAGGTCTTCGTTCCCGACCGTGTTGGGCGTCACGCCCGCGGTGCTCCGGGGCCCGGTCACCGCGGCCCAGGTGCGCAGCGCCGAGAACGACGCCGGCTGCTCGCCCGACTCACCCCATGCCACCCTCAGCCGCAGGGTGCTGAGCCACGAGGGCGCGCCGTCCTGGAACCAGCCCTCCTCGTTCATCACCCACGAGAGCGACGCCTTCGGGTAGGTCACGAACCTGATGTCGTTGCCGAAGGCGCTGTTGTTGTCCACGCGCACGGCGCCGGTCAGGAAGAGGCGGTCATTCCACCCCAGTGTCTCCTGCAGGTAGGTGCCGAGGGTGTTGTCCGAGATGCGGTTGTTGGCCGGCACGCCCGGGATCGAGGTGGAGGTGATGGTGCTCAGGCCGGGGCCGGCGAACTGCTGTCCGGTGGCCGAGAGGAAGGTCGTGGTGCGGGTGTAGTACTGAACGCCCAGCGAAGTGGACGTGGTCAGCGCTGAAGAAACGTTGAGGTTGGCGGTGGTCGAGAAGTCGGTGGTCGTGCGGAAGTGGGTGAAGTGCCCCTCGTTGCGGAAGCCCTTGCGGTTGTTCGCGCCGAGCGACACCACCGCGGTGTCGCTGGTCTGGAATTCGCGGAAGGCCACGTTCTGCTCGCCGGTGAAGTCGATGCCCGAGGTGAGCCGGGTCGTGAGGAAGCCGAGCGCCTCGTGGTTGAAGGTCAGGCCGCCCGTGAACCGGTTCAGGTACTGGTGGTTGAAGTTGGTTTCGTCCCTGACCGGCATGTCGTAGCGGTTGTACCCGTGCAGGAGTTCGCAGCCGAAGCTGTTGTTGCTCGACCGGCACCAGTGCTCGGGCAGGAGCCGGGGGCTCCCGAACTCGACACCCTCGGTGATGCTCCCGAAGCCGTCGCGGACCAGGCGGTCCCTCGAGTTGGAGTACCCCATGTTCACGGCGAGACCGAGATTCTCCGAGAGTTCGGTCTCGATGTTGGTGCGCAGGTTGAACTTCTTCTGCCAGTTGTAGTTCAGGATCCCGGTCTCGTCCGCATAGGTCCCCGAAAGGAAGTAGCGGGTGTCCGCCGAGCCGCCGCTCAGGCTGGCGCTGTACGCCTGGACGGACCCACGGGTGTAGATCTCGTTGCCGAGCCCCCCGTGGTAGTCCAGCATGTTCAGTGTGTGGATCTGCCCGTTGGACGGGTCGGTCCAGTAGTTGTCGTAGCCCACCTTGCCCTGCGGGTCGGCCATCCAGTTCACGCCCTGGCGGACCATGATGTCGACTCGGGCGCCGCCCTCTTGGCCCCGCTTGGTGATGACGTTGATGACGCCGCGCGACGCCTCCGTCCCGTAGAGCGTCGCCGCCGCCGGACCCTTGAGCACCTCGATTCTCTCGATCTGCTCGGGGTCCAGCGTGGTGAGGATCGAGCGCACGCCGGCGTTGTTGCCGAAGGTGTAGCCCGTGGTCTCGTCGTTGTTGGCCCGTACGCCGTCGATGTAGATGAGTGGCTGGCCGTTGAGCGAGAAGGTGGACGCGCCCCGGATGCGCATGCGCGGACCCTGCCCCACCATGCCGCCGCCCATCATGTTGACGCTGGGGGTTCGCCCGCGCAGCAGGGTCTGCACGTCGTCGACGGGCGCCACCTCGGTGATGGCCGCCGCCTCGATGGTCCCCACCGAGTTGCCGATCGCGCGCCGGCGCGTCCCGCCCGGAACGCCGGTGACGACGATCTCGTCGAGCGCGAAGGCCTGTTCCGAGAGAAGGAAGTCCTGCACGACCGTCTGGTCGGCCGTAACCGTGATCGCCAGGTCGATGCTCGCATACCCGACCCGCTCCGCGCGCAGGGTCTGGGGTCCGTCGGGCACGTTCGGGATCAGGTAGCGGCCATCCTCGTTGGTCAGCCCACCCAGACCGGTCCCCACGACCGACATCTGGACCGCGGCGATGGGCTGTCCGGTTCCCGCGTCGGTGACCGTCCCGGTGACGGTCCCCTGCACCCGGATCGGGCGCACGTCCATTTCGGCGGGGGCCACCTCCAGGACCAGGGTCGGCTGCGGGTCGAACGATACCGACTGAGCGGTGGCCGCGTGAGTGAATCCGGCCAACAGGAGAATGAGAACGATAGAGGGTTTCACAGCAACCTCCCCGGAGTCTTCGGACTCCGACTGCGGTTCCGGTGGGACGTGCCAGGCGGGTAGCAGCGAAGCGAGCGGACAGAACCGCCCGTCCCGGCTGCGTGGTCGGAACCCGTCCTCGAGTCGGATTCCCGGCCCACGAGGCACGGCGGAAAGCCAGGTTCGCCGCCCCGACGCGTTTTCCCTCCCAGGCGTTGGCGTACGGATGCACTTCGACGTGCAGGGGTTTGGGGGGGGCGAGCGTTCTCTGATTGTGGGGATTGGGCTTTCCCTTCGCAAACCTGCGCCCCGGGCTCGCTTACGCGCTGCGGGACAAACGAGCCCGAGAAGGCACCCGGCAGGGGCCGTGAGGGCGGTCTCCCGGCTGTACGGTCAGTCCACGCGTCGGTAGACCGTCTCTCCGCCGACGATGGTTTCGAGCACCTGGATCTCGCGGATGGTCAGGGGATCGACCGTGAGCGGGTTGTCGGACAGGATGACGAAGTCCGCCAGCTTGCCCGGCTCGATGGACCCCTTGAGGTCCTCCTCGAAGTTCTGCCAGGCGGCGTCGATGGTCATCGCCCGCATCGCCTCCAGGGGCGTGACCCGCTCCTCGGCTCCAAGCACCTGGTCGCTCCGGGTCAGGCGGTTGACCGACACCCAGATGAGCTGAAGCGGGTCCACGGGGGTGACCGGGGTGTCGTCGTGCACGGTGAAGCGGATGCCCCGGTCGATGGACGACCTGAGCGGGCTGATCCCGGCCGCGCGCTCAGGCCCCATGAAAATGTCGCGGTGCCGGTCTCCCCAATAGAACACGTGCCCGACGAAGAACGAGGGCGTGATGCCCAGCTCGGCGATCTCGTCCAGCTGATCCTTGCGCACCATCTGGCAATGCTCGATGCGGTGGCGGGCGTCGTCGCGGGGAAAGTCGCGCTGGGCTTCGCGGAAGGCGTGGATGATGTCGTCGATGGCGGCGTCGCCGTTCCCGTGGATGGCGATCTGGTAGCCGGCCCGGTGCAGCTCCGTGACCATGGCCGTGAGGTCCTCCCGGCTGCGGGCGGGGTATCCGCGCCAATCGGCGTCGCCGTTGAAGGGCGTGTGGTAAGGCTCGGTGAAGTAGCCGGTGAAGCCCTGGTTGGAGCCGTCCTGGACGATCTTGATGCCGCCCAGCTTCAGGTGGTTGTCGCCGAATCCGGAGACGAAGCCACCCGCTTCCGCGGGGGAGGGCACGCCGGGCGCGGCCTTGCTCACCATGGTGACCACCCGGAGCGAGAGGAGCCCCTCCCGCCGGGCCATCTGCAGGTCGGCGACGTTTTCGGCCGAGCCCCCGGTGATGACCGTGGTGGTCACGCCCTGCTCCACGTAGATCTGCACGGCGCGCCGAAACCCCTCCAGCTTCTGCTCGCGGGTGGCCGGCGGCACGATGCCCATGACCATCCAGGCCGCGGTCTCCTCCAGCACGCCATCGGGCTCCCCGGTGTCGGCTTCATGGCGGATGACCCCGCCCGGAGGCGGCTGCGTCGCCGCAGTGATGCCCGCTAACCCGAGCGCCATGGTGTTGGCCACGCCCAGGTGGCCGGAGGTGTGGCTGATGTAGATAGGGTGTTCGGTCGACACCCGGTCCAGGTCGTGCCGGTCGGGGTGGCGCTGGTCCTCCAGCAGGGTGTCGTCATACCCCCACCCCTGGATCCACTCGCCCTCCGGGGTCTCGCCGGTCTTCTCCCGCAGGGCGTCCACCAGGCCGTCGATGTTCTCCACCGGCCCCATGGGCGGGCTGTTCAGGTTCACCGTCGTCACCGCGATGGCGCCCGCCCACGGAAAGTGGTCGTGGGGGGCGTAGAAGCCCGGCGTCATCGTCCGGCCTTCCAGGTCGACGACGCGGGTGCCCGGACCGGCCGTCAGTCCCACCTCGGCGTTGCTCCCCACCGCGACGATCTCGTCGCCGCGGACCGCCACGGCCTCGACGGTCGGCGCGGCCTCGTCCATCGTGACGATCTCCCCGTTCAGGTAGACCGTGTCGACCTCCAGTACGGGCGCGGGGACGGCACACGCGGCGATGACCGCCGCCGGCAGGACGATCAGAGTGCCAATCAGGACGCGGGGCTGGTGTCTGCGAGGCATGGTCTGTCCTCCCGTGTTGCGCGGCTGTCTTGCGATCTCAGTATCGATGCCAGTTCCGTCTTGCGCGCCAGCCGCGGGTCTCAAAGATCCCGGCATCCATGCTCGATCCCGGCCTTTACCGCATCCACCAGCTCGTCGACGTCCGCCTTGGTGACGATGAGGGGCGGAGCCATGTTGACGGTGTTGTTCAGGCCGGGGACGCTGCGCGTGGTCTTGCCCACCAGGACGCCCTCTTCGGCGGCCTTCTTCACGACGGCCATCATCACGTCCTCGCTCACCGGGGTCTTCGAGGTCCGGTCCTCCACCAGCTCCACGCCGGCGAACAGGCCCCTTCCGCGCACGTCGCCGACGTTCGGGTGATCGGACAGCTCGCGCAGGCGGTCCAGCAGGTACGCGCCCATCACGCGGCTGTTTTCGATCAGGTCCTCCTCCTCGATGATGCGCAGGTTCTCGAGGGCGGCCGCGAAGCCCGCGGTACATCCGCCGTAGGTGCTGATGTCCCTGAAGTAGTGGTACTTCTCGCTCGGATCCTCGAGGAAGGTGTCGAACACCTCGCCGCGCACGGCCGCCGCCGAGATCGGCGCGTAGGAGCTGGCCATGCCCTTGGCCATGGTGACGATGTCGGGAACGAAATCGTAGTGCTCGTAGCCGAACATGGTACCGGTGCGCCCGAACCCGCATACGACTTCGTCGATGATGAGGATCACCCCGTATTCGTCGCATATCTCGCGGACGATCGGGTAATATTCGTCAACCGGGGGAATGACCCCGCCGCCGGCGGTGATGGGTTCGAGAATGACCCCGCCCACCGTATCAGGTCCCTCCGCCTCGATGGCGTCCTCCAGCGCGCGCGCGCATTCGATGTTGCAGTCCGGGTAGGTCTTGCCGAACGGGCAGCGATAGCACATCGCGTGGGGGATCCCCGCGAACCCGTCGGGGAACGGCCCGTACGCCTCCTTGCGCTCCTCCTGTCCGCTCGCCGCCAGGCAGCCGATGGTGGTCCCGTGATAGTCCCGGTCCCGGTAGAGGACCTTGTACTTCCCGGTCCCGTTCAGATGCGCGATCTGGCGCACCATCTTGATCGCCTTCTCGTTGGCCTCCGATCCGCTGTTGGCGAAGTAGACGTGGTCCAGCTCGGGCAGCCATTCCGCCAGCGCGCTCGCATACTGGGCCGCGGGGACGGTGCCGACCACGCCCGCATAGTAGGGCAGGCGCAGCAACTGTTCGTACACCACTCTCGCGATGCTCTCGCGCCCGTGACCCACGTTGACGCACCAGACGCCGCCCGAGGCGCCGTCGAGATACTCCTTCCCGTGGATATCGCGCACGCGCGCGCCTTCGCCCTCGACGAACACCTGTGGATCCTGGTTCTCAAGGACGCTGTGCTGAAACAGATGGTGCCAGAGGTGCTTCCTGTCCTTCTCGATAACGTCCTGGACGTCGTAGTCGGCCAGCAACGCCTGGGTATCGGACATTTGTCCTCCCTTTCGCTCCGGATGGTGCCGGAAGCCCGGTGAATTCGACGTGTTCCAGCCCGGCCCGCGCCTCTAGCTCAGGCTCAGGTGCGCGTATTTTTCCAGATGACGGGTCGGCATCGCGAGCGCGTCCCGCCGGAAGGGCTCCGCGAGCACCCTCGCGCCGCCCTCGACCACCGCGTTGATGACGCAGGGCTGGCCGCTGGCGAGCGCATCGCGCACCACGTCCCGCACATCGCGGTAGTCGTCGACCCTGTATCCCTTCGCCCCCATCGCCTCCGCCACCTCCGCGAAGTCCGGGTTGGCGCGCAGGTTGGTGCCCACGAAGCGATCGTCGTAGAAGTCGATCTGGTTCTTCTTCTCGGCGCCCCACTCGTGGTTGTTGATGACGACGGCGATGACCGGGATGTCCTCGCGCACGGCCGTCATGACCTCGCTCAGGCCGCTGATGCCCCAGGCGCCGTCTCCCTGGATGGCGAACACGGGCGCGGCGGGGTTGCCGACCTTGGCGCCCAGCGCGGCCCCGTAGGCGAAGCCGCAGTTCCCCCAGGTCAGCGCCGCGAGGTGCTGGCGGGGGCCGTTGAATCGGAGATAGCCGTTCGTGATCGAGCAGGTGTTGCCGATGTCCGTGGTCACGAGGGCATCCCCGGGAAGCGCCCGGGTGAACTCCCAGAGGAAGCGCCGGGGATGCATGAAGGCGCTGGTGGACGAGGACCAGCTCTCCAGTTCCTCGTCCCAGGCGCGCTTCTCGCGCGCGACATCGGCGATGCGCTCCTCGTTGCGGCCCGGAGCCGGGAGGGCGCTGCGGAGTTCCTCGAGCAACTCGGTCGCGTACTCCTTCACGTCCGCGACCGAGAACAGCGCCGGGATCTTGCTCATCCCCCATTGCCTGGCGTCGCGGTCCACCTGGATGAGGGTGGCGTCCTCCGGCCAGTAGGTCATGTCGTACTGGGGAAGCAGCCCGAACACTCCGAGCCGCGTGCCCAGCGCCAGCACGACGTCGGCCTTGGCGATGGTGCGCATGGCGGCCTTGGATCCGCAGTAGCCGATGGGCCCGCACCCCAGTTCGTGGCTGTAGGGGAAGGTGTCGTTGTGCAGGTAGGTGTTGACGACCGGGGCGCTGAGGTGCTCGGCCAGCGCCCCGACCTCCCCCATGGCGTCGCCCTGGCACACCCCTCCTCCGGAGATGATGACGGGATAGCGGGCGCCCTTCAGAATCCGGACCGCTTCCTCGATGTCGGCCCGGGGCGGACGGCCGGCGCCCAGAGTCGGCGTTGCGAAGATCTCCTCTTCGATGTCCCCGTAGAAATAGTCCCTGGGGATGTTGAGCTGGGTGGGCCCGAGCTCGAGCTTGGCGCGGTAGAAGCAGCGCCGGGCCAGTTCGCCCATGCGCTCGGGACGGTTGACGCGGACCTGGAAGACGGTCTGGGCCTCGAACATCGGCATCTGGTCGAGCTCCTGGAAGCCCCCCGTGCCGATGCCCAGTGATCCGGTTTCAGGCGTAAGGGCCACGACAGGGGAATGCGCCCAGAAGGCGGCTGCGATCGCCGAGACGAAGTTGGCCGCGCCGGGGCCGTTCTGGGCGATGCAGGCCTGAGGCCTCCCCGTCACCCGCGCCAGCCCGTCCGCGGCGTGCGCGGCGGCCTGCTCGTGGGCCACCGGGATAAACCGGATGCCCGCGTCCGGGAACAGATCCAGGGCATCCATGAAGGCCGATCCCACCAACCCGAAAACATCTGTCACCCCTTCGGCGACCAGTGTTTCCACCAGCGCCTCGGAAGGAGTCATTCTTCTCTTGGCCATGTCCAGCCTCTCCAGTCGGCCGGCCCTGCCGGAGCCGCCGATGCCTGTGTGAGTGGGGGCCGGCACGGAAGCACCGGTCCGGATGGGATTCAACGTCCCGGGGATTCATTCTGCGGGTCCGGGGCCCGGGAGAATGTAGTATGGACGATTCCGCGGTGCTCGCAAACGATGCCGGCGAGGGCCGCGCATGGTGCCGGCGGGGAACCGGCCCGGCAGACTCGACCGCAGCTTGACGGGACGCAACGCCGGGGCGTACGCTGCCCGGACACTCGTCCCCTTGATAGCCGTGGAGAGAGTAATGACCAGGTCGAACCAACCCCTCGCCGTTGTCACGGTCGCCCTTGTCGCCAGCGTGGCCGCCTGCAGCCAGGATGCCGGCCCGCCCGCGGACACGATCTTCCACGGCGACAACATCGTCACCATGGATCCGCAGCAACCCACCGTGGAGGCGGTCGCGGTGCGTGGCGAGACGATCGTCGCCGCCGGATCGATGGACGAGGTGATGGCTCTTCAGGGATCGTCGACCCGGGTGGTGGAACTGGGCGACAACGCCCTCCTGCCCGGGTTCATCGACTCGCACGGCCATTTCATGGGCGCGGGCCGCGACCAAACCTCCCTGGGGCTGCACCCGCCGCCGGTGGGCGACGTCAACAACATCGACGACCTCGTGCGCAAGGTACGGGCGTGGATCGATGAACACGACATCCCTGCCGGCGAGGCAGTGACCGGGCGCGGCTACGACGACTCGCTGCTCGAGGAGGGCCGGCACCCGACGCGCGAGGATCTCGACCGCGCGTCGACCGAGCACCCCATCGTCCTCACGCACGTGTCGGGCCACCTGACCACGACCAACTCCGCCGCTCTCGAGGTCAGCAACATCACCGCCGACACGCCCGACCCGCCCGGCGGCCATGTGCGCCGCATCGCGGGTTCGATGGAGCCCAACGGCGTGCTGGAGGAGACCGCCCGCGGGCTGCTGGCCATCGACCGCTATGGCACCCCTTCGACGATGGAGGAGATGGATGAGCTCATCCGCCGGTCCATCGACGTGTACCTGAGCCACGGGACGACCACCATCCAGGACGGCGGGACCGCTTCGGAGCAGGCGGACATGTTCCGGGAGGCGGCGGCCCGGGAGCCATTCAAGGCCGACGTCGCGGCTTTCGTCCGCAATCGCGCCATGCCCAACGAGGTCCCGGACGTGCCTTACACGCGCGGATACGAGAACGGCTTCCGCGTGGCCGGGGTGAAGCTCATGCTCGACGGCTCCCCCCAGGGGCGCACGGCCTGGGTCACGATTCCGTACGAGGAGGGACCGCCGGGCGCCCCGCCGGACTATGTTGCGTACGGCGTCATGGACCCCGTCGTTTACAAGGCGCAGGCGGACCAGCTGATCGAGGCGGGCATCCCCATCATCGTGCACGCCAACGGCGACGCGGCCATGGATCTCATGATCGACGGGGTGGACGAGGCGGTCGCCGACATGGATCCCATGCCCGACCACCGTTCCGTCATCATCCACGCCCAGCTCATGCGCGCAGACCAGCTGGACAGGTCAGCGGAGCTCAACATCGTGCCCTCGTTCTTCGCGGCACACGCCTTCTTCTGGGGCGACTGGCACCGGATCAGCTTCGGCGAGGATCGGGGCAACAACACCAGCCCGATGGGCTGGGCCCTGGAGCGGGGGGTGAACTTCACCATCCACAACGACGCCTCGGTGGTCCCGCCGCACATGATGCGCCTGGTGTCGATCGCCGTGAACCGCAAGACCCGCAGCGGGCACATCCTCGGGCCGCATCAGCGGCTGACGGTGATGCAGGCGCTGCACGCGGTGACCCTCGGGGGCGCCTACCAGTACTTCGAGGAGGACACCAAGGGCTCGATCACGGTCGGCAAGCAGGCCGACCTGGTGATCCTGGACGAGAACCCGCTGACCGCGGACCCGGAGAACCTGGAGTTCATCCCGATCCTGGAGACGTTCTCGCGGGGCAGGTCGGTATTCGCGATGTAGTTCCCGGTTCGAGACGCGGGCTCCCGGCGAAGGGAGCCCAGGGGGCCGGTCCTCCCGTGCGAGGGGGCCGGTCCCGTGTCTTGTCCCGGTACCGGGAGTACGAGAGGAACCGGAGTGAACCGTAAACGCGCCCTTATTCTGATCGCCGCGGGCCTGCCGACCGCCTGTGGCGCGCCCGCGGACGGACCGCCATCCGACGCGCCGGGGCCGTCCGTCACTCTGGCCGTGGTGGGCCAGGCGCTCATCGAGCACGACCCGCGGCAGTACCTGGAGGCGCCGCTGGCCACGGTGGCGCCGATCCTGGCCTCCGCGGACGCGGTCTTCACCAACCTCGAGGTGGCGGTGGCGGGACCCGGCTGCGACTGCCGGCCCACCCGCGACGACGTGTTCTTCCACGGGGCGGGGCCCGAGGTGCTCGACTACCTGGCGGAACTCGGCGTCACCCTTCTCTCGCTCGCCAACAACCATTCCTGGGACTACGGGGACGCCGGGATCGTCTCCACCATTGAAGAGACCGCCGCGCGCGGGTTCACCCACGCCGGAACCGGGCGCACGCTGGCGGATGCGATCGCGCCCGCCTTCCGGGACGTGGCCGGACTACGGGTCGGGGTGGTCGCGCTGGCTACGGTCAACTCACCGCCCGATGCCGCCGCCACCGAAACCACCCCCGGCGTCAATATGCTCCCGCCGGGGGATGAAGCCGCGTGGGACCGCAACCTCGACAGGGTCCGGGAAGCCGCCGCGAACGCGGACTTCGTCATCGCCTACCAGCACTACCAGGTCGACGCGGAACCCGGCTGGCAGGAAGACTGGGCGCGCGCGACGGTGGAGGCCGGAGCGGACCTCCATGTCAGTCACGGTGAACCGCGCCTCTCCGGCATGGAGGAATATCGGGGAGGGCTCATCCTCTACGGTCTCGGCAATTTCATCTTTCACAGCAGGACGGAGATCGGGAACTATCCGCCCGAGACCTGGCAGAGCGTGGTGGCGACATTCACCATCGGACGGGACGGAGTTCGCGAAGCGGTGTTCACGCCGGTCGTGCTCGACGAAGGCGAACCGGGGGGCCTCTTCTTCGAAACGCGCGGCTACCCGGAGGTAGCCCCGGGCCAGCTCGGAGCGTCGATCCTCCGCCGGCTGGCGGAGCTTTCAGCCGGCTACGGAACCCTGCTGGACATCGGCGAGGGCCGGGCCCGCTGGACCGCTTCGGGCGAGGGGCGCCTCAGCGCACCCTGACGGAGCGGATCTCGTCCGAGCCGAGGAAGCGGTCGCCATCGTTGGTATACCACTCGCGATAGCGCGGCAGGCGCAACCCGCCTCCCTCGGCCCGCCCCTCGAAGGTGATGTACTCGCCGTCGTTGGCGCTCTCGTCGTGGTAGAAGCGGCAGCCCACGAGTTCCGCGGTGGCCGGATCGAAGTAGAAGTACCAGATGTCGCCGCCCACGTCCGGGTCGTAGGTCACCCGCACCGCATGAACCTCCCGCCCTTCGAACGTCGTCTCGGCCACCTCCGGGTCCAGGCGGGCGCCCGGATCCGCAATCTTCATGGGCAGGCCGGCGAGAAAGCCGTAGTAGCTGCGCCAGAACATGCCGGCTTCGCGGTCGAGACGCATGCGCGCGCGAGTCTCTTCGTCCGGCGAAGGCTGGCCGTCCACGCTCGCCGACCAACTCTCCCGGGTCGTCTCGTATTCGATGCTTGCACCGGCATATCGGCCGGAGAGAGCGAAGTCGCTCTCGTCCGCACCGAAACCGAGTTCCACCGAAACCCGCTCGCCGCCGTCGGAACCGGTGCCGAACCAGACCATCTCGATCGCTCGCGATCCCCACACTCCACCGGGGTCGTGAAACGCGATGGAACGCTCCACCAGCTGCGCCGCCGGAGCATCGACCGCGTCGCCCCCGCCCGGCGTTTCGTCCCCGGCGTCGCAACCGAGCGCGGTGAGTAGCAAGAGGAGGCTGCCGAAAGGGCGGCCGGCGAGTCTCCGGCGCGGGTCGAACAGACGCGAGTGCACTTGGTTCTCCGGGTCCCGGGACGGCTGAGGGTTTCGCAGGTGAGGCGGGTGCCTCTCTCGAGCCGAAGAGAACGAACCCCCGGGGAGTCTTCCCCAAGGGCTCTTCGAAAACTCCGATGCCCCGCCAGGGACTCGAACCCCGAACCTACTGATTAAGAGTCAGTTGCTCTACCAGTTGAGCTAGCGAGGCGGGCAATGTCGCGCCGGGCAGGAAACCTGTGCCGCGGCGCGCAGGGGGTCAAGGGTTCCGCAACGCAGAGCATCGCGATCCAGCACGGATACATCGCCACTCGAATGCCCGGGCAGAAGTTCGCCCAGGATCTGCTAGAACGCCGACAGCCCGGTCATCGCCTGTCCCAGGATGAGGGAGTGGATGTCGTGCGTGCCCTCGTAGGTGTAGACCGACTCCAGGTTGGCCATGTGGCGCATGGCGGAATACTCCACCAGGATGCCGTTGGCGCCCAGCAGCCGCCGGGCCTCCCTCGCCACCTCGCACGCCATGTGGCAGTTGGCCCGCTTGGCCAGCGATACCTGCTGCGGCGTGGCCCTGCCCTCGTCCTTCAGGCGCCCGACCTGCAGGGCCAGGAGCTGCCCCTGGGTGATGCCCGTGAGCATGTCCGCGATGCGCACCTGCTGGATCTGTTTGGCGCCGATCACGGTGTCGAACATGACGCGCTGCGTGCTGTAGCCGAGCGCCTCGTGGAAGCAGGCCATTGCGGCGCCCACAACCCCCCACGCGATCCCGTAGCGCGCCTGGGTAAGGCACATGAGCGGGCTCTTGAGACCCGAGCTTCCCGGCATGAGCGCGTCGTCCGGGACGTGGACGTCCTGCAGCGCCAGCTCGCTGGTGTCCGAGGCGAGCAGCGAGAGCTTTCCCGTCTGGTCGCGCGCGCTGAAGCCGGGGGTGTCGGTGGGCACGACGAACCCGCGGATGCCCCCGGGGTTGCCGGGCGCGTCGGTCTGCGCCCAGATGACCGCGACATCGGCCATCGAACCGTTGGTGATCCACATCTTGGTGCCGTTGAGCACCCAGCCGTCGGCGGTCTTCCTGGCCGTGGTGATCATCCCGCCCGGGTTGGAGCCGTAGTCGGGCTCGGTCAGGCCGAAGCATCCGATGGCATCCGCCGAGGCCAGCCGGGGAAGCCATTCCCGACGGTGTTCCTCCGAGCCGAAGGCATGGATGGGGTACATGACCAGCGCACCCTGCACCGACACGAACGAGCGCAATCCCGAGTCTCCACGCTCGAGCTCCTGCATGATGAGCCCATAGGCGACGTTGTTGAGACCGGCGCAGCCGTACTCCTCCGGCAGGTTGGCCCCCAGGACCCCGAGCTCCCCCAGCCCGGGGATGAGCGAGCGCGGGAACCTGCGTTCGTAATAGGCGTCGCCGATGATCGGGATGACCTCCTCCTCCACCCATTCGCGGATGGCGTCCCGGATCATCCGCTCCTCTTCGCTGAGCGCCGAGTCCAGATCGTAGAAGTCGAACCCCTGAAATCTTTCTGCCATAAGGGTGCCTTGGTCGCCGAGGGTATCTCAGATGCGAAGGGAACCTAATGAAAAAGCAGACTGACTCCGAGACCGCATTGCGCGGCGTCCATCGGCGGGATTTGCGGCTACCTCAGCTCCCGCTGCCCGGATAGCGCTTCCGGTTGGAGCGCTCGATGCCGTAGAAGATCTCGCGCGCCAGCCTGCCCCCGATCCAGTAGGCCGCGATGACGGTGGCGATCCAGCCGCCGATCACCACGTCGGTCGGGCGGATGAGGCCCCAGATGTAGCCCGCCACGATCACCGCCAGCACGGTCGCGGCGATGCGCGCCCTCCGGGTGGCGATCAGCCGTGCACGGACGCGGCAGCCGACGCACCACAGAAGGCGGTCGACATCGCTGCGGTCGCGGCGTTCGCCGCACCGCGAGCACTGGATTTCGTCTGTGATCGAGTCACGAAAGCCCATGGATTCCCCGTCGTCCTGTCGGAGCGTCGCGCCGGCCATTCGGCCGGGCTCATGCACCGGCAGTGCCGCCGCGAAAGGATGCCCCCACCGGCCCTTTACGGCAAGATGGCGCCCCTTGCGTTGGTGCCGAGAATACGGGTATCGTCGATTCCCCCTGGGCAGAAATTGCTGGGAGACGCCCGACGGAGGTCCGCCAAAATACAGGCTCCACAAGGAGTCGAATGAGACACCCAGTGAATCGAGGCGAATGTATTGTGAGCCTGTATCAGTATCAGCCGAAGAAAGTGGCCACCGCTTTGGCCCTCCTGACATTGACGGCATGCGGCGACGTCCAGGACGTCACGGAACCGGCGCCACCGCGCGCGGCTTCGCTCTCGATCTCCCCGGCCACGGTCGAGCTCGGTGTCCCCGGCGAGACGGCGGCACTCACGGTGACGGTGCTGGACCAGCACGGCAATGTCTTCCCCGCGCGGTTCACGTGGGCAAGCGAAGACGCATCGGTCATCTCCGTGGACCAGGATGGCCTGGCGACGGCGGTCGCCGGGGGAACGGCCACGATCAGGGTCGTGGCGGGAGACCTGAGCGCCGTGGTTCAGGCATCGGTGAGTCGTTCGTCGACCGACGGCGTTTGCGGTCGGACTCCGCAGGTTCGCGACGCGCTCATGGCCGCGACGAACCGTTCGGACTGCGCACAGGTGAGCACGGGGCTGCTGGCTCGCCTCAGGCGCCTCGACCTCAGTGGGCCGCACGAGGATACCCCTTCGCCGGCGGCCGCCGATTGTGCGGATGCAAACGGTGATGAGCATGAACGCGCCGGCGAGACGGGCGGGTGCACGCGCGAGCCGCCCGGTCCCGGCGGAACGGGCATCGTGTTCATGGACATGGCGGGAGCCGACGGGGAGGACGAGCGCATAACCTCCCTCAAGGATGGTGATTTCGCCGGGCTGAGCGGCCTCGCATTCCTGGATCTGAGCCACAACTTCCTGAGAGAGCTGCCGGACAGCGTCTTCGCCGAGGTCGCGAGCCTCGATACCCTCAATCTCGAGGAGAACCTTCTGGCCGCGTTGCCGGAGGGTGTCTTCGCGGCGCTCACCGGACTGGAATACCTCGATCTCTCGGACAACGCGCTGACCGCACTCCCCGGCAGCAGCTTCAGCGGGTTCACGGCGCTCAAGAAGCTCTATCTGGACGACAACTGGCTGACCACCGTGCCCGAGGGGATCTTCGCCGACCTGACGGCCCTCGATACCCTCTGGCTCGAGGACAACGCGCTGGGGACGTTGCCCGACGGTGTCTTCGACAACCTGTCCGAGCTGAAGGCGCTCGACCTGTCCGGCAACCTGCTGTCCGCGTTGCCGGCAGGCGCGTTTGACGATCTGACCAGCCTGGAGTACCTGACGCTCTCCGGCAACCGCCTGACCGAGTTGCGCGAGGGCGTCTTCGACAACATCACCAGCGTGACCGAGCTGTTTTTCACCAGCAACCGGCTGGGAGCCCTGCCCGACGGAGCCTTCGACAACCTCACCGCACTCGAGGAGCTGTTCATCGGGGCGAACCGACTGACCGCACTGCCCGACGGCGCGTTCGCCAACCTCGCCGCCATCGAGAGGTTGAGCATGACCCGGAATCGGCTGACAGAACTCCCTGAGGGCGTATTCGAGGACCTCTCGGAACTTCACTACCTGAGCTTCTCGAACAACCGCGTTACCGAGGTGCCGAACGGTGTGTTCGACGACCTCGCCAGCCTGGACACGCTCTGGATGCAGAACAACGGCCTGACCGCACTACCGGAGGGGTTTTTCGACGGCACGCCCGACCTCGAGTTCCTCTCGGCTTACGGGAACTCGCTGACGGAGTTGCCCCGCGGACTGTTCGCAGGCATGTCTGGACTTGGGACGGGGTGGCTGGAGGGCAATCTGACCGACCCCTTCCCGCTTACCCTGGAAGCCGTGAGGACGGACAGCGAAGACCCGCTTGCCGAGGGACCGGCCCAGGTCGGCATCGCCGTCCGGGAAGGAGCCCCGTTCGACATGCGCGTGGTGTTCGGGGCCCGCGGGGGTGAGCCGCGCTCGGCGGTCGTGTCGATCGCCGCGGGAGACACGCTCAGCCGACTCGTTACGGTGACCCGCCGGGAAGGCAGCGTCTCGCAGTACATCCAGTTCGACTCACTGCCGGCCACGCCTGCGGATGATTGCGACGCCAACCCCTGCTTCGAGGGCATGACGCCCGCCGCCGGCGACCCGCTGGTGCTGGTCAACCCCCCGGATCTGAAGGTCGAAGCGCAGGCCGCCTATCTTGTCCAGGCCGCGCAGTCCTACGGCGGCGAGGTGCCGCTGGTCGCGGACCGCGCGGCGCTGCTTCGGGTTTTCGTGACCGCCGACTTCCTGAACTCGTACCGGCCGGCGGCGCGGGCCACCTTCTACCTCGACGACGAGGAGATTCATGTTGCCGACCTGACGCCGCCTTCCGGGCTTCCGCGAAGGGTGGACGAGAGCAGCCTGAGCGCCTCCTTCAACGCCATGATTCCCGATTCCGTCCTGCAGCCCGGCCTGGAAATGGTGGTCGAGATCGACCCCGACAGCACCCTGTCGACGCTCACCGGGAGCCAGATGCGCATTCCCGCGACGGGTCGCAAGGCGCTGGACGTCCGCACGCTGCCCGCAATGGACGTAACGCTCGTCCCGGTCGCCTTTTCTTCCCAGGTCAGCAAGGGCGACAACGAAGCGGTGGCCGCGCTGGTGAAGGAGATGGCCGCCAGCAACTCCCACGCGGCGCTGGAGGAGACCCAGGTTCTGCTGCCGCTCTCCGAGTTGAATATCAAGGTGCGTGAGCCCTACACTACGCAAGCCGATACGGTGGAGGAGGGAGGCGTCGGACTTCTGGACGAAATCCACCTGCTTCGATTCATCGAAACGGGAGGCACCAACGAGTACTACCACGGCATCCTGGCTTGGCCGGCCTCGCGTTATCCCTTCTCGTGGGGCTTCTCGGGCGTCGCGTACATCGGCGGATGGGCCGGCCTGACCCTGTCACACGTCGCAGGGGTCTATCGCGGCGACGGACCCTTCGGCAGCACCCTGGCCCACGAACTGGGCCACAACCTCACCCTCCGGCACGCTCCGGGCTGTGGAGCCGGGGGGCCAGATCCGGACTACCCGTACACCGGCGCGTACACAGGCGTCTGGGGCGTCGACTTCAGCACCGGAGGCGACTTCGGCAGGCTGATCAGTCCAGCTCGCTATCGGGACTTCATGTCCTACTGCGACCCGCCGTGGACCAGCGATTTCAGCTTCACGAAGGCCCTCGAGTACAGGATGGGCCTTCCACCGGCGCCCGCCTCCGCCGGAGGACGGGCAGTCGAAAGAACGCTGCTGCTCTAGGGCAGAGTGCAGGACGGGGAACTGCGCCTGGAACCCGTCTTCGAGTGGGACACGCCGGTGAAGCTTCCGACGTCACCCGGTCCATACCGCCTGGAAGGGGTCGACGCGGCGGGAGAACGCATGTTCTCGATGAGTTTCGCGCCGGACAGGGTCGACCACGGCGGCGCGGGCTTTCTGTTTGCGGTTCCCGTCGCGGAGGGGCGGGCGGACGAGCTCGAGCGCGTGACCTTGGCCGGCCCCGAGGGCTTCGCGACCCTGGACCGCAATGGCGGCGCCGCCGGAGGCGCGATCGTGACCAGCCGCTCAACCGGGCGCATCGTCAGCATCGTGCGCGACTGGTCCAGGGTCCGGCCGGAAGCACTCGGCAGCGCCGCCGAGGTCTCGGTGAGCCGCAGCGTGCTGGTGCGCGAGGTGCGCGAACGACAGAGGTAGGGACGGGCCTGCGAATCGTCCCCGGGGCGGAAGGCCGGCCGACCATCTCCGCCCCGGGGATCGTCAATCTCAGTCCAGCGCCCGGATCACCGCCTGCGCGTACTCCTGCGTGGATGCGGTGCCGCCAAGGTCGCCGGTCACCGTCCGGCGCTGATTCAGCACCTTCTGCATGGCGCCGCGGATCCGGGCGGCGGTCTCCCGCTGCCCGATGTGGTCGAGCATGGCGCACGCCGCCAGCATGAGCGCAGTCGGGTTGGCGATGCCCCGCCCCGCGATGTCGGGCGCCGAGCCGTGGACCGCCTCGAACATCGCGACGCCCCGGCCGATGTTGCCGGCGGGCGCCATGCCCAGGCCGCCCACCAGCCCGGCCATGAGATCGCTCAGGATGTCCCCGAACATGTTCTCCATCACGAGCACGTCAAAGCCGTGCGGGTTGAGCACCAGCTGCATCGCGGTGGCGTCGATGATGCGGTCCTCGAACTCCACGTCGGGATACTCGCCGGCCAGTTCCCGCCCCACGTCGAGAAAGAGCCCCTGTGTGTATTTCAGGATGTTCGCCTTGTGCGCCAGCGTCACCTTGCGACGGCCGTGCCGGCGGGCGTACTCGAAGGCGTAACGGCAGACGCGCTCCGCGCCGAAGCGGGTCACGATCATGACCGACTCGGCCGCGGCCCGGGGATCGCCCTCCATGCCGATGTAGTGCTCCACCCCGACGTACAGTCCCTCCGTGTTCTCGCGGATCAGGACCAGGTCGATGTCCTCGTAGCGGCCACCCGGCACGAATGTGCGCACCGGCCGCACGTTCGCGTAGAGGTCGAACTCCTTGCGGATGGCGACGTTGATGGACCGGAAGCCGCCCCCGACCGGCGTCGTGAGCGGCCCCTTGAGCGCAACCCCGTTCGTCCGGATGGAATCCAGCGTGGCCGCCGGCATCGGATCGTTCACCCGCTCGAGCGCAGTCATCCCCGCCAGCTGTTCGTCGTAGTCGAGGTCCGCGCCGGCGGCATCCAGCACGGAGAGGGCGGCGGACGTGACCTCCGGACCGATGCCGTCTCCGTGGATGACGGTGATGGTCCGGCTCATGGGTGAGCCCTACCCCTCCTCCGGAGCGGGAATCCCGTACCGGCGCAGCGTGCCCTCCACCGTCGGGCGGCCCAGACGTATCCGGTCGCCGTCCAGCAGGAACGAGAAGACGTATCCCGTCCCGAGCAGCAGGATTCCGATCAGGAAGCAGTACATGACCGCCCGGTCGGGATAGGTGTCCTTCAGATAGCCGACGTACATCGGTCCGATGATCCCGGCGGCGGCCCACGCGGTGAGGATCGTGCCGTAGATCTTCGACATGTTCTTCGAGCCGAAGACATCCACGACGAACGACGGCATGGTGGCGAATCCTCCGCCGAAGCAGAGCAGCACATAGCAGACGAGCGCGGAGAAGATCCAGGGGTTGGACTCGGTCATGAGGATGCCGAACACCACCATCTGGCTGGCGAGCAGAATGCGGAATACGCTCGCCTGTCCCAGCCGGTCGCAGAGGGAGCCCCAGAGGAGCCGTCCCACGCCGTTGCAGACGGAACTCACCGCGATCAGCGTGGCGCCGTACTCGGCCAGGACCGCGGGACCGATGCCGGGGTCGGCCAGCCCCCACACCTCCTGCAGGAGCTCGGACTGGAAGCTGATCACGGAGATGCCGGCCGCGATGTTGGAGAAGAACACGATCCACATGATCGTGAACTGTGAAGTGCGCAGGTAGGGCGCGGCCGGCTCCACCTTCTCGGGCGGCGCCGATCTCGAGCCGTCGGCGGGCGCGGGCGCCGGCGACTCCGGCGGATCGCTGAGAAACAGGCTGGACGGGATCAGGATGCAGGCGAACACGATCCCCAGCCAGAGGAAGACCTGCGCGAGATCACCTTCCGTCCGGACCACGAGAAGAGGCGCCAGGCCCTTGCTGAGCAGGAGCGCTCCGACGCCGAAACCCATCACCACGATGCCCGTTACGAGTCCCTTGCGGTCCGGATACCACTTCGCCGCGGTCGCGACGGGCGTCACGTACCCCATCCCTATTCCCGCGCCCCCGATCACCCCGTAGCCCAGATAGAAGAGCCACAGGGCATCCAGCGAAAGCGCCAGGCTGGCGACCATGTAGCCGGCCGAGAACATGGCGCTTCCGGCCAGAGCGAGAGCCCTGGGCCCGACCCTGGGCAGCGCCTGTCCGGCAATCGCCGCCGACACGCCCAGGCAGAAGATCGTGATGCTGAACGCGGCGGCCGTCTCGCTGAAGGTCCAGCCGGAGTCCCGCACCAGCATGGTCTGGAAGAAGCTCCACGCGTACACCGTGCCCAGGCACAGCTGGAGCAGCGTACAGAAGAGAACGACGACGCTTCTGGGAGCGCGCACGATGCGGTCCGCCTATCCCGGGCCCCTGACCCGGGCCCGCCACTTCGGCGGCGGGGGGCCCTGGCCGGCGGCGTGGCGCATGAGCCGCGCCATGTCCCCGATTTCATCCTTCCGGGCCAGGACGCCGTTGTCCGACGCCTCGCCACCGTTGCGGGCGAGCTCGACCACGTATGTGAGAAGCTCTTCCAGAGGCTTCGCGGTCGACTTGACCAGCCAGATCGAGACGAGCACGCCCACCACGAGGATGATGCAAAGCAGGTAGATCTGCTGCCCCACCGCCCGCTGGATCTTGAGCGCCAGCGCCTCCGTGTCCATCCCGACGTGCACCGTCCCCGCCACCCCGGAGAGGATCGGACTCCCCACCTCCACGAACTCGCCCAGCCCCGGGAGACTCCGCTCGACCGGCTCGGTGAGCGAGGGATCGCTTGCCAGGATCTCCTCCGGTATTCCCGGAACGAACGTATGCGCCAGGAACTCGCCGGTGTCGCTGACGATGTAGATGTAGCGGATGCTTTCGATCTCCACGAACTGATCGATGAGCGACTGCAGGGTGGCCAGGTTTCTGTTCAGCAGGATGTCCACGCTGGCGTCGGCGATGTTCCGGGCGATGTTCGCGCTGTTGCTGACGTACTCCGTCTCGAGTTCGCTGGAGACGGTCCGGATGGAGAGCAGGAAGATGGAGAGAACGACGAGCGCGAAGAGGGCGAAAATGCCGAAACGCAGCTTGCGGAAGAGCTTGTGAACCCTCATGGGATCGCGAACCTGGCTTCCCAGTCCGCAAGCGGCACAAAGCGGTCCCCCTCCGGAACCGTGTAGTAGACGCTGTCGAGCCCCTGCCGGCGGTCGGGACCGAAGGACACCCGCTCGCCGACTCCGATGTCGTAGTTGCGCACGGCGAAGACCGCCTCTTCCAGCCGCGACCGGTCCGGCTCGTCCCCCATCCGCCCAATGATTTCCGTGATCAGCTTCGCGTTCAGGAACCCCTCGAGGCTGACGAAGCTCTGCGGGAAACGCTCGTAGGCTTCACCCCGCGTGATTCGTTCGACATTCTCGGGAGGTAGCGGATCGTAGCGCTCCATCAGTTCATGATACTCGCGCACGGCCGGCAGCGAGGTGTCCTCGTAGCTGGGCACGACCTGCGAGTTGACCAGGAAGCGGGTGTGCGAGTCCGGATCGGCGCGTCCCTCGCGCATCAGGGCCAGGAGGTTCTCGCTCCCCACGAAGGAGACGTTGGCGACGGGGATGTGGAGCCCCAGGTCGGCGGCGTCCCGGGCGAAGGCGGCGCAGGCCGCGTACGCGCCGATGCAGATCACCGCGTCCGGGGATTGCGCCTGAAGGATCTCCACCTGCGCCCGCATGCTGGCCTCGAACTGGGTGCCACGCATGTAGGTGGCCTCGCCGGCAATGGTCTCTCCGTGCGCAGCCAGCGCTTCCCGCACGCCCGCCCATCCGCTGCGGCCATACGCGTCGTTCTGGTAGAATACCGCCACCCGGCGTCGCCCGATGCGCACGAAGTTGTCGACCAGCCCCGCCGTCTCCTGGCGGTAGGAGGCGCGCAGGTTGAAGGCGAACTCGCCGTAGGGGGGCTCGCGCTGCGGCTCCGCCCCGGTGAAGGGGAAGAAGAGATACACCTGCTCTTCCCGGAACCTCTTCAGCAGAGGCAGGACACGGGTCACGGTCGGGGTGCCCACGTATCCGAAGAGCAGGAACACGCTCTCGTCCTGCATGAGCTGGATCGTGTTCGCCACGCAGGGATCGGGCTGGTAGCCATCGTCCGTGAGCTTGAGGACGATTCTGCGGCCGTTCACTCCGCCGTTGTCGTTGACGTGGTTGAACCAGGCCATGGAGCCGCGGTAGAGCTCTGTGCCCAGGCCGCGGGAGGGCCCCGAGAACGCCGCGGACACCCCCAATACGATTTCACCTTCCTGGGTGGGGGGCGCACGCCGACCCGAATGACGCGCGGGACCCGTGGCGGCGGCCAGCGGTCTCGCCCAGGGAGCCGCCGCCAGCGCCGCCAGGCCGGAGCGGATGAGGGACCGGCGCGTCACAGGGCGTGAACCAACCGCACCCTCGCCCCTGCCGACCCGGCACTCGGTCATGCGAGCTGCTCCCTTCCGCTTGTTGCGTACGGTGTCGAAACGTCGATATCGCTACCCGTCCCCGGGTCCGCCGTCACCCGAGGATAACCACGGATACTAGTGCCCGATGGGGCTCAACTCAATGTATTCCGCCGACCCGGGCATCGGTCCCGGGCTGCCGGGGACGGGCGGGCGGACCGCGCGCTCCCCTGGCCGGGCCGGTAGTAGTAACCTCGGCCCGGACGCGTTATAACTTAAGAGATGGCTGCCGTTTCAGGCAGTGTGGGCCGGCACGCCTTCACATCCAATGGCCAGGCGGATGCGTCCAGTCGAAAACTCCGAGCAAGGGAATCCCGTCACGCGAGCCGCATCGCGGACAAGGCGCCCGGGAGGGCTCCTGGCCTGCCTGTCGGTCACTCTTCTGCTCACCACCTGCCGCGATCCTGTCGAGCCTCCCGTGGAGCGCATGGCGGCGATCGAGTTCTCCGCCGCCACCCTCGAACTGGTGGCATCCCGGGACGGAGACGTGCTCTCCTACCAGGGCGCCGTCCACCTGGCCAATACCGGCAACGTGGCGGTCGGGCCGGTGAGCCTGTCGGCCCGCGCCGCCCACACGGGCGGGGTCGCCGTGCCCGGCATGGTTCCGACGACCACGCCTTCCGGGATCCCGACCCTGAATCCCGGTGCGAGCGAGACCATTTCCATCGCCGTGCCCGTGCCGGACGCGGCCCAGGCCGGCCTCTACGAAGCCACACTCGAAGCGCAGGCCGGCAGCGACGCCCGCGCGTCGCTGGGGCTTCGCTTCCAGGTGGAGAAAGCGGTGGGGCCGGTCGACGGCACCCACATCAGCATCGCGGCGGGAAACCGGCGCATCCGCCAGGGCGATGTCGTGCGTTTCCTGGCCCAGGTCCGGGACAGCACCGGGGCCGTGGTCGAGGGGGCCCGGGTCACATGGCTCACCAGCCCTCCGGATGCCGGGCTGTTCGACGCCGACGGCCGGTTCGTCGCCTACGCCCCGGGCGACATCACGATCATCGCGCGCACGCTGGTGAACGTCGACGGCGCAACCCGGCCCGATTTCGCCACCATGCCCGTCGCGGTCCGGGCGCGCGGACTCTCGCAATCGCTCCGCCTGGTTGGGAAGGGTCCCGTCGACGACCGCTACACCTCGGACCTGTGGGTACACGGCGACCACGCCTACACCGGCACCTGGGGCATGCGCGCCGAGCTTCCGGGCAACCTCCTGTACGCGTGGACGCTGGACGCCGGGGGGATGCCCACCCTTTCCGATTCGATCGTCGTGAACGCGCGCACGGTGAACGACGTCAAGATCCGGGCGGACGGTCGGCTCGGGGTGCTGACGCACGAGGGCGACCCCGAAGGCGTCAACGGGGTCACGTTCTTCGACCTCTCCGATCCGGCGCACCCGCAGATCATCAGCCGCTTTACCGAAGGCCTGGCCGCCGGCGTCCACAACGCGTGGCTGGAGGGCGACTACGCCTATCTGGCTCTGGACCCGTACAACAGCGGCCTGCGCATCCTCGACGTCTCCGATCCGGCTTCGCCTCGCCTCGCCGCCAGCTTCCATGGCGGCTCGAGCCTGCTCCACGACGTCTACGTGCGCGACGGGCTGGCCTTCCTCTCGCATTGGGACGCGGGGCTCATCATCCTGGACGTGGGCAACGGGATGGCCGGCGGATCTCCCACCAACCCGGTGGAAGTGAGCCGCCTGCGGGATCTGGGCGGGCAGACCCACAACGTCTGGTACTGGCCCGATGCCGGCTACGCCTTCGTGGGCGAGGAGCAGTTCGGCTATTCCACGAGTCCCTCCGGGATCATGCACGTGGTGGATCTGAGCGACATCACCCGGCCACGCGAGGTCGCGACCTATGAAGTCGAGGGGGCCACGTCGCACAACTACTGGATGGACGAGGATTCGGGAACCCTGTACCTGGCCTGGTACGAACGCGGCATGCGCATTCTGGACGTCAACGGCGAGCTCATGGGCCAGCTGGAGCTGCAGGGGCGCGAAACCGGTTTCATCGAATACGGAACCGAGACCAACTTCTGCTACCTGGGCCCCGAGGACACCTGCACGTGGGCGCCCCAGCTGCACGACAACGGCAAGCTGTACGCCGCGGACATGAACCACGGGCTCGTCGTTCTGGAGCCGGTTCCCTAGCAGCCCGTGCACGGTCTTCTTCCGGCGTTCGCGCGGATTCGTCCACGGACTGCCTGGAGGACCGTGGCTGGCCGCGCATCCCTCGGGCGCGCCGCGAACCGGAGCCGGGTCGGCGCCGCGCTCCTCGCGGTTGCCTGCGGAGGCGCGGCGGATGGCCCGGAGGATGCGCCCCGCCTGTACGTCACCTCCGGGTTCACGGACCGCATCCATGTGCTGGACGCGCGCGACGGGACCACCCTGCGCACCGTCTCGCTGGACCGCCGCCGCACCGAAGCCGACGAGCCCCACGGCGTGACCGTCTCCGCGGACGGCCGCCACTGGTACGCCACCCTCGCGCACGGGCATCCCACGCTGTGGAAGTACGAGACCGATGGCGACCGGCTGGTCGGGCGCCTCCAGCTGGACATGGCGGGCGCGGCGCGGGTGGAGCTCACCCCCGACGGACGCCGCGCCTTCATCCCCGACTACTGGCGCGGCGGGCCGGGCGACGACAGCCGCGTGGCGGTGGTGGACGTCCACGACCTGACCGTGGCGGCCCTGCCGGTCGTGTGCCCCGCCCCCCACCACGCCGCCGTGGACCCGACCGGGACGCGGGTCGCCGTCACCTGCTCGCTCTCCGACGAGATCGTGCTGATGGACGCGGCCTCGGCGGCCACCCTCGCCCGCGTCCAGGCCGGACCCGATCCCGCCGCGGCCGGAACGCCGCGCTACACCCCCATGAACGTCGCCTGGAGCCCCGACGGCGCCCGCTTCTTCGTGACCATGGCGGGGAGCGGGGAGGTGCGGGCGTTTTCGCGCGCCGGCGAACCCGAGGGCGCCGTCGCGGTCGGACGCATGCCCGCCCAGATCGCGGGCTCGGCGGACGGGGGGGTGCTGGTGGTGGCCAACCGCCGCGGCAGCTCGGTGTCGGTGCTCGACCCGGCCACCCTCACGGAGGTGCGGCGCATCGAACTGGCCGGCGCGGCGTTCCCGCACGGGGTGGCGCTCGACCCGGCCGGCGAGGTCGCCTACGTGACCTGGGAAGGCCGGGTGGACGAGCGGGGCGGGGTGGCCGCGCTGCGCATCAGCACGGGCGAGGTGTTGTGGAGGCGCGAGGTCGGCGTCTTCACTCTGGGCATTGCGTACCTGCCGGGCCGCGGGAGGGGTCGAACACGAGCGCCGCCGAATTGATGCAGTAGCGCTGGCCGGTGGGAGCGGGGCCGTCCCCGAACACATGGCCGAGGTGGGCATCGCACGCCGCACACAACACCTCCGTGCGGCGCATGAAGAAGCTCCGGTCGTCCTCGAGGCGGATGTCCGCGCCTTCGGCGGTGTCGCTGAAGCTCGGCCACCCCGTCCCGGAATCGTACTTGCTTCCCGAGTCGAACAGCGGTGCCTCGCAGCACACGCAGCGATAGAGCCCGTCGTCCTTCAGGTTCCAGTAGGCTCCGGTGAAGGCCCGCTCGGTCCCCTTGCGGCGAGTAACGCGAAACTGCTCCCGGGTCAGACGCTGCTTCCACTCACGGTCGCCCGCGCGACGTCCGGCTTTCCCTTTCCTGCCCATGATCTCTACTCCTGAATCAGCGAGGATGCGGCGACGAAGTCCCCATAGTCGAGTTCGTCGTCGTCATCATCGTCGTCTTCCTCGTCCATTTCCATGAGCGACACCCAGGAAGCCGAGCCGCGCGGCAGCGTGAAGCGGATCGTGGTTCCTTCCTCGATCACGCTCTCCGCCCAGACCTCGCCTCCCATGGCGATCACCAGATGGCGCACGATTGCAAGTCCCAGGCCGGTCCCTCCCTCCGCTCTCGAGCGGGCCGGATCCACCCGGTAGAACCGTTCGAAGATGCGCGGCAGATGAGCCGGCAGTATGCCGCTGCCCGTGTCCTTCACCGACACCAGGATGAGGTCCCTGTCTTCCCCGGACTCGACCTGCACCCGGATCAACCCTCCGTCGGGGGTGTGCCGGAGCGCGTTGTCGAAGAGGTTCTGGAAGATCTGCGAGAGCCCGCGCGCGTCCGCGATTGCGATGCCCGTCCCGTCGATGTCCAGCCGCACGCTCGATTCGGAGACGCGCGGCCCGGCCTGCAGCCAGGCCTTCATGGCGACCTCTTCCACGCGGACAGACTCGGATTGGGGCACCCATCCCCCGGACTCCAGGCGTGACAGGTCGAGCAGGTCCTCCACCAGCTGCTGGAGGCGCACGGTATTGCGCCAGATGAGATCCAGGAAGCTCTGGCGGAGGTCCTCGGGCGGATCGTCCTCGAGGAGGGTCTCCGAGAACCCGCGCACCGCGGTGAGCGGCGTCTTGAGTTCGTGGGACGCGTTGGCGACAAAGTCGCTCCGCACCTCTTCCAGGCGGCGGATTTCGCTCACGTCGACGAAGGTGATGACGGCGCCCCCCGCGCCCAGCGGCCGGCCCGACACCAGGTACCGCTTCTCGCCCAGGCGGACTTCGCGCGCACCCACGGCGTGGGAGGCGGCGGCTACCATGAGCACCTGGAGCTCGGCCGAGCGCACGAACCGGCTCACATGTGTCAGCACGGGCACCGGCTCCACGTCGAGGATGCCCACCGCGGCCTCGTTGATGCGCACCAGACGGGCATCGGCGGTCAGGGCGACGACGCCTTCGTTGATGGCGTTGAGCACGTCGCGCACCTCGTCGCGCTCGCCCGCAAGCTCGCGGATGCGCGCATCCAGGTCCGACGTGAGGCGGTTGAAGGCCTCCACCAGTTCTGCGAGTTCGGTCATGCGCGACGAACCGAGCGCCTGCATGCCGTCCGCGCCCGCCGCGATCAGGCGCGCGCGCGCCGCCACCCGCTCCAGGGGATGGGCCAGGGCGCGCGCCAGCACGTAGGACAGACCGAGCGCCAGCACAATCGCAACCGCGCCCGCGCCCGCGATGGCGCGCTGGGTCTGAATCACGCTGGCGTCGATGGCCTCCAGCGATGCCGCCAGGCGCAGAACGACCGGGTCGCCGTCGAACGTGAGCTCGGTCGCCGCGTACAACAGGGCGGCGCCGACCGTGGCGCTCCGCCGCTCGGCAAAGGTGGTCGTGCCGGCGAGGGCGCCCTGCACCTCCGGACGGTCGCCGTGGTTCTCCATCGTGCGGTAGTCCGAATCGGAGTCGGCGAGCACGGTTCCGTCGGCCGCGATCACCGTCACCCGATAGTCGACCCGCTCCCGCATGCGGTCCGCCAGGTCCTGCAGATCGGAGAAGCCCCCCTCGCTCCTTTCCAGCAGCAGCTGCGCCAGCGCCAGATCCCCGGCCAGGTCGCTCTGATAGGATTCGACCAGTTGCCGCCGCAGCCCGGTCCCGATGATGACCACCATCGCGGCGACCAGGATGCCCACCACCGCGACGAAGCCCAGGAACAGACCGTGGTGCGCGCGCAGCCTCATGGCTGTACCCGGGCTATCGCTCCGCTCCGGGCAGCCGGAACTGATAGCCGAAGCCGCGCACGGTCTCGACCCAGTCGCCCACTTCCCCGAGCTTGGTGCGCAGCCTGCGGATGTGCATGTCCACCGTGCGCGTGTGGATGTACCTCGACACTCCCGGGCCCACTTCCCAGGCGGACTCGAGCAGCTGCCGGCGGCTCTGGGTACGTCCGCGGCGCTCGACCAGCACCCGAAGCAGCCGGAACTCCGTGGGCGTGAGGTTCAGCTCTCGGCCGTCGAGGGTCACCTGGTGCCCGGTCAGGTCGATGGCGAGGGGACCGGCGCGCAGGATCTGTCCCGCGCTACCCGTGTGGGTGGACCGGGCGCGCCGCAGAATGGAGCGCACCCGCAGGATCAGTTCACGCGGGCTGAAGGGCTTGGTGAGGTAGTCGTCCGCGCCCATCTCCAGTCCCTCGATGCGGTCCTCCTGCTCCCGCTTGGCCGTAAGCATGAGCACGGGAAGATGGCGGGTCGCCGCCCGGCGCCGAATGGTGCGCAGAACCTCGTCGCCCGACTCCCCCGGAAGCAGGCGGTCGAGGACGACGATGTCCGGCATCTCGCGGTCGATGGAAGAGAGTGCCGAGGTCCCCCTGGACACCGTCTCCACCCGCAGCCCGTCGCGGGTCAGCTGGTAGGCGACCAGCGCTGCGATATCGGCTTCGTCCTCCACCACGAGGACCCGGGGAGGGGGATCGGACGCATCCGGAGGCGGGGACTTCCCTCCCTCCGGGTCCCTCACCGCGTCAGGTCGTTCCACGCTTCATTCTCCCTTGAGGTGTGAAGTGCAGAGGATTGGTGAGGGCGCGCACCAGCCTGCACAGCAACGGGTGGCCGGGATGCAACGATGGCCGGTGGTACACTTGGCAACGTAGGGAGAGCCGCGGCGGAGGTCACGCGCGGCCCCTCGGGGAACCGGGCGGGCCGAAGGTGGCGGGATGCGGATGCCGGGTTCGCCGGATACGGGCGCGCCTCGGAAGCTCGTCGTAGTAGCGGAAGATTTTGAAGCCGCCGTCGCGCTCGAGCACATCCTTGAAGAGCTGAGCCTCCAGAAGCTCTCCCCGGATTGTGAGAAAGAGGACCCAGCAATCGGTGTGGACGCGGAAGGTCGCGAACTCCCGGGTCTCGCCCCGGCACTCGGTCACCTGATGACGCACCGGGTTCGACTGATACCAGCCGCCGACCCGCCCCAGCGCCGAGTAGTTGCGCAGCTGGATGTTTCTCCAGGCGAAATCGACCGGAAAGCCGACCTCCGGCGCGGACGCGGGCAGCTCCGGCCACACCACTTCGTTGTGCTCGGTTTCCGTCAGGCGCAGTTGGTCGAGCTGAATGGCGTCCGAATCGGCCAGGCCGCGCAGAGCATCGCGAGCAAGGGCGTCCATGGACAGCGAGGAGCCCGGAAACGCAAGTTCACCGAGCGATCGGGGCTCGTCGCAGCCGGCTCCAAGCAGGCAGGCAAACAGGCACGCGGGGATCAGGTTGGCGTGAGGCGTCATTCGCGAACGTCATTCCTCCTGCAGTGTCGGATACATGTACCGTGGACTCCGGCCGGACCGGTCTTCCGGCCCGGCCGGAGTCCACGGATGCCCGCGGGCGCTTGAGCGGCATCGAAACCTCCAGAAGGGAGATCAGGGCCACCCATTCGCGCTGCGGGTCGCCGCGCCGCGCGCGCACTCAGTGTTCATCAGCGCCAAAGCGGGTCCAGTGCTCCTGGGTCCAGTCGTGGTCGGGGCCGACCGCGCCCACGTAGGTGGCCGTCAGATCGAAGAAGGTCGCAGCGGTAGCGAACTGTTGCTGCAGCTCCGCGGGCAGAGTCGCGAGGAGGGGCGCCAGCTCCACCAGGCTGGCGGCGCCTTCCAGGGCGGGAGAGCCCGCCTGCGGCTGGAAGTCGGGGTGCACCCGGTCGAAGGGGTCGCCGAGCATCGGATCGACGCCGACCCGGTTCCCCCAGCCTTCGGTATTGAAGATCCCTTCTTCGTCGGCACCCTCGAAGGCGTCCGCGTTCAGGGCGATGATCGAGTTCCTGATGCTGAACAGCCCCGCCTGCATCCGGGCCAGGGTTTCGTCGTTGTCGATGTCGAGCCCGTCGCCGCCGAAGCCGATGACCAACGCGTTGATGAGGTGACCGCCCGTGCCGCGTCGCAGCCTCAGGCCGTCGACGGACTCGCCTTCGGTGCCACCCTCGCCGTTCACGCCCTTGCCGATCAGCGTCACGTTGACAAGGAGCGGCGCGGTGAACGGCTCGGCATTGTAGTCGTCCTCGTTGCCGTCCACCTCGAAGCCGTTGTCGCCGTCATCGGGATCCTGCTGGGCGAGCCAGAACTGTCCCATGCCCTGGAAGCCCGTGGAGTAGTCGAACGAGTCGTCCGAGATGTCGGTCGCCAGGAGATGGTGGGTGTTGACGGTCCCGCCGAACCACTCGAAGCCGTCATCCAGTCCCGCGTGCGTCTGCACGTGGTGGATGGTGGTGCCGTCGCCCACGCCGTTCATGGTCAGCGCGTTGAGCTCGTTGCCGAAGCTGACCTCGAACCCGGCGTACTCGATGCGCGTATATATGAGGGTGCCGGAATTGTCGTTGCGGTCGGTCCCGCCGTACGCTCCCGAGCTGCCTTCACCCACGCAGTCGCCCGCCGGGAAGTTGCAGAGTGAGCGGCCGTTCAATACGACTCCGCCCCAGTCGCCCTTGCTCCTCTCCTCCGGCGGGTTGGCGCTGGTGAAGACAACCGGGGCGTCTTCGGTTCCCTCGGAGAAGAGCTGACCGCCGGTTCTGACGATGAGCGCGGTGGGTTGCACCTCGGTGGAACCCTGGATGAGTGTGCCGGCCGGGATGTGCAGCTGACCGCCGTCATCAACGGTGACGATGCCTTGCAGCGTGTAAACGGTGTCCGCGGAAAGGGTGCGCACCTCTCCCGCGCCGACCCTGCCGGAGAGCGTCGCCATGGCCGCCATCATCTGCTCGTTGACCACCTCGGCCGGATCGCTGGCTCCAGAGGAGCCGCCCGCGCCGACCGCGATGACCCGGTACTGCAGGGTGCCGAAGGGCGCATTCTCGTCCACGTGGGAGGTGCCGCTGATTCCGGACTGAAGCTGCGCGAACCCATCGCCGCTTCCAACCAGGTTTCTCTGCACCGTATAGGTGGTCGCGTTGGCGACGGAGCCCCAGGTCACGGTGACATGGTGGGTCGCCAAGTCGAGCGTGGCCTGGACGCTGCCCGGCGTGGCGGGCTCCGCCGGGGGCGGCGGTTCGACCGGGGGTGGCGGTGCGACGGGTGTGGGTTCTTCATCGCCGCCGCATCCGGCAAGCAGAATCGGTACGGCAAGGAATGCCATCAGCACGAACAGCCTCTTGTTGTGCAACATGCTCGGATTTCTCCTTTGGAAGGAAACGGGTGGGGCGGATATCCAGTCCTCCCCTCTTGCCCTCACCAGAGGGCGGCGTGACAGCGAAACGCTCATCAATGGAGTGAGCTGAGTCAGCTTCCCCAGCGCATGGACAGCGACACCCCGCGACCGGTGTCGTACCGACGCACGGTTCCGTCCCCCTGGGTGAACCGTACGACGTTCCCCAGCAGGCGCGTCAGGGACAGTTTTATCGCGAGATCGCCGGGAAGCTTCTGCTCGAAAACCGCGTCCAGGGTGCCCCGCGCCTCTTCGTAGATGTCGGGCGTCGCCTGCCCGCCGATGGCGTCGATGCGCCGGCCGAACCGGTTGAAGAACACCGAGGCGCGCGTGTCCTCCGACCGCGACGCGTAGGCGAGGCTGACGTTTGCCATATAGGGCGACTGGCCCTGCAGCCCCCGGTCGCGATCCACGACGGCCAGGTCGGTGGCACCGGAGCCCTGGAGGTAGATCCTCGCCGAGCCGCCTGTCGCGACGGTCGAACTGACCAGCGTCAGGTTGCCGTTGAGGGAGAAGTTCTCCAGTGACTCGGCAAGGAACGCGAGGCCGGTGCGGAGCTCGATCTCCGTGCCGTAATTGTTGGCCTCGGGCGCGTTCACCCAGCTGCGGATGAGCTCGGTGGAGGGGAAGGTGAGCGCCTCGATGGGGTTGTGGAACTGCTTGTAGAACCCGCTCACCGCGATCAGCGCGCCGCGTTCGAGGAACCACTCCCAGCGCAGATCGAAGTTGCGGATGCGGGAAACGGTGAGCTCCGGGTTGCCCACCACCAGATAGCCGCCGGCGTAGTCGGCGAAGGAGAAGGGAGCCAGCTCCCGAAGCTGGGGCCTCGCCAGCGTCTGCGACAAGCTCGCCCGAACATTGGTCGCGTCGTTCAGCTCGTAGGTGAGGTTCAGCGCGGGCAGCCACTGTGTCCGGTCGACATCCGCGCCCACCAGCGGCTCCAGCCCGGGGACCGGGAAGAGATCGAGGGGATTCACGACCTGCCGCGTGCGCTCGACGCGCGCCCCGCCCACGAGCCTGAGCCGGGGGAGAATCTCCGCGTCCATCATCAGGTAGCCGGCGTCGACGGTCTCCTCGGCATCGTAATTGTCGGCGCGGAAGGTCGCCTCCTGAATCTCGAACCCGGTCGGGGAGATGTACCGGGGAGCGAACAACTCGTTCGGCGGAAGCGCGAGCACGTCGCTGTCGATGTCTCCGCCGCGCCGCGGGCGGAATCGGAAGCGGCGGGAAAAGTTGTCGCGCTGGCGCCGGTCGCTGCTCACTCCGAAGCGCATGGAGGCGGGCAGCGAGCGCAGCTGGAAGGGCACCTCCATGTTCGCTCCACCGCTCAGGCCGTCTTCCACCATGTCCTGGTGGAAGACGCTGCCGCTCTGGATGAAGTCGTCGTAGATGAAGGTCTCCCCGGAGGCGCGGTAGAGTACCTCGCGGGTGTTGGGCTCGTAGCGCTCGGCCCGCGTGTAGGTGCCGCGCCACTTGAACGACGACCCGCCAAGGCCCTGAAGTACATGGGTGCCTTCCAGCTGGGCGTTGGTGAGCGTTTGCGAAACGTAGCGGATGCGCGTGTTCAGCTGATCGGTGCCCGAGTCGAGGTTGTAGCCCTCGAGCGACCGCGACTCGTCTTCGGCGAGCCGGTTGTACACCAGGTTGGCGCGGATCTGGTGGGCCTGCGCCAATTCGTAAGCAAGATTCATCAGCCCGCCGATGGAGGCACCGGCCGTTGTGAAGTCCCCGGCGTAGTCCACCTCGGGATCGTCGGCGCCGCCGCCGGTGGCGAACACTCGTTCCACCAGATCGGCCTGCTGCGAGTGGTTTCGCGACTGGGACACCGAAGCGAGGAAGCCGAACGAGCGGCCGAACACGTCCAGTTCGTCGCCCAGCGAAGCGCTGAAGCCCCGGTCGGGCGAGAGCGTGGTCGACGTCGGTCCCCAGTCTCCGTCAAAGCTACGGCCGATGGTCGCGAGGTCGTTGCGGCTCAGACCGGTTCGAGAGTACCGGACGGCGGCGTCCGCGGGGATGGCCGAGGGCAGATCACGGGATCCGTCGTCGAGACCCAGGAAGTCCAGCGATCCCCCGGCGTAACCCAGACCGTCCTTGAAGGTGGTGACCGAGTTCCATTCGCTGCTGGCGCCGATCGAGAAGATGCGCGAGGTGGGAAAGTCCCTGGTGCGCATCTGCACCAGGCCGCCCGAGTAGTCGCCCGGCTGATCCGGGGAATAGGTCTTCGCCGTGACGATGCTCTCGAGCATCCCCGCGGGGATGACATCGAGTGGGATGACCTTCCTGTCGGGAACCGGCGACGCGAGCCGGGCGCCGTTCAGGGTGGTAGCGCTGTAACGCTCGCCCAGACCACGTACGAACGCGTACTTCCCGTCCACTAGCGACACGCCCGGCACGCGCTTCAGCACGGCCCCCGCGTCCCCGTCCGGGGAGCGCGAGATCTGGTCCTGGCCGATGGCGTCCACCACCACCGCGGCGCGGCGACGCTCGCCCAGAAGCGCCGCAGTGTTGCCGCGTTCGGCCTCCACCGAAACCGTGAGGCCATCGAGCTCGATGGCCTGCGGGTCGAGGGTGATGTCGACGACGACGGGTTCACCGTTGTCCACCACCACATCCGAAATGGTCTTGGAACCGTAGCCGATCATCTCGGTCTGCAGGCTGTGGATTCCCGTGGGCACGTTCCTGAGGACGAATCGACCGTCCGGCGAAGTAAGCGTGCCGATCCCGGTTCCCGCGATGAAGACCTGTACGCTGGGCAGCGCGTCGCCGGTCCGGGTGCTGAAGATGTGGCCGACGATGCGGCCGTATTCCCCGTTGGCGGGCCCCTGTGCGTCCAGCCCGTACGGTGCCGAAAGGCACGCGAGGATGATGATTGCTCTTCGAAACATCGCATCTCCGAGTGAGGGTCCCGCGAGGCCGGCTCGTGGGACGAACGGTTGTGCAGGACAAGCCTGCGGGTGCCGATGAGCGCCGGGCGCGGAGACCCGGTCCTCGGTGCTACAACGAAGGTAAAGGGGGTGTGTAACGCGTCCGGGTAGGGTGTGTAACGCGTCCGGATAGGGTGCGTAACGCCCCGGGATAAGGCGGGTAACGCACGGGTAACGGGAGTCCGCGCGCGGCGGGAGAGCGGCTCCCCGAGACGTTCTGCTGCCCGGAACGGGGCTGGAGCCGGTCAGTCCTCCACCATGTAGGCCAGGCACCAGGCGCCCAGCCCCACGTGGGTGGCGAAGATCGGGGCCGCCGGGCCGCTCAGGATGTCGACCTCGCCGTAGCGTGCGCGCAGCGCGGCCGATACCTCCTCGATGACCTCGGGATACCCGACGTGCACCACGCCGAAGCGCAGCTTCTTCGCTCCGGCCGGGATGCGGTCCTCCAGGAGGCCCATGACCGCGGGGAGAACCTTCCTGCGTCCGATCACCTTGCCGACCGGACCGACCTTTCCCTCGTCGGTCAGCGACAGGATGGGCTTGACGCCCAGCATGCCGCCGACCCAGGCCTGCCCCTTCCCCACGCGGCCGGAATGAAGCAGGCGGTCGAAGCTGTCGACGGTGGCGAAGATGCCCGACTGCTCGCGCACCCGGCCCAGCTCCGCGAGGATCTCGCCGGCGGACATCCCGCTCTCGGCCAGTTCCGCCGCCTTGAGCACCATCAGCCCCTCGAGCACCGACACGCCGCGCGAGTCGAAGAGATGCACCGGCACCTTGTCGAAGGTGCGCGCCGCGGCTTCTGCGGAGCCGAAGGTGCCGGACACGCCGCTGCCCAGCAGCACGCCCAGGATCCGGTCGCCGTCTTCGGCGGCGCGAGTGAACCCGTCCACGAAGGCCTGCGGCGGAGGCTGTGAGGTGGTGGGGAGCTCCCCGCCGGCGTCGCGCATCTTCTCGTGGAAGTCGTCGGCCGTGATGTCGATGCCGTCGCGCAGAGGCCGGCCCGCGTCCACCAGGATGGCCGGGACCACGTGGATGCCGTGCGCCCGGATGATGTCCTCGGGAAGGTCGTTGCCGCTGTCGGTCACGATCGCAAAGGGACGCCGCACCAGGCTCTGGTGCCCTCCGCCGCCGTGACGGGCCGCCGCGTGCTGCGCGCGCATGTCCTCGGCCTTCTTCGTGGCCAGCCGCCCCAGGGTGCGGAGGTACGAGAAGACGCCCTCGGGGCCGTCGGTGTGGATGTGCACCTTGAGCAGCGTGTTGGAGCTGACCACGATGATGGAGTCCCCGTGGCGGCGCAGTTCCTCGCGCACGGCCGCCGACGCGGGCAGCCCTTCTCCCCGCACCAGCGCCTCCGTGCAGTAGCGGTACTGCTCCTCGTCCTCCGGGTACTCGATCTCCGCGACCGCGGCCGGAACATCCGAATAATCCGTATCGTCCCCGGCCACGATGGGATCGCCGTTGATGAGCAGAAGCACGCCCTCCAGCATGTGCACGAAGCCGCGCCCGCCCGCATCCACCACGCCGGCTTCCTTCAGCACCGGGAGGAGCGAAGGCGTGCGCTCGAGCGACTCCCTGGCCGCGTCCACCAACCCCTCGACGCAGGGAACGAAGTCGGTGGCGACCGCCTCGCGCGCGGCGTCCGCGGTGTCGCGGATGACGGTCAGAATCGTGCCCTCGACCGGATTGTCGAGCGCGTCGTACAGGATGTCGATGCCCCCGCCGAGCGCGCCCGCGAACCCGCGCGGACCCACCCGCCGGCGCCCCTTCAGCTCGGCGGCGAAGCCCAGCAGGAAGTGCGACAGCATCATCCCGCTGTTGCCGCGGGCGCCGAGCAGCGCCGCTTCGGCCGCCTCGTGCGCGACGGTCGAGACGTCCCGGTCCCGGTTGCGCCGCAGCCTGTCCGAGATGGCCTCCACGGTGAGCGCCAGGTTGGTGCCGGTATCGCCGTCGGGCACCGGGAAGACGTTGATGCGGTTGAGTTCCTGGCGCTGCTGGCGGGTGTACTCGCAGGCGGCGACCAGCGAACGGCGCAGGCGCGGGCCATCCAGGTAGGCGATGTGCGTGCTCAACGGCGTCTCGCGGCTGAGGTCCCGGGAGGAAGCTCCGCCGGCCGGGCGTCAGTAGCGCCCGCGCGCGCGCTCCTTGCCCGGAAGGATCTCCAGGCAGGTGGTCCACCACCCGGTGCGAATGGTCGTGATGAACTCTTCACAGATGCCCTCTCCCGCCATCTCGCGGGCCAGCGCCTCGTGATCGTAGCGGACCGGAACGAAGTCGAAGGCGAGCCGGTCCCCTTCGGCCGATACCATAGCATACCAGACGCAGGTTCGCCCGTCGTTCGCCGGACGCCCCAGCGCCCCCGCGTTGACGTACCAGCCCCCGGGCGCGAACCGCCGGGCCCAGTGGATGCCCGTGTGTCCCCCGAGAATCACGTCGCAGCCGGCGTCCGTGGCGAGCCTCGCGAGGAAATGCGAGGGCGTGGTGGTCTCCCACAGGAACTCGTTGACCTGGCGCGGGCTGCCGTGGCACGCGAGCACCCGCAGAGTGCCCAGCCGAAAGCGGATGGCGGGGGGCAGCGCGGCCAGCCAGCGGCGATGCTCGGCGGACGTGTTGGCGAGCGCGTAATCGTACGCCAGCCGGGCGTAGTGGTTGTCGCGCGGGTCGGTGTAGCCGCAGCGGCAATCGTCGAGCCCGCGGCCGATGGAGTCGTCGTAGTTGCCCTGCACCACCCGCACGCCTTCGCGTCGGAGGATGGGGAAAACCTTGTCCGGAGAGGGGCCGAAGCCTCCCAGGTCGCCCAGACAGAAAAGCGCCTCCGCGTCCCGGGCGCGCGCATCCTCGACCGCGGCCGCCAGCGCCAGGTGGTTGGAGTAGACGCCGCCGAACACCGCGACGCGCTGGAAGCGGTCCGGCTCCGTGGGGGCGTTCACGTCACATGCTCCGGCCGAGGCAGGAATCCTGACCGTGGGGCCGCCGGAGCATTGGCAACACCGTGGCGCTGGGGCACTGAGACCTTTCGGCATCGGTCGGAGCTGCCGTAGCCAGCGTCAAGATCAATCCCTTACCTCCGTGTGATCTTCTGCCCGATGTACATCACGTAGACCGGCTGCCCATACCGGACTGGCCAGGAAAAGTGCATTCGCAACGTCATCGCCCGCACCTTGCCGTGCCAGGTACATGGCAGAACTTCATCGGGTTCATCGGGATGGGGGAATCTCAGCCTTTGCCCGAATTCCCGCTTCTCAGTGAGAGACGAGTCCGAGAACACGGCGTTCTCGCCCGTGAAATGGTCTCGATAGATCCTGTGACCCTCACGGCTCCGACTGCCATCAGCATTGAAGGCGTCGGCAAACCGGTCCAGGATTCGCAGCAGCGCCAGAATCCTGGCCGCTGCTGACCCGCGAAAAGGTAAGGCGCTTAACGGACCGAAACACTCCTCGCCAAAAGTAAGCCGGGAAAAGTGTCGTTCCGAGACGTGCTGTAACTGGCCCCAGGACTGGATGGGCGCCATCGCGCGAGCCAGCCTCTCTTCGAGGTTGTCGACCGTCCAGAAGTTCTCTACCGCGACGCTCTCGTCATCGAACCCTTCCGCCTCACGCCGCCAGGTTACCTCGACCGGCGATTGGTTCCAGTCCGAAGGTGTGAAACTCATCAGACTGCATTCCACGTCGTGACGTATCCGAAACGCAGCCTCGGCGATGGCCGACTCGGTAACCAGGTCACCTTCGGATTCCAGATAGTCATCGCCGCCATGTCTTCGGTCACTCCACCAGAATGGACCTCCTCGGGTCAACCACCACATCACCGCCCGCTGTTGGTCGCGCGGCAACCCGCCTACCACTCTCTGCAAACTGACACCTCGGAGCACGTCCCGTGTCAGAATGGCCCAATGGCAATGGACATCTCGATCGAAGCGCTTGGCGAGCGCGCGCATCGCCATGATCTGGTCCAGAGATTCCTGGAACGCAGACCTGTCGACATACTGTCCGTGCAGGGACTGGTCGTTAAGGAATATCTCCACTCCCGGTCACCAGCCGGCGAAATAGTTCATATCTTTGTCGAACTGATCGAAGAAGCCCTCCGGCCACGCATCCACGCGCCCCTGCGCATCGAGCCCCGGACTCTCGACCTGTGATCCGTCGTCACCTGCCCCCCCTCGGGGCCGGAAGAAGTGAAGCACGGCATCGTCGGGCGGAAGAATTCCGTTCTTGACTGCCCGGCGTACTCCATTGAGGACATGATCGCTGTGCGTCTCAGCCAACACCTGAACCCCTGCAGCAGCGACCTCCGCCAAGAACTCGCCCATGGCCGCTTGTCCGGACGGATGGAGGTGCACCTCAGGATTCTCGACTAGGAGGAGGTCTTCCGGGCCAGCGGAAACGGCAGCGACCAAGAGCGGCAACACTTGCGTCAGCCCAAACCCGGTGTGGATCGGACGATGGAAGCTGGTGCCCTTGGACGTTCTCAGTCCCAAGGTCACGGCGTTCGCGTGCGGAATCCTCCTGATCTCCAACCCGCAACCTGGGAAGAACTGCTCCATCCGCCTAGTGACTTGGTGAAGCCGTGTAGGCAGAGCATCTTTCAAGCGCAATCCAGGGAGAACCGTCTCGTCCCCGCCCGAGTGGAGCAAGCTCACGGCATGCTCCCCGCGAGGCCCCACAACCGGCGTCATCTGTGGGTCTTCCAGGGCGTAGACTTCCCTCGGCCCCAGTCGTTCGGCCGTCAGGTAGCTAAGGCCTTCCAACCGCCGAGCCAACGCCTCCCCCCCCCAGCCCCTAGGCATCAAGCGATGCAGAGCGTCGGGATCTCGCCGTTCCTCTCCGCCCACATTGACATAGCTGACGGCCATCGACATCTCGTGCCGTTCTCCGCGAAACCGCCACAGATAGCGCGTCTCTCCGTCCACCAAGCCGAGTGCGAACTCTCGACGGCCGTATTCTTGGTCGATCACATCCAACGCGATGCCAAGCCGCACGGTCACACCGTTTAGCATGAGGCGCGTGGACCACTCGTGTTCGCGAATCGTCTGATGGAGAAGGGCGAGCGCGTGCATGACCGACGATTTTCCCGATGCATTGGTACCCGACAGTAGCGTGAGTGGGCCGAGCGGCAACTGCAACCGCTCGAAGCACTTGAAATGCCGGAGGTCAAGCCGTGTGAGCACCCAGCACCTCCCGGAACATTGCCTCGGTCATCTCAAACCTCGCTCGCACTCTCTTCTGGTCGTTGGTAGCGTACGTGATGGCGGTGTTGAACTCCTCACTTGCCAACAGGCCGTAGAAGGCCTTGAGCAGCGCAGCGGAATCCCTTCGAATGTGATCCTCCGAATACCGCGAAAGTCCAGTTGACATGACATCCCAAAGCGATGCATTCAGAACACTGCGAGAGTTCTGACGCGGAGCGTGCTTCCGGAATGCGTGCCTTCGGAACAACAGGAGATTGTTGGTCAATCCGCGGCGGAAGTCGGTGCCCAAGGCATCGAGATCCTGGTGTGCCATTTTGTTCATCCGAAGGAGACACGTCGCCAAGTACCGATCCATGTCGCCACGGTATTCATCGACACCCAAAAGCCGAAACGCGCAGAATCGATTCACAAATTCGCGGTCTCGCATGGTCTTGGATTTGAGGCTGCGACCTGTGGCTCCGAGAAAGATCTCGGTCTCCGCTTCCTTCCTCAAGAAACGAGTCGCCCGCCCCATATAGAGAGAGTTGCGCATCTGTTGTCTCGTAAGGGGAACGCCGCTATTGACCCGTTCGAAGATATCCAGGCGGGCGCTCTCTGCTACTTTGGAGTCAATGATATAGAATATGAGATTGCAGTCCTCGACGCGATTCTGGAGCTTGGGGCTCAGGTTAGAGAATCTCTTTCCTTCCAACTCCTGTTGATGGGATAGTCGCAGCACGAGTTCGTCCTTAAGAAACTTGCGGAACGTGGACAGTCGCTGGAGGCCGTCAACCACCACCATTCTACCCTGCTCGTCTTCGGCGAGATAGAATACAGGAAGCGGGATCCGCATTATAACCGATTCGATCAACTTACTCTGCTGAGCTTCCTCCCAGACGAGGTCGCGTTGGAAGTCCGGGTTCATGACGTAGAAGCCCTTGTTGATTCGCCGCACCACTTCGTAGATCGTACGAGTCTCCTGCCTGATCAGCAGATCATCGATCGGATAGTCCCCCCATGACCCGCCCTCTCCCAGGCCCTCGATCTCTTTCTCTTCAACCGGATCCGGAGGCTTCTCCACGCTCGAATCGCTCGCGTCGCTACCCAACTGCGCCTTCGGGCGATGAGCATCCGCCGTCAACGACAGGAAATCATCCAACACCACCGTGTCACGGTCGTCGAATTCGGGTTCAGTCCGCAACCCAGTCGCCTTCAGGGCCTCTCTGATCTTCTGGTCCACGATCTCCCCTCGGCGCTGGTGACCAAACCACCCCAACAAGGTCCGCGCCTTTCTGCGGACGGGCTGGCCGGTGCGTTCGACTTCCTCCGCGACTTGTCTCAACTGTTCGGGCACTTGCATGGGCTCTACCTTCGCCGGAATGACCTCCTCGTGGGGCGGCGCACCAGCCCAGGGTTCCGGCTTCGCTCAACCCGGACCGGCATGGAGAATCTAACCGGCTCTGCGCTTCTCCTCCACGGGGCGGTACCCGCTGGCCGAGGAGCATGACGCGGGGTCTGTCGGGCTCAGGAGAAATGGGTCGGCATCATCACCGGATCCAAGCCGGGCCGCTGGGGGGACATCGAGCTTGGCGTCACCGCTCTAGAAGTCGCTGGCCGCCGCCGTGTTGGCACAGATCGACCCGTTCAGGTAGCAGGTGTAGCAGGCCTGTTCGGACAGCGACGCAGGCCGCGCCACCGCTTCGCCGAGGGTGTCGCCCAGACGCGCGTCCGGATAGTCGAGCAGGATGGGACAGACCTGGACCCCGGCCGCCGTGACCAAGCGCGCGCGCGTGCACAAAAGCTGATCGACATCGAAGCCGTGCAGCATCTCGTGCGTGACCCGCATCGACGGCGCGTACCCGCGGGTGCGCCGCGCTTCCTCGCCGATGAGCAGCGGCGGGATGATCTTCAGCCGGGGGCGGTCGTAGCCGATGCCCGCCAGGAGCTCGCGAAAGTCGCCCAGGATGCGTCCGGTCCCGGCGTCCGGCCAGCTCTGCATGGCGGTGATGATGGGCAGGAACCCCGCGCCCACCAGCCGCCGCACCCCCTCGATGCAGCGCGCGAAGGTTCCCTCTCCGCGGATGGCGTCGTTCATCTCCGCGGTGACCCCGTCCAGGCTCACCCTCAGCTCCAGGGAATAGGGCGATCCGGCCGCCAGCCGGCCCAGCTCGTGCACCGTTCGCTCGGGCAGGAGGGTCGCGTTGGTCAGCACGGTGGCCGGACCCAGCTCCAGCGTATCCTCGAGAATGCCGCACATCTCGTGATTCATGAAGGGCTCGCCGCCGGTGAAGTAGTACTCCTTCACCCCCAGCGGGACGGACTCTACGAGGGCCGCGGCGACCTGGCCGCGGGTCATGAACCAGAACGAATGGTTGTCCGGGCTGCACGAGATGAAGCAGTGCCGGCAGCGCAGGTTGCACACCGTGCCGCTCACCTGGAACCAAAGCTGGTCCAGGGCCCGCAGCGGCACCTGCGGAGGCGACTCGGCGACGCGCGGCAGAGCCGTCGGCCGACCACCGCCAGGGCCGTTGGCGGCGGTGGCCGCGCCGGGAAGGATGTTCAGGTCTTTCATCGATGATGCGGAGCTCCTCGGACCGCCCTGTCCGTGCGCTGAATCTAGCGCATGCCGCGGGGACACGCGCCAGCCGGGGACTTCCATGGCAATAAACGGGCCCGCGGGTGTTGTTAGAGGAGAATCGGCCCACAGTATACCCGGGAGTCGCGCGGAGCGGCGCATGGCTCCGCCGGGAGTCACGACTGAGAGCACCACGAATGCCGGCACACCTGATCACGGGCGCGCCCCAAGCGGGCGGTCGTCCGAAGCAACGCGCCCGGACCCGTCCGTTCGGGTCGGCGAGCCGCTCCGCGAGCCGGCCGTCCCGCGCCGTGGCGGTCATCCTGCTCGCGGCGATCGTCGTTCCGGGCCTGGCTGGTTGCGGAGCGGACGACCCGGCGATAGCACCGCCATCGACCGGGCCCGCGAGCATCGTCCTCTCCCCCGCCGCGGTAACGCTGCCGGCGATCGGGGACACGGTGCGGCTGGTAGCGGCAGCGGCGGACGCAACCGGTCACCGGGTTGCGGATGTCTCCTTCACATGGGAGTCGAGCGACCCGTCGGTGGCGACGGTCGATTCGGCGGGCGTCGTGCAGGCAGCAGGAAAGGGACACGCGACGATCACGGCGGCGACGGGTTCCATGGCGGGGACCGCCCCGGTGACCATCCCCGGACCCGCACCCTTCGACGCCACGCCTCTCCCCGCGGATCCCACGCCCGTGCCGCCGGAAGTCATCGCCTGCCGGGGGTGGGAGGAGTGGTTCGTGGGCGACTACTCCTACTTCAACAATGTCTGGAACCGACAGGACACGAGAGACTACGAGCAGTGCATCATGCGGCGGACCCTGCCCGGGCTGGTCGAGAGGGTGGAATACGGCTGGCGTTGGCGATGGCCGACGAGGAGGGGGCAGGTCAAGGCCTACCCGGAGCTGATCTACGGGCACAAGCCCTGGCATCCGCGCTCGACCACGCCGGAGCTTCCACGCCGAATCGACGCCATCGAGGCCCTCGAGGTCGACTACGAGGCCTACCTCACCGTCGAGGGCACGTACAACCTCGCGTTCGACTTCTGGATCACGCGCGACGATCCGCCCAGCGTCTCCGGCATCTCACACGAAGTGATGATCTGGCTGGACCATGACTTCCGGCCGGCCGGACAGGAGTACTATGTCGGCCCGGTCAGGATCGAGGGCGTCCTGTGGGATTTGTACCACTGGCCGGACAGAGTCTGGCCGAACGCCGACGGGGACCGGGAGCTGGTCGCCGATTACATGGCTCTGGTCCGGCACAGGGACCTGCTGGTCGGTTCCCTCGACCTGCTCTCCCTCTTCCGCTACCTGGTCGACAGGGGCCATCTCCCCGCCCACCACTACCTGACCGCGATCGAGTTCGGCAACGAGACGATCAGCGGCGCGGGCGAACTCTGGCTCAAGGACTTCCGGGTTCACCTCCGCTGACGGCGCCCCGTCCGGTCGCTCTTCCCGGTCCGCCGCCCCGGTTCCAGGCGGGAGCCCGAATCGCCCTCGCCCCTACCAGTACTCCACCGCCAGCCCGTCGACGCGGGCAAAGCTGCGGCGGTCCCGGGTGGCCACCCGGTAGTCCAGGTGCACCGCCGTGGCTGCGATCATCAGGTCATGGCTTCCGACCCGTCTCCCGCGGCGCCTGTGCTGAGCCGCCAGGGTCGCATGGACGCGGGCTACGCCGGGATCGAAGGGAATCACCGGAAGCGCATCGAGCCATCCGGAGACCATGTGCTCGGCCCGGACGCGCCGCGCCCCTCCCAGCCGGTGGACGCCGTGGAGCAGCTCGGAGGCGGTAATGGCCGCGATCGCCACGGGCTCGTCCGACCGGGCTGCCGCCAGAACGGCATCCGCCTTCAGCTGGCCGCGTTCCACCGCGATCAGCACGCTCGAGTCGATCAGGAGTCCCATCGGCTCTCCGGCACCTCGGCCCGGTTGAGGAATGCAATGCCCTCTTCGACCGCCCTCAGGTATTCCTCGTCGGCAGGCCGCCGGCCGGCTGCGCGGACAAGCGCGGCGAATTCCCGCAGGGTGACGACGCGATCCTTCACCGGACCGATTTCCGCGACCGGCTTGCCACTGCGCTCGACCACGTAGGCCGCGCCCTCCTCGCGCACCCGGTTGACCAGGGAGGCGAAGTTCCTTGCCGCGTACGTGGCGCTGACGGCGCGGCTGTCGGAAGAAGCGGTCGATGGCCTGGACATGCCCTCAAAATACATAAAATACGTATTTTACGCAATCCGGGGAGACGGCGGAGACGCTTGGACCGGCAATGAGCCGCGCGGGGAACCTTGACGCGCCCGCCGAAGTGAAAGAATGGTACAGTCTTCGACATGCGCCGCACCGGCCGGGACCGGCGGGCGGCGTTTCGTGTCCCCGTTGCCGGAGTCGATCCGCGTGACCCAGGCAGCAGCAGCCGAGAGCCTGACGCCCGACGCCCCCGAGCGCTTCATCAACCGGGAGCTCTCGTGGCTGGCGTTCAACGAGCGCGTGCTGGCGGAGTCCTCGAGCTCCCGCCATCCGCTGTTGGAGCGGCTGCGCTTCCTCTCCATCTCCGCCACCAACCTCGACGAGTTCTACATGGTGCGCGTGGCGGGGCTGAAGGCCCAGGTGGACGCCGGCATCTCGACCACGACCCCCGAGGGCATGACGCCGGCGCAGCAGCTCGGGGCCATTGACCGCCGCGCCAGGGCGCTGATGATGCGCCAGCAGCAGCGATGGCGCGAAATACGTGACGAGCTCCGCGGCGTGGGCATCGTCATCGCGCATCCGAGCGAACTGAGCGCCGCCGCCCGATCCGCCCTGGATGCCTACTTCGACGAGCAGATCTTTCAGGTGCTCACCCCGCTGGCCGTCGACCCGGCCCATCCCTTTCCCTTCATCCCCAATACCGGCTACGCGATGGTGCTGTCGCTGGCGCGCCCGCGCGACGGCACCGAGATGCATGCGCTGCTGCCGCTTCCAACCCAGATCGACCGCTTCATCGCCGTTCCCGGGGAGACGCACCGCTTCATTCGTCTGGAGGAACTGCTCGGGATGAACCTGGACAGCCTCTTCCCGGGCTTCGCCGTCAGGGAGACCGGGTATTTCCGCGTGATCCGCGACAGCGACGTGGAGATCGAGGACGAGGCCGAGGATCTGCTGCTGGAATTCGAGTCCGCGCTCAAGCGCCGGCGCAGGGGCCGTGTCATTCACCTGAGGGTGTCGCGCGGCATGTCCGGGGCCATGCAGCGCTTCCTGATGCGCGAGCTGGACGTCGGCCCAGGCGACATCTTCCGCGAGGGCGACCTGCTGGGGCTGGGCGACACGGCGCAGCTCATCGGGGACGATCGTCCGGATCTCGTCTTCCCGCCCTACAACGCGCGCTTCCCGGAGCGGATCCGCGACTTCGGAGGGGATTGCTTCGCCGCCATCCGCATGAAGGACATCCTCGTGCACCACCCCTACGAGAGCTTCGACGTGGTGGTGCAGCTGCTGCGCCAGGCAGGCGAGGACCCGGCCGTGATCGCCATCAAGCAGACGCTGTACCGGACAAGCCAGGACTCTCCCATCGTGACGGCGCTGATCGAGGCGGCCGAGGCGGGAAAGAACGTGACCGCGCTGGTCGAGCTGAAGGCCCGCTTCGACGAGGCGGCCAACATCGCCTTCGCGCGGGGGATGGAGCGCGCCGGGGTGCACGTCGTCTTCGGGGTGGCGGAACTGAAGACGCACGCCAAGATCTCGCTGGTGGTGCGGCGGGAAGGTGGCTCCCTGCGCTCCTACGTCCACTTCGGGACGGGGAACTACCACCCGGTCACCGCCAAGATCTACACCGACCTCTCGTACTTCACCTGCGACCCGGCGCTGGCGCGCGACGCCGCGCGGGCCTTCAACTTCATGACCGGCTATGCGCGTCCGGAAGGCCTCGATCAGCTTGCGATCGCGCCCTTCACCCTGCGCAGCACGCTGCTCGAGCTCATCGCCGGCGAGACCGAGCGCGCGCGCCGGGGAGAGCCCGCGGACATCTGGGCCAAGATGAACTCCCTGCTGGACAGCGGAGTCATCGACGCATTATACGACGCGTCGCGCGCGGGCGTGCGGATCCATCTCGTCGTGCGCGGCATCTGCTGTCTGCGCCCCGGTGTCCCCGGACTCTCCGAGAACATCACGGTGACCAGCATGGTGGGCCGGTTCCTGGAGCACTCGCGCATCGTGTGCGTGGGGGGCGGGGCGCAACTGCCCTCGGAGCGGGCGAAGGTGTTCATCTCATCGGCGGACTGGATGCCGCGCAATCTGGACCGGCGCGTGGAGCTTCTGGTTCCGGTCACAAACCCGACGGTGCACCGCCAGATCCTCGACGAGATCATGGTCGCGAACCTGAAGGACACCGAGAACAGCTGGCGCCTGGCCGCCGACGGGTCCTACAGCCGGGCACCGGACGGGAAGCGGGCATTCAGCGCCCACGACTACTTCATGAACAACCCCAGCCTGTCCGGACGGGGCAGCGCGCTGGAGCGGGACCAGGGTCCGGTGCTGCAACTGCATTCGGAGGTGGGCGCAAACGGCTGACGGCGGGGTCGCGGTGGCCGGGATTCACATTCGCGCGTCCGGTCTTGCCATTGACAGGATCGTGGCGCGCGGGTCCTACCGTCCCTCGCCCGGATCATCGACCTCGCCCCGCATCTCCGGCGGATTCCACGCAACCCGTTGGGGATCCCCTTACGCGGCAGCCGGCGCGTCGGACGGAACGCTTCGGGGGAGGTGTTCGTTCATGATCTCGATGAACCCCCCGATGTCGTAGGAGCCGATGCGTCCCAGCTCGGCCATGACGGCCTCCCAGGTGACAGGAACCGCGCCAGCCTGGATCAGCCGTTGCATGCCGCGCTCGTGAGCGTCGAGGGTGGTGCCGCCGGAAACGTCCGACAGGGCGTAGATCTCGTAGCCCTCAAGCAGCATATCGAGCGCGGGGTACGCGAGGCACACTTCCGTCCAGAGCGCGCCCATGATGATCTTGCGCCGGCCGGTGGCCTTCACCGCCTCGCGGAATCCCGGAGTGTCCCACGCGTCAACGGTATTGCGGTCGATCGGCGAAACATCGGCGAGGACCTCCTGGAGTTCGGGGATGGTGTCCTCCTGGTAGCCGGCCGTCACGCCGATCGTCGACAGGATCGTCGGGAGGTCGTACAACCTCGCCGCCTTCGCCATGGCGACGACGTTGTTCACGAGCACGGCACGTTGGATGGAGTGGGTGCCGGCGACCAGACTCGGCTGGTAGTCGATCAGCACCAGGGCTGAGTTCTCCGGCGACAGAAGATGGTCGTTCCTGGGATCGCGGGTTGTTGCAGGCATTCTGGGCCTCCTTGGCGTGTGCTTGTATGGACAACTGTTGTTGACACAACTGAATCTGCATGCTTTGACAATCGTTGTCAAGGGGACTATCATGATCGGCATGGCGGACCTTCCCGTGGAACCGAGCATCCTTTCGCCGGATACGCTGCGCCCGTCGGGGGCCATGCTGTCGGCACAGATCGCGCTTGGGCGCCTCATCGAAAAGAGCGCGGTGGCTCCCACGGGTTACGACCCGACCCTGATCGACTTGCTCGTCCGGCTGGATCAGGCGTCCAGCAACCGACTACGTGGCGTCGACCTCAGCCGCCAGTTGCTCCTGAGCCCCAGTCACGTCTCGCGCATGATCGACCGGGCCGAAGCGGCGGGTCTGGTCAGGCGCAACGCGGACCCCAATGATCGCCGGGCCAGCCTGGTGACCCTCACGCATCGCGGACGCGCAGTGCTCGTCGACTTCGCGCCCCGGCTCGAGGCCGTGATCGAAAGGGTCATCCACCGCAACCTGCTCCCGGCCGAAACCGAAACCCTCGTTGAACTGCTCGGCAGGATCGCAGGGGCCGCCGTCAAGCAGATCGGGGACGGGCGGGACGGGCGGCTGGGCGAGGACCGGGACCGATGAAATCGAAGACCCTGCACTATTCAGGCAAGAAGGTGGCCGTGAGTTACGACGTGAGGCGGTGTATTCACGCCGCCGAGTGCGTTCACGGCCTCCCCGATGTGTTCGACCCAAACCGAAAGCCCTGGATTGATCCTGACCGGGCCGAGCCGGAGCGGCTTCTTGAAGTGGTCATGAACTGCCCGACCGGAGCCCTGCATCTTATGCGAGGCGACGGAGAACAGGCCGAGCCCACGCCCGACCGGAATGTCGCGGTCCTGGAGCCGGACGGTCCCATCTACCTTCGTGGTGACATGGAGATCGTCACGCCGCAGGGCGAGGTACTGCTCAGGGATGCACGTGTCGCCCTATGCCGTTGTGGCAAATCGAGGAACAAGCCGCTTTGTGACGGGCGCCACGCTGAAGTGGGGTTCGAAGACGACGGAGCGTTGGGCGACGGCAGCGAAGATCCGACGGATGGCGTAAGTGGCGGCGTTCGCGTGACGGTACTGCCGAATGGCCCGCTACTGTCAATGGCCCGCTGTCGATGCAGGGCTCGAAGGGCGGGGAAGAGCGCGTTGAGAAGGGGGCTCTTTGTCGCTGCGGAGCATCGGAGGCCAAGCCCTTCTGCGATGGAAGCCATATCCGGATTGAGTTTACCGGGGATTAGAGCGATCGGTACGGCGGCTCTCGGACATGGCGTCGGGAGGACGGAGCAGCAGTACTGTCCTGGCGGATGCGGCGTCCAGCACGGGGGGGGTCGCCCGGATGGGTGTCTCCGGGACGAGGGCGCGGCGGCAGCCCAGGTCTAACGAGACGCCTCTTCCAGAATTGCGACGATCCGCTCGTGATCCGCGGCGCGGGCGCGTGCTCGCGGGGTCGCCGGGGGAAGATCGCGCGGAAACGCCGGATCGGCTCCCTCGCTGAGCAGAAACCGCACCATGTCCTCATGCCCCTTGCGGGCGGCCCAGGCGAGCGGGGTGCCGTGGTACTGGTCGTCGAGGGCGTCGATGTCGGCTCCGTGCTCGAGCATCAGACGGGCGTTCGGGACGTCGCCGCGCCCGGCGTAGTGGTGGAGCGCGGTCCTGCCCTGCCAGTCGGGGCGGTTGGGGTCGAAGCCCGCGGCCAACAGGGACTCGATGACGGGGCGGGAGGTCACGCTGACGTCCGGATCCCCCTGGCGGAGGGAGCCGCCGTGGAGGCGCTGCGCCGCTTCCGGGTCGGCCTCGAGCAGGAGTTCGGCGAGCGGCGGATCGTTGCGCGCGAATACCTCCCCGGCAAAACCGGCCGTGCGGCTGACGGCCGCTCCGGTCGTGATGGCCGCGCGCAGGTCGGCGGTGGTCATGGACCAGATCGGGGTGGTCGCGCCGTGGTCGCGCAGCAGACGCTCGATCGTGGCCGCCGCGTCGCCCGCCCAGGCCACTGCGATGCCCAGGCAGCTGTCCGACGAGTCGGGTGCGGTGTTGGGATCGGCCCCGTGCTCGAGCAGGACCTCCACCATGGTGGCGTCGCCGCGCGCGCACGCCATCCACAGCGCGTGTCCTTCGGGAGCGAGTTCCTCCGGGTGGCTGGGATCGCAGCCGTGGCGGAGCAGCAGGCGGACCAAGTCCAGATGCCCACCGCGCGCGGCGTAGGTGAGCGGGCTGCGGCGTCCCGGGTCGAGACGGCGGGCACGCGCGGGGTCCTCTTCCAGTAGCGCGCGAGCACGTTCCAGCTCGCCGGACGCGCAGGCCACCGAAAGGTCGAAGGTCGCACCGGCCTCCACCAGGGCACTCAGGACATCGGTCGCGCCCGGGTGGGCGACGCCCTTCAACTCCCGCCACACGCGGAACTCGTAGTCCCCGTTGTACAGGAGGTGCGCCGGAGTCTGCCCGTCGCTCCGGGAGGCGTCCGGGTCGGCGGCGAGGTCGACCAGAAGCGGCAGCAGGCCGGGCTGCCGGGTCATGACGGCCCAGTGCACGGCGTTGCTGCCCTGCAGGTCGGCGGCGGCCGCCAGGCGCGGCCGGGCGCGCAGTGTCTTCTCCACACGCCGCTCGTCCCGTGCCACCAGGGCGTCCCGCAGTTCGGCGAAGCCGGGATGGTAGCCGAAGCGGGCGCTTGCCTCGGCCTCCAGAATGCCGCGCACCTCGTCGAACCCCATGGCCGTGGCACGGCGCGCCAGCTTCTTCCACCCCGAGTCCATGAAGCGCACCCTGCCCGGCTCCGCCCCCGCATCCAGCAGCACACGCACCACGGCCGGGCGGTTCGCGTAGACCGCGAAGTGAATCGGCTGAGTGTACCAGTACTGGGCGTGGACGAGGGCGGGATCGCGGCCGATCAGCTCCCGAACGCGGCCCACGTCGCCGTCACGGCTTGCCTGGAAGAACGCCCACGCCTCCTCGCCGTCGACCGGATCGACATCGTAGACGTAGCGGCCAGACATCTCCGCCGGACGAGTGCGGGGACGGCAGGTCACCGGCCCGGGAGCCCGCCAGGCAAATCGCCGCCGCCCGGAGGGCTGGTCCCGGCTGCGCCGGTGCCGGGCAGCGAACCGGCACCCGTCCGGTCCACGCCACGACTGAGCCGCGGCTGCGGGAACTCCAGGGCGACATGCATCTGAACTACCGCCTCCAGGCCGTGGCTTCAGGAATCCCGCGGCTGTGAAGCACCTGCAATCCCTCCGCAGCCCACCCCGACCGGACCGCAGCCGCTCCCGCGATCGCGGCCCGCGCGGGGTCCCGCAGGATGCCGCGTACCCGCCCCGCCACTGGATCGAGCAGAATGGTTACCTGGCGATCGCTGTCGCGTCCCATCGTCGTGGATCCCTCCGGTCCGGACAGCGTGATGCTCTCCAGCGCGCCGGACCACTCCGGCTCCGCGGGAAGCGTGAACACGAACGAGGCGCGTCCGTCGCCGTCGGCCACGGGCGGCATGTCGAAGTCAAGCGAAAACAGCTCTCGCTCGTCCGCCCCCAGGCCGACCAGCCGGTAGGCGCCGCCGGGACTCGGCAGGACGGCTGGGGCATCGACGACCATCGCCGGGTCCAGGAACAGATTCCCCTCACCGTCAACGCCGCCCCACAGGAGCAGGGACCTGGCGCGAGGCCCCATGAGCGCCGCCGTTCCGCCGGCCCGGCTGAGACGGAAGTTGACCATCCTGGTGAAGTTGTAACCGCTGATCCAGGGCGGATCGCAGTAGCTCATCAGGTCAGGGGCGCCGGGCGTTACCAGGACGTTGTTCAGGAAGTCGAATCCCCAGTTGCCGATGGAGCCGTCGCGCTGAGGGAAAGCCGGATCCGCCCCCTCCGCCCCTCCGCAGGGCGCGTGAATGAGCCTCAGGTTGTGCCCGAGTTCGTGTGCAATGACGTCGGGCACAGGTACGCTCGAGCTTGAGTACCCGCCCAGGTCGGCCACGCCGTTGACGGAGGCCGTTCGGCGGACAAGCCCGACATGGTAGCCGGCGCGGCCCTCCATGAGGCGGATGGCTTCCGTCTCCCGGAGCACGCTGTACACGTCGACCGCCGCCGTCAGCACGGGTTCGTGCACCGTCACGGTAAACCCCTCGACCGGCAGGAGGGTTCGCACGTCCCGGAACAGATCCGACTCGGCGTTCAGGTCTCGAGTCGACTCCAGGACCGAGGAATCCGGGTCCGATTCCGCCAGAAACGGAATCACCGTGAGGTCGAATGACGGCACCGCGCGCACGTTCACCGCCGTCCGCCCTGTCGCGGGGATGCGTTCGGTGACGCCCAGCGCCGGGTCCAGCGTACTCCCGGGGTCTATCTCCACCACCATCTCCAGACCGGGCTGCAGCACCGCGCCCGGAATCAACGCGTTCGCCGAGCGGGCGAGGTCCCCCTCCTCGATCTCGGTGGGAATCGGCGCGGACTGCGCGGGGATGTCGACCACATGCGTCTCGTCGCCGTCCAGGAAGAAACGGGCCCGCACGTCCGGGAGACTCTGGCTTGTGCTCTGGTCGGCTCTCACGAACACCCGCAGCAAGCCGTCCTTGCCCGCGACCAGCGGGACCGGGAAGTCGACGGACTGCACGGCCTGCGTGATGTACGCGACCGATCCCTCGACGGCGCCGCACCGCGGCACATGCTGATCTTCCACGCCATTGAGCCAGTCGAGGAAATCCGGGTCGCGCGGCGCGCACAGGTTCGTGCCCGCGAGCAGGAGCTCGTTGAGCTGTCCCAGCGCCGTCAGGGTGGGCGGCAGGACCCCGCGCATGTCGCGATTGAGCGAAAGGTCGAGGGACTGCAGGGCCGCGAGATTCCCCAGCTCAGCCGGGATCGTTCCGGTCAGCCGGTTCTCCGCGAGCTGCAGGTTCTGCAGGCGCGACAGGCTCCCGATTTCCGGAGGAATGACGCCGGTAAGGTCGTTGTTCAGGAGATTCAGGTTCTCAAGGCGGGACATACTGCCCAGTTCACGGGGAATCCTGCCAGTGAGCAGGTTGTCGTAAAGGCCCAGATACTCGAGGTTGGCAAGACGGCCGAGTTCGCGCGGGATCTTCCCGCCCAACAGGTTCACGCCAAGGTCCATGTTCGTGACGTTGGCCAGGTTGCCGAGCGTCGGCGGGATCTCGCCGCTGAGGCGGTTGGTGTGGAGGAGGAGGTTTTCCAACCGCGGAAGCTTGCCGAGCGAGGCAGGCACCTCGCCGGTCAACGCATTTCTGTTCAGGCCCAGCAGCCTGACGCTGGCGAGATTGCCCAATTCGGGGGGGATACCGCCCGTCAACTCGTTGTTGGACAGACGCAACTCCTCCAGCTTGTCGAGCCGGCCGAGTTCCGGCGGTATCGATCCCCGGAGCGAGTTGGCCTCGAGGCGGAGGTACCTGAGGTTGGAGAGGTTCCCGATTTCGGCCGGGATGTCCCCACCAAGAGGGTTGAACACGAGGCTCAGGTGCTGGAGGTGGGACAGTCGACCGATGGCGGCGGGAATCTGTCCGGCGATAGAGTTGCTGCCCAGGGACAGTGTGCGCAGCCGGGACAGGTTTCCGATTTCCGCCGGGATGCGCCCCGCCAGATTGTTGCCATTCAGCGACAGCCGAACGACCCTCCCGTCGCCGTCTACGTGGACGCCCCACCAGTTGGCGAGGGGCGCGTCAGTCAACCACCCTTCACTGCGCGTCCAGTTCGGTCCGTCAAGGGCCCGGTAAAACGTTTCCAGGACCGCGCGATCGCTGCTCGCCGCACAATCCAGCCCGGTGCCCTCATGAGACGAAACGGCATTCAGCCATTCCTGGAACCCCCCGTCGACGGGCGCACACAGGCTGGTGTCGGAGTAATGGAGTTCCCGGAGGGGGACTTCCGTGAGTGAGAGCGGCAGAGGACCGGAGAGGGCGTTTCCGCCGACCCGAAGAGAGGTCAGGCCGGAGAGACCGCCAAGCGTCAATGGCAGGGAGCCGACCAAACCGTTTCTACTCAGGTCGAGTTCCCGGACGTAACCGAGTGAGTCCGTGACGACTCCGTGCCAGTCACTGAGCGGCTGGCCGGCCAGCCAGCCGTCGGATCTCGTCCAGTCGGCGCCGCCGGCGGTCTCATGGAGTCGCTCGAGCACCGCTGCATCGCCTGTATTGCAGTAGCCTCCGTTGGTGTCGTCCATACGGCCCAGCCACGCCAGGAAACGCGTCGTGCCCGGCGCGCAAAGCCCCAGATTGCGCTCAAAGGTGAACTGTCTCAAGTCGAGCCGCAGCAGACTGGCGGGGACAGGGCCAGACAGAAGATTGCGGTGGAGGGTGACATGCCGCAGACGGGCCAGGTCACCCAGCGCGGGCGGAAGCTCGCCGCTCAGGGTATTCAGTTCGAGATACAGTCCCTCCAGCCGTGTGAGCCGCCCGAGGTCCGGCGGGATCGCGCCCGTCAGGTGATTGTTTTCGAGCGACAGGAATTGCAGGCTCGATACGTTCCCGAGTTCCGGCGGAATGGAACCTGTCAACCCATTGTGGCTGAGGGCCAGGTCTTGCAGTTGACGCAGCTGGCCCAGCATTCACCATCTGGGGCGGATACCGTTGTGAGCGTTGAAGTTATGGAGTCCGCTGGCGCGATTCCCGCCAATCGGTTCCCGCCGATCCGGTTCAGGCCCGAGTCCGGGGCCTGCGGCGGCTCCGGATCGCCTGCCTGAGTTGCGCCTCGTCCGGCTGCTGGTAACAGCGCAGCACGGTCTTGGCCGCCTTCCATCCGCCGAGTTCGCAGAGCACCTTGAGCGGAAGGTCCATGAGGTCGCTTGCGAACTTCCGCCTGAGCGAGTGCCAGCCTCGCCCGCGCTTCGGTTCGAGTCCTGCGAGCCGCTCCGCCCGCTTCCACCAGAAGCGCGCCTGCGGGATGCCCAGGCACTCCGAGGGATTCATGGTCGCGTGCAGCACCGGCGCGTCCCCGTTCGCCGGGTTGCGCCTTCGCGCCTCGTCGAAGGCTTCGATGGCTTCGGGAGTCAAGGGCGTCCGGTGCTCGTAGCCGGTCTTCTCGTGCTCGGCGCGCCACCGCACGGTTTCGCCCTCAAGGTCGATGTCAGCCCACCTGAGGTTGCGAATCGCGCCGATCCGGTGCCCGGTTTCGTGCGCCAGCACCAAGGCGACGCGGAAGCGCCAATCAACCCGCCGCGAGACCCCGAGAAGCGCTTGGTATTCCTCTTCCGTGAGAACGACCCGGTTGGGGTTCTTCTCGACGGGCTTTCTGAGACCCTTGAGCGGGTTCCTGTCGAGGAGCAGGCGGCCCTGCTCGTCCCTCGACCGCGCCGCCCAGTTCAGCACCGCCATCAGGAGCGTCAGGTCCGATTCTATCATCCGGTTGCCCACTGGCCTTCCACTGGGGCCGACCGTGCCCGCGCGGCGCTCCCGGATGAAGCGGTCCCAGTCCCTCTGGGATAGGGTCTCGGGCCTTCGGTCCCTCCCGAAGAACTTGAGGAACATCGCCAGCGCGACCCTGTCCCGCCCCCGGGACTGCCGCCTCTTGGTGGGCGTCACCTCTTCCGTGTAGATGTCAAAAAGCCGTTCCAGAGTGAGCGGCTCCGGCACGGCTTCCGCCGTGCCGTCGGGCGCGTCGATGAAGCCTGCGGCGAACTGATCCGCTTGCCTCTTCGCGCGTACCCAGTCGCGGTGCCCGAGAGACCGGGTGAGCCTGCGCCCGTTCTCGCGCCATTCCACCTGGAACAGGCCGGTCTTCGGGTCTGGGAACACCCGGACCCTGTTCCGGCCCCACTCGCCGGCGCCGTAGCTCCGGCGGCTTCGTTTCGTGCGTGCCATCGTTCGATACCTCCGATTCGATGGACTGCACGATCTGCGCGTTT
>MPMR01000051.1 GCA_002238605.1 BD2-11 clade cluster bacterium bin43 | reverse complement strand
CTTCCGATGTCTGGAACCGGTATGGCGTTACGCCTCTTCACTTGGCGGCCGAGACTGGAGCCTTGGACGTCGTGACTGCCTTGGTTGGAGCCGGAGCGGATCTATCGGTCAGGGACGCGGACGAGTACACGCCGTTGCATCGAGCCGTCGCACGCGGAGAGCTGGAGACGGTCGAGGTGCTACTGAGCGCCGGCGCCGACCCAAACGCGGAGGCCGATCTAAGTTTCGTTAGGTCAATGCTCGTGAACTCCCGTCACTTTTCTCGTACGCCATTGCACGTGGCCGCAGCGAGAAGCGATGCGGCAGCAACGGAGGCGCTGTTGCGCGCGCGGGCCGATCCGAACGCTGACAACCTCATGTACCTCGCGATTGAGCAAGACGCGGTGGCGGTTGTGGACGCCCTTCTCGGAGCCGGGGCGGAACTTCCGTCGCACGCCCTGTATGTGGCAATTGACCAGGGGGCGTGGACCATTGTGGAGCCGTTGCTGAGAGCTGGAGCAAATCCAAGCGTGCGCGGCTCCTTCGAGAAAACGCTCCTGCATGAAGCGGCCGAGAACGGCATCCCTGTGGACGTCGTGGAGCTTCTGCTTCGGGCAGGGCTGAACCCGAACGCTCGGGATGATGGCGATTTCACACCGTTGCACATGACGACGCTCAACCTTGTCAACCCGGTCGCGATGGCGGAGACTCTGATCGCGGCAGGCGCCGATTTGAACGCCCGGGCGGTGACCGGTGAGACGCCTTTGGCATTCGCGGAGCGATTTGACAACGGGGCGTTGGCTGCCGTGCTGCGGAGGCACGGTGGCCAGCTTTGAGATCAGCCACTCGCTCAAGGCCCCGCTTGGCTTTCGCGGGTCCCCGGAGGGCTGGCTGAGAGCACCTTAGGGTGCCTAAGCAGCCTACCCCTTGTCCTCCCCGGGCTCGAACTTGAAGAACCGGGTCTATCCCCGCCCACGCGGGGGAGCCGGCTGGACCGGCACGACCACCTCGACCTTGTAGGGTCTATCCCGCCCGCGCGGGGGAGCCGTCGTCTCGATGCGCGTCAGCCGCACTGCGATGGGTCTATCCCCGCCCGCGCGGGGGAGCCGACCAGATGACGTTGCCGCCGGAGGTGCGGAACGGTCTATCCCCGCCCACGCGGGGGAGCCAGGAAGCGGCGGTATGGGAGATCGTGGTAGAACGGTCTATCCCCGCCCACGCGGGGGAGCCAGCGGCGAAGAGCACAAAGCTATCGCGGTGCGCGGTCTATCCCCGCCCACGCGGGGGAGCCAGCAGGCGTGGAACGGCAACGCTGACGGCTCGAGGTCTATCCCCGCCCACGCGGGGGAGCCACCCCCGGCAGGGTGCGTAGGATCTTCGGCCAGGGTCTATCCCGCCCACGCGGGGGAGCCATCGTCACCCCGCCCACGGCAGGCATCGGATCGGGTCTATCCCCGCCCACGCGGGGGAGCCGTGTTGTTGTCGTCGCCGACGACGATCTCCCAGGGTCTATCCCCGCCCACGCGGGGGAGCCCTGGCAGCCGTGAAGAATGCACGCCCCTGTTGGGGTCTATCCCCGCCCACGCGGGGGAGCCCTCTCTGCTTCGGAGAGCAGGTTGCGGGACCGCGGTCTATCCCCGCCCACGCGGGGGAGCCGTTCACGGGGATCGGGACGTGGCTGAAGCCCCAGGTCTATCCCCGCCCACGCGGGGGAGCCGCGACGAGCACCGGGGCCAGGTCCCACTCCGGGGGTCTATCCCCGCCCACGCGGGGGAGCCTCCTGGAAGATCGTGAGAGCGTAGCAGCGGCAGGGTCTATCCCCGCCCACGCGGGGGAGCCCGCGGTGCGTCAGCGGAGCAGCGTAGCGGCCAGGGTCTATCCCCGCCCACGCGGGGGAGCCGCGTACCAGTTGGGCGTTGGCGGCGTTCTCGGCGGTTTATCCCCGCCCACGCGGGGGAGCCGACTACCAGACGAACCGGACCCGTGAGGCGCAGGGTCTATCCCCGCCCACGCGGGGGAGCCATCGGGACCTCGGGCCTCGACACCGCCGCCTGGGGTCTATCCCCGCCCACGCGGGGGAGCCTTCGGGCTCCGGATCGCTTGCTACCCTTCAGAAGGTCTATCCCCGCCCACGCGGGGGAGCCGTTTCGTCATGAGTCCGCCTCCTTCGGGGCTTGGGTCTATCCCCGCCCACGCGGGGGAGCCCCTGCCGGATGTGCAGCGCCCCCGTCTGGCGGGGGTCTATCCCCGCCCACGCGGGGGAGCCCGCGTCGCGATCGTGGTCAACCTCGAGACCTTGGGTCTATCCCCGCCCACGCGGGGGAGCCGATCTGCCGGATCCGAACTGGGACTTCGACCAGGGTCTATCCCCGCCCACGCGGGGGAGCCCCTGCAAGAGCAGTCCAACCGCGACGAGGTCGGGGTCTATCCCCGCCCACGCGGGGGAGCCTGGCAAGGCGAAATCGGGCCCGGTACGCTCGGCGGTCTATCCCCGCCCACGCGGGGGAGCCTTCACCCGCCTCGACGATAAGATGGAGTCAGGGGGTCTATCCCCGCCCACGCGGGGGAGCCCCGGCCAGCGTCAGGCGTCATGTCGAACGATTCGGTCTATCCCCGCCCACGCGGGGGAGCCTACGGGAAGGGCTACCGGTTCGTCTTCGAGCAGGGTCTATCCCCGCCCACGCGGGGGAGCCCGCGCGCCGAATCATCTGTTGCAGGATCCATTGGGTCTATCCCCGCCCACGCGGGGGAGCCGATGGGCGGCGGCGGATCTTCCTGCTCGCCCCCGGTCTATCCCCGCCCACGCGGGGGAGCCGGATGGTGCGGGCTCGACGAGGAGCTGGCCGCGGGTCTATCCCCGCCCACGCGGGGGAGCCGGTTGATACCACGACCGTCAACTGGGCTAATGGGGTCTATCCCCGCCCACGCGGGGGAGCCGATCATCGGATCGGCGTCCCATAGACCGGGAGCGGTCTATCCCCGCCCACGCGGGGGAGCCGGTGCAATCGCTCGTTGAGTACCGTGGTGCTGGGGTCTATCCCCGCCCACGCGGGGGAGCCACCTCATTCGGCTTCGGGTCCGGGTTCAAGAAGGGTCTATCCCCGCCCACGCGGGGGAGCCGCAGGCTGGGACGGTCTTGCGCTTCTGCCAGGCGGTCTATCCCCGCCCACGCGGGGGAGCCCCCCAGCGCCGGAAGCAGCGCCCGTAGCGCCCGGGTCTATCCCCGCCCACGCGGGGGAGCCGGCCGGGTGGCGCGCGTGGAGGCTCGGAGGGTGGGTCTATCCCCGCCCACGCGGGGGAGCCATCAGGACCGGGGGCTGGGTGCCGCACTTCACGGGTCTATCCCCGCCCACGCGGGGGAGCCGGGCTTGCCGGCAATGAAGAAGGTGTTTACCGCGGTCTATCCCCGCCCACGCGGGGGAGCCCGGGAATCGGCTAGCTCGGTTCCGGCCTCTTTCGGTCTATCCCCGCCCACGCGGGGGAGCCAGCACCAACCCGGCCCGGACCTCTTCTGGCATGGGTCTATCCCCGCCCACGCGGGGGAGCCAGGCCAACGTAAGTGCGAAATGTTCCGTCACTGGGTCTATCCCCGCCCACGCGGGGGAGCCACCCACCATGCAGACGGGTCCATGTCGGCGGAAGGTCTATCCCCGCCCACGCGGGGGAGCCTTCTGCAGGTTGCGGTCGCGCGCCTGGGGATAGGGTCTATCCCCGCCCACGCGGGGGAGCCTCTTGTGCCTATGGTTGAAGAGGGCTATTTATTACGGTTTTGTGCAGAGCCCCTACCTCGGATTAGAGGCCACCGATTTGAGGGTTCCGGTGATTGGTGGGTCGACTAGAACGGGAGGTTTTCGTCACCCCACTGGGACAGGCTGGCGTCCGTGGGCGGAGTCGGTGCGCCGGGAAGAATCCTTCCGACCAGCAGGACGCCATCTGCGTCCCAGATCCGCTTGGGCGGGTGACCAAGGTGCCGTAGCTGGAGATCGCCGGACACCGATGTGTCTCGGTAGAACATGACAATTCTCCCTCTTCCCAGAGAACCATGCCACCGAGCCAGGACCGACCAGATTCTCTCGCGAACGCCCTTCGACAGATCGGGTGAGACGTAGACTCCCGGAGACACCTCCAGCATCGTCGACGCCAGGAAGCCTCGGTATCGCCCTTCGACGCTCCGCGTTACGACAACGGTCATGGGCATGACGGCTAAGCGTCCTGCGAATCTTCGAAGAGTTCCTTGATCTTGGCGATCATCTTCGGAACGGTGCCTTCCTTGGCAAGCGCTGCCCCCGTTTCGCGTCTTGCAAGGCGCTCGATGCTCTCATAGGGCTTCTTCACGGCCTCCTTGGCAGCGCGAAACGCGCTCGGTACCAGCACCGAATCGCGAAACAGGTCGGCGATGTCCAGGACGAAGGACTGGCTTGGATCTTCGTGAACGAATCCCAGCTGAGGAATGGTCGCGGTAGCCGCAACCGCAATCGCAGCTGCGGCTTCCACAGCACTGGCTGCATGGTTCAATGCCTGGTTCGGCAAGTCGGCGGCGTTCGGGAGCGCGCGATCATACCGGCGTCCACGCCACTCAATTCCGATCTGCTGCGCGGCAAGCCGGTACGTTTCCCGCATCCGTGCACCTTCGATACCCCGCAGAGCAGCAATATCTCGGTGAGACAGCTCTTCTCCCAGGCGCCAGCAATACATGCGACGAGCTACGCCAAGTCGCTCCTCCGGGTCGGCCCAACAGCGAGCTTGTTTACGGGCAAGGCTCGATCGTCCCGAAATGAGGGGCGGCGCTGTATACATCCGAACACCGTCTTCTCCAACCGCCGCCATCGCTGTCCCATGACGCGCCAAGAGCCTCAGCGCGTCGTGGCTCACCGTTGATCCCGGACCCAGCAGGATCATCGACACGGTCTGAAAAGGAATGGTGTAGCGGCCCTGCGTCAGTGCATCGTTCTTGGCGGGTTCCTCGTTCCTCGCGAAGGTCAGAGTGCCATCCCTGACCGTTAGCGCGCCCCGGGAGAGCCACAGCAACCCGTGTCGGTCCGCATGGGGAATGCGGGCAGTATCGAGGCCCAAGCGTCCGGATAGCACGTCGACTAGACACTTCGGGGTGCGGTGCCCGGCGGCCGCACGATCAACATGCCGTACCCAAAAGCGCGATGCCTACCCACACCTGTCCGGAGTCTGGCCGCAAATTCGACCGGATCGCGGACAACACATTCTCCGTGCAGAATTGCATCCGGCCCCTCCGGGCCCTTTCCATTTCCTCGCAACGCTCGCGAGCGACGAAAGCTCGCCAGACGACAGGCGTTCCCGTCCACATCTGCCACGTTGGCAAGCCTTTCCGAGAGCCAGCCTACGTAGACCGACTCTCTGGAGATGCCCGCTGGGGACCGTTCGTCCGGTTTCCGCCAACCGTCGGGCGAACGTTGTATCAGCTCAAGCCGAAAAGCGTCGATCTCACTGCCCTTTCGCAGCACCTTGCCCGACTGGGAATCGGGCAGATCACGCGCCAAGCGGCGAATCGGGCGGACGCGCGCATCGAACCCCAGGCGTTGACCTGCGCGAAAACGGCGAGGCATCGGTTTGGCGAGCAGTTCATCAACCTTCAGCACCTGGAGGCAGTCAGGCGGTCCGACATCGCCGGCTACCTTGCGAAGCGCGTCGTGTGTCCGGTCCGAATACGCATACAGGGTGGCGGTTGGTGCTCGCGAAGGATGCAGGAGACGGAACGGCTGAAGCACTGACTTGCCGAAGACGCTCGACAATAGCACATGCAGAGCGAATCCTTCGTCAAGCGCACCATGCCCGATGAGCCCTCTGTTGCCCGCCCACCAACAGAACGCGGTCCAATCAAGAGGCAGGTAGACCATGTTTGTCATTGCGCCCTCCCGCTTCCGGTCAACCGCCCCAGGCACACCTTGCGTGCCCCGCCGTGCAATCCGCTCATCCAGTTCCTTTCGTCAGTGACCATTGCTGCATGGTCGCCCCCCATGCCGTCGGAATGGGGCCAGATCGCCGGGCATTCTCTGCCTGCTGGCACAACGGATTCCAGCGCCGCCCGCACATCACCGGCTTCCAGCCAACCACGCAGAATAGGGGTGGTAGGCAGACACGACTTACGCCCGATGAAGAGCGGGCGCGCAGGCTTGTCAAGCGCCGCAGCCACGTGCTCCAGCGATGGTTCGGGTGCTTCGGGAGCCAGCGTCAAGACCACGGAAAGGCGCAGGTCTGCGTGGTAGTCGCGCCAGCGTTGATGAGCGCCCAGGTAGGTGTTGGCGCCGCCGGCTCGGCCGATCGGTGCACCACGGGTACTCCACATCTTGTCCGCCTTCCTTAGTTGCGCCGTCTGATAGTCCGTCATTCGGCGCAACGCCGGGTCGTCATCATGCACCGCGCCGAACAGAATCCGGCTCTGGAACCTCTGGTGGTCCGCCCTCATGGAACGTGTCCAGCCGAGTGCATTCGCGAGCAGCCCGGTCAGCATGGACTGGGCCGGGAAGTCCCGAATCACGCCACGGGCGTCAATGGCCTCGCCTCCGAAGGACGCCAGAGGGGCTTCAAATCTCAGGTGCAGCCAGCGCATCACGCCTGCCCTCGGCGAATCACAGTACCAGACCAGTCGGCCAACTGCGGCAGGGACACGCGCTCCGCGCCGGGCACCTGCGTGCCGCTGAGGCTCATCACCCGTCTCTCCTCATCGGTCTGGTATGCGGCGTCGATCTGTGCAACGTGCTCCGCGATCCTCTCCTCGGCGGCATCGGTCGACGCGACGCAGGGATTCCGGAACGCTTCACCGAGGCTTCGCGGCTGCCTGTCACCTGCCTCAACCATCATCCAGCCGGCATAGCTGTACGGGGCGGTAGATCCCAGCTTGGCACCAGGTGAGACCGTCGCGATCAGACGGACTAGTCGACGGCAGACTTCTCCTGCCAGGTCTGCGGCACCCGCCAGGTTGTCGAGCAGCATGTTGCGGTCAACCACGACGTACCCATAGAACAGGCCGCAGGTCAATTCCGTCTCTCCGATATGGTCCGCGCCGGGGTCATCCTCGATGCGCCGGAGATCGTCCACAACCGTGAAGTAGTCGCTCTCGCTTTCTTCGGCGTGCACCGTGAAGGCATGGGCGACGTGCAGCGCAGCGTCGATGTTCGCCTCCACATCCGCGGTAACCATTCGACCAAAGAGTGCTGCGACCAGACCACCCGGGAGCTCGTTGGCATCACGCATGGCCTTCATGTTGCCCTTGGACGACTTCAGCCACGCCTTCGCCTGCTTCTTGGCCTCCTCCAGCGGTTCCGCAGCGATTCGGCGGGCCTCCTGCGCGAGGAAATCGATCTCGGGTGCGCCCAACAGGAGCGGTTGCCTGTTGGACTTCTGATCGCCCTTGTCGCCGTAGACGGCCTTCTGGAAGGTTGCTTCAAGGATGTCCACCACCTCCTTGGGATGACCAGCGTCCCTCAGAGGCTCGATCACCTTCAGGGTCACGATCTCGCGCGATCGCGTAGCACCAGGCGCGCCGTCGATCCGTGTCAGCGAGTCGACGCTGTCAGCCACCCGCCAATGGCGCTTGAGGCATTGTGACGAAATCCGGGTTCGCATCTGGCCGCCGTACATGACTCTCTTGGCGAGGCCGGAGTCGTCCCGGTTCAGAAGCACGGCCGGGTAGCCGTGAAGGCTGTGGATTTGGAGGAAACGCGCAGTGGTCATCAGGATTGCTCTCCTTGTCGTGATCCAGCCGCCTTGGCAGCGGCGGTGTAGTAGCTGCGGGCGATCCAGCGAGCTTGGTTCTCGCCTTCAAAAAGGACGAACTTCGCGAGCGTGCGGAGATCGAAGCGAGCGGCTTCTCCGGCAGCAAGCCGTCGGCATATCCGGATTACGAGGTCACGGCGTATCTCTCCCTTGGACGAGAGAAGGCGCGCGAGACGCAGTTCGGAGATACCGGCATCGCGTAGCGCGCGGCCCATCGGATTGGCGCCATTGTGCGCGGCGCGTTTGCCAGGGTGACGCCCCTTGGGTGTGAGTATCGCGATCGCCTGAACGACCTTGCCCCAGCGCTCCAGATAGCTCCCCTTCGCATCGATATCGTTGGCAGCCATCAGATGCCAGAAGGCCGCGCTGCCCGCCCCCGCCAACGGATCCCGCCGAAGCGACGCAGCCGGGCCTGGCTCGAGTCGGCTGACCTGTCCCGCAAGCCGCACGACCTTGCGATCGATGTCGCCGCCCGATGGAGTCGGTTGCGGTTTGGGCGCATTGAGTTCAAGAGGCACTTGCGTTTTCCTCCAGGTTGGATGTCTCGAAGATGTCCTCCTGGTCGCTGAACACGCTCTCGGGGCGTCGTAACCGCCACCAGAAGGCACTTGCCGCCCGAGCTTGCGCTCGAAATCGGTGTATTCTTGTGCAGGGCACCGTTTCGATGGCTTCCCGGAGCAGAGCACTCGCGCTTCGAATCAATAGCCTTGCGAAGCTTCTCCGCGCCGCAGAGAGATCTCGCTCCGCGGCGTCGAGCCGTTCTTGTAGTGCGCCGAAAAAGTGGCCGTCCGCTACGGAGTCCAGCCGGCGCAGAAATGGGTAGGCCTGCTCTCTGTCAAACCGGTTCAGCAAAGCGGCTTCCTTGCCGCCGCTCGCGGCAATCGCAATCGCGAGACCCAAAGCGCGAGTCACCTCGTTGATCTCTTCGATCTGGGCCCGACTCATCCTTGCCAGCGCACTCCGCTCTTCTCCTCCGCCCAGTAACGATCGCGTCATCCTGCGGCCGAATATTATGTCGGTCCGCTCGTGATAACCCTCTGTCTTCCCCTGACCTGCCGCGACCCCCCTGGCTACAAGCCGCCAAGCCTCGTCGCTCGATACGTCGACGGTCATCGCGGGCGGCAGGTCAAACAACTTCCCGTCGAGGATCAGCCTATGGAGGCGATCATAGCGGAAGCCCGCCGAGGATAACGAGAGAGCTTTGCCGTCCACGGACACCGGCGTCCAGTGATCTCCCAGATTACCTTTCGCTTCTGCAGCGGCGATCCGTGGTTTCTTGGAAGTAGCGGTCCTTCCGACGACGCGTCCCTTCTGGAACCCGAGGCGCACCCGGCGGCAGATCTCGATGAAGTATGGATCCAGTTCGTTCAGGCGGATCGAGTCTGTTCCGTCCCACGGCTCAAGCCAAAGAAGGGCTAACCCGCTGTCGGGATCGAAGTAGTGGGGACGATAGGCAGCAACTAGCCGATCCCTCAGTTCAATCATTCGGCGGACGTCGTGACGCCAGTGCGCACCCAAACCACCCTCGGCTGGAGCCAGTCCCAAGCAAGGCCGGGAGGAGTACCCACCGTTCATCCTGGCAATTCGGTGGTTGCCGGCACCGAGATAGCCGCTCATGGTCTGGAGATTGATCAGGGCGAAGAGCCAGTCGTCGGCCTCCCCCTGCGATGCCATCGACGACTTGACGTCGTGATTCTTCGCCGTAGCAAGCAGATCCAGGTCGTCCGGTGTGGTCCGGGGCTTCTTGTAGGCGGACAATCCCTCGGGTGCGGGACACTGCATGAACGCGGGCCTGGTCGAATCCCCAACCACCAGACACCATGGTTGGTCATCCGGAAAGCCTGGCGTCAGGAGTCGGAGCAGCTCTCGCCATCCAGACTCGTCCTGCAGCGGATCCGTTTTACCAGCCCGCGCCAAAGCCAGGACTCCAAGCTGCGCCAGAAAAGCGTGCCAGGCATGCCGCTGGTGAGGCCGCAGGGCTGGAAATCCCGTCACACCGTCGTGCGCCATCGCTTCCAGAACAGCGGGCAACGATAGAACGCCCCGCGTTCCGTCACTCCGGTCAACGCGGATCAGGTGATCGGTGAGCAGATTAGTCATTGGCTTCGTCTTCTGGATCCTTTGCCCCGCGCGTGCGGGGAAGCGCACCTGTCATACGTGGTCGTGTCAGCTGACCCAGGGCAATCCCCCTGCCGGATGGGGGTGCAGGTGCTCTGCGGGTTGAAGATCGCATATCAGTTTCGACGATGATCTCTGCTTCCTCGATCGTCTCTTGGCTTTGGGCCAACGTCCTTTGCGACCTTTTCAGGATGATTCGAGCACTCATGGAGCCTCCGTTCTTTCAAGATTCAATAACTCAAGATTCAATAACTCAAGGGTAGTTGTCGTATCAACAGACCAATTATTACATTACTTCGGCTGCGGACGCAAGGGGGGTGGACGTTGAGGGGTGACGGAAATCATGCCAATTCCCCGACGCCAACCCGATCATACCGGAGTCGGTGTGATCCCACATGGAGGATCAGTCCCCCGGAGACAGACTCTGCCCGTGCCTCTTCGATTTCCTTCGTGGAGGGCATGCCGTCGGCACCACGGAACATGTGCGCCGGGAGATTGAACGTGGCAACCGACCGGCCGAACGGACCGCATATGGGATCGGCAAGCTCGATGCGCGGACCGTCCTCACCGAGTCGGGTTCGCACCTGTTCGTCGAGGTCGGGAAAGGAGACGTCCTGAAAGCTTCTGTCGCGTTTGATTGAATGCCTCCGAGCCACCTGACGTTCGGCAATCGCGCGTCCGTCCGATTCGATCGACCGATCAACCCAGGAGGAACCAAGTTCGGCCTCCAGCTCAGCCAGTCTGCCGGGGTGAGTGCCTTCTTCCACCAACATCCGGTTCATCTTGGGGATGGTCCAAACGGCATGCGTGCTCACCAAGCGTCGGGTGAGTTCCAGGATCCTCAAATCGCGGTAGATTCCGCCTCTCCTCGACATGCCGAGACCATATCGAAGCAGTCCGGGCGCTTCGAGACCATCCTCGGGCACCAAGACCAAGCAGCGGGGCCGAGCAAAGCCGTCAGGGCGGCCATGGGACTGATGTCGGTGCAGCCTGCCGATCCGTTGCAGGAGCACGTCGACCGGACACAGATCGGTGAGCAGGACGTCAGCATCGATGTCCAATGACTGCTCCAAGGTCTGAGTCCCAATGACGACCTGCCCCCCAGGAACGCGTCGCTTCCCAAGAGCCCTTTCCACCGCGTCGTCAAGCAGGATGCGATCCTCAGCTGCAAACCTGCTATGATGGAGGGCCGGGCCGCCGTTCACCTGAAGAAGGAGACCGTCTGCCGACTGATTTCGCGCTTCGGCAAACGTGGTTTGCGCTTCCCGGACCGTGTTGCGAACAACCAGGACCTTGGCCCCCTGGCTTGCAAAGCCAACAGCCAGTTGGGCGATCCGCGTCGGCTCCCTCAGAACCGACCTGGACTCCATCACCACGTCCTTCTCGTACCCTGTAGCACCGAACCTCTTGAAGTCAGGCTGTCCATCAGCGCTGGAGAGCGTGAGCACCGGATAGGCAACGCGCTTCGCATCGGCGAGTTCGGTCCGCCGAACTTGATGGGCACCTGGCCGGGCGAGAGCATCCCTTGCCTCTGATCCCAGCGTGGCCGACATCAGCAAGGCATGGCCGCCAACCTGCAGATGGCCGCGGAGGACCGCGAGAAGAACTTCGTTCATGTAGGCATCGCTCGCGTGCACCTCATCCACCACCAGCAGACTGCGCGCCAGAGCGGAACCTCGAAAATGTGCCCATTTGACCAGTAGCCCGGAGAGCAGTGCCTGATCCACGGTTCCCACCGCGGCGGTTGCGGTGAGGAATTTCCGGGCGCTCTCGGCCGACCAGCGAGCAAGGCCATCCGCGTCTTCAGGATTGTCCCGCCACTTGACATCGAACTTGCCGATCCGCCAGCCGGTCGCCTCGCCAGCCTTCAAGTAGCCGGGGATTGCCAGCACGGTTTCTATGTGGGCGTCTGATGGAAACACCCGTTGCAGCGCCTCATGCACGCGCCTGTGTAGTTGTTGCGCCGCAGCCCGCGTGGGGAGGGCGAAGTAGAGACCATCGACCAGACCAGCGCGGAACAGTCGTGCGAAACGCCAGACTGCCGCTTCCGTTTTCCCTGACCCCGTTTCGCTCTCGAGGATCAGCAATGGACATTCGACCGGAGCGTCGTTCACTGCCCTCTGGAGCGGCCGGGGAGACGGATGCCCGAAAATCGTCTGGAAGCTCGCCTCAGGTGCACGCAGGCGCCATCGCGCACGCGCAAATCCCAGCTTGCCCACGGCATCTCGAGCACGTTGTCGCGCGACATCGATGTAGCAATCGCGCGGGTCGGACTCGAAGGGAAACAGATGTTCGTTGGAGCCGATTTGGTCCGCTATTGCAAGCGTTCCGGCGAACAGGTGGGATAGCGCGGGACTCTTCGGGAGTTCGGGTCCTTTCTCGAAGGCCTCCGGGAACCACTGGCGGCTAAGCCGGTTCAGCTCCCGGCAGGCTAAGAGTGGATCGTAGGCTTTGAATCGGCGCCAGATGTTGAGCGGCCCATCGCCTGTTGCGTTCGGAAGCGTTGCCGGGAAGCCGTGATGAGCGAGAGCGGCGGAGAGAAGGGCCTCGAAGGCCTGGTAACCCCACGCCCCGGCAAGCTCGGAGAGACCAAGGGCGTCGACCACATCGGGTCGCCGGCAGGCGAATAGAGATGCCGCGATATGGTTTACGCGGGGCGGCCGTCCGGGACGAGTCTCGCCAACGGCGAACTGGAAGCCCGCGTTCGCTTTCCCGAAATCGTGAAGAAAGGCGAGAACGGTAAGCCGAGCCGTTGTGGTGCGATCGAGGCCGGATCCGCCAACGGCTTTGTCGAAACGGCTCCGCAGAACGGGCTCGTCCAGTAACGCCTCGAAACACGCCGCCACGTCAGCGCAATGGTATTCAAGGCGGTGAGTCTGGCCAGATTCTGCGTGGTGTTTTCCCCACGGCAGAGCCTGTTTAGCTACCACCTGGACTCATGGCCCCGAGGCAGGCGCCCGATCCAGTGCTGTGTCGCGACCGCGACATCGATGTGGCGCGTCGAACTGCTCACCCCTCGAATCTCCCTGCCCTCATTCCGCCACCTCGCGGTCCGATCGCGTCGTTCATCATTGGAGCGCTGGAAGTTCGCGAGGGCAGCCGTGCACTCGCAAGCCCACTCTTACAGTCGCAGGCCAGCGGGAGGTCGGGGCAGCCCTCTAGAGGCCTCGGGCGGCGACATCCGCAGCTGGTAGCGCCGGGTCCGGCGATAATGGATCCGCCAGAGCTGTTCCCGGCCTCCACGTCCGGCGGAGGAAAACGCGGCCTGACCTCCCTCTTGGAGCGCCGGCGCGGGACCCTCGGGGGTCGAGGGGGCCGAGCTCCTCGGCAGCCCTGCCGGGGGCATGCGAAGCGTGGCCCAGGGACTACCACCATTTGTCAACGCAGTTGAAGGCGGGGCTGTAACCCCGCGTCAAGGGGCCGGACGGGCTGGGCAGTGTGTCGCCGGGTGTACTGGCGGATGTCGGCCGAGCATCGCGCTGGGGAGCGCGAGGAGGTGCTCGGAGCCAAGGTCGGCGCCGACCTTGGCCACAGGTTCGAAGGGGAGCACAGCATCCCCTCGCCGCCGGCTGCCGGGGTTCGAAGGGGCGGAGTCCCTCTGGCTTGAGCGCCTAACGGTGCTCCAAGCCAGCCCGGCGAACGCCGGCGAGACCTCCCCGCGCCGCCCGGAACGGCGGACACCTGGGCCACCGCGGACAGACTCCTCGGCCTACCGGTCGCCAGCCTCACGGACGGCGAGGGACGCGAAGGCGACCGCATCACTCCCTCGGCGACGGCGGCGCTCCTGCCGTGCGCCGCGTTCCCCTACCCCGTACCCCTCGGGGACCGGAGATCGTCGCTTGTCTCTTCCAATCTTGGAGATCCCCGCTTGATTTGCATGACCGGGTCACGGGGAAGGCCCGGACTGTTGAGCGCCCGCAGAGGCGAGCGTAGCGAGCCGGAGCGGGCGCTCAACACGGACG
>MPMR01000018.1 GCA_002238605.1 BD2-11 clade cluster bacterium bin43 | reverse complement strand
ACAGCTGCTTCAGGATCCCGCACCGAAGGATCACTTCGCAGGGCAGCCCCGCCCGGCCTCTCCTCGACCGGCGCCCGCGGTCGACATCGGCCGAGATCCAGTCCAGGAACTCCGGATGACTGTCCAGGAGCGTCGAGATCCGCTCCAGAACACGGCCCATCTCATGGTTGGGGTATCCCACGTCGAAGAAACTGCGCTGGGGAGCACGTTTTGCGCGCATCCGCGGCCTCCGGGGGCTTCTGGAACAGCATTTTCACCCCAAAATAACCCCTTGACCCCCGATTTGCAGCATAACTAGCCTTCTCGTAGTTCCATTACGTCATTGATGACAACTACTTATGAGATTGTGGACGAGAACTAGCTAAACTAGTTTAGTCAGATTAGTTTATCCACCCACGTAGCGGCAGCGGCCCATGCGGCAGCGAATCCCGGTCAGCTCCTGGCTCAGCCGCTTCAGCCGCGCCCGCGCGCCGGCGTCGTAAGCCTGGTCGTTGGCCCTGGTGGGACGGAGCCCGCTGAAGTACTGCCCGCTCTCGTAGTCGTCGGAATCCACGAGCTGCATTACGGCGTCCGCGCCCTCGTCGATGGTCGAGCGCGGCTCCACGCCCGCCCGGCGCACCATGCCGGTGGGCATGTAGGTCGCCGGATGCAACGAGCCGACCACGATGCCGGTCCCTTCCAGTTCCTCGGCCAGATCGTGGGTAAACATCACCTGGGCCAGCTTGCTCTGGGCGTAGGCGCGCCGTCCGCTGAAGTCGTTCTCGATCATGACGTCGGTGAAGTCGATCGGCGTCTGCGCCCCCGATGAGACGTTCACGATACGCGCCGGCGCGCTGTCCAGCAGCCGCGGCATCAGCATGTGCGTGAGCAGGAAGGTGGAGAGGTAATTGACCTGGAACCGATACTCGTGGCCATCCTCCGTCAGCAGCCTCTCGTCCGGCGCCGACCCGAAACCGGCGTTGTTGATGAGGAGGTCCAGGCGGCCGTAGTCGGCGAGCAGGGTCTCCGCGAACCGCCGCACGTCCGCGAGCGAGGCCAGGTCGGCGCGGTAGAAGCGGGCATTGCCCGGCCCCTCCGCGTTGATGGCGTCCACCACCTCCGCGCCGCGTTCCTCGTTGCGCCCGTGCACGATGACGTGATCGCCCCGGGCGCCGAGCCGCAGGGCGAGTTCCCTTCCCAGCCCCGAAGTAGATCCGGTCACCAGCGCCACCTGCTGATCGGGAGCGGGGACAGCGGGCGCCTGGGCGAAGGCGTGGCTCGGAAACCCGGCCCAGACGGCAACCAGCAAGGGAGCCGCGAACAAGGTGCAACCGCGCCACGAGGCAGCCTTCACCGACCTTCTCGCAACGTGAGCAGATCGCCAATGTGCCGACTGCCGCCTGATCCTGATCATGACATGCTCTCCTTCCCGGGCCGCGTCCTCGACTTGGCAGCAAGTTAGACGCGGTCATCCCGGGGCGACAGAGGCTCACGTTGGAGCCAACCCGTCCCGGGGCGCGAAACCGTCCGCAACCCGGGCTCGTACGGGCCGCCGTTCTTCAACTGACAACGGGAGGGGTGGGGATGAAGAGGAGATACGTCGGGCATATGCTCGGGATGATGCTGGCGCTGGCGGGCCCGGGCGCCGGGATCCAGGCGCAGGAACAGGGGTCGGACGCATCACCGGGGGGCGCGCTGGTCGTACCCGGATGCTGTGGCGACGAGGACGTGCCCATTCTCCCGGCGACGCGCGTCGCCGACGCGGACATTTCGGTCGACGGCCTGATGGGGGAGGCTGCCTGGGGGGCGGCCGCCGTGGCCACCAGATTCACCCAGTTCCAGCCCGACGAGGGCCAGTCCGCGAGCCAGCGAACCGAGGCTCGCGTCCTTTACGGCGCCGCAGCCCTGTTCGTGTTCATGCGGGCACATGACACCAGCCCGGACGAGATCGCGAGCCAGCTGACGCGCCGCGACCAGCAGTCGTATTCGGATCTGCTGGGCGTGGTCATCGACTCCTACTTCGACCGGCGCACGGCCTTCCAGTTCACCGTCAACCCCGACGGCGTGAAACAGGACGTCTACCGCTTCGAGGACACCGGGGAGGACACGGGATGGGACGCGGTCTGGGACGTCGCGACCGCGCGCGATGAAGCGGGATGGAGCGCCGAGTTCCGCATCCCCTACTCCCAGCTGCGCTTCCGTGACCGGGAGGAGCAGACCTGGGGCATCAACTTCGTGCGGCATCTCGCGCGCCGGGAGGAACTCTCGGCGTGGGCGCCCACGACCCGCGCCGACGGCGGCATCGTGTCGCGCTTCGGGGAGCTGCGCGGGCTGCGGGACCTCGATCCGCCGCGGCGGCTGGAAGTCCTGCCGTATTCGCTGGCCAGCCTCAGGCGCGCGCCCGGGGACGAGGCCAATCCCTTCCATCGGCCGAACGACAGGCTGGCGTCGGTCGGGGCCGACATCAAGTACGGGGTGACCTCCGACATCACTCTGGACGTGACCATCAACCCCGACTTCGGGCAGGTCGAGGCGGACCCCGCCCAGGTGAACCTCACGGCGTTCGAGACCTTCCTCCCGGAACGCAGGCCGTTCTTCCTGGAAGGCGCGGGCATCTTCAACTTCGGCATCGCCCTGGGAGACGGGGATGGGGCCAACGAATCGCTGTTCTATTCGCGCAGGATCGGGCGCGCGCCCCAGGGATGGGCGGATCCGCAGGGGGGGTTCACGGATGCCGACGACCAGACCACGATCCTGGGCGCGTGGAAGCTCTCCGGCAAAACGGCCGGCGGTTGGTCGATCGGGGCGCTGCACGCGTTGACCTCCGAAGAGCGTGCCGATGTCGCGCCGGGCACCGGCGACCCGTTCCAGCGGCCCGTCGAGCCGTTCTCCAACCATGGGGTCCTGAGGCTGCAGAAGGACTTTTCGGAGGGCCGTTCGTCGGTGGGGTTCATCGGCACCACGGTTAATCGGGACAGCGGAGTCGCCGACGACCTGGGGCTGAGGTCCGCGGCCTACACCGGCGGCGTCGATTTCAGGCATCGCTTCGGGGGCGACGCCTGGCAGCTCGAGGGATACGCCCTCGGCTCCCACGTGCGGGGTTCGCCGGACGCCATCGCCCGGACGCAGCGTTCGCCGGCCCGGTACTACCAGCGTCCCGATGCAGGGCATGTGAGCTACGACGCCGAGCGCACCAGCCTGGGAGGAGGCGCGGCCAACTTCGGGATCATGAAGTTCGCCGGGAGCCCCTGGCGGGTCGGCACCGGATTCCAGACGCGCACGCCCGGCTTCGAGGTCAACGACCTGGGCTACCAGCGCGACGCCGACTACCTCGTGCACTGGGTCTGGGGCGGGTATCACAACTCCACGCCCCAGGGCCCCTTCCGCAACTGGTTCGTCAACCTCAACGCCTGGAACGTCTGGAACTACGACCGTGATCGCGCCGGTACCGGAGGCAACGTCAACGTCAATTTCCAGCTCCAGAACTTCTGGCACGGCTACGCGGGCGTAAACCAGGAGCTGGGTGCCTGGTCCGACGGTCTTCTGCGGGGCGGACCGCTCGTCAGGACCGAAGGGCAGACCAATTTCTGGGCGGGATTCGGCAGCGACGCCCGCAAGCCGGTCCGGATCAACGTCAACTCATGGGGCAACGTTCGCCCCGAGAGCGATTCGTGGTCCTTTGGCGTTGCGCCCACGCTGCGCGTGCGCCCATCGGGCAGAGCCACCTTCAACCTCGGCGTCATGCTCAACCGCAACCTCGACGACCGCCAGTGGGTCCGGCGCATCGACACCGACGCCCCCAACTACCTCTTCGGGCGCATCGAACAAACCACCGTGGGGCTGACAGCGCGCATGGATTACGCCTTCACGCCCAACCTCTCGTTGCAGGTGTACGCCCAGCCCTTCGTGGGCTCGGGCAGCTACGGCGACTTCAAGCGCGTGGCCGACCCGCGCGCGGAGCGCTACGCCGACCGCTTCGAGGCCGTGGAGGTGCTCTCCGAGGACGACCGCTACCTGGCCGAGCTGGACGGGAGCCCGGTGTCGTTCGGGGATCCGGATTTCAGCTTCAGGCAGTTCCGGTCCAACACGGTCGTCAGGTGGGAGTACTCGCCGGGGTCGGTGCTCTTCCTCGTCTGGTCCCAGGGCCGCAATCACAGCGCCGACACCGGCCAGTTCGACTTCGACTCGGATCTCGGCGATCTCTTCGGCGTCATGCCGGACAACGTCTTCATGGTTAAGCTCAGTTACTGGCTGTCGCGGTAGCGGAGGCCGGCCGCGAAGGAGGTGGACTCGCGCCCGCGGTACCGAACAGCCCTGTAGCGAGGCCCGCGTCGGGCCTCCATGAGGAACCCGACCAGGATCCGGCGGGCATGTTCTCAAGGAAGACCGAGGCGGAACGGTTCGCCGACCGGCGGGCCAAGATGGTCGCCAGGCAGCTGCGGCGCAGGAACATCCTGGACGAGGAGGTGCTCGCGGCCATGGGCGAGGTCCCGCGCGAGCACTTCCTTCCCCGGGGGCAGCGCGCGATGGCCTACCAGGACCGCGCGCTCCCTCTGACGGGCGGGCAGACCATGTCCCAGCCCTACATGGTCGCCGCGATGACCGAGGCGCTGGAGCTGTCGCCGGGCCAGCGCGTGCTCGAAGTAGGCACCGGCAGCGGCTACCAGACCGCGATTCTCGCGCGCCTCGCCGATGAGGTCTTCACCATCGAGCGGCTGCCCGGGATGGCCGCCGCCGCGCGCGCGCTGCTGCGGGACGCCGAATGCGGCAACGTGCGCGTGCGCGTCGGTGACGGCACCCTGGGCTGGCCGGAAAAAGCACCCTTCGACGCAATCCTGGTCACGGCCGCGGCGCCGGCTGCCCCGCCGACGCTGGAAGAACAGCTCCACCCCGACGGCGGGCGCATGGTCATTCCGGTCGGGTCGCGTCGGATTCAGCAGCTGGTGCGCATTCGGCGCACGCCCGCCGGGACGACCACCGAGCGGCTCATGGAGTGCGCGTTCGTGCCGCTGATGGGCGCGGAGGGCTGGTAGCGCCGGGGCCTGACGCCGGCGCGGAGTGCGTGGCCGGCGGTGTGGATGCGAAGCGGGGCCTGACTGTCAGGAGCCGGAGGCGCGCAGCAGCTTCAGGGCCGCCACCTCGGCCTGCGTCAGATCCCGCCACGCCCCGCGGACGAGACCTTCCAGGCTGATGGGCCCGAAGCGCACGCGCTCGAGCCGCTGCACCGGGTGGCCGACCGCCCGGCACATCCGCCGCACTTCCCGTTTGCGCCCTTCCGTCAGGACGAGCTCGAGGACGGAGATGGGTAAGCCACGCTCCAGCACGCGGGCGCGCCTCGCCCGCGCAAGGCCGTCTCCCAGCTTCACCCCGGACACCAGCCGCCTGAGAACATCCCGCGAGGGCGACCCGGCGACCCGTGCCCGGTATTCGCGCTCAACCCGGTAGCGCGGATGCGCGAGCACGTTTGCCACTCCCCCGTCGTTGGTCAGGAGCAGCAACCCTTCCGCGGCCTGGTCCAGCCGGCCCACGTGAACGAGCCCCCGCAACGATTCGGGCAGCAGGTCGTAGACGGTGTCGCGGCCCCGGTCGTCGCGCCGGGTCGTGAGAAAACCCGCCGGCTTGTTCAGCATCACCCAGCGGATCGCGGCCGGCCGCACGCGGACGCCATCGACGCGCACTTCGTCGATTTCCGGGCGCACGCGGGTGCCGAGTTCGGTGGCCGGCCGCCCGTTCACCCGCACCCGCCCGGACACGATCAGCGTTTCGGCCCGGCGGCGGGATGCAACGCCCGCGCGCGCGATGAACTTCTGAAGTCGCTCGCCTCGATCCGGCCGGGTGGAGGAACTCGGGACCCCGGTCACGCTGCGACGGACCCTCTTCCGGCGGTCATTCCGCGGCCCAGCGTCTGGACAGTCACTCCGCGGCCCGACATGTCTGGACAGTCACTCCCCGGCCGTTGGCTCCCCGGCCGGCCCCGACGCCGCCTGCTCGACCTCGAGCGGCCCCGGTTCCCGGAGCACGACCGGGAGCTCCGCCGGACGCGGCAGCTCGTCCCGCGACTGCAGGCCGAAGTGTTCGAGAAAGTGACCGGTAGTCCCGTAGAGGAGGGGTCTCCCGATTCCCTCGCCGCGGCCCGTGACTTCGATCAGGTCGCGGTCGAGAAGCGTACGGATCACGCCGGCGCAGTTCACCCCCCTGATGTACTCCATCTCTATGCGTCCGACGGGCTGACGATAGGCGACGATGGCCAGCGTCTCCAGCGCCGGCCTCGAGAGGCGCGCCGGCCGGGGAACCGTGTCGAATCGCTCCAGGTAGGGAGCGAACTCCGGCCGGGTCAGCAGCTGATGCCCGCCGGCGATCTCCATCAGCTGAAAGGAGCGTCCGCCATCGTCATACTCGCGCCGGAGCGCCGCGATGGCCTCGGCGACCACGTCTTCGTCGAGGCTCTCGTCGGCACGCGCGATCTCTTCCGCGGTCAGCGGGGCATCGCTGGAGAAGAGAATCGCCTCGACCACCTGTCCCGGATTCACGCGGCCTCCCCACCGGCGTTCTCGGCTTCCGCCGCCGGGGAAGCCCGCCTGTAGAGCCAGAGCTCATCGAAGGGCCGGGTCTGGCGCAGGCGGATCTGGCGGCGGCGGGCGAGTTCCAGCCCGGCCAGCAGCGTCATCACCCCGTGCATGCGGGCGCGCCAGGCACCAACGAGGCGGGAGAACTCGATGCGCCCGACGCCGCGCAGCCGTTCCCGGATCAGCGCGATCTTCTCCTCCATTGAGACCGGGCGGGTCCCTATCCTGGGCGGCGCCTGCGGACGCGGCAGCTCGACCGCGAGCGCGGCCTTCCAGACTTCCTCCCAGGTCGTGTCCAGCGGCGTGTCACGCGGCTCGGGGCGCGGACGCGGCGGTACGTAGCCTTTCGCCCAGCGGCGCATCCTGCGCGCCTCCATGACCTCCAGCCGGGACGATATCTCGCGCACCTGCTCGTACTCCAGAAGGCGCCGCACCAGCTCCGCGCGCGGATCCTCGTCCTCCTCCTCCCTGCGGTGCGGAAGCAGCATGCGCGCCTTGATGCCGATCAGGATGGCGGCCATCTCGACGAACTCTCCGGCACCCTCCAGCTCTTCCGCCCCGATCCCGCCCACGACGTTCAGGAACTGTTCGGTGATGGTGGCGATGGGAATGTCGAAGATGTCGATGTCCTGCTGCCGGATGAGGTGCAGCAGCAGGTCCAGCGGCCCCTGAAAGCGCTCCAGCGCGACCACGAACAGCTCGCGGCTCTCCCCGGCGCCGGCGTCGAACGGCGTCAGAGCCACAGGTCGATGAAGTTCTGGGCCGCTCCCATGAAGAAGCGGACCGGTGCGAGGACGATGGCGAAGAACGGACCCGGGAACAGGAAGAACACGGCGATGAGGATGAGCATCCCGAAGCGCCCCAGGCGCCGATAGGCCACCCCCAGGCGCGGGGGCAACAGGTGGTAGAGGACGTGCGATCCGTCGAGGGGCGGGATGGGCACCAGGTTGAAGAAGGCGAGCACCAGGTTGATCAGGATGCCCAGTTCCGCCATGCGCACCGCCACGTCCATGGGCCCGGCCAGCGCGCCGCCGCTCAACTGAGCGGTCTTGACCAGCAGGGCGGTGAGCAGCGTGAACCCGATCGCCAGGATCAGGTTCGCCGCGATGCCGGCGAGGGACACGCGGATGTCGCCGCGCCTGTAGTTGTGATACTTGCGGGGGTTGACGGGCACCGGCCTGGCCCAGCCGAAGAGGAACCCGGCGTTCATGAAGTAGAGGCCGAGCGGAACCAGGATCGATCCGATGAGATCGATGTGCGGCAGCGGGTTGAGCGTGATGCGCCCGAGCCGGTAGGCGGTGTCGTCGCCCTCGCGCAGCGCGACCCAGGCGTGCGCGACCTCGTGGACGATGATGGAGAGGAGGAGGACCGGAATGAGCAGGAGAATGTCCATGGCACCCGGAAGCTACCCGCGGCTGCACCCGACCGCTACCCGGCGGGCTCGCGTCGGGGGCCGGCGAGGCGAACGGCGCGGGGTTCGCCGGTTCCGGTTGATTCCCGCAGTGGAATTGGGTATCCTCCGCAGCTTGTTGGAGAAGGACAGCACGATCCGAGGAACAGGATGCCGAACGTCAAGAGCGCGACAAAGCGCATGAACAAGAGCCGGGAGCAGAACGCCCGCAACCGCGCGAAGCGTTCCCGGCTGCGCACGGCGCTCAAGCGGGTGCGCGAAGCCGGTGACGCCGAGACCGCACAGGCGCGTTTTCGCGACGCGCAGGTCCTGCTGGATCGCGCCGCCACGTCCCGTCTGCTGCACGCGAACACCGCCGCCCGCCTGAAGAGCGCGCTGGCGCGCCGGGTCAACTCCCTGGGGTAGGATGAACTCGCCGGGCTGAACGCCCGGTGCCGCGGGAGCACAGGCCGACCTTCCCCCGGGGTTCCACCTCCCCGGCTTCCTTGCCCCGCCGTCGGCGCCGACCCAAGCTTGTCGGTGCGTTCGCTACCGGCGATCGGGGCCGTGCCTCACCCTCGGCCACCGGCGCCGCCGACCCGACCCCGGAGGGCGCCATGACCAACTCGCCTGCTCCGTGCGACTGCGCCGCGCCCGACTTCCCCGCCGGCGCCCGCTACCTCGCCTCTGCCGTCATCCCCATCGTCTGCTCCCTTTTCTTCGCGGCCCCCGCCGCCGCGCAGCAGGAGTGGCGGCACCACGGAGGCAACCCCGCCGAGACCCGCTACAGCCCCCTCGACCAGATCGATGCCGGCAACGTTGCCGGGCTGGCGGTCGCGTGGAGCTGGGAGATTCCGAAGACGGGGGCGCGGATCGAAGCAACACCGCTGATCGCCGACGGCGTCCTCTACGGGACGGGACCGTTCAGCATCGTCTTTGCCCTCGATGCCGCGACGGGCGCGGAGTTGTGGCGCTGGGACCCCGCCATTCCGACCGAGGACCGGGGCGGGCCGCGGACCTGCTGCGGCGACGTGAACCGGGGCGCGGCGCTCCACGGCGACAAGGTCATCGTGGGCCTGCTGGACGGGCGGCTGGTCGCGCTCAACCGGGCGGACGGGTCGCCGGCGTGGTCGACGCAGACCACCCCTCCCGGGTCGGACTATACCGTGACGGGCGCGCCGCGGGTGGTCGGCAACACGGTGGTCATCGGCAACGCCGGCGCCGAGTACGGGGTGCGCGGCTACGTCACCGCCTACGATGCGGACACGGGGGAGCAGCTGTGGCGCACCTACACCGTCCCCGGCAACCCGGCGGACGGGTTCGAGAGCGACGCCATGCGCGCCGCGGCCGAGACCTGGACCGGCGAGTGGTGGGTCGTCGGCGGAGGCGGCACGGTATGGGACGGGATGGCCGCCGACCCGGAGGCCGGGCTCCTGTACATCGGCACGGGCAACGGGTCGCCCTGGAGCCGCGACAACCGCAGCCCCGGCGGCGGCGACAACCTCTACCTCTCCTCGATTCTCGCCCTCGACCCCGCGGACGGCGCTCTCCGCTGGCACTATCAGACAACCCCCGGCGACGACTGGGACTACACCGCGACCCAGCCGCTCATGCTGCTGGATCTCACCATCGACGGCCGCGAGCGCGAGGTCATCGTCCAGGCGCCCAAGAACGGGTTCTTCTACGTCATCGACCGGCATACCGGCGAACTCATCTCCGCCGAAGCCTTCGCCGACGACCTCACCTGGGCCACCCATGTCGATCCGGAAACCGGCCGCCCGGTCGAGACCCCGGACGCGCGCTACGGGACGACCGGCCCGGTCTGGCTGTCGCCCAGCCCCGGGGGCGCGCACAACTGGAACCCGATGTCGTGGAATCCCCAAACCGGCCTCGTGTATCTCCCCGCCCGGAACGCCGTCTCCTTCTTCGAGAGGGAGGAGGGCTTCGCGTATACCGCGGGCGTCTGGAACACCGGCACGGTGCGTGGCGCCGACGCGGGCCCCCGCCCCGAGCGGCCGCCGCTGAAGGGCCCTTCGAACCTGCTCCTGGCCTGGGATCCCGCCGAGAACCGGGAGGTCTGGCGCGTGCCGGCGGAGGGCCGCCACGGCGGGACGGTGTCCAGCGCCGGCGGTCTGGTCTTCTGGGGCACCGGCTCGCGGCTGGTCGCGCTCGACGCGCGGACCGGGCGGGAGCTCTGGGAGGCCGAGCTGGACGGCAGCCCCGGCTCCCCGGTCACCTATTCAGCGGGCGGACGCCAGTACGTGGCGGTCGGCTCCGGGCTGTCAAGCGGGAGGAGCCTCCCGCGGATGTGGGCGTTCGCGCTGGAGGAAGGAGGGCGCTAGGCCCTACCCGCTCCCGTCCTCCCTCCACACGACCTCCCCGCCGACGATCGTCATCACCGCCTTCCCGGTCAGCTCCAAACCGGCAAACGGGGTGTTGCGGCTCTTTGAGAGGAAGCGCGACGGGTCCACGGCCCATGCGCGGGCCGGGTCGATGAGGGTCACGTCGGCCACGCTCCCCGGCGCCAGGGTTCCGCCCGGCAGGTTGAAGGCGCGGGCGGCGGCCGGGCTCATGCGCTCGATCGCGGTGGGCAGGTCGATGACGCCCTCACCGACGATATGGGTGAGCACGAGCCCCACCGCGGTCTCCAGCCCGACGATGCCGAAGGGCGCGTCGTCGAAGGCGGACTCCTTCTCGTCGTAGTGGTGGGGGGCGTGGTCGGTCGCGATCACGTCCAGGGTACCGTCGGCGAGGCCCGCGCGCACGGCCGCCACGTCCGCGCCGGTGCGCAACGGCGGGTTCATCTTCGCGTCGGTGCGATACCCCTCGACCGCCGCCTCGGTGAGAATGAGGTGGTGCGGTGAAGCCTCCGCGGTCGCGCGCACCCCGCGCGCCTTCGCCTGCCGGATCGCTTCCACCCCCCAGGCGGTGGAGACGTGCTGGAGGTGGATGCGGCCGCCCGTCAGCTCGGCCAGCAGCAGGTCGCGCACGATGTGGATGTCCTCCGACGCGTTGGGCTTGCCCACCAGGCCGAGGCGCGCGGACACGAGACCCTCGTTCATGCTGCCCTCGCGCGAGAGCCCCAGGTCCTCGGGGTGGTCTGCGACCGGAATGCCGAACGGGAGGGCGTACTCGAGCGCCAGCCGCATCAGCCCGGAGTCCATGACCGGATGGCCGTCGTCGGTGATGCCGACCGCGCCCGCCGCCACCATCTCCCCGATCTCCGCCAGCCTCCTCCCCTCCAGGCCGGCGGAGATGGCCCCCACCGGGTAGACGCGCGCGCCTCCCGCCCGCCTCCCTTCCGCCACCACGAAGCCCACCGAGGCGGGGTCGTCGATGGGCGGGCTGGTGTTGGGCATGGCGCACACGGAGGTGAAGCCGCCCGCGGCCGCGGCGCGCGCGCCGGTAGCGATGGTCTCCTTGTGCTCCCCGCCCGGTTCGCGCAGGTGCACGTGCACGTCGATGAGCCCGGGCGCGACCACCAGCCCGCGCGCGTCCAGGACCTCCGCGTCGGCGGGACCCTCCACCTCGCCACCGCATTCGGCCACCCGCCCGTCGAGCAGGAGCAGGTCGGCGGTGGCATCCAGACCGGCGGCCGGGTCGATGATCCTCCCTCCGCGAATCCACAGCGGGCGCGGGCTCATGCCACCTCCTCCGCCTTGGCCGCCTCGGCCTTCTCCGGCCGCCCGCCCGCCAGCAGGTAGAGCACGGCCATGCGCACCGCCACCCCGTTGGTGACCTGCTCGAGGATCACCGAGTGCGGCCCGTCGGCCACGTCGCTGTCGATCTCCACCCCCCGATTCATGGGGCCCGGGTGGAGGATGAGGAGCGGCTCGGGCGCCACCGCCAGCCGCGCGCGCGAGACCCCCCAGATGCGGTTGTACTCGCGCAGGCTGGGCACGAAGCCGGCTTCCATGCGCTCGAGCTGGAGGCGCAGCACGTTCAGGGCGTGGGCCCACTCGATCGCCTCCTCGATTCGATGGAAGATGCGCACCCCGAGTTCGCGCATGTGCGGAGGGATGAGCGTCGGTGGGCCGCACACGCCGACCTCGGCGCCCAGCGTGAGCAGCCCGAAGATGTTGGAGCGCGCCACCCGCGAGTGCCGCACGTCCCCGACGATGCACACCCGCCGGCCGGCGATGGCCCCCAGATGGTCCCGCAGCGTCAGCATGTCCAGCAGCGCCTGGGTGGGGTGCTCGTGGGCGCCGTCGCCCGCGTTGATCACGTTGGAGGGAATGCGCTCCGCGAGGAACCGGGCCGCGCCCGACGCCCAGTGCCGCATCACCACCATGTCGATCTTCATCGCCTCCAGGTTGCGGGCGGTGTCCACCAGCGTCTCCCCCTTCGCCACGGAGGAACGGCTCGCGCCGATGTTGACGGTATCCGCCGCGAGGCGCTTCTCCGCGAACTCGAAGGAGATGCGCGTGCGCGTCGAGGCCTCGAAGAAGAGGTTGACGATGGTAAGGCCGCGCAGGGTGGGCACCTTCTTGATGCGCCGCTCGGAGATCTCCTTGAACGGCTCCGCGGTGTCGAGGATGCTGGTGATCCGGCGGGCGCCGAGATGTTCGATGCCGACGAGGTCCTTCCCGAGCCCCGCAGCGGCAGCGGCGGAACGGCTCACGCCGCCTCCGGCGATGTCGTGACGACATCCACGCCGAGCACCCCGTCGATCTCCGGCACCATCACGTCGACCCGCTGATGCGGCAGCACCGTCACCGCCCGGCCGACGATGTCGGGCTGGATGGGCAGTTCGCGGCCGGCCCTGTCCACCAGGGCGCAGTAGTAGATGCGGGACGCGCGCCCCCAGTCCATCAGCTCGTTCATGGCCGCGCGGGCGGTGCGCCCGGTGAAGATGACGTCGTCCACGACGACCACCGCCCGGTTGTCGATTCCCCCTGGGGGAAGCTTCGACTCACCGATCACCGGCCTGGGCCCGATCGCCATCAGGTCGTCGCGGTAGAGGGTGATGTCTATGGACCCTCGCGGAACGCGGACTCCGGCCGCGCGCTCGATCTCGTCCTGCAGCAGGTGCGCGATCTGGACGCCCCGGCGGTGGATCCCCATCAGCGCGAGGCGCTCCGTCCCCTCGTTGCGCTCCAGGATTTCCCGCGCCATGCGGGCGATCGCTCGTCCCACCGCGTCTTCTCGCATGATCGGGATGCGGAACTGATCGGGCATGGTCAGCCGTTGCAGGTATGTAGGAAACTCGGAGGCCAAGATACCCGGGGACGCACGGCGGCGGCAACGCTCCGAAACGCATCGATGGGCTGCCGGACCCGTACGCCCACCCGGACCGCGAGCCTCTGCCCTGCCCCGCCAATCGCCTTGCGTCCACGGCTGCGATACTTTGCCAGCGAACCTCGCTGACAGCTGAGCGCGCACCCCCGGGCGACCGCGCCCCTTCATCTCCCAACCCCTTCCGAGGACTCCCGATGCGGCGCACATCGTTCGCTTCCCTGCTCGTACTGTCCGTGCTGACCGCCGTCTCCGGCTCGCTCGCGGCCCAGGGGGTCGAGGAGCATCCGGCCGTGGTCATGGGAGGCTTGCCGTTCGTGCTCACGCTCGCGGGCGCGCCCGACGAGTCGAGCTGGTTCGAGGTCCGCAACGCCGATGGCACCCTGCTCCGCTCCGGAGCCGTCGACGCGAGCCAGTCGCTGGCGGTGCCCGATCTGGTCGTGGAATCGCGGGCGGATCTGCCCCTGGAGGTGCGCGTCGGCGCGGCCACCGAGACCGTCGCACCCCACTATGCGCCCCCGTGGTACTCCATTGTGCCGCCGCTGGTCGCGATCCTGCTCGCGCTGATCTTCCGCGAGGTGCTGGCCGCGCTGTTCGCGGGGGTTTGGCTGGGCGCGCTGGCGTACACGGGGTTCAACCCGCTGCTGGCCACCTGGCGCACGGTCGACACCTTCATCGTGCCCGCGCTGGCCGACGACTCGGGCCAGACGCAGATCGTGGTGTTCTCGCTTCTGCTCGGCGGGATGGTGGGCATCATCGCCCGAAACGGGGGCACGCTCGGCATCGTGGAGGCGGTATCGCCGGTCGCCACCACCCCGCGCCGGGGAAAACTCGCCACCTGGCTCGCGGGGCTGACCATCTTCTTCGACGACTACGCCAACACCCTCATCGTGGGCACGACCATGCGGCCCATCACCGACCGCCTGCGCATCTCGCGCGAGAAGCTGGCGTACCTGGTCGACTCCACGGCGGCGCCCGTGGCGGCCATCGTCCCGATCTCGACCTGGGTCGGCTACGAGATCTCGCTCATCGACCAGGGGCTGCAGCTCGCGGCGGAGCAGAATGCGCCCACGAACCCGGAGCTGGCGGCGTCGCTGGCATCATCGAGCGCCTTCACCGTATTCCTCACCACCATTCCATATCTCTTCTATCCCCTGCTCGCGCTGGTCTTCGTGGCGCTGGTGAGCTACACCAACCGCGACCTGGGAGAGATGGCCACCGCGGAACGGCGCGCCGCCCGCGGGGAGGGGCTGACGCGGCCCGGTTCGATGCCGGTCACGGACACGAGCGACTCCCTCCTGCAGCCGGTCGAGGGTGCGCCCCGCCGCTGGTGGAACGCCGCCCTTCCGGTGATCACGGTTGTCCTCACCGTCCTGATCGGGTTGTACGTGTCCGGGAGCGCGGTGACCGGCCCGGGCGCGTCGCTGATGGACGTGCTGGGGCAGGCCGACCCGTATGCCACCCTGCTGTGGGGTTCGCTGGCGGGGTGCCTGGTGGCCATGGCGCTTTCGCTCGCGCAGCGCATCCTCACCCTGCAGGAGACCTTGTCGGCGGTGGTCGCGGGAATGAAGGCGATGATGACCGCGATGCTGGTGCTCATCCTGGCGTGGTCTCTGGGCGCGATCACCGGCGAGATCGGGACGGCCGCCTTCCTGGCGCAGCTCCTGGGAGACTCCATTCCCTTCCAGATGATACCTGCTCTCGTATTCGTCACGGCGGCGGCGATGGCCTTCGCGACCGGGACCTCGTGGGCCACGATGGCCATCCTCATTCCACTGGTGATCCCGCTCACCATCACGCTCGGGGGCGGCGTCGGCTTCGACGGGGGCACCGGCCAGGTGGTGCTGCTGGGCGCGACCGCTTCGGTGCTGGCGGGCGCCATCTTCGGGGACCACTGCTCGCCCATCTCCGACACGACGGTGTTGTCGTCCACCGCCTCCGGCTGCGATCACGTCGATCACGTGCGCACGCAGCTGCCGTACGCCCTGCTGGTGGGTGTCGTGGGCATCCTGCTCGGCAATATCGGCACCGCATACGGTCTGCCGCCCTGGATGGCGCTGCTGCTCGGCGTAGCCGTGCTGTGGGGCGTCCTGCGGTTCTGGGGAAGGTCCACCGAAGCAGAGGCGGCCGGATAGCGGGTCGCGGGCTCGAAGCGGAGCAGGCTCCGGCGGGACCGGGTTAGTTTAGCTAACCTGACTTAGTCAGACATCTCGCGGCGCGCCCTGAAGAACGACCGCAGCAGCTCCCCCGAGGGCTCGGCCAGCACGCCGGCCGTCAGCTCGACGGAGTGATTGAGACGAGGGTCCTGGACCAGGTTGTGGAGGCTGCCCGCCATCCCCGCCTTGGGGTCGGGGGCGCCGTAGACCAGGCGCGCAACCCGCGCCAGGACGATCGCGCCGGCGCACTGGGCACAGGGCTCCAGGGTGACGAAAAGGGTTGCGCCGGGGAGGATCCGGAGCCCGAGCCTGCGGGCGGCGGCGCGCAGCACCACGACTTCCGCGTGCGCCGTTGGGTCCGTATCGGCGCGCGTCCGGTTGTGCCCCTCGGCCACGACGCGGCCATCCATCACCAGCACGGCTCCCACCGGCACTTCGGAACGGGCTTCCGCGAGCCGCGCCATCTCCAGGGCACGGGCCATGAACGTGCGGTCTCCGGGCCGGAAGGCGCTCGCCCCCCGGGAAGAGCGGACAGCCCCTGGACTGCTAGCGGTGCTGCCGGTCACGCCTCCCGCGTCCTTCGCGCGCATCGGCGATTCGCCGGGAACTTCGGCGCCAGCGGCGGCCCGGAGGCGGGTCACCGGATGCGTCCGGGCCGGGGCCATCTCCCACGCTCCGCAGGAGGGCCGCCACCCTGCCGGCGACGGCCAGGTCCTCCAGGTGCATCGCGGGAATGCCGGGGGCGGCTGATGAACCGGGATGCAGGACTTCGCCGGCCTGGTCGTAGCGGTAGAAACCCGCCCCGTCGGTCAGATGCACGGCCAGAACGTCGCCATCGCGGATTTCATGGGCGAGGAGGGGCTGCACCAGCAGGAGATCGCCGTCTCCATATCCCAGCGCGCCGGCCTCGTCGCCCGATATCCTGACGAAGAACGAACCCGCCCTGCCGGCCAGGCGGCGGTCGATGGCGTAGGATTGCGCCGACTCCTCCGCCTCGACATCGCCTCGGCGGTGTGGAATCCGCGAATGGCAGGGCACCGAGAGAGTCTCGGCGTGCAGGTCGAGGCCAACGATGCGCGCGCCTCGGGAGCGGGACGGGTCGCGCTCCAGGTATCCCTTGGCGGCGAGTGCCTTGAGGTGTTCGGAGACGGTCTTGGTGCTCTTGATGCCGAATCTCGCCCCGATCTCGCGAACCGACGGTTGATAGGTATGCCGGCGCAGATAGGACTCCATGTAGTCCAGTATGCCGCGCTCGATCTCGTTTGGAGGTGGGAGCATGGACAGTGTTTCGGCGAGTCCGTCGATTCCGTTGGCTGGTCCGCCGATCGACTCCGCGGCCGACCGGAAGGGGAGAAATACTAGGCCGGACAGGGGTGGAGAGCAAGCACGGAATCCCGTATTGCCATGGCCGCGCCCGCGCCTCCTCGCCACCTTGTTCCAATCGCGCCGATCGGCAACCCTTCGACCGGATCCGTTCGTCAAAACGTCATGGTGTCAGATCATTGGAGCGTAGTGTGGTGTATGGCTCTCAGTGAACCTGTCGGCACCCCGAATCCCTCGGGCAACCGCCCATCAGCCAGCGATCTGAAGGAATCCGGCCCATGAGCTTTTCGAAGACGACGCTGGGAGTCACAACCGTCGTGATCATCGCGGTCTTGCTCGGCGGCGGCATTTATCTGCGGTTGCGTCCGGCTCCCGCGGACGAGGATGCCGCAACCCCCTCCGAAGCGACGACGCTCGAGGTGCCGGATGCCTCCCTTGCGAGTTTTGCGCGGCGCGCCCAGCCGGTGACCGGTGCGCGCGTGCACCGCGATACGCTCTGGATCAGGATCACGGCTTCGGGGATGGCGGCCGCGTTCCGTCGCGCCACCCTTGTGGCTCGCGTGGCCGGCCAGGTGCGGGACGTCAGGGTGCGCGAGAACGATCCGGTCGATTCCGATGCCTTCCTCATCCAGATCGACACCACCGAGTACGCGCTGGCGCTGGCGCGGGCCAACAGCACGCTCACCGGGGCCCAGGCCGACTACGAGCAGATCGTGCTCTTCGACGACGAAATCGCCGATCCCGAGGTGCGCGCGGAGCGGGCGCGCGTCGCTCGCTCCCGCAGCGGTCTGGATGATGCCATGGTGAGCGTTCGCCAGGCGGAGCTGGAACTCTCGTGGACGCGAATCAGCGCTCCCTTCGCGGGCCGGGTCGCCGACCTGCGAGTCGTGCCGGCCCAGTTCGTGGCCCAGGGCGACGAGTTGGTCACCGTCGTGGAGCTGGACCCCATCAAGGTCGAAGCCCAGGTGCTGGAGGGCGAAATCGGGCTCCTGGAGGAGGGCCGGCGCGCCACCATGACCTTCGCCGCGTTCCCGGGCGAAACCTTCACCGGCACGGTGGAGACCATCAACCCGGTTATCGACCTCGAGACCCGCTCGGCGCGCGTGACCGTGTTGCTCCCGAACCCCGGCGGCAGGATCAAACCCGGCATGTACGCGAGCGTATCGCTGGACGCGCAGCACTTCACCGAGCGCATCCTGGTCCCGCGCTCCGCGGTGCTCGAGCGCGACCGGCGCACCATGCTTTTCGTCTTCAACGAGGAGGAGGGGGAAATCGGCCGCACCGAGTGGCGCTACGTCACCACCGGGCTCGAAAACGACCAGGTGGTCGAAATCCTGGAGAACCCGGAGACCTCGATGGTCGATCCCGGAGAGATCGTGCTCGTGGATGGCCACCACTTCCTCGGGCACGACGCCGCCGTCCAGCTCGCTGAAGGAGACATGCCCGCTGGCGCAGCACCTGCCGCCGGGTCGGAACGATGAGCCGCCCTGGGACGCTGTTCCGGCGCGGCATCCTCGCCGCACTGCTGGCGACGGCTCCGCTAGAGGCACAGGAGCCGCAGGTCCTCTCGCTTGAAGAAGCTCTGGAGCTGGCGAGACAGAACAATCCCCTGCTGCGCCAGGCCATCAACGAGCTGGAGCTGACGCCGGCCGGGATGCGGGCGGCGTGGGGGGCCTTCCTGCCGAGGCTCTCTCTGAGCCTGGGCACCAACGTCAACCTCAACCGGCGCCTGCAGGCGGAGGACTTCTTCGGCAACCCCATCGCCAACCCCAACGTGGAGTGGGTCACGGCTTCGTCGTCCTCCCAGTCGGTGTCCGCCCAACTCGATCTGTTCGAAGGCGGCGCGCGCTTCCATCAGCGCGGAGCGGAGCACGCCCGGGGCGTCGCCCGCGAGCGGAGGGTCGAGGCGGAGATGACCGCCACCTGGGCACGCGTTGCCGAGAGTTTCTATCTGACCATCCGGCATTCGGACCTCCTGGAACTGGAACTGGCGATTCTGGAGGGCAAGCGGCTGGACCTGGAGAGCACGCGCAGGCTCTTTGAACTCGCCGTCGGGACGCAGGTCGACGTGCTGGGTGCGGAGCTACAGGTGCAGCAGCAGGAGCGAGCGGTTCGCCAGGCGGAGAACGAGTACGCCAAAGCTGCGCTGGCTCTGCGCGCGGAGACCGGCGCGACGGATGGAGACGATTTCACCACCCGCGGCGCCCTTCCCGCACCCTTCGACCCCGCAGCGCTGGACGAAGCGGGCCTTATCGGCCGGGCCCTGGAGCAGAGCTCCGTCATCCTGCAGAACCGGGCGGAGGTGGATGTGGGCCGGGCATCGCTGAGCGCCGTCCGCAGCGCGCGCCTCCCCACGATCAGCCTGGGTACCTACTTCTACCAGAACGCTTACGGACAGGAGTACACGGCAGCCTTCAAGCCCTTCTCCAGCGATTCCCGCTACGCCCAGGCGCAGTTGAGTCTTTCGATTCCCGTCTTCACGGGCTTCTCCACCGAGCGCAACATCGTCGAAGCCCAGGTTCAGCTGGCCAATGCCGAGGAGCAGATGCGCCAGACCCGCATGGAGATCGAGCGGGACGTGCGCTCCCGCTTCATCGACCTGCGGGGCGCCTGGGACAGCTACCGGCTGGCGGAACGGTCGAGCGAGATCGCGGAAGAGCGCCTCAGGCTGGCGCGGGAGGGGTACCGCCTGACAACGGTCACCTTCCCCGACCTGCAACTCGCGATCGAGGGAGCGGCCAACGAACGGCGCACCGCGATCAACGCCCGCTACGACTTCGTCGCCGCCCGCATCGCCCTCGAACAGGTTGTGGGCGGACCGCTCGACGGCGGCACCCCGCTTCCCTGACGCATGTCGATCCCCGGTCCCCGACGCATGTCGATTCCCGGTCCCCGACGCATGTCGATTCCCGGTCCCTGACGAATGTCGATTCCCCGCATCTCGACTCGGCGGCCCGTCGCCGTGGCCATGCTCTTCCTGGCCATCTCCCTGCTGGGGATCATCTCGTTCCTGCGGCTGCCCATCGACCTTCTGCCCGACGTGAGCTACCCGCGCCTGGTGGTCTATACGACCTATCCCGATGTGGCGCCGGCGGAGGTGGAGCGGCTCATCACCGAGCTGGTGGAGGCCCAGGGGGCGGCGGTGCCGGGGGTCGAAAAGGTGACGTCGGTGTCGCGCGACGGGGTGAGCCTGGTGACGCTGCGCTTCGCCTGGGGCACGGACATGGACTTCGCCATGCTCAACGTGCGCGAGCGCGTCGACAACATCCGCGAGTTCCTTCCCGAAACCTCGGAGCGGCCGCGCATCCTGCGCATCGATCCCGAATCCGAGCCCATCATGGTGCTCTCGGTGGCCGGAGGCACCGACTTGTGGGCGACCAAGGACTTCGTGGAGACGGTCTTCCGGCGCAGGCTGGAGCAGCTCGACGGGGTGGCGCAGGCGGCGGTTACGGGCGGGCTTGACCGGGAGATCCAGGTGGAGGTGGATCCCGACCTGCTGCTCTCGTACGGGCTTGAGATGGAGGAAGTGGCGGTCGCGCTCGCCCGGGCCAACTTCTCCGCCCCGGGAGGATCCATCCTGCGCGGACGCTACCGCTACCCGCTGCGCACCCTGGGCGAGTTCCAGACCGTGGACCAGATCGGGCAGGTGGTGGTGGGACGCCAGCAGACCGAGACGGGGGCAGAGCAGGAGGGCGAGGGCGGCTACCGGCTGGTGAGGCTGGACGACGTGGCGCGGGTGGTGGACGGATTCGCCGACCGCGAGTCCATCGCTCGCTACAACGGCGCCGAGGCCGTGGGGTTGCTGGTGTACAAGGAGTCCGGTGCGAACACGGTGGCGGTGGCCGACCAGATCGAAGGGGCGCTCGGGATCCTGGCGCTCGAGTTTCCCGACATCACCGTGGACATCGCCTACTCCCAGGCGGGGTTCATCTCCGATTCCATCAGCAACGTCGTGCAGGCCCTGGTGTTCGGAGGCATGCTGGCCTTCCTGGTGCTGTTCTTCTTCCTGCGCGATCCGCGCTACCCCTTCGCCATCGCGCTCGCGATCCCCATCTCCGTGGTGGGCGCCTTCGCGCTGATGGAAGCGTTCGGGGTCTCGCTGAACATCATGAGCCTGGGGGGGATGGCGCTCGGGGTGGGCATGCTGGTCGACAACTCCATCATCGTGCTCGAGAACATCTTCCGGCACCGGGAGCAGGGTGTTCCCTCGGTGGAGGCGTCGGCGCTCGGGGGCGAGGAGGTGCAGGGAGCGATCACGGCTTCGACCCTCACCACCATCTCGGTATTCGGACCGATCATCTACATCGAGGGGGTGGCGGGCGAGCTGTTCGGCGACCTGTCGCTGGCGGTGGCCTTCTCCCTGCTGGCCAGCCTGCTGGTGGCGCTGACCCTGCTGCCGGGGATGGCGGCGCGCTTCGTGGACCGGAAAAGGGTGTCCGACCGGCCTGAGCGGGCGAAGCCGGGGCGGCGGCCGGGGCGTCTGGCGAGGATCGGGCGGGCGTTCCTGTGGGTCGTGGCGCTTCCCTTCCGGCTGATCGCGGGAGCATTCGCGCTGGGACGCGCGCTGGCGGTCTTCTGGTGGGAGGGGGTGGCGGGAGTGTGCGGGCGACTGTTCGGGCCGCTGCTCACCGCCTTCGACCGCGGGTTCCAGCGCTTCGCCGACCGCTATCACCAGCTTCTTGAAGTATCGCTCGATCACCGCGGGCGGGTGCTGGCCATCTCCGGGGCCGCGCTGGCGGCCACGCTGGCGCTCGCGCTCGCCCTGGACCGGGACCTGCTCCCGGACGTCGACCAGGGCGGGTTCCGGGTGCGCCTCGAGCTGCCGGAGGGGACGGGGTTGCCCGCAACCGCGCTGGCGGTGGAGGAGATCGAACGGGCGCTTCAGGGCGACCCCGGCGTCGAGACCGTCTTTTCCCGCGTGGGCGAGGACGTGCGCTCCTACATGGAGAGCGAGGAGACCTCGGGCGCGCACACGGGCAACCTCGAAGTGCGCCTGAATCCGGGGAGCGCCACGGGCGAGGTGCTGGAGCGGGCGCGCGAGGTGGAGGCTCGTTTCCCGCCGGGAACGCTGGCCTTCGAGGCCGGCCAGGCGACCGCGCTGGGCCAGGTGCTGGGTGGTGCCGACGCCGACATCGCGGTGCGCATCCGGGGTGAGAACCTGGAGGAGAGCTACGCCTACGCCGAGACCGTGCGCGAAGAGCTGTCGACGCTGGCGGAGATCGGCAACGTGCGGGTGGGCACCGGACGCGGACAGCCCCAGGTCCAGGTCGAGATACTGCGCGACGTGGCCGCGCGCCACAACATCGATCCGCGCCTCATCGCCGAGGAGATCGAGCGCGCCATGCGCGGCGACCGGGCCACCGAGTTCGTCGACTTCGACCGAAAGATCGACGTGGTGGTCAGGCTGCCCGACGCCCTGCGCTTCTCCGCCGAGACGCTCGAGACCCTGCAGGTGCGTGGCGTGCCGCTGCGCGAACTGGTCAACGTCCGCGAAGCGGTGGGCCCGGCGGAGATCCACCGCGAGGACCAGGGACGCGTGGTGACCGTCTACGCCGACGTGATCTCCGGCGGCCTCAACCGCGCGATCGCCACGGTGGATCGCGAGCTGGCCATGCTTCCGCCGCCCTTCAACGTGCGCGTCGACGTAGGCGGCGAAAACGAGGAGATGCGCCGCTCGTTTCGCGATCTCGCCTTCGCCTTCGGGCTCGCGCTGGTGCTCGTGTACATGATCCTGGCGGCGCAGTTCGAGTCCTTCAAACATCCGCTGACCATCCTCATTTCGGTGCCGCTCGCGCTGTCGGGCGCGGTGCTGGCGCTCGCGCTTGCCGGCCAGAGCCTGAACACCATGAGCCTGATCGGGGTGGTCATCCTGGTGGGCATCGTGGTCAACGACGCGATCGTGAAAGTGGAGTTCATCAACCAGGCGCGCGCCCGCGGGTCCGCGCTGCGGGAGGCGATTCTGGAAGCCGGGAAGGTGCGCCTGAGACCCATCGTCATGACCACGGTGACCACCGTCTGCGGGCTCACGCCGCTGGCGCTGGGCATCGGGCGCGGGGCCGACCTTCGTGCCCCGCTCGCCATCGCGGTGATCGGGGGGCTGGTGGTGGCCACGGCGCTCACCCTCATCGTCGTGCCGGTGGTGTACTCCGTGGTGGAGAGCGGTCACGCGCGTTTCCGCGGCAAGGCTCGCGCGCCGCGCGTCGCACGGGCCGCGGAGGTGATCCCGTGACCGGCGTCGGCGGCTCCGGGCGGACCGGCGCAATGCGGCGCCCGGCGGTGGAGGTGGCGCGGTGATCGGCGGGAGCATCCGCCGTCCCGTGGCGGTGGCGATGGGCTGCCTCGCCGTCGCGCTCATGGGAGCCAGCGCCTGGCGCAACATCCCCATCGAGCTGCTGCCGGATACCGACCTCCCCAGACTCAACGTGGAAGCGAGCTGGCGCGGCGCTTCCCCGGAAACGGTCGAGGCCTTCCTCACCTCCCCCATCGAATCCGTGGTCCAGCAGGTCAAGGGGGTGGAAAAGGTCATCTCCGTTTCCAGGGAAGTACAGGGGATGGGGACGTCCAGCATCGAGGTGCATTTCAGCCGCGAAACGGACATGGACTTCGCGCGGCTGGACCTCTCCGAGCGCCTCTCGGCCCTGGAGGAGGAGCTGCCACCTGCCGTCGAGCGGGTTCTGGTCCGGCCGTACATCCCTCCCGAATTCGAGTCCCGCGGCCAGCGCGGCTTCCTGCGCTACACCTATACCGGCCCCTACACGCTGGAGGCGCTCCGCTCCGACCTCGACGACCGGGTGGTCCCGGATCTCTCGCAGATCGAAGGGGTGGCGCTGGTGCAGGCGAGCGGGGGCCGCGAGCGCCTCATCGAGATCGAACTGAACGAGGACCGGGTCAGCTCGCTCGGGCTCTCGCCGGGCATGGTGAACACCCGGATCAACGACCTCGACCTGGTACGCGAGGCGGGCGCGATCCGGGCAGGCGGCCAGGAATGGTCGGTAACCATCCAGAACCGCGTCGCGCGCGCCGAGGAGATCCGGAACACGGTGCTGCTCGAGAACCGCGGCAGCGTGGTGCGGGTCTCGGATGTCGCGGATGTGCGCGACAGCTTCGAGGAGCCCCTGGGCTACAACCGCATCAACGGCCGGCCCGCGGTCTCGTTCCTCGTGATCCGCGAGATCGGCGCCAACACGGTGCGCGCGGCGGATGCGGTCAAGGCACGCGTGGCGCAGCTGGAGCGCGCGGGCCTGGCCGGGACGACCATGCTCCTCGACTACGACGAGAGCGAGGACATCAAGGAGCAGCTCACCGACCTGCGGGCCCGGGCGCTGATCTCCGCCTTCGTCATCTTCGCGGTGCTGCTCCTCTTCCTGCGCTCGTTCCGCTCCGCCGGGGTCGTCTTCATGACGATCGCGTTCTCCGTCCTCATCTCCCTGAACCTGATCTACTTCGGGGGCATGACCCTCAACCTGCTCACCCTGATGGGGCTGGCGATGGGGTTTGGTCTGATCGTGGACAACGCCATCGTGGTTCTGGAGAGCGTCTTCCGCCGCTGGCAGGCGGGGCGGGATCCGGTGGGCGCCGCGACCGAGGGCACCCGCCAGGTCGTGCTGCCGATCCTCACCTCCACCGCCACGACCCTCATCGTCTTCGTGCCTTTCGTTTTCCTGCAGGGGGAACTGCGGGTGTTCTATGTGCCGCTGGCGATCGTGGTGGCGCTGACGCTGATGGCGTCGCTGCTGGTGGCGTTCACGTTCATCCCGGCGCTGGCCGCCCGAGTCCTTCCGCGGGTGCGGATGGAGGAGAGAGCCGGGGCCGCGACCGTGCCCGCGCCGCTCGCGGAGACCGCCGACGCGCCGGGCCGAGAGGCCGCGCACCCCGGCATGACCGGTGACCGGGGCCAGGGCGCCGAACCCGGGCGTTCACCGTTCCGGCGCGGGCGCGCGACACCGCTCTACACCCGGATCTACTCGACCGTCATCGGCTTCACCCTGCGCCACGCCTGGCTGGCGGTGACGGCGGCGGTGCTGGCCTTCGGCGGGTCGTATTACCTCTTCGAGAACCACGTGACCCGCGGGGTGCTCTGGGGCGGGGGCATGGGGCTGGACACCTATGTCCTCATCAACATCGAGCTGCCGCGCGGCTCCGATCTCGAGCGCACCGACAACCTGGTGCGCTCCTTCGAGGAAAGGCTGGCCGCGATTCCGGAGGTCGAACGCTTCTCGTCGACCGTGAGAGGCACCTACGGGAGGATCACCATCAACTTCCCGGACTCGCTGGAGAACACCGGCATCCCCATGGCCATCAAGGAGCAGATGTTCAGCTACAGCCTGGGCTTCACGGGCGCCGAGGTGCGGGTGATCGGGGTTGGCCTGGGATTCTACGGCGGAGGTGGGGGCGCCAGCCCGAACTACTCCATGCAGGTGCTGGGCTACAACTACGAGAGGGTGCGCGAGATCGCCGAAGACCTGGGCGACCGGCTCGCGCGCGTGCCGCGGGTGCGCACCATCGACACCAACTCCGCCGGGAGATTCGTCCGCGAGCGCGCCACCGAGTTCGTGGTCGAAGTCAGGCGGGACCAGCTGGCGCGCCACGACATTTCGGTTCAGGAGCTGGTCGCGCGCATGAACGCGGCCGTCGCCGGCCAGACCAGCGACGCGCAGCTCAAGATCGGCGGCGACGAGGTGCGCTACGAGGTGAAGCTCGAGGGATATCGCGAGACCGACGTACAGGAACTGCTCGAGACCATCATCAGCACCTCCACCGGCACCGGCATCCGGCTGGGCGACGTGGTCTCGATCGCCCCCGTGGACGTGCTCGCCTGGATCCGCCGCGAGGACCAGCAATACGAACGCACCGTGGCGTACGAGTTCGCGGGCCCGCGCCGGCTGGGCGACCAGTACTACGACGGCATCATCGAGTCCACCGAGCTTCCGGTGGGATATGTGATCGAGGAGGACCAGGGATTCCGCTGGAGCGAGGAGGACCGCCAGCAGATCTACGCGGTGCTGGCGGTGTCGATTCTCCTCATCTACATGGTGACGGCCGCGCTCTTCGAGTCGGTGCGCCTGCCGCTGTGCGTCCTGCTCACGGTGCCGATGGCACTGATCGGCGTCTTCCTGATGTTCTTCTACACGGGCGCGTCGTTCACCCGGGAGGCGTACGTGGGGGTCATCATGATGGGCGGGATCGTGGTCAACAACGCCATCCTGCTGGTGGACAACATCAACCGCGTCCGGCGCGAGTCCGGGGACGACCTGCACGCCGCCATTCTCGCGGGCACGCTCGAGCGGGTGCGGCCGATCCTGATGACCACGGCCACCACGGTGCTCGGGCTGCTCCCCCTTGTGCTCTTCTCCGAGACCGCCGACTCCACCATCTGGAACGCGCTCGGTTACGCGCTCATCGGTGGGTTGCTGTCGTCCACGGTCTTCGTGCTGGCCACCACCCCGGCCATCTACCTGCTCATCGAGGGGCGCGGCGCGCGATCGGGACGGATGGCCGCGCGGGCGCCGGCGGCCTGACCCGTGCGCGTTCGCTTCGCTCCGTCGCCGACGGGGTTTCTGCACGTCGGAGGCGCCCGCACCGCGCTCTTCAACTGGCTGCTCGCGCGCCAGAGCGGCGGGACTTTCGTACTGCGCATCGAAGACACCGACCGCGCCCGCTCCAGCGTTGCAATGACCAATGCGATCCGGCGCGGGCTGGAGTGGCTCGGCATCGACTGGGACGAGGGGCCGTACTTCCAGAGCGACCGGGTGGCGGAGCACACCGCCGCCGGGCGCAAGCTGCTGGCGGCAGGGCGGGCGTACCGCGACTTCTCGACACCCGAGGAGCTCGCCCGCGACCGCGCCAATATCGCCGCCCTTGCGGGCGAGGCCACTCGGGCGGCCCGGCGGCGGGCGGAGTCGCTGGCGCCCGGGGAAGCCGACGAGCGCGCGGCGGCGGGCGAGCCCCATGCGGTGCGCTTCCTCGTCCCGGAGGGTTCCACCGAATGGGAGGACGCCGTCCACGGCACGATGCGCTTCCGCAACCAGGACATCGACGACCTCGTCATCCTGCGCGCCGACGACAGCCCGACCTACAACCTCGCGGTGGTATGCGACGACGCTCACGTACGCATCGACATGGTGCTCCGGGGCGACGACCACTTGTCCAACACGCCCAAGCAGATCCTGCTGGCGCGGGCTCTGGGCTTCCCGGTGCCGCGCTTCGGCCACGTGCCGCTCATCCTCGGAGGGGACGGCAAGCGTCTTTCGAAGCGCCACGGGGCCACCGATATCGCCGAGTATCGGCGCGACATGCTGCCGGAAGCGATGGTCAACTTCCTTGCCCTGCTCGGCTGGTCCCCCGGCGACGATCGCGAGGTGATGGACCGGGAGGAGATCATCCGGCGATTCTCGCTCGGGCGCATCCTCCGCAAGGGCGCCGTGTTCGACGCCGACAAGCTCGCCTGGCTGAACGGCCGGCATCTCTCGCGCATGGATCTCGCCCGGCTGGAGGCGCTCGTCAACGCCCGCCTGGCCGACCTGCAGCAGGCGAACGAGGCGGCGGTCCAGGACCGGCCGGGCTGGTCCGAAGGCCTGCTCGACATGCTGCGGGCGCGGGCACGCAGCGTGGACGCGCTGGTACGCAACGTGTTGCTGTACCGCCCGGGCGAGGTCCGGTACGAGCCGGCGGCGGTGCGCAAGCACTGGAAGCGCCCCGCGCAGGCACAGGAGTACCTGGAAGCGCTCCGGCGGGTTCTGGACGGCTGCGAGTGGCAGCCGGAGCCGCTCGAGCACGCGCTCCGGGGTCTCGCCGAGGATCTCGGCGTCGGGGCGGGGCGCCTGATCCACCCGCTGCGGGTTGCGCTCACCGGTCAGGCAGTCAGTCCGGGGATCTTCGACGTGCTGTACTATCTCGGGAAGGACCTCTCCCTCGACCGCATCGACAGAGCGCTGGAGACGCTCGCCGCGGGGCAGGCGGAGCTGCGGGCAGGGACCCGCGGCCGGACGGCTCCCGCATGAAACTCCCGGAAGATCGCGGATTCGGTTGGGCAGCGCACCGCGACCTGCCCTGGGGCCGGGGAGCCCGGTGATGCAAGCCGGCGGATCAGCTGGTCATCCGAGGCGGTGCGGCACGGCGATGTGGCATCCGGGGCGCCGACGCCGAACGGCGAGGTTCGCCGCCTTCACCGTGACCGTGCTGACCGCCCTCGTTGCCCTCGCGCCCACGGCCCTCGCCGCGCAGCGGGCCAACCGCAAGGCCGTCGAGGTCATCTTCGACGTGCTCCGGCCGGGCGAACAGCCCACCTTCTTCGCCGAGCAGGTCGGGCGCCCCCCCGGCGCCACGGGCCGCGCCCTGCTGGACGACGAGAACCGGAGGGCGCTGGAGCAGCTCGGTTACGTCGAAGTCATGGCGGTCGAAGATGTGCTGCTCTGCCCCGAATTCCCTTCCGCCGAGGGTTGCCGGATCAGGGACGGGGGCGTCCTCTACCAGCTCGTCATGCCCGAACCCATCGCCGGCGGGCGGCTTTCGATGCGCGTGGTCCGCCTGATCGACGGGGCCGGCACCAACGGGGTGATCCGGCGCGAAGTGTGGGACATCCTGATGGTGCCCGACGCCGAGATGGGATGGCGGGCGGCGCGCACCCGCCTCGATGCCGCCGGCGACGGCCCGTGGGCGCCGCCGCCGGGTTAGTTGCAGCCGGCCTCTCCCTCGGAACCCCTCGCCCGCCCATTCCTCCACACCGCAGGCTCGACGGAGGACGCTCCGGGCCGGTCGCGGCCCTGGGCCGGCCCGTCCTTCCTCAGACCCCGGCGCCCGCCGCCTGCTCCACCCCGTACCGCCGCCGCACGTAGTCGTCCACGATCTCCTTGAACTCGTCGGCCAGGCCTGCGCCCTTGAGCGTGCAGTAGTGGGCTCCGTCCACATAGACCGGGGCCTTGGGTTCCTCGAAGGTGCCGGGCAGCGAGATGCCGATATCGGCGTGCTTGGACTCGCCGGGACCGTTCACCACGCAGCCCATGACCGCCACGCGCATCTCCTCGACCCCCGGATGCTGGGACTTCCAGACCGGCATCCGGTCGCGCAGATAGCCCTGGATATCCTCCGCCAGCTCCTGGAAGAAGACGCTGGTGGTGCGCCCACAGCCCGGACACGAGGTGACCTGGGGCTCGAAGTTGCGGATCTCGAGCGACTGCAGAATCTGCTTCGCGACCCGCACCTCCTCGGTCCGGTCCCCTCCCGGGCGGGGGGTCAGCGAGACGCGGATGGTGTCGCCGATCCCCTCGAGCAGAAGCGGGGCCAGCCCCGCGGCGCTGGCGACAATGCCCGGAATTCCCATGCCTGCTTCCGTCAGCCCGAGGTGAAGCGCGTAGTCGCTCAGGGGCGCCAGCTTGCGATAAACGGTCACCAGGTCCTGCACCTTGGAGACCTTGGCGCTGATGACGATGCGGTCGTGGCCCAACCCGACCTCCTCGGCAAGCACGGAGGAGCGCATCCCGCTCTCCACCATCGCATCCAGCACCACCTCGCCGGCGTCGCGCGGACGGGCGCGCTCCGCGTTCTCGTTCATCAGCTCGGTGAGCAGCCGCCGGTCCAGCGAGCCCCAGTTGACGCCGATGCGCACCGGCTTGTCGTATTCGATGGCCAGCCGGATGATGCTGCTGAAGTTCTCGTCGCGCCGCTTGGCGCCGACGTTGCCGGGGTTGATGCGGTACTTGGCCAAGGCGCGCGCGCACGCGGGATGCTCGGCGAGCAGGATGTGCCCGTTGTAGTGAAAGTCGCCCACGATGGGGACCTCCACGCCCTGGTCGCGCAGGCGCGCCACGATCTCGGGGACTGCGCGCGCGGCCGGATGGTGGTTGACCGTGATGCGTACGAGTTCGCTCCCGGCGGCGGCCAGGGCGGCGACCTGCGCGGCGGTGGCCTCCGCGTCGGCGGTGTCCGTGTTGGTCATCGACTGCACGACGACCGGGTGATCCCCCCCGACCATCACGCCCCCGACATCCACGGCCGCCGAGGTCCGGCGTTTCACGTAACTCATCGCGTTTCCATGGCTGCGGGTTGTCATTCGCGCTCGATGGTGACAAATCTAGCACCCGGAATCCCTCTCCCTCCACCCACAGCGAGGAAACGAATGTCACAAGTGACGATGCGCGTCATCAGGAACGGACCCTGTCGAATCGATGGCGAAATCGAACTCCGGAACGACGCGGGAGACCCCATCGAAACGCGCCCCGGCAAGTCAACCTTCCTGTGCCGCTGCGGCGGCTCGGCGAACAAGCCCTTCTGCGACGGAACCCACAAGAGCATCGGCTTCGAGGCGGACTGATGAGCCGGGGCGGGCTCGCGGTGCTGGTGGCACTGGCGGCACTGGTGGCCGCCTGCGGGGATGGATCCGCCCCCGAAGGCTCATCCGCGGCAGACGGAACCGCTGCCGGAGCGGAAACCGGCCCGCCCTCGATCGAATCCACGCAGACCGCGACCGGCGACCCCTCCGGCCTCGCGGCGCGCGTGTCAGCCCGGCTGGATGCCCTCCCCGCCCGCACCTCGCTCTACGCCCGGCATCTGCCCAGCGGTCGCGAGATCGCCATCCGCGCCGACGAGCCGATGAACGCGCTCAGCGTAATCAAGATCCCGGTCATGGTGCTCGCGTACCGCGATGCGGAGGCGGGCAGGCTCGACCTCGACGAGCGCTACCGCATCCGGCTCGAGGATCTGCGCCGGGGCAGCGGCCTGCTCCAGACTTTCGCGCCCGAACTGGAGCCGACCTGGCGCGACCTGGTGACCCAGATGATCGTCACCAGCGACAACACCGCCACGGACATCATGATCGCGCGCCTCGGCCGGGAGCGGGTCAACGAAATGCTGTCGGAGCTCGGGTACGAGCAGACCCGCCTGCGCGCCACCACCGGCGATCTCTTCCGGCGCGTGTGGGTTATGGCCGACCCCGCCCACGAGGCGCTGTCGCACCGCGAGGTCTTCGAGCGCGGCTTCCCCTCCGACCCGGAGGCATCCGGGCGCACCTTCCGCTTCGAGGGCGACCCGGAGGAGTGGCTGGGGCGCATCACCGCCCGCGAGATCGCCGGCCTGCTCGCGCAGATCCACAACGGGGAGGTGGCGTCGCGCGCGTCGAGCGACGAGATGATCCGCATCCTGGAGCGCCAGTTCTACAGCACGCGCCTCCCGCGCTACATCCGTTTCCGCGCCTCCGTGGCCCACAAGACAGGCGACTGGCCGCCCTACGCGGGCAACGATGTCGGGATCATGTACTACGAAGGCGGGCCCACCGTGATCGCGGTCTTCACCAACCAGAACACGGGCGACTTCGTCGAGCTGGAGTCGACGCTGGGCCGCATCGCCGAGGACGTCGTCAACAGCTGGCGATAGCGGAGCCGCCAACCCCGCGCGACAGGCGTACCCACTACCGGTAGGGGCATCCCACGACCGGTAGTGGGTGTCGGGGCTCATTTGCCGCTGGAAAGAACTCTCCCTTGACTCGCCCGGACGCGTCCCCTACTGTTGCATCTGTAGTACATGACTACAACAGTTGAGGCGCCATGAAGATCCGACTCAGCCACGCCGACGGCAGACCGCTGTACGTCCAGATCATGGACGCGGTGCGCAGCGGTCTCGTTCGGGGAAGCCTTCGTCCCGAGGATCCGCTCCCGTCGGTGCGCGACCTCTCGTCGAGTCTCCGCGTGAATCCCCGGACCGTATCACAGGCGTATGCGGCGCTCGAGCGCGACGGCGTGGTACAGGTGCGGCACGGAAAGGGCACGTTCGTTGCGCCGGGGGTGCGGCCGGAAGAGACGGAGCGGCCTCGCCTGGCGCGGGAGGTGGCGAGGCGGGCCCTGGCCGATGCCTCGCGGAACGGACTCGGGCTGGCCGATCTGATGACGGCGCTGCGGGAGGTGGAAGGTGGAGGCGTTCACGGAGACGGAAGCAAGGAGGACGGACGATGACGAACAGGGCGGCGGCGCTTCCCATCGACCTCGGGAATGGCCCATTCGCGGTCTCGACACGAGGGCTGGCCAGGCGGTTCGGCTCTACCCGGGCTCTGGACGGCCTGGATCTGCAGGTTCCCGAAGGGGCCGTATACGTGCTCGTGGGCCCCAACGGTGCCGGCAAGACCACGCTGATTCGGACCCTCATGGGTCTCGTGCGATACCAGGCCGGCACGGTCAGCGTCCTGGGGCGGGACCCGGCCGACCGGGGAGCCGAAGTGCGCGCGGGCATCGGCTACGTGCCGGAGGACTACCGGGTCGGCTACGCCTGGATGACGGTGGGCCGGCTGCTGGAGCACCAGGCGGTCTACAACCCATCCTGGGACGCGGAATACGCCCGCGAATTGAGGGCCAGGTACGCGATCGATCCCGGACGCAAGTGTCACGCGCTGTCCAAGGGCCAGAGCCGACGCGTGCAGCTCGTCCTGGCGCTGGCGCACAGGCCGCCGCTGCTCCTGCTGGACGAGCCGACGGACGGTCTGGACCATGTGGTGCGCGACGATACCCTGAGCATCCTGAGCGAACACCTCGCCGATTCCCCGACCACCGTTGTGATCTCCACGCACCGGGTCTACGAGGTCGAATCCCTGGTGGATCACGTGGGCGTGCTGTCGGAGGGACGACTCCTGGGCCAGCTGCCGCGCGACGAATTGTACGGGGGCTTGTTGCGTTACTGGGCGGATGTCCCCGAAGGCTGGAGGGGACCTGGCGAGTTGGCAGGCTGGGTGGTCAAGCGCAGCCACGCGGCCCGCGGGATCGAATGGACCGTGTGGGGCGACCGCAACGCCGTTACGCGCGAGCTGTCCCAGGCGGGCGCGGAGGTTCGTGAGGTCGTCCCCCTGTCGGTGGACGAAGCAGCGGTGGCATTACTCTCCGGAAGGGAGGCAACATGACGGATTCAATGGCAGGCCGCATACCCGCGATGAAGGCGGTGTGGATCGAACAACTTCGCGTGGTCGGGCTCGCCATCCGCCGCGAGGGTACCCTGGCAGCCCTGGTACTGGGGCTCGGCTCGGTGGCTCTCATTGCCTTCAGCCGAATGCCGGTCCTGCAGGCAATGCTCGATGCCGAGATGGGCGAGCTCGTCCTGGATCCCGGCGAGCCCCCCTGGGGATTCTTCGCCGTGCTCGCCGGACTGCTCCTCCCCCTCGTGGTGTGGAAGGGCGAGCGCCGGTTCGGCGACACCCCGCTGTGGTCGCTGCCCGTCGATCACCGGAGGCACGCGCTCCTCAAGGTGGCGGCCGGATGGGTCTGGCTCCTGGCGATCCTGGGTGTGGCCCTCGGGTGGGTCACGCTCACGACGGTGGCGAGCGGCGGGACCATGGGCGTCGACGAAGTTCGGGTCCTCATCCTCGATCCGGTTGGAGCCGCCGAGGGCACGCCCGGCGCCACGGAATCGGTGGGCTGGACCACCCCGTGGTGGGAGTGGGCACTCCCGTTCACGTCGGCGACCGCCGCCTACCTGCTGGCCAGCACCCTGATGCTCGTCACGGCGCGCCCGCTGTTCTGGGCCGTCGGGCTGTGGGTCGCGGGCGCGGTTGTGGTGGCCGTCGGCGATAAGTGGGACATCGGCTGGATTCAGCGGACCACCGAGTTCGTTGCCTGGTACGCCGGTGGGGATTCGTTCACACGGGGGATGCAGCTCCCGATCGGTGGGAGAGAGGTGTGGACGCTACTGCCGACCATGCAGATGTGGATGGCATCGTCCGCGTTCTGGATCGGCCTGGGGCTGGTGGGAGTGCTGGGGGCGTCGGGCCGAGCACGGAATCACTGACCCGGGATCCCTTGCAGCACCCTGCGGACACTCGGGCTCGCATCTCCCAGAAGTCGCTTCCGGTACGCGTCGCCGTCCGGATCATCCGGGTGGTGCAGGCCGGATCCGGCCGCAAGCAGCATCTCGACCAGCTCTACGTATGCGTCCTGGCGCTCCTCGGCGCCGCCGGAATACCGGGAGCCGTGGACGGCCCAGTGCAAGGGAGAGGATTCGTGAATGTCGTCGAAAACATCGACCGGCGCGCCGGCATCGAGCAGCAGGCGCGCGTTTCGGGGTTGGCCGAACCAGGCGGACTGATGGAGTGGGGTGCCGGAGTCGAGACCCGTTGCGGTCAGGTCCGCCCCAGCCTGGATCAGCAGCTTCACGGGCTCCCGGTCGGCGCGGCCGGCTACATCCGCCAGCAGCCGGTCTTCCTCGGGGTTGCCGGTCCGGGCTACGCCAGGATTGGCCTTGAGGATCGCCCGCGCCTCGTCGAGACGTCCGTTGACGATCGCCACCGCGAAACGGTCGGCTTCGTTCAACCCGGAGTCGGCGCCGCGGTTCACGAGCAGGTTCGCGACTTCGTCAAACCCTCTCCTGACGGCGTGCGCGTATGCGGTCTTGCCCCCCGCCGTCCCGGCATCGATCCCGGCCCCGTGGTCGAGGAGGATGTCCACGGCTCGGCGACGCCGTCGCCGGGTGGCTACGTGAAGCGGCGTTTCCGCGTACACCCCGCTGCGCACGTCGGGATCGGCCCCCCCGGCGAGTATCCGACGCAGTACCTCGTCGCCATCCGCGCCGTAATGGAAGTCCAGAAGCCTGAACAGCGCCCGCTCCATCGCCCCCGGCGTTTCGTTCATCCGATGGTTCGTCCTCGATGCGATTCCGGGCCGGACGGGCGCACGCGCGCCGCAGCCCTCACCGCTGCTCGCTTACCCTGACCCTCACCGCTGCACGCGACCGCTGCCACCCCCCTTCATCAGCGCCTCGACCTCCGTTACGCCCACCCGGTGGAAATCGCCGGGGACCGAGTGCTTCAGGCAGCCGGCCGCCGTCGCGAACTCCAATGCCCGCCGGTCGTCCGCATGGGTCGCGAGACCGTAGATGAACCCCGCTGCGAACGCATCCCCGGTCCCGACGCGGTCGACGATGTCCGGCACCTCGTATCTGCGGCTGACCATGAAGTTTCGCCCGTCGTGCAGGCAGGCGCCCCAGGTGTTGTGGTCGGCGCTCCGGCTCTCGCGCAGGGTGATGACCTGCTTCTCCAGGTTCGGAAAGGCGGCCAGCACGCGCTCGGCCAGCACCCGGTAGCGCTCGCGGTCGAGTGCGCCGGCCTCGACGTCCACGCTCGACTCGATCCCGAGCGACCGCTGGCAGTCCTCTTCGTTGGCGATGCCGATCTGCACGTGCTCCACCAGCTCGCGCATCACCTCCGGGGCGGGCCTCCCGTACCTCCAGAGCTTCTTCCGATTGTTGTAGTCGCACGACACCGTCACGCCCAGCGTCCGCGCCTGCCGCACCGCCTCCAGGGAGAGCTCGGCGGCCGAGGCGCTGAGCGCCGGCGTGATGCCAGTGATGTGGAACCAGTCCGCACCCTCGAAGACGGCGTCCCAGTCGAAGTCGCCCGGACGGGCGCTGGCGATGGACGAATTGGCGCGGTCGTAGACCACCCGGCTGGGCCGCTGATTCGCCCCCGTCTCCAGATAGTAGATGCCCATGCGCGCACCCGCCCGCCGGATGAGCCGGGTATCCACGCCGAACCGGCGCAGCTCGCCGATGGCCGCGTCGCCGATCGGGTTGGCGGGCAGGACCGTGCAGAAGGCGGCGTCCAGCCCGAAGTTGGCGAGCGATACCGCCACGTTGCTCTCGGCGCCCCCGAAGGTCGCCTCGAGACGCGGGCTCTGGAGCAGCCGCTCGCGCCCCGGGGCCCGGAGCCGCAGCATGAGTTCGCCGAAGGTCACGATGCGCATCGGTGACGTCATGGGCTCACTCCCCGGACGACGGCTGCGGTCCTCGCGGCCTCGTCCCGGATCCGACCGAAGGCGCCCTGGTCGATCCACGCGGCCGGCGCGAGCCAGGAGCCGCCGCAGGCCAACACCCGATCGAGCCTGAGGTAGCCCGGGAGGTGCTCGCGCTTCACTCCTCCGGTAGGGATGAACCGCACGCCGGTGAACGGCGCCGAGATCGCGTTGAGGAAGGACGCTCCGCCGAGGGGCCCGGCGGGAAAGAACTTGAGCACGTCGAGCCCCGACTCCAGCGCCTTCTGAATCTCGGTGGGCGTGCATACCCCGGGGTAGACGGGGAGCTCGTGCGCCTGGCAATACTCGACCACGCGGGCATCGAAACCCGGCGAGACGACGAATCGCGCCCCCGCCTCCCTCGCAGCCTCCGCCTGCCCGCGGGTGAGGACGGTGCCGGCGCCGAGCAGGACATCGGGAACCTCCGCCGCGATGCGGCGCAGCGCCTCCGCGGCCCCGGCGGTCCTGAACGTGATCTCGGCGCACGGAAGCCCGCCCTCGGCCAGGGCGCGCGCCAGCGGCACCGCGCGGCGCGGGTCGCGGATGACGACAACCGGCACTACGCCCAGCCGCCCGATCCGTTCGTCCAGGGACCTCACGGCGGCCCCCGCGTCTCCCCGCCGCCCGCCATCCCTTCCACCCCCTCCCAAAGGCCCTGCAGGTACATCGCCCCGAGCGCCCGATCGTACAGGCCGTACCCCGGCTGGCCCGTCTCCCCCCAGATCATGCGCCCGTGGTCGGGACGCATGGGGCCGGTGAACCCCACCTCGCGCAGCGCGCGGAGCACCTCCCGCAGGTCCACGTCCCCGAGCCGCGACAGGTGCGGACTCTCATGGAATCGACGCTCGCCGGTCACGCGCACGTTGCGGCAGTGAGCGAAGTGGATCCTCGAGCCCAGGCGGCGGACGATCCCGGGCAGATCGTTGTCGGGATGGGCGCCCAGGGAGCCGCTGCAGAAGGTGACCCCGTTGGCGGGCCGATCCACCAGCCCCAGCAGGCGTTCGAGCGCCGGGCCGTCGGTGATGATGCGCGGCAGCCCGAAGACGGACCACGGCGGATCGTCCGGATGCATCGCCATCAGAACACCGGACTCCTCCGCAACGGGCACGACCGCTTCCAGGAAACACGCGAGGTGGTCCCAGAGCCGCTCCTTCTCCATCGCGCGGAAGGCGGCGAGGAGCTCGGGGAGTTTTCGGGGCTCGGGAGGCGACCATGCCGGAAGCGCGGCCGGGCCCCGGACGGGATCGAGAGCGGCCAGTTCCTCCGGATCGTACGCGAGCGTGGCCGAACCGTCCGCCAGCCGCATGTCGGTGCTCGTGCGGGTCCAGTCGAGCACGGGCATGAAGTTGTAGCAGAGGACCGGGACGCCGACCTCGCCGACGGCGCGCACGCTCTCGCAGTAGCGCTCGATGAGCCTGTCCCTGGAGGGCCGCCCCAGCTTGATGTCGTCGTGAACGGGAACGCTCTCCACCACCGCGAAGCGGAGCCCCGCGTCGTCGATCCGCTCTCCCAGCCGGCTCAGCTCGTCCCGCGGCCACGCTTCCCCCGCGGGGATGCCGTGCAGCGCGCTGACCACCCCATCGACGCCGGGGATCTGGCGGATCCGCGAGAGGCTCACCGGATCCCCGGGACCGAACCAGCGGAAGCTCATGAGCATCGGCGTCTCAGATGCCGCTGAAGGCGCTGAATCCGCCGTCGACGGGGATCACGGCGCCGGTCACGAACGACGCCGCGTCGCTTGCGAGCCAGCGGACCGCGCCCGCCACCTCCTCAGGCCTTCCGAGCCGGCCCATCGGCGTGTGTTCGATGATGCGCGTCGCGCGCTCGGTGCGGCTCCCGTCCGGATTCACCAGCACGGCCCGGTTCTGCTCCGCCAGGAAGAAGCCCGGCGCGACCGCGTTGACCCGGAGACCGTCTCCGTACCGGCGCGACAACTCGACCGCCATCCAGCGCGTGAAGTTCTCGATGGCCGCCTTGGCCGCCGAATAGGCCATGACGCCGCTCAGGACCCGGAGCGCCGCCATCGACGAGATGTTGACGATGCAGCCGGCGCCGCGGGCGGCCATCCCCTCGCCGAAGACCATGGACGGCAGGACCGAGCCGTGGAGGTTCAGGCGGAGCGCCTCGTCGAAGGCGTCCGCGGGCACGTCGAAGATGCTCCTGCCGTCGCTGCGGGCACGGCGCACGTTCCCCCCCGCGGCGTTGACCAGGATGTCCGCGGCTCCCCACCGGTCCTGGAGCTCGCCACGTGCCCGGGCGAGCGCCTCCTCGTCCAGCACGTCCGCCGGGAGCGCGATGGCCCCACCGATCGCACCGGCCTGCGCCTCGGCCCGCTCACGGCGGCGGCCCAGGACCCCAACTCGCGCCCCCGCTCGCCCCAGCTCCGCGGCGATCGCGCCGCCCAGCACCCCGTAGCCGCCGCACACCACCGCCACCCTGCCGGTGAGATCGAACGGATCGGAGCCCGCTACCCGTCCATCGGTGCCGGTCACGCGGCTCTTCCCGACCGCGCCCCCCTTTCCGGACGCCTTGCCGACCCGGCGTCTCTCCGCCTCCGCAAACTCACCCGCCGCGCTCTGCCAGCTGGCGCTCGATGGAATCGCGCATGTAGGGAAGATGCCTGAGCGCGTTCTCGAAGTAGATCTTGCGCAGTACCTCGTCCGGAAGGCCGATCCCGTAGATGTTGTAGCGCCCGTGGCCCGGAGAGCCGCCGGGGGTGCGGACCTGGGCCGGATGGAAGAAGTGCTCGTCGAAGGTCTCCAGGAAGCGCCAGTGAGGCGTCCAGAAGTCGTCGATCGTGCGGCGCCGGTTGCCGTCGGTGCCGAAGAGGATGCGGTCCTGGTACTTGAGGAAGAACTCCCGCCAGAGACGCGGCGCGCGGCCCAGGTCCTGAATCGCGGCCGATGTCTCCAGGTCGGCGTTCGGATAGGTGTCCAGCAGCGTCCCCAGCCTCCCTGGGTCGTAGTAGAGCATCGCCATGTGCCCGAGCACGAAGCGCGTGCCCGGATGCTTGGCGAGCATCTTCTCGCGGGCCACCTCGATCACCTCCCGCGGCGGGCCCGATTCGTAGAGGTTGCCGCTCTTGTCCCCCGGATGCCGCCACAGGCCGGCCTCGTAGCGCTCGTTGAGGGGACCGATGGGATAGAAGCGCCCCACGGAGTCGCTGGTGTGGATCATGACCGGCATGTCGTGCTTCGCGGCCATGGCCCAGACGGCGTCGAGGCGCGGGTCGTCGGCCTGAATGAAGGTGCCGTCGGGGTTGCGCGCGCCCTGGCCCAGCGACTTCGCGACCTTCAGGCCCCGCGCGCCGGCGAGGTATCCCCGCTCCATCTCGCCGGCCATCCATTCGGACCAGCCGGGCTCGTTGATGCCGTCGAGGTTGAGGGTGACGAAGTTCACGACCCGGTCCCGGTACGCTTCTCCGGCCGCCAGGGTGGAGTCGAGGTGCGCCCCGGTGCCGCCGTTCAGGTTGATGATCGCGCCCATGCCGATGGAGTCCATGAGGGCGATCATGCTCTCGTACGCCTCGGGCGTGGTGAGTTCGCCGGCGTGCACGTGGAAGTCGATGGCCGGGAATCCCGCCCGCGTGATGTTCGTTCGGGGGAGGCGGAGCAGGATGTAGGGCATGGGAGGCTGCTCGTACCCGGGCGGTTCCCAGCCTTCGGGGGGAAGGGTCGCCTCCAGTGGCGGCATGGGCGGGATCCAGACCGCGCCCTCGGCCATCCCTTCGGGCGCCCGCGGGATCAGGGGAATCGGCGTGCCGTCGCGGGCGCGAATGGTGTCGTCCCGTTCCTGGGCCTGGGCCGCCAGCGCCGGGAAAAGGGTGACGAAGGCGGCGACGCACAGGGCCTGGGTGAAGTACGAACGACGCATGAGTCCTACCTCCTGTTCCGGGCACCGGCGCCAAGGCGCCGATGCGGACGAATGACTGCGCCGGCAGCGGTTTGTGCACCGCAACACACGGTCCGCTCCCCTGTCCCCTATCCCCTGGGAAGGGCGCGTGTCATGTAGTCGACGATCGCGGCGCGCTGCTCCGGCGTAGTCGCGTTGATGAAGCCGCGGGCGTACTTGTCATCCACGAACAGCCGCCACTCCTCCGCGCTGCGCCGGCCGTTGACGATCCGGTCGGCCGAATGGCACTGCGTGCAGTTCCGCCGGACCACTTCCCTTCCCGGGAGGTCGGGCAGTTCCGCCCCGCCCATCCCGCCCAGGTACCCGTCGGGCGGCGGCTCGACCGGGGGCGGCGGCGGCGGGGCCTGCGGCTCCATGGACGGTGCGGCCCGCTCCGCGTCCAGCGCGAAGGTGTAGACCCGGCCGGGCGCGTAGCTGCCCCCGCGGCCGGTCGCGACCGACACGTACTGCCGGCCGTCGAGCATGTACGTGACGGGGTTGGCGAAGCCGGGCGCGAGCGGAAACTCCCACAGCATCTCGCCATCGTCCGCGCGATAGGCGTTGAAGGATCCGCCGCCGTTGCCGTGGAACACCAGGTTGCCGGCGGTGGTCAGCGTCCCACCGGAGACGCCGCGTTGCTCGAAGCGGTGCCGCCAGCGCTCCTCCTGGGCAACGGGATCCCACGCGGCCAGGAAGGCGCCCAGACCGCCCATCCCGACCACCATGGGGTCGATCTCCCGGTCGCGCGGCCCCGCCTGCGGCAATGCGGCCGGAAGCTCCGCGGCCATCGCATCGGCGCCCCGCACCGGCCCCGCGGTCGGCCGGCGCCGTCCCATGCCGAAGCCCGGCTGTCCGGGCTCGATCGCGAAGTCCGGATCCACGGAGTACCACCGCGACGTCTCCTGCCCCGGCAGGTAGACCAGACCCGTGGCCGGATTCCAGGAGGTCGCGTGCCAGTTGTGCGCGCCGTCCGAGCCGGGGGAGATGAGCGCGCCCTCGATGCCGTAGCGGGCGAAGTCGGTCTCGATCGGACGGCCGGTCTCCGGGTCGTACCCCGTGGCCCACGTCACCCGCGCGAACGGCTCCGCGGAGATGAACTCGCCGGTCACGCGGTCGATCACGTAGAAGAAGCCGTTCTTGGGCGCCTGCATGATGACCTGCCGCTCGCGCCCGTCGATGACCAGATCCGCGAGGATGAGCGGCTGGGTGGCGGCGTAGTCCCAGTCGTCTCCGGGCGTGGTCTGGTAGTGCCAGACGTACTCGCCGGTGCGCGGGCGTACGGCCATGATCGAGGTGAGATACAGGTTGTCGCCGCCCCCCGGGCTCCGGATGTCGCGCGCCCAGGGCCCTCCGTTCCCGACTCCGAAGTAAAGGAGATCGAGCTCCGGATCCCAGGCCATGCCGTCCCAGACCGTCCCCCCGCCTCCGTATCGCCACCAGGCGCCGGTCCAGGTCTCGGCCGCCCGCTCAAGGGCTTCGCTCTCGAAGGGCTCGGTGGGATCGCCCGGTACCGTGTAGAAGCGCCACACCAGCTCGCCGGTCCGGGCGTCGTAGGCCGACACGAAGCCGCGCACGCCGAACTCGGCGCCGCTGATGCCCGTGATCACGAGTCCGTCAACGATGCGCGGGGCGCCGGTGATGCTGTAGTCGTCGAGCGGGCTCCGCACCTGCACCCGCCACGCCTCCTCGCCCGTCCCGGCGTCCAGCGCGACCAGGCTCCCGTTCAGAAGCCCGACGTAGACCTTGCCGTCGTAGAGGGCCACCCCCCGGTTCACCGGACCGCAGCAGAGGCTCGGGCCCCGCCGGTGCCGGATTCCGCGCGCGTCGGTGACGTACTGCGTCTGCGGGATCCCGGGGTCCCAGCGCCACCTCTCCTCGCCCGTGCGCGCGTCCACCGCGAACACGACGCTCCAGGTGAGCGTGCCGTACATCGTCCCGTCCGCGACGATCGGCGTCCCCTCCAGCTGCCCCGGGTACGATCCGGTGTCGTAGGACCACGCCAGGCCGAGGCGGTCCACGTTGCCCGCGTCGACCTGGTCGAGGGGACTGTGGTGGGTGCCGTCCTGGTCGCGGCCGTAGTTCAGCCACTCCCCGGGGGGCGGATCGAGCAGCACCTCCTGGCGCGGGTAGCCTCCCGACTCCTGCGCGCCCGCGATCCATGCTCCGCCGCCGGCCACCACGGCCACGAGGAGCCACATCCTTCGGTTGCGAATCAAGCCTGAAACCTCGTGCGGTGGGGTGCCTGCTTCACCCGAAAAGTATGGATGTCGCCGCGCCCATGCCGCAAACGCGCGCATCCATTCGACGGACCGCACCCACAACGGGCAGGGGGCTCACCACTACCGGTAGTGGGTACCGGCGACCGCTTCACGCGCACGGTGGACCGTCCGTTCACGTGCACGGCAGCTCGTCCAGCCGCCATCCGGAAGACTGCAGCCGATCGATCAGGTAGGGAACCCCGAATGCATGGGTCCACCCGAAGACCCGAATGCCGCTCGACAGGGCCCAGTTGGGCATTCGGCCGCCTGCGAAGGGGTCGCTCTCCCTCCCGGGCAGTCGACTCACGGCCTCCATCTGCGCCACGAGCTCGCGCTGGGTCGTGTAGCTCCCCAACGGCCGCGCCATCTCGTCGGTGCGCAGATACGCCGCCCGCCGGCACGCTTCCGTCAGGAACTCCTCGCTGCCGGTCAGGTCGTACCCGACGACGAGCGGGTGGATGCTCGCGAGCCAGGACTCCATGTCGTGATCGAGGGGAGGGGTGGCGAGCAGGCTGCGGGCGTGCTCGATCTGACCGAGCCCCACCTCCGGGTCATCGACCAGCTCGAGGTACTTGCCCAGCCCGTGGGTGAGGTAGTGCTGGGAGTAGCCGAAACGGTCGATGACCATGCGGCCGGCCTGCGTCTTCTGCAGCTCGAGAACCCGGTTCACGCGGTCCTGGAGTTCCTCGAGATGGATGTCCTCCCTGGTCGCGTCGTAGAGCTCGGCCAGGTTCCATACCGACAGGTAGAGCCGCCGTCCGGTGAGCCCGTGCTCCCCGAAGACCCGCTTGCGGTAGTAGTCCCCGGTCAGCCGGGCCACCTCGAGTCCCCGGTGATACCCGCTCAGGTAGTAGCTCGCCAGCCAGCCCGCGATCCAGACGTGGGCCGTGTACAGCGCAACCGCCTGCTGGTTCGTGTGGCGGCTGCCCATGCCCACATACGGGCTTCCCTCCGGCTCTTCGAGCGACCTCCAGTAGTCCAGCGCGGCGTTGGTGTCACCCCGGTAGGCCGGGCCCGTCGGCCAGTGCAGGTTGTCCACGTCCATGGTGTGGCGGCTCATGGCCTCGGCCTGGCGGTAGTCGTCCCGGCTGCCCGTCCTCATGAAGTTGAACCACCACTGGAAGTCCTGCGCCGGCTCGTTGTTGCCCCACTGCACCCAGCCGCCCCCGCGGTAGTAGGTCTTCAGGTCGCCGTAGTCGAACATGCCATACCACGGCGCCCAGGCCTGGTTGAAGCGCATATAGCGGAACTTGTACTGGAGACCCCGTTCCAGCGCCGGAATCCGGTTGTCGGCGGCCGCGAAGGTGCCGTAGACCCCTGAGTCCCGGTACCACGCCGGCGGCGCGTGGGCGACGGGCGGATCGAGGACCGCGTGCGCGGCCTCCCTCACGGACGCAAGGTCGTCGCTGCCGTCGTGGAAGTTGAGCACCAGCTCGGTCGTCTTGGTGATGCCCCGGGCGAAATTGCCGACCATGCCCCCGTCGGGCTGGCGGCTCGCGCGCTGGAAGCCCTTCGGCGGATGGTCCGGAGGCCAGGTGTAGGCGTGCATCCGGCGCTCCGCCAGATCCACCGCGAGCCGGTTCGGATACTCCTCCAGCATCCCGCGCATGCCGATGCTGATGCCCCTGTCGCCGTCGGAGAGGTCGATCCATCCCTCGGCGCGCTCGGCCTCCGCGACGACGTGGCCCACGGCGACGGTGGCCGAGAATCCCCCGATCCGTTCATCCGGGCCGGATTCGGGGATGGGCGGGATGCCGTCCGCGTCCGGGCCGGTCTGGAGCACCGAGAACGTGGAGGCGCCTGCGGCGTTCTCCTCCAGAAGGATCGGCTCCCCGCGTTCCCACCAACGCCCGCCGCCGAGAGCCGTGCGGAACACCGGATCCCCGTCCAGGCGCCATGCGAGGCCGAGGCCGGCCGACCCGATCATGTCGTCGGGCCGGGTGATGCCGGGGTCGCTCGAGCGTGCGTTCTCGTCGACGATCAGCTCCCCCTGGGTGGCCACGTCGCGATGCTGCCGGCCCGCCAGCGGGGCGCCCCGGTCCGGGTTTCCCGTGTAGGTGACGGTGTGGAGGACCTTCAGGTGCGCTCTTCCCGCATACGCGTGGATGTAGGTGACGAACGGGGAGGCGGGGTGTTCGGGCCGCTGGTAGCGGTACTCGCCCTCGATCCGCAGGATGGCGTGCATCGGCCCCGAGCCCCTCTCGATGAAGGTCTGGTGGATCACGGCCGACGACGCATCCAGTCCGTCCGCGTCCACGAGGTCCAGAAACGATCCCCGCGCTCCGATTCCGTCGGCGATCACGTGCTCGGGCCCGAAGCCGTCGGCCGCCGGGTTGAACTCGACCCGGTCGATGAACCCGCTTCCGCCCTTCTGTACGCGAATCCGGAGCGGTCCCGTGTCGATCTCCGCGAACCCGTTCTGCCGCTGATTGTTCACGAACCGGATCGGAGAACCGATGTCCGCGGTGCGCCGTATCTGCGGCCCGTATTCCACGGTGTACCGCCCGGACTCGTCGGTGAAAAAGTCGACCCAGATCCACTTGAGGCTTTCGTCCGCGGGCCACCAGGTGGTTACCGGCGTGATCTGGGACGGGATCTCCTCGCCGGCGCCGTTGCGTACCCGCACGTTCTCCGCGGAGACCAGCTCGCCCCGCGGAAACGGAATGCCGAACGTGACCGGGGTCCCCGGACGCTCCCCCTCGACCGCGATCGGGATCTGCGCCGAGAGCAGGGCCGGGACGAGAAGGAGGGTGCACGCGGCCGCCGCGGCGACGATGACGGAGCGTAGTCTTGCGGTCATTTCTTCACTCCCAGCGCCATCCCGGTACCGGTAGCGCGCGCGGTTGTCGTCGTCATCGGCCGAATGTGTGATACAGTGCATATCGCAACCTCCCTCGCGCCCGGCCTTTACAGGCGGGCGGCCGAGGCGGCGTCCACGAGCAGGGTGGCGTTTTCGTGTCGGCGCAGAATCGACGCGGGACACGCGGTCACGACCGGGCCGTGGAGCGCGTCGTGCACGGCATCCGCCTTGCGCTCCCCCGGCACCACGCAGCTGACGACCCGGCTGTTCATGATGGCCGGCACCGTGAGCGTGAGCGCGCGTCGCGGCGTCTCTTCGAACGAGGAGAACCAGCCGTCGTGGACCTGCTGCAGGCGGCAGCCATCGTCGAGCTCGACCTCCTTCACCAGGAACGGGTCGTCAAAATCGGCCACGGGCGGGTCGTTGAAGGCGATGTGCCCGTTCTCGCCGATGCCGATGCAGGCCACGTCCAGCGGGTGGGCCCGCAGGAGCGACTGGTAGCGCTCGACCTCCCCGTCCAGGTCGTCGGCATCGCCCTGAAGAAGATGGACGCGGCCCGGGCGCACGGCGTCCAGGACGTGCTCTCTCAGGAACCTGCGGAAGCTCGCCGGATGATCCGGCGGGAGCTCCGTGTACTCGTCCAGATGGAAGACGGTGACCCTGGCCCAGTCGATCGCCCTGCGCCGGAGCGCTTCGAGAAACGACAACTGCGACACCGCCGCGGCAAACACCAGGTTGGCCGCTCCTCTGCTCGCGACCGCGGCAGCCAGGTGCCTCTCGACCTGCGCGGCGGCAGCCTCCCCCATGCCCTCGGGCGTGCCGTACACCTCGACCTGCAGCCCATCCCTGCGGAACGACCGGAGGGGCCGGGCCGCCATCGCGCGCACCGGCAGGTCATGCGCCGTCGCCGCGCGTCCGGTAGACGCCGTCATCCCAGGAGTCCCGTGACGGCGAACCAGGTCGTGACCAGCGAGAACAGGATCACGGCGATCAGCCCCGCGTTCCATCCGGGCGTCGCCAGGTGCTCCTCTCCCATCACCGCCTTCCGGTTCAGCAGGTAGAACGCGGGAATGGCCACCGCGGGCAGGATGGCCGCCTGCAGCGCCATGGCGATCACCATGAGCACCGGCGGCGTCTGGTCCAGAAAGACCGAACCGAAGGAGAACAGGAGCCCCAACCCGATCAGCAACCTCGACGACCGTGAGCGCAGATCCCGCTTCCAGCCCGCGTAGTCGGCGATCAGCCAGGGCGCGATCAGCACCAGAGGAAAGACCGTGGACAGGCCCGCCCCGGAGATCCCCACGATCAGCAGGAAGGCCGCCAGGTCGCCCCCGATCGGCTCCAGCAGCCCGATCATCTCCAGGGTCGATTCCATGGTCATGCCATGCACGAACAGCGTGCCGGCCGCCACCGCCATGACCATCGCGCTCAGGAAGACCATCACCGACGCCGACACCAGCGCATCGCGCTTCTCGCGCCCGAGGTCGGCCGCGGTCCACCCCTTCTCGGCCACCACCGTGCTCCGCACGATGAAGACCGCCGCCGAACAGGTCGTGCCGGCCATGGCAGCCACCAGGCGGCTGGCGTCCGGCGTGTCCGGAATGGAGGGGACCATGCCCGCCACCACGGCCGAGTAGCTGGGCGACACCATGAAGAAAACCGCGACGAAGCAGAAGACCATCAGGATGACGAAGGTGGTGAGCACCCTCTCGAAGAGCCGGTAGTGGCCGAACCACAGCAGAAGGAAGATCCCGCTGGCGACCGTCAGGACGATCCAGAAGGTCGGGATCACCAGACCCCCCGCCGGCGAGGCGAGCCGGATCCCTTCCTGGATCAGCTCCGCCACGATCCCCATCACCCCCGTGAGCGCCACCAGCTCGCCCAGGACCAGCGCGATCAGCACGTACAGCGCCAGGACCTTCCCGATGCCGGGGATGCCGGCCCTGAAGCTCTGCAGCGCGGTCCGGCCGGTGACCAGCGTCAGGCGGCCGAACGCGACCATCAGCACATAGGTGAAGATCCCCGACAGCACGAGCGCCCACAGCAGGTTCATGCCGTAGCGGGCGCCCGCCATCCCCATGGTGGTGATGCTGCCCGTGCCGATGTTGTACCCGATCAGGAAGAGCCCCGGCCCGACTGTACTCAGTGCGACCAGGGCCTTCCCCGACAGCGACCGGGTTCCGGCGGGCCGATTCACGGCCTGCTTCCGCTCACGAGCCTTGCCGCGCGGCCATGCGCGTCAGTGTCTGTTCACCCGGCCCGTATCAACCCGGGTTCTGCACCATTTCCCCCGGCGACACGTCGATCTCCCGCTGCGGAATCGGATAGACCAGACGAATGTCCCCCGCCGAGAGGCCGGCCGCCCTCAGGGGCTCGAAGTCCGACATCACCTGCTGCGCCACCCCGAGGCGCAGCAGATCGGCCCAGCGCTTGCCCTCGGTGATGAACTCCAGTTGCCGTTCGAACAGGAGCTTCTCCTGGAACGTCCCCGACGTACCGGCGTCGATAGGCGACGCTCCGGCCCGCGCGCGCACCTGGTTGATCAGCCCGTACGCCTCGCCGCCCTCGCCGAGCGCTTCGGCCAGCATCAGCAGCACGTCCGCATAGCGGAAGACGGGGAAGTTGTTGTCCGCGTCGGCCGGGCCGAAGGGGATGCTCTCCCACTTCTTCACGTAGACGTTGCCTTCCTCCGAGAGGGCGAAGGTCCCGCCCATGCCGCGCGCGTCCTCCTCCGCCATCATGTGCTGCATCGAGTGGATCTGGTCGATGCCCGGCGACAGGACCTGGGGCGCGTTACCCGCGCCGACGCCTCCCGAACCGCCGAACGGCGTGTAGTAGTCCGTGAACTGGCTCCCGGTCCCGGTGCCGCCCGCCTTGTACTGGAGCTCAAAGACGGACTCGGCGTTGTTCTCGTTCGCCACGCCCCAGAGGTCGGCGTAGTTCGGCACCAGCGAGTACTGGCCCGAACTCACCACGCGCCGCAGGGCCTCCGCCGCCTGCGCGGACTGGCCGTTGGTCAGGTAGACCAGACCCAGCAGGGTGTTGGCGGCGCCGCTGGTGGCACGCCCGACATCCGCCCCGCTGTAGGACGCCGGGAGCATCCCCTGCGCGGTCTCGAGGTCCCCGGCGATCTGCGCGTAGATCACGTCCGCGCTCACCTGGTTCACCTCGACGTTGGGCGAGGTCACCGCCTCGACCTGCAGCGGCACGTTCCCCCAGAGGACCGCGAGGTGGTAGTAGAAGAGCGAGCGGATGAAGAGGGCTTCACCCGAGATGCGGTTGGCGACGTTCTGATCCTCGAGGTTGCCCACCCGGTCGAGGATGAGGTTCGTCCGGGCGATGCCCTGATAGGCAGTCGTCCAGGGAATGGACAGCTCCTCCTGGGTCGACAGTTCGCTGAAGTGCGCGATTCGATGGTAGACCTCCGCGAGTCCTGTCGCGCCGCCCCCGTTCATCGTGTTGTCGGAGCGCATCTCGTGGAGGAGGACGTAGGACCGGTTGTAGGCGCCGTTGCTCGCCAGGGTGGCGTAGGCGCCGTTGATGGCCACGTCGAAGTCGGTTGGCGTCTGGTAGAAGTTCTCCACGTTGCGCTCCGAAATCGGACTCAGGAGCGTGAAGTCCTCGCTGCAGGATGCGAGGAGGAAGACCACCGGGAGAGTCATTATGGCTCGTGTTCTCAGCTTCATCTTGATCTCCATTGGCTAGAATCCGATTTCGGCGCCGAACTGGAACGCCCGCATCAGCGGATACGCCCCGTAGTCCTGCCCCGGCGTCAGTCCGGTCGACTGGACGCTCGCTTCCGGGTTCCAGCCCCAGTAGTCCGTCCATATGTGCACGTTGTTCACGGCGCCGAAGACCCGCAGGCTGCCCGGCGCCCCGCCGAAGATCCCGCCCACGAGATCGGGCGGCACGTTCCACGAGAGCGTGATGCTCTTGAAGCTCGTGTAGGAGCCGTCCTCCATCTGGTAGTTGGAGGGGCGCGTGTTGCCGCCGTGGTCCTGGCGGTCGGGCTTGTGGTCCCAGCCGTTGCCCGGGTTCTCCGGCGTCCAGTAGTTGCCCACCAGGTTGCCGTACCCGTTGAAGTTGCCCTGTGCCGTCAGGTGGCGGCGGGTGAGGTTCAGGACCTCGCGGCCGACCACGCCCTGGAAGAAGACGCTCAACTCCACATTCCCCACGGCGAAGCGGTTGAACAGGCCCCAGGTCATGTCGGGATTGTAGCTGCCGAGCTCGGTGCGGTCGTCGGCGGTGATGCGCCCGTCACCATTGACGTCCTTCCACTTGATGTCCCCGGGCGTGACGTTCCTCGAGTCGGTGGGGCTCGAGGCGATGTCCGCCTCGCTCTGGTAGATGCCGTCGTGCACGTATCCGTAGTAGGCGCCGATCTCGCCCCCGACCTGGGTGATGTGCCGGACGCCCGCGACGCCCGCGGCCAGGATCGGATCTCCCTCCGGGCCGAGCCTCACCACCTCGTTGGAGTTCCTGCCCAGGCTCAGGTCCGTGGACCATTGGAAGCCTCCGACCATGTTCCGCGAGGTGATCTGCGCCTCGAAGCCCGTGTTGCGAACCTCGCCGACGTTGGTCAGGACGGTGGCGAAACCCGTCGAGGACGGCACGTTCACGTTCAGGAGCAGGTCTTCGGTGTTCGAGACGTAGTAGTCGAAGGCGCCGTAGATGCGGTCCGCCATGATCCCGAAGTCCACGCCGACGTTGAGCTGTCGCGTGGTCTCCCACGTCAGCTGACGGTTGCCCAGCGTCCGGGGAGTGGCGCCGGCGACCACGGCGTCGCCCAGAACGTAGGGCTGGCGGCCCACCAGGCCGATCGAGCCGTAGTTGGGGATCTGGAAGTTCCCGGTGACGCCGTAGCTGACGCGCGGCTTCAGCTGGCTGAAGAGGGTGCTCCCGCGCATGAACGGTTCCTCGGTCACCTGCCATCCGAGGGACAGTGAGGGGAAGTAGCCGGTCTGATTCCCCCACCCGAAGCGCGACGAGCGGTCGGACCGGAAGGTCGCGGTCGCCAGATACCTGTTCAGGAGGGTGTAGTTGACCCGCCCCAGCGCGGAAACCAGGGACCACTCCGACTGTACCTGGTCTCCACCCGTGATCTCGCCGCCGTTGATCGTCCTCACCTGATCGTCGGGGAAATTCCGGGCGATCACGTCCTGTGTGTCGTCGAATTGACGCTCGGCGGTATACCCGGCCAGCACGTTGAAGCTGTGCGCGCCGGACGACCTGTTCCAGTTGAGGGTGTTCTCGAGCAGCCAGTTGCGGCTCGCGCCCGAGAGGGCCTGCGCGTACGGATCGGGGACGTCCCGCCCGCGGTACTGCAGGCGCGTTCCCTGGTAGAAGTGCCGGTTTCTGGTGTCGTAGTCGTAGCCGAAGAGCGCCCGGTAGCGGAGGTCGTCCCGCAGGTCCAGGTCGGCCGACACGCTTCCGAACACGCGGCCCGTCTGCATTTTGTCGTCGATGTAGTCCCGGGCGGCCAGGGCGTGGTTGGTGCTGGTCATCCCGTTGCCCAGCGCGTTGATGCTGTTCTCGCCCCGCTGCAGGTAGTTGCCGTCGTTGTCATAGATGCGGGCGAGGGGAGACGACACCATGGCCGAGTAGATGAGGCCGGGCGGCCTGCCGAAGTAGGGCGCATTGGCCGCCTTGCGGTCGTGGTCGGCGTAGGCCGAATTGACGTCCACGTTGAGCTGAAGCCGGTCGGAGGGATCCAGGGTCAGATTCGCCCGCAGGGCAAGCCGCTGGAAGCTGGAGCCCTTGATGACCCCCGACTGGTCCATGTAGGAGCCGGAGACGAAATAGGCGAGGTTCTCCGAGCCTCCCCGGATCGACGCGTCGTAATTCTGCAGGACGGCCTCGTCCAGGATGGCGCCGATCCAGTCGCTGTCGGTGCCGTCCCAGTTCACGTAAGCCTCCGGGATCAACTGCGATCCGCTCGCGCCGTTCTCGGCGCGGCCGGCGTTGTTGTCCGGATTGTAGAGCGGGTTGTAGTTGGGGCTCGCCGGATTGGTGGGATCCCGGCCCTGGAGGTAGGCGTTGTTGCGGGCAGCCTTGACGTAGTCGATGTTCTCGGCAGCAGTCATCAGACGGGGCCGATGGAACGCCGTCTGCAGTCCGCCGTATGCCCGGAAGCTCACCTGCGCCGGCGCGCCGCGTTGACCCCGCTTCGTGGTGATCAGAATGACGCCGTTGGAGCCACGCGAGCCGTAGATGGCCGCGGCTGCCGCGTCCTTCAGCACCTCGATGGTTTCAATATCGTTGGGGTTGAGGTTGGCCAGCGGGTTGGCGCGCGTCCCGCCGAAACTGGCCCTCTGCAGACTCACGTCGCCCTCGATTGCCAGGTTCATGGAGTACGGCACCCCGTCGATCACGTACAGGGGCTCGGTGCCCGCCGAGATCGAGCCCCGGCCCCGGACCAGGACCTGCGGGGCCGCTCCCGGCTCCCCGGACGACTCGGCCACGTTGACCCCGGCCAGCCGCCCCTGAAGCGCGGTCTGGAGGTTGGGCGTCACGGAAGCCTGGGCGATTTCGATACCCGGAACCGAGGTCACCGCGCCCGTCACTTCCCTGCGTAGCTGGGTGCCGTACCCGACGACCACCAGTTCGTCCAGGCCGAGCACGGTCCCGGAGAGAACCACGTCCTGCACCACCGCCTCTCCCTCGGTGACCGTGATGTCCCGGCGCTCGGTCTCGAAGCCGAGGTACTGGAAGAGGACGACCTGCGGCCCGGAGGGGACGTTGATCAGGAGGTAGCGGCCCTCTTCGTTGGTAAGGCCCCCGATGCCCGTTCCTTCGATGGACACCTGCACCGTGGCGAGCGGTTCGCCCGACTCGGCGGAGGTGACGGTGCCGGTGACCTGAGCCTGCAGCGGCAGTGCCATCGCAACCACGCCGGCGAGCAGACCGATCAGGATTTGTAGGTTTCTTCGCATAGTGCCTCCAGGGAGAGGAGAGTTGTGCAGGCCACGGCGGGACCAGGCACGTGCAGCCCGATGAAGGGAAGACGGCACGCGCAGACCGACCGTCGCGGCGTCTGTGGGAACGTATTGCACGAACGCAAGAAACGCACCAGCAGGGGGCGCCAGGCTACTATCCGGGTGCCCGCTTCGTCGTGATCAGGATCACGCCATTCGCGCCGCGGCTGCCGTAGATGGCGGTGGCCCCGGCATCCTTGAGGACGTCGATGCGCACGATGTCCTGCGGGCTGATGGCCATGAGCGCAGAACCCGCCGGCGTCATGACGGGCCGGCCATCGATCACGAAGAGCGGCTCCCCGCCTCCCATGAACGACGAAGCGCCGCGAACCCGGATCGAGACTTCGCCGTTCCCCAGGCGCCGGACGTACACGCCCGGAAGGCGCCCCTCGATGAGGTCCAGGATGCTCGTCACCTCGCGTCCCGCGTCCTCGGCCCGGACCGAGGACACCGCGCCGGTGATCTCGTCGGCCGCCTGCGTACCGTAGCCCACGCGCACCTCGTCGTCGGAGGCTTCCTCGCGGACGGAGTTGCCGGCGGGAGGGTCGGAGTCGATCGCCGGCGTCGTCGCGCAGCCCGTCGTGGAGGCGGCCGCCATCAGCAGGACGCAGGCTCGGCGCAAGCGGCGGAACGCGGTTGGCGTACTCATACTGGACCCTCCTTCCCGGGAACCACGACGCCCGATGCCACGACGGGTCGTGGATGCCTGCCACCGGTAGGGGTGTCGCGTCCCCCTTGTCAACTTCCCGCCCGCATCGCCTGCAGGGCCATCTTGTAGTAGCGCAGCCCCACGTTGGGATCGTAGATGATGAGCCGGGCCCCGCGTCGACCCAGCCGCTCCGGGCTCGCGCCGGAGTACGCCATCAGGTAGCGCGCGAGTGCCTCGGGATGGTTCGCGGACACGAATTCCGCGGGCTGGGCCCTCGACGCATCGTCCTCGGCGGCTGGCCCGGATCCCTCTGCCGCGGCCGCCGCCGCTTCCGACGCCTCCCCGGGCCGCCACCCTTCCGCGCGCGTGAACATCGCATCCATCGGCAGGTTGGGCGCGTTCTCGTCGGCGAGATGGATCGATACCTTGGCCATGATGGCGTTGTGGGGGAAGTTGCAGTGGAACGAGAGCGGCGAATACGCCTCGCGGTCGGGTCGGAGCCCGGCGAACTCCACCAGGAGGTCGTCCCTGTAGTCCGCGAAGGCCTCGCGGAAGCCCGCGTGCTCATCTTCGTAGGGGCGGAGCGCCTCTGGGGGCGCGCCCGTGAAGGCCCACGGATCGGGAGTCAGGCCGTCGATGAGGCCCTCCAGGACGCGGGTGCGCGGATCGGCACGGCGTTCCTCGCCTCCTCCCTCCGGGAGGCCCCCTTCTCCACCGGGGTCGCGCCCGGCTTCAAGGCCACCGCCCGCGGCACCCCCGGTGGCACCCCCGGCGCGCGCCTCCTCCTCCCGCAGCCGCACGTACTCCTCCATGAGCGTTGCGACCGAGAAGAGCAGCCACGGATAATCGCCGACGTTGTCGCCGCGCATGCGCCCCAGGTCCCGCCGGTAGAGCACCCCGAATCCCCACCGCAGGTGGCTCCCCAGAATCGCGGCCTCGGCCAGCGCGAAGTGCACCCGGTGCGCGCGGTCCAGGGCGCGGATCTTCTCCAGCAGCCGGGGATAGGCGCTCTCGTCCGGGTGGAAGTGGGAGATGGCCATCAGCAGCAGGGTCTCCGCGCGCGCCACGAACTGGTGCCCGCTGCCGTGGGGGCCCTGAAGATGGCGGAGCAGCCCGGTGATCCGGTCCAGGTTCCGGTTGGGATCGCCTTCGTCCCACGCGCGCATGACCATCACCGCCAGCACGTAGAAGAAGTAGTGATCCAGGAGGAGCGCCTGGACCCGCGGCGTGGCCCGGTCCGCCGACCATTCCTCGGCGAAGCGGTCCAGCATGAGCACCGGGGTGTTCTCGCGGGTGAAATGGTGCTCCAGATGGTTCCACGAATGAAGGACGTGGAATCCCTCCTCGCGGGTGCGCAGGTCGAAATCGCGCACGAAGCCGTCGAGCACGAGCGGTGCGAAACGCCCCCGGAACACATGCGCGCGCATCCCGCCGCGCAGGCGCTCGAGTCCCTTCGCGCCTCCGTCCGGCGAGCACGAGCGCAGAATCTCGCGCCGGGTACCGCCGGAGAGCGCTCCCGCGAGGAGCGACCAGGCTCCCTCGAAGTCGGTCGCTACTGACCCGCCCCCCGGAAGCGCGCGCCCAGCCCGTCGCGGTCCATCGCGGCACCGCGCAGGTACACCGCGTCGATCATGCGCGTGTTGGTGATGTCGTCGAGCGGGTTGGCGTCGAGCACGATGAAGTCGGCGCTCCTGCCCGCCGCGACCGTCCCCAGATCGTCGGCGCCCACGAACTCCGCGGAGGCGCTGGTGGCCGCCACGATCACGTCCGCCGGGCTCATCCCGGTCCGCACCATGTCGGCCAGCTCCTGGTGGGCCGCCCAGGGCGAGCTTCCGTCGGTGCCGAAGGAGATGGTGATGCCCTCCTGGCTGAGCCGGTTCAGGTTGCGCGCCTGAATGCCGAAGAACTCCTGCAGCTCCGGCCGGTCGAACGAGTTGGTCTGCATCAGCTCGACCCGGGACGCCGGCACCGATCCCGCCAGCCAGCCCATGTCCTCCGCCACGCCGGGCGCGGGCAGGTTGGGGACCAGCACCACGTTGGGACGCTCCTGCCAGAGCGCGATCAGCTCGTCGTCGACATCCATGTCGCGGATGCCGTGCGCGAAGGCGTCCACGCCGGCCCGCAGCAGCCCCTTCGCGTCCTCGAGCGTGAAGACGTGGGCGGTCACGCGCAGGCCGTTGGCGTGCGCCTCGTCGATCACGGCGCCGTACAGCTCCGCGGAGAGCCGCTCGTACTGGCCGCTCCGGTCGTCCACCCAGATCTTCACGAAGTCGACCTGGTCGGCGGCCAGCCCCCGCACCGCCGCGCGCGCCTCCTCATCGGTGGTCACCCAGTGCGGCACCTCGCTGCGGCCGGGCTCGGGTGAGGTGATGCCCCGCCCCGCGCTCTGCGAGCGGGCGCCGTCGGGCACCATCTCGCCGCGCATCTGGAAGCCGACGTCACCCTCGTCCAGCCCCAGGCTCACGACCATCGACTGACCGTAGTACGCGTAATGCTGCAGCTGGTCGGTGCGGGTCTCGCGGTCGGAAGCCAGGTGGATGTGGGCGTTCACGATCGCGGGCATGACCGTCTTGCCGGCGAGGTCCATGTGGGTCGCCCCCGCGGGCGCCTCCACCTCCCCCGCCGCTCCGACCGCCGCGAAGCGGCCGTCCTCCACGACGAAGACGCCGTCCTCGATCACGCCACCGTCGCCGACGATCACGCGGGCGCCCTCGAATACCACCGCGTCCGAACTCCCGCCCTCCGGAGCATCCGCGCACGCGGGCAGGAAAAGGCCCACCGCGGCCACGGCGGACAGGATCGGCGCCCTGGACAGTTTGTCTCTCGTGCACATACGAACCTCACATCTGGATGGACATCTGATGAATGGACTCAAGGCATCGCTTCGGACCCCTCGTTGCGGCGCGAGCCCGCGGCTCTCGGCGGGCCCCGCGGCGGCGTCCCGGTGCCGCAGGCCCTAGCGCGCCGGACGGGTCCAGAGGTTGAGCGGAATCGGCATGATCGGCTTGCGGGCCATCCGCTCCATGAACTGATTGGTGTACATCCGGATCTCGGTGCCCCAGGAATAGACCTCCATCAGATAGATGTCCGAGACCGCATAGCTCTCCAGTTCGTCCAGTCCCCCCCACGCCAGCGCCTCGTCCACGTAGACCCAGGGTTCGATGGCGCGCCCTCTGCGGAAGACGCATCGGCTGCTGAGCGACGCCGGGGGACACGGAACCACCCGGACCATGGTGCGCTGATTCAGGAAATCCAGCGGGGTCCCGGCCATCGCGCGAAACAGCTGGTGCCGGTCGTAGGCCCAGGTGGACATGGCGGCGGCCCTGCGGCGGAAGCGCAGGCGGGATTCCATCTCCGTGATGTTCTCGACGGTCGCGGTGACGCCCGCGAGCATTATGGGCCGGGGCGTGAGCGCCACCTCCATCATTCCGCTCGACTCGGGAGTGACGGTAATCGCCACCACCCTCCTCTGGTATCCGAACTGGGTGACCACGACAAGCTCGGGCCCGGCTTCGACATCGTCCAGCCGGAAGACGCCGTCATAGTCCGTGATTACGCCCTGGCGGCCGTTCTCGAGGGACACGGCAGCGGATGGAATCGCGCTGCCGGTCACGACGTCGTAGACCACGCCCATGAGCTTCAGCCGGACATCGTCAGACGCCGGCTCCTGCGCGGACAGGATTCCGGCGAGGCACAGAGCGGCGGCGACACAGGGGACAGCGACGAGATACGGGATCCCGCGCCGCGCCGACAGGATGGTCAAACGGGATGATTTCGGCATGTGGCTGGTCTCCATGGAGGCGTCCGCGCCGACCGGAGCGGCGTTGGATCCGGCACCGTACCCCACATCCTATCAATACGCCACCGGCTTTGCTCCCGCCACTCTCTGGATCGTGCCCGATCCGCCGAGTCCGGAGCGACTGAATGGCCGCCCCGAGCCGGGACGACGCCGACCGCCGGGAGATCGGACGCAGGTCCGAGCCGCGAACCCGTGGCCGTCGCGGGAATCAGGTGCGTTCGTCTCGATGCCGGGTCAAGTACCATGTTTCGGCGGTCCGCGGCTCCCGCCTCAATCCCCCGCGAGCCCTTCTTCGTCGAGGTTGAGCAGCGTCAGGAGCAGCACGTTGGCGCCGTTGACGATGTCGGAGTCCTCGGTACGCTCGTTGGGGGCGTGGCTGATGCCACCGATGGAGGGCACGAAGATCATCCCCACCGGGGCGAGCAGGGCGATGCTCTGCGCGTCGTGCCCGGCGCCGGAAGGCATGCGGCCCGCAACCAGGCCGAGATCGCGGGCGGAGGCCTCGAAAAGGTCGCGGATGCGCGGGTCGGTGGGAGCGGCGCGGCTGGTGTAGAAGCGCTCGAAGGCGAAGGTCACGCCGGTGTCGCGCGCGATTCGTTCGCTCCGCGCGCGCACCGCCTGAAAAACGCGCTCGATGCCCTCCATGGACAGATCCCGGATCTCGAGCGAGAGCACCACCCGCCCGGGGATCACGTTCGGAGCGCCGGGCTCGGCAGCCAGCCGCCCGACCGTTGCCACCTGCCTGCCCGGCATCCCGCGCGCCGTGCGATGCACCATGTCGATGAAGCGCGCGGCCCCGACCATCGCGTCCTGACGGCGGTCCATGGGAGTGGTGCCGGCGTGGTTGGTCATGCCCTCCACGGTCACGTTCCAGCGCATGATGCCGACGATGCCCTCCACCACCCCGATGTCGACGCCGTCGGTCTCCATGACCGCGCCCTGCTCGATGTGGAGCTCGAGAAAGGCGGCGATGGAACCGGGCTCGCGACGGGCGTCCGCCAGCCGGTCCGGGTCGCCGCCCAGGCGTCGCAGCCCTTCCCCGATGGTGTAGCCGGAGGCCGTCTCGATGTCGAGTTCGGAGCGTTCGAATTCTCCCGCGAGGACGCGGCTGCCGGTCTTCCCGCCTTCCTCGTTGGAGAAGACGGCCACCTCCAGGGGATGCCTGGTGCGGTGGCCGGCCTCGGCGAGCCGGGTCGCGGCCTCCAGGGCGGCCATCGAACCCACCTGGCCATCGAAGTTGCCACCTCCCGGGACCGAATCGATGTGCGAACCGAACATGAGCGGCGGGAGCGAGGAATCCCGGCCCGCCTTGCGGGCGATCAGGTTGCCGGCCAGGTCGACGCCGACCTCGAAGCCGGCCGCGCCCAGATGACCCGCCACCCAGTCGAGCGCCTCGATGTTCGCGTCGCTGAAGGCCACCCGGTCGATCCCGCCCGCCGCGTTGCGCCCAAAGGCCTCGAGCGCCCGCATGCTTTCGATCAGGCGGGTCTCGTCCACGCGCAGTTCCTGGCGCCCCCCGTCGCGCGATTCGCGCGGGAAACCCCTCACGCCGCCCGGGAGCGCAAGCCCGCCCAGCGCCATCGCGCCCATCCGGGTAAAGTGTCTTCGGTTCATCATGCGACCTCCGCGCCCATGAAACATCCGGCAAGCCTGACCATGCCTGGGAGGTTGCCCGGTCCGGGTGTCCGCCGCAAGCGGCTGCGAGCCGCGGACACGGCTGGGGACGGGCGCAACCCGAACCCCGCCCCGCAAAGGGTGTACTGCCGCAACCATGAGCGACCTCGATCCCACCCCCAGAGAGCCCGCCGACTCCGTCACGGTCATCACCGAACTGATGATGCCGAACCAGGTGAACAACCTGGGCAACGTCTCCGGCGGCGAGGTCCTGGCCATGGTCGACCGCGCGGCCGCGGTGGCCGCCATCCGCCACGCGGGGCGACCTTGCGTCACCGTTTCGATCGACCGCGTCGATTTCAAGGAACCCATCCGCGCCGGCGAACTGGTCACCTGTTTGGCGCGGGTGAACTACGTGGGCACCACCTCCATCGAGGTCGGCGTGCGCGTCGACGCGGAGAACCCGCTCACCGGCGTGAAACGCCACACCAACACCTGCCTCCTCACGTTCGTCGCGATCGACGAAGCACACCGCCCGACCCGGGTGCCCCCGCTCGACCTGACCGACCCCGGGGATCGCCGGCGCTACGAGGCGGGCCGCAAGCGACGGAAGAGGCGGCTGGAGCTGACGTAGGCCAGTCCCAGAGCCGCATGCCGCAACGGATGCCGGGCTGCTCTTGTCACTCGCGCGGTCCCCAACCTATTATCGCATGTCGCGCTAGGGTTATGTCCGGGTTATCTCCGGGTTTGTCCGGCGCAAAGTTCACAACGCGACTCGGGAAAGGAGGAGATCCGTGAGACGCAACACCTTGTTCGCCCTCATCGCGCTCGCGATGGCATCGCCGGCGCTGCTGCAGGCGCAGACGGTGACGGGCACCGTGCGGGATCAGGCCACGGGGAATCCGATCAACGCGGCCCAGGTCTTCATCGAGGGGCTCGACATCGGCTCGCTCAGCCAAGGCAACGGCCAGTACCTCATCATCAACGTGCCGGCCGGCACACACACGCTCACCGTGCAATCGATCGGCTATCGGACCGAGTCGGTCGAGGTGACCGTAGCGGCCGACGGCTCGACGGTTCAGAACTTCTTCCTCGCCTCCCAGGCGTTGCAGCTCGACGAGCTGGTCGTGACCGGCACGGCGGCGGCGAGCCGCGTGCGCGAGATCGGCAACTCGGTGGCGGTGCTCGACGCCGCCGTGGCTGAGGTGCAGCCGATCCAGAACGTCTCGGATCTGCTCCGCGGCCGCCTGGCCGGGGTCGTCATCCAGCAGGGCTCGGGCGACGCCGGCGGCGCCTCCACCATCAAGATCCGCGGCAGCTCGACCATGCGCGAGGTCAACGACGGTCCGCTCGTCTACATCGACGGCGTGCGGGTGAGCAACCGCATGGAAAGCGGCTCGCGCGACGTCTCGCGCATCGACGACCTCGACCCGGCGATGATCGAGAGCATCGAGGTCATCAAGGGACCGGCGGCGGCGACGCTGTACGGCACCGAGGCGGCCAACGGCGTCATCAACATCAGGACCAAGATGGGATCCGTTGGCGACGCCCAGTGGAATTTCACCTTCCGCCAGGGCGCGCAGTGGTTCCGGAACCCGGCAGGGCGCACGCCCACCAACTACGGCGTGAGCAACATCACGGGCCAGCTCGAAGAGATCAACATGTTCCGGGACTACCCCGCGGAGCAGGATCTCATGTTCAACACGGGCCACACCCAGTACTACGGCATCGACCTCTCCGGAGGGAGCGACCTGTTCCAGTACTTCGTGGCCGGATCGGCTTCTTCGGACCGGGGCGTGACCGAGGACAGTTGGGCGAAGAAGTACAACGGGCGAGTGAACGTCCAGGCTCAGCCCAACGAGGATCTCACGATTTCGGCCAACGCCGGCGTCGCCCTCACTCGCATTCGGCTGGGAGGAGACCAGCCGTACGAGGAGGCGATCCGCGCCACCCCGACCACCCTCGGCACTCCGCGCAGGGGCTACAGGCGATACACGCCAGAGGCGATGTACGAGCGGAACAACTACTACAACAACGCCAACCGCATGACCGCGGGCCTCACGGCGGCGCATTCCCCCTTCGACTGGTTCACGCACAGGTTCACCTTCGGGCTGGACGTGACCGATCAGCTCGAGGACCAGTTGCAGCCCTTCCTGACCCCCGAATCGGCGCAGTTCTGGTCGACCAACGCGGCGGCGGGCGGCCGCCGGGCCAATCGGGAGTCGGTCGTCTACACCACCTTCGACTACGCCGCCTCCGGTACCCGTGACCTGACCGAAGACATCCTCTCCACGACATCGGTCGGGTTCCAGGTCTACACCAGGGCCATCGAGGACGTGACTGCGGACGGGGACCGCTTCCCGGCGCTGGGCCTCTCGAGCGTGAACGCCACCGCCGAGCGGCAGGGCTTCGACGACTTCGTCGAGAACAACACCGTGGGCGTCTACCTGCAGCAGCAGTTCGGGTGGCAGGACCGGTTCTTCATTACCGGTGCGGTGCGCGCCGACGACAACAGCGCGTTCGGTGAGGACTTCGACCTCATCGTCTATCCGAAGGTGAGCGGCTCCTGGGTGGTCTCCGACGGCGGCTCGGGCTTCGTCAACTCCTTCCGCCTGCGCGGCGCCTACGGCGAGTCGGGCCAGCAGCCCGACGCCTTCGCCGCGCTGCGCAGCTACGCCACGCGCGCGTCTCCTGCGGGGACGGCGACAGTGAGGCCCAACGCCCCCGGGAACTCGGAACTGGGTCCCGAGCGGGGCGTGGAGATCGAGGCCGGCTTTGACGCGAGCTTTTTCAACAACCGCGTCTCCATCGACTTTACCTTCTACAACCAGAGCACCAAGGACGCCATCGTCGCGCGTCAGGTTCCGCCCTCGACCGGCTTCCTCGCGGACCAGTTCGTCAACATCGGCGAGATCAACAACCGGGGCATCGAGCTCGGGCTGAATGCTCGTCTCATGGAGACGGACGCGCTGGATTGGGACTTCATCGTCAACGCCAGCACCAACCGCAACCGGATCGTAAGTCTGGGTCTGCCGTGCAGCGGAAAGCCCGAGTTGAGAGACACCTGCTTCCTTCAGCTGGGCTGGACCACGCGTCACCACGAGGGCTACCCGCTGGGTTCGCTCTTCGCACCGAGTGTCGCCTTCGCCGAGTTCCTTCCGGGCTCCGATCAGATCAACCGCGAAACCCTGCTCTGCCATTCGGTCGACGAGGACGACAACGCCCCGTACATCCCGTGCAACGAGGAGGCGTGGATCTACCAGGGCCATCCGGACCCGAACCTGGAGATTTCCGTGGGATCGTCGTTTACGATCGGCGAGCGGCTGACCATCGACGCCCTGGTTCAGGGGAAGATCGGCCAGACCAAGTATGACCTGCAGGGCTGGTGGAGGTACGGCGCCATCCAGCAGAGCGAGCTCACCGCCTACCCGTTCGACCACGACATCCGCCATGTCGCCGAGGCGCAGTTCGGTTCAACCGGCGAGTACGACCTCTGGGTCAACGAGGCGTCGTTCGTGCGCTTCCGCGAACTCTCGCTCACCTACCAGATGCCGCAGGACTGGCTCGGCATGGTGCGGTCGACTCGCGGAAGCCTCAGCCTGTCGGCCCGCAACCTGGCCATGCTCTGGACCAACTGGACGGAGTGGCCGCACCACGATCCCGAGGTCGTGGACCCGAGCAACACCTTCTCGGGCAACCGCGAGCCGCAGGAGGACTCCGCGGTTCCACCGCTGACTTCCCTCACCCTCACCGTCCGCCTGGGCATGTAAAGGAGGCTTGTCATGATTAAGCAATTCATCAAGGCTTCCGCCCTGGTTCTCGCGCCCATCGTGTTGCTGGCTTCGTGTGACGCGCTCGACGAACTGCTGAGCGTGCCGGCCCCATCCCAGGTGGTGGCGAGCGACCTGGAGGACCCGAATTCGGCGCACCTTCTCGTGGCGAGCGTCGCCAACGAGTTCCGCTGCACCCATACCTACCACGCGACCGCGAGCGCCCTCACCGGCAACGAGTGGCGCGACGCTTCCAACAACACCATCTCCAACATCTGGGACGCCCGCATCCATGACACCAGCGGCTACGGCTCCCAGTACGCGCAACGCGACTGCGGAGACACGTTCAGCCCGGCTCTTTACCGCCCTCTCTCGAGGACGCGCTGGCTGGCCGACTATGTGCTTGGCCTGCTGAACGAGTGGACCGACGAAGACGTGCCCAACCGGTCGGACATGATCGCCGAAGTGTCGATGTACGCCGGCTACACCTACACGCTGTTTTCCGAGGCGATGTGCGAGCTGGTGCTGATCGACAACGGGCCCGTCGTCACCCCCGCGGACGGTTTCAACACGGCGATAGAGCGGTTCGACCAGGCGGCGGCGGCCGGAGCCTCGGGCGACCTCCTCAACGCCGTGCGAGTCGGCAAGGCCCGGGCCCAGCTCAATCTGGGGCAGACCTCGGCCGCGGCCGGCACGGCCAGCGCGGTACCCGAGGGCTTCGAGTGGCTGCTTGAGTACTCAGGTGCCGAATCGGTCACCAAGAACAAGCAGTGGGAGTTCAACGTCGACAACAACATGGTCACGGTGGCGGAGCCCTACCGGAACTTCCCCTGCAACTTCCCCTGGCCCGACGACATGATGTCGGAGTGCATGGATGAACTCGATACGCGCGTCGTGGTGACCGACCAGGAGCGGGGCCACACCAACACGGGAATCGCCCTCTGGTTCGCCGAGAAGTATCCCAGCGCAAACTCCCCGGTGCAGCTCGCCAGCTGGGAGGAGGCACAGCTCATCATCGCCGAGGCCGCCATCGAAGCGGGCAACTATGGCCAGGCGTCGTCGATCTTCAACACGCTGCGTGCCAACGCCGGCCTGTCGCCCCACATGGGCTCCATGGACATGAACGGCATGATGGACCAGCTCGTCGAAGAGCGTGCCGCGGAGCTGTTCCTGGAGGGACACCACCTGTGGGATCTGAGGCGGCTCGGAGTCCGCCCCTATCCGCCGATCGGACAGGACGACGGCTTCGGCGCCGTGTACGGCAACCAGCTGTGCTTCGACCTGCCGGCTACGGAGTTCCAGAACAACACCACCATCACGGGCGGCTGATGATCCGCATGTGATCGACGACTTCCGGAAGGGGAGGAGGATCTGGAGGATCTGACTTCCCGGAAAGAGAGAACCGGAGGCGGGGCCGTCGGGCCTTGCCTCCGGTTCGTTTTTTGGGTGGCGCGCTCGGGCAGGGTGACGGTCAGCGCCCGGTGACGATCAGAATCACCCCGGATTGATGGCCCGTTCCCCAGCGCGTGGTGGCGTCGCCGGGGCCGATGAACTCCATCCGTCGGACCTCGCTGAGAGGGACCTGGAAGAGCGCGCTCAGCCCGCCCGGCCGGCGGATGTTGTCGATGTATACGACGGCGTACATGGCGCCCGCGGAGGTAAGGGAGTTGGAGCCTCGTGAGCGCAGCCAGGCCGGCCGGAAGCGGCGGAGAAACTGCATCGCGTTGTGCGCGTTCGCCCCTCGTTCGTCGATCTCGGCGCGCGAGATCTGGTTCGGGGGATAGGATCGGGCCTGGGCCTCGGCACCGGCGGGCGCGTCCGGCGAGTTCGCGGGCCCGCTCCCGGCACTTCCGCCGCAAGCGGCGATCAGGAGCACGAGCACGGTGCCGGAGGTTGCCGAAAGGGCCGTCCTGGCGCCGGAATCGAAGCGGGCGTCCCGGCGAGCCGAAGCTGTGGCGGCGCCGCGCGTCCGCGATTGGGTCGGGCAGGTCATGGGCGTCCCGGGGCAACGAAAGGTTGGCTTGGTGTAGTCTGGAGGTACACGACCGCCTCGCATATGTTCTGGGCCACAGACAGGGGCGACTGCTTCATTCAGGCCATAACGCAGGGAGGTGCACGAGCCATGAAGACGGGGGATTTCCGGGAACGGGTGTTTTCGACTGCGGCCATCCTCGCCCTCGTGGTGCTATCGGGATGCAAGAGCTGGCAGCCGGTCATGGAAACCCCGGCGAGCTGGATCGCCCGCGAGAGCCCTCCGGAGGTGCGCCTCACCGCCGCCACCGGGGACCAGGTGACGATCCGGCGTCCGATCGTGGTGAACGACTCGATCGTGTCGGCATCCGCACGGGTGGCGGTCGGAGCCTTCGCGCCCCCCAGGCGAGGCGTGCGGTTGTCGGATGTGCACGGGTTCGAGGTCCCGCAGTTCGACCCGGTCAAAACGGCCGGTCTGGCCGCCGGATTCCTGGCGGTTTCCATCAGCTGGGCGCGGACCGTCGGAAAGACCGGCGGCGGGCAGGAAACCCCCGAGCCGCCGCTGGACAAGTTCGCGCCCGGCTTCCGGCTCATGTGGAGGGTCATTCCATGACCGGATCGATGCACCCCCCAGGGCGACCTGAGCGCGATCGGCCGGGCACCCGGCGGGGGCGTTCTCCATTTCCGAACGGCGGGCGCGTCCGGGCCATGGCAATCCTTTTCGCCCTGTGCGCCTGCGGGGATGCGACGGGACCCACCCTGAGCCCCGGAGAGCGCTGCGGCTCGGACGACAGCGCGGTCCCGACCTTCGCGGATCCCGCGCTCGAAGCCGGCATTCGCGCAGCGCTCGACCTCGCCCCGGAGGAATCGCTCACCTGCGGGCGCGTCGCCTCGCTGGAGTCCCTGGGAGTCAATGCCACAGGCATCCGAAACCTCTCCGGAATCGAGAACCTGACCGGGCTCACAGAGCTGCTGGTTGCCGGGAACGGGATCGAGGATCTTGGCCCGCTCGCGGCGCTGACCGGGCTCGAATACCTCGACGTGCGCGAGAATTCGATCACCGATCTGAGCCCGCTCTCCGGACTCACCAGCATGTTCGCTCTCAGCTTCGGCGACAACCAGGTTTCCGACCTGTCGCCCGTCCGCAACATGAGCCAGCTCGAACAACTCGGCGGGTCGAACAACCGGATCAGCGACCTCACGCCGCTCGCGGGGCTGGAAACTCTGCTGCGGCTGGAACTCTACAACAACGACATTACCGACCTCGGCCCGGTCATTGGCCTGTGGGCGCTTCAGACGCTGGATGTCGGCCGAAACACCGTCCCCGACCTGTCGGCCCTGACCGAACTCGACAACCTGCTGCTCATCGGCCTCGAGCAGACCACGGTGACCGACCTGAGCCCGCTGATCGACATGATCTATCTGACCACCCTGCATCTCCACGACAACCGGGAGCTGAGCGACATCCAGCCGCTCCTCGACAACCCGGGCGTCGGCAGGGACGACGCGGTGAAGCTGGAGCGAACCTCCGTTTCCTGCGAGGACATCGAGATGCTCAGGGAGAAGCGCGCCACGGTGACGTCGAACTGCCCGTAGCAGGCTGCCGGCGGGCTCAGGCCCCGGTAGTACCTGGTACTACTCTGAATCCGTCGCCTCTCGTCCGAGATGGCAGGCGGCCAGGTCCACCAACTCCCGTGCCCCGGCAAAGAGCGGGGTGCGCTGGTGAATGTCCCGCGGACGAAGGTCGAGGATGTCCTCGGTGCCGTTGGTGGCCCTTCCTCCCGCCTGCTCCATGATCAGGGCCATGGGCGCCGCCTCGTACATCAGGCGCAGCTTCCCCTCCGGCTTCCCTCGAAAGGCGGGGTACATGAAGAGTCCGCCCACCAGAAGGGTTCGGTGGATGTCGGCCACCAGCGAGCCGATGTAGCGTGCCGAAAAGCCTTTGGCTCCTTTCGGCGGAGGCCTCTTGAAGTGGCGCACGAGATCGTGCTGGCGAGGGTCCCACCGGCGCGTGTAGGCCTCGTTGGTCGAGTAGTGCAGAGCGGACGGCGAGGGAATGCGCATGTCGCGCCGATTGAGGAGGAACTCGCCACTCTCCGGGTCCCGGATGAAGCCGTGCACGCCGCGCCCGCTGGTGTAGACCAGCACCGTGGCGGCCCCGTAGAGGATATAGCCCGCGGCGATCTGGTCGCGGCCGGGACGGAGAATCTCCGAGGGGGCGAGGGCGGAACCGGGGGCATCGTCGGACCGGCAGCCCGTCTCATCATCGGATCCGCAATCCGTGGCGTCGGGCCTGGCACGTGGCAGCAGGGAAAAGATGGTGCCCACCGGGACATTCACCCCCAGGTTGGACGATCCGTCGAGCGGGTCGAGCGCGAGGATACAGCCTCCGTCCGGGTGACTCGACGGAATGGACATGTGATCCTCGGCCTCTTCGGAGATGATGCAACACAGCATCTCGTCCGCCGCGACCTCCTCCACGACCGCGTTGTGGGCGTACTGGTCGATGCGGGTGGCGGCCTCGCCGTGGATGTTGCGGTCGCCCGTGCGCGGCAGGGTTCCGGTCAATCCCGTGCGCGCCACCACCCGGGCGATGCGGGTGCCCGCGCGGGCGAGGCCGGTGAGCAGGTGAATCCAGTCCGGCGGTGCGGACGAATGGGCGGCCTCCTCGCCTTCGAGGAACGCGCCGAGGGTGGGCACGAGCGTGCGAGAGCGCATGGAGTGGCGGGACGGGGACGGGCGTGAGGGTTTCTCGTGTTCTGGCTGGCAATGTCGCAGGAGCACGGGCTCCAGGGTAGGGTTCGGGCCGCCCTGTCTGCGGCCAGGAGTCCCATCGAGCCATCTCTGGGTGGCGTCGTTCCGAGCCAGCGGAAAGCTGATCTGTTGGGGCACCCTCCTCGTCCGTCAACACTCCGCCAGCACCGGGCAGCGTTCCACAGAGAGCGTGAAGTCCCCCGTGGGGAAGGCGCGAACCCGCACGATGCCCTGGAGGTCCGTGCGGGCGAGGTCGGCGCCGACGCGCTCGAGACGGTCGAGCACCACCCGGTGTGGGTGTCCGTAGCGGTTGCGGGCACCCGCCGAGATGACCGACAGCTCGGGCTGCGTGAACTCGACGAGGCTCCACGCGGTCGAGGTGCGGCTGCCGTGGTGGCCGGCCTTGAGGAGGACGAGGGGCGGGATGCGGCCCGCGTCCAGGAGCGCCTCTTCCACCGCGGCGGGCGCGTCGCCGGGGAGCAGTGCGGTGAAGTCGCCATAGCGCAGCAGCACGACGACGGACTGGTCGTTGGCTTCGTCGCTGGCGGCTGAGTCGGCGGCGCCTCCCGGGTGCAGCACTTCCAGGGTGACGCCGTCCGCGGAGACGCGGTCCCCGGCGCGCGCCGCGAACCAGGTGGCGCCCCGGGCCTGCGCCCGCTCCAGGGCGGCGACGTAGGCGGGACGGGCGGCGGCGGTTCCGGGGTCGAGCACTCGGAGCACGGTGAGTTCCGAGAGGACGGCGTTGGCTCCGCCGATGTGGTCCAGGTCCGGATGGGTGAGGATCAGCGCCTCCAGGCGGGCGGCGCCCCTCCTGCGCAGGTAGGGGACGACGATGCGTTCCCCGGAATCGAAGGTGCGCGAGCGCGGGCCGGTGTCGATGAGGATCCATCGGCTTCCGGGGGTGCGGATGGCCACCGCGTCGCCCTGCCCCACGTCCAGGAAGACCAGCTCCATGGCGCCGCCGCGCCCGACGAGCGCGGGAATGGGCCAGGCCACCAGCGCGGCCGCGAGGCAGGCGACCAGGAGGGTGGCGCGCACCCGGGGACGCAGGCGAAGGGCGAGGCCGCGGACGACGAAGGCGTAGACGGCGAAGGCGGCGGTGGCGGCAGCGATCCACCAGCGCGGCGTCCAGACCGCGGCGCCGGGGATGTCCACCACCACGGAGACGATGGCGCCGGCGACCTGAAGGAACAGGTCGGAGCCTCCCGCGAAGATACTCGCCAGGGGAAACGAGACGAAGGAGAGAAGGATTGAGAGGAGGAGCCCCGGAATGGCGGCTGCGACCAGCGGCCCCGCCACCAGGGTGACCGGAATGCCGGCGGTCGCGAAGTACCCGAAGTGCCAGGCGACCAGCGGGAAGGTGGCTGCGGTGGCGGCGATCCCGGAGGCAAGGCCCATGCGCAGCGCGGAGGGAAGGCGGGCGAGCCGGCCTGTGCGCAGGACCCGGCTCACGGGCGGCGCGAGCAGGACCAGACCCGCGGCGCCCGCGAAGGAGAGCTGGAACGCCACCGAAACGATGGCGTCCGGACGGGCCGCGAGCAGCGCGATGAACGCCGTGGCGAGCGCCCCCAGCGACGAGACCCGGCGCCCGAGCAGGCGACCTGCGGCGAGCGCCGCCAGGATGAACGCCGCGCGGGTGGCCGCGACCGGTGACCCGATGGCGAGCACATAGGCCCAGCTTCCGGCGGCGGCCGCCAGCGGGGCCCGGCCGGGACCGAGCCCGAGGCGGCGCGCGAGCAGGTAAAGAATGCCGGCGATCACCCCCACGTGGAAGCCGGAGATCGCGAGCAGGTGGGCGATGCCGGCCCGCGCCCACTGGTCGCGCACCTCGCGCGGGAGACGCTCGCGGCGGGCCAGGATGAGCGCCTCGCCGAGGCCGGCGCGGGCCGGGTAGAGGGCGTCGAGGCGTTCGCGCACCACGGCCCGCAGGCGGACGGCGAGCGGGACAGCGGGGGCCCGGGCGTCCACTTCGAGCGAGCGCACCACCAGGGTGCCCGCGTACTCGGGGGGCATGCCCCGGCGCAGCGGGCGCGCCAGCCACTGGCCGCGGACCACCAGCGAGGCGGCGGCGGGCGGAACGGCAACGCCGTCGCGGACGACCGCGCGCACCCGGGCGCGGCATCCTCCGGGAAGCCCGGAGCGGGCAAGAAAGGGTGCCGCGCCCTCCCCGGGCACTCCTTCGAAGTAGCCGTGAAGCTCCAGGGTGGCGCCGTACGGGATCGCGAGCTGGCAACTCCGGGCGCGCGCGCCGGCCGAGGCCGTGCCGTGAAGCACGCCGCCGCACAGGGCGAGCAACAGACCGGTCGAAAGGGCCCGCAGTCGGAAGCGCCCCATGCGGCCGGGCCGGCGCGCAGGTGGCCGCGGGCGCTCCCATGAAAATATGGGCAGCGCGAGCAGCGATCCGCCCAACACCGCCGGCGTGAGCCACGCCGGCAAGTGAACCACGGCCGTCCCCAGCCCGAAGGCCAGGGCCAGCCAGGTTACGGGCGGAATCCAGGTGTTGCGCTTCCCTCCTCGGCCAAATTACGCATTTTACGCAATTTACGTATTCTCGCCGCCATCCGCGTCCTCCGCATCGAAGAGGTCGTGCTGGGTCAGGTCCGAGCCACCTTCCGCCCGAGCCTCTTCGATGAGCCGGTCGCGCAGGATCTTGCGTACGCGCAGATCGGTGTGGAGCCCGGCCAGGAGCATCACCAGCATGCCCACCAGGAGCGCCGCGAAGGCCACCATCGTGACCGGGAACCGGTAGAACCGGGCGAATCCCAGGTCGAGCGTGATGCGCTGGCCGCCATTATGCACGGTAAACCAGATCACCAGCCCGACAAAGGCCGCCACCCCGGCAAACGCCAGCCATCTGGTCAAGTCGGCTCCGGGGGCTGGAATCCATTCGCCAGCTGGCGGCCCGTGAAGGTGGCGCCGGTCGTCCCGGTGAGCTCCACGGTCGCGTACGCCCCCTCGAGGCTCGGGGGCGCGGCAAAAGCGACTACCTTCCCGCGCCGGGTGCGCCCCAGCATCTGCTCCGGACCGCGCGCCTCCCTTTCGACCAGCACCTCCTCGACCCGTCCCACCTCCGAGCGGTTGATCGCGGTCTGGATGGATCGCGCCACCCCGATCAGCTCGCTCAGACGGGCTGCCGCCTCGCCGTCCTCGATGAACCAGTGCGCCGGCATGCGGGTCGCGGGGGTGCCCTCGCGGGGCGAATAGCGATAGGTGTAGACGTCGTCGAAGCGAACCGTGCGCAGCAGATCCAGGGTGTCCTCGAAGTCGCTTCGGGTCTCTCCCGGAAAGGCGCAGATGATGTCGGTGGACAGCGCGATGTCGGGGATCGCCTCGCGCACCATCTCCACCCGCTCGAGGAAGCTCTCCACCGTGTAACGGCGCAGCATGCGCTTCAGGGTGCGGTTGTTCCCGGACTGCGCGGGAAGGTGCAATTGCTCGCACACCGCGGGCTCGGAGGCCATCACCTCCACGAGTTCGGGGGTGACGTCGTTCGGGTGCGGCGAGGTGAAGCGCACGCGGCGGATGCCGGGAATGCGGGCCACGCCGGCGAGCAGGCGGGCGAAGCTCCATTCGCCGCTGGCGTACGAGTTCACCGTCTGACCCAGCAGGGTGACCTCGGTGACGCCGGTGACGGCGATGCCCCGGATCTCCGCCAGGACCTCCTCGGGACGGCGGTTCTTCTCGGGCCCGCGGACGTAGGGGACGATGCAGAAGGTGCAGCGGTGATCGCACCCCCGCTGGATCGGGACCCACGCCGAGATGCGCGACGTGCGGCGCTGCTCGAGGCCCTCGTAGTTCTCGGACGGGTCCAGGGAAAGGACAGAGAGGCGCCGGCCGGGCTCGGAGAGGGCGTCGAGCCGCTCGGGCAGCTCGCGGTATCCGTCGGGGCCCATCACCAGATCGACGTAGGGAGCCTGCTCCAGAAGCGTGTCGCCCATGCGCTGGGCCATGCAGCCGGTGACGCCGATCACCAGATCGGGGTTGTCGCGCTTCAGGCCGTTCAGCTGCGACACCCGTCCGAGGACGCGCCGTTCCGCATGTTCCCGGATGGCACAGGTGTTGACCAGCACCACGTCCGCCTGTCCCGGCGTATCGGCCACGGCATAGCCCCGGCGCTCGAGAATGCCGGCCATCAGCTCGCCGTCGCTGATGTTCATCTGGCAGCCGTAGGTCTCGACGTAGACGCGTTTCCGGGCCGGAGCTGGGAGTTCGTCCGCGGGGACGGATGCGACGCCGGGGACGGATGCGACGCCGGGGGCCGGGGCCGGGTTCGCCCGGCCCACCGGGAGATGCTCGCCGGACGTCACCGGCAGTCTGACGGTGGAACCGGACGCCGCCGGAGCGGTTTCGGCCCGGGCGCCCATCAGAAACTCGATGCCCGGAAGGAGAAGGTGTAGCGCGAGAAAGACTCCGAAATCGAGTCCGTCGCGCGCGTGCCTCTCTCGTACGAGAAGTCGAAGGCGGCGATGATGAGGGTTTCGGTCTCGATCAGGTTCCAGCCGAAGCCGGCGGCGAAACCGCTCTCGGTGGGGGTCGAGGCGTCGATGGAGAAAGGCAGTCCGGCGCTGCGGTAGCCGACGCGGACCGGGAGGCTGCGGCCGAACAGGCCCATCCCCGACCACTCCATCCCTCCTCCGAAAGTGGTGACGGCGCCCCGCGCGGACGCGCCCGCGCCCGATTCGCTCGGTGTCCAGTTGGAACGCCCGAAACCGAAGGTGGCCGCCACCACGGGGGTGAGCATCGCGCTCGCGCCGACGCGGAATTCCGTGGGGAGCTCGAAGCGGGCTTCCCCGCCCTCGGTCTGCCCCACAGGGGTCGCCCGCAGGTCGCCGGACCAGGTCAGGCTGCCGGAGATGCGCAGGAAATCGCGAAAATCCCACATGGCGCCCAGCCCGAAGGTGGTGCCCGTCATTTCCCAGCGCCCGCGCTCCCGGAAACGGTCGCTGGACTCCTGTTCCTCGTCCTCGACGACGCCGATGGTGCGCGAGAAGCTCCGCACCTGGGTCCCGGTGTGGAAACCGAGGTTCGCCGCGACCGAAAGGCCTCCGGACAGGGCGCGCGCGAAGCCGATGCGGGCCGCGCCCACGCTGCCATCGGACTCGTAGGTGTCGGCGACGTCGATCGAGTCCTGCTCCTGGGCGAGACGAAGGGTCCGTTCGGCCTTCCAGTTCTGTTCCAGGAGGCCCCCGTAGGACAAGGTGGCGACCCCGTAGTTCCGCACCGGGTAGGACAACGCCAGCAAGGGGAAGCGGGTGCCTTCGATCGGGATGATCTCGTCGCCGATGGTGGCCGCGCCGCGGCTGGGCTGGATGGTGACGGAGACGCTGGGGACGGTGATCCGGCTGGCGCGGGCCGGGTCCGTGGGAAGCACGGCGCCGCCGAAGAGACCGACCCCCACCGAGCCGAGCGCGCGCGATCGCCCGTCGAGCGCCTCCAGGGGAATGCCCAGGCCCTGGCTGCCGATGAGCGACTGGGCGAGCAGCGGCCGGGGTGCTGCGAAGGCGAGGAGCGCGAGGGTGGCGGCCGCGAAGGGAGCCGCGGCCGCCAACCGGCAGGCGATGCGGGAACGGGCACGGGTGTTCATCTCATGCTCATCCCGGAAAGCTGGCTGATGAGGATGCGCAGCAGCGGCGGCGAACTGGAGCCGGGCCCCAGGAACCGCATCAGCTCGAAGCTCTGCGGTTCGATGGCGGCCAGCAGCGCCAGCGTGTTGGGCGCCGGAACGCTGTCTTCGGTGATGCCCCGCGCCAGGTCCTTGACGAAGCTGGTGATGGGTATCTCGAGCACGCGCCCCTCCTCGCCGGCGAAGATCTCCGGGGGCACCTGCAGGACGGGGACCTGGATCGAGTTGCCCAGAGGCGCGCGCGGCAGGTGCTCGGGCGACGGAATCGGGCGGGCGTCGACGAAGAGCGTATCGGTGGGGCGCAGCGCCGCGTCGGCGGAACCCGGGGTCAGGATGAGCGCCGCCTGGGTAATGCCGTCGGCGCTGAGTGGCAGGGTGCACGCGCCCGAGGGACAGGAGTCGTCGCGGATGCGCAGCGAGGACGGCAATTGCACCTCGAAGACGGTGCGCCACGCGGGGGCGCCGCCGATCTGCAGCGCGCCCTCGGGCAGCGAGGGCACCGGGTCGTAGACGAAGGTCAGTTGTTCGGCAAAGGTGTCCGTGGTGACCATCGTGTCCGACCGGATCGACGGTAGCGCGTCCATCACCAGATTGGCCGAACGCACCTTTACGCGCTGGCCGGGCGTGACCATCCGCACAAGCATGCCGCGAGCTTCGTCGTCGGTGTCCCACGCCTCGATGACCAGGGTGTCGATGGCGAAAAAAACGGAGTCGGATTCCGCCGGATCCCACACCGCCGTGGCGATCGGCGTGTCGTCCCCGCCGCCGGCGTTGGCCCAGGGGACCTGTTCCCCGAGGGTGTCCACGGCGTGGACGAAGGTGGCGGAGGACGGATGCCATCTTTCGCTGATGAGCGATGCGGACAACGTCACCGGTCCGGAGGGGGCGGCGAGGGTATCGAAACGGAGGACCGCGCGCCCGCCGATCAGCGTCAGGTTCGGGTCGGTCACCGTGGTGCCGGCAGTGTCGCGAATGCTCGCGGAGCGCGGTATGGGACCGAACCGCACCAGCGTGCGCGCCTCGAGGCCGTCTTCGCCGAACTCGCTGGCGACCAGGGGAAAGGCCACGTCCGACGCCCGGCCGAAGCCGCCGAACACCTGAACGCCGCGGGCGAACTCGTCGTGGGAGAGATAGACCTCCGAGGTGACCACCGTCACGGGAAAGGTCAGCCCTTCGACCGCGGTGGGCGTGTCGTATCCGCAGGCACCGGCGAGGAGCGCGGCCACCGCGGCGAGCGTGCGGGCGGCGCGGTTCAGCCGGAAGGGCGCGGGCAGGAGCGTGGCCAGGCTCCAGTCGGCGGTTCCCTCGGGGGACTCGGAGCGGACCGGGAGTCCGGGCGCAAATTCGGCGAGGGCCTGGCGGCAAAGTCCGCACGGCGAAGCGGGCGGACCGGACGAGGTGCTGACGGCGATTCGGGTGAACGACCGGTGTCCACCAGCCACGGCCGCGGCCAGCGCCGAGCGCTCGGCGCACAGGGTGAGGCCGTAGGAGGCGTTCTCCACGTTGCATCCCGAGAACACCGCGCCATCCGCCGTCTCCAGTGCGGCGCCGACCTGGAACCCGGAATAGGGAGCATAGGCGCGCTCGCGTGCGGCGCGCGCATCACTCAGAAGTCGCTCGAAAGCGTCCGTCATGCTTGCCAGATCCGCGGAAGTCGGCCGGTCAGGCCGGTGAGGACCTCGTAGTTGATGGTGCCGGCCTGATCCGCCACCTCTTCGACCGTGATCTCCTCATCCCGGTCGGAACCGATAAAGGTAACGATATCGCCGGCGCGCGCGTCGGGGACGCGCGAGATCTCTACCACCGTGACGTCCATGGAGATCCTTCCGACCAGGGGAACCCGCCGCCCGCGTACCAGGGCATGCCCGCGGTTTCCCAGAGCGCGCGGCAGGCCGTCGCCGTACCCGATCGCGACGGTGGCCCAGCGCTCGGGCGCCCGCGCGACATGGGTGGCGCCGTAGCCCAGGGAGCTGCCGGCGAGGACGTCCCGCACCAGGGTGATGCGGGCGCGCACGGCCACTACCGGAGCCGGCCGGGGCAGGTCGAGGGCGGAGCGCCCTCCGAACAGGAAGATGCCGGGACGTACCGCACTGCCGGCGTACTGCGGGCGGCGCAGGACCCCCGCTGAGTTGCAGGCGTGGACCCACGCATCCGCGGGCAGGGACAGGCGGTCGACGACGTCCTGCAGGCGCGCCCACTGCCGGTCGATGGTGCCGGCGTCTTCGTCGGCCGAGTGGAAGTGGGTGTAGCATCCGCCCCAGCGGAGCGGGGGAGCGGCCAGCGCCGCCACTTCCCTTCCCCAGGTCTCCGCCGAGCGCCAGTCGAGCCCGGCCCTGCCCATCCCCGTGTCCACTTCCATGTGGAAGGTGGCGCGGCGCCCGCGGCGGGCGGCTTCCGCGGCCAGGGCCCGCAGGCTGTCCAGGTCGGAAAAACACAGAGTCAGGCCGCCATCCACGGCCGCCGGGAGGGAGGAAGCGGGGGCCGGGGTCATCACCAGCACCCGGCGCCCGACCCCGAGCGCCCGCAGCTCCAGCCCCTCCTCCACCGTCGCCACCCCGTAGCCGTCCGGCTCCTCGGCCTCAAGAACCGCGACCGCGTCGCCCACGCCCAGGCCGTACGCGTTTGCCTTGATCATCGGGACGACGGCGGCGGCCCGGGCAGCCTGCCGGATGTGCGCAAGGTTGGCGCGCAACGCCGCGGCATCGACCTCCACCCAGGCGCGTGACCGGAGATCCACGGGTTTTCCCGCGGAGGATGAAGATGGACGATCAGCCAATGCTATCCTGGAGCGAGGGAATCGCGGGTCCCGACGATCCGGCGAAAGGTGCCGATGCCGGAGTCGAGGGGCAACAATTCGGCACGCGACCGCTACACGGCGTCTGGACTTCTCCCCGAGGGTCCGGAATACTACTCCCGGCTACATCGTCCGGGTGCGCCGCCGCGGGCGCCCGAGCCCCGGTGCTGCCGCGACGCGCAAGCGGCCATCCACGACTGCCCCATCCCCCAGCCCCCATTCCCCATTCCGATCCCCATCCCCAGGCGACCCCGCCCGATATCGTGACAGCCAGCGACCATCGCATCGCGCGTTCAGCCGACGGTACGGCATCCGACGCCACGGAATCCGACAACACGGCTTCCGGCGGCACGGCTTCCGACGGCATCGGCCCTTCAGAGGGCGCGCTCGACCGCGCGCTCGCCATCGTGGAGTTCCTGCGCGCGAACTGTCCCTGGGACCGGGCTCAAACGGCCGAGTCGCTCATCCCGTACCTCGTCGAGGAAAGCCAGGAGGTCGTGGACGCGATTCGCTCCGAGGATGCCCGGGAACTCGAGGGCGAACTCGGCGACCTGCTTCTCAACGTCGCCTTTCAGATCGTGCTCGCCGAGGAGGCGGAGGCCTTCGACCGGAATGGGGTGGTGGATCGGCTGGAGGCGAAGATGAAGCGACGCCATCCGCATCTCTTCGGCGAAGGGGAGAGGGAGAACTGGGAAGCGCTCAAGGCCAGGGAACTCCCGGGCGGTGAGAGCGTCCTCTCCGGGCTTCCCGCCGGGCTGGACCCCCTGCTGCGCGCACATCGCATACAGGAAAAGCTGAGCGGCGTCGGCTTCGACTGGGAAGACGCGGAGGGAGCCCGCCTCAAGGTGGCCGAGGAGCTGGAGGAGATGCGGGCCGCGCTCGACGGCGGAGATCCCCGGGAGGTGATGGACGAGGCAGGCGATCTCCTCTTCACGGCGGTCAACCTCGCGCGCCTCGCGGGCGTGCATGCGAGCAACGCGCTCGCGCGCCCCAACCAGAAGGCGGAGGCCGGTTGCCGGCGCGTGGAGGAACTCGCCCGCGACGGCGGCAGGCGGGTGGCGGAGATGTCGCTCGAAGAACTGGACGCGCTCTGGGACGCGGTGAAGGCGGAGGCGCGGGTCAGGGCGTCAGGCGATTCATCAGCCGGGGGAAGGGAATGAGCTCGCGGATGTGCGGGCGCCCGGTCATCCACGCCGTGAAGCGCTCGATCCCGAGACCGAATCCCGCGTGCGGGAAGGTGCCGTAGCGGCGCAGGTCCAGATACCAGCCATAGGCCTCCGCGGGCAGCTTTTCCTCGTCGATGCGCGCCTCGAGCCTGTCGAGATCGTCCTCGCGCTGGCTCCCGCCGATGATCTCGCCGTAGCCCTCGGGGGCGATGAGGTCGTTGCACAGCACGGTTCGGGGGTCGTCCGGGTTTTCCTTCATGTAGAAGGCCTTCGCCCCCTTGGGATAGTTGTAGACGAAGACCGGGCGGTCGAAGTGCTCCGCGATGCGGGTCTCGTCGGCGCCGCCAAGGTCCGCGCCCCATTGGGTGTCGCTGCCGGCCGCGCGCACGATCTCGACCGCCTCCGTATAGCTGACCCGCGGGAAGGGCGCCTGGATGCGCTCGAGGGCCGAGAGGTCGCGGCCGAGCACCTCCAGCTCGCCGGCGCACCGCTCCAGCGTGCGCCCGACCAGGTAGACCACCAGATCCTCCTGGAGGCGCATGTTGTCATCGGAGTCTGCGAACGCGACCTCGGGCTCGAGCATCCAGAACTCGGTCAGATGGCGCCGGGTCTTGGATTTCTCGGCGCGGAAGGTGGGACCGAAGCAGTACACCTTGCGGAATGCGGGACACGCCGCCTCCACGTACAGCTGCCCGGTCTGCGCCAGGAAGGCGCGCTCGCCGAAGTATTCGGTCTCGAACAGGGTGCCCGCGGATTCGCCGATGGCGCCGGTGAGGATGGGGGTGTCGATGCGGACGAAATCGCGCTCGTGCAGGAAGTCGTGGATGCCCTTCTCCACCTCGGAGCGGATGCGCAGGCCGGCGCGCTGGGCCGAGGAGCGCAGCCAGAGATGCCGGTAATCGAGCAGGAACTCGACGCCGTGCTCCTTGGGCTGGATGGGGAAGTCCACGGACGCGCCCAGCAGCCGCACGTCCTCCACAAGAAGCTCGTAGCCGCCCGGAGAGCGTGCGTCCTCCTGCACCGCGCCGGTGACCGCCACGCAGGATTCCTGCGAGAGTGCGCAGCCGACCTCCCAGGCATCGGGGGAAAGCTGCTTGCGCAGCATGACGCCCTGTGCCACGCCGGTGCCGTCGCGCACCACCAGGAAGGCAACCCGGCCGTGGATGCGCACGTGCTCCACCCAGCCGCGTATCGTGACGCTCCGGCCGGCGCTGGCGCCGAGTTCGCGTACGACGGTTTCGGCGGAAGCCATGGTGGTCTCCTGAGGTGGAATCGACGGGATCGACGGTCCCCGGGCGCGGGCCGTCGGCGGCTGGCAGCCTGCGGACTGCTAGTCTGTCATGGTCCGGGCGTCAAGTCCAACCCGCCGGGCCCTGTCGACAGAGGATGAACCCGGTCAGGTTTCGTCGCCCGGCGCGGTCGACATCCGGCTGGATCACCCGGTCGTGTTCTAGCCCACGGAGCGGAGCTGCAGGCGGTCGCCGAAGCGGGTGGTGAATAGATGGCGCCGCATCTCGTTCCCGGGAGCCAGCAGATCGGGGTCGCGGTCGATGGTCGCGCGGGCATGTTCGCGGGCGGTTCGCATGAGGTCCTGGTCGAGAGCGAGGTCGGCGAAACGCAGGACGGGCCGCCCATGCTGCTGCGCGCCGAAGAAGTCGCCCTCCCCGCGCATGGCCAGATCGGCCTGCGCGACGGCGAACCCGTCGTGCGTGTCGCGGAAGACCTTCAGGCGTTCCGCGGCGGCCTCCTCCGCGTCGGCGATGGCGACGCAGTAGCTCCGGTCGGCCCCGCGCCCGACCCGGCCGCGGAGCTGGTGCAGCTGCGAGAGGCCGAAGCGCTCGGCGTTCTCGATGAGCATCACGGTGGCGTTCGACACGTCGATGCCCACCTCCACGACCGAGGTTGCCACCAGCACGTCCAGGTCGCCGGCCAGGAAGGTGCGCATCACCGCGTCCCGCTCCTCGCCGGGGAGCTGGCCGTGGAGGAGGCCGATCCGGAAGTCCGGAAACTCCTCCGCGCGCAGGCGCTCCCACTCCTCGGTGGCCGACCGCAGCTGCAGCTTGTCGGATTCGCCCACCAGGGGATAGACGATGTAGACCTGGCGCCCCTGCGCGACCTCGTCCCGCACCAGCCGGTACGCCTCGGCACGGCGGGAGGGCCGCAGCCAGCGGGTTTCCACCGGCTTGCGCCCCGGGGGGAGCTCGTCCAGCACGCTCAGGTCGAGATCTCCGTAGAGGGCGAGCGCCAGCGAGCGCGGAATGGGGGTCGCCGACATGATCAGGGTGTCGGGAGTCGGGTCGCGCTGGCTCAGCACCATGCGCTGGCGCACCCCGAAACGGTGCTGCTCGTCCACCACCACCAGCCCCAGGCAGGCGAATTCGACCGACTCCTGAATGAGCGCATGAGTGCCGGTCACCACCTTGCAGCTGCCATCGGCCAGGGCGGCGAGCACGCGGGCGCGCTCGCCGGCGTCGGTGCGCCCGGTGAGCAGCGCCGCCTCGACCCCGAGCGGGCCGAGCAGGCGCTTCAGGCTGCGGGCGTGCTGTTCGGCGAGCAACTCGGTGGGCGCCATGAGGGCGGCCTGGTGCCCGCCCTCCACCGCGAGCAGCATGGCGAAGACGGCGACGATGGTCTTCCCCGACCCGACATCCCCCTGAAGCATGCGGTTCATGCGGCGGTCCGTGGTCATGTCCGCGTAAATCTCGCGCAGCACCCGGGCCTGGGCTTCGGTCAGGCGAAACCCCAGCGACTGGTGCAGGGGGCGGATGAGCCGGTTGGTGCGGCGAAACCGGAGGCCGTTGACGGCGCCGGTGCTCCGGAAGCGGACGTGCGCGTGCATGAGCTGCAGGAAATACAGTTCGTCCCAGGCGAGACGTTTCCGGCCCCGCTCGGCGTCCTCGAGGCTCTTCGGCGCGTGAAGGCTGGAGAGCGCCCGGGCCAGACCCGGCACGCCGATCTCCCGGCGCTCCCCGGGAGAGAGATACTCCTCCTCCTCCACCTGCCGCAGGAGGGCGGGCAGGTTGCGGTCCAGCAGCTGGCGCAGCACCCACTGGGGCACGGACTCGGATGCCGGATAGACGACGAAGATGGTGCCGCGGGCCTCGGCATCGCCGCCCTCGGAGGCGCCGCCGCGTCGGCGGCCGGATTCCAGAATGGCGAACTCGCGGGGCTGAATCTGGCGGCCGTGAAAGAAGCGCACCGTTCCGGCGGCGAGCAGAAGGTCTCCCTTGTGGATTCTGCGATCGAGCCAGGGCTGTCCGGGCCAGGCGCAGGTGATGTGGCCGGTTTCGTCCTCGATCACCGCCTGGAAGATGCGCAGGCCCTTGCGCGTGGGGATGACCCCGGAGCTGCGGACCCGCCCGACGACGACGGCGGAGTCCCCCACCTGGAGCCCGGCCACGGGCTGAACCGTGGAGGCGTCCTCGTAGCGCCGGGGCACGTGGTAGAGCAGATCGCGCGCCTTGCGGATGTCCAGCCTGGCCAGGTTCTCCGCGCGCCTGGGACCGACGCCCTTGAGATACTGGACCGGCGAGTCGAGCCTCGAGAAGCTCATGCCGGGGATCCGAAGACGCCCTCCAGAAACGCGTTCGCGTCAAAGGGCTCGAGGTCTCCGGGGCCTTCGCCGACCCCGACCAGCTTGACCGGCAACCCGAACTCCTGCCTGAGGGCGACGACGATGCCGCCGCGCGCACTGGAATCCATCTTGGCGAGCAGGATCCCGCTGGGACTCACCGCGTCGCGGAAGGCCCGCACCTGGGCGAGCGCGTTCTGCCCCACGGTTGCGTCGAGCACGATCAAGGTCTCGTGGGGGGCCCCCGGAAGCTTGCGGGCGATGACCCGCCGCACCTTGGCGAGTTCGTCCATCAGCCCGGTCCGGGTGTGGAGGCGCCCGGCGGTGTCGACGATCACGACGTCAACGCGGCGCGCGTGCGCCGCATCGATGGCGTCGAAGGCGACCGCGGCCGGATCTCCCCCCGGCTGTCCGGCAACGAAGTCGGCACCGGTGCGCTCCGCCCAGATGCGGAGCTGGGAGATCGCGCCGGCCCGGTAGGTGTCCGCACCGGCGAGCAGGACCTTCCTGCCCCGGGCGGCCAGCACGTGCGCCAGCTTTCCGGCGGAGGTGGTCTTCCCGACCCCGTTGACCCCGACCATGAGGTAGGCGGCGATTCCCCGGGGGGGCTCCCGGAGAGGGAAGCCGGTCTCCGTTGGGGTGCCTGGCGGGGTCGCCTCCGGGGGTGCCTCGGGCACCAGGATCTCCGCCACTTCGGCGCGCAGGGCGATGCGCAGCGCGTCCGGGCCGCGGATCCTTCCGCGCCGCTGGAGCGCCGCGACGCGGTCCACCAGCCGCAGCGCGGCCTCAACCCCGAAGTCGGCGGCCAGCAGGCGGTCCTCGAGGTCCTCGAGCGTGTCGGCGTCCAGCCCGCGCGCGGACGGCCGGAGATCCGGGAGAGCGAAGCCCACGACCCTCCGCCACAGCGACCCGCGCGTACCGCGCCCCTTGCGGGTCAACCGCCGCGGGGGCGTCACAGGCGCTACCGGAGCCCCTGGCGCCTGCGGCCGATCCACTCTCCGCACAGCACCGCGAGGACGAGGATGAAGGGCGCCGGATAGGTGCGCAGCGGACGGCCCGGGGCTGCACGCGCGCCGGCATCCGCCGCATCTCCGCTCACCGCGTCGGCGACGGGGGGCAGCCGGAGGTCCCCGGTGTAGCGCTCGACGTCGAAACGTCCACTCGTTTGCTCGTCCCCGGCCTCCGGAGAGAGCGCAAACTCGTAGGCGCCCGGCTCCAGCGGCGCGGTGGTGAAGGTCTCGGTGGAGTCAACCGCCACCGTGCGCTCGAGGACGCTTTCGCCATCGCGGACGAGGCTCAGACCGAGGCTCTGTCCGGCCATTCCGGGGGCCTGCCAGTGCACCGGGCTCCCGCGCGCGATCACGGGCTGGGCGGGACGGGGGGGGCGGGCGGTCGCAAGCAGCTCTCCGGCGAACAGCCAGTTCGCCACTCCGGCCCACAGCGACCGGTAGGCGCGGCGCGGCGTTCCTTC
>MPMR01000005.1 GCA_002238605.1 BD2-11 clade cluster bacterium bin43 | reverse complement strand
GGGCCGCCTTCGCCGTCGCGGCCATCAGCCGCGCGGCCCGCTCCGGCCGAAACGTCGCGAGGTTGCGGGTGTCGGCCCACCCGACCCGCTCCGATGTCCTCGGACGGCGGTCGTCCGGCTCCGGGGCATCGTGGAGGCAGTACGCCGCGACCCCTGCGAACGAGCGCCCCAGTCCGTTGATCTTCGGGATCATCGGTCCAGCGCCTCGCCGCTCAGCAGATCGGCCGCGAGCTCGCCCACCCGCTCGACGGCCTCCAGCGTTCCGGGAGGCGCTGTAGCCCCGGAGTTCAGGGCGCGGGCGATCTGGTTGAGGTTCACGCCGATCCGGTGGAGTTCGACCCGCTCCCGGGTGCCGAGACGGTGAACGGCCGCCTCGCGGACCGGCTGCCCCAGCGCCCTGCGGCGCATGTAGCCGCCCCTCGTCATGCCGGCCGCTCCGGCCCGCTCGGCGATCTCCGCGGCTTCCGCGGCCGTGACGCGCACGCCGATCGTGCGGCTCCTGCGTTCGGCCTCGGGCTTCCGGGGACGAGCCATGTAGGGCGGCCTCCTTTGGTGGCGCGCGGAAGTTGTAGTGCGGGGGTCCGGGGGCATCCCCCGGCCAGAGGTTAACGTGAAGCGTTAACCCATCTGGCTACTCTACGAACCGCAGAAACCAACGCCCCCGTGGCGCGCCCGCGCCAGAACCGACCGGGCCGCCAACTCTGGACGACGCGCCCGCGCGTCGCGAGGTTTCAAACGCGCAGATCGTGCAGTCCATCGAATCGGAGGTATCGAACGATGGCACGCACGAAACGAAGCCGCCGGAGCTACGGCGCCGGCGAGTGGGGCCGGAACAGGGTCCGGGTGTTCCCAGACCCGAAAACCGGCCTGTTCCAAGTCGAGTGGCGAGAGAACGGGCGAAGGCTCACCCGGTCGCTCGGTCACCGGGACTGGATCCGGGCGAAGAAGCAGGCGGACGAGTTCGCCGCCGGGTTCGCAAGCCCGGACCTGAACGGCAAGGCGGAAGCCGAGCCCGAGCCGCTCACCCTGGGCACGCTTTTTGACATCTACGGCGAGGAGGTGACGCCGACCAAGCACGGACGGTCGCAGTACCACGACCGGGCCGCGATGAGGATGTTCCTCAGCTTCCTCGGACCGAACCGCGATCCAACCACCCTGTCGCAGCGCGACTGGGACCGGTTCATCCGGGAGCGTCGGGCAGGGAGTGTCGGCCCGAGCGGAAAGCCGGTGTCCGACCGAATGGTCGAAAAGGACCTGAAGTTCCTGATCGCCGTGCTCAACTGGGCCGTAAGGTCCAAGGACGAACGGGGCCGACCGCTCCTTGAAGCGAATCCCCTGAGAGGACTCAGGGCGCCCAAACAGAAAAACCCGGCCCGAATCGTTCTGGCCGAGGAGGAGTATCAAGCGCTTCTGCGTGTGTCCGGCCAAGTTGGCTGGCGGTTCCATGTCGCCCTCGTGCTCGCGCACGAGACCGGACACCGTATCGGCGCCATCCGTAAGCTCCGGTGGGCCGACATCGATTGCGAGGGCGGGATCATCCGCTGGCGCGCCGAGAACGAGAAGACGGGCTATGAGCACCGCACGCCTGTCAGCCCCCAAGCGCTCGCCGCTCTCGACCAGGCAAGAGAAGGAGGCCCCAGCACCAAGGGCATCCTCGTGCTGCCCTCGCCGCAGGATCCGTTGAGGTGCGTAAGCTCTTGTCAGGCGCGCGGTTGGTGGCAGAAGGCGGAGCGACTCGCGGGGCTCGAACCCAAGCGCGGGAGAGGCTGGCATTCGCTGAGGCGCAAGTTTGCTTCCGACCTGATGGACCAGCCGCTCAAGGTCCTCTGTGAACTCGGCGGCTGGAAGGAGGCAAAGACGGTCCTCCAATGTTACCAGCGGACGGAACCAGATTCGTATCTTTTTGTACCCGTGTTACTTACGGGTTTCGACGAGCCGGTTCCCGCCGTTTGATTCCCGCTGATCGGGATTCTCAGACCTGAACCCTGCGGCGGCTCTCCAGCGCCTCCCTGAGTTGTCCCTCGTCGGCTCTCTGATAGCAGCGCAGAACCGTGTGGGCGTTCTTCCAGCCGCCAAGCTGGCACAGGACCTTGAGGGGAAGGTCCATCAAGTCGGAAGCGAACTTTCGCCTGAGCGAGTGCCAGCCCCTGCCGCGCTTGGGCTCCAAGCCCGCCCGCTTCTGCGCCCTGCACCAGAACTGGTAGGCCCAGGAACTGTCCATGCACCGGGAAGGGTCCGTCCCGGCGGGCATCACCGGAGTGTCTCCCGTGCCGGTGGTCATGCGCCGCGCCTCCTCCAAGGCGGCAACCGCCTCATCCGTCATCGGCGTGACGTGCTCGTAGCCGGTTTTCTCGTGCTTGGCCCTCCACCGGATCGCCCTGCCCTCGAAGTCGATGTCACTCCAGCGCAGCTGGCGGATGGCACCGATTCGGTGACCGGTTTCGTGCGCGAGCACGAGGGCGACGTGGAATCGCCAGTTGACCTGCCGGGAAACCCCGAGCATCGCCCTGTACTCGTCCTCGGTCAGGAGAACCCTTGCGGGGTTCTTCGCCGTGGGCTTCCTGAGGCCCTTCAGCGGATTCCTGTCGAGGAACAGGCGGCCCTGGTCGTCCCTCGACCTCGCGGCCCAGTTGAGCACGGCCATCAGGAACGTCAGGTCCCATTCGATCGTCCGGTTGCGCACCGGCCGGCCCGACGCCCCGACCCTGCCCGCGCGGCGCTCCCGGATGAACCGGTCCCAATCGCGCTGCGAGAGGGTCGCCGGGTCGCGGTCCCGTCCGAAGAACCCGAGAAACATCTCGGTCGAGTACCGGTCGCGCGCTTGCGTGCCCTTGCCCTTCGTGGGCGTCACCTCCTCACCGTAGATGTCAAAGAGCGTGCCCAGAGTCAGCGGCTTGGGCTCGGCCTCGGCCTTGCCGTTGGGCTCATGGACCGCGAAGCCCGCGGCGGCCTCGTCGGCCTGCCGCTTCGCGCGCGCCCAATCGCGGTGTTTGAGCGACCGCGCGAGCCTGCGTCCGTTCTCCCGCCACTCAATCTGGAAGAGACCGGTCTTCGGATCGGGGAACACCCTCACCCGGTTCCGGCCCCACTCGCCGGCGCTGTAGCTGCGCCGGTCCCGTTTCGTGCGTGCCATCATTCGATTCCTCCGATGATGGACTGCACGATCCGCCTGACCCAAAGGTCGCGGAGGGCGTTCGCGCGCGCCAGACCGACGGGCTTCCGGTGGCGACGGAGGCCATCAGCGGCTCGGCCCCGCATCGCGGTCCGGACCGGGCGTCGGCGGCCGTATCACCAGCCGCGACCGCGCGGCCTCGCGGCGGTGGATGTCCCATAATACTCGGCCAAGCGTGTCACTTGCCCGTCGAGCCGCTCGACTTGCTGCTGCAAGACCTCGTTCTCCCCGCTCTGCCGCTCGGCGTGCTGCCTCAAGGCTTCGACGTACTCTCGCAAGACTTCGACGTACTCTTGCAAGGCTTCGATCTGCCCGGAGTGCCGCCGCTGTTCCTGCGCGTACTGCGCGGACAGTCTCCGCAAGGCCCTCGTCAATTGCTCCTCTAAAGCGGTCATACAACTCCTTCACCTGTTCGACAGCCTCACGGCTGGGCGGTCGCGCACTTCCCAGCCCGGGTCCGCCAGTGTCCCGAATGGCAGCACCACGTATCGTTCCCCCTCGATCTCCAGCAGCGCGATCCCCCAGGTGTCCGCCTCCAGTTGGGCGAGCGTCTGTCGCGCGTCTTGGATGTCGTAGTCCAGTTCGGCGAGCGTCTCGATCCGGTCCTGAATGCTCCCCGCCAACCAGCGCATCGTCGCCCAGCTTCCGCCGAAGAAACCGATCCAAAGGCTCAGGCCGACGATCAAAGGCCTGAGCCACGCCTTCATCAACAACTCGCGCACCCGCCCGGTCGCCTCCTCCGTATCGTGCTCGATTGTACCGAGCGCGTTCCTCGCGACGCGCCGCGAGTTCTCGCCGAGCCGCCTCAGCTCGCTCGCGGTCAACTCCTCGATCTCCCTGCGCTCGCTCTCCAGCCGTCTCCGCGGCCGGTCGCTCAAATCGTTCGCGGGCGAAGTCAAATGCGTACAGTTCTCCTTTCAGCCGCCACCGGTCCCCGGTCTCGGGATCCAGCGCGGTGAGATAGTCCTTGCCTTGGCGCGGCACTTCGAGGCCAGCCTCCCGCAGCGCGGCGGCGACATCGCGGCGGCCGCGCACCATGCCGTGCTCGACACGCTGGATCAGGTAGTCCCGGATCAGGTCGCGGGGGGACGCTTCGAGCCGGAGCCCTGTTCGCAGTTGCGCCGCCTCGATGTAGGCGCGGTGTCCGGGCTGCTGCACTCTGGCCCTGGCCGGATCGTCCGGCCGGCCCCAGCCGTGCTCGTGGTTGAAGGCGTCCCGGAGCGGATCGAACGTCCGCTGCCAGCCCGGAGGGGCAATGTTGAGGCTCCGGCCGGTCTCCAGGTCGCACCGGGCCGCGAGGACGTGGACATGGGCGCCGCCGCCCTCTTCCCGGTGCAGCACGGCAGCCCATGCGTAGCGGTCGGCTTCGAGCCCCGCCCAGGCCGTCTTCTCGAAGTCGTCGAGGACGCGCTCGATCTGTTTGTCGGTGGGATGGTCGTCCGGCGCCCATGCGATCACGCCGGACGTGTACCTGTGCTCGAACTCCAGCGAGTCGGCCACGGAGGCCACCATGTCCGGGTTGCCCCGCAGCACCTCGACGCCCTCGCGCGGCTTCCCGGCCGCGTCCTGCTCCCCGAGGAGGTATTTGGCCGCGGCGCGCGCCGACCCGGTCCCGTGCGCCAGAAACTTAATGTGCATCGTCGGGGTCCGTGCTCTCGAAGTGGGCCAGCGCCGTAAGCGCCCGCTCGATGGCGACGAGGCGGGCGAGGACCTCGATGGCCTCCGCCGCCCCCTTGTGGCGATTGGCCCACCGCGCGATCTGGTTGAGGTTGTTCCCGATGCGCGAGACCTGCCGCGTGCGCTCGCGTTCGACTTCGGCCGCGCGGGCGGTCCACGTCCGCGTGCGGGCCATGGCCCGGCGGATCAGCGCCGACAGGGGTACGCCGGCGGCCTTCGCCTTGGCGCGCCAGTCGGCGGACTCGGTCGCCGACACGCGGGCGGTGACGACGGCGGTGCGGCGCTCAGGCATCACGCCGCACCGGCACGGGGGAAGGGGGGCGGAGCCCCCGTCCGCGACCTCCACGGGAGCGCGAAGAGCGGGGGGATCGAAGGGGGGGCGGTGGCCACCCCTCGCCAGCCCCATTGTATGACAAGGGGTAGGCTGGCTGAACGACCTTAGCCGCGTCAAACACCCCCGTGGGCGCCGCGTCCGGGACCCGGCGACCGCAGCAGCCGACGCCGTGCAAGAGCACCTCCGCGAGCGCTCCCTGGCACCCGTTCAAGCGGGCATGGCTCAAGCGCGGCTGAAGGTCGGACGGAGGCCGGTACGGCGAACGATTCCGCAAGCGCCCATGTCGCTGGACACGGGCAACGGTTCCGCCTCGGGGTGGATCAACCTGACTACTTGCGACTCCTCCGGTTCTTCGACTCGTTCGCTCGGGCTGTCCTCCACGTTCCGGCAACCCGAAGGGTAACGTATTACGGACACCATAGGCAGATGGTTTCAACCCAGCCATCGGGGGCGAAAGCTGCCGACGTTGATCCGCGCCAATCTCACGAGCTTCCGGGGGCGGGACCGTGCCTACGGTCCATATCGGTGGCTTCACCAAGAATGCCCTCGGGGACGGTGCGGAGGTGTCCACGGGGGATGCGCAGACCCGCGCGTTGAACTGGTGTTTCGGCGTCTCCATGTCCGAACGGTGAAGAGCCGCTCGCACGCGAGTCAACCCGTGAAAGATCGCCGATTGTCCAATAACGTCGAGGAGGTCCAATAACGTCGGGAAGCCGAAGGATGCCAACGCCAGCGGCTGGTCCGAACGCCCCCACCGCCACTCCCATCTACCCCCGTTTGGCGATTGCCGTCCGGCTTGCGCGGGTCGGCCAAAATGGCCAAGAGTTAGGTAGCATCCAGTCGGAGGGATCGCATGCGGACGCTGAGCGCAAAGGACCCGAAGTAGGCTTCGGTCGGTTGATCGACCTCTAGAGATGCCCGATCAAATCGCACAAGCGTGATAACACAATCGTATTCAGACGGTCCGCAAGGCCGGTTCGCTCGACATGGGATGTCACTGCTTTGTCCGTCACCACGATGTCGCAGTACGGGAGAGTAGAGCTCAACGCGTCGATGTCGTGGATGTCGTTGGGCGTCCACCGATGGTTTGAATCGCGGTGATACGATGTCTTCATACTCACCGACACATCGAAGCTTGGCATGGAGTCGAAGGCGCGGCGGGCGTGCGCCCGTTCCCGGAACACCGTCTCAAGGAAACCCGAGGCAGGAGGGGCAGATGCGGGCAGGTGTGCACTGCGGGCTGCGAAGCCCTCCCAAAGAGGGTTGTTAATCTCGATCAGCAGCTCTCGCGCGGCGACCACATCGCGGATCCGGCCCCGTCGCCATCTTGAATCGTCGTTGAACCTCTCGACCTGCTCAACTTCCTGGATGGCCCTAGCTTCAGCGACTCGAAATAGAACCAACCGATCGTATCTGCTGGCTTCAAGCTCGGCTTCATCACCAGGAGCAAAGCCATCGATGGCTTTTCGGCTCAGCCGCAACTCCGCGTCGGCAAACAGTGCGTCAAAAGCCGCTGGCCCATGGGGATGCGACGCGCGCGTTTCCTCCGTCACATCGCGCCCCTCTGGAGACATCACCCTAAAGCCAATCAACCCCAAGGCCCAATTCACGCCACACCCCAAATAATCCATCGAGATGATTGATCGAGGACTAGGGCCAACCAGCGAGTCGAGCAGAGTTTCGATCTCGTGCCTTGAAATAACTGATCGGGCAGGAACTGCGACGTACCCTGAGAGCCGCTCAATCACTCGTCGAAGGTCGCAGCGCTGACGGTACTGCCCGATCTTCGCGATCTCCATGTAGATGGAGTCCGAAATCGGAAACACAGCATACTGCTCCTCCGCAGCGGTTTGGCAGGCGGCGAGAATGGAGCCGTAGCGCTCCCCATCTCCATGTCCAGACAAAGCCTTCGCAAGCGACACCCAGTGATTGAGATCGAGGTAGACTAGCTTCGGGCCATCCGACGGCACGCGGAGCGTTGTGGGCCAGTTGTAATCCACATCGCTTCGATCGCGACCGGCATTTGAGTGAGGGTGGTAGGCGTCATTCGTACTGTGCCGTCTTGCCATTTCTGCGCCCTCGACTGGTTGTGGACAATCTCCATAGCATCGAGGCTACTACCCTTTCGACAAAAGCCACCACGCTCACTGCCCGCATACTTGTTACAATCCACGCATCTGTCAACGGGCCAAGCTGTTACGACGACCGGATCGCGTTGCATATCGGCTCAGCATCACGGGCCTCACATCACCCCAAGCCGGTCGAGATGGAATCCCTGGGACCCCCGCACCGGCCGCCGCCGAATCGGTTGCGGGTCACCTCCGCGAGCGCTCCGGGGAACCCGTTCAGACGCACCTCGCGAGGCCCGGCTGGCGGTCGGACGAAGACCAGTGCGGCGAACGATCCCACCCCCGCATCCTCTGAAAGCACCGCCTTGCTTTGGGTGTCCACGGGCTGTCGGAAACACCGAGACCTTGAGGATCAAGGATGTTCCGAATCCGCAGGGACGGGCGGTTGCGGATCGACTCGGAAAGCGGACCCGCGTGGGAGTCTGCCGGGGTGCGTCAGGAGTCAGCCCGAGAGTGGCGTGCGAGGATGCCGTGGATTTCGCCGGGATTCAGGGCGACATCCCAACGCCAGCGTCCGAATCCGCCATGGGCGTTGACGGCTTCAGCCCATTCGGCGAGGTACTTGCGCTTGGTCCTGTCTTGGTCGCTGTCCCGGCCCTTCGTTTCCAGTACCAGCATGTCGCCCGACTTGAGCCGGATCAGAAAATCTGGACGGTACTTCCGCACCACGCCCCGATGGACGTAGAACACCTCGAAGCCGAGATGGTCGTTCTTCACCCACGCGGCCACCTCCGGGGCGTGGTCCAGCGCGAAGGCGTCCGACGCCTCCCAAGTGCCGTCAAAGACGCAGAAGTTGATATGGCTGCGGGCTGCGGGTCCGCACGGCTTCCCGGTAAACCAAGTGCGCATGTCTCCGGTGGCGCGGATCGGCTGGTCACGGTCGAAGATCGGCTCGATCCTCGCGGCATTCTCGTGTCGGATGGCTTCCCAGATGTGCTGCACCACCTTGGTCATGTTCAGCGTGACGACCAGCCGCCGCTTGAGATCGGCGGCAGCGAAAGGTTCCGGAGTGACGACGATCCTGCCGGATCGCATGAACCGTTCGACGAGCCGGACGAGTTGCGCGAGCAGGAACATCTGGCCCCCCGGCCAGTTCGCCCCCATCTGGTCGTACACGTCCCGTGCTGTCTCGAAGACGATCTTCTGGGTGCGAAATTCGCGGGCGAGGCCTTCCAGGCTTATAGAGTCGATCTTGGTGGTGTCCGGCTTGCCGTCGATGGTCGGCGCGAGTTCTGCAAGCTGCGCCGTCTGGGCCGCATCGAGGTACAGCGGCTCCACCTGGTCCATATCAAGCGAAAGTCGCGGGCGGTAGGCGTGATCGACGCGCACGACGTTGGGCCAGGAGATCGAGAAGTCCGCTTCTCTGTCCGCGACCGGCTCAATGGCGGTCTTGGGTTTCTGCGGAGGTGGAGGGCCGTCCTCCCGGCTCTCGTGGGGCAGGAAGGTGAAAGGCACGCCGAAGACGTTGACGTGTTCCGCCTCAAACAGGCCGGTCTCGGGGTTCACGTCATACGACGTGCGGCGAAGACCGCGTCCCACCACCTGCTCGCAAAGAAGCTGGCTGGTGAACGCCCGGAGACCCATGATGTGGGTCACGGTCTTGGCGTCCCAACCTTCCGACAGCATCCCGACCGAAATGACGTTCTGAATTCGCTCGCCCGGATGTCCCAGGCGGCCCACGGTGTCCACCTGCCGACGTAACAGTTCGGCCCGTTGTTTTCTGGTGAACTTGCGACCGCCGCCGTTGGACGCAGGGGTCCTCGCGTCTTCGGTCCCGATTCTGGCGATCGGTTCCTCAGACGCCTCAGCCGCCGCCAGAACCTTCGAGTCGATATGCAGTGTCCGCTCCGGGTCGCATAGCTCGTCGATTCGGACCCGCTTGCGGTCGAACGCGTGCTTGATCCGGGCGGCCGTCTCGGTTCGGTTGGCGACGGTGATCATCACCGGGGGCGTGGCGGCACCCTTCTCAGTCCAGTCCTTGGCGGTCTCCCGCCAGTCGTAGCCGAGCAGGTAGTAGCCGTTCGTCACCAAGTCCGGCAACGGTTCCTCGGCCTTGGCCCGGCGGTTCAGGTCGTCCTTGACCTCGGGATCCTGGTAGATGTGGTAGAGACGCGACTTGTAGGTCTTGGCGTCCGGCACCGCATCGTCGCGGATCACCACCCTCGGCGTCTTCACGAGGCCCGACTCGATTGCGTCGTTCAAGCCGAAGTCGCTCACGATCCATCCGAACAACGCTTCTTCGGAGCTTCGCCTGCCCGATGGCACGAACGGCGTCGCGGAGAAGTCGTAGCAGGCGAGAATGCCCCGCACCCCGTGGATGCGGTCCAACCCGCCAACCCACTTGGTCGCTTCCTCGACGGTTCTCTTCAGGACCCCCTTTACCTTGCCGCCTGCCGGAACCCGCCACGCGTGATGTGCCTCGTCGTTGATGACTAGCAGGTTCCGTGCGCTCGCCATCTCGCCGAGCACGTCCCTGACATAAGCGGCATCGCTCTTGGGGCCGCGCTTGTTGACGCCCCGCTTCTTGGTGATCCGCTCCTCCGTCTCCCAGTTGAGCGCGTGCCAGTTGCGGATAACGACCTTTCCGCGGCGCAGCTTGTCCCGCAGCGCCGGAGGCACGACGCGGAACTCCTCGTAGTAGTTCTCGGGGTGGGAAGGATTGAGAACGGCCAAGCGACTCCGCACGGTAAGGCCGGGGGCTACCACAAGGATGTTCTTCGAGAACCGGACATCGCGGGGGTTCGCGACCTTGTTGAGAACGTGCCAAGCGATGACCATGGCCATGACCACGGTCTTGCCCGATCCGGTAGCCATCTTGGCGCAGAGGCGCTTGAGCGCGCCGCCGTCGGACGGGATGTCGATCCCCACCCGCTCGCTCGAGGGGGCCTCGGCCAGCCAGATGAGCGTCTCGGCCGCCTCAAGCTGACAGAAGAAAAACCTGCGGCTCTCGAACTCCTCGGGATCGTACCAGTGCTCCAGCAATCGCTTGGTGATCCCCGTCATGCCGGGATAGCCTTTGGCACGCCACGTCTTGACCCGCTCTCGAATCCGGTTGACGAGCGCAATTTCGCGGAACACGCCGGGATCGTCGAACCCAGCGGCGTCGCCAGACGCCACCACGTACCCAGCAGGCCTGCGGCCCTCTTCAAGATTGAACAGGCGCGTGGCGCGATCGTAGCGCCAATATCTGGCCGGTTCATCGTACGGGGAATTGACGATAAGCCGGTCGATGGTCGCGCTGGGCATTATTCGGCCTCCGGCGGGACCAGCGGCTCCAGTCGGTCGATCAGATCCGGAAGGTCGTGACGAACCGTTCGCCAGACGAGCTCCAGGTTGATCTCGAAATAGGCATGCACGAGACGATTTCGCATGGCGATGATATCACGCCACGGGATGTCCGGGTGAGCCTGCCGCGTATCCCTGCTCACTTGTGCTGCGGCCTCACCGACGATCTCGACCGCCTTCGTAGCCGAAAAAACGGTTCTCTCATCCAAGGCGAAGTCGGCGAACGACATGCCCTCCGTGAACGACACGGCCTTTCTGGCGGCGAGAACCATGTCTAGCAAGTATTCGGACTCCTCACGCGACATAGAACACCCTCGCGGACTCCAGAATCTTCTTCCGCCGAATGTAGTTCCGGCTCCTTTCGATCGTGGGACGATGTACCAGATCGACCCGGCGGCGGCACATGTCGGCCAGTTCCCTTCTGATCCTGGCGGCTACAAACAATCCCGGCGTCCGTCCCGGCTTGAAGCGGACGAGAACGTCGATGTCGCTGTCCGGCCCGAAGTCGTCGCGCAGCACCGATCCGAACAGCGCCAGTTCCTCCACCCCCCAGCGGTCACAGAAGGCTGCGATTCCGCTCATGGGAACGCCCAAGCGGGCGGCCAGCCGCTCGCGGTCCCGCATCTCTACGGTTCCCGCTCGCACCGAGGCCTCCATTACGCCAACTCCACGATCTTGAGGCTTTCGACGCCCCGGTCGTCCACGATCTTGACCGCCGCGCGCCCGTGCTCGCCCGTCTCGAACGGTAGCGACACCGTCCCACGGTAGGCTTCCATCCGGGTCGCGTCGATCTCCGCCTTGAGGGCCTTCGCCAGCTTGGTCCAGCCGTCCTTGCCTCCGGCCATCGGGAAGAACACCTGGTGCGGAAACAGGCTGCGCCCGTCGTAGTCGGGATCCAGCATCCAGAGTGCGATCTTCTCGGCGTTGCCGGACTCGACGTTCCCGGTCTTCGTGTTGTAGTAGTCGAACCCTTGCACCGAGACGCGGAACTTGCCCTCGTCCTTCCCCCCGGATAGGCGTTCGAGCGCCACGTCGGGCTGGCCGACGAGCCAGAAGCTCTCGTTGCTCGCCCGCTTCCTCTTGAGGTCGTCGGTCAGCAGGTCCGCGTTCATCTGGGCCTTGAGCAACGTGACGCCGGGCCAGCTTGTCTCGTCGATGTCCTTGGACGCCTCGGGGTCGAACTGGAAGGCCGCGAAGACGATTACCGCCGGTCTCGGAACCAAGAGCGATGCTTCTTCGATTGCGCGCGCCACCTGCCGTTGCTCCATCGGCGCATGATTGGGGCCAAACGACACCACAGCCCGATCTCCAAGCGCGGCGTCTTGCGTCCCCCGCGACGCTGCTTCGTCGGGTCTCGTCTCGCCCTCGGCGTGGAGGTGCCTCTGGCCGGGTAGCGGTTCCAGTCGCACGAACCCAATGCGCTGGCCGTCCTTGCCCCGAATGCCCGTCTTAAGAAGCTCGTCGCGCCAGTCACCCTCCCGAATCGTCGGCCCCGTCCGCGCCACCGAGTCGTCCGCCGGTAGCGCATCCCGCTCGGCCACTTCGTCGAGAGGGAGCACCGTGGGCGCGGGGACCGCTTCGACGGTAAAGGGGCCGGTGACACGGGCCTTCGAGCGGTCCGGTTCGGGCTGGTCGTAAAGAACGACTTCGGCGGGAGGCTCATCGTATGCGAGTGTCTTCGCCGATACCTTGGGAACGGTGCGGTACAGGAACCCGCCCCCGACCCCCTCATCTGGACGGGCCAAGTCGTGGTAGTCGAAGTTCGCCGTCATGAGGCGCTGCTTGGCAAGGGCGGTCGCGACGCGAGACGTGTCGCAGGTGATCCAGCGCCGACCCCATTGCTCCGCGACGTATGCCGTGGTTCCGCTGCCGCAGGTCGGATCGAAGACGAGATCGCCCGGGTCCGTCGTCATCAGGATGCAGCGCTGGATCACCTTGGTAGCCGTTTCGACCACATAGCGCTTGTCGGTGGGCGACATCTGGGCGGGCCAGATGTTGTGGATCCTCCGGCCGGGGACCTCGCTCTCGTACTTCTTCCACATGAGCTGCGTCTGGCCCTCTTGGGCCTCCAGTCTCCCGAGGCTGGTTAGTCGGTCCAGCCCACTTGCCGAGACACGCCATTGCTGGCCTGTAGGAACTCGAAACACACGGCCATTCCACTCATAGGCATCGGATCGGCCAGTCGTGGAGACCCCGCGGGACATAAGAGGCATTCGTCGGCAAATGCGCGCACCCTCGGGCAGGTACTTGTCGGGGTCGAAACGCTCTTCCGTGGTTGGTCCGCGGCACTGGCCGTCGGGCAGCTCCACCATGACATGCCAATTGAAGAAACGAATCACCTCGGCACGGCTGAGCGGCTCGTACAACTGCCGGTACTTCGCACGGTTCCGGTCCTTGGCGTACCACAGGAGATAATCGGCCACCTGCGGCAGGGTCCTGGCCGAACTGCCGCCGGTGGTCGCGTAGGAAATCGTCGCCAGCCGGTTGTCTGCGCCGAAGATGTCGTCCATGACCACACCGACTCGATGGACGTTCTCCTTGCCGATCTGCACGAAACAGCTTCCGCTCTCGTGGAGAAGCTCGCGGGCCAGCAGCAAACGGTCCCGCAGATAGGAGAGATAGGAGTGAATGCCGAGCTCCCAAGTGTCCCGGAACGCGCGAATCTGCTCGGGCTCAGCCGTAAGGTCGGCATCCTTGCCGTCGGTCACGTCGCGCCGGTTGACGAACGGCTGGAAGTTGGAACCGTAGCGGATGCCGTAGGGCGGGTCGAGGTAAACCATCTGGACCTGTCCTCCCAACCCCTCCTTTTCGATCAGGCTGTTCGTGACGAGAAGGCTGTCGCCCGCGATCAGGCGGTTGGTCCAGTTGTGCCGGTGACGGTAGAACTCGATGGCCTGTCGTAGCGGCGGATTCTCCTCGGGCGTGGCGAACAGCGATCCCTGCTCGTCCGCGTCCCTCGTCCTCCGCACCGCTTCGATGATCGCGTGGGGGTCGATACGCTCGTGGACGTGCAGCGACACCGTAGGCACCTCGAACGAAGTGTGCTCCGCCTTGCCGGCCCAGGAGAGATGAGGATCGAGATGCGGATCGTGAGCGTAGGTCTTGTCGGCCGCGTCGCGGTCGGTCTCCGGGGTCACCAAGCCCACGGGCGGGTTGTTAACGCGCTTCTTGTCGGGATGCTCGTAGGTGGCGATGTTCCGCCCCGCCTTGCCTTTTCGTCGCGCCATGATCGCCCTTGGGGTGCCGGGCACCCGGCTGGATCGGCCTGTGTTCCGCGTGATCGTTGGGCGAGCCGCTGTCCGTCCGCGCCTCGCTGAAAGCCTCGAAGGCCACTACCAAGTTCGGTCGTTTCGGGCGAGGTTTCAAGCGGCCGGACTCAGGATCGTTGGGTATTCCGCCTTGCCGGAATAGCCCAGTGTCATGCCGGGATCGCGAAGAACAGACGAGCAACATGCCCCAACTGGCTTTCTTTCCATGGATGGAGATCGCGTGCGACATCGAGACCCAGGGCTACTCGTTGCGGAGGTTCGTGCGGGGAAGACTGCCGGGACCGGATGCCGAGCGCCAAGCGACCATCGATGCCGTCCTGGCTCCGTATCGCGATCTCCGGGACGAGCCGATCCGCACTGCGGTCATCTTGGAGGCCCACGGCCGGGAACTGACGGAGCATCCGTCCGATGAGGACAGGGCAGACCTGTTTCTGTTCGCGGAGTTGTTCGCCTTCGCCGCCTTGGCTGCTCGGGAGTTCTTTGGCTACGACTACTGCAACCGCGACGACCTGCGCCTTGTGATTCAGGCGTTCGAGGATCCGCGGGGTGGCGCGTTCATGGAAATGCGCCGACGCCATGGGGTCCAATGGTCGAGAGTCACCGAGGACCACTACAGGGTCCAGGTGCCAGCGCATGTGTGCCACGGCGGCAAGCAGATCAAGCCTGACCGCGCCTTGCTCGAAGCGCTGCTACAGTCCCGATCCCGTGATGAGTGGATGGGGTTGTACCGCGGTATCGTCCTGTTCAACCAGGCCAACACCGACGCGCCGGACATGTCCATGGACACGGAGTTGGTGCTGACGTACGCGGCGATGGAACAGATTCTGGGAATCCGCTGGGGCAAGGATCGATTCCACCAGAGGTTCGCCACGGTGTGGAACCCAAGCCGACAGGTGCCCCGGGACGAATGGCGAGCACCACCGACCGATAAGCCGTGGACGAAGGACAGCCTCCGGGCCTGCTGGGCTTTCGACCTACACGTCTGTCGCGGGCACTTGGCGCACGGCAACGACGAGAGCGCGCTGCCGTCGCGGTGGACTGTTCGCCAACACCTGCTGTTGACTTCCTTCACCGTCCCCAGGCTCGTCAAGCGGGTCCTGTCAAGGTTGGGTCTCTATGAACCGACGGACGATGACGAGGGGGAAATCAACGCCCTCGAACCCCTACTGAACCTACCCGACGTTTTCGCCGCGGCGGATCTGGAAGACGACGAAGGGGGCTATTTCGACGAAGACCACGCGTGGCTGCGGGTGGTGCGCCGCGAGAAGGAGCGCCACGGGTTCGGTCAGTTGATCGAGAAACACTGGGACCGGCATCATCAAGTCAACGGCATCAACACATAGGCCGCTTGCCGCCTATAGGAAGGGAATCGAGCGGTGGGGCGACCGGATCCGAGAGTTGGCATCGGGGGTCGGCTCGGGATTCGTGGCAGGAGCCCGCACGGGCCACGTCTTCTGCGCCCGTGTCTTCCCGCCCACCGGGCCAGCCTTCCCGGAAAAGGCAATCTTCGGACGCCGACTCGCAAGCCGGTCTCCGAGAAGGTATTGTGAATGCTCGGGAGTCCCGCCAATTGACTCCGGTTTTCCCGCTTCCGCGCCCCGATCAGATCGGATATGGTCCCATGGCAAGAGTGGCAGATCGTGCAGTCCCAGTTTGACTTACGTGATCTCCTGCCGTGATTCGGCGCTTTGGCAGTCTGCGTTACCAGCGAGCCGACGAGGGACAGCTCAGGAAGGCTCTGGAAAACCGCCGGAGGGCTCGCGCCTGAGACTTTCGCAATTGGCGGGAACGCAATGGCGGGAATCGGGTCAGTGATTCCCCTAAGTTCAATCACCCCAATCAGATGTGAATCAGATAGGGTTTGCCTGCTCGTCCCACTTGAAGCTGAGCGTGGGGTCGAGCATGCGGTGCCAGTCCCGGCCCAGGTGGCGCGTTGAACCCTCGTACCAGATGCCGGCCCGGAGCGCGCTGCCGGCCCTGCCGAGGGTGGCGGACCACTCTTCGTCGAGGGTCAGGCCGAAGCGGTCCTTCCCGTAGTGGCTGTGGCGGTATGACTGCACCGCCGTTGCCCCCGGGTGGCACGCCGGGTCGACCGCCGCGCCGCCCGAGCCGTAGTAGTTGAAGATGTAGGAGGAGGTGCAGCCGGGGGTCGGTTCGACGGCGACGCCGTTCCCGTCCACGAAGCGGATGAGCCCGAGTTGCGCGCCGCCCCGGATCGGCGCGTAGCCTGCGAGCTCGGATTCCGGTCCGCCGCGGTCGTCGACCAGGTCGACGATGTACGGGGGCAGCCAGTCGCCGCGGCCCCGGTTGCGATGGTAGTAGATGCCCGCGCTCAGCGAACTCAGCTCGCTCTGCGCCCAGTTCGCCCTGAGGTAGGCGAGCGTGTTGTTGCGCCGGGTCTGCCAGCCGGGCCGGTAGAACTGGTTCAGGTACGGCACCCCCGGCCAGTCGCCGACCAGCCGGTCCCAGCGCGGGTTGGCCCTGAAGTCGGAGTCGCTGTAGAGCCGCTGATAGGTGTCCTCGTGGATGGCGTCGTATGAGATGTAGCTCGTGAGATCGAGCGACCCGTGCGCCGAAACCAGCTTGGCGGCGAGGTGCTCCCGTTCGTTCCTCGCGGAGCCCTGCACCCAGTCGGTCGCTTCCTGCCGCACGCCGGCGATCCAGGCGCGCGTCGCCCCGCCGAACAACGGTCCGGTGTCGACCCGCATGAAGAAGCGCTCGCCCCCGTTCTCACCGATGGTGGCGGACGCCGTGTAGGTGCGCTCCGCCGCCGGATCGCTGGTGAGGTAGTTGAAGGTGCCGCCCAGCGCCTCCACGGATCGCGAGGCGATGTCGGCGGTGCCCTGCGAGACCTCGACGCTCGCGAGGTTCATCGGGTCGACGAAGCGATTCGCCTTGGCGCCGCTGAAGTAGTCGGAGGTGCCGTTCGGAAACCCGTCGATGGTCGTCCCGATCTGCGCTTCGCTGATGGTCACCTGGAAGCCGCGCACGGCGACGTTGCTCGACCAGTCGTCGAAGCCGTACGCATCCCCCTCCTGGACCGATACCCCGGGGAGGTTGTCCACCACCGCGGCCACGCTGGTGATGGTCGACTGCTGCCGGATCATCGACTCGGGGACGAAGTTGCGCGCGAAGATCCGGGGCTCCTCGGCCACGACGCTGAGTGTGTCGAACAGATAGGTGACCTGCAGAACCAGCTGGGCCGTCCGGGTGGCGCCCGCCTCGAGCGCGACCTGGAGTTCCGCCGTCTCGAAACCGGGAAGCCTCGCCGTCACGACGTAGTCGCCGGCCGCCAGATCCGCGAACCGGAATGAGCCATCGGCGGTCGCGACGCTCTCCCGGCTCGCGGCGGTGCCGGTCAGCGTCACCAGCGCACCGGACATCGGAAAACCGTTCGCGCCCACGACCGTGCCTTCGATGATCCCGGTGGTCTGGGCCGTCGCCGGTACCGCGGGAGACAACCACACCAACAGGGCAACGATGCTGAGAGAGACGCTGCGGTGCGTGAGGGGATTCGGGGGCTTCATGCGCTCGGTCCTCCATCCGGGCCCCGATCAGGCCATGTCAATCCGCGCCGTCAGGACCGTGGTTCGAGACGCGTCCGGCCCCCGGCCGCAGCCCTCGCGTCGATGATCGACGGCCCCGCCTCCAGCGGAATCCGCGCCCGCCAGAGGTACTCGCCGTACCAGCGCATCGGGACCGTCCCTTCGCTGTTTTCGGATTCCCACGTCACCTCGACGCTCTCCCACTCGGCCGCGAGCGACGGGCTCTTGCGCTGGTGGATGCGGACCAGGACGAGCGCGCTGTCGCCGTCCGGGACTGTCATCGGCGTCCCCACCACGGGCACAGCATTGTAGGCTGCCAGCCCCCGCCCAAGGAAGATGCGCTCCTGGATGCCCGTGGGATGCTCGCCCTGGGATTGCACCACGTCGATGCGCCCGTCTCCGTCGAGGTCGGCGATGGCCATGCCCAGCGTGCCGGGCGTCTCCGCGCCGGTGAACACCTCGGTCGCCAGGCGCAGCCGGCCGCTGCCGTCGTTGATCAGCAGGCGATCGGGGCCGCTGAGCGAGCCGATCAGGAAATCGGCGTCGAAGTCGGAATCGAAGTCGAGAAAGGCGACGACGTTGTCGTCCTCTCCGATGTTGTCGGAAGCCGGCCACCACGCATCCGTCGCATCCACGAACCGGCCCTCGCCGTCGTTGCGGAAAACGTGCTCGCGCCGTCGGGCGCCCCGTTCGCCGACGATCTCGCCGTCGTTGATGGTCACGAGGTCGAGGAATTCGTCGCCGTCGAGATCCATCGCCTCGAACTCGTAGTTGTTCGTGTACTGCGGCAGCCCGCGCGGGTCCTCCTCGAAGACGCCGGTGCCGTCGTTACGATAGAGCAGGCTGCCCGCGCAGCGCTTGCAGGACACCAGGACATCCAGGTCGAAGTCATTGTCGACATCGACCAGCTCGAGGTCCCAGGAGAAGCGGACCAGGGTCGCGGGCATGCGGCCTTCGGTGGCGTCGGTGAAGCGGCCCGTGCCGTCGTTCAGCCAGAGGCGCGTTCGGCCGCCCTCGTTGGTCATGTTGTTGCCGGGTCCCCAGTCCGCGAGCACCAGGTCGAGGTCGCCGTCCAGGTCCACGTCCCCGGGCTCGGCGTCGCCCAGGCTGAGCGGGAGCCGGGGGAGGTGGGTTGCCGTGCGCTCCTCGAACGCGCCCTCTCCCGTTCCCATGTACAGCCTGCTTTGGGTCTGGTAGGTCGCCCCGACGATGATGTCGGCATCGCCGTCTCCGTCGAAGTCGCGCGCCTTGATCACCCGCGCCAGGTCCGGCGTGGAGCCGAACACCCGGCCGGTCACCTCCTCGAAGGGCTGCCCCGGGCCGCGGTTGGCGAACGCCCGGTTCAGCTCGGGCTCACCCGGCTCGGAATAGTTGCCGCCGTTCGCGAACAGCAGGTCGATGCGGCCGTCTCCGTCGATGTCGGCGAGCTCGACCTTGTTGGTCCATTCGGCCGTGGCGGGGAGGAGTTCGTCCGTAGCGTCGTGCCAGAGGGCCGTGGGGAGGGGGGCGTCTCCGGCCGCGGGCGATGCGGAGCCCGCCGCGGAAGCCTCGCCGCGATTGGCTGGCTCCGCGCAGGCGACCCAAACGAGTGCGAAGAGAATGCAAGGCAGTTCTACGCGCTTCCGGGCCGTCTTCACTTCGACCCTAATCCATCGACGCCGCCAGCTCCCGCATGGCCTGGGCCAGCCAGCGCTGGCGCGGCGCGTCGCCCAGCCGCTCGCCCGCATTCACCTCGTCGGCGTTCGCGTCGAGGGCGGACGCGGTCTCATGCAGCCGGGCGGCCACGTCGGCTCCCGGCATGGATCGGGCGGCGGCCAGGACCTCCCGCGACTGCCGCAGCAGCGAGGGCTGGATGTCGCCGGCCCGCTCCAGCTGGTCGAGGTACGATCCCGCCACGGCGGGGTGTGCCGGCCAGGTGAACATCGGCTGCAGCTGCGCGTTGAACTCTTCGACCTGCACCATGTTCGCGGCGTCGATCTCGTTCCGGGAGAGATGCTCGCTGGGGCTCAGCCGGAAGATGTCGAGCCCGCGCGTGATCTCGGCGCCGTAGATGAAGCCGTTGTTCCAGTAGGTGGACCAGTAGCCGCCCGTGAACATTTCTTCCTCGCTCAGCGGGCCGCGGTCGAAGAAGGCGATCTCGACCGGGTCGGATGCGTCGGTGAAGTCGAGCATCGACAGGCCGCCCTGGTACCACGCCTGCACCATGATGTCGCGTCCGGGCACCGGGATGATGGCTCCGTTGTGGGCCACGCAGTTCTCCAGCTCGCTCTGCGGCACCGGCAGCTTGTAGTAGCCGGCGAGCTCCATCTGCCCGTCGACGATTTCGAAGATGGCGTTCGCGCCCCAGTCGGGCGGATCGGTCGAGCGGCAGCGCGGCTGGCCTCCCCCGCCCCATTCGTCGGTGAAGAGGATCTTGGTGCCGTCGTTGTTGAACGTGGCCGAGTGCCAGTAGGCGAAGTTGGGATCCACCACCTCGTCGAGGCGCACCGGGTTCACCGGGTCCGAGATGTCCAGCAGGATGCCGTTGCCCGCGCAGGCCCCGGCGGCGAGTCCGATCTCCGGGAAGGCCGTGATGTCGTGGCACTGGTTGGTGAGACGGGATTCCTGGGTGCCCTCGCCGTGGTCGCCGCCCTGCCAGAGGCCGCCGAGTTCGCCGGTCTCGGGGTCCGCGAAGATGCGCGGCATGTTGACGATGCGGGCGTCCTCCGGGTTCGCCAGCGGTACCTGGATCACCTCGATGCGGAAGTACGCGGTGTTGGGATCCTCCTCCGGGGGCAACCCCGAGCACCCGGGAAGCTCGTCCGCCGGACGCACCCCGGATGTGCCGGAGACGTAGACGTAGACGTTCTCGTCGTCATTGGGGTCGGTGACCACGGTGTGCGTGTGCGAGCCGCGGCAGGTCTGGACGGCCGCCACCTGCCGGGGCGCCTCCAGGTTCGACAGGTCGAAGATGCGCACCCCGCGGAAGCGCTCCACGCTCACGCTGTCCTGGACGCCCTCGGTGCCGCAGTCGAGCCGGCCGCGGGTCTCCTGGGCGGACATGAAGAGCAGGTCACCGTAGATCGACACGTCGCCCTGGCCGCCGGGGCACACCACCGCGACGTGCAGTTCGATGTTGCCGGGATCGGAGATGTCGTAGACCTGAAAGCCGTTGTAGTTGCCCTGGAAGAGGTAATTCCCCTGAAAGGCGAGATCCGTGTTGGAGAAGCCGGCGCCCTGACGCGGCGTCTCCGGGTTGAAGAAGCCCTCCGGACGGGGCGTGGTCGCCACCAGCTCGAGGTTCCGGATGGCGCTCTCGGCGTCGAGCCAGCCGGCCGCCAGGTTCACCCGCGGATCGAGGATGTCCCAGTCGAAGGCCGGGAGCGCCGGTTCGGCCAGGGAGTCGGCGCGTACCTCCGCGAGTTCCTCGGGCCGCGGCTGTCCCGGCGGAACGGCCTGGGCGGCCGCGTATGCCGGGAGCCCCAATGCCGCCATTACGATGGTCATCCTCAACGCGCGCATCCCCATCGGTCCTCCAATCATCTGAAACCGCTTCTTCATCGTCCCCTTTCTCCAACCAGGTTCCGCGCCTGGCCCGGGTCGGGCAGGCCCGAGTCGGGTAGCGCGGGAGTGAATCACGTCAGCTGCCGCCCTCCAGCAGCGCGCGCATGCGCCGAATCTCCATTTCCTGGTCCGCTTCCACATCCGATGCGAAGTGGTAGATGGCGGACCCCTGTCCCGCGCCCGGGCTCGCAAACAATTCCTCGACCATGACCAGCGCGCCCTCGTGGTGGTCGATCATGAATCCCAGGAAGAGGCGGTCGAAATCGGCGTCGCGCGCCTCCGCGAGTTGCGCCATCTGTTCCGGCGAGAGCATCCCCGGCATGAGTTCGTCCATCATGCCGCCGTGTCCGTGTTGCGCCATGGCGCCGTGGGTTTCCTCGCCCCGGTCGTGCAGCCAGCGCTGCATCATCGCGATCTCGTCCTTCTGCGAGATCTCGATGCGCAGGGCCAGCCGATGCAGCCGCGGATTGGACGTGCGTTCCCGGAGCAGGTCCACCATGTCCAGCGCCTGGGCGTGATGCGGGATCATCCCGCGCATGAAGCGAAGATCGGCTTCCGTGTGCGGGGGAAGTTCGGTGCCGTCGAGTTCGCCCGGCTCCAGCACGCGCGTCTCCTCCCCCGGCGCTCCCGGCTGAACCGTGCGCGGAGGAGTTTGCGCGGAGAGGGCGCCGAGGGAGGTGGCCAGCGCGGCCCACTCGCGGCCTCTGTCCGCGGCATCCGGGCCAGCGTCGGGGGTCCCCGCGGAGCCGGTCTCGCCGGAGGATGGCTCCCCGCCCACCAGCGTGGGCTCGGTGTCCATCCCCTCGCCCTCCTCGTACCCTCCCATCCCGGTCACCCGGCCCCAGCAGTAGACCTCGCCCGCCGCGGTAATCGCGCAGGTGCCGTAGTTGCCCGCCGAGATCGACTCGAAGGTGTGGCCGCCCGTGACCTCGACCGGTTCGAGGCGGTTGGTGGTCGAGCCGTCGCCCAGCTGGCCGAAGGTGTTCAGGCCCCAGCAGTAGGCTTCGCCGTCGTCGGTGAGCGCGCAGGTGTGCACGCCGCCGGAACTGATGCTGGAGAAGTCGTGCCCGCCGGCCACTTCGGTCGGCCCGCCGCGGCGCTCCTCGGTGCCGTCGCCCAGCACGCCGTAGTTGTTGTTGCCCCAGCAGTACGCGTCGCCGCCGCCGGTGACCCCGCAGGTGCGGTTGCTCCCGGCGGAAAGCACGTCGTATCTCGGTCCATCGACTTCGCCGGGCTGGGCCGAGCCGAGGGCCCGGGTGCTGTCGCCGAGCTCGACGAAATCGTTCGAGCCCCAGCAGGTGGCGCGCCCGTTCCCGGCCAGCGCGCAGGTGTGGTCGACGCCGGCGGTAATCGACTCGAAGCGGGTGTCGGTCTCAACCCGCACCGGCGTGCCGCTCGGGCTGCCGGCCGCCACACCCAGCTGGGCCGAGCTGTTCAGCCCCCAGCAGTACGCCTCGCCGTCGCCGGTGAGCGCGCAGGTGTGGTTGGTGCCGGCCGCGACCGCCTCGAAGGCCATGTCCCCGGCCACGCGCACCGGTTCCGTCCGGTTGGTGGTGGAGCCGTCCCCCAGTTCCCCGTAGCCGTTTCTGCCCCAGCAGTGGACGGCGCCGTCGGCCGTCACGCCGCAGGCGTGCCCGTGGCCGACCGAGATCGACTGGAAGGTCAGCCCGCCGGACACCGGGGCCGGTTCGGCGCGGTCGGCGCTGCCTCCGTCGCCCAGCTGCCCGCTGGCGTTGGCGCCCCGGCAGCTCGCCGCCCCATCCTCCCCCAGGGTGCAGACGTGGCTGAAGCCGACCGAAACCGCGCCCGCGCCGGCCTGGGCCGGAGGGGGATTGGCCACCAGGGAGAGGGCGGGCGATGCGAGGAACAGGGCGAGAAAACCCGGGAGAACACTCAGGTGCAGCCGCATGAGTCGCTCCTTGCCGGACGGAATTAACGTCGTGTCCGCGACACTCTTGACCCGAAGAATCGGGACGGCCGGATTCGAACCGGCGACCCCCTGAACCCCATTCAGGTGCGCTACCGGACTGCGCCACGTCCCGAAGAACGCGCAATATAACCAGCCCACGGCAGTGGACAAAGAAGCCGGGCACGGGGGTTGCAACCCGCACCGGCTCTCCTACACTTCTCCGGGTTCCCGCACTGAATCGGAGGTGAAGAAGTGACCGACGCCCGAAAAAACTACGACGTGATCGTCATCGGCAGCGGCCCGGGCGGCTACGTCGCGGCCATCCGCGCGGCCCAGCTCGGAATGAGCGCGGCCTGCGTCGAGTACGAGGAGCTGGGCGGGGTGTGCCTGAACGTGGGCTGCATCCCCACCAAGGCCCTGCTCTCGAGCGCGCTCCTGGTCGGCCAGCTGAAGAAGGCCAGGCAGCACGGCATCATGCTGGGCGAAATGGGGGTGGACCTGGGCCCCGCGCAGAAGCGCAGCCGCAACGTCGCCTCGCGGCTGGTGCGCGGCATCGGCCATCTCTTCAGGAAGAACGGGGTGACCCACATCGAGGGCTACGGGCGACTGGCCGGCGGAGGCACCGTGGAGGTGCAGAACGGCGACGGCGAATCGCAGCGCTATCACGGGCGCAACGTCATCATCGCCACCGGCTCGCGGCCCCGCGACATTCCCGTGCTGATCATCGACGGCGAGCGCATCTGGTCGTCCACCCACGCCCTCTTCCAGCAGGAGGCCCCGGCTCACCTGGTGATCGTGGGCGCGGGCGCGGTGGGCATCGAGTTCGCGGACATCTACGCCGCCTACGGCTCCAAGGTCACGGTGGTCGAGATGCTCGACCGCATTCTTCCCGTGGAGGATGAAGAGGTCTCGCAGGCGGTGGCGCGGAGCTACAAGCGCCGCGGGATGGAGATTCTCACGAGCACGAGCTTGCAGAACACCGAGATCCACGACTCCGGCGTCCGGCTGACGGTGCAGGACGGCGCCGGCAGGGAACGCGTGCTCGAGGCCGACTATGTCCTGTCGGCCGTCGGCCGCGTCCCCAACATCGAGGACATCGGGCTGGAGAGGGCCGGGGTGGCCACCCGCGACGGCTTCGTCGAGGTCAGCGAGCACATGGAGACCAGCGTGCCCGGCATCTTCGCCATCGGCGACTGCGCCGGCCCGCCCCTGCTCGCCCACAAGGGGTCGCACGAGGGCATCGTGGCGGTGGAGCACATCGCCGGAGCCGGACACGGGACCGTGGACTACGGCAACATCCCCAACTGCACCTACTGCCACCCGGAGGTCGCGTCCGTCGGGCTCACCGAGGCCCAGGCCCGGGAGGCCGGCCACGACATCGAGGTGGGCAGGTTCCCGTGGGTGGGCAACGGGCGCGCGCTGGCGGCGGGCGACTCGGAGGGCTTCCTGAAGGTCATCCGCGACACGCGCTACTCCGAGATCCTGGGCGCGCACATCGTGGGACCGGGCGCGACCGAGCTCATCGCCGAATTCGTGGTGGGCCGTCACCTGGAGGCGACGGTCGAGGAGATGGAGAAGGCGATGCACCCGCACCCGACCCTCTCCGAGGCCGTGGCGGAGGGAGCGCTGTCAGCGCTGGGCAGGGCGATTCACATATAGCCGGGCGGAGCGGCATCCCACGCCCGCGGGCCGGGACAGCTCGCCGCCGAGCTAGTGTCGCGGAGTGGCCGTGGTCTGGACGGGCAGGGACGGCAGCCTGACCGGTCTGGCGCCGCCGGCCTCCACCCTCTCGTCGGGCGCCTCCCGCCGCGGCAGCTCCCCCCGGATCGCCAGCACGCGCGCCAGCGCCTCTCCGATCTTGTTGTTCGGGGTGGAGGCGCCGGCCGTGATGCCGAGCTGGAAGGGTCCCTCGGGGAGCCAGTCGCGGGCCACCAGCTCGGCCGCGGTCGGATCGAGTTCCGGCTTGTGGCGCACCGTGCCCGTCGTCGTGTCGATGCACACCGAGTCCTCGATGTGGTAGGTCACGGTGTACTCGCGGCACATGCTCGCAAGGTGGTTCGTGTTCGACGAGTTGTAGCCGCCGATGACGATCATGACGTCCGGCGGCTGCGCCATCATCTCCTCGACCGCGTCCTGCCGCTCCTGGGTTGCCGAGCAGATGGTGTCGAAGGAGCGGAAGCGCTCGCTGGCGTACTCCTCCCCGTGTCCCGCCACCATCGCCTCGCGAATCCTCGCGGCGATCGCCAGCGACTCGTTGGCCAGCATCGTGGTCTGATTCGCCACCCCGACCCTGCACAGGTCCTTCTCCGGGTCGAACCCGGGCGTGGCCTTCTCGCGGAAGTGCTCCCTGAACTCCCTGGTCGACATGCTGCCGGGGCGGTGCGCGATGTAGTCGCACACCAGCTCCGCCTCCTCCATGTTGCGCACGATCAGGTACTTGCCCCGGTCGAACAGGGTGACCTGGGACGCGGTGGCCCGGGACTCCTCATGCGTGTACTTGCCGTGGACGAGGGCCGTGAAGCCGTCGCGCGCATACCGCTCGACCCGCTTCCACACGTTCAGCACGGAGCCGCACGTCGTATCCACAAGCAGGCACCCGATCTCGCGCAGCGTGCGGAAGTCCTGGCGCGTAACGCCGAACGCCGGAATCAGAACCACGTCCCTGGGCGTGAGGTGTGAGAAGTCGAAGCTCTGGTCCTCGCGCGGATAGAGGAAGCGGATGCCCATCTCGCGCATGCGCTCGTTCACATGCGGGTTGTGGATGATCTCCCCGACCAGGTAGATGTTCCTGCCGGGAAACTTGGTCACGGTTTCGTACGCGTAGTCGATGGCGCGGTCGACCCCGTAGCAGAACCCGAATTCCTGCGCCAGACGCACGGTGATGTCGCCGAAGACGTCGGTGTAGCCACGTGCACGGATGCGATCCACCAGCTGCGAGTGGTACTCGGCATCGATGATGGGTTTGACCTGCTTCTTGAGACCGAAGCCTCTGCGGAAATAGGTCTCTTCCATGCCGGATCCGGGATGATGGGGGAAGACTGGGAGGGAACCGCTGCTACACCTGCAACTAAGCGAAGGCTCCGGCTGCGATCAAGCTGCCGCGCGCTGCAGGCGGCCCGGTGGCACCGGAGTCGGCGGCTCGGGGTAGAGCGCCCAATGTCGATACTGTCCAGGCTCGCGCTCCTCTTCATCGCCGTGCCGCTGCTCGAGCTGTTCATCCTGATCCGGCTGGGTGGCGTGATCGGCCTCATGCCCACGCTCGCCCTCTGCGTGCTGACGGGCGTGGCCGGGGCGTGGCTGGCGCGCCGGGAGGGGCTGCGCGCGCTGTGGTCGTTCCAGGAGCGGCTGGCGCGGGGCGGCGTGCCGGGCCGGGCGCTCATGGACGGGCTGTGCATCCTCATCGGGGGCGCCGTGCTGCTCACTCCCGGGCTGCTCACGGATCTGCTCGGCTTCGCGCTCCTGCTGCCTCCCAGCCGGCGCTGGATTCAGGCTCGGATGCAGCGGCGCATCGAGCGCCAGGTCGCCGAGGGCTCGATCCGCGTGACCACCCTCGGCGGGCAGGCCGGGGCTCGCGAGGCGTCGGGATGGGGATTCGGGCCTGGAGGTGGAGGATTCGGTTCCAAAGGCAGCTCCGGCGAAGAGGTGCGCGAGCCCCGTCCGGCCCCCGGAGAAATCATCCAACCCGAGAAACGAAACGATAGATGACGCGCAATGGATCGATGACCCAGGAGATCGACTTCCTCCAACGGCTGCTCAACGCGCCCGGCCCGTCCGGCTTCGAGGTCCGGCCCGCGCGGGTCTGGCGGCAGCAGGCCAGGGAGTTCGCCGACCGCGTCTGGACGGACGTGACCGGCAATTCCTTCGCCGCGGTCGATCTCGAGGGCAGGCCGCGGGTGATGATGGCCGGGCATGTCGACGAGATCGGCCTCCAGATCACGCACATCGACAAGGAAGGGTTCCTCTACTTCGACACCATCGGCGGATGGGATGCGCAGGTGCTCGTGGGCCAGCGGGTGCGCATTCTCGGCGCCTCGGGCGAGGTGCCCGGCGTCATCGGCAAGAAGCCGATCCACCTGATGAAGGCGTCGGATCGAACCAGGGCCAGCAAGATCCGGGAACTCTGGATCGACATCGGGGCCGGCGATCGCGACGCCGCGGGTGAACTGGGGTTGCGCGTGGGAGACCCCGCAGTGATCGACGCGGCCCTGGTGCGGCTGGCCGGCGACCGCATCGCCTCGCGCGCCATCGACAACCGAATCGGCGCCTACGTGGTGCTGGAGGCGCTCCGCCGGCTGGCGGAGTCCCCGGGTTCAGCCGGCGCGGTGGCGGTCGCCACTGTGCAGGAGGAGATCGGCTATTCGGGAGGCGGGGCGCGCACCAGTGCCTATTCCGTGGATCCGGATGTCGCCCTGGTCGTCGACGTCACCTTCAGCACCGACGCCCCGGCCATCAACAAGAAGGAACTGGGAGAGCACGAACTGGGGGGCGGTCCGGTGCTCAGCAGAGGGTCCGCCGCCCATCCCGTCGTGTTCGAGCGACTGACGCAGGTGGCCGAGGCCGAAGACATCGCCTACAGCATCCAGGCGGCCCCGCGCGCAACCCGCACCGACGCGGACGGCATCCACCTGGTGCGCACCGGCGTCCCGACCGGGCTGGTGTCGGTTCCCAACCGCTACATGCACTCGCCCAACGAGATCGTCAGCACGAGCGACCTGGACGCGGCCGCGAACCTGCTCGCCGCCTTCGTGCGCAGCCTGGGCGAGAGCGAGGACTTCACGCCGAGGTAGGGCGTAGTCCGTAGTCCCTCGCCGCCGCGGCCTCGGTTACGTAGCCGTCGAGCACGTCTTCGCGGATGCGTTTGCGGGAGCGGCGCAGCGGGTCGCCGAGGCCGCCGCCCCCGGGGGTCTCCAGCATGATTCGGTGTCCGGGCGGCACGACTTCGCGACCCTTGGCACGGAGATTCCCAACTCCGGGCACGTAGACCCGTCCCAGCGCGCCGCGGTGGCCGTCCGCGCGGCCCCTGGCGGGGTTGCGGACCCGCTCGAACATCTTGGAGATGGCAAAGGGTTCGCCGGAGGCGTGGGAGATCTCCATGACCTGGCCCAGGCCGCCACGGAACTCGCCGGGACCGCCGGAATCGGGGATGTATTCCTTCCTCCAGAAGATGAGCGGGGCCACGGTTTCGGTGATTTCGATGGGCGTGCTGCGGACGCCGGAGGGAAAGGCGGTGGCCGAAAGCCCGTCCTTGCCCGGGCGGGCGCCCGTACCCCCGGTGTGGAAGGGATTGACCACGAAGGGCTCGGAGCCGCTGTACGGATGGCTGCCGGTCAGGCCCGGGCCTCCGAGCAGCACCGGGTTCCACAGGCAGGAGGCGCCTTCCGCGGGGACGGAACCCGGCTCCATGGCCTGCTCGAGGCATCCCAGCACCACGTCGGGGAGCATCTGGCCGATGGCGTGGCGGGCGGCGACGGCGGCGGGGCGGGGCGCGTTGAGGATGGAGCCGTGCGGGGCGCCGACCGAGATGGTGCTGAGCGACCCCGCGTTGTTCGGAACCTCGGAGCCGACGACGCAGCGAACGCCGAAGGAGGCGTAGGCTCGCGTGTAGGTGAGGGGCACGTTGATGCCGCGAGGGGACATGGACGAGGTGCCGTCGAAGTCGATGCGGATGCCGTCGGGGGCCGCGGTGAGGGCGCAGGCGAGGTCGAGATCGCGGTCGTAGCCGTCGATGCGCATGTGGCTGCGATAGGTGCCCGGACGCAGGGCGCGGATGCGCGCCAGCATGGCGCGACGGGACGCGGACACGATCATTTCCGCCAGCAGATCCAGGGAATCGAGGTCGAACTCGGCCATCATCGCCGCGAGGCGTTCGCAGCCGGTGCGGTTGCAGGCGGCGAGGGAGTAGAGGTCGCCCTGGGCCACGTCGGGATCGCGCACGTTGGCGCGGATGAGGCGAATCAGGGTTTCGTCAACCCGTCCGGCGCGCATCAGGTAGCCGATGGGGATGCGCACGCCCTCCTCGAACACCTGGTTGGCGTCGGCGCCGAAGCCGCGGCCGCCCACGTCGGCGATGTGGCTGGTGGCGGCGAACAGGGCGACCGGGCGACCCGCGACGAAGGCCGGGGTGACGACCGTGAAGTCGTTCAGGTGGCCCGTGCCCTCCCACGGGTCGTTGGTGATGAGTACGTCGCCGTCGACGAGGGTGGGGACGGGATGGTCGCGCAGGAAGAAGCCCACCGATTCCGCCATCGCGTTGACGTGTCCGGGGGTGCCGGTGACGGCCTGGGCAAGCATGCGCCCGGACAGATCGAAGACACCTGCGGAGAGGTCCCCGGCCTCCCGGACCGGTGTGGAAAAAGCCGTGCGCACCAGCGTACGCGCCTGCTCCTCGACAACCGAGAGCAGGCGGCTCCACATGAACTGGTCCTGGAGGAGGGAGAGGGCGGGGCGGTTGGATGAGGGTGTGGGACGGTCAGGTTCTCGTGCGGGCGGGGTGGACTCGGACGCGCGGGGGATGGATTCGGACGCGGGCGCCGTGGATGCGGGCGTGGGACGGCCGGATGCGGGATTGGGAACGGCGGATTCGGGTTCCAGATTCACCGATGGGGGCGCCGGATCCTCCGTTGCGGACGTCGGGCGGCCGGATTCGAGTGCGGGGCGGCCGGATTCGAGTGCCGGGCGACCGGATTCGAGTTCGAGGCGACCAGATTCGAGTTCGGGAATGGTGGGCGACCGTGTCCCGTTTCTGCGCACCAGGAGGTGGCCGCCGGGGAGCACCACCGCCCCCCACCCCCCCGGGACAACCGTGGTGGTCTGGGTCTCCACGACCAGGGCCGGTCCCTCGACCCCCGCTCCCTCCCCCAGCCCGCTGCGGGGATGGACGGCCGCCGCGACCGGGCCGTCTTCCGTGCCGTCGACCAGTTCGGCCCGGCGGACCGGCGCGGGTGCGGGTGCGGCGGTAGTGGGCGGGCCACCGGTCGAGCCTGCCTCGGAGTGTGGGATTCCCGCAGACGCATCCCGACCAGCCGGCAACGCCGAGCCGGACGGGATTCCCGCCGATACCCTTTCATGCATCCGACCGACGGCGGCCGGGTCCCGACCGGCTGGCGAAGGCGGCCGGGAAGGCGGGCAATCCGGTTCCCCTATTCGCATCCCGCCGCCCGCGACCGACCCGGCGGAGGCTGTGTCCGAAACCGACCTCACCCCTGCCCGCACTCCCTCCGCCGTCACCACCAGCGTCCAGCTCAGCACCTCCACGTCCAACCCGGGAATGACGCGGTCGTACACGGCCCGGTACGCGTCGTCGAAGGCCCGCCGCAGGGCGTCCACGGAGCCGTCGCCATCCAGCGAACCAGGGCCCGCCACCACCTCCGGCGGCACCACCACCCCGATCTCGTGGCCCTGCCCCACGTAGCGCATGTAGGCGCGCACGCTCTCGGTGGTCCGGGCGCCGGGAGCGCCCCGCGCGACCACGACGGTCGCCTCCGCCCGCATCTCCTGCATGACGTCCCGGACCACCCTGGCGTCGAACGCTGACAGGCGCATGTAGCGGCTGCGCACCACCTCGTATGAAATCGGCGCCAACAGGAACCCGACCGCCGAGCCCACCCCCGCGTCGGCGGGGACCAGAAAACAGTCGAGCTCGAGCTTGTCCGCCAGGCGGGCCGCGTGGATGGGCGCCGAACCTCCGAACGCCACCAGCGTCCGGCCGGTCAATCCCTTCCCCCACTCGATCGCGTGCGTTCGCGCGGCGTTGGACATGTTCTCATCCACCATCTCGCTGATCCCGAGGGCGGCATCCGTCTCATCCAGTCCAAGTCTTGCCCCCGGCTCGTTGCGAATGGCCGCGGCCGCACGCTCGCGGTCCAGAGGGATCGCGCCCCCCGCGAAGAAGGCCGGATCGATGCGCCCCAGCACCACATCCGCGTCGGTGACGGTCGCGTCGGTCCCGCCCCGGGAGTATGCCGCCGGCCCCGGTTCCGACCCGGCACTCGCCGGGCCTACCCGGATGCGGTCGAGGTCGTCCACCGCCGCAATGGATCCGCCGCCCGCCCCGATCTCGACCATCTCGATCACCGGAATGCGTACCGGCAGGCCGCTTCCCCTTCTGAAGCGGTAGCTGCGGGCCACCTCGAAGGCGCGCGACTGCAGGGGCCGGCCCCCGTCGATCACGCACAGCTTCGCGGTCGTGCCCCCCATGTCGAACGAGAGCACGTCGCCCAGCTCCAGCCGCCGCGCCAGGTGGCTCGCCAGAATCGCACCTCCCGCTGGACCGGATTCCACCAGCCGCACGGGCGCCGCCATGGCGGTCTCGAGCGTCGTGAGGCCGCCCCCGGAGGTCATGAGCAGGAAGGGACAGTCGAGGCCCGAAGCCGCGAGCGACTCTGCCAGTCCCTCCAGGTAGCGGGACATGAGCGGCTGGACATAGGCGTTCGCGCAGGCGGTCGAGAGCCGCTCGTACTCGCGCACCTCCGGGCACACATCCGAGGCCAGCGTCACCGCAAGCGCCGGGCGCTCCGATGCGAGAATCGCGCCGATCCGCCGCTCGTGTTCCGGGTTGGCATAGCCGTGAATGAGCCCGACGGCGACGGATTCGACCGCGTGCACGTCCAGCAGAGGTAGCAGCGCGCGCACCGACTCCTCGTCCAGCGGCACCAGCACGCGTCCGTCCCGGTCGACGCGCTCGGTCACGGGCAGGCGCAGGCGGCGCGGCACCAGGGGCTCGGGCCGGTCGATGCTGATGTCGTACTGCTCGAAGCGGTTCTCGCGCGCCATCTCGAGGGCGTCGCGATGTCCGGATGTGACGATCAGGGCCGTGCGCGCGCCCCTGCGCTCGATGATCGCGTTCGTCGCCAGAGTGGTCCCGTGAATAACCAGCCGCACGGCCGAGGGCGCCACGCCCGCGATCTCCAGCACCTTGTGAACTCCGGACAGGACCCCCTGTTCGGGGGCCGCGGGCGTGGTGAGCACCTTGGTCGTGACAGGCGGCCCGCCGGCCTCCAGCGCCACGTCGGTAAAGGTGCCTCCGATGTCGATCGCGAGACGCGCCCCGGGCGCCTCCATGCGCTTACGGGAACCTTCAGCCATCGTCGCGCAGCGGAACCGTGTAGTTCAGCGCCAGCCGCCCGCCGTCCGGATAGATGGTCTCGCCGGTGAGGTACGACGCGTAGTCGCTGGCCAGGAAGACCGCCACGCTCGCCACCTCCTCGGGCTCTCCAACGCGCCCCATCGGCGTCCGCGACAGGATCGTCTGCCGCGCCTCCTCGTCGGCCATCACCTCGTCCAGCATGTTCGTGGCGATGGAGCCCGGCCCGATGGCGTTGACCCGTATGTCGTGCGGCGCGAGCGCCATCGCCATCACCTTGGTGAGCTGCGCCACCCCGCCCTTGGAGACCGCGTAGGCGAGCTGGTTCGGGATGGTCACCACGGCATTGGTCGACGACATATTGACGATGGCCCCCCCGACACCCCGCTCTACCATGTGGCGGGCCGCCAGCCGGGACATCAGATAGGTCCCCCGAAGGTTCACCGACAGCACCCGGTCGAAGTCCTCGACGGCGCCGTCCAGAATCGATCCCGGGACGATGATGCCGGCGTTGTTCAGGAGGATGTCGCAGGCTCCGAAATGCTCCGTGCAGGCGTCGAGCAACCCGGCGCAATCCTCCTCCAGGCCCACGTCCGCCCGAATCGACACGGCGGACGCCCCCGTCTCGTCGCGAATGCGGCGCGCAGTGTCGGCGCAGTCCTCCTCAAGGACGTCCCCGAGCACCACGTTCGCTCCGTGGCGCGCGAACGCCAGCGCGCACGCGGCCCCGATGCCTCTCGCCGCTCCCGTGACGATCGCGTTCCTGCCCTCGAGTGAGATCACTGCGCCGGCTCCGCTGAAGGTGCACGTCTGATTCGCGCCACCGGTCTTCCCGCACCGAGGCTCGCCCCAAGCTCACATCTTTCAAGGCTTGTGGCGAGAGATGGCATTCGGGCGACCGCGACGTGACACCGGCGTGCGGATCCATCGTCAGCGAGGTGGGTAGCAGAGACTGAATGTTGAGTTTTCAGCAGTCTTGTCCTATGGTGCCGCCCCGTGGCCCGCGAACAACCCAGGCCGGAGCGCGAGACACATGAGCGAACTTCCCCCGCTGAGCAGGCGTGAACGCCAGGTGATGGACATCCTCTACGAGTCGGGCGGCGCGACCGCCGTCCAGATCCGGGAGCGCATGGCAGACCCGCCGACGGACTCGGCCGTGCGCTCGATCCTGCGCATCCTGATCAACAAGGGACACCTGACCCGGGAGCTGGACGGACCCCGCTACGTCTATGCTCCGACGACGCCGGTGCCCCGGGCGAGCCGCTCCGCCATGCGTCACGTCCTGTCGACGTTCTTCGGCGGCTCCGTCGAAGGCGCAGTCGCCACGCTCCTGAAGCTCCGGGAAAGCGATCTGACCCCGGCCGAGCGCGAGCGCATCAAGGCAATGATCGATGAAGCGGCGGAGGAGGGACGGTGAGCGGGTTGGACGTTGCCGCAGCCGGTGTGGCTGGACTTGCCGCGAGGGCAACGCTGGTCCTTTGCCTGGCATTGGCCCTGGCCTGGCTCGCGCGCCGGGGATCAGCCCGAACCCTGCACCTGCTATGGACGACGACGTTCGTCGTGCTGCTGGCGCTGCCGGTGGTTCGCCTGTTGGGCCCGTCGTGGTCGGTGCCCATCCTGCCGGAGGGGGGCGTTGAGGCCGAGGGCCCGTCCTTCGAGATGGCGGCCCAGGAGGCATCGGCTGCAGGAGGTGCGCCCGGAATGCCCGGCTCAACCACCTCATTCGGGTCCCCGCACCGGATCGAAGGCTCGATGGCCTCATCCGGTTCGGGCACGCTGGCGTCACGCGCAGCCGGGCCCGGCACAGGCGGCGAGCCCATCCCGGTGACCCCCGCCGGCATCGCGTTCCTGATCTGGGCTCTGGGCTGTGTTGCCACGCTTACGTCTCTGGGAGTCGGAGGCCTCCGCTTCCGGAAGCTGGTCCGCGCAGCGGTGCCGGTGCGAAATCCGGCCTGGCTGCAACAGGTCAGGACCATCCGAAGGCGCCTGCGCGTTCGGGACGAAATCCGAGTCCTGATGAGCTCGAGTGTGGCCACGGCGATGGCGGGCGGCGCGTGGCGACCGGTGATCCTTCTGCCGTCCGCGGCGGAAGGCTGGTCGCCGGAGCGCCGTGGGGTAGTACTGGCCCACGAACTGGTCCATGCCCGCCGCCGGGACGCGCTCCGACAGGTGGTTGGACGTGCCGCCGTGGCGCTCTACTGGTTCCACCCCCTCAGCTGGCTGGCGTGGCGGGCTGCGACCATCGCCGCCGAGCGATCATGCGACGAGGAGGTGCTGGCGCTCGGCACCCGCCCCTCGGCGTACGCCCGGCACCTGTTCTCGCTCGCGTCAGAGACGAAGGACGGTCCCGCCGTGCTGGCCCTCCCCATGGTGCAGCGCTCGCAACTGGAGAACCGGATCATGTCCATCCTTAAGCAGGATCGCCCCCGCTATTCGCTCGCCCGCACCACCGCCGCGCTGGCGGGCATCGGCGTGGCGGGGACGCTCATCGCCTGCGTCAATCCGGTCCCTGGGGATTCGGCCGCGCAGCCCGCTCCCCACATGGAGGAGACAGCCTCGGGCGAGGCGCAACCGCAGGAGCGCATGATTCCTGCTCCCTCACCAGAGCCGATGGCGGGAGCGGACCCGGTGCCGGAGCCGGCGTCCCCGGGGAACGCGGTGCCGGAGCCAACCACTCCGGAGACCGCGGTGCCGGAGCCCCCGGCCGCTGCGCCCGCGATGTCGGAGCCGGAGCCGGCCGCGTCTCCGACCACCGAGGCGCCGCCGGACGGACCCGGAAGTGTCGGACCAGCACCCGATCGGGTCGCGCCGCCGGCAGCCATCTCCGTGCAGGAGCTCGATTGCAATCTCTGGAGCGTACGCTCGATGCGGGACGGTGGATCAACGACCGTCCAGACGACCGTGGACGGGATGCAGCTCTGCATGCGAAGCCGTGGCGACGTCGTCATGACCGCAAGCGGCACGACCCTTGAGAGCATGGATGCCGCCAGCTGGGTGGTGCTGCAGTCGAAGGCCGAGATGTTGCATCGGATGGTCATCACATCGGGTCCCGATGGCCTCGAGTACGACTGGAGCATCGATGGGCGGCCCCAACCGTTGGACGCCGAGGCCCGGGATTGGCGCGACTTGATGTTCACCGTGTTGGCACGCTCCGGCGAGGCGCAGCAGATTCGCGGCAGGGAAGCCAGCCTCCGCGGCGAGATCGCGTCCCACAGGGGTTGGGTCGCGACGCTCCAGGGGCGGATCGCGTCTCACCGCTGGCACGTTGCGACGTTAGACGGTCAGATCGCTTCGCTCAGGGCGCATGTTGCCGGACTGCACGCGCAGATGGCTTCCGCCAGGGTTCGCGCCATCCGGCTGCAGGGACCGCTTGCAGCGGTCCGGCAAGCTGCCGAACGAGTCTACCGCGTCGACCGAATCGACGTTCGGGGTGCGACGCGGTCCTTGGACGATGTCGATTGGTCCCGGGCATTCGGGAGAGCGGGGCAGGTTCCGGAAGCGACGGCCGTGCGCGAGGCTCTGAACGGGCTGTCGCAAAGTGTGCAACGGCTGCGTGAGAGTCTGGAGACGCTCGACGAGGTGTATCGGGATTCGACGCAGCGCGTGGAAGATGACCTGGAAGTGCGGCTGGCCGAACTGGCAGGGCAGATCGAGGAGTATGATCTCGCGGGGAGCGTAGCCGCCATCGAAGCACAGATCGAGGAATACGACCTCGATGGCAGGATCGCGGAGATCGAGTCGCAGATCGAGGAATACGACCTGGACGGCAAGATCCGCGAGATCGAGACGCAGATCGAGGAACTCGACGCCGACCGCCGTGCCGACGATATCGAGCGCTCGATCCAGGACGAAATCGCCGCCCTGCGCCGGTTGATCGGGTAGCGCCAAACCCTTGACCCCCCTCTTCCCGTACACGTCCTTATCGTGATGCCGGCATCCGCCAGCCGATGCCCGACAACCCAACAAGGACGGCCCCGCCATGATCCGGATTCTCAGGTACGCCCTGCGCCTCGTCCTGGACTGGCTGCGCAAGAAGGTCTAGAACGCGCGGGAGCCGAAAACCGAACCAATGCCATTCCTACCCGACAACTGGCTGAGCCTGGTCGCCGGGCTCGTGATCCTCGTCGCCGGCGCGTGGATCGTCGACTGGGTGACCACCCGGGTGGTTCACGGCGCGATCCGGCGGGTCGCGGCCCGGACGCGTTCCTCGTGGGACGACCGCGTCATCGAGCGCAAGGTCTTCGCCCGCCTCTCCCACATCGTCCCCGCCGCGATCGTCTTCTACGGCATCGGGCCGGTGCTGGGCGTGACGCCCGCCGAGGCGGCCGCCGGTACTGAACCCGCCGGGCTGATTCTGGCGTGGACGCTGGCGCGCCGGCTTTCGGCGGCCGTCATCGTGATGGCCACGGCGGCGGCGTTCAGCGCCTTCCTCGATGCCGTCAACGACATCTACGTCGAAGCCTTCGAGCAGTCGCGCTCGCGGCCGATCAAGGGCTATCTCCAGGGGGCGAGCCTGCTGGCCTACCTGGGGGCCGGCGTCGTCGCCATCGCGATCCTGGCGAACCAGAGCCCCCTGGTCTTCCTCTCCGGGATCGGCGCGCTCACCGCCGTTCTCATGCTCATCTTCCGCGACACCATCCTGTCGCTGGTGGCGAGCATCCAGATCATGTCCAACGACATGATCCGCATCGGCGACTGGGTCTCGATGCCGCAGGCCAACACCGACGGGGACGTCATCGAGATCGCGCTGCACACGGTCAAGATCCAGAACTGGGACAAGACCATTTCGACCATCCCGACGCACAAGTTCATCAGCGAGTCCTTCAAGAACTGGCGCGGGATGACGGAATCCGGGGGGCGCCGCATCAAGCGGTCGCTGCGCATCGACATGAATTCGGTGCGCTTCCTGAGCGACGGGGAAGTCGACCGCCTGTCGCGCTACGAGACGCTGCGCGAGTACATGACCGAGGCGCGCCGCAAGATCGAGAGCTACAACGCGGCCAAGGCCGAGGGCGACCCCGGCATCATCCCCGAGATCCGGCGCCTGACCAACCTGGGAACGTTCCGCCTGTACGTGTTCAATTACCTGAAGGGCAATCCGCGCATCAGCCAGGAGATGACGGTGCTGGCACGCCAGCTCGCGCCCGGACCGCAGGGCGTCCCCATCGAGGTCTACTGCTTCTCGAGCGACACGGCGTGGGCGAACTACGAAGGGCTCCAGGCCGACCTCTTCGATCATCTGATCGCGATTCTGCCGGAGTTCGGGCTGAGGGCGTTCCAGGAGCCCAGCGGGTCGGACTTCGCGGAGGCGCTGAGGGCCGGCGGCGGGGAGCGGCGGGAGCCGGGTACCGAGGAGGGCCGGACCGGAAGCTGAGGCCGGGAACGACGGAGACCGGAGCCGGGACGGCCTCCGGTGCGTGACGTGCGCTCGATCGCGTTACCTTTCATCTTGGGATGACGTGGGTCAGGGCGGCAGGGGAAACCAGGAACCGGCGGGGCCCGGGGCTCCGCACCACGGGGAAGATCGAAAACATGGTGAACACCGTTGAGTTGCTCGGCGATCTGCAGCGCCTGAGAGAGCAGGGCTATCTGTCGGACGCCCTCCTGCGTCACGCGGTTCGGGGACTCTCGAAGACCGAGAACTTCGACTGGGTCGGCGTTTATCTGCTGGGCGAGGAAGGAGATGAGCTCTGGCTCCACAACTACATCGGAGCCAGCACCGAACACGCGAAGATTCCCGTGGGCACGGGTGTGTGCGGTACCGCCGTCGAGACCGGGAAGAACCAGAACGTGCCGGACGTGAGCGAGGTCGACAACTACCTCTCCTGCAACCCCGCCGTGAAGTCCGAGCTCGTGGTCCTGATCCGGGCGGGCAAGGAGATCTTCGGTCAGATCGACATCGACAGCCGCACTCCGGCGGCTTTCGGCGAGGACGACGAGCTGGCCGTGCAGATGATCGCCGACAAGCTCGCCGAACAGTTCGTCCACGAGCAACGCTAGGACGGCCCGGCACGGACCGGGTCCCGCCGCGCCCGTGGCTGCTCCCGACCGGCGCGTGCGCCCGGGCGGAGCGCGCCGGGAGCGATGATCCGGCCGCGTGTCGTCAAAGCGGCAAACCCGGGGCCGTTCACCCTGGACGGGACCCGGACGTACATCGTGGGGCGCGCAGCGCGGGCGGTCATCGATCCGGGCCCTGACGATCCCGGGCACCTGGGCGCGCTCCGGGCCGCGGTGGCGGGTGCGCGCCGGGTCACCGTGCTGGTGACCCACGATCATGCCGACCACTCCGGTTGCGCCCGCGCCCTGGCGGATGCGCTGGGAGCTCCCCTGCTCGGGCCGTGCCGCGGCGCGGACGGCCCTCTCGCCGACGGGGAGGCGGTGGAGACCGACCAGGGCAGGCTGGTCGCCGTGGATACGCCGGGGCACTGCGCCGGGCACCTGTCCTTTCACTGGCCGCGCGCCCGGGCGCTTTTCGCGGGCGACCTGATGCTCGGCGAGGGCAGCACGACCTGGGTGGGGGAGTATCGCGGCTGCGTACGCGATTATCTGGCGTCGCTGGAACGGGTCGAGGCGCTCGGGCTCAGCGTGATCCATCCGGCGCACGGGCCTCCCCTGGAGGAAGTGCCCAGGGCGCTCGCGGCCTATCGGGAACACCGCCTCGCCCGCATCGAGCAGGCGGAGCTGGCCCGGCGCAATCACCCCGACGCCACGCCGGCGCAACTGGCGACGACCATCTACGGAGATGAGCTGCCGCCCCTGCTGCGCAACGCCGCCGAGGCGAGCATCGCTGCCATGCTCGACTATCTGGCTGCCGAAGGGTAGTATTTCGTTAGCGCGGCGCGCGTTACCGGCGGCCGCACACTACCGCCGGACGCGCGCTTCTCCTTCACCGGGAGCCACGCCGTGATCACCAAAGTACCGCGCCTGGCCGCCGGGCTGGCCGAGGAACTCATCCGCATCGTGGGGGCGGACGCAGTCATCACCGACCCCGCCCGGCTGATGGTCTACGAGTCCGACGGGCTCACCGCCTACCGGTGTCCGCCACGGGCGGCGGTGCTGCCCCGGGACGGGGACGAGACGGCCCGGGTGGTCCGGGCCATCGCCCAGGCAGGCGTGCCCTTCGTGGCCCGCGGCTCGGGGACGGGTCTCTCCGGCGGCGCGCTCGCGGTCGACGGGGCCGTGGTGGTGTGTACGGCGCGCATGAACCGGATCCTGGAGCTCGACCTGCACAACCGGCGGGCGCGCGTCCAGCCCGGAGTCGTCAACGCCCATCTCACGGCGGCGACCCGGCCCCACGGCCTCTACTACGCCCCGGATCCCTCGTCGCAGAGCGCCTGCACCATCGGCGGCAATGTCGCCGAGAACTCGGGCGGGCCCCACTGCCTCAAGTACGGTGTCACCTCCCGCTACATCCGGGGGCTGGACGTGGTGCTCCCGGACGGCAGCCGGGTGTACCTGGGAGACCGCGGGTTCGACACCGGCGAACTCGACCTGGCGGGGCTCTTCGTGGGATCGGAGGGCTGCTTCGGCATCGCGGTGGAAGTCGATGTGGAGTTGCTCCCGCTTCCGCAGGCGACGCACACCCTGCTCGGCATCTTCGAACGGCTGGAGGACGCGGGGCGCGCCGTGACCGCGATCATCGCCCACGGGCTGCTCCCCGCGGCGCTCGAAATCATCGACCAGGCCACCATCCGGGCCGTGGAAGAGAGCATCTTCGCGGCCGGCTACCCGACGGACGCGGCGGCCGCGCTGGTAGTGGAGTTCGACGGCATCGAGGCGGGTCTGGAGGCGGAGGCCGCGCACGCGGAGGCCGCGTGTCTGGAGTGCGGCGCGCGCGAGGTGCGCAGGGCCACTTCGGCGGAAGCGCGCGCGGCCCTCTGGAAGGGCAGGAAGAAGGCCTTCGGCGCCATGGGCAGGATCGCCCCGGACCTGCTTGTGCAGGACGCCACCGTCCCGCGCACGCAGCTCCCGGACGTGCTGGCGAAGATCGCGGGCATCGGGGAACGCTACGACCTGCGGGTCGCCAACGTCTTCCACGCCGGAGACGGAAACCTGCACCCCAACATCCTCTTCGACCGGCGCGACGAGACTGAGATGGAGCGGGTGGAGCGGGCCTCGAAGGAGATCATGCGCATCTGCGTCGAGGCCGGGGGAACCATCACCGGCGAACATGGCGTGGGGCTCGACAAGCGCGACTACATGGCGCTCATCCACTCCGAGGACACCCTCCGGGCGATGGAGTCGGTGCGCCGCGTGTTCGATCCCCGAGGGGTGTGCAACCCGGGCAAGGTGCTCCCGGAGTGGATCCGGGGCGCGGACCCGGCGATCGCGGGCGCGCCAGGAGCCGGGCCGGCGGACGCCGGGCAGGCGGAGGTTGGGACGGATGGGACCCGCAAGGCGGTGCCCGCAGGTGCCACGGCATGAGCCCGGAGAAGCTGAACGGCTCGACGACGGTGCGCGATGACGAGGCGGGCACCGAGCGCGTGGACGGGGAGGCGAACCCCGGCGTTTCGGCCGGAATGAACGGCGGAACCGTGGTGGACCGCCGGCAGGCAGCCGGAGGGGCGCCCGTGGTGGCGCCCCGGACGGTCGAGGAGCTGAGCACCCTGATGACGCGGGCGTCCCGCGACGGCCGGCAGGTGCGCTGCATCGGCAACGCCACCTCGCTCCCCCCCGGATACCTCGACGGACCGGTGGACCTGGTGTTGAGCACGCGCGCGCTTGACACGGTGCACGCCTACGACCCCGCCGACCTGACCCTCACGGCGGACGCCGGCGTCTCGCTCGCGCAGCTGGAACGGCTGACCGGCGACCAGGGCCAGTGGCTCCCCCTCGACCCCCCGCGGCGGGCACGGCGCAGCCTCGGGGGCGTGCTGGCGAGCGGGGCCTACGGGCCGCTGCAGGGGAAGTTCGGCACACCCCGCGACCACGTGCTCGGGCTGACGCTGGTCACCGGAGACGGGCGCGTGCTCGAGCTGGGCGGCCGGGTGGTCAAGAACGTCGCCGGCTACGACCTGGTGAAGGTCGCCGTGGGAAGCGGCGGTCAGCTCGGGATCGTGACCTCCGCCACGGTGCGCCTGCACCCGCTGCCGGTGCAGGACGTGACTCTTCTCTACCAGACCCCCCGGCTGGCGCTGGCCGTGGTGCTGGCGCGCTCGCTGGCGACCGCGCCGGTGCGCATCCCGGCGCTGGAACTGCTGGCGGGCCACGGCGAGGAACCGACCGTCGCCGTGCGCCTGCTCGGCTCCCCGGAGGCGGTGGAGGAATCCGAGCACATCCTCAACGTGCGCGTCGGCCGGGAGGCCAGCCACCGCCTGAAGGGCGAGGCGTCCTCGCGCTGGTTCGCGGCGCTGGAGCGCTTCGAGGACAACGCGGCCGCGGTGGCGCGCGTCAGCCACCTGCCCTCGCGCCTGGGCGACCTGGCGGAGCCGGGCGTGGAGTGCGGTACGGTGGCGGCGCACGTGTCGCTGGGGGTGGTGCGGGTAGCGGCGGGTACGGCCGGGGGCGACGACCGGACCGCCGTCTCCGACCGGCTCGCCCGCCTGCGCGAACGCGTCGTGAAGGCCGGCGCCACCTTCCGCGTCTCCCGCGCGAACATCCCGCGGTGGCCGGCACCCGAGCCCGCGACCGCGCCGGGCGTCCTCGCGCTCACGCGCGGCATCGTGGACAGCTTCGACCCCGCCGGCGTGCTGTCCCGGCCGGGCTCCTAGACCAGCGCACGGGACCGCCGGGAGGTGTCTTCCATGTGGACCGCCGCCGCACAGATCGGAGGGATCTCCGAGAGCCTGAGCGCGAGCCCTCTCCTGGCGATGGGGCTGCTCTTCTGGGCCGGCGTCCTCACCAGCCTGACGCCGTGCGTCTACCCGATGATCCCCATAACCGCGTCGGTCATCGCCGGTGCCTCCAGGGACAAGGCGCCGCGCGCGCGCATCGTCGCGCTGACGCTCACGTACGTCACGGGGCTGGCGATGTTCTACGCCCTGCTCGGCCTGCTCGCGGGGCTGAGCGGCACGCTGTTCGGCACGGTCAGCGCGAACCCGTGGGTGCGGTTCGCCACCGCCAACCTGCTCATCATCTTCGCGCTGGCCATGCTGGACGTGATTCCGGTGAGCGCGCCCAAGCGGCTGCTGCATTGGGCCGGCGGGCTGGGCGGCGGATCCTACCCGGCCGTCTTCCTGCTGGGCGCCACCTCCGGCATCGTGGCCGCGCCCTGCGGCGCCCCCGCCTTCGCCGTGGTCCTCACCTGGGTTGCGGCGACCCAGGCGGGCGCCATGGGGTTCCTCTATCTCTTCGTGTTCTCGCTGGGGATGACCTCGCTGCTGGTCGCGGTCGGGCTCTTCTCGGGCACCGCTGCCTGGCTGCCGAAGTCGGGGGCCTGGATGGTATGGATCAAGAAGGCGGCGGGTATCATTATGCTGGGCGTGGCGGAATACTACCTGATTCAAACGGGACTGGTGATGTGAAAACGGTCAGACGGAATCTCCTGGCGACAGTGGCGGCGTTCGGCGCCGCCGTGATGCTCTTCAGTGGCGCAGGCGCGCAGGAACGGGGCGAGATCGGCATCGCCGTGGGCGAGACGCCGGATCCCCCCACCATCGAGAACCTCGACGGGGAACCGGTCGACCTGGCGGACTACGTCGGCGAGCGGCCCCTTCTGCTCGAGTTCTGGGCCAGCTGGTGCGAGCAGTGCGAGGCGCTGCAGCCGAGCATGGACGCCGCCTTCGAACGCTACGGCGACGAGGTAGGATTCCTCGCGGTCGCGGTCGCGGTGGCCCAGACCCGGCGCGCCGTGCGCCGGCACCTGGAGCGGCACGCCATCCCCTTCCCGATGCTGTGGGACACCCGGGGCAACGCCACGCGCGCCTTCCTGGCGCCCGCGACCGCCTACGTGGTTATCCTGGACGCAGAGGGCGAGGTCGCCTACACCGGCATCGGCCCGCAGCAGGACATCGTGCTGGCGGTGGGCGACGTGCTGGCGGCCGCCACGGCGGCTGGCAGGTAGACCCGCCCCGGACCGCGGTCGCGCCCGACGCCCGGGATGGCCGCGGTCCTCGTGGCCACCGCTTTCCTCGTCATCTCAAACCCCCTCCACGCCCAGCAGGCCATCGACCTGCCGGATTCCATCAACGTCACGCAGATGCTGGCCTTCTGAGGGCCTCGCTCACCCCACCGGACGCCGCAGCTGCCCGAACTCGTAGTTTGCCGGCGGCTCCGCGCCCATGAGATGGCGGACGAAGTAGTCCCAGCGCTTGCGCATCATGTAGGGCTCGTTGCCGAAGCCGTGGCCCCGATTCGGGAAAAGCACCAGGTCGAAGTCCTTGTTCGCGGCGATGAGCGCGTCCACCACCAGCATGGTGTTGGAGTGCGGCACGTTGGTGTCCATGGTGCCGTGCGCGATGAGCAGCTTGCCCTCGAGGTTCTCAGCCACCAGCTGGTTGGCCTGGTTGTCGTAGTTGGTGGTGCCGTCGTCGTACTCCTCCAGCAGCCCCTGCCACTTCTCGCCCCAGTCGTCCTCGTAGTTGCGGTTGTCGTGGTTGCCCGCCTGTGACACCGCCACCTTGTAGAACCCGGGGTAGCGCAGGATGCCGGCCGTCGACGCGAAGCCGCCGCCCGAGTGCCCGAAGATGCCGACCCGGTCGGTGTCCATCCATTCGTGCCGCTCGGCGAGCTGCTGGATTCCCGTGATCTGATCGGGGAGGCCGTTGTCGCCCATGTTGCCGTAGTACGCTTCGTGGAAGGCCCGTGAGCGCATGGGGGTACCCATGGCGTCGAGTTCGACGACCACGAATCCCAGCTCCGCGATCGCCTGCAGATCCCGGTGCGCGGTGCGGAAGCTGCGGCTTCCGACGCTGCCGCTCTGAGGACCCGGATACAGGTAGTTGACGATCGGGTACTGCATCGACGGGTCGAAGTTCGATGGGCGGAACATGAGCCCGTAGAGGTCGGTCACGCCGTCGCGCGCCTTTACTTCGAAGGGGATGGGAGCCTGCCAGCCGGCCGCCTCCAGGGCGGAGATGTCCGCGCGCTCGAGCTCCAGCAACACCTGCCCGCTCATGTCGCGCACGACGCTTACGGGCGGGGTCACGGGGGTGGACCAGCTGTCGACGAAGTACTCGCCGCCGGGGGAGCGCGAGATGGAGTGGTCCGCACTGTCCGGGGTGAGCAGCCGCACATCGCCGCCGTCCAGCCCGACCTGGTACAGATAGTGGAAGTAGGGATCCCCGTCCTCGCGCTCGTTGCCGATGAAGAGCACGGTGCGCGCGTCGGTGTCGACCTCGAGCACCTCCAGGACGTTCCACTCCCCGGAGGTGATCTGCCGCTTCAGGCTGCCCGACTCCAGGTCGTACAGGTAGAGATGACTCCAGTTGTCGCGCCGCGAGAACCAGATGACCTCGCCGCTCTCTTCGAGGACGCGCCAGTTGTGCGACCCGTCTCCAGACTCGAAGAAGGTCTCGACCCGCTCTTCCAGGACGTCGCGCACCGCGCCCGTGCGGGCGTCGGCCACCCGCAGCGTGGCCACCTTGTGGTCGCGCGAACTCGACACGAAGGCCACCTGGGTGGCGTCGTCGCTCCACTCCACGTCGGCGAAGGTGCCTCCGCAGGCGACGTGGTCGCACACCGTCGAGCGGTGCTGGTCCGGAGGCATGTCGAAGCGCACCATGCGCGAGCCGGCGGGCGCGTCCGGATCCAGCACCACCCGGTGGATGCGGAAGATCACGGAGTCCTCGGGCAGGGGATAGCGCCAGGCGTCCAGCTCCGGATGGCCCACCTGGGTGTTCACCATGTACATCATCCCCACGCCGCGCGCGTCGTGCTGGAACGTGGCGATCCTGCGGCTGTCCGGAGACCAGCGCAGCACGGGCCGGGCGCTGCGGACCCAGCCCGCGTTGTTGGTCGCGTAGCCGAAGTCCTCCTCGCCGTCGAAGGTCAGCTGCGTCTCCGCCCCGGTCTGCGTCTCGCGCACCCAGAGGTTGTGGTCGCGGATGAAGGCTTCCCGGGCCTGATCCGGCGAGACGACGCCGGCGGAGCGGCGGAAGGCCGCCTCGAAGCCCATGGAGATCGCCATGTAGTTGGCCCTGCGCTGCTCCGGGGAGCCCTCCAGCTCCTCGCAGCGGTAGTCGATGGACCGGCAGCGGAAGGCGCGCCCCTCTTCCTGGAACCCCTCACCCTCGGGGGCGAAGAGAACCACCGCCGCCTCCGGGATGAACTGCCCGCCCGGCAGGCCCTCCGCCGTCGCGCCCGCACCGGCCACCGCCGACAGCGCGTTCGCCATCCGCTCGTGGTCGAAGGCTGGCTCGCGCGTGCCGGCGCCCGGATCGACCATCAGGTACTCGCTGCCCCGCGGGGTCCGGTTCCGGTACCAGAAGCGCCCATCGGCCATCCAGTTGGGGTCGACCGCGCCGTTGAACACCAGCGGGTTCATGTGCTGCCCGAGGTATCGCTCCGCCCGGGCATAGTCCTCCGCGGTGAGCGCGCGCGGCGCCTCCTGCGCAACGCCGGGGATCGGGACCAGAGTCGCAAGGACGGGGGCCAGAATCAGAAAGAAAGACGACATCCCGAGTCGTGTCGGATGCGCTGCTGGCGACCGCATGGCCTTCCTCCGATGCGGGGAATTGGTTTGCTTGAGAAAGATGGCCCGGCGATGTCTACCGGGGCAACGACATCGGGACAACGGACATGCCTCGTGCCCGGGGTCAGTGGCGAGACACGGGAACACCTGCTTCCCCTGGGGCACACGAGATGATCCGGCGAACCCGCACCGAGCAATCGCGCACAATGACCGATCCTCTGCCCGACGGGCTCATCTCCAGCCACAGCTCCCCCATCTTCACGCAGAACACGCTCCCGGACGCGTTGCAACGGGAGCACGCTCTCGCCCCGGGACACTGGGGGATGCTCAGCGTCCTGGAGGGAAGCCTGCGCTTCGTGAATCTCGAAACCGGCGAGACGCGGAGGATCGCCGCGCCGGACGGTGTCACGATCCACCCCCGGATGCGTCACCGGGTCGCGATCGATGGCCCGGTGCGCTGCAGGATCGACTTCTTCCGCGAGGAGCGGGATTGAGTGGCCGGCCGGGAGGACCGGACGGCGAGCCTCATCCGGTCTCCGGAAGACACCAGTCCACTCGTCGCAGGCCCCGAAATGCCTTGACACCGCAGGGGCCTGTTCGGACACTTCAGAGCCATCCTTCGACCCTGGGCTGAGAGCGATTCTTCGGTCCGAGGTTGCCGCCCTGCCCCTTCCTGCCCCCGCCTGCGGGAGTTGACGCCATGTCCGCCGACACCATCACCATCGACGTTTCCCCTCAGCCCATCCGCAACTATGTCGCGGGCCGCTGGACGGCGCCGTCAGGCACGGATTCTCTGCCGGTTACCAATCCCACCACCGGCGAGCCGCTGGGGCGCGTGCCCCTCTCCACGGGGGAGGATGTGGACACGGCCGTCGCCGCGGCTACCGCGGCCTTCCCGGGTTGGCGCGGCACGCCCGCAGTGGATCGGGCCCGGGTGCTCTTCCGCCTGAAGCACCTGCTCGACGAGCACAGGGACGCGCTGGCCCGTTCCCTGGTCATCGAGCACGGAAAGAACCTGGACGAGTGCAGGGGCGAGGTGCAGCGCGGCATCGAGAACGTCGAACACGCCTGCGGCATCCCAACGCTGATGATGGGCGATGTGCTCGAGGACGTGGCCCCGGGCATCGACTGCGAAGCCATCCGGCAGCCGCTCGGCGTCTTCGCCGTCGTCTCCCCGTACAACTTCCCCGTGATGATCCCGATGTGGTTCTGGCCCTACGCGGTGGCGGCGGGCAACACAGTGGTGCTCAAGCCCAGCGAGCAGGATCCGCTGACACACCAGCACGTGGTGGAGCTGGCCGAGCAGGCGGGCCTGCCGCCCGGCGTGCTCAATGTGGTGCACGGCGACCGCGAGGCGGTGACCGCCCTGCTCGAGCATCCCGGCATCGCGGGGGTGTCCTTCGTGGGATCGAGCCAGGTCGCGCGCATCCTCTACAGGAAGGCGGGCGCGGCCGGGAAGCGGGTGCAGGCGCTCGGGGGCGCCAAGAACCACATGATCGTGCTCCCGGACGCGGACTACGACCTGGTGGCCGACGCGGTGGTGTCGTCGATCTTCGGCTCGGCCGGTCAGCGCTGCCTCGCGGGCAGCGTCGTGGTGGGGGTGGCCGACGCCTACGCGAACATCCGCGAGCGCATTCTCGACCGCTCCGCCTCGCTGCGCGTGGGCAACGGGCTCGAGGACGGGGTGGACATGGGCCCGGTGATCTCGGCCCGCCACCGCGACCGTGTGGTGGGCTACATCGACAGCGGGGTCCAGGAGGGCGCATCGCTGGTGATGGACGGGCGCGAAGCCCGGGTGCCCGGCTACCCGGACGGCAACTGGGTCGGCCCGACCATCTTCGAGGACGTGCACCCCGACATGGCGATCGGCAAGGACGAGATCTTCGGGCCGGTGATGGGGATGTCCAGGGTCGATACCGTGGAGGACGCCATCGAGCTCATGCACCGGAGCGAGTACGGCAACGCCACCTCGATCTTTACGACGAGCGGGCGGGCGGCGCGCGAGTTCCGCTACCACGCCGGCATCAGCATGATCGGCATCAACATCGGCGTGGCGGCGCCGATGGCATTCTTCCCCTTCGGCGGCTCGCGCGGCTCCTTCTTCGGCGACCTCAAGGCCCAGGGGCGCGATTCCGTCGAGTTCTTCACCGACAAGCGCGTGGTGATCACGCGGTGGTAGTGCGGGTGAGCGCAATCCGATGACAGCTACCAGGACTGTGGCTCAAGCGCCCGCGGCAGAGACGCACTCGGGCGTGGCAGAATCGCCTGCGGACGGCTCGCGAGGGGTCGATGCGACGGACCTGATCGCCCGCCAGCGCGCCTCCATCTTCCCCTGCGTGAAGCCGTTGTACGACGAACCTCTGGTGCTCGTGGAAGCCGAGGGCGTCCGGGCCAGAGGCGCCGACGGGCGAGCGTATCTCGACCTGTTCGCGGGCATTCTGACCACGTCCATCGGGCACTGCCATCCGAGGGTGGTCGCCGCGGTGCAGGACCAGGTCGCCCGGCTGGGCCACACCTCGAATCTCTACGTGACGGAACCGTATGTGTCCGCGGCGGAGCGGCTCACCGGCCTCGCGCCCGCCGGCCTAGACCAGGTCATGTTCACCAACAGCGGCACCGAGGCCATCGAGACCGCGGTCATGCTGGCGCAGATGCACACCCGGCGCAGCGAGATCATCGGCCTGCGGCTGGGCTACTCCGGGCGCAGCACGCTGGCGACCAGCCTCACCGGGCAGGCCCAGTGGAAGCCGCTCCCCGCGACGGCCCCGATCCGGCACGCCATCGCGCCCTACCCGTACCGGCACGCCGACGGCCACAACGTCGACCGCTACATCGACGAGCTGGTCGAGGTGATCGAGACCACGACCACCGGCCGCCCGGCGGCGCTGCTTGCCGAGACCATCCAGGGGGTGGGCGGCTACATCGTCCCGCCGCCCGGATACCACACGCGCGCCGCCGAGGTGATTCGCGCCTACGGAGGCGTGTTCATCTGCGACGAGGTGCAGGCCGGGCTCGGCCGTACGGGCGACCGCTGGTTCGGCATCGAGCACTGGGAGGTCGAGCCCGACATCATGGTCGTGGCCAAGGGGGTGGCGAACGGCTTCCCGGTCGGCGGCACCCTGGCCCGCGAGGAGATCGCGGCCGCCTGGACGGGGCTCACCTTCTCCACCTACGGCGGCAGCCCGGTGTCCATGGCGGCCGCGCGCGCGACCATGGACGTGATGGTCGAGGAGAACACTCCCGCCCGGTCCGCCGAGCGCGGCCGCCAGATGCGCTCCGGGCTTGAATCGCTCCAGCGCGACTATCCGTGGATCGGCGACGTGCGCGGCATGGGCCTGATGATGGCCCTGGAGCTGGTGGAGGACCCGGTCACCAGGGAGCCCGGCCCCCGCCTCGGGAAGGCGCTCCTGGAAGCCGCCCGCGAGGAAGGCGTGCTCATCGGCCTCGGCGGCATGGGCGGCCACGTAATCCGCATCGGCCCCTCCATGCTGATCAGCCGGGAGGAGGTCGCAGAAGGGTTGGAGCGGCTGCGGCGGGCCTGCGTACGAGTGGAAGCGGGGAGATAGACGGGGAGGCTCGCCTTTCCGGAGTTGTTATCTGCTGTCGCCCGCAGCGCTCACGCCCCTGACCCGCACCTCCCCCTTCTCCACCACGAGTTCCTGCACACGTTCGGCCTCATCGAACAGGAAGGGCCAGCGGCCCGAGGCTTCGTCCGCCAGCCGCACGCGGCGTATGCCGTCCAGCGAGAGCGGCCTGCCCGGTTGCACGACGGCCGGACCCGTAGCCTCGTACATCCACACCGCGCCTCCACGTACAGAAGACACTCTGTAGCCGTCGTCCTCGATCTCCAGCGCGGCCCCCTCGTCGATGCCGATCCCGACGAACGATCCCGCACGATGCAGGGCAAGCAGACGCCCGAGGAAGGCGAGCAGCCGTCCCTCGCGGGAACGCTCCGTGAAGTGGGAGTCCACGATCATGTTGCGAAGCTCGGGCTGCGGCATGTTGGACGGCCCGACGCTGACCGCGGCGTCCGCGGGGCCCGCGAGAGCCTCATCCGAGGTGACCGTACCGTGCCGGGCATCGAATGCGGCTTCGCCCATCGAAACCGCGCCCGCGCTGGTGCCACCCATGGCCGCGCCGCTTCCCTGATGGCGACGTGGACGGGATGCGGCCAACGCCCCAGGTAGTCCCACTGGCTTCCGCCCGCAAACCATATCGCTTCCGCTCTGTCGAGGCGGCAGAGGACGCTCGGGTGGTCCGCCAGCGGCGGCGTGTCGGTACGAATCGTGACCACGGAGGCCGGAGCCGGACCGGGAGCCAGTTCCACCGAGAAGTAGTCCGGGTAGCTGGTCAGCGAACCGGTCGCGCGCAACACGACGATGTCGCCCCCGGCGGCCGCCTCCACGAAACGGCGGGCGGCGCCGTCCTCCTCCGGGCCGCCTCCCATGAGCACCAGCCGGCGCACGGGAGACGGGGTAGCATCCGCTCCGGTTCCTGGAAGCCCTCCGATCGTGGTGCCCGCGCCGGGGGCGGGGCAGCCCTCGAGTGGCTGGTCCACCGAGGTGGTCTGCGTGGAGTCGGCGCATGCGGCGGCAGCCGCGATGACGAGCGCCATCGAGATTCTCATGTCCCGGCACCATGGTGAGCCGCCAGCGGAACGTCCAGCCCCGCTCGAAGCCGTTGCAGCCCGACCATCCCGCAGCTAGGCTTTTCCGTGCAGGCGACGGGCGCACAACCGGTGTACGCGAGAGGAGGTCGGACACGATCATGACACAGCCATGGCGAAGAGGCCTTGCGACAGCTGTCCTCGTGCTCGTCGGGGCGGCATGCGGCGACGATGAGCCGACCGGGCCGATTCCCGATGTCGCGGGCACCTACACCGGATCGTTCATCGTCCAGTTCCTGCTGAACCAGCAGGGCATACAGGGATCGCTGCTCGTCGTCGTGGAGCAGGCCGGGGAAAGCGTGACGGTTACAGGCGAGGTCCAGGCTGCCGGCGGAAGCGCTACGATCCCCGCCGTTACCGGAACACTGGACGCCACCGGATTCCTGGAGTTGACCGGCGGAGGCTTTTCCGCCTCGGTCAACGAGGAGTTCTGCGGGCCCACCAGGACGCTCAGTTCAACCGTTAGGTTTTTCGGAAGAAGCGCGGAGGTCTCGGAGCATGCCGACACGGACTTCTGCGGGCGCGTAATCCTTTCAGGCTCGCTGACGCGTCAGTAGCCGGGGAGAAAACACGATGAACCCGACACGCCGGGATTTCCTGCGCACGACCGGCATCGCCGGGGCCGGACTGGGACTCGGGCTCGGCGCCCCCGGCGTCAGCCTCGCCTCCATCAGCGGCCCGCCCGCGCGTCCTGCCGGCGACGAATCCGGCCCGCGGCCCCAGCAGGCTCCGTCGCCGAAGAGGCTCCTCATCCTGGGCGGCACCGGCTTCATCGGCCCGCACATGGTTCGCTACGCGGTCGAGCGTGGCCACGAGGTGACCATCTTTACGCGCGGGCGCGCTCAGGCCGACCTCCCGGACGTGGAGCACCTCGTCGGCGACCGCAACGGCGACCTGGCCGCCCTCGAGGGCCGCAACTGGGACGTCGTGCTCGACAACAACACGCAGAACTACCGCTGGGCGCAGCTGAGCACGGAGCTGCTGCGGGACGCCGCGGAGCAATACGTCTTCGTCTCGTCGATTTCGGCCTATCTCAGCCCCGGGCTCGGGTACGAGCACAAGGACCGCGTCCTGTATGAGCACCTCATCGACGAGGACTCGGCGCGCTTTACGCCCCCCGAAGGCTGGCAGGACGGGGACGAAGCCCACTACGGGCTCATGAAGGCGCTGAGCGAGGACATCGCTCACGAGGCCTTCCCCGGGCGCGCCACCATCGTGCGGCCGGGCCTGATCGTAGGACCGGGCGACCGGACGGACCGCTTCACCTACTGGCCGCTGCGCATCTTCGAGGGCGGCGAGGTGCTCGCCCCCGGCAACCCGGAGCACGCCAACCAGATCATCGACCAGCGCGACATCACCGAGTGGATCGTGCGCCTGGCCGAGGAGGGCGTCGCCGGCGACTTCAACGCCACCGGTCCGGCCGCCCGCATGTCGATGGCCGAGATGCTCTACGGCATTCGCGCGGCCACCTCGACGCCGGTCGAGTTCACCTGGGTGCCGGAGGACTTCCTGGAGGCGCAGGGGGTGAGGCCCTTCGGCGACCTGCCGGCGTGGGCGCCCGGAGCCGACCTGATGTACGTCGACATCGACCGCGCGCTCGCCACCGGCCTCACCTTCCGCCCGCTGGCGGTGACCAGCCGCGACACCGTGGACTGGGACAGGACCCGTCCCGAAGACGAGCGCCTCAACCGGCGCGCCGGCATGAGCCGCGAGCGGGAGCGCGAGGTCCTGGATGCGTGGAGGGCGGCGGGCGCGTAGCCCGGGCCACCTAACAGAGCGCCCGTTCGTCGCTGGCCACCTGGTCCAGCTGGCGGGCGCGGGCGCTGTCCCCGATCGCCATCGCCGCAACGATGCCGCGCCTGGCCAGGGCCGGCCCGAAACACCGGGCTTCCAGCCGATCCACGAGGGCATCCACTTGCGCCCGGTATTCGCCGGGGCGCCAGGCCTCCGCCCACATGCCGAGCGGCTCCATCAGCTCGGCGACCCTCGGGGCGTAGAGGTCCGCGAGCTCCTGGGACTCGTGCGAGAGCAGTTCGATGGCCCAGGTGGCGTCGTAGTGATTCGACAGCAGAAGCGCCACGGAGTAGAACTCGGCGCTCGCGCAGTCCTCGGGCACACAGGTCGCCACCGCCACCACCGACAGCGCATCCGGCTGCGCGGTGGCGAGCAGGTTGATGCCCATCCGGCGTCCGAGCGATTCCTGGAACGCCGCTTCCAGCACGCGATTGGCGGTGGGATCGTCGAAGGCCAGGACGACATCGACGCCCGCAAGATGTTCGAAGCCCATCCCCGGGTCCTGGGCATGCACGACCTGCGGCGCGGAAAAGGAGATCCCGCCCACAAGAAGGAATCCTGAAGCGAGTGCGGACGCCGACGAAGTGCACTTCATCGGCCTGGAATCGCAGTTCATCGAGTATTCCGGTTTGCGTGGACCCGGTTACGTCCCGAAGCTAGTAGTCTGAGCGCGTTCCGGCACCGCGTCCAGCCCACACTTCCCCCTGGAGAAGCCCATGAGCCCCATCCGTGTCTCCGGATTCGCCCGGCACCCCGGCGTTGCCGTCGCCACATTCGGCTTCCTCGCCTTCGTCTGCGCGTGCGCGGAGAATCCAACGGCAAGCTTCGAAGAGCTGGCACAGGCGCAGTTGCCCCGGATCGATGGGCGGATCGAAGTCCCGGGGCTCGAGGCCGAAGTCGAGGTGCTGCGCGATCCCTGGGGCATCCCCCACATCTACGCCTCGGGCCTCGACGACCTGTTCTTCGCACAGGGCTTCGTCCAGGCACAGGACCGCCTCTGGCAGATGGAGATGTACCGGAGGGCCGGCGAGGGCCGGCTGAGCGAGGTGCTGGGCGCGGAGGCGCTGCAGCACGACCGCGTCGCGCGCCTGCTCATGTTCCGGGGCCCCTTCGACGACGCCGAGTTCACCAGCTACCACCCGGAGGGCCGGCGCATCCTGGAGGCCTTCGCAGCGGGGATCAATGCGTACATCGATCACGCGACGGCGGCGGGTGAGCTCCCCGTGGAGTTCCTGCTCACGGGTCTCGAGCCCGAATACTGGAGCGCCGAGACGCCTCTGCTGCGCATGCAGACGGCGATGCCTCTGGCGGATGTGCGGCGCGAGCTGCAGTTGGCGCTGCGGGTGGGCGATCTGGGCGCGGAGGAGGCCAACCGGCAGGCGAATCCGACGCCGTGGCGGGATTTGGTCGTGCCCGACGGCGTCGACATGGAGCTGATCTCGGGCGAAGTGCTGGCCGGGGTGACGGGATTTCGCAATGCCATGAGCAGCCCGCCGCTGGTCGCCCCCTACACCGATTGGACAGGGTCGGAGATGGCGCTCAACCTTGGCGCGCGCGAGACCTCCCCCGGGAGCAACAACTGGGCGATCCACGGGAGCCGCACCGCGAGCGGCCATGCGATCGTGGCCAACGACCCGCACCGCGGGGTGACCAACCCGTCCCTTCGCTACGTGGTGCACCTGGACGCGCCCGGCTGGACCACCATCGGTTCGACCGAGCCGGTGCTTCCCGGGGTGGCGATCGGGCACAACGGGCGCATCGCCTGGGGGCTCACCATCGTCGGCACCGACCAGTCCGACGTCTACGTCGAGCAGGCGAACCCGGACAACCCGAAGGAGGTGCGCTGGGGCGATGGCTGGGAGGAGGTGCGGACCATCACGGAAACCGTCCAGGTCAGGAACGGCGAGCCCGTGACCATGGAGCTCGAGTTTTCGCGTCACGGACCGATCTTCCACCGGGATCCCGAAAACAACCTGGCCTACGCCATGCGCTCGACCATGCACCAACCGGGGACCACGGGATACCTGGCGGGCCTGCGGCTCAACGTGGTCTCCGACTGCAGCGCGTTTCTGGAGGAGATGCGCTACTGGCTGGCGCCGACCGAGAACATGATCTGCGGCGACGCGGACGGGAACATCGCCTGGCAGGCCGCGGCGCTCTCGCCGAGCCGTCCCAACTGGCACGGGCGGCTGCCGGTGCCGGGCACGGGGGAATACGAGTGGGACGGCTTCCGCGATGATCTTCCCAGCGAATACAACCCGGAGCGCGGATGGGTGGGAACCGCCAACCACGACATTCATCCGCCGGGATACGACCCGCCGCTCTTCTTCAAGACCGCCGGGCCCTTCGCCCGCTTCGCGCGCGTGCGGGAGGTGCTGAACGCGGGCAGCGATTTCACGCCCGAGGACTCGCGGGCGCTCCAGCAGGATGCGTATTCGGCGTCGGGCGCGGCCCACGCGGCGCTCTTCGGCGGATGGACGGCGAGCGACGCCGAAGTGGAGTCCTACCGGGCCGAGCTGGCCGCCTGGAACGGGGTGTTCGACCGCGACAGCCGCGCGGCCGCGATCTACCGCCGCCTCGACCCGGATTTGCTCCAACAGGTCGCGGGCGACGGGGGCGGGGATTCGGCGGCGGCGCTGGAAGCAGCCCTCGCCGCCGCCCTGGACCGGATCGCGCGCGACCAGGGCGACGATCCCGCCCAGTGGCGCTGGGGACGCGACCACCGCAACGAGTTCCCGCACTCGCTGGTGACCGCCTACGACCTGCCCCCGGCGGAGCGCTCCGGGGGCGCGGGCACGGTGGCGGCGACGGGAGCCACCTACCGCCACATCGTCGACTTCGGCGACCTGGACGGGTCGCTGCTCACCAACGCGCCCGGACAGTCCGGCCGGCCGGGGAGCCCCTATTACGGCAACCTCACCGAGGATTGGGCCAACCGGGAGTACTTCCCGATGCTCTTCTCGCGCGAGGCGGTGGAGGCGCAGGCGGAGAACCGGCTGGTGCTGGCGCCGGGAGGCTGACGGGTCACCCCCGGACGCGGGGGCCGCTCCTCGAGAGGTCCAACCCCGGACCGGCGGGGGACCGGCGGCGCCGACGGAGCCGGCGCGTCAGTCCCGCCCCATCCAGTCGATGTCGGACAGATGGGCCAGCGCGAGTTGGAGCGCGTGGGTTCCCCTGTGTCCTTTCCCCTGCGCCCGCAGGGCATTATACAACTGATGCGCCAGCGCCAGCCCCGGAAGCGCCAGCTTCATGCGGCCTGCCTCGGCGAGCGCGATCTCCATGTCCTTGACGAAGTGCTCGACGAAGAAACCGGGGTCGAAGTCGTTGGCGATCACGCGCGGGCCGTAGTTGGAGAGCGACCAGCTGCCGGCGGCCCCGGGAGCCACCGACCTCATCACCGTCTCCAGGTCCAGCCCTGACCGGTAGGCGTACAGCAGCCCCTCGCACATCCCGATCATCAGCGGGCCGATCAGCACCTGGTTGACCATCTTGGTGTGCTGTCCCGCTCCCGGTCCCCCCTGGCGCACGATGGCCTTCCCCATCGCCCGCCAGCACGGGCCCAGCGCCTCCACCACGTCCTCGTCGCCGCCGATCATGATCGACAGGCGCGCTTCCCGGGCCCCGACGTCGCCCCCCGATACGGGTGCATCCACGCTGGCCACCCTCTTCGCGCGCGCGGCCTCGTAGATCTCGACTGCGAGCGAGGGCTCGCTGGTGGTCATGTCCACGAGGATGTTCCCGGGCTTGCATCCCGCGAGCGCGCCCTCCTCGCCCAGGATCACCTCGCGCACGTCGCGCGGAAAGCCGACGATGCTGAAGACCACGTCGCTCCGCTCGGCCACGGCCCGGGGGCTGTCCGCCCATACCGCGCCCTTATCCAGCACCGACGCCGCCGTTGCCCGGGTGCGGGTGAAGACGGTCGCCTCGAATCCGCGGTCCATCACGTGCGCACACATGCTGCGCCCCATGACGCCCAGCCCGATCCAGCCGATGCGGGTCCTGCCTGGTTGAATGTCGAGATCTGCCATGTTCTCCGGTCTCTGCCATGTTTGCCGGGTCATACCGAATGGTAGACGGGTTGCGGTCACCCACGGGTGGCGGGGCGTCTCACCATGGCCCCGGCCGCAAGCGGATGCAAGCGGTTTTGCTTGCCATCCCGGAAACGGGGAGAGAACGTAGATGCCCTTCCACAAGTCCACCACAATGCCCCGCCGGAGAACGCCGATGAATCCCGGATGGCTTCCCCTCGAACGGCAGACGCGCACCCGCTCTCGCACTCCGCGCCCGATGAGGCTCCTGCTGGGCGCCAGCCTGCTCCTGGCTGCCCCCGGCGCCGCATTCGCCCAGGACTTCCAGCTCGAGGAAGCAACCATCGCGGAGGTGCACGCCGCATTCCTCTCCGGGGAGCTGACCTGCGTCGACCTGGTGCAGGGCTACCTCGGCCGCATCGAGGCCTACGACCAGCAGGGACCGCGGCTCAACACCATCGCCAACCTGAACCCCGCCGCCCTCGACGAGGCCGCCCGCCTCGACCAGGCGCTCGCCTCCGGCGGACTCAGCGGGCCGCTGCACTGCATCCCGGTTCTCCTCAAGGACCAGGTCGAGACCCGCGGCATGCCGACCACCTACGGATCGGCGCTCTTCAGCGAGTTCGTGTCCTCCCGCGAGGCCACCATCGTCACGCGCATGAAGGACGCGGGCGCGCTCATCCTCGCCAAGACCAACATGGGCGAGTTCGCCTCGCGCTACGTGGGCTCGGGTTTCGGCTTCATCCGCAACCCGTACGACCCGCGGCGCAACCCGAGCGGCTCGTCCGGCGGAACGGGCGCGGGCGTGGCCGCCAACCTGGGGATGATCGGCATCGGAGAGGACACCGGCGGTTCCATCCGCGGGCCGTCCGCGGTGCATTCGCTGGTCGGGCTCAGGCCCACGCTGCAGCTGGTCAGCCGATACGGGATGATGCCCGCCAACCCCACCACCGACACCATGGGGCCGATGACCCGCACCGTCATGGACGCGGCCATTCTGCTGGACGCAATCGCCGGGTACGACCCCAACGACCCGGTGACCGCGGTGTCGGTGGGCCGGGTCCCGGACTCCTACAGCGACGGGCTCTCCGAGGATGGGCTCGACGGGGCCCGCATCGGCATCATCCGCGATCCCATGGACCAGGCGCTGGACACGGATTCGGAGGGCTACCGGCAGGTGCGCGCGCGCGTCGACGCCGCCGTCGACCAATTGCGTGCGCTGGGCGCCGAAGTGGTGGACAACGTCGCCATCCCGGGCGTCGACCGGGTCAACGCCATCTACTCCTTGAACTCCCACGAGACCGAGGCCGCCACCAACGCCTACCTGGCGGCACTCGACGACCCGCCCTACACGACCCTGCGCTCCATCCTGCTCAGCGGGCGGGTGACGCCCTGGCGGGCGACCGGGCTGGCGGGTTCACTCGGGAAGACCACCCGCGACCCCGGGTACCTGGCCTATATGCTGGCCCGCGACCAGCTCCGCCAGGATGTCTACCAGGTGATGGCCGACCACGGCCTCGACGCGCTGGTGCACACCACCTTCGACCACCCGCCATCCCTCATCGCCCCCGACGTCGAAACCAATCCCTCCCCGGCCGACGACTACGGGCTCGGCGACAACCGCCTGCTCAGTCCGGTGACGGGCTGGCCCGCGGTCACCGTCCCCGCCGGCTTCACCCCGGACGGCCTGCCCATCGGAATCGAGTTCCTGGGCCGCCCCTTTGCTGAAGGGATGCTGATGCGCTTCGGCTATGCTTTCGAGCAGGCGACGGGACACCGGAGCCCGCCCGAAAGCGCCCCGGCGCTACGCTAGCGACTCGACGCGGCGATCCCGTCGCAGCTCTGGTTCTCGAACATCTGCGGATGTCGGGACGGGCCAAGACCGAGAGATCCGACGTGCGAAGACTGGCCTACGACAGCAACCGAGCCCGTGAACTCCTCAGGATCGGCACCGGTCTTCCGGGTGCCGGATTCCGCCCGGGGCAGGAAGAAGCCATCAGTCATGTCGTAAGGGGTGCCGGCCGACTCCTCGTTGTGCAGAAGACGGGTTGGGGCAAGAGCTTCGTCTACTTCATCGCGACCAGGCTGCTCAGGGAATCGGGCGCCGAACCAACCCTGTTGATGTCCCCGTTGCTCGCCCTCATGCGTAACCAGATTGCCGCCGCAGAACGGATGGGAGTCCGTGCCAGGCGAATCACATCAGATAACGTGGACGAATGGTCCGAAGTGGAAGAGCTATTGGTGCGCGATGAAGTGGACATCCTGCTGATCGCCCCTGAGCGGCTGGCCAACGAACGTTTCCGTGACGAAGTACTCTTCCCCATCGCCGGGCGTATTTCCCTGCTCGTCATCGATGAAGCGCACTGCATCTCCGATTGGGGACACGATTTCCGTCCCGACTATCGGCTGATCGAACGCATCGCCCGCACCCTTCCGCCAAACCTGAGGCTGCTCGCGACGACGGCCACGGCGAACGACCGTGTGATGAGCGATCTGCGAGATGTCCTCGGACCCGATCTGGCCGTTGCCCGGGGAAGCTTGGCTCGACCGTCCCTCGCTCTGCAGACGATCCGGCTACCCAGCCAGGCGGAGCGGCTCGCCTGGCTCGCGGAGACGCTGCCGCGTCTCTCGGGACACGGCATTATCTATACTCTCACCATCCGTGATGCAGAACTCGTGGCAGCCTGGCTGCGATCACGATCTCTCGACGTCCGGGCGTATACGGGCCGGACACCACCAGAGGAGCGAGAAGAGCTCGAGGAGGCATTGCTCGAGAATCGCGTGAAAGCCCTGGTGGCGACGCCCGCTCTCGGCATGGGCTTCGACAAGCCCGACCTCCGTTTCGTCATCCACTACCAGACGCCGGGGTCCGTTGTTTTCTACTACCAGCAGGTAGGCCGTGCCGGTCGAGCTCTGGAGGCTGCCTACGGTGTGCTGCTGAGCGGCGACGAGGAGACCGACATCACGGATTACTTCATCGACACCGCCTTTCCTACCCGCGATGAAGTACAGCGAGTGATCGACACGCTGGAAGAGTCACCGCAGGGGGCATCGCTGACAGACCTTCGGCGTGGCCTGAACATCAGCGGTGGCCGTATCAAGCAGACGATGAAACTGCTGTCTCTGGAGTCGCCGCCGCCAGTCGTCAAGCAGGGTTCGAGGTGGCAGCTCACGGCGACAACTCTGGGCCAGGCCTTCTGGGACCGCGCCGAGCGATTGACCGGCTTGCGACGAGTGGAGCAGAGTGAGATGCAGGAGTACGTCGCACTCCGGGTCGAGACACATGGAATTCCTGGTTCAGGCACTCGATGGTGACCCTGAAGCGTTTGAGCCGCCGAATCTGCCGTCACTCTCCACGAGCGTCACCCCTGTTCTCGTGCGAGCGGCCGTAGCGTTTCTCCGCCGCCGGGCTCTGGTGATTGAGCCGCGCAAGATGTGGCCCGCTGGCGGATTGCCCCAATACGAGATCAAGGGGAAGATTCCCGATGAGCTTCGTGCGAACGAAGGGAGGGCGCTGTCAGTCTGGCGCGACGGGGGATGGGGCGAGAGGGTCCGGCAAGAAAAACTCGGAAGTGGATTCGACGATGAGCTCGTTGACGCCTGCGTCCGGATGATGCAACGATGGAACCCGGAACCCACTCCGTCGTGGGTGACCTGCATTCCCTCGCGCCGGAACCCGGACCTGGTTCCAGACTTTGCCCGAAGGCTTGCACGTGCTCTGGGGTTGCCGTTTCGCGCGGTTCTCCAACAGACGAGGACGCCCGAAGAGCAAAAGTCGATGGCCAACAGCCTGCAACAGGCACTGAACCTCGACGGCGTGCTGGAAGTGCACGAAAAGCCACTGCCCGGGTCCGTCCTTCTGGTGGACGATATCGTCGGTTCGCGCTGGACCTTTGCAGTGGCCGCGTGGCTCTTGCGCCATTACGGAAGCGGCGAGGTGTGGCCGCTCGCTCTCTCGTCACTGCGTGGGAGCTGATGACCGCCGACCTAAGCCCAAACGCGCAGGCGATTCTGCTGTTGACCGCGCCTTTGCTCGCGGGCTCCCGCAGGCGCCCGTCGCGGCCACGGACTGTGAAGGGGAGTGCCCGTTCTGCGAACCCCCGTCCCTTAACCACCGCCGAGTACCGCGATTTCGCCAAGCAGCTTCGGGCCGCCCGACGGGAGCCAGCCGATTTGCTCGGTCGTGAGGCTATCAACGTGTTGCGCCAATGCCGGGCCGGCCTGGACGGCGAACGAATCCAACGGCTGCTTGACCGCGGATTCCTCCTCGCACAGGCGGTTGAACGGTGGCGTGCCCGCGCCCTGTGGATCGTAACCCGGGCTGACCCAGACTATCCGCGGCGGCTGAAGGCCCGGATGGGAGGAAACGCCCCGCCAGTCCTCTACGGGTGCGGAGATCGCACGATTCTGGAAAGTGGCGGGCTGGCGGTGGTCGGCTCGCGGAACGTCAAGGAAGACCTTGTCGAGTACGCCGAAAACGTGGGTCGACTCAGCGCTGAAGCGAAAACGGCGATCATATCCGGTGGAGCGCGTGGAATCGACCAGGCCGCAATGAGGGGCGCACTAGAGGCCGGAGGCGGGTCGGTCGGCGTCTTGGCCAACGGCCTCGAACGCGCGGCCCTGAACCGGGGAAACCGCGGCGCCCTGATGGACGGGCGACTCGTTTTGGTTTGTCCTTACGATCCGGCGGTCCGTTTCCTGGTGGGCCACGCCATGCAGCGCAACAAGCTCATTTACGCGCTGTCGGACGCCGCCCTTGTGGTCAACTCGGACTATGGGCATGGGGGTACCTGGTCAGGGGCGACCGACCAACTGGACAAGCTGAGATTCGTGTCGGTTTACGTTCGCGCTTGCGGCGAACGTTCCGAGGGCCTTGAGCGGCTACTTGATCGTGGTGCGAAGCCCTGGCCAAGTCCGAAGACGCCGGAGGCGCTGCACAGAGTCCTTCGAGGTGACCCTCTACAGGACCAACTTGCCGCACCGGCTTCACAACCTGCGTCCGGACAGTACGACCTGTCACTTCTCGGGAACCGGGAGGTGCGGGAGCATCAATCGGGTCGGCCGATTCATGGGCAACGGGATGACCGGACCGCCAATGGCGTCGAAGACCCCAGGCCACATCCCAGGGGAGACTTGCCGGAGGTCCCGGCACCGGTGTCCGTTCTCACACCACGAGAGAAACTTCTTCTCGCCATCTCGGGCGACATGAGCCGAAAGGATATCCTGACCGCGCTGGGGCTCCGGAGCCTCGGAAACCTGCGTGAGCGGTATCTCAAGCCCTGCCTTGAGGAGGGCTGGATCGAGATGACGATTCCCGAGAAGCCGAGCAGCGTAAACCAGCGGTTTCGCCTTACCTCAGCGGGACAAGATCGTCTGGGGGCACTGAGCCTGCCAGCCGACCGCGACTAACCCCCGCCGATCCCCGTCGCGTTCCCCCGGCAGTTCGTCATCGTGGCCAGCGTGGAATCGATGCTGAGGAAGAGGGCTTCGCCGGGATCGACGATCAGTTCCTCCGTCGTGCAGGTCCCGCCGGCGAGCAGCGAGATCTCGATCGAGAGCGTCTGCGACATGTCCCAGTCGAGGGTGTAGTTGGCTTCGGTCTTCCCGGTGAGCATGCCGATGTACTCCCGCCCACGGGGGTGCACCGCGTACATGCGGGCGTCGCTGAAGTTGTTGTTGATGATGCGGATCTCGATCTGATCCTCGAGGCCGGGCGTGATGGCCGGGTTTCCCTCCCCGGCACCCGCGGCGCAGGCTGCGCCGAGGGCGGTCACCGCAGCTACCAGCATGACGCGCATGAACGGAAACGTCACCCGGCGAGCACCCCCGGGTCCGGCACTGTCCACCGTAGCGGACACTCCCGATCCGCTCCTGCTCACCGGGAACTCCACGCCCCGCGGGCGCGCGGCCGATTCGGGTCGCGCCCCCCGTTCACTCGCTGTTATTCTTGCGTGCGCCCGGCTTCCCCTGGTTTCATCGCTCATCTTTGCCTCCTCACGGTCAGGATCATCACTCATCGGTTCAGGAGTTCATCATGAAGGCTCTCGTAACGGCAGCCCTCGGTTTCGTGCTTTTCGCGGCTGCGCTCGCCCCTCCAGCCGCAGTCGCGCAGGAGCGGCGCAACATCACGGTCGACGACCTCTTCGAGCTCGAGAACGTAGGCTCGCCCGTTGTCAGCCCCGAGGGCGACTGGGTCGCGTATACGGTCTCGCGCACCTCCCTGGAGGATGAACGCTCCTACACCCGCGTATACATGGCGCCGGTCTCGGGCGGCGACCCCGTCCCGCTCACGCGCGACCAGCAGTCGGCCGGCTCTCCAGCCTGGAGCCCGGATGGCCGATACCTCACCTTCACCGCGGCTCGCGACGGGGACGCGACCCAGGTATGGGCGCTGGACCGGCGCGGCGGCGAGGCCTTCCCCCTCACCGATGTCGAGCAGGGCATCAGCGGATATCGCTGGTCCCCCGATGGCACCCGTCTCCTCCTCACCATCCGCGATGCCGAGGAGGAGGACGAGGATGCGAAGCCCAACGCTCCGCAGGATCCCTGGGTCATCGACCGCATCCAGTTCAAGCGGGACGGCGCCGGCTACCTGACCGGCTCACGCATGACGCACCTGTATGTCTACAAGATCGATGCCAAAGAGTTGCGGCAGCTCACCACGGGACGCTGGAATGAATCCCTGGGCGTCTGGAGCCCGGACGGAACCCGGATCGCGTTCGTCTCGAACCGCACGGAAGATCCCGACCTGAACGCCAACAACGACATCTGGGTGGTGTCCGCGGATCTCGAGGAGCCCACGGACTCCCCCCGGCAGGTCACCACCAACCCCGGCTCGGACGGTTCACCGCAGTGGAGCCCGGACGGTCGCTGGCTCGCCTACAGCACCGGCATCCGTCCCGACCTGATCTGGTACGCCACCACTCACCTCGCGGTTGTCCCGGCGGACGGGGGCGAGCCCCGCCTGCTCACCACCGACCTGGACCGCAATGTGCGCTCGCCCCGCTTCTCTCCGGACGGCGAATGGATCTGGTTCGGGCTCGAGGACTCCTCTGAAAACCACATCGCGCGCATCCGCCCGGACGGCTCGGACCTGGAGCGGCCGGTTTCCGGCGGGCTCTCGGCATCGGGCTTCGACTGGAACGGCGGCACCTTCGCGGCCCGGGTCAACTACCTGGACCGTCCCGGCGAAATCTACGCCGTGGAGGACTTCGACGGCGGCGACGCCGCGCTGCGCCGCGTCACGGGCCACAACGACGACTTCCTCCAGACCGTCAACATCGCCGAAACCCGCAACATCCAGTTCCCCTCCGAAGGCGGAATCGAAGTCGAGGGGTTCGTCACGTTCCCGCCCGACTATGAGGAAGGCCGCGCCTATCCCACGATCCTGCGCATCCACGGCGGCCCCGTCTCCCAGTACAGCCACTCCTTCCAGTTCGAGTCGCAGCTCTTCGCGGCCCACGGATACGTGGTCGTGCGCACCAATCCGCGCGGCTCGTCGGGGTACGGGCAGGACTTCTCGGCGGCGCTGTGGGCCGACTGGGGCAACCCCGACTTCAAGGACGTGATGGCGGGCATCGACTACGCCATCGAGCAGGGCTGGACCGACCCCGACCGGCTGGGCGTGGGCGGCTGGTCGTACGGCGGCATCCTCACCAACTACGTCATCACCCAGACCGACCGCTTCGAGGGGGCCATCACCGGGGCGAGCGAAGTGCTCTACATCGCCAACTACGGGCACGACCACTACCAGCGGCAGTGGGAGGCCGAACTTGGGCTCCCCTGGGAGGGCGACAACCGCGACAACTGGGAGCGCATCAGCCCCTTCAACAAGGTGCACGAGGTCAGCACACCGACCCTCATCATGGGCGGCGAGGATGACTGGAACGTGCCCATCCTCAACTCCGAGCAGCTCTACCAGGCGCTGCGCCGGCGCGGCGTGCCCACCCAGCTCGTGGTCTACCCGGGCCAGAGCCACGGCATCCGCGTCCCCAGCTATCAGAAGGACCGCTACGAGCGCTACCTCGCCTGGTACGACCGCTGGGTCATGAACGCCAGCCGCCCGGTGAGCTGAGGCACGCGCCGGACGCCATCGTCCCTCACAGAGAACCCTCATGAGAATCATCGTCAACGGCCAGCAGGCCTTCGGCGCAACCGTGCTCAAGGCGCTGGTGGAGCGCGGCGAAGAGATCGTCGGCGTCTACACCCGTCCCGAAAAGCCCGGTCAGCGCCCGGATCCGCTCGCGGACGCGGCCCGCGAACACGGCCTGCCCCTCTTCCAGCCCTCCTCCTTCAAGAGCGAGGACACCTGGGCGCAGATGCAGTCGCTCCGTCCCGATCTGGGCGTGATGGCCTACGTCACCCTTTTCGTGCCCGAGCAGGCGCTCAACATCCCGACCCGCGGGACGATCCAGTATCATCCCTCCCTGCTCCCGCTCCATCGAGGACCCAGCTCCATCAACTGGCCCATCATCTGGGGGAGGAAGAAGACGGGGCTCTCGATCTTCTGGCCCGACGACGGGCTCGACGAGGGCCCGATCCTGCTTCAGAAGGAGGTCGGGATCGGGGATCACACCCTGGGCAGTCTCTACTTCAACCACCTCTTCCCCATGGGGGTCGACGCCATGCTGGAGGGGGTCGACCTGGTGCGCGCGGGCGAGGCGCCGAAGATCGCGCAGGACCACTCCGCGGCCACCTACGAGGGCTGGTGCAGGCACGAGCACGTGCGCGTGTCCTGGAATCTGCCGCTGCGCCGCACGTGGGACCTGGTGCGCGGGGCGGATCCCCAGCCGGGCGCCTGGAGTACCTTCAACGGCGCCTGGGTAAAGCTTTACGGCGCTTCGCGGATCGATGAGGCGCTGTCGGTTCGTCCCGGCCGGGTGAGCGGCGTCGGCCCGGAGGGGATCCGCATCGCGGCCCCGGATGGCCAGTTGCTGGTCGCAAAGGTGAGGCCCGAAGGGGGGAAGAAGATGGCCGCGGGCGAGTGGGCGGAGTCGGCCGGATTGAAGAGGGGCGTTTTCTTCGTGTAGGGACGCCGGAATCCAGCGCGATGCCCGCGGGCGCGGCGCATGGATGGCCGGGTGTGGTCGATGGACGTGAACGTACCTGGGACAGGGGACGAAGGGTGAACAGGAAGGCTTCGCAGGATGAGCGGCGGCGCGCGCTGGACGGAATGATATCGCAGGTGGGCCGGCGCTTTCCGGATGTGAAGACCATCGACGCGGTCGAGTTGCGCGAGCGCCTGCCCGCGGACGACACCGTGCTGGTCGACGTCCGGCCTCCCGCTGAACGGGCGGTGTCCACCCTCCCGGACGCGATTACGCCCGAGGAGCTCGAGGGCCGGCTCGACGAGCTGGGGGACTGTACCGTGGTCGCATACTGCACGGTCGGAGCGCGCAGTTCGGCATATGCCCGGCGCATGGGCAGGAAGGGCGTTCCGGTGCTGAACCTGGAGGGAAGCCTGCTCGCCTGGACCCACGCCGGCGGAGAGCTCACCGATGGCTCATCGCCGACGAACCGGTTGCATGTCTTCGGCCCCAAATGGAATCTGGCCGCGGACGGCTACGAGGGCGTTTGGTAATACGCGGGCGCTCGCCGGCCGAGCCGCCGGACGAGCACGCTCCGGACGCGGGTTCGGGCATCCGTCCGGGACTCGCCCGCCCTGCGGGCTTCGTGCCTCGCCATTGCTCCTTGCCGGCGCCGGGCTTTCTCCTTCGCCACTGCCTCGCCCGCAGCCAGGGCGTTCCCGGCTTCTCGCTTGTCCTCGCTCTGCTCCTGGCCGCAAACTCCGACGCCAGCGCGCAGATCCCGCCGATCTCCCTCCCCCCGGAGTGGTCCAACTCCAGCGAGTTCAGCTTCATCCAGACGCGCGGCAACACCGAATCGACCACCTTCGGGCTCGCCAACGAGCTGATCACCGAGTGGGAGCGGACCGAGACCAGACTGGAGTTCGGAGCGCTGCGCACCAACACCACCCGCTTCAAGCGCTCCGCCATCGGCACCGCCGACGATTATCGGGTCGAAGAGGAGAACGAGACCCGGGTGTCCGCGGAGAACTACCACATCCGCTTTCGCGGCGACCGCGAGTTCTCGGAGCGCTCGTCCGTCTTCGGCCAGCTGGGGTGGGCCCGCAACACCTTCACCGGCATCGATGGCCGCTACGTGCTGGTCGCCGGCATGGCGACCCGGTGGATGGAGGATGAAGTTCACCAGCTGCGCAGCTCCTACGGGCTGACTTTTACCAGGCAGGACGACGTAGTGCCCGATCCCGACGCCGCCAACACCTTCATCGGACTCCAGGTCTCCGGCGAATACGAGATCCAGCTGACCGACAACACAGAGCTGAAGAGCACCCTGGTGGTGGACGAGAACGGCTTCAATCCGGCGGACCTGCGCGCGGACTGGGTAACCGCGCTGGGCGTCTCGATGAGCGAGCACTTCGGGCTGCAGGCCAAGTTCCAGTACCTGTTCGACAACCGGCCCTCGCTGGTCGACGTCTCGCTGACCAGCGTGGCGGGCGAGTCCACGGGCAAGGTGCCGATCCCGCTGGCCAAGTCGGACCGGGTGCTGACCATGGCGCTGGTGGTGAATTTCTAGGTCCCGGGAATGCCGGAAGGACCCAAGGTGAGGCGCAGGGCCATACCTGACGCGCAGAGTCCCGATTTCATTTGCGCAAAACCGCTCGTCGCTCAAGTTTTCAGGGCTCGCCGAGGTACCCGTCGCATGGAGTCAAGACAGATGAAGATTCGTCCGATCGCCGCTTTCTGGTCCGCCGCCCTGCTCGCGCTCGGCGCGTCGTCCCTCGCCGCCCAGGAGCCGGCGCGCATTGTCGTGGAGGAAGACCGGCTCACCCTCCAGCCCGGGGAGACCGGGCAGATCGCGGCCAGCGTGGTCGATGCCGGGGGGAATCCGGTCGATGCCCCGATCATGTACATGGCGCGGGGCGCGCGCGGCCGCCTGGATGTCAACCGCACCACCGGGGCCATCGAGGCCGTGTACGGGGGCGAGTACCTGGTGACGCTGATGGTCGCCACCGACCGCAACATCCGCGCCGAGATGACCGTCGCGGTTCCGTTCCCGCCGCTCGACCGGGTCGAGATCTCGCCGGGTGAGAGCGGGCGCTATTACGTGGGCACGGTGATGCGCCACCGGGCCACCGTGTACGACGCGGTCGACGACGTTCGCGGCGACGTGGAGCTGGGCTGGAGCACCAGCGACGAGTCGGTCGCCAGCGTCGACCGCTTCGGCGTGTTCGTCGCGCATGCGCCCGGCCAGGTCACCCTGAGCGCCGCCGCCGAAGGGGTCGCGGGAGAGGTGGTCTATGACGTGGTCGCGAGCCCGGTCACCTCGGTTTCGCTGTCGGGGAGCCAGGAGGTGGGCCGCACCGGCGACGTGATCCGCTTCGAGGCCGCGCCCATGGCGGGGGACGAGCCCACCGACGTTCCGGTGACCTATTCGGTCGTGCCCTACGCGGACATCGAGGCCACCGCGGACTTCGCGCCCGCCGAGATCGACCAGCAGGGCCGCTTCGTGGCGTACCAGCCGGGCGTGTATACCGTCATGGCCACCGTGCCCGGGCACTCGGCCAACCAGACCATCCGCATCGAGCCCCGCAACGTGAGCGAGACGGTCGAGTTCATCGGCCAGGGCGCGGTGCAGGACGTCCCCACCTCCGATCTGTGGGTGTGGGAGGGCATCGACGGCCGCGATTACGCCATCACCGGCACCTGGGGCGCGTTCGGCGCGACCTACTGGTGGGACGTGACCGACCCGGCCGCCCCGGTCATGACCGACTCCCTGGTGGTGGACGCGCGCACCACCAACGACGTGAAGGTCTCCGAGGACGGCCGCGTCTGCGTGATCTCGCGCGAGGGCGCGTCCAACCGGCGCAACGGCATCGTCATCGTGGACTGCTCCGATCCGCGCAACGTCGAGATCCTCTCCACCTTCGACGACGAGCTGACCGGCGGCGTGCACAACGTCTTCGTCCATGACAACCACGTCTACGCCGTGAACAACGGCGTCCGCTTCGACGTGATCAACATCGAGGACCCCACCAATCCGCACCGCGTCGGCCGCTTCGAGCTCGACACCCCCGGCCATGGGATTCACGACATCTGGATCGTGGACGGGATCGCCTACACCTCCAACTGGGCCGACGGCGTGGCGGTCATCGACGTGGGCGGCGGCGACCGGGGCGGCAGCCCCTCCAACCCGGTGCTCATGAGCCAATTCGCCGACATCGGCGGGGCGACCCACGCGGCCTTCCCGTACTGGAGCCCGACCGGGCGCTTCTACATCTTCATGGGCGACGAGATCGGCCGCCCCGGCTTCAACGACCTGGACGCCGAGCGCACGCCGCCGCGCATGGCCGGCTACATCCACGTGGTCGACTTCACCGACCCCAACAACCCCGAGGAGGTCGCGCGCTACGAGATCCCGGAGGCCGGGTCGCACAACATGTGGATCGACGGAGACCGCCTCTACGCGGCCTTCTACAACGGCGGCACCCGCGTCATCGACATCTCCGGGGAACTCAAGGGCAACCTGGGCCTCCAGGGCCGCGAAATCGCGCATTACGCCGCCAACGACCCCGACGCCTTCGTGCCCAACGCCCCCTTCAGCTGGGGCCCGCAGGTCCACAAGGGCCACCTGTTCATCGCCGAACACCACTCCGGACTCTGGTCGGTGAGGCTGCAGCCGAGGAGGACGCTGGTTCCGTGAGCGACGAGCCGGAGCATCGCCGCAGCCCCGTGCCTGTTCGCTGCCCGGGTATGGCACGCAGCTCGCCCGCGATGCCGTTGCGTTGCGGCGCGTCCACGGAATGCGTCGGATTCCCGCGCCGGGCGGCAGACTTGCCGGTGAGGCCGGCATGATGCCTCGCAGACTCGCCGCCATCGCCCTGCTGGCCGTGCTCGTGGCCGCCAGCCCCGCCCACGCCCAGTCCTACCGGGCCTACGTCGCCGCGGAGTCGGAGGACGAGGTCGCGGTGCTGGAGTTCACGCCCGAAGGCGGGCTCTCGGTGGAGAAAGTCATCCGGGTGGGGCGCTGGCCCGCCGAGATCGAGGGCCCGCACGGCATGTTCTTCGATCCGTCCGGCGAATACTGGTACCTGACGCTCGGGCACGGCTTCCCGAACGGCTATCTGCTCAAGTACGAGACCGGCCCGGACACCGTGGTGGCCGCGACGGAACTCGGGTTCTTCCCCGCAACCGTGTCGCTCACGCCCGACGGCGTGCTGGCCTTCGCGGTAAACTCGAACTTCTACGGTGACCACGTCCCGAGCACGGTGTCGGTGGTCGACACCGAGGAGATGTACGAGATCGAACAGGTCACCACGTGCACCATGCCGCACGGGTCGCGCATGTCGCCGGACGGCATGCACAACTACTCCGCCTGCATGATGGACGACCAGCTGGTGGAGATGTCCACCTTTTCGCTCGAGGTGACACGGCGATTGAACCTGGCGACGGGTGAGCCGGTCACCGATCCGGTCGTGCACGGGGCCATGGCGGGCGGTGCGATGGCCGGCGGCGCGGGCGGCGAGATGGCCGGTGGCGCGGGCGGTGCGATGGCCGGGGACATGGCCAGCTCCGGCATGGCCGCCTGCTCGCCCACCTGGACCACCCTCTCCGGCGACGGGCGCTTCGTGTACGTGGCCTGCAACCGGGGCAACGAGATCGTCCAGGTGGACATCGAGTCGTGGAGCGTGACCCGGCGCATCCCGGCCGACGGCGCGCCCTACAACCTCGCCCTCACCCCCGACGGCTCCCGCCTGCTCGCGACCCTCAAGGGCAGCGCCCACCTGGCCGTGTGGGACCTCGCAACCGGCGAGCAGCTGGCGAAGATCGAGAGCACGCGGAAGGTTACGCACGGGGTCGCCGTGACCTCGGACAACCGTTTCGCCTTCGTCACCGTCGAAGGTATCGGAGGGCAGCCCGGCATCGTCGAGGTCATCGACCTCGCGACCTACGCCCGCGTCGGGGTCGCGGAAGTGGGCAAACAGGCCGGAGGCATCACGCTCGTGCCGGGAGCCGGCTAGTGGCCCACGACAACACACCTCCCTACCGCTGGGCAGCCGGCGTAGCGGGTGCCGTATTCCTCCTCTATGCGGCGACGGTGGCCCCCACCACGGCGTTCTGGGACACGAGCGAATACATCGCCACCGGGCACATGCTCGGCATCCCGCATCCCCCGGGCAACCCGCTCTTCGTCGTGCTCGCCCGCGCCTGGGACATCCTGCTGGCGCCGCTCGGTATCTCGACCGCGGTCCGCATCAACCTGTTTTCAGCGGCGGTGAGCGCGGCCGCGCACGGATTCTGGTTCCTCGTCGTCCACCACATCCTGCGCTTCTTCTCCTCCGACCGCCGCTTCCGGCTGGTGGGCGCGTGCGCGGCGGTTCTGATCAGCGCAACGGCGTTCACGGTCTGGAACCAGTCGAACGTCAACGAGAAGGTCTACACCGTATCCCTCCTGACCATCGCCCTCCTTACCTGGCTCACCTTCCGCTGGCAGGAAAACCTCGGGAAGGGAAGGGAAGACAACCTCCTGGTGCTGATGGCGTTCATCATGGCGCTCTCGGTGGGCAACCACCTCATGGCGCTGCTGGTGCTGCCCTCCCTTTTCGTCTTCATCCTCGCGGTGCGCGGGCGCACGCTCCTCAGCCCGCGCCTCTACGCGACTTCGCTGGTGGCGGTCCTCCTGGGGCTGAGCATCCACCTCTTCCTCCCGATCCGCTCCGGGCTGGACCCGGTCATCAACGAAGGGCAGCCGACCTGCGAAGGGGTCTCCGACGCGCTGGTCAGTATCGCCACCTACGGCAACGCCGGGTGCGAGGAGCTGTCGTCGGCGCTCAAGCGGGAGCAGTACGCCAAGCCGCCGCTCGTCCCGCGCCAGGCGCCGCTCTTCGCCCAGTACGGGAACTGGATGCAGTATTTCGACTGGCAGTGGGCGCGCGGCGTGGCCTTCGCGGACAACCGGTTTCCGCCCGGCCGGCTCCTCTTCACCCTGCTCTTCCTGGCACTGGGCGCTCTCGGCCTGCGCGAGCATTACCGGAGGGACCGGGCCAGCTGGCTCTATCTGGCATCGCTCTTCGGCATTCTCTCCGTCGGGCTGGTCTACTATCTGAACTTCAGGCTCGGCTATTCCTTCCCCGACCAGGGAATCGAAAAGGAAGTGCGCGAGCGCGACTACTTCTTCATCGTCGGCTTCTCTGTCTGGGGCCTCATCTCGGGGATCGGCCTCGCGGGCCTGTGGAAATCGCTGTCGAGAAAACTGGGTTCGCTGAGGATGGCCTCGCCGGTGCTTCTGCTGGCGCTGGTGCCGCTGGTCCTCAACTTCCAGCGGGCGAGCCGGACGGGCGACTATTCCGCGCGCGACTGGGCCTACAATCTGCTCATGAGCGTGGAGCCCTACGCGCTCATCTTCACGAACGGCGACAACGACACCTTCCCGCTCTGGTATCTGCAGGAGGTGGAGGGCATCCGGCGCGATGTCGTCGTGGCGGTGACGTCGTACCTGAACACCGACTGGTACGTGAAGCAGCTGAGGGGCCTGAGCCGCCCCTGCAGTCCCGGCGAGGACCCGGACGCGGACCCGACCCGGATCCTGTGCCAGCGTCCCTACACCCCGGTGGGAACGGCGGCGCTGTACACCGACGACCCGGCCTCGGCGCAGGCCGCGGGACTGGTGCCGCTGGTCCTGCGCGAGCCGCTTTCGCCCCCGACGCGATCGGTGGTGAGCACCGAGCTGACCGACGAGATGATCGACCGGGTCGTCGTGACCGGCGTCGCGCCGCTGCCCGAGGAGCGCCGTTTTCGCCTGGGCCCGGTCACGGCGGCGGTCGCGCAGGGGCGCCAGATGCAGCCGTGGATGCAGTTCGCGCTGTCGTTCATCGCCAACTCCATCGAGGACCGGCCCATCTACTTCGCGTCCGCCGTCGGAGCCCCGGAGGACATGGGGCTGCGCAGGTACATCGTCCGGCAAGGGGTGGCCTATCGACTCTGGCCCGGTGACCCGGCGCCCCTGCAGGCCCGGGGGATCGCCCAGGTGGGCGACCCGAACCGGGTGTCCGGGGTCGGAGTCTGGGTGGATACCGAGCGCACCCGCACGCTGGTGGATGAGGTGTACGTGCACCGGAGCGGCCTGCCCGAAGGGTGGGACTACTGGCGCGACCCCAGCAGCCTGGGGATTCCCACCTACTACGCCCTCGCCTACTTCGCCCTCTACCGCGAAGCCGGCCTGCGCGGCGACACGGCAACCGCCGACATGATGCTGCGGCGGATGGAGGCCTGGAACGAGCTGGGGCTTTAGATCGTCGGACTTGGTTCTGTTGACCAGGTCCAGCCTCTAGACCGTTCCCTCCCGCACCCCCTTGTCGAGCAGCGCGACCAGGGCCTGGATGGCATCCACGCTCGGGGTGGGCACCCCCACCAGCCGGCCGAGCTCGCCGACAACGCCGATGATCGCGTCGATCTCGAGCGAGCGGCCCGCCTCGACGTCCTGGAGCATCGACGTCTTGTGCGCGCCCACGCGCTCCGCGCCCGCGATGCGCCGGTCGATCCCGACCCGGAAGGTGATCCCCAGCTTGCCCGCCACCTCCTGGGCCTCCTCCATCAGCGTGCGCGCCAGCTGCCGCGTGAGCGGGTACTGGCAGATGTCCACGAGCGTGGCGCGGGTGAGGGCGCTGATCGGGTTGAAGGAGAGGTTGCCCCACAGCTTGAGCCACATCTCGGCGCGGATGTCCTCGATGACGAACGACTTGAAGCCGGCGCGGGTGAGCGTGTCCACGAGCAGCTGGGCGCGCTCCGTGCGCGACCCGTCCAGCTCGCCGATGGGGAAGCGGTTGCCCTCGGTGTGGCGCACCACCCCGGGCGCGGCGATCTCGCCCGCGGGGAAGGTCACGGTGCCCACGATGTGATCGACGTCGATGCTGTCGGCGAGGATGCCGTCGGGGTCGAGCGACTGCAGCCGGTGCCCGGCGAACGGGCCGCCGTGCTTCTCGAAGTACCACCAGGGAAGCCCGTTCTGAACCGGCACCACCATGGTCCCGGGACCGAGCATGCCGCGGACCCCGGGAGCCACCAGCGGCAGCACCTGCGCCTTCACCGCCAGAATGACGAGGTCCTGCTCGCCCACGCCCTCCATGTCGTCCCGGGCGTCGAGCGCGGCCTGGTGCTCGGATCCGTCGGCCATGATCAGCCTGAGCCCGCTCCGCTGGATGGCCTCCAGGTGCGGACCCTGGTCGATCACCGTCACGTCCTCCCCCGCATTCGCAAGCTTCACGGCGAGCAGTCCGCCGATGGCTCCCGCGCCCACCACGCAGATCTTCATTCGGTCGTTCTCCGGTCAGTCAGATTCGAATTCCGCGCGCTTCCGTTGCGCGCTCTTGCCTTGCGGAGGCCCGAACGAGGCTGCCGCCCCCGAGCCTCGAGGCCTCCTCCTTCACTCCTCAGCGCCCCGGTCCGAGCAGGACGGCGTTCATGAACAGGAGCTGGGTCGCTTCCGCGTACGCACGGTAGTTGGGATCCTCGGCGAAGGCGACGATCTGGCCGGATCCGACCGGCTGATGGATGAGGAAGGCCTTGTTGGCCAGCTGCGGACGCGATTCCTCCCAGACGATGCCCGAGAGCACCAGGTCTTCCTCGCCGGCGTAGCGTCCGACGTTGGTGCCGTCATCCAGGGTCAGCGGGCGGAATACCCGCGATCCCTCCACCAGAACCCCGATCTCGCCGTCGGTCCCGGAGGCGAGCCAGTGCTCGTCGTCGAGCAGCACCCGGAGGATGGCGCCCGGCACGGATTCCGGAGCCTCGTCCGGCGGCGCGATGGCATCCAGGTATTCGATGGGCTGTTCGGGCGTGCCTGGATCCGGGGGATCGTCGGCCTCGGCGCGGCCACCGCGGCGTTCGGACGTGGTGCCAAGCAAGCCGGCCCGCGTGGCCCAGCGGGTCGACTCGGCCATGGTGATGAGGGTGCCGCCGCCCCGCATCCACTCGCTCAGCCGGTCCTGCAGGCCGCCACCGACGGCGCCCGAGTAGTTGCCGCTCGGGAAGACGATCACGTCGTAGCGGTTCAGGTCCGCGCCGCCCAGACTGGACGCGCGCACGACCGTGGTGGCCTGACCGTAGCGGCGCTCCAGAACGTAGCGGGTCCAGCCCACCGAGTAGGTCTGGCCGGGCTCGTCGTAGACCAGCAGCACCCTCGGCTCGCGCAGCCCTCTCGTGGACCGGCTCCCCAGCGACGCCCCCTCGGTCACGTAGGCGCCGTCGATCGGAACCACTTCGGCTCCGTGCGCCCCGGCGATGCGCCCCAGCGTCGCGCGCAGGTCGGGCCCGTTCTCGGCGGTGCGCACGATCGCGGTCCCCATCGGGTACTCGCGTCCGTCCAGCGTGAAGCGGGCGCCGGCGGCCCGAACGCGCACGCCTTCGCTCAGGGCCTCGGTCACGGCTCCGGCCGCGTTCGTTCCCCACGGGAGGAGGTAGCCGACGGTGGCCTCCGGAAGCGCCAGCGCCTCCGGCTCGCGCGTGGCCGCGACGGCCGCCCCGGCCGCCCCGGTGGGCCGCTCGACGGTGATCGCCTCGACATCCCACAGCAGTGACTGACTCCACGCGGTCAGATCATAGATCTGGTCGGGCTCGCGCCGGGCGCGGCGTTCGATCTGCTCCTGAACGAAGTCCTCCGCCATGGGCACGTGCGCGTCGAGCAGGTTGCGCGCGAAGCGGTGCGCCGGCTGGTCCATGGGGACGATGAAGGTGCCCTCGGAGGGAAGCTGGCGGCCGGCCACGTTCACAGGCCCGCTCGCCTCGCGCACTTCGATGCCGTTGCGCACCAGCATGCGGGCGAGCCGCTCCGCCATCCCCGGGTCGTGCGCCGAGTGAAGCACGTACTCGGCGACGCCCCGGCCGCCCAGCTCGATCCCCTCGCGCCGGAATTCCAGGTAGTCGGTGAGGATGCGCTCCCGGTTCACGGCGGAGGTGTGCGCCGTGGCCATCGCGGCGGTGAAGTGGTGCAGCACCCCGTCCCCGTAGGTCAGCATGTCGCCGTCGGACTGCTCGAGCACCAGCGCGCGCGCCGACGCCTGCTCGTAGGTCATGCCGAGCGCGCCGTGGTTCATCGGCCACATGTCCACGTAGCCCGGATAGAAGGCGTCGTAGACGTCGCGGTTGAAGTAGGCGAAGCCCCGTGCGTCGAAGGCGGCCGCGTTGGCGCGTCCGAACACGTCCATGAGCGCGATCTGGCGCTCCCCGTACCAGGGGTTCTCCGGGGGTGCGGTGGGCGGGAAGAAGTAGGTGGCGTCGCCGCCCATCTCGTGCAGATCGGCAACGATATGCGGCCAGTATTCCAGGAAGACCTCCACCTTCCCCTGCGTCTCCGACTGGCTCTGGATGAACAGGTCGCGGTTCAGGTCGAACAGGTAGTGGTTGACGCGCCCGCCCGGCCAGCGCTCGTCGTGCTCCGCCGACCAGGACTCGACGTTGGGCCGAACCGCCGCCGCCATGGTGTTCTCCTGAACGAAGCGATTGCGCCCGTCGGGGTTCTCCACCGGATCGACGAGCACCAGCGATTCGGCGAAGATGAGGTCGACGTCGGGGTCGTTCTCGGCCGCCAGCAGGTGGTACGCCTCCATCATGGCCGCCCCGCTCGAGCTGATCTCGTTGCCGTGGATGCCGTGCATGAGCGCGGTTACGACCGGCAGCCCGGCGATGAGTTCCGCGGCCTCGGCGTCCGACAGCCCATCGGGGTAGGCCAGGCGCGCCAGCCCGGCCTTCACCTCGTCCAGCGACCCCATCCGCTCAGGCGACCCGATCACCATGATCACCAGCGGACGACCTTCCCAGCTGTCGGCGTAGTGGATCAGGCGGGTGCGGTCCGGCGCCGCCTCGGCCAACACCTCGAAGTAGCGCACGACCTGGTCCGGAGGCGTGACCACCTCCCAGACCTCGTGCCCCACCACGGACGCTATCGTGGGAATGGCGGGGTCGTACGTCGTACCGGGAACGAACTCGCCCGGCGAGGCGGGGGCCTGGGGTCCGGGAAGCTGCAGCAGCGCGGCGAGGGCGATGGTGGCAAGCATGTTTCTCGTAGAGGATGGGGGGACGAACGGCGCTCAGCACCGGAGGATGCGGGACCGGAACCGGATGATACTAAGGAGGCGGCGGGCTTACCGGAACATGCGCGAGCCCGAGTGACGGATGCGCGGGGGCGGATGGCGGCCGCTCGGGACATCCGCCATGATGCCGCCCATCCGCACGTGAGGCCTTGACGTATAGGTTATCCGAGGTGCGCTCCCCAACGGCCGGGACGAGCGCACAGGCTCCCAGCCTCCTCGCATTCCATCAACCCCCGCCTGCCACAGCCCCCCATGACCCCGAAACGCCTCAACATCTTCATCGCCAGCCCGCTCGAGTCCGAACAGGTGGAGCGCATCCGAGCCGTCGACACCGAGCGGCTCGAAGTCGTCCACGACCCGGAGCTGCTCCCTCGCAAACGCTACGAAGCCGACCACACCGGTCCCGCCGACTTCCGCCGCACACACGAGCAACAGGCGCGCTGGCGAGCGCATCTCGAGCGCGCCGACATCCTCTGGGACTTCCCGCCACGCAACCCGGACGGCAGCGGGGGGCTCGCCTACGCGCCGAATGTGCGCTGGATCCAGGCGACCAGTTCAGGGGTGGGCCGGACAGTCGAAGCGTTGGGCCTGCTCGACTCGGATCTGCTGATCACGACCGCACGCGGCGTGCACGGCGGCCCTCTGGCCGAGTTCGTCTTCCTGGTCCTGCTCGCGCATGTGCGCAGGCTCTCGCATCTCGCCGACCTTCAGCGCCGGCACCTGTGGGAGCGTTTCTGCGGAGAGGAGTTGGAGGGCAGGACGCTGGCGATTGTCGGGGCAGGGGAGGTCGGGCGCCAGGTGGCACGGGTGGCTCGTTGCTTCGGGATGCGCGTCGTCGCTCTCGCCAGCCCGGGATCGCGCCGCTCGGCTGCGGAACTGGGCGTCGACGCGCTCTACCCCAACGACGCCATGCACGAAATGCTCGCCGAAGCCGACGCCCTGGTCCTCAGCGTCCCGCACACCCCGGAAACGGACGGGCTGCTGGATGCCGCCGCGTTGCGAGCGCTCAAGCCGGGGGCGGTCCTGGTCAACGTGGCCCGCGGCGGAGTCGTCGACGAGCCGCCCCTCCTGGAAGCGCTGCGCGACGGCCGCATCGCACTCGCGGGCCTGGACGTGTTCGCGGACGAGCCGCTCCCGCCCGACAGCCCCTTCTGGGACCTGCCCAACGTCATCGTCAGCCCCCACTCCTCGGCGAATGCCGCAAGCGAGAACCGGAAGATCACGGACATCTTTCGCCACAACCTCCGCTGCTACCTGGACGGGCGCCTCGGCGACATGCGCAACGTCTTCCAGGGGGAGCGGATGTACTAGCCGTTTCAGACTCGCCCCTCCCGGCGACCTCGAGGCTGTCCCGGCTTTCAGCGGTCAACAGTTTTCCTCGAAGTCCCTCTCGATAACCCCGAAGTCGATTTCAACGGTGTATTCGCCGGACTCGGGCAGATGGTCGAAGACGATGAACCCCAGTTCAGCCTCGAAGCCATGTAGCCCGAACCCCACGGATGGCGCGACGTCGAACGGCTGGACTCGGCGGCTTTCCTGAAGTCTCCTCTTGAACTCGTCCCCGTTGCGGTAGAAATAGTTCGAGAGCCCGTAGAATCCGTGGATCCCGATCTTGCCTTCGAGCAATAGGCCGACCTGGGTCTCCGAGAGAGTGTTTCCCTCCAGAGTAGTCGATCCATGGATCGTTCGGATGCGGTTGAGGAGGTCGAGCTCTTCCTTCCACTCCGAGGGAAGGAGCAAGCTCATCGCCGCCTCCTTACGCCCTTCAATCCGGATGATCAGCGGCAGGAAAGCCCGAGAGATCGAAAAGGTACTCGAAGCTGAACCGGGACCAGTCCATAACTTGTACCTTGTCTGACACGTTCTGTGACAGATCAAGATACTACACTACAAGGAGATACGAAAAGTCATGCCACATATATGACCGGTTATTTGACCAGCACTCTGACCACCTGTCTGGCTCTTGTACGCCATCCTCCTGTCTCGTCAACTCACGCCTGCGCGCACATCTCCACAGCTTCCCTCAGCGAGCGCAGCGGGTCGCCGCTCTGCGGGATGAACTCGTGGGCCATGTAGCCGCTGAAGCCCGTGTCGCGGATGGCGCGCACGATTGCGGGATAGTTGAGTTCCTGGGACTCGTCGATCTCCGCTCGTCCGGGGACGCCGCCGGTGTGGTAGTGGCCGATCCAGTCGCGGGCATCGGTCAGGGTGCGGATGATGTCCCCCTCCATGATCTGCATGTGGTAGACGTCGTAGAGGATGCGCACGCGGGGGGAGTCGACGGCACGGATCACTTCGAGGGCATAGGACATGTGGTCGCCGATGTAGTCCACGTGGCCGCCCGGCTTGGAGTTGAGCGCCTCCACCAGGATCGTCACGCCTTCGGCTTCGGCGATCGGCGCGCATTCCCGGAGGCACCGGATCGAGTTTTCGATGGCCGGCGCATCCGGCGTGCCGCGGCGGTTGCCGAAAAAGCAGATCACGTTGGGTACGCCCTCGCGCGCGGCTCGCGGGATGTGCTCCTCGAAGGCGCGGATGATGCCCGCGTGGTTGCGGGGTTCGTTCAGGCCGTCCTCGATGGTGCCCGCGCCGACATCGCCGCACGAGACCACGAGGCCGTGGTCGTGCGCGACCGCCCATTCCTCCACGAGCAGGAGATCGATGGCGGGCAGCCCCATCTCCGCGACCGCCGCGCAGAAGGGGCGCAGGGGGATGTCCTCGAAGCACCAGCGGGCCACGGACTGGATGATGCCGGTCTGGGAGGCGGCGACGGGGCTGGTGATGTCCGCCTGGGCGGCCCCCGGGACGATCAGCCCCAGCGAGGCGGCGCCGGTTGCTTTCAGGACTTGGCGACGTGTAAGGTTGGGCATCTTTTCCGAGCCTCCATTTCGTTCGGAGAAACCTCGTCCCGACACGGCCGCGTCAGGCGGCGGAAACGGTAACCCATGAAGCGAAGGCGGGCCATCGGCGTGCTGGGCGGGATCGTGGGCGGTCCTCTGCTCGCGCCCGAGGGCGCCTTCGCGGAGTTGGTCGCCTGGGCGGAGCGGGTGCGCGCGTCCGCCGGAGCGCCCGCGGGAACCGACGCCGCTGCGGCGCAGGTGGCCCCCAGCCTCCTCACCCCGCCCCGCGCGCGCGCAATGGCCGCCCTGGCCGAGGTGATCATCCCCGCGACCGACACCCCGGGTGCAGCGGAGGCCGGGGTGACGGAATTCGTGGCTGCTCTGGTGGACGGGTGGCTGGACGACGACGACCGCGACCGTTTCCTCACGGGCCTGGACATGGTGGATCCGGCGGCCCGCGACCGCTTCGGCGCCGACTTCGCCGACTGCACCCCGGCCGAGCAAACGGCTCTGGTGGGCGACCTCGACGCCGACCTGACCCGCCTCCGCGACGACCCCGCCACCGACGAGACCCGGCATTTCTTCCACGACGTGAAGCGCTTCACCCTGACCGCGTACTTCACCTCGGAGGTGGGCCTGGAGGCCATCGGCTACCGCACCACCTTCCCCGCCTTCGAGGGGTGCGCGCCGCTGACGGCCGCGGAAAGCGGCTCAACCGGGGCTGAGGATGCGCAATCCGGCAGCCCGGCGCCCCACGCGGCGTCCGCCCCCACTGCGGAACTCGGCCCATGAACATCCGCCGACGCCGCCAGGAATACGACGCCATCGTCGTCGGCTCCGGCATGTCCGGCGGATGGGCGGCCAAGGAGCTCACCGAACTGGGCGCCACCGTCCTCGTCCTCGAAGCCGGGCCCGCCATCGACCCCGAGCGGGACTACGCCGAGCACACCCGCCCGTCGGAAATGCCCTACCGGGGCTGGAACGACCGCAAGGCCCTGGCCACCGACCAGCCCATCCAGAGTCAGTGCTACGCCTGCGACGAAGTGGCGCGCAAGTTCTTCGTCAACGACAACGAGCATCCCTACACCAGCGACTCCGAGGAGCCCTTCCTGTGGATCCGCGGGCGCCAGGTGGGCGGCCGCTCGATCATGTGGGCGCGGCAGTGCTACCGGCTGAGCGACCTCGACTTCGAGGCCAACGCCCGCGACGGCCACGGCATCGACTGGCCCATCCGCCACGCCGACATCGCCCCCTGGTACGACCACGTCGAGGCCTTCGTCGGCATCAGCGGACAGGCCGAGGGGCTGGCCCAGGTACCGGACGGAGTCTTTCTGCCGCCGATGCCGATGTCGTGCGTCGAGGAGCACATGCGCGATTCGATCGAACGTGCGTACGGCGGCACCCGGCGCATGACCATCGGGCGCACCGCCGTGCTCACCCGCGACCACAAGGGCCGCCGCGCCTGCCACTACTGCGGCCCATGTCACCGGGGCTGCCGCACCCGCAGCTACTTCAGCTCCATCAACGCGACCCTGCCCGCGGCGGAAGCGACCGGCCGCCTGACCCTCCGTCCGAACAGCGTGGTGCCCAGCGTCATCTGGGACCCGGCGAGGGGACGCGTGACCGGCGTGCGCGTCATCGACCGCGAGACGCACGAGGAGCTGGAGTACCACGCGCGCACCGTCTTCCTGGGCGCCTCCGCCCTCGAGTCGACCCGCATCCTCCTCAATTCGACGTCATCCGACTTCCCCGATGGCCTGGCCAACTCGAGCGGCGTACTCGGCAAGTACCTCATGGACCACGCCATGTGCGACGACACGCGCGCCACCTTCGACGGCTGGGACGACCGCACCACCCGCGGCCGGCGTCCCAACGGCATCTACATCGCCCGCTTCGCCAACGTCACCGAACCGTCCTCCGACTTCGTGCGCGGCTACGGCTTTCAGGGCGCGGCCGAGCGGGTGGGATGGGGACGCGGGGTCTCCATGCCGGGCTTCGGAGCCGACTTCAAGCGCGAGCTCACGCGCCCGGGCCCCTGGGAGTTCAGGCTGCACGCCTTCGGCGAGTGCCTCCCGCGGGAGGAGAACCACGTGGCCCTCGACCCGGACCAGGTCGACGCCTGGGGCATCCCCACGCTGCGCATCCGGTGCGAGTGGAGCGAGAACGAGCGCGCGATGATGCGCGAGGCCGTGCAGCAGGCCGCCGAAATGCTGGAGGCTGCGGGCGCGCGGGACATCGTCCCCCAGCCGTTGGTCTCTCCGCCCGGGCTGGCCATCCACGAAATGGGCACCGCGCGCATGGGCCGCGACCCGGCGACGTCCGTGCTCAACGCCTTCAACCAGGCCTGGGATGTGCCCAACCTCTTCGTCATCGACGGCGCGGCCATGACCTCGTCCGGATGTCAGAACCCCTCGCTGACCTACATGGCGCTCGCGGCACGGACCAGCCATTACGCGGTTTGGGCCTCGAGGCGGGGCGAGATCTAGAAGCTCGCGGCCAACTCCTCCCGTCATTCGAGCGGCGACGCATTCGCGTTGGATCGTGTTGCACTGCGTTGCCCCTCGGCCCAATTACGCAAAATGCGTAAATTACGTAATCAGTCGCTCGGTCGGAATCGGACATCCCAATGGAAGACGCCACCCCCCACTTTTTTCCCACCCCGGCCGACCTGCGCGCCTGGTTCGAGGCGAACCATGACAAGGTTGACGTGATGTGGGTGGGCTACTACAAGAAAGCGACGAAGCTGCCCAGCGTCACCGTGCCCGAGTCGGTTGACCTGGCCCTCTGCTACGGCTGGATCGACGGACTCAAGCGCACTGTCGACGCCAAGGCCTACAAGATCCGCTTCACGCCGCGCCGAAGGCGGAGTCACTGGAGCGCCCGCAATCTCGCGCGCATGAAGCAGCTGCTCGCCCAGGGAGTCGTGACCCAACCGGGGCTGGCCGCCTATGAGAGGCGCGACAAAGAGCGGCGTCTCGGCATCCTCATCGAGTCGAGCGCCGGCGGAAAGGTGATCCCGCTGATGCGCTGGATGGAGAAACCTTACCGCCCCACCCCCGGCACCCCCTCCGGCTCGTCGTCCCACCACCACAGCGGCGCCAGCGGCCGCTCGCGCGGATAGAGTTCGTCGAGCGTGTCGCCATCGTACAGGCGGCCGTTCAGCATCACCCGGTCCACGGTGTTGGTGTTGCGCAGGTCGTCGAGCGGGTTGCCTTCCAGGATGACCAGGTCGGCCAGTTTGCCGGCCTCGATGGTGCCCAGGTCCTGGTCCAGCCCGATCGCCTCGGCCCCGAAGATGGTGGCCGTGCGCAGCGCGTCGTGCTCGTCCATGTCCGCGGCCGCCATCGCCCACAGTTCCCAATGGTACCCGAGCCCCTGGAGCTGGCCGTGGCTGCCGACGCCCGCCTTGCCTCCGCCCTCGACGAGGTCCTTCACGAACTCGCCGTGGCGCGAGAAGGTATGCTGGTCGCCGCGGAACCACTGCGGGCGGCGCAGGGTCCGGCTGTCGATCTCGTCATGCGGGGTGAAGCGCCGAAGCTTGGCGTCGTCGTGCGGGTTCTCGCGGCTGTAGAAGTAGTTCTCCGCCCAGGGACCGCCGTACGAAACCAGCAGCGTCGGGGTGTAGACCCGGCCGGTTTCGGCGAACAGGCGGACGTAGTCGTCGTACACCGGGAAGATCGGGATCGAATGCTCGAGGCCCGGATATCCGTCGATGGTCTCGGTCAGGTTCTGGCGGATGTTGAGCGAGCCCTCGGTGGTGGGCATGAGCCCCAGCTCGCGCGCGGCCATGATGATGTGCTGGCGGCCTTTTCGGGCGGCGGCCACGTACATCTTGATGGTCTTGGTGTCGAAGTAGTCGGAATACCGCTTCAGGACGTCGTGCGCCTCCTCGGCCGTGTCGATCTGGTCCTGCCAGAAGACGCCCGGGCCCGTCGAGTAGACGCGCGGCCCGAGGATCGACCCGGTGCGCACCATGTCGGCGTACGAGAGCACCTCGGTGTTGCCGGTCTGGGGGTCGCGGGTGGTGGTCACGCCGTAGGCCAGGTTGGCCAGGTAGGGCCACACGTCGGTCCGGTGCAGCTGGTCGCGCGCCCGCAGGTGGGCGTGCGTGTCCACGTATCCGGGCACGATGGTGCGGCCGGACACGTCGATCACGGTCGCGCCCTCCGGTACCATCACCGACCCGCTCGCGCCCACCGCCTCGATCCGGTTGTTGCGCACCACGATGTCGGCGTTCTCGATGACCTCGTCGCCGTTCATGGTGATCGCGCGCGCGCCCCGCAGCACGGCCAGGCCCTCGGGGATGTCACGGGGCGCATCGATGAGCACCCGGAACTCCGCCGCGCGGTACTCCTCGTCGTCTTCGTCCTCCGCTTCCTCTTCTTCCTCCTCCTCTCCCGCCTCCTCCTCTTCTTCCTCCTCCGATTCTTCCTCCTCCGATTCTTCCGCTGCCGCAACGCTGTCCTCGAACGCTTCGGCGGCATCCAGGTCGTAGATGAAGTGCGCGTTGCCCAGCGACCAGTGCACCGAGCGGCCGTCGCCGCTCCAGGCCGGGAACTCGCCGCCGATGTCGGTCAGCTGGCGCGCCGGGAAGGCCGCATTGTCCGGGTTGGAGACGTTGATGGTGGGCGTGATCCCGATCCGGGGAACGGTCACGCTGTAGATCTCGCGCTGAAGCTCCACCAGCGCCTGGTCCCCGCGCGGCGCCATCTGCACGGTCGTGGGCGCGAGTCCCTGGGTCGCTCCGGTCAGGGTGGCGCCTCGCACCCGCACGTGCTCCTTCTCGTCGCTGCCGTCCCACCGGATCGACACCAGCAGGTCGGGCGGGCGGAACATATGAATGCGGTCCTCTTCGCCCTCCACGAAGTGCAGGTCGCGCCGCCCGTCGCTTGGCGCGATCACGGTCACGGGACCTCCGTCATCGCCGTCGGGCTCCGTCGACACCTGGACGATCTCGTTACCGGGGGTACCCGCCTCGCCCTGGCTCTCGTAGGCGCGGATGAAGCCCCTCAGCGCAACCAGGCGGTTACCCGGCCCCCACGCGGGAGAGAAGTAGGCCGCGGGCTCGCTGGTCAGCCGCTCCGGATCCCCCCCGCCGTCGGCCCGGGACTTGTACATGTGCCCCACCTCACCGTCCCACGTCGAGTAGGCGATCCACTCCCCGTCCGGCGACCAGGCCGGGAAGTGCTCGGAGCGGTCGGCATCGGTGATCCGCCTCGCGCTGGAGCCATCAGCGTCGGAAACCCAAAGCCGGTCGAGTGCGGTGAACGCGAGCATCCCGCCGTCGGGCGACGGCACCGCGTCGCGAATCTGGCGCACGGTGAAGGTGGGCGTGTCCTCGATGGGGTAGTCGAAATCGACCCGCGGCCCCAGCGTCAGCTCCATCTGCACCCGGAACGGGATCTCCTCGGCGTCCCCCCCTTCGACCGGCAGCTTCCACATCCTGCCCCCGTAGGAAACCACCAGGAAGCGCGAATCCGGCGTGAAGGACATGCCCGGCAGGACATCCAGCGTCGCCCGCGACTCCTGGTCGTCGTGCTGCACCGGATGCGCGAGCCAGCGCTCCTCGCTTGTCTCCAGGTCGCGGATCAGGAGCCCGGTCTGGTCGTCGTGGCGGGTCCCGAACACCAGCCAGCGTCCGTCGGGCGAGAGCGTGGGCCGCACCGCCGAGCCGTAGCGCGACGACTTCGGGTAGCGCTCGCCGTCCTCGCGGTCGTAGGCCTCGAGCTGGTACTGCGGGAACTGTGCGTTGTACTGCCAGTCGCCGGTACGGCGCGCGTACCACACGTGGCGTCCGTCGGGTGAGACCGCCGGCCCGGTCACTTTCATGTTGTCGGGCTCGGAGACCAGTTCGATGCCGCCGCCGCCGTCCACGTGGAACATCTTGAGCTTGGGCAGATTCCCGCCCCGGAAGTTGCCCACCGCCGCGACCACGTAGTCCCCGTCCGGCATCCACTCCGGCGATTCGGTGCGGTTCGAGGCGCCGCGAGACACCTGCACGGTGTCCGAGCCGTCCAGCGACATGATCCAGACGTTCTGGCCTCCGTCGTAGTCCGAGGTGTAGACGATGCGCGTCCCGTCCGGCGAGAAGCGCGGCTGGGCGTCGAAGGCCATCCCGGAGGTGAGCCGGGTCGCGGTGCCGCCCTCGATGGGGATGGTGAAGAGGTCGCCCAGGAAGTCGAAGACGATGGTCTGCCCATCGGGGCTGACGTCCAGCGAGATCCAGCTGCCCTCCGTCATGTCGATGGAAACGGTCCGGTCGACGGGGAGGGGAAGGTCCTCGTTCTCAGGGGTGTCGTCGTCCTCTTCCGCGGCGGGAGGCTCCTGAGCCTGCGCACCTTGCGGGGCGAGGGACGAGACGCCGGCGAAGCCGAGAGCGAGGAGGACTGCCCGGGCGAGCGGAAGGAGGCGACAGCTGTGCATCTGATGTCTTCCTGAAGGGAGTTCGCGGACGAGACGGACGGCGAGCGGCGGAACTCATGAAGTGAACGCGCATAGAGCGCAGATGCAACGCATGAATCGACGCGACTTCCTTCTCCGCGCCGGCGGCCTGGCGGGGCTCGGCCTGGTCTCCTGCACGGATCTCGTCGGGCCGGAGGAATCGCCCGGAGTACTGACCCCCGCGGCCCGGCCTCTGCGCGTCGTCGTGGTCGGCGCCGGCATTTCCGGCCTCGCCGCGGCCTACGAACTCGTCCAGGCAGGCCACGACGTGACCGTGCTGGAAGCCCGTGACCGCGTCGGCGGGCGGGTGCTGACGCTACGCACCCCATTCGCGCCCGGGCAATCGGCCGAGGCAGGCGCCGCGCGCATCCCCCCCGAACACCGCCTGACCCTCGGATACGCCCGCCACTTCGAGCTGGAGCTGGACCGCCTCTACCCCGACGACGGGCTCTATCTTCAAGTCCGAAGCGGAGATCGGGCAATCGTTCCCGCATCCTCGTTCCTTTCCGAGCGCCCGGATTACGTCAAGATTCGCGGCGGGAGCGACCGCCTTCCCGACGCCTTCCAATCAGCGCTGGGCGAGCGGGTGGTCCTGGGATCGCCCGTAGTCGACATCACGGCGGGCACCCCGGTCCGCACCACTTCCATGGACGGCCGGACCCGGGAGTCGGACAGGGTGCTCGTGACCGTCCCGGTGCCGCTTCTCTCGAACATCCACTTCTCGCCGGCCCTCTCGGCTGCGAAATCCGAGGCGATGGGTGGCGGCTTCCGCTACCAGAGCGCGACCCGGGTCTTCGTCCGCTTCCGGACGCGGTTCTGGGAGGCCGAAGGACTGAACGGGTGGGGGACGACCGATTGGCCGGAAGAACTCTGGCATCCCACCTGGGATACCGCCGGCCCCGAAGGCGTCCTGTTTACCTACGTCCGCGGCGCGCGCGCCCGGGAGCTCGATGGACTGGACGACCCCGCCCGCGTCGCCCGCGTGCTCTCCCACTGGGAACCGCTCCTTCCGGGTGCCTCCAGCCACTTCGCCTCCGGCACATCCCACTCCTGGCAGCAGGACCGCTGGAGCCGGGGCGCCTGGGCCGAGCCCACGCCGGACCAGGATCGCGAACTCGGCAGCGCGCTCGCCTTGCCCGAGGGGCCGATCCATTTCGCGGGCGAGCACCTCTCCGGTGCGCGCGGATGGATGAACGGCGCACTCGAGTCGGGTCTGCGCGCCGCGGCGGAGATTCACGAGGGGTGATCCAACGATCCCGCCTCCCGACGGGCCACCGACGAACGTTATGCGGTTTTCCCCTGTCCCTGGTTACGCGGGGAACTCGCACCGAAACCACCCATGATGTACGATGTGCTTCTGTGTGCACGCGGTTCGTTCATGCTCGTGCACTCATCGGAACCAGGAGGAAGGATCATGAAGACCGCCCTGCTCGCCGGAGCCCTGCTCCTCACCTCGACCGCCGCCATGGCCCAGCAGCGCCCCGAGCGCGATCCGAACAGCATGGGCGGCGGTGACTGCGCCGCCAACGTCTACAACTGCCGCGACACGCCCAACCCGCTTCCCGCGGCGAACACGGTGTGGATCGAGGAGTTGACGTGGATGGACGTCCGCGACGCCCTCGCCGACGGCAAGACCACGGCCATCATCCCGACCGGCGGCGTGGAGCCCAACGGCCCCTGGCTGGCCACCGGCAAGCACAACTTCGTGCTGCGCGCCAACTGCGACGCCATCGCCCGGGAGCTGGGCGATGCCCTGTGCGCTCCGATCATCAAGCTGGTGCCCGAGGGCAGCATCGACCCGCCCAGCGGCCACATGACCAGCCCCGGCACCCTCAGCCTGCAGCAGGAGACCTTCGAGGCGCTGCTCACCGATGTCGCGCACAGCCTGAAGATGCACGGCTTCCGCAACATCATCTTCATCGGCGACAGCGGCGGGAATCAGGGCGGTCAGCGCGCCGTGGCCGAGAAGCTCAACGAACAGTTCGCGGGCGCCGCCGTTGTGGCGCACGTGCAGGAGTACTACGACTACAACTCCGTGACCCGCTACATGGCCTTCCGGGGGCTCGAGGACGGCGAAGGCGACGGGCTGCACGACGACCCGATCATCACCCTGAACATGTTGTACGACGACCCCTTCTCGGTGCGCTACGAGGAGCGGGTGGCGGCGGGCAAGGCGACCATCAACGGCGTCTCCCTCGAGGACCGGGTCCAGTCGCTCGAGTGGGCCCGCGAGGTCGTGGAGTTCCGCGCCGAACACACCTCGGACGCCATCCGCAGGGCCATCGCCAACCGGGGCACCCTGCCCGCGCCCGACCGGTCCGCGATGCGTGCCCGCTTCGAGGCCATGCGGGCCGCCGGTGGTGGTCCGGCGCAGCGCCCGGAACCCGATCCCCGCTCCATGGGCGGAGGCGACTGCCGCGCCAACACCTACAACTGCGCGGACACCCCCAACCCGCTCCCCGAGACGAGCACGCTCTGGATCGAGGAGATGACGTGGATGGACGTCCGCGACGCGCTCGCCGGCGGCAAGACGACGGCCATCATCTCGACCGGCGGCGTGGAGCCCAACGGCCCCTGGCTGGTCACCGGCAAGCACAACTACGTGCTGCGCGCCAACTGCCCCGCGATCGCGAAGAAGCTCGGCAACGCGCTTTGCGCCCCCGTGATCGAGACCGTTCCCGAAGGCAACATCGAGCCGCCCAGCGGCCACATGACCAGCCCGGGCACCATCAGCCTGCGCCAGGAGACCTTCGAGGCGGTGCTGACCGACGTTGCCCACAGCCTGAAGATGCACGGCTTCGAGAACATCGTCCTGATCGGCGACAGCGGCGGCAACCAGCGCGGCATGGACAACGTGGCCAACGCGCTGAACCAGGCCTGGGGCGATGAGGCGGCCGTCCACTTCATCCCGGAGTATTACCGGACCCCGCCGGGCACGCCCAACGTGCTGCGCGACCTGGGCATCGTAACCGACGACATGCCGCGCGACGGGCTGCACGACAGCCCCGGAATTACGCTGAACATGATGCTCGACGACCCGGCCTCGGTGCGCTGGGCCGAACGCGTGAGGACGGGACAGGCGGTCATCAACGGGGTCTCGATCGCCGATCTGGGCGCGTCGCTCGAGGTCGCACGCCAGATTTCCGACGCCCGCGCCGAACGCACCGCGCGCCTCATCGAGGAGAGGATCGGAAACCGATAGCGGCGAGTGTCCGCCAGCCGCCGACGGGTCGCGAGCGGCGGGCGGAGGGGAAACACACCCAGACGCGACATCCATCGGCGACGCGGCCGGCCCTGGACCGGGAGGTAATCCCGGCCTCGGGGCCGGCCCGTCCCGTTTCCCGGGCGGCTTCCAACGCCACGCGCCAACGCCGGCCACCGACGAGGAGATCGAGAATGGACCGTAGAACATTCATTGGCACGACAGCAGCCGGCAGCGCGGGCCTGGCGATGACCTCCGCGTGTTCCCCGCCCGCCTCCGATGCGCCCGCCGCCTCCGATGGAAGCGAGGTCCCACCCTTCGAATTCGACGAAGTCACGGTCGACGACCTGCAGCGCATGATGGAGTCGGGGGAGCACACCGCGCGCTCCATCGCGCAGGCATACATCGGCCGCATCGAGGCGATGGACCGGCAGGGCCCGGAGCTGCGCTCGATGATCGAGATCAACCCGGACGCGCTCGCGATCGCCGACGAACTCGACGCCGAGCGCAGCGCCGGCGGGCCGCGCGGGCCGCTGCACGGCATTCCGGTCGCCCTCAAGGACAACCTGGACACCCACGACCGCATGACCACCACGGCCGGGTCGCTCGCGCTCGAGGGCTCCATTCCGCCGCGCGATTCCTTCGTCGCCGAGCGGCTGCGTGCCGCCGGGGCCATCATCCTCGGCAAGGCCAACATGAGCGAATGGGCCTACTTCCGGGGCGAGCGGGCCACCAGCGGCTGGAGCGCGCGCGGCGGTCAGTGCGTGAACCCCTACGCCCTCAACCGCAACCCCTGCGGCTCCAGCTCCGGATCCGGGGTGGCGGCGTCGGCCAACCTGTGCGCCCTCACCGTCGGCACCGAGACCGGCGGCTCCATCATGTGCCCCTCCTCCAGCAACGGCATCGTGGGCATCAAGCCCACGGTGGGCCTGTGGAGCCGCTCCGGCATCATCCCCATCTCCCACTCCCAGGATACCGCGGGGCCCATGACCCGCACGGTGCGCGACGCCGCCATCCTCCTGGGGGGAGCCGTGGGCGTCGACCCGCGCGACGAGGCCACCTCCCGCAGCGAAGGCAACTTCCACACCGACTACACGCAGTTCCTCGACGCCGGCGGGCTCGGGGGTGCGCGCATCGGCGTGGCGCGCTCCTTCACCGGCTTCGATCCGCGCGTCATGGCGCTGTTCGAGGATGCCATCCTGGCGATGCGGGACGCGGGCGCCGTGATCGTGGACCCCGCCAACCTCCCCGTGGCCAACTGGAGAGACGAACTCCCCCTCATCGTTCTTGAATACGAGTTCAAGGCCGACCTCAACGCCTACCTGGCGACGCTGGGACCGGACGCGCCGTTGCGCACCCTGGCGGAGATCATCGAGTTCAACGAGCAGAATGCCGAGCTTGAGATGCCGTACTTCGGCCAGCAGCGCATGATCGCGTCACAGGCCCGCGGCCCCCTGACCGACGAGGTCTACCTGAACGCGGTGCGCACCATCCAGCGCGGCAACCGCGAGGAAGGCATCGATGCCCTGATGAACGAGCACCAGCTGGACGCCATCGTGGCCCCCACCCGCGACCTCCCCTGGACCACCGACCACATCAAGGGGGACCGCCTGGACGGCGGGAGCAGCGCCGGCCCGGCCGCCATCGCGGGCTACCCGGACATCAGCGTGCCCATGGGATTCGTGTCCGGGCTGCCGGCGGGCGTCTCGTTCTTCGGGCGGGCGTGGAGCGAGCCCGTGCTGATCCGCATCGCCTACGCCTTCGAGCAGGCCACGCAGCACCGCCGGGCGCCGACCTTCGCGCCAACTCTGGGATAGGGGGCGCCGCTGGCCGCGGCCGCGGCTGGAGGGCTGCCCGCGCCTACCGCGCCATGCTCGCCCGGATCGCCCGCACGGTGATCTCGGTCCGGTATTCGATCAGCCTCTCGCCGATCTCGATGGTCCGCTCCACCGGCCCCAGCTCCACCTCGTTGATCGAGTAGAGCCCCTCCTCCATGCGCTGCCGCGCGCGGATGCGATCCGGGTCGGTGGTGGCCACGATCGACGAGTAGTGCACGTCGTCGTGGTAAATGTCGCGCGTGGCGGAGCAGAAATCGGGCTTCTGGAAGATCCCGAGCTCCTCCTCGAGGAATACGCAGCTCCAGATGTCTTCCCGATAATACTCCTCGATGTAGTGGGCCCGCGCCGTGCCGCCCCAGTACTCGTTGAGTTTCTCCGCCGTGTCCGACATGCCGTTCTGGTTGCCGCCGCTGTCCCCGATGAAGACGACATCGGTGAACCCCTGGCTCTTCAGGCTGTTGGCCACATCCTCGAGCACCATGCGGAAGGTTACCTGGCGCACGCTGAGGGTGCCCGGATAGCGGATGTTCTCGGGGTCGCCCTCGGGTACGTACTTCATGACCGGTGCGCACAGCGCGTTGCCAAGTTCGCGCGCGATCGCATCGCACATCGCCTCGAGCACGTAGTTGTGCTTTCCGCCCGCCATGTAGGGGCCGTTCTGCTCGACCCCTCCGGTCGCGATGATGCCGATCGTCTTTCCGGAGGAGATCTCGTCGCGCACCTCCATCCAGGTCAGCTCGTCGATCCAGATGGAGTTGATGCCCTCGATGGGCCGTGGGGCGGCTCGCATCTCCTCCATGCGGCGCTGCCGTTCGGCCTGCTGCTCGGGGGTCAGGTTGCGCCGCCCCTGGGCCTCCGCCGGTGAAGCCGGAAGCAGGATGACAACCAGTAGTCCGAGTATCCATTTCGCCGGTTTCATTTCGTCCGCTCCTCTCAGGTGACTCCGCCCCCCCGTCCCCGAAGGCGGGGATCCGGGTATTGTGGGCCGGATGCCGGCGGGGGTCAAACCACGCGTTGTCGTCTTGACACCTTCCGCCGCCGAACGCAGCTTGCTGCATCAGCCCGGAGTGCTCTCCTGCCGCACCCGGATGTACCCAGCCGGCATAGTTGTGAAGCCGATTTCTCCTCGATCGCGGGACCTTCGCCGCTTCGGCGTTCTCTCCCTCTCGCTGCTTCAGTTCGCCGTGTTCGCCGGTCTTCCTTCGGCGGATGCGGTGCTCGAAGCCAGAGGGCTGAGCACCGGTGTGCATATTGAAGGGGAGAACAGCGAGCACTGCGATACGGGACACAGCCACCTGCTGTGCCAGCTGACGCGCACGTTGTCGTCGAGGGTTCCCCCCCTCGTTCTGATCGACCTCCCGCTGGTATCCGAAACCAGCATGGACACCCCGACCGCAACCGCCTGGCAAAACCGCCCGATTCCGCCCGGCGGCAGCGGTCCGAGGGCCCCTCCCCGGGCCTGACCCCTTCCGGGCTGGTTGTCCCGGAACCCAGTCCGCTCATCACGCGGCAACAACCCATCCCGTAATTCGCGCTAACCGCTGAAGCATTTCGGCGAGTCGCACCGCGGAGCCTGGCGCAAGGAGCGAGAGGCACGTCGGTGGGGCTGGAAGAAGGCTGTCCATGAAACTGAGGCGACTGACCGGTTCCATTCCGGCAGTTCTGGCAATGGCTCTCGGGGCCGCAGGCTCGTCCGCGCAGGTCGAGCACGAGGGCGAGATCGAGGGCGTCGTACGCGACGTCGACTCGAACGAGCCCCTCGCCGGCGCCGTAGTGTCCATCGGTGCCGCGGCCGGCATGGCAGTCTCCCATGGTGACGGCACGTTTCACGTGCCCGTGCCGGGTTTGCGCGTCTACACGGTGCGGGTCGAGCGCCTGGGCTATCGCACGATTTCGCTTGAAGTGGACGCGTCGCGCGATGAGATCGTGGTGGTGGAGATGGAAGCCAACCCCATCTCGCTGCCGCCCGTTGTGGTCACCGGGTCGCTGGTGGCGCGCGCGGCCAACGAGGTGTTGCGGCCGGCCAGCGTATTCGCGGGAGAAGAGCTGCAGCGTCGCCTGGCCGGGACCCTGGCGGAAACGCTGGCCTCCGAACCCGGGCTCGCCGTGAGCAGCATGGGACCGGGTTCCGCGCACCCGGTGATCCGGGGCCTCAGCGGGGACCGCATCCTCATGCTCGAGGATGGGCAGCGGGTGGGCGACCAGTTCGCGAGCGGTCCCGACCACGCCACGGCAATCGACGCCTCGTCGGCGCGCCGGGTCGAGGTCATCCGCGGACCGGGCGCGATCCTCTACGGGAGCAACGCCCTCGGGGGCATCATCAACGTCGTGCGCGACGACGTGCCTGCCTCTGTGCCCCACCACCTCACCGGCGCCTTCACCCTCCAGGGACAAAGCGTCAGCAACGCGGCCGGCGGTAGCCTGAGCGCCACGTATGGCCTGACCGACCATATCCCCGTGCGGCTGGAGCTCGCGCGCCGCACCAGCGGCGACCTGAAGACCCCGGCCGGAGTGCTCCGGAACACCGGCACCGATGTCCTGGAGTTCTCGGGCGGAACATCCTGGGTGGACGACTGGGGCCACGCCGGCGCCACCTTCCGCTACTACGACAACGACTACGGCATCCCTGGAGGATTCATCGGGGGTCACGAAGCCGGGGTTCGCGTCGAAATGGAGCGGACCGCAACCCGGCTCAGGAGCCTGGTCAGGTCCGATGGGGTCTTCGAGACCATCGAGATCGACGCAGGCTACACCTGGTACCGGCACAAGGAAATCGAACCCCCCGATATTCTGGGGACGCTCTTCGAGCGCCAGACGGTCAGCGGCGAGATCCTGGCCCGCCACGCGGACTGGGGACCGTTCACTTCGGGGGGAGTGGGAACGCGGGCTTCCTGGGAGAGCTTCGGCTTCGGCGGCGGATTGTACACCCCGAACTCCACCCACGCCTCCTTCGCCGCCTACGCGCTGGAAGAAATCGATCTGGATCCGATACGCCTGGAAGCCGGCCTTCGCTACGACTGGGCGCGCGTGCGGCCGGATCGGGAGGATCCCTCATCCGATATAGGCCACATCCGCGCGAGATCGTTCGGCGCGGCATCCGGATCGCTGGGGGCGCTCGGACGGTTGACCCGGAACTTCACGGTGGGCGCCTCCGTCGCCCGGGCCTTCCGCACCCCGAGCGTCAACGAACTCTTCTCCGAGGGTCCGCACCTGGCGGCCTATGCCTTCGAAGTGGGAAACCCGTCGCTCGAAACCGAACGCGGCACCGGCATCGACATGTTCGTGCGCTTTACGGGGGACCGGCTCAACGCCGAGATGACCGTGTTCCACAACGCAATCTCGGGGTATGTCTTCCCCCTTGAAACGGGAGAGTTGAGCCGAGTGCGGCTGCCCATCTTCCAGTTTCACGGAGACGACGCCGTGCTCAACGGTTTCGAGAGCGCCCTGGAATGGGTAGTGGTCGGCGATCTGACCGTGGAAGCGGTGGCTTCCCACGTCCGCGGCAGGATCAAGGCGACCGATGAACCGCTTCCCCTGATCCCGCCACTGCAAGGGCGTTTCGCCGTCGGCTACGCGCCGCGCGCCTGGTTCGTGGAGGCCGAAACCCGGGTTGCCGCTCGCCAGGACCGGACCGGCCCCTTCGAGAGCGCAACGGACGGATATGCTGTTTTCGATCTCTCCGCCGGAATTCGGATCACGGTCAGGGGGCGGCTGAACGTGATCACCGTGCGGGGAGAGAATCTTGGCAATGCCGAGTACAGGAACCACCTGTCGCGCGTAAAGGAAATCATGCCCGAAGCGGGGAGATCCATCAGCGTGGCATACAGGGTCGTCTTCTAGAGCGAGCTCCCGGCAGTTGCGGAGACGCTTCGCGACAGGGACGGCCAGGGAACAACATGAACGAGGTAAAGAGAGATGAAACATTCGAGACTGAGACTGCCGTTCGCCCTGCTGACCGCGGGCATCCTGGCTCTCGCTGCGTGCGAGGGTGCGACCGAACCCGAAGAAGACCATGCAGAAGAAGTCGAGGGCGTGATGCTGGTGCTGGGCGGCCAGACCATCGCGTCCTACGATGGAGACGATGGTGAGTGGTCCGGAGAACTGGAGGTCGAGCCGGGCGAGGAAACCGCCCACATCAGCGTGCGCTTCGTGGACCACAACGGAGCGGCGGTGACACTGGATGAAGACTACTACCTCGAAGCGGAAGTCGAGGACGAATCCATCGCCGAATTCGAGCAGGACACCCCTGGGGAGTTCGGCGGACACCTGCACGGACAGGCGGAGGGCGACACCGAGATCACCTTCAGCCTGATGCACGGCGCGGTCGGGTCCGGACACGCGGACTTCGTGACCGCACCACTCCACATTCACGTACGCGAGCACGACGACGGCTAGCAGGACTCAGCCAGTCCAGGCAGTACTGCGAACCCTCCCCGGGAGCAATCTCCGGGGAGGGTTCCGGGTTGGCAGCGGATGGACGCTGCGGGAGTCGGGCGGAACGCGCGCTCGCGCGCTACAATGACGGGACAACCCCCACGCCGACCCCGAACCCCGAATTGACAGATGCGCGCATCCAGACTCGACCGCTCGCCCGGGCGCCCGGACATCCGCCTCCCCCTTTACCGGGGCAGCCCTCTTGCCGCGCTCCTCGCCAGCGTCCTGCTGCTCGGGGCGGCCGCGTGCGGGCAGGGTGCGTCCACGGGCGCGGCAACCCCCGACCGCATCCTGCACAACGGACAGGTCGTCGCCGTCGACGACGACTTCTCGGTCGCCCAGGCCATCGCCTGGCGCCGGAGTCCAGGCGGGTCCGAGATCATGCGGGTCGGCACCGACGAGGAGGTTCTCGCCCTTGCCGGCCCGGACACGCGCGTGACCGACCTGGGGGGACGCGTCGTCCTGCCCGGCCTGATCGACTCCCACCTCCATTTCTCACAATTGGGGATCGAGGCGGAATTCGAGAACGACCTCCGCTACGCCATGAGCACCGAAGAGATCGTGCAGCTGATCGCCGACCTGATGGAGCGCCTCGACCCCGGGCCCGGCGAGTGGGTCACAAGCCGCGGATGGGACGAGCACAAGTACGAGAGGCCCTTCACCCGCTGGCAACTCGACGAGCACACGCCCGACAATCCGGTCCGGCTGGGCCGGGTGTATCGCGGCGTCGCGGTCAACACGGCCGCCTTCCGCCTGATGGGCATCGACGACTCCGACTCCTCCACCTGGCCCGACTGGTGGCTCCAGGACCTGGACTGGTTCAACTACGAGGACAGGGTCTTCCGCGAGATGCGCACGCTGACGGTGGACGGGCAGACCCGCGAGGTGGAAGTGCCCACCGGGATGTTCCTCGGGAACGCGACGCGGCTGGTGACGGTGAACCCGCCCCAGCGCGACTACGAGGCCCAGCTGCGCGCCATCGACTACGGCAGCCGCGAGATGACCAGCCTGGGCGTGACCGCCATCGTGGACCCCGGTGGAGGCGGCCGGGTGATGCGCGCCTACCAGGACGCCCGCGACCGCGGCCTGCTGCACTTCCGCATCCTGCAGGTATACGAGGGCATGTGGAACACCCAGTCCCCCGAGGCGATCGACGCCCACTTCGCCGCCCTCCCCTTCAACAACCTCGGCGACCGCTTCCTGCGCTGGCGGGGCACCAAGTGGCAGATCGACGGCGGGGCCGGCACGCGCAGTTCATGGGTGTCCGTGCCCTTCGTGGACTGGGAGAGCATCGAGGGCGAGCCCAACCACGGCTACCACTGGGTGGAGGACGATGTGCGCGAGGCGCAGCTGCGCCGGACCGTCGACCGCGGCTGGGAACCGCACATCCACTCGACCGGCGACCTGGGCGTGAAGCAGACCGTCGACATCTACGCGAAGCTCATGGACTCCATTTGGGCCGAGGACCCCGACGCCGATCTGCGCTGGAGCGTCATCCACGCCTACCTGCCCATGGAAGCCGAGACCAGCGTCCTCGACAAGATGGCCGAATACGGCATCATCGCGGCCGTCAACCCGTCCTTCATCTACCACCAGGGCCGGTCGTTCTCCGCCAACCTGAGCCCGGAGCGCATGGCCCGCCTGAAGCCGATGCGGAGCTACCTGGACTCCGGGGTGCGCATCGCGGTGGGCTCCGACTACGGCACCTCGCCGTACAGTCCCTGGATCGGACTCTACGCCATGCTCACGCGCACGGATCTCTGGGGAGACCAGCATGGACCGGAGCAGATCATCACGCTCGAGGAGGCGCTGCGCGGGATGACCATCGACAACGCCTACCTGACCTACTCGGATGACTGGACCGGCAGCCTGGAGCCCGGCAAGGTCGCCGACCTGGTGGTGCTCGACCTCGAGGACCTGTGGGAGCTGGAGCGCGAGCCGGACCGGATCCTGGACATGGGCGACCGGGTCCTGCTCACGCTGGTGGACGGAAACCCGGCCTTCCAGAGGGGAGGGTTCGCGTTCTGACTCGCGGCGTGCGCCAGGAGTTCCTGACTTAGTCGGATGAACTAAGCTAAGAGCTTCCCGCGATCGCTTCCCGGATCAGCTCCACCGTCTTGTTGTTGCGCCACTCCATCAGCTGCTCGCCGAGCGCGATGGTCTCCTCCATGGGAGCGATCGAGACGCCGTTGATGGTGGCCTTCCCGGCGGCGACGCGCTCGTCGTAGCGCACCGACGAGGGATCGACCGTCATCTGCATGGAGGTCAGCCAGTACGTGTCGTGGTAGCCGTCGCTGGGGCCTTCCTCCACCCCCAGCTCGCTCATGCGCGCCACGACGCCGGCGTTGTCGTAGTAGCCCGCGATGTGGTGCGCCTTGGTCTCGCCCCAGCGCTCGTTGAGGGCAGCTGCCGCGGCAGCCATGCCGGCCTGGTTCCCGCCGCTGTCGCCGATGTAGATGATGTGCTCGAAGCCGTGCACGTGCAGGCTGTGCCCCACGTCTTCCAGCATCATCCGGAAGGTCTCGTCACGCACGGTGAGGGTTCCGGGATAGCGCATGTGCCCGGTCCTGGGCTCGAATCCGCCCTCGGGCACCAGCTTGATGATGGGCGTGCAGAGGGCATTGCCCAACTCACGCGCGATGGCGTCGCAGGCCCCCTCGAGCACGTAGTTGTGCTTCCCGAGGGCGACGTAGGGACCGTTCTGCTCGATGCCGCCCGTGGGAATGATGGCAGTGGTCTTGCCGGCGGCCATCGCGTCCCGGACCTCGATCCAGGTCAGCTCCTCGATCCAGACCGAGTTCAGCGGAGCGATCGGGTTTTCCATGCGGATCTCGGCCTGGAAGGCGGCCTCCCGCTCCTCGGGCGTCGGCGCCTGCATCGCGGTGGGTGCCTGCGAGTCCGGGTCCTGGCCGGGACGCATGACGAGAAACCCGACCGCCGCCAGGATGAGAACGGATAGAGCGGACCATGCTTTCATCTTGATGCTCCTTGTACTCGGAAGGCATGCCGGGCCACGTCCGGTCGGGCCCGGCCGCCCCTGGTGCCGGAGGGGCGTACCGCCACGTTAGCACACGGCCCTCATCCGTGCGAGATGCCCCCACGTGCGCGTACACGCGTAGATTCACTCTTGCGCGAATATTGCGGAACCGTGTCCGCAGGCAGTACAGTGTATGCTGGCTAGCCGTCTCCTGGTGCCAGGTTTCCGCCCCGGGCGGGGCGGCGCCGGATCTTCCGGCCAGCCAGGGACTCAGGTCCGAGTCACCGCGACGCACATCCGGAAGGGCAGACGCCATGAGACTCCACTTCGCCAGCGCGATGGCGCTCGCAGGCCTGACGGCGGCAGTCGGGCATCAGTCCGGGTCGATCCCCGACCGGAACCCCGAGCTCGTCGCCCTCCCCTCAGCCGCGGAAGCCTCCCGCGACATCTCCCCCGAAGACCTGACGGGCGTCGTGCGCATGTACTGCCAGGTGTGCCACAACGACGCGCTCCTGACGGGCAATCTCAGCCTCGCCGCCTTCCACGTCGAAAACGCCCCGGAGTCTGCCGAGACGGCAGAGAAGATGATCCGCAAGCTGCGCGCGGGCATGATGCCTCCGCCAGGAATGCCGAGGCCCGCGGGCGACACCCTGGTCATGCTGGTCGAGACTCTCGAACAGCTCATCGACGATGCCGCCGCAGGCAACCCGATGCCGGGCAACCGTTCCTTCCAGCGGCTGAACCGGGCCGAATACGCGGCATCCATCCGCGACCTGCTCGACCTCGAAATCGATGGCGGCGACTATCTGCCGCTCGACACCAAGAGCGCGAACTTCGACAACATCGCCGACGTTCAGATGCTCTCCCCGACCAACCTGGACGCCTACCTGCGCGCCGCCGACGAGATCAGCCGCCTGGCGGTGGGTATACCCGACGCCCCCAGCAACTCGGTGACCTACACGAATTCGGGCTATGCCTCACAGTGGGACAGGGTCCCCGGCGCGCCCCGCGGCACCCGCGGGGGCGTGAGCGTGATGCACAACTTCCCGGCCGACGGCGAATACAACTTCCAGCTCTGGTTCGAGCACACCACGACCGGCGAGATCACCGGCGGCGTCACCCCCGGCGAGCAGATCGAGGTCTCCCTCGACGGCGAGCCTCTCGCCCTGCTCGAGGTGGATCGCTGGATGCACGTTGCCGATCCCAACGGCATGAGCTTCACGACCGAGCCCTTCCATGTGACCGCGGGACCGCATCGGGTGAGCGCCGTCTTCATTCGACAGACGGACGGACCGGTCGAGGACATCCTCTCGCCCCACGACTGGTCGCTCAGCGACCGGAAAATCGGGAGCGGGAGCGGCTACGGCATCACCGTGCTGGCGCATCTCAAGGACCTGGTCATTCTGGGCCCCGAGAACCCGACCGGGATCTCGGACACGCCCAGCCGCCGCGCCATCTTCAGCTGCATGCCGTCGTCTCCGGCCGAAGCACGCCCCTGCGCCCGCGCAATCGTGGAGCGCCTCGGCGGCAAAGCGTTCCGGCGTCCGCTGGATACCTCCGAGGTCGAGTCGCTGATGGCCTTCTACGACCTGAAGGCCGAAGAGGGGTTCGAGGACGGCGTTCGCACGGCGCTCCAGGCGATTCTGGCCAGCCCCGACTTCGTGTTCCGGGTCGAGGAAACGCCGGCCGGGGCAAGGGCGGGCGACCTGTATCCCATCGCCGATCTCGATCTGGCTTCGCGGCTCTCCTACTTCCTGTGGGGGACCCTGCCCGACGAGACCCTGGTTGAACTGGCCGACCGGGGCCAACTCTCCGATCCGGCCACGTTGCGTGCACAGCTGGGGCGCATGCTCGCCGATCCGCGCGCGCAGGCGCTCGGCTCGCGCTTCGCCGCCCAGTGGCTGCGGCTCGAGGACCTGGAGAAGGTCAACCCCGACCGCCTGCTGTTCCCCGATTATCATGAACAGCTCGGCAACGCGATGCTCGCCGAGACCGAACTCTTCTTCAACAACATCGTCCAGGAGGACCGCAGCGTCATCGAGCTCTTCACGGCGGACTACACGTTCGTCAACGAGAGGCTCGCCAGACACTACGGCATTCCCGGCGTCGCGGGCGAGGCCTTCCAGCGGGTCCAGTACCCCGACGACAAGCGCCGCGGCCTGTTCGGACACGGAAGCATCCTCACCCTCACCTCCCACGCCAACCGCACTTCCCCGGTGCTGCGCGGCAAATGGGTGATGGAGGTGATGCTGGGCACGCCGCCGCCGCCGCCGCCGCCCGGGGTTCCGGATCTCGATCAAACCGAGAGCAGCGATGGCGGCCGCATGCTTACGACGCGCGAGCGCATGGAGCGTCACCGGGCCAGCCCGGTGTGCGCCGCCTGCCACCAGTTCATGGACCCGATCGGCCTCGCGCTGGACAACTACGACGTGACCGGCAAGTGGCGCATCCGCGAGAACAGCATGCCGCTGGACACGCGAGGCACTCTCTGGGACGGCACCCCGGTGGAGAGCCCGGCTGCGCTCCAGGAAGCGCTCCTCAAGCGCCCCATTCCTCTGATTCGCAACTTCACGGTGAACCTGATGGCCTACGCGCTCGGCCGGCGGGTCGAGTACTACGACATGCCCGAGATCCGGTCGATCGTAGCGGCCGCCGAAGCCAACGACTACCGGATGGCCTCTTTCCTGACGGGCGTCATCGAGAGCGACGCCTTTCGCTACAGCCAGATGCCGGATGTCGTCGTCGAGGAGGCGCAGAGCAGATAGCCGCGATCGCGATCCCGGGAGACGAGGCCTGAAGAGGCCCCAACCACCGGATCGCGCGAGACGGATACAGCAAGCAGAGTCGCTTCGCCGAACGCGAAGCTCACATCGCAGTACCGAGGGAGAAAGACGATGAGACTGATCACGGGCAAGCACATTCCGCGCCGCATCTTCCTGAAGGGCATGGGAGCGACCGTGGCCCTGCCGCTTCTGGACTCCATGATCCCGGCGGGTCTTGGAGGGGCGGAGGCGGTTCGGGCGCTGGACGCCACGCGCCTGATCGCGATGGAGATGTCGCACGGGGCCGCCGGCTGCACCACGTGGGGGGCGAAGCAGAACTTCTGGAGCCCTTCCACGATCGGCCGCGACTTCGACCTGTCGCCCACCTCCCTCCGCAGCCTGGAGCCGTGGCGCAAGTACCTCACCATCGTCAGCAACACCGACGTAAAGATGGCCGAGGCCTTCATCCCCGAGGAGATCGGGGGCGACCATTTCCGCTCCACGGCCACCTTCCTGACGCAGGCGCACGTCAAGCAGACGGAAGGCTCGGACGTCTACGTGGGCGCTTCGCTGGACCAGATCTACGCGGACCGCTTCGGCCAGGACACGCCCATCCCCTCGATGCAGCTGTGCATTGAGAACATCAACCAGGCCGGCGGCTGCGCGTACGGTTATACGTGCGTGTACACGGACTCGCTGAGCTGGGCCTCCCCGACGGAGCCGCTCCCTGTGATTCGCGACCCGCGCGTCGCCTTCGAACAATTGTTCGGGGCCGGATCGACGGCGGAAGAGCGGCTCGCGCGACGCTCCACCAACCGCAGCATCCTCGACTGGATCGCGGAGCGGGTGGCACAGATGCGGCAAACGCTCGGACCCGGCGACCGGCAGCGCATGGACCAGTATCTGGAGAACGTGCGCGAGATCGAGCGGCGCATCCAGATGGTCGAGGAACGCAACACCAGCGGCGATCCGCGCGACATGCCGGAGGCACCCGCCGGGGTGCCGGATTCCTTCACCGAGCACATGCAGATGATGTTCGACCTGCAGGTGCTGGCCTTCCAGACCGACATGACGCGCGTGTTCTCCTTCAAGCTGTCGCGCGACTCCTCGGCGCGCACCTTCCCCGAGAGCGGCGTCGACACCCCGTTCCACCCGGCTTCCCACCACGGGGACAGCGAAGAGGCGATCGCCGACTTCGCAGTAATCAACAACTATCACGTCAGCATGCTCCCCTACCTCATGGAGAAGCTGCACAAGGTCGAGGAAGTCGACGGAACTCTGCTCGACAAGAGCATGATCATCTACGGCTCGCCGATGGGCGATCCGAACGTGCACAACCACCTGAGGGTGCCGTTCATCGTTCTGGGCGGGGCCAACGGGCAGATGGACGGCAACGCGCACCTGCACGCGCCCGAAGGCACGCCTCTGGCGAACGTCATGCTCACCCTGCTGCACAAGCTGGGGCACACCGACCTCACCAGTTTCGGCGACAGCACCGGAGCCTTCAGCCTGGGATACTCGGGCGGGTTGGCCGCCGACGCCGCTTCCTCGAGCTGAGGCGTCCGGTGAAGGCCAGGGCTCATGTGAACGCGTGGCTGCCGGCGGCGATGCTCGCCCTCCTCTGGGCGGCGCCACCGCCGGACTCGCCGGTCGCCGATGCCGCCATGCGCGACGACGTCGACGCGGTGCGTTCACTGCTGCAAGAAGGCGCCGAGGTGAACATGGCCCAGAGCGACGGCATGACCGCGCTCCACTGGGCCACCGAACTGGGCAACCTGGAGCTGGTCAGGCTGCTCGTCGACGCGGGAGCCGACCTTGAGGCCCCTACCCGCATCGGCTACCTCACTCCGCTGCATATTGGCGCGGAGCTGGGCCGGAGCAGTACCGTGCGCGCCCTGCTGGAAGCCGGCGCGAACGCGGAGTCGCGCAACGCCAACGGGACCACCCCCCTCCACTTCGCGGCGATGTCCGGGAGCGTGGAAGCCGTGGCCGCAATTGCCGATCACGGGGCGGATGTCAACGCCCGAGAGGCCAGGTGGGGCCAGACCCCGCTGATGTTCGCGGCCTCCCGCAACCGCGTTCCCGTGATCGAGGCGTTGATCGACCAGGGAGCTGACGCAGGCATCACCAGCAAGGTCGTCCTCTTCCAGGATCTCGCGGACCGGGAGAAGCTCACGGCCGCGGTGCGAGACTCGGTGCTCGAGATCTACAGGGCGAAGTCACCGGATCCGGACACCTGGGCACCCACCCTGGCCCAGACCCAGGAAGCGTTGCGGGCCACGCGCGCCCATGAGGCGGTAGCGCCGGTGGAGGCGTCGGAGGTGGTGCGCATCGACTGGGATTCGGCGCAGGCGGCCGGCAGAGCCCCGACCTCACAGGAGCGGGCCGGCTACCACGGCGGCCTGACCGCCCTTCTGCACGCGGTGCGGGAGGGTCACCGCGAGGCTGTCATCACGCTTCTCGAAGGCGGCGCGGACATCAATCAGCCCAGCGGCGGCGACCTGAACACGCCCATCAACAGCGCCATGATCAACGGGCACTACGACCTGGGCCTGGAGCTGCTGAAGCGCGGAGCCGACCCGAACACCGCCAACTACCCGTCGGGCATCACGCCGCTCTACGCGGTCATCAACACCCGCTGGGCGTCCAAGTCCCGGTATCCGCAGCAGCGTGCATTCGAACAGCAGGAGTCGAGCCACATCGAAACGATGAGGGCCCTGCTGGAGGCCGGCGCCGATGTCAATGCCCGGCTCACCCTCGACTACTGGTTTCTTGCGTACAACTTCGGCGGGATCGGCGTCAACACCTGGGGCGCCACCCCCTTCTGGCGGGCGGCACACGGGCTCGACGTTCCCGCGATGAAGCTCCTGGTGGAATACGGAGCAGATCCTCACATGCCGACCAGGGCGCCGGCCGGAAACCTCTACGTGGGCCTCGAAATCGAAGCACCCGAGGAAGACCAGTCCGGAATTCCGCCCATTCCCCCGGGCGGTCCCGGCACCTACCCGATTCACGCGGCGTCCGGAAACTCCGGCGAAGGCGCGGGGCGCGCCGGCAACTTCCACCGGCACGTTCCGGACGGATGGCTGCCCGCGCTGAAGTACCTGGTAGAGGAACTGGGCGCCGACGTCACGCTTCGCGACCACCTCGGCTACGGGACCATCCACGGCGCGGCGGGGCGCGGCATGAACGACGTCATCCTCTATCTCGTCGAGCATGGCGCCGATCCCCTCATCGTGGGACGTTCGGGACGTACGACCATCGACCTCGCCAACGGTCCCGCGAATGGCCTGACGCCTTTCTACGACACGATCGAGTTGCTCGATAGCATGGGCGCCATCAACAACCATCTCTGCGTATTCTGCTGATTCTCTCTCACGCGCTCGCGCGTGGTTAAGGACAAGCGGCCCGTTCGTGACACCTTCCACGAACGGGCCCGCTTTCGTATGAGATCCCAGGGTCTTCCAACAGGCAACGCAAATGGCTGATTCCTCTCCAGCCCCAACCCCTTCGCGCCGCCGCGCCATCGTCGCAGCAAGCGTGGGAAACGCGCTCGAGTGGTTCGATTGGACCGTGTACGCCACGTTCGCGATCTTCTTCAGCAGCCAGTTCTTCCCGCCGGGGAACGAGACGACCGCACTGCTGGCCGCTTACGGCATCTTCGCCGTGGGCTTCATCATGCGCCCGCTCGGCGGCTGGATCATCGGCGTCTTCGCGGACCGCAGGGGCCGCAAGGCGGCGCTCGTTCTGAGCATCCTCATGATGGCGGGCGGTTCACTGGTGATCGGCCTGTCCCCGACGTTCGCCTCGGTGGGAATCCTCGCGCCCGTCATCCTGACCGCGGCCCGTCTGGTACAGGGACTGTCGCTGGGCGGACTCTACGCCTCGGCCACCACCCTGCTCGCCGAAATCGCGCCCGCCAGCCGTCGCGGCTTCTTCTCGAGCTTCGTGTTCTTCAGCCTGGCCGCCGGCATCCTCGTGGCTTCGGCGCTCGGCTGGGGGCTCACGACGGCCTTGACCGAAGAAGCGATGCGAACCTGGGGATGGCGCGTTCCCTTCATACTCGGCGGGGTCGGCGGGCTGATCGGCCTCTGGATTCGAGCGGCGGTCCCCGAGCCCGAGGCATCGCCGGCCGCGTCCGGCAAGGACATCGTGAAGCGCCCGCTGCAGGTTCTTCTGCGCGAGCATCCGGTCGCGCTGCTGCGCATCGTGGGCTTCGCCACGCTGACGACCTTCGCCTTCTACATCTTCGTCCCCTATTTGCCCACATACGCGATCCGCGCCGTCGGCGCTGAAGCCTCGGTGGCCTTCGCGGCCAACACCGTCGGCCTCATCGTGTTCATGCTCCTGCAGCCGGTCTTCGGCGCACTCTCCGACCGGATCGGACGCAAACCGCAGCTCATCTTCTTCGCCCTCGGCTACCTCGTCCTCTTCTATCCCCTGATGTCCGCGATCCAGCCGACCTTCGGTTCGATTCTCATGCTGGAGCTGTTCGGCCTGGGGCTCTACGCGATGTATTCCTCCATCGCGCCGGCGATCATGTCGGAGCAGTTCCCCGCCAACGTGCGCGCCGTCGGCATCGGCATCCCCTATAACCTGACGGTCGCTCTGCTGGGGGGGCTCACGCCCTACCTCCTCACCTGGCTGCAGAGCATCGGCAGGGAGCAGTCGTTCTTCCTCGTGGTGCTGGCAGGCGCGGTCGTCTCGCTCGTGACCTTCGTCCAGATGCCCGAGAAGGTCGGCCAGCCGCTGGACTGACGATTCCTCGCGTATGGTGACAGAGCCGGAGACGCCGCTGCACCTCCGCAGCGCCCGGGAACTCGCCCGAGCCATCCGGGCCGGCGAGACCGATTCCCGCACCATCACGCGCCTCTTTCTCGACCGGATCGAACGCGCCTCGGAGCTGAAGGCCTTCACGCACGTGGCGTCGGAGCGGGCCGAAGCTCTGGCAGAAGCGGCGGACGCCCTTGCCTCCGCCGGAATCATCCTGGGACCGTTCCACGGCGTCCCGGTGGCCGTCAAGGACAGCCTCGCCTGGGCGGGAACGCCGCTTTCCGGGGGATCGCTGGCTCGCGCCGATTGCATCAGCGATCACACCAGCGCCGTGGTCCGGCGCCTGATCGCGACCGGCATGGTCGTCCTCGGAAAGACCTCCATGACCGAGTTTGCCTTCGGTCTCTCCGGACAGAACCCGACCTGCGGGACCGCCCGCAATCCGTGGGATCCGCTGCACGTTCGAGCGCCCGGCGGGTCGTCCAGCGGTTCCGCGGTGGCCGTCGCCGCGGGTCTGGCGCCGATCGCGATAGGGGGAGACACGGGAGGCTCGGTGCGCGCGCCGGCGCTCCTGAACCACCTGGTGGGATACAAGCCCTCTTCCGGCCTGATCAGCCGGGCCGGCTGCCTGCCGCTCAGCTCAACGCTGGATGTGCTGGGCCCCATTGCGCGGACGGTGGAGGATGCTCGCGTGATGACCGACGTTCTCACGGGACCCGACTTCGGCGATCCCGTAACGCTGACCGCGCAGCGGCCCTCGATGCCCGCCGGCACGCGCACGCTCGCGGTCCTGGCCGTGGACGGGTGGCCTTTCCCGATGAATCCGGAGGCGGCGGAGCACTGGCGGCTGGCGCTGGAGCGCATCGCTGGTTCGGGCTGGACGCTGGAGACCTGGTCTCCACCCCACATCCTCGACTTCACTGGCCTGGGACGGGACAACTCCACTGTCCTCGCCTTCGAGGCCTGGCGGCACTACGGCGCGCTGGCCGTGGACGAGAGCACGCCGCTGTGGAGCGTCATACGTGAACGGATCCGGGCCGGCGGCGACATCTCCAGACCCGACTACGAGGCCGCGCTCGAGCGCAGGACGGCGGTCAGGACGCGCTTCGCCCGGGAGATGGGTGCCGCCGACGGACTGCTGATGCCCGGCTCGGATCAGAGCGCCGGAGTCCTCGATCCGGAGGATGAGCGCCACGCGGGACTGGGGGCCTTCCTCCGGCCCGCCAACTTCCTCGGCGCAGCGGCGATCGCCCTCCCCACCAGCCGGGACGCGGAAGGCATGCCTCTCGGGCTTCAACTGCTCGCGCCCCACGGCCGGGACGCATCGCTGCTCGCGGTCGCCGGCGGGCTGGAGCGCGCGCTCGGCGCGGGGCGTCCGGTTCCCGATCCGGGTCCCTGGGGGCTGGGGTAGCGGCGCAGGGTCGGCGCTTGCAGCCTTGCGGAGGCCCGCGTACCTCTAGCGATACGCCTTTGGACGCCCATGAATGGAGGTTCACAAGATGCTCGCCCTGATACTCCCCCGGCCGCGCATCGCGCAGTCGCTCGTCCACCGCCGCGGATCGGCGCTGCTTGCCCTTCTTTTCTCGGTGATGCCGGCCCAGGCCCAGACACCCGCAGAGCCGAGCGGGATCGGATGGGCCACCATCGAGGACCTTAACGCGGCGTTCGATGCCGGCGAGCTGACTTCGGAACGGCTCATCGAGATGAGCCTGGCGCGAATCGAAGCCTACCACCAGGCCGGCCCCGAACTTCACGCCATGCTGTGGCTGAACGAGAACGCGCTCGCCCGGGCCCGGGAGCTCGATGAGGAGCGCAGGCGGAGCGGGCCCCGGTCCCCGCTCCACGGCATCCCCGTGGCGCTCAAGGACAACGTCGACACGGGAGACATGCCCACCACCGGTGGATCGGCCCTGCTGGCCGGCGCGATCCCCCCCGACGATGCGTTCATCGTGAAGAAGCTCCGCGACGCCGGGGCGATCATGCTCGCCAAGACCGCCCTGAGCGAGCTCGCGTCCGGCGGCATCCTCAGCTCCGTGGGCAACTTCTTCCCCAAGAATCCCCACGACCCGGCGCGAACGCCTTCCGGGTCATCGACCGGGGCCGGCATCGCCGTCGCCGCGGCCATGGCCCAGCTGGGCGTCGGAACCGACACGGGCGGCTCCATTCGCGGACCTGCGACGGACAACGGCATCGTCGCGCTCCGCCCCTCCCACGGCCTGTTGAGTCACGACGGGGTAATTCCGTTGTCCATCACCCTCGACATGGCCGGCCCGATGGGTCGTCACGTGTACGATGTCGCGGCGATGCTCGGGGTCATGACCGGCGTCGATCCGGCCGACCCTACGACGCAGAAGAGCGACGGCCGATTCGAGACCGACTACACGCAGTTTCTGGACGCCGGCGCACTGGAGGGCGCCCGCATCGGGATCGCGCGCGACCTGATGGGGGACGACGAATCCGTCACCTGGGTCATCGAGGCGGCGCTCGAGACCATGCGGGCCCAGGGGGCGACTGTCGTGGACGTGCTTTATCCGCCGTGGCTTCTGGCCGTGAAGGGCGATTGGTACACTACGGTTCGCTATCCGGAGTTCCGGTCCCAGATCGAAGACTATCTCGCGACCCTCGGGCCCGAGTATCCCAAGACGCTGCAGGAGATGATCGAGCGGTCGGACGAGATCGTCGCGCTGATGCCGGACGGTTCCCGCCCGAACCCGGTCCGCTGGAACATATTCAGGCAGGAGGAGGCCAGCGGCGAACTCACCGACTTCGAGTACGTAGCCATGCGGGCGCACGGCTTCCCGATGGTGCAGGCGATCGTGCACGGGATGCTGGACGCCCACGACCTGGACGCCATCGTCTATCCTCCCTCGGCCAACCCGCCGACCCTGCGCTCCGCCGTCAATCACTTCGGCGGCATGCTCGGCACCAACATCGCGAGCCTGGCGGGCGTCCCCGACCTCATCGTTCCGGCCGGGTTCACCCCAAGGGGGTTGCCCGTGGGGATTTCCTTCCTCGGACGCGCCTTCAGCGAGCCCACGCTGTTCGCCCTCGGCTACGCCTTCGAGCAGGCCACGCGCGCGCGCCGGGATCCGGTCCACACGCCGCCGTTGCCGGGGGAGAATGTGCCGCGGACGGCTGGTTCCGGCGGACGCTGAGGAGGCCTGCCCGGCGCGGGAAGCCGCATAGCCGGTGCTCCCGACACTCTGGCTCGCCTCCTTGTGCTCGCCTCTATCCATCGCTAGAATTGTGGATTTAAGTTTATCTGTGTCCCCGCACCCTTAAGGTCACTCCTGTCGACACCCGGTCGACGCCCGCGGGGCCACTCGTTGGAGGAGGTGCGGTATGAGTCGTCGCGGTTTCTTCGTTGGTCTCGGTCTGTTCGCTTACCTCCTCATGTTGGCGACACCCGCTCTGGCACAGGCCGGAGGCACCATCACCGGAAGCGTCGTTCACGGCGAAACGCTGCGCCCGCTGGCTGGTGCGCAGGTCTCGATCCCCGGAACCGGGATCGGCGCCGTGGCCAACAGCCAGGGGCGCTATCTCTTCGTGAACGTTCCGGTGGGCACGCACTCTCTTCAGGTACAGATGATCGGGTACGGGACGCAGGAAACCACCGTTGCCGTCGCAGCCGGACAGACTGCGACGGTAGACTTCCAACTCGACATCGAAGCCCTCGGGCTGGACGAGATCGTCGTCACCGGCACGGTCGGCACCATCCAGCGCCGTGCGGTGGCAAACGTCGTCGGTACGATGAATGCCGCCGAGGAGCTCGAGACCAGCGCGCCCGCCAACATCCAGCAGATGCTCACGGGACAGATCCCCGGGGTGTCCGTCCAGGTCGGCAGTGGCTCGGTGGGATCGGGCGGCGGCATCATGATTCGCGGGCGGAGCACCGTGGCACTCGGCACGCAACCCCTGCTGTACATCGATGGGGTCCGCGCCAACGGCGGCGTGGTCGGCTTCGGCCCCTGGGCCAGTGACGGCACTTCCCGTCTCAACGACCTCAATCCGGAGGAGATCGAACGGATCGAGATCATCAAGGGACCAGCCGCCGCCACCCTCTACGGCACCGAGGCTTCGGCCGGCGTGATCCAGGTCATTACCAAGAAAGGTGTTCCAGGTCGGGCGACGGTCGAGGTCGTCTCACGGCAGGGAGCCAACTGGTTCCACAATCCCGGGGGACGGCTCCCGACCAACTACGGCATCGCTCCCGGTGGGCGGACCATCATTTCCCAACATCCGTACCAGGACGAGGCTGCAGCCGGCCGCGATGTGTTCCGCACCGGCATGGTCCAGGGGTATGTGGTGAACGTCAGGGGTGGACGGGACAACCTCACGTACTACTTCTCGGGGGCCTTCGACGACGAGGAAGGCTACCTGCCCAACAACGAGAAGACGCGAACCAACGTCCGGGCCAATGTTCAGGCGGCCGTCACCGATGAACTCGACATGGCCGTCGATCTCGGTGTTGTCCGCAGTCTCAGGCACACGGCGCGAGACATCGACTTCGGCCTGATCGCGACCCACCAGTTCGGTTCTCCCGTGACCCAGGACACGCCGCTGCGCGGGTTTTCCAACGCTCCCCCCGAAATCACGGCACTGCGCGACTGGCAGGACCGTCTGAACCGGGGGACCGTTTCGACTACCATGAGCCACCGTCCAACTGACTGGTTGAGCCAGAAGCTCATATGGGGGCTGGACTTCACCGACTCCAGGCTCTCGACCTTCGTGCCTCGCATGCCGGATACCGAGGAAGCTGCGTACTTCGGCTTCCACGGTTCCGAGGGCGGTGGCCAGGGCGCGAAGGGTGTCGAAGAGAAGCGCGACGTGAATCAGACGTTCGACTACAACCTGACCGCGTCGTTCGAGCCGTTCTCCGAGGTCACCGCGGCATCGTCGTTCGGGATACAGTATTTCACGCGTGAGTTCCGGGTGACCTCCGCGAGCTCGATCCAGATGCCGACCCCGGCGGTGTCCACGGTTTCTTCCGGGTCGGTCGCGACGGGGGGAGAATCCTACGTCGCGAACAAGACGTTCGGGGTCTTCGGCCAGCAGACGGTCGGATGGCGGGAACAGCTGTTCCTCACGGCTGCGCTGCGCGCGGACGCCAACAGCGCTTTCGGAGAGTCTTTCCAGGCGGCGTATTACCCCAAGCTGAGTGGAAGCTGGGTAGTCAGCGACGCCGACTTTTTCTCCGTACCGGCCGTCGAGACCCTGCGTCTGCGGGCCGCGTGGGGGAAGTCGGGAATGCAGCCGGACGCGTTCGCGGCGGTTCGGACCTATGTGCCTTCCGTGGGGCCGGGAAATGTGCCTACCGTGAGACCCGGTGAAGTAGGCAATCCGGACCTCAAACCCGAGGTCGGATCGGAGTTGGAAGTAGGGTTCGACGCCAGCCTTCTCGGGGACTATGTGAACCTTGAGGTGACCCATTACCGGCAGACCACAAACGACGCGATCCTGATCGCGGCGTCGGCACCTTCGGGCGGGTTCTCCAGCAGCCGTTTCGTCAACGCGGGCAGGGTGGAGAACAACGGCTGGGAGCTGGCGCTGACCGCGCGTCCGATCCAGACGCGGGCGGTAGGCCTGAGCCTGACCGGCACCGTCTCGCACAATTCGAACCTGCTGGCGGACAACGGTGGCCTCCCGCCACTGCAGATCGACCGAAGAGGCCGCTTCCAGCACATCGAAGGCTGGCCCCTCGGCGCAAACTGGAGTCGACACATCGCCTCGGCGCAGTGGGGTGGACCGGAGGGCCGGAACCTGGTCAACATCATGTGCCACGGAGGCCCTCCGGGTGTCTTCAACATGGACGAGTCGGAGGTCGGCCAACACCCGCCCGTCCCCTGTGGAAACGCCCCCTATTTCTTCACGGCGCAGGCGGGGCCCGGATGGTTGGGCAGCCTCTCTTCGCAACTGACTCTCGGCGACAACCTGACGCTCAACGCTCTGTTCACGTGGTATGCCGACCGCACCCGGTTCAGCACGACGCAGTGGAAGCGCGACAACTCGTTCGGGAACTCGCTGCAGGGCGCCCAGGCGCGCATTGGTGAGCTCGATCCGGTCCTGGCCGCCTCATTCCTGACGGCTGGCGTGGAATGGCCGCACCACCAGAGGGAAGACCATATCCGGCTGCGCGACATCTCACTCACCTACAGCCTGCCGACCGGCATAGTCGAGAGCTTCGGGATGTCCCGGGCCACGCTCACCGTGACCGGACGCAATCTCTGGACCCCGTACGTGCACGAGAGCTTCACCGATCTGGATCCGGAATCGAAGCACACTCGGGATCGCGAATATGGTTGGCAGCTGAATCCCCCACCTCTACCCCACTCCGTCATCACCACGCTGCGGGTCAGGTTCTGATGGGACGCCGGCGATCGAGCAACAGCGAACCAAATCGAACGGGGGATCCCATGCGCCATCACGATTATCGTCAAAGAGTCATAAATGGACTGATCCTGGCCGCGGCGGTGACCCTGCCCGGCTGTGACAACCTTCTGGAAGTAGAGCTCCCCGGGGCGACAACTGCCGATGCACTGGATGACCCGGGGTTTGCCACCTTGTTGACCACCAGCGTCCAGGGTGAGTTCGAGTGCGCATACTCGAGCTTTGTCTGGGGCACCTCCCACCTGGGCGGCGAGATCATTGGAGGGTTCGTCGAGGCGGGAGGCGCCGAATGGTTGCAGCGCAACGTCACCCCGGCGAGCAGCGACTACGTCGGGAGCGGCTGTGGCGGCACGGGCGTGTACGCACCGATGGCGACCGCGCGCGCGCTGGCGGACGACGTCATCGGGAGGCTCGAGGCCTGGACGGACCAGGATGTGGGGGGTCGAAGCGAGTTGCTCGCCAAGGCCTACCTGTACGCCGGCTTCAACTACGTCATATTCGGAGACGCAATGTGCAGCGCGGCCTTCGACAACGGTCCGGAGGTAGAGCCGCCGGGAATGTTCGAGCTGGCGAAGAACCGTTTCACCGAAGCCGTCTCGCTCGCGAACGACGCCGAGATCAGGAACGCCGCCTACGTGGGGCTCGCCCGCGCCAACCTCTCCCTGGGAGACAACTCCGGAGCACTCTCCGCCGCCGAACAGGTCTCACCCGGCTTCCGCTACGACGTGACCCGCTCGTCCGCCAACAACTCGCGGCGGAACATCATCTACCTGAACAACAATCAGAATCGCAGGATCTCGATGGACCCTCACTACTGGGACGTGACCTGGATGGGTGAAGTCGATCCGAGGGTGGCCGTCGTCAACACGGGTGGCAAGACGACCGACGGGGTGACGGACTTGTGGCTCCAGACCAAGTACAGCTCGGATTCCTCACCCTACCGGCTCGCGAGTTACGTGGAGGCCCAGCTCATCATCGCCGAGGTAACGGGAGGCCAGCGGGCCGTCGACATCATCAACGAGCTCCACGCAGCAGCGGGCATCCCCGCCTTCGAGGGCGGCTCGGAGGCCGAGATCCGCGACCAGGTCATCGAGGAGAGACGGCGCGAGTTCTTCCTCGAGGGAAAGAGGTTCGGGGATCTGCGCCGCTACGGAGGGTTTGCCGATTGGACCAAGGGCACGCACCCCTTCACCCCCATCACCTATGGGGGCAATGAGTGCATGCCGCTCCCCAATGTGGAGCGGTTCAACAACCCCAGCCTCTCGGGATAAGGTGGGAACCGAGGAGGCACGTCGCACCGGCCCCATGAACCCGGTGCCGGGCAGCGTGCCCCATTCCCGAGCTGTCCGACCAATGTCGCTCGCGAGCAAATCCCCGGTCCGAGCCTGTGCCTGGATGGCGGCTGTCCATCTCCTCTGCTCGGGATGCTTCGGCTACGCCGCGGTGGAATTGGACACCGTACCGCCCGGCGAGAAAGTACGCGTTCACCTGAATCAGGAGGGGCTCGGCGATTTGGCCGAGTTCGCGCCCGACCTCAGGATGGACGGTACGCTCCTCCGTGCCGACGCTGGCCAGCTCGTCCTGCGGGTGCCCACTGGAGACCAGACGGTGGGGATCATGACCAGGACCCTCGGGCAGGACGTGTCGATTCCGTTCACCCGCATCGCTCAACTCGAGCAGCGCGAACTTGACCGCAGGCGAACCTGGCTGACCGCGGGGGCCGGGGCCGCAGCCGTGGCCGCAATCCTCACGAGCTTCGGCGAAGGAGTCCCGAACCCCGAACTTCCACCCGTGGAGGAGGACCCCGCCGGATTCACGGGAGCGCGAGCGCTGATCTCCCTGTTCTCGATTTCGGTTCGTTAGGGCGGTGGTTCCGACTCCCAGGTACCGGGGTGGACCGTCATGAGGAATGGAGAAGCATCGGCGGATGATTAGCGGCTCATGACTCGCTCACGTCTGAGTGGCGGCTTCGCGCTCCTCGCGGCGCTGAGTTGGACGACCGCCGTCCGCGCTCAGGGGGCGCCAGCCGGGTGGGACGCGATGATCGCCTCTGAAGAGGCCATCGTCCAGATCTCCCCGCATCTGGAGCGCCTCAGCCACTCGGCCCTGAACCTTCTCCTCCCCGATGAGCCTTCCCGGGCGTTGTTCGGAGATCTGGTTCGGGTTGTAGATCTCGTATCGGTCGAGCCCCTGCCCGAGAACCGGCTCGGCCTGGTCGGGGAGGGCTTGCACGAGCCGACGGCGAGTGATGTTGCGCGACAGGATCTTGCCCTCTGGCGGCCGCTCCTTGACCAGGTGGAATACTTCGACCATGCCAGGTTTCAGGTGATCCGCGGCCAGTTGCGCGCGAGCAACCCCGGACTACTCGAGACGCAACTCGGTTTCGACGCCCTCGCACACGTTCCGGACGGGCGGCTCTGGCTGCGCGGCGACCTGAGCGTCACGTGGGCAGCCGGGCCCCCGCTGGTCGAGGACGGGCCACCCACATGGAGCATCGCGGAGTGGCGAACCGGAGCGCTGCGAACCATGGGGGTCGACCACCTCCTCTTCGCGGAGGTCCTCGATCAGGTCCTGGAGCCAGACGCCCTTGGCCCGGCCCGCCGCTCGATACATGAGGAGTTCGTGCTCGAGTACCTGCTGGATCCGGACGGCTTCCAGCTCCCCACCCCCTACTTCGATCCGCAGTCGGCAGACCGTCATCCCGGGGTAGCGGTCACCGATCTGGACGGAGACGGCTTCGACGACGTGTACGTCATGGCGCGGTGGGGTCCCAACCAGTTCTTCCGAAACCGCGGGGACGGGACGTTCGAGGAAATCGCCGGCACGATCGGCCTCGACGTGTCGCACTTCACTTCCTCGGCACTGTTCGCCGACTTCGACAACGACGGCGACCAGGACGTTTTTCTTGGCCGCACCCTGCAACCGAGCATGTACCTGCTGAACGAGAACGGTCGTTTTGTCGATCGTTCGCTCGACCTCGTCAACGATCCACTTCCGGCGCTGACTTCGTCGGTGTCGGCTGTCGACTACGACCGCGACGGACTTCTCGACCTCTACATCTCCACCTTTGCCGCCGCCCTGCATCCGATCGAGACGCTCGTATTCCTCGATCAGCTCGATGGCGCGCGCCTGTGGGCGCTGAAGGCCTCCGGCGAAGACCACGTCATCAAGAACCGGTTCGGACCCCCCAATGTCCTGCTGAGAAACCAGGGCGGCGGACGTTTCGCGCGCGTGGAGGACACCGCGCTCAATCTCTTCAAGAACACGTACCAGTCCACATGGGCCGACTATGACAACGACGGCGACATGGACGTGTACGTAGTGAACGACTTCGCCCCCAACAACCTCTACCGCAACGACGGAGATGGCGGTTTCACCGACGTTACGGACGCGACCGGGACGGCCGATCTCGGTTTCGGCATGGGCGCATCCTGGGGAGACTTCGACGCCGACGGCCTGCAGGACCTGTACGTCACGAACATGCACAGCAAGGCCGGTCTTCGAATCGCCGATCAGTTGAACGATGTCGATGGCAACTTCAGGCGAATGGCCCGGGGCAATACCCTGTTCCGAAACAGGAAGGGTGAGTTCGAGCGGGTCTCGAGCCTCGAGCGACCCGGGCTCCTCGTGGAGGCGGCGGGCTGGGGCTGGGGCAGCCAATTCGTCGACCTGGACAACGACTCGGATCTCGATATCCATGCCCTGAGCGGTTTCTACACTGCTCCATCCGCGGTCGAACTGCCCGTAGACATATGAACTGACTACTGGCGCGCAGTTGTGCGCTCGGACGAGCATCCGGAGGCGCTCCTGCTGCGGACGGATCGCTATTCGCAGGCCACGGAGCGACTCAAGTCGGGCGCGTCCTTCAGCGGACACGAGCGCAATCACGTGTTCCTCAACCGGAGCGGCAAGGACTACGTCGAGGTTTCGGGCATCTCGGGCCTGGATCATCCGGGAGACAGCAGAGCCTTCGCCGTTCTCGACTACGATCGGGACGGGTGGCAGGACATGGCGGTGGTCAACGCGAACGCGCCGCTGTTCCAGCTGTTCCGGAATCGGATGGGTGAGCGTGGGGCTCCGGGCAGGATGGTGGCCATTCGCTTCGAGGGGGGAAACCGGTTTGCGTTCCCAGGCAGCCAGTGGAGTGCCCGCGATGCGTACGGCGCCCGCGTACTCCTCGAGATCCAGGGCCGCGAGCTGCTTCGCGAGCACCGGGCGGGCGAAGGTCTCGCCGCACAAAATTCGGCAACGATGCGCGTCGGTATCGGGAGCGCGGAAGAGGTGACCCGGCTCGAAGTGCGCTGGCCGTCCGGCCGGCGGTCCGACACCACCGCCGTCCGCGCGGGCACGCTGGTCACGGCCTACGAGGATCCTGCCGCTTCGCCCACGGGGGCGCCGTTTGTCCTGACACCGTACCAGGTGCCCGGTGAGCATCCCGCGGTCACGACCGCCTATGCCGCGAGCACATCGATCCGGGCTGCACAAGACATTCTTCCCGGCGAACGGGCGCGTCTGGTCCTCTATACGACCGTGGCCACGTGGTGTGCTCCGTGCCTTGACGAGCTGCCGAGCCTCAATCATCTGAGGGCCACCTTCACGAGCGAGGAGCTGGAAATCTTCGGGGTGCCCTACGACCCGGAGGAGACTCCCGAGGTCTTCAGCGCATGGTCGGAGCGCTACGAGCCGCCATACCGCATTCTGTCCGAACTGACAATCAAGCAGCGCGATGCGGTGATCAACGGGGCTCTCGACGCCCTGCGCGTCGAAGGGCTGCCCGCAGCGATCGTCACCGATTCAGCCGGCGAAGCGCTTCTCGTGCGCTGGGGCCCGCCGTCGGTTTCCGAGCTTCGCCTCCTTCTCGAGGAGGAGAGGAACCGGTGATTGCTCGCGCGTCGTGCTCATGGATGCGAAGGATTCGGACCGTCCCTGTCCTGATGTTCATGGCCACGGTCCTCAAGGCGGAGCCCGTTCAGGCACAACTGCGTGGAACCGGGGTCGGCGCCGGCCGCCCTTCCGTCGCCGCCGAAGTGGTGCCGGGAAGCCTCGCGCGGCACGCGGACGCGTTGTCGCTTCGAATCTCGGTGGAGGTCCCGAGGGAGCATCACGGGTACCTCGACAAGGGGGACGACGGATTCTTCATTCCGTTCTCGTTCTCGTTCCCGGACCTGGAGGGGACCGAGGTCAAGGCCGAGATGACCTCGAGGCCTTCCGGCACAAGAGACGACCGGGTCGGGGCGCAGGTGCTGCGAGGCCAGGCCGAGTTCGGCTTTCGGCTCGTACCGGTGCCGGGACCCGGGACGGAGGCAACCGCCAGCCTTCGTTATCAGATATGCAGCGACGTGACGCAGCGGTGCTATCCGCCCGCCAGACTGGCCATTCCCGTTGTCCTGAGCCCGCCATAGCCGCCAGGCCCACGATGGATCGGCCGCCAGGGGCCGGCCGGCAGCCTGGCACCGGGAACCACGAAGCGGCCCGCTCGCCGAACCGTCCGCGAGCGGGCCGCCCGTCGTGCTGCCTGAACTCTCCCGCTCCTACCGCACGTACTTCGTCAGCCCTCCGCCCGCGAACGGCCGTGAGATCGGGCCCTCGGCGGCGTAGACGTTCCCGTCGGCGTCGACCGCCACACCCTCTCCAGCCGCGCCATGCGGCCGGTCGTCCACCGGGTGCGGGGGAATGAACGCGGTGACCCTGTCTTCGCTGGCGTGACCGACGCGGATGCCGGTCATCCAATCCGGATGGTTACCCGGGTTCGACTCCGAGTCGATCGCGTAGAGCATGTCGTTGTCGTCGATGAAAAGCCCGCTGATGCGGCTGAACTGGTGGTACGTGTCGAGGAGGTTGCCTTCCTGGTCGAAGATCTGGATGCGGTGGTTGCCGCGGTCCGCCACGAAGAGGCGACCCTGGGAGTCCATCTCCAACGCGTGCGGCGTCCGGAATTCCCCGGGTCCGGTCCCGATCTGGCCCCATTCCATCATGTACTCGCCCTCGGGGCTGAACTTCACGATGCGACCGGTCGCGCCGGGAGGAACGTTCTCGTTCTGGCCGCTGTGGCCGTCGGAGACGAAGATGTAGCCTTCGGGCGTGGTGATGACATCGCAGGGTTGGTTGAAGTGATCCGGACCATCCCCGGCGACACCGCGCGTCCCCAGCGTCATGAGGATCTCGCCCTCGGGGCTGAACTTGAAGACCTGATGGCCCTTGGTCTGCTCCGCGTCACCCGATGAGTCGGTGACCCAGACGTTCCCGTCCTGATCCACGTGCAGTCCATGGGGGAGGATGAAGAGCCCGGCCCCGAAGCTGGTCAGCACCTCGCCGGTTTCCCGGTCAAACTTGAGGATGGGATCCACGTCGGAGGTGCCGCAGCCGTCGGTGAGCGCGTTGCCGCCGCAGCGGTCGTAGGCCCACAGCTGCCCGTCCGGCCCGATGTCCACGCCCGCGGTGGACCCCCACTCCCTGTCATCCGGAAGCGGTCCGAAGCCGGTGATGACCTCCGACGTGGGGTTGGGCAGATCGCCGGCCATGGCGGGATCGGTCACGGCGGCGGGATCGGCCATTTCCGCCTCCGCGGATTCGTCCCCTCCGCCGTCGGCCGGAGCACAGGCCCCTGCTGCGAGAACGAGTACCATGGCGAGGCTGATGGCAAGCTTGGAGTCGTCGGTTACGAACATGAGGCACCTCCCGGTAACGAATTGACCCGAACAGGCAAGTTATGCCGGGAGCAGGGGCGGGGCGAGCGGAGGGGGCACCGGGCGGAAGATGGATCCCGGGACGTCGCCGGTTTCAGCTCAACCGGCAGCCTTTGCCCTGTCCTTCCGAGGCAGCGGGATCAACGCCGGGACGGCCGCCTGGTAGTCACGGTAGCCGGGATACTTTTCCGCAGAGATCGCTTCAGTCATGCGAAGGGACGGAATGAACAGCAGCGTGAGGCCGATGCAGCCAAGCCCCGTCCAGTGCAGCCATTCACCGGAGGCGGCGACCCCGAACAGGTAGAACACCCACCACAGGGCGATCTCGCAGAAGTAGTTGGGGTGCCGGGAGTACCGATAGAGCCCGTTGGTCATGAACGGCTGCCGGACGTCTTCGCCGTTGGCAATCCGTCGCTTCTTGTCCTGCTGGAAGTCCCACATCTGCCTGTCGGCAAAGGTTTCGCCGATAAGCAGGGTCAGGAACAGAGCCGCCGCCAGGTAGTCAAACCAGCCGAGCGGCGCGTCGGGGAACTGCCAGGCGCGGTGGATCGGGGAGGTGAACAGCCAGATGAGCAGCATCTGGCCGGGATGGACGAAGGTGACGCTGAGCAGCTGGAAGCCCACCGGACCATACTGTTTGCGGACGTGCGCCCACCGGTAGTCCTCCCCGCCCGGCCGGTACCCGCCCTTGCGGGCGAAGTTGTAGGTCAGGCGGATGCCCCACAGGACCGCAAGCACCGTCATGAGATTCACGCGCGGCGAGTTGAAATCCAGCGCAAACGCCACGATCAGGCAGTAGACCGGTGGACAAATGGACCAGAGGCGGTCGATCCAGGAGACCTCGCGGGTGATCACGGACAGGAGCCAGGCCACCAGCGCGAGCACCAGGCACAACTCGAGCGCGGTCCCGAACGGCGTGCCTGACAGGGGATGGGCGATGAAATCGAGCCCGAGCATGGCCTGGACCTCCCGGCGATCAGATGCCCATGTGCCAGCTGCGACCGTGATGATCGTCGCCCCGACCGGTCATGGGAGGGCGCGGGGACGGACACCGGAATGGCAGCGGAGGCGGGGGGACTCGAACCCCCAAGGGCTTTCGCCCGCCGCATTTCGAGTGCGGTGCCTTACCAATTAGACTACGCCTCCGGACGAAACCGGGCCGATCGGCTCAAGGACGGAGAATCTTCTCCAACTGTTCTTCAATCGGGGCGCCCGGATTTGAACCGGGGACCTCTGCGACCCGAACGCAGCGCTCTACCGGACTGAGCCACGCCCCGAAATGTGGGTGCCGCCCGTAGACGGCGATGCAAACAATTGGCAGGTGCTCCACCCACCCGGCAAGGTGATTCCCCCGGCGGAAAGGGCCTAGGATTCGCCCTCCCAAGCCTCCAGCTCGTCCGAACCAAGGACGGGGTGGGATTCGCAGCCGAGTGGCCGCGCAGCGGTGCCGAAGGCGGGCCGGGGACGCAAAGCGCCCGCAACCTCAACTCTAGGTTCGAAGACCGGCCGCCTACCGTGTCCCGTTGTATCTCACCCGGGGTGGGATTCGCAACCGAGGCCCGCGCCAGCGGGCCGAAGGTGAGCCGAGGATGCGAAGCACCGGAGGCTCAACCCTGGGTTCGAAGCCCACCCCGTCCGAGGGCGGCTCCGCCGTCAGCGGACGGGGTGGGATTCGAACCCACGTGGGCGTGAGCCCACACGATTTCCAATCGTGCGCCTTAAGCCACTCGGCCACCCGTCCGAACAATTGTGGCCACTACAACCTGCAGGGAAACCGGTGAGAGAAGCACGGCCGGCTTGACCGCAGCGGAGCATATCTGACGCGAGGTCAGAAGCAACCCGCCCAAGGAACGAAGTGAAGCCGGGGCCTCAGAACCCAGGACGAGATGCCCGACCGGCAACCTCAATCCTGGACTCGGATAGCGGCCCGCGACCGTGCCCGGTGATATCTGCCCGCGGGATTCGCAACCGAGGCCGGCGCCAGCCGGGCCGAAGGTGAGCCGAGGATGCGAAGCACCGGAGGCTCGAACCCCGGGTTCGAATCACGCCCCCTCTGATCGCGGGCTTCGCCCGCAAGCGGAGGGGGTGGGATTCGAACCCACGAGACCCTCTCGGGTCAACGCCTTAGCAGGGCGCCGCCTTAAGCCACTCGGCCACCCCTCCGATATTGCCCCGCCTGGGATCGAACCAGGACTCTTCTGATCCAGAGTCAGACGTGTTGCCAGTTACACCACGGGGCATCCAATCCCAATTTTACGCTCGCCAGGCCGGCTGGCAAGCGGCAAGCCACCAGTCGGATTCGAACCGACGACCCCGTCATTACGAGTGACGTGCTCTACCAGCTGAGCTATGGTGGCGACCATACCGACCGCCTCGCGAATCTCGCCGGCCAACCGGGAATGGAGCCGAGGGGAATCGAACCCCTGACCTCAGCGTTGCGAACGCTGCGCTCTCCCAACTGAGCTACGGCCCCTGCCCCTGCTCGCCTCCACGGATGCCGCGTCGGCGCATGGGCGCGAGAGGACTCGAACCTCTGACCTCTACGATGTCAACGTAGCGCTCTAACCAGCTGAGCTACGCGCCCTCGGCCGGAAAACAGGTCCTGGCCTTCACCTCCCCCGGAGGGGAATACGCCCGGGAGGACTCGAACCCCCAACCTCTTGATCCGTAGTCAAGCGCTCTGTCCAATTGAGCTACGGGCGCTGATTTGCCGACCGCCTTCGGCAAGGAAGGCCGACCGTTGATGGCCGGCAAGTGCCCACGACAGGACTCGAACCTGTACGCCGTTTCCGACACTGGTCCCTCAAACCAGCCTGTCTACCAATTCCAGCACGTGGGCAAATGTCCTCCATCGAAACGCTGCCGCCGCTTGCCGCCGCGGCCTGTCATGCTCGGAGAGGGACTCGAACCCTCACGGGGTTAACCCCCACAGGATCCTGAATCCTGCGCGTCTACCAATTCCGCCATCCGAGCTCGCTCGCCTTCGCGAACAGACTGCGCCATGGAGCCGAGGGGAATCGAACCCCTGACCTCCTGAATGCCATTCAGGCGCTCTCCCAACTGAGCTACGGCCCCGATCCTTCGCCGATGACCCGATTTGTCAAGAAACAAACAAGCGGGGCTGACGGGACTCGAACCCGCGGCCTCCGGTGTGACAGACCGGCACTCTAACCAACTGAGCTACAGCCCCTGTTTCGCGCTCTTGGCGCGTCCTTCCAAACGCCCTCACGGGGAATCGAACCCCGACCGCCACCTTGAAAGAGTGGTGTCCTAGCCGTTAGACGATGAGGGCTCTCCCCCCAGTTGTACAGGCCCGGAGGGACTCGAACCCCCAACCCCCGGTTTTGGAGACCGGTGCTCTACCAGTTGAGCTACGGACCCCCGCGCACACACCCGGCCATCCTCCGGCCGGTGAGCCGGTAGATGGCCAGGGGCGGAATCGAACCGCCGACACCGCGATTTTCAGTCGCGTGCTCTACCAACTGAGCTACCTGGCCAAAAAAACGCCCGAACCTTTTCGGTGCGGGCGGCTGGGTCGGGAGTCTGCCGGGGGCTACCGGCGAGTCCCGCTTCCCCGCCCGCGAGGGCTCGACCACGTATCGGACGGAAACCAGCGAAGCGCCCGCGCGCGGCCCGGCCTCTGGAAGGCCCACGGCCGACGGATTTCGGTCGCTTCCGGCATGATCTTCGCCTCGGTCTCCTGTGTTGTTGCCTGCGTCAAACCGTCCTGCTACGTGGAAAACGCCGCCATTCGGCGGCGCTTTCAAGTAGCGGGGGCGGGATTCGAACCCGCGACCTTCGGGTTATGAGCCCGACGAGCTACCAGACTGCTCCACCCCGCAACGAGAAGCGAAAGGTAAAGCAATCCCGCGAAGCGTGTCAAGCGGAGGTCGGCAGAAAAAACGGACCTCCACCGGCCCCCCGGCCCCGTGGTGCCAGGCCCGAATTCTCACACCTCCGAGGTGCCCCCGAAAGCGGCTCGGAGGCTGCGCCTAACGGCGACCCAACCCCGCCAGCGCCTCCGGATCGCCCTCGATTCCGTCGGCAGGCTGGAGACCGAGCACCCGGGCCATGAAGGGATAGATGTCCACCCCTTCGATCGGGGGAAGCCGCGTGCCCCCCTCGATGCCGGGCCCCTTAACAAGGAAGATGCCGTGCATGGACCGGAACCGGGGATCCCATCCGTGCATCCCCCGGCTGCTGCCCCGGCGAGGTCCGATGCCGATCGTGTACCCCTCCTCCGGAACGATCACCAGATCCCCGAAGCGAGGATGACCTTTGAGGCGAAGTCGCTCTGGAGCTGCGCCGGGCCGGTAGACCTCCGCCTCCGGCATCCCCTCGTCGAGTTGTGTGCGCAGTTCCTCGATGCGCTCCTCGCCCCCCTCCACGAACAGGATGCCCACGGTTCCGTCGGACGTCAGCCGAACCCCGGACAGGTCCGCGATTTCGTCGACCGCGTAGTGCCCCTCGGAAAGGACCTCGCTCATACCGTGGTCGGAGACCAGCAGGACGAAGACCTGGTCGCCGTGGGGAAGTTCATCCAGACCGTCCAGGAGACGTCCGAGCGCCTGGTCCACCTGCGCGACCGCCTGTGCCAGTTCCGGGCTCTCGCCGGGGCCGAACCGGTGTCCGGCGTAGTCGGCTTCGGCGAAATACAGGGAGACGAGATGGGGTCGCTCCTGCTCGGCAAGGGCGAGCCAGGTCAGGACCGTATCGACGCGCACTTGGTTAGGAATGATCGGGTCGAAGCGCTTCCAGTAACTGGGCCGAATGTCCTGTACGTCGGCTTCGGATCCGACGAAATAGAAGGCCGCGCTCACCATGCCCTGCTTCTCCGCGGTCACCCAGATCGGCTCTCCTCCGTACCATTCCCCGTCCTCCACGGTCTCCCGGTCCGAGAGGGAATAGGTGCGATCGAGTTCCCGGTCATGGAAGGTGTTGGCGACCAGCCCATGGGTTCCCGGATAGAGCCCGGTTGCGATGGAGTAGTGTGCGGGGAAGGTCAGCGAAGGGAAAACCGGGATCAGCCCATCGGCGCGAGCGCCCCCGGCCGCCACGCGGTCGAAGTTGGGCGTGTCGAACCTCTCGATGTAGTCGTGCCGAAAACCATCGAACGACACCACCACCACGTAGGGCTTGGCGAGATGGCGGGGGTCGTTGCGGCCGCCGGCCGGGCCCGACTCGACGGTCGTGGCCGCCCCAACCGATCCGCCGCCTGCGGGCGCCTGTTGCACGGCGGCGCAGCCAGCCAGCCAGAGCACCGGAATGACGATGGCCGCCGCCATCAGGCACGGGGCGCGCAGGCGTCCTCCGCCCATCCACAATCCTCCCTGCGCACAAGTCCCCTTGTAGCGCTGACGCTCTGCGGTCATCTTCACGGCTTCCGGCAGCACGGCAACCTCTCCAGGAAGGATCCGTCCGCGATCACGGGCGCGGGGAGGGAACGAGTGCGGCGAATAATAGCTGCAAGCAGACGGCTCTTGAAGGAGGCGACCGATCGAGATGAGCGAGAAGGGGCTCGAGACCGCGACGCTGGCCGGGGGATGTTTCTGGTGCCTGGAGGCGGTATACCTGGAGTTGCGGGGCGTGCGGCGGGTGGACTCGGGGTACGCCGGCGGACACGTGCGCCAGCCGACCTACCAGCAGGTCTGCACCGGTTCCACCGGGCACGCCGAAGTGGTCCGCATCATGTTCTCGCCGGACGAGATCTCGTTCCGGGAGCTGCTCCAGGTCTTCTTCACGATTCACGATCCCACCACCCTGAACCGCCAGGGAGCCGACGTGGGCACCCAGTACCGTTCGGCCATCTTCCATCATTCGGCGGAGCAGGAAGGGGTGGCACGCGAGGTGATCGCGGGGCTCGAGGACGAGGGAGTGTGGCGTTCGCCGATCGTGACCGAGCTGGTTCCGGCCGGTCGGTTCTTCCCCGCCGAGGCCTATCACCGCGACTACTTCGCTCGCAATCCGGGCCAGGGATACTGTCGCGCGGTGGTGGCGCCCAAGGTCGCGAAAGCGCGGGCGAAGTTCTTCGACAGGTTGAAGAAGGCACCCGCTTCCGGCTGACGGGAACTCTGGCGGCCCCTGGGACGGACCCGCGCAAACGCCGGGCGGAGTTCGTCTGCGGGCCTGCTAGAGCAGCACGCTCAACGGTTTCTCCAGGATGTCCTTCAGCGTGGCGAGGAAGCGCGCGCCCTGGGCCCCGTCGATGATCCGGTGGTCGCAGCTCATCGTCATGCGCATGCGACGACGCACTACGACCTGACCATCGGCCGCCACCGGCCGATCCTCGACCGCGCCCACGGCCAGGATTCCAGCCTCGGGCGGGTTGATGACCCCGGTGAACTGCTCGATCCCGAACATCCCCAGGTTGGAGATGGAGAAGGTGGATCCCGTGTACTGCTCCGGCGTCAGCCGCTTCGCTCGCGCCAGGGCCGCCAGCTCCTTCACCTCGTTCGACATTTCGGCGATCGGGCGCGCATGGGCATCCCGCACCACCGGAGTGATGAGACCGTCGTCGATGGCCACCGCGACGCCGATGTGCACGCGGTTGTGTCTGCGGACGTGATCGCCACCCCACCACGCGTTGCACTCGGGATGGCGGGCCAGCGCAAGCGCCGTCGCCTTGATGACGATGTCGTTGAAGGAGATGCGCGCGCCAAGCTCGAGCTCGTTGAACTGCTGGCGCAGCTCGGTTGCCCGGGCCATGTCGACATCGGCCGTGAGGAAGAAGTGCGGCACTGGCCCCAGGGACTCGACCAGCCGGCGCGCGATCGTCTTGCGTATCTGCGTGAGCGGGACGTCCACGAAATCCTCGCCCGGGACGTCCGGCCTGGGCGCGGGAGCCGTCGCCGTCCCGGCGGCCAGCGCGGCCTCGATGTCCCGCTTGACGATTCTGCCCCGGGGCCCGGACCCCACGACCGCCTCCAGGCGGAGCCCGGCCTCCCGGGCCAGGCGGCGGGCGAGGGGTGACGCCCTCAGCCGTTCACCGTCCTTGCGGGCCTCGGCAGCCGGCTCTGCCGGAAGGGTCGCCTGGACCACCGGCGGTGCGGGCTGCGGGCCACCTGGCGGCGTGGTTGAAGGCGGTGTGCCGGGAGGTGGCGTGCTGGTGGGAGCCGTTGATGAAGGCGCTGCCGCCCGAACAGGCTCCTCCTCGGTCTCCGTGGCCGGGGATGCCGTCGAAGCCGGGGCCGCCGCCGCCACCAGGTCCGACACATCTTCGTCATCGGCCGCGATGACGGCGATCACGTCTCCCACGGGCGCCGTCTGTCCCTGGTTCAGCAGGATGGCCCGCAACACGCCGTCGCCGCGCGCAACGAGTTCCATGGTCGCCTTGTCGGTCTCGATCTCGGCCAGCAGTTCGCCGGCCGCGATCCGGTCACCCTCCGCCTTGAGCCACCTGACGACCTGCCCCTCTTCCATGGTGGGCGAGAGGGCTTCCATGTGCACTTTGGTGGCCATCGACTAGCCTCGGGTGGTCGGATCGGTGTTTGCCACGCGTCGGATGGAGCGACCAGGGTCAGTTGCGGTAGAGAACCTTCCTGCACGCGTCCACGACCCGCGCCGCGTCCGGTTTCGACTGCTTCTCCAGATTCCTGGCGTAGGGCATGGGCACGTCCGCCTGGGTGATCCGCTGCACCGGCGCGTCCAGATCGTCGAAGCCCTCGTCCTGGATCAGCGCGACGATCTGTGCGCCGACGCCCACGAACGGCCAGCTTTCCTCCACGTAGACCGCGCGATTGGTCTTGTGGACGGAGCGCAGAATCGCCTCCATGTCCAGGGGACGCAGCGAGCGCAGGTCGAGCACCTCGGCGGAAACATCTTCCTTCTCGAGCATGCGGGCCGCCTGAAGCGCCACATGGACCATCTGCCCGTGCGAGACGATCGTGACGTCCGTACCCTCCATCTTCACATCGGCTACGCCCAGAGGTACGAAGTGCTCGCCCTCGGGAACGTCGCCGCGGGCGTTGTAGAGCATCTCGGACTCCATCACGACCACCGGATCGTCGTCGCGAATCGCGGCCTTGAGCAGGCCCTTGGCATCCGACGGCGTCGCCGGATTCACCAGCTTGACCCCCGGGGCGTGAACATAGTAGGACTCGCACGCCTGCGAGTGCTGCGCGGCGAGCTGCAGGGCCGCCCCGTTGGGTCCGCGAAAGACGATGGGCACGTGCAGCTGCCCGTTGGTCATGTAGTGGGTCTTGGCCGCGTTGTTGATAACCTGGTCGAGGGCCAGGAACGCGAAGTTGAAGGTCATGAACTCGATGACGGGCCGGAGCCCGGCCATGGCCGCGCCCACGCCCAGTCCGGCGAAGCCGAGTTCGCTGATCGGCGTGTCCACCACCCGTGCGTCGCCGAAGCGCTCGAGCAGGCCCCGGGACACCTTGTAGGCGCCATCGTACTCGGCGACTTCCTCGCCCATGAGGAAAACGGAGTCGTCGCGCTCCATCTCCTCCGCGAGCGCCTCGTTGAGGGCGTCCCGGTAGGTCATGACCGCCATCTCAGCCTCCCCGCCCATCGAAGAAAAGCCTGCCGTGCACGTCCATGTCGCTGTAGACGAATTCGTGGAGGCTGTCGTCGGAGGGGAGCGGCGAGCGGTCCGCGAAGTCGGCGGCGTCAGCGACCAGCTCGCGTACTTCCTCGTCCATGCGCTCGAGGCCCTCGCGCGTGAGATGCCCGCTCTGGATCAGGAGATCGCGCACATGGGCGATGGGGTCGTCTTCGCGGACCCGCGACTCGACCTCCTCCTTGCTGCGGTACGTGCCCGACACCGGATCGGACATCGAATGGCCCTTGAAGCGATACGTTTCGGCGTCCACGAACTGGGGTCCGGCGCCGTCGCGCACCTGCTCCAGCAGGTCTTCCATCAGCCGCCAGACCGCAAGCACGTCCTGGCCGTCAACGTAGTGCGCGGGAATACCGTGCGCCCGCGATTTTTCGACCATGGGGGTCGTGGTCACGCGGTTGAACGCCGTCCCCATGCCATACCCGTTGTTCTCGACGACGTAGATGACCGGCAGCTTCCAGATGGCCGCCATGTTGAGCGACTCGTGGAATGAGCCCTGGTTGACGGCCGCGTCGCCCAGGAAGCAGACGCAGACCCGGTCCTCCCCGCGGTAGCGGATCGCCCAGCCCAGACCGGTCGCCAGCGGAATCTGGCCCCCGACGATGCCCCATCCGCCCATGAAGTTGTGCTTCGCGGAGAAGAGGTGCATCGAGCCGCCCTTGCCGCCGGAACAGCCGCCCGCCCGCCCGTACAACTCGGCCATGGCCGCGCGCGCGGAGATGCCCTTGGCGAGCGCCAGGGTGTGTTCCCGGTAGGCCGAAAGGGCATAGTCGTCGGGGCGAAGCGGCCCGATGAAGCCCAGCGCCACCCCTTCCTGCCCGGTATGCAGGTGGCAGAAGCCCCCGATCTTGCCGATCGCGTATGCCTCCTCCGCCTCTTGCTCGAATCGCCGGTATATGAGCATCTCGCGCAGGAAGCGAAGCACCTGTTCGGCCGGAAAGCCTTCGATGAAAGGCGGAGGGGCGGACCTGGATGCGTCCCGCACGGCGCTATCGGGCATGTGCCACCTCGCCTCCCTCCGTTCCGTCTCTCGCGGAACGCCTCGTCTCGATCTGCACCAGCCTGAGCCCCGGCACCTCAGCGGGCGCGGGAAGATCGGCCTCCTGCACGTGCCGAATCGAACCCGCTGCGCCGGCGGATACCTGGCGCGCCTGGTCCTTGGCATGAAAACTGGAGCGGACCAGGGGACCCGACTCCACGTGGCGGAAGCCGAATCCCTCCTCGCCGATCCGCTTCCAGTCTTCGAATTCCTCCGGCGTCACCCAGCGGGCAACGGGGATGTGCTGAAGCGACGGACGGAGATACTGGCCCAAGGTGAGAATGTCGACACCGGCCTCGCGAAGGTCGCTCATCGCCTGCCGGATCTCGGATGCGCGCTCCCCCATCCCCAGAATGATGCCCGTCTTCGTCAGGATGTGCGGCGCGAGGCGCTTGGAAGCTCCGAGGAAGGAGATCGAGCGCCAGTAGCGGCCTCCCGGGCGCACCTCCGGGTGAAGCCGTTCGACGGTCTCCAGGTTGTGCCCGAGGATCGCCGGTCGAGCGGCCAGAACCGTCGCCAGGGCGTCTTCGTCGCCCTTGAAGTCCGGGATCAGCACCTCGACCGAGCATGCGGGAAGGCGGTCGCCGATGCGGCGAATGGTCTCTGCATAGATGCCGGACCCGCCGTCCGACAGCTCGTCGCGATTCACGCTGGTGATCACGACGTGCTCGAGGTCCATTGCGGCCACGGTATCCGCGACACGCCGGGGTTCGTCCCGGTCCAGCACGGTCGGCAGTCCGTGGGCGACAGCGCAGTACTTGCACGCGCGCGTGCAGACATCACCCAGGATCATGAAGGTGGCGGTGCCGGCCTCCCAGCATTCGCCGATGTTCGTGCAGCCCGCCCCCTCGCACACGGTGTGAAGCGCCTGGCTGCGCATGAGGCGCTTCAGCCGCAGGTAGTTCGGTCCCCCGGGAGAACGCACCTTCAGCCAGGACGGCTTGCGGTCGCTCGGGGATATGGTGGCGAGGCCATCGTGCGCGCGGATGCGGGAAGAGCCCTTGGGCGTGACGGTGCCCGTGTCCTTGCGCGCCGGCGCGTATCCTTTCCAGGCTTTGAGGGGCTGGCTCAACCTCGAGTTCTCCGTCGCTCGTTCCCTTGAGCCGGACCCGGATCGGCCCCCGGGATCGCAGTCCTGGCTGGTTTAGGTCCGCCGGCAACGCGGGCCCGCGAAGGGTCTTTATCTCGGGGTCCGGCGCGATGCGCGCGTCCCGTTGCGTAGCTTGGAATGATAAAACCCAGACGCTTTCTACGGCAACGGAGCGCACCTGTGCGGGGCAGCTCTAGAAGCCGAATCCCCGCAGCGCCTGCGCGATGCCCATCCCTGCGTACGTGCCCAGGGCGTAGCCCAGCAGACCCACCAGAATGCCGGGCAGAATGAGCGATCGCCAGCCTCCGGCTACCGCTACCGCCAGTGCGCTTCCGGGTCCTCCCACCGAGGCCTGGGAAGCCACGCACAGCGTGCCGATGTCCACGCGCAGGAAGCGGCCCGCCAGGAAGACCAGCACGCCGTGGACGGCGACGACGAAGAGGGCGTAGAAGAGCACCTGGACACCCACGGCAAGCACTTCCGCGATCCGGGAGTAGACGCCGATCACCACGAAGAAGAACAGCAGTGCGAGGTTGCCGAGCTGGAGCGCGCCTCGTTTCGCGCCGGATGGCATGGCGTGGCCCGTGGCAAGGGCCAGGGTGGTGAGCCAGAGCACCGGGTTGATTGCGGGGGTGACGGTCGCGAGGACCCGCGACGCGATCATGATCGCGAGCCCTGCCGCGACGAGAATCGCCAGCTGATGAGTGGAAACCGAGGCGCCCGCGAAGAGCGGATGCGCGGATTCGTCGTCGGAAAGATCGGGATCGCGGCCGGGGTGGTTCGAGGGCGAGGCCGGCGGGGCGTCTGGTGATGATGGCGGCGCCGGGTAGTACCGCCCGATCCACCGGGGCAGCACCACGCACGCCGCCAGCCAGAGTCCGGTGACGACGTTGTCCGCGGCGGTGGCGCCCACGAAGAGGGCATCGGACATGTCGACTGCCCGGCTTACCGCGGTGAAGTTCAGTGATCCTCCCGAATACGTTCCCGTGAGCGCCCCCGCAAGCTTCCACGTCTCCTCGCCGATCGCGCCTCCGAACAGGAACGCCCCCGCAAACGCCCCCAGGGCCGTGCCCACCACCGCGATGCCGAACGCGACCAGCATGGCCCCGCCCGCCTTCCGCAGGTCGGCCAGGTTGACCGCGAGGAGCAGCCACACGATGGCCAGGTCGGTCACGGTGCCCGTGATGGCCTGGTAGATGGGCGAAGCCGGGGGCACGAGCCCCACGTTGGAGAGAACTCCGCCGATGGCGATCGCGAGCAGGGTGGCTCCCAGCTTCCAGAGCCCCGGCACCCGGCGACGCTCCAGCCACAGGGCGAGCACCACCACGCCCGCAATGGTCGCGAGCAGCGCCAGGGGGGAGTCGATCACGAGGGGCCGATGCTCCTGACCGACTGCAGTGCCGGCCGACGTTCTTCGGCACTACCCACCGGCTCGCGCCTCTGCCGCCTCCCTCATCTCCGCGAGCGGGATGGCGTGCATGGAGTACTCTTCGAGCCCGCGCGCCTGTTCGCTGTCCCACGCCTCCCGGAATCGAGCGTAATAGCCGTTGGCTCGGTCATCGTCGCCGAGTTCGGCGGCCGCCCGCGCCGCCGCGCCCAGGAGGAGCAGGTGGTTGGGCGTGTCGGCCAGCGCCCGCTCGGCCGCCTCCCGCGCCATCTCGTAGTCCGCGCCCAGAGCGTGCAGCAGGGACACGTGGTAGTGGCCATCCGCATCCAGAGGGACCGTCAGGTCGTAGGCGTCAAGGGCCATCGGCAGGAATGCCAGCGCCTCGGCGGTGTCCCCGGCGGACGCGGCCCGCATGATTCGATCGTACAGCCGATCCGCGGCCTCCCGCGGCGTCATGGAGCTCAGATCCGGAGGCGCGCCGGCAGCGGGCACCAGGCCCGCCGCGGGGTCGGGGGGCGGAGCATCGCCCGGATCATCCCGTTCCAGCGCCCAGTACCCGGCGCCGATGATCAATACGCCGGCGAACACGCCGCTGGCCCACAGCACCCTCCTGCCGCCCGCGCTGGCCGCCGCCGGCCGGCGGCGCCGGAGGGGTGTGCCGCAGAAGATGCAGAACGACGCGCCCGCCGGGGCCGTCTCCCCACAGGAGGGGCACGACGGCTCACGGATGGCCGCCCCGCATTCCGCGCAGAACTTGCCGGCGGCGTCCACGCCGCATTGTGGGCATTTCATGATGTGCCTCGCTTCTCGGTCATCGGCTTCCGGCGCCGGGTCCCTGGACAGGGTCGCCCATCCTCCCGGGCATGGCGCACGCCAGGAAGGATTGCGACAAACACCTGTTGAGGCCCCGTGCGATCATGGGTACCTCCTCCTCCGATGCGCAACGGCCTGAGCCGTCGAGGCGAGGCCCGGGGCCATGCCCGGCGGGACCTACATGCCCGTCGGATAATCCAGAAACTCCCAGGGAATGCCGAAGCGCGCCTCCAGATGGGAGGCGAGCGCGCGCACCCCGAGCGTCTCGGTGGCGTAATGGCCCGCATAGTAAACGTTGATGCCGTATTCCATCGCATCGAAGTACGTATGATGCGCCCCTTCCCCGGTCACGAGGGCATCGGCGCCGGACGCCGCCGCCTCGGCGATCATGGACCCGCCCGCACCCGTCACAACGGCGACCCTGTGTATCTGGTCAGGTCCGCCATCTATAAGTCGGACTGTCACTTGTAGTGACTCCGCCAACCGGTCGCCGAGGGCCTTGCGTGTCTCCGAGGTCGTCCCGATCCAGCCCACATCCACGCCCTGGTAGGAGCCGAATCCCTTCTCGATTTCGATGTCCAGAGCGCGGGCGAGCAAGGCGCAGTTGCCGACCTCGGGGTGTGCGTCCAGCGGCAGATGAGCCGAGTAAAGACCCAGTTCGTTGCGGAGGAGGGCGAACAGCTTCCGAAAACGTCTGCCGGTTACGGGAGCCGCGCCATCCCAGAAGAGCCCGTGGTGCACGAGCAGGAGATCGCTTCCGCGCTCGGCGGCGGCGTTGATGGCGGCTTCACTGGCATCCACCGCGGCACAGATGCTGCCAACCCGGGCCGCCCCCTGAACCTGGAGTCCGTTGTAGGCGTTGGGGTAGTCCGGGAAGCCGGGCACGCGGAGGTATTCGTCGACATACTCAACGAGCGCTTTCAGCTTCATCCCCCGGCCCTCGTTCGTCCTGGCACCTTGCATATGAACTCCCCCGCGCCGAAACGTGCGCCCAAAGGGTTTCCACGATCTGTGGAAAACGACAGAGGCGTGGATAACACGCTCTGCGGGGAGCGTGGATATACCTTCCGAAGAGTCGATATTATAGTGACTTCAGAGGTTTTCCACGACAACGGCGGAGAGGTGGGGAAAGGCAGCTCCGGTCGAGATTCCCGGTGCTTCCAAATCCGGTGGAGCCAGGACTCGATGATTCCCCGGGCGTGGGCATCCTGCTCACCGCTCATTCCCGGGTAGAGGGCGGCTTGGCGCCTCGGCTTCCCATCTTGACGGTTCCGTTGACCGTTGCGCCCTCTTCGAGCACGATGCGGCGGGTGTCGATATTCCCGTCGACATCGCAGGATGACTGGAGCTCCAGGCGCGAACCGATTTTCAGGGTACCCTTGAGCCTTCCCGAGATGACCGCGTCCTGGGTGGAGATGTCGCCGACGACCATTCCGTCCTTCCCGACGACAACAGCCTTTCCGGCCTCCACTCCCCCCTCGACCCTGCCTTCGATGCGGATGGTCCCCTTGGTCTTGCAATCACCCACTACGGTCATCCCGGGTCCGATGATCGAAATCGTGTTGTCTGGAGACGCGGGGGGCGAAGCGGGGCGCTGTTTGCTCATCCTGTTGTTTCCCTTACTGGTAGTTGAAACGAGCCACGGAAATCGAGGGGTTCCGGCAACCCTTCAAGGTTGGTCAAGGATTGTCAACGGATCGACAGGTTCATTGTTTCGAAGGATTTCAAAGTGAAGGTGCGGAGCCGTCGATCTGCCCGTCGAGCCGCTCAACGCGATGACCTCGTTCTGCCGCACCAGGTCCCCGGTCTCGACAAACGTCGCGGATGCATGCGCATACAAGCTGCCGTATCCGTCGCCGTGGTCAAGGCGTACAAACCGCCCGTAGAGGGGATCCTCTCCTGCTTCGAGTACGAGGCCCCCACCCGCGGCGCGGATATACGAGCCCGTAGGTATGGCGATGTCCAGGCCTGGGTGTTCGCCCACCACGCCTTCAATCAGGGCCTGGGTCACGAACCCCCTTTCGGTCAGGGGCCAGCTGGTGGGCCTGGTTTCGTCCGCGACCGACCGACCGGAGTTTCCGTCGCGCCCCACCGGAGGAAGCCAAAGGTCCGACAGCGCGTTTGCGCGGGCACCAAACAGTTCGGCGATGCGCAGATAGCGTGCTTCGACCGTGTCGATGTGCGTGCTCAGCGCCTGAATCCCCTCCGCCTGGACCGCAAGCGAGTCCGACAGGATGTCCACACGATGCGTGGTCACTGCAACGCCGGCCACGTAGCCCGCGGAAATCAGTCCGATGAGGGCAAGCGAAACCAGCACGGCATGCGTCACGGTCAACTCATAGTTGCGGGCATTCGCCGACCCCTCGGCCAGGAGCACAACCGTCAGCAGTCGGCGGTTTCGAGATGTCCTATTCCAGAAGATCCGAGACCTCCCGGCCGGACACGAGGGCGAACACGCGTTCAAGATCCTGATCGTCGTGGAAGGGGATTTCGATGCGGCCTTTGCTTCCCCTCTGCCGTCGAACGACTACTCGTGTCCCGAGCGCGCCCCGCAACTCCTCCTGCAACGCGTTCAACACCGGGTCCACCGCTTGCGACGGCCGGGTCCGGCGCTTGCGGTCGTCCGGAGCATCTTCATTGGGAGCCGGGCGCGTCGGCCGGGTGCGCACGGTCTCCTCGAGTTTGCGGACCGACCAACCGCCCTCGACCGCCATTCGAGCCAGTTCCGCCGCCCATTCCTGGTCGTCGATGGCGAGGAGTGCCCGCGCGTGTCCCGGCGTGAGCTTTTCTTCCGCGAGCAGCTGCCGGACTTCAGCGGGAAGCTTCAGAAGACGGAGGATGTTGGTCACCGCGGCACGGCTCTTTCCGACAGCCAGCGCGATATCCTCCTGTGTGCGCTTGAACTTGTCCACAAGCACCCTGTAGCCCTCAGCCTCCTCCAGCGCGCCGAGGTCGCGGCGCTGGAGGTTCTCGACAAGCGCCAGCACGAGCATGGTTTCGTCATCTACGTCGCGCACGATGGCCGGCACTTCGCTCCATCCAAGCCTTGTGACAGCTCGGAATCGGCGTTCTCCCGCTACCAGCTCCCATTGGTCGGGCACCGGCGCGGATCTGACGAGAACGGGCTGGAGCAATCCGTTTGCCCTGATCGACGCCGCGAGTTCCCGGATTTCCTCTTCCTTGAACTCACGACGGGGCTGGAACGGGTTGGGCACCACGGAATCCAGCGCCAGGCCGGCGACCTCGCCTTCCACCGGTCGATCAAGATGATCCCCAAGAAGGGCGCCCAGGCCGCGCCCGAGTCGAGTGTTCGAAGCAACGCTCATGAGGGTACGCGAGCTCTCGTTGTAGCAAGTCTATGTTGCGTTCGCTGAATGACTTCCCTCGCCAGACGGAGGTAGTAGCGGGCCCCGGCCGACAGGACATCGTATATGATGATGGGCTTGCCGAAACTCGGCGCCTCCGCAAGGCGAACGTTCCTGGGAATCGCGTTCGTAAAGACCTTGTCTCCAAAGTATTCGCGGGCTTCCCGGGCGACCTGTTTCGACAGGTTGAGCCGCTTGTCGAACATGGTAAGGAGCACGCCCTCGATTTCCAGGCCCGTGTTGAGCCCCCGCTGTACTACTCGAACCGTGTTCAGGAGCTGGCTGAGGCCTTCCAGCGCGTAGAACTCGCACTGAATCGGGATGAGTACGGAGTCGGCCGCCGTGAGGGTGTTGAGCGTGAGGAGCCCCAGCGACGGGGGGCAGTCCACGAGAATGTAGTCATATTCGTCGCGAATCGGCGCAAGTGCCGTACGCAGAACGGATTCGCGGGCCTCCACGCCTACCAGTTCGATCTCCGCGCCCGCCAGGTCGCGCGTGGTGCCGACCATGTCCAGGTAGGGAAAGTGAAGCTGACGAACCCTTGATTCGTCGATCGAGCTTCCCCCGATCATGACGTCGTACATGCCCGAGACCTGATCATGGCCCCAAAGGCCCAGGCCACTGCTCGCATTGGCCTGTGGATCCATGTCGATGACCAGCGTGCGCTGTTCGGCCACAGCCAACGCGGCTCCCAGGTTGATCGCGGTTGTCGTCTTCCCGACACCCCCCTTCTGGTTGGCGATGGTAATGACTCTGGACATGGAAAGCAGCGGTCAGCCTAGGCCGGGGTGAGGGGTTTTCCACAACAGGGAACCGTCCCGGGATCGAACTCCGGATAAGGGGGAGAGAGATCCCACCTCGAAAGCTACCTGACCCCCGGTTTGCGGAAAAGGTGGATGCGCGTCGTTGGCAGGCTGGATTCGCGCCCTTCTGGACGTCATCCCGACATGGATCCGGGTGGCCCCGACACGGGTCAGCGGTCCCGCGGCGGCTCCGGGGCCGGGGGAACGCTCGCCGAACCTGCGGCAGGGGCCGAATCGGTAAGGTAACGCGCCTTCATTTCCTGGAAGCGCCGCGCGGCTTTCCCGTCCAGCCGTTCATCCAGGTAACGGTCCAGCAAGGGCACCAGTTGTTCTCTGAGGAAGGCTCCGCGAGCCATCCACTGGTAGTAATGCCGTCCGCCGTGCCGATAGGGACCGTACAGCTTGCCCCCGGGGAAGTTCTCCATGATCCAGTCGAAAAGCGCCTTGTGGTCGGTGTGCATGCGAAGAGTCACGTGCGGCTGTCGCCCATCTCCACCGAAATGCCCCTCACCAACGAGGACTCCCACCAGGAACCCGACGTCGAAGTCCCGGGATGCTTGTTGTTTCACCGTCATGTTTCCCGTGAAACATGGCTCGACGTGCCACCGTGTTGTTTCACCGTCATGTTTCCCGTGAAACGTCGTGAGGGAACGCCCCCCTGCTTCCGGATCTCCAGGACCAGATTCTGAAGATCTGCCGGCGAGACGCCCGAGACCCTCGAGGCCTGCGCCAGGGTGAGGGGACGTACTTGACCAAGCTTTTCGCGGGCCTCGTGCGACAGCGTCAACAGGTCCTGGTACACGAGATCCTGGGGAATGCGGAACTCCGCGCGCGCTCGAAGTGCGGCCGCCCGATCCCGCTCGCGCTGCACATATCCCCTGTACTTCAGGTCTACCTCGACAGCCAGCAAGGCATCCTCCCAACCAACCTCGACAAACGACGCGCCGGCCGCCTGAATCAGCATTTTTGACGTCACCTTCGGTCTTCTCAACAGATCCACCGCTCTTGCGGTAGTGCGCACCGGGCTCGATCCCGCCTCCACCAGTGCGTCGTTCACCTGCTCGGGTCGCAGGCGCGTCGAGCGGAACCACTCGAGCAGCCGCGCTTCGGTTTCCAGGCGTTCTTCAAGCACCCTGGTCTGGCCGGGCGCCAACAGACCCCTCTCGCGCGCTACCGGTCCCAGGCGGGAGAGCGCGTTGTCCTGTCTGAGCAGAAGACGGAACTCTGCGCGCGAGGTAAAGAGTCTATAGGGTTCATCCACCCCCTTGGTGACCAGATCGTCGATCAGCACGCCGATGTACGCCTGGTCGCGCTCCAGGACCAACGGCGCCTTCCCCAGAGCGGCCAAGCCGGCGTTGGCACCCGCGATCAGCCCCTGCCCGGCGGCCTCTTCGTAGCCGGTCGTGCCGTTGATCTGCCCTGCAAAGAAAAGGCCTTCAATCGACTTCACCTCCAGCGTGTGCCGCAGCTGATGCGGAAGGAAGTAGTCGTACTCGATCGCGTACCCGCTGCGGGTCATGCGCACACGCTCCAGCCCCGGCACGGTCCGCAGGAATCGGAGTTGCACTTCCGGTGGCAACGAGGTCGACAAGCCGTTTACATAAAGCTCGGTCGTGTCCAACCCCTCCGGCTCCAGGAAGACCTGGTGCCCGCGGGCGTCGGGGAAACGTACGACCTTGTCTTCGATCGACGGGCAGTATCGCGGCCCCCGGCCCGCGATGGCCCCCCCGAACCGCGCGCTCCGCTCGAGGTTTTCCTGCACGATGTCCCGGAGTTCGTCCCCCGTCCAAGTAATCCAGCAGGAACGCTCGCCCGGGTATTGCTCACGTACATACGCGGAGAACCGCACGCCTCCCGGTTCCGACGGTTGCTCTTTCACCCTTCCGTAGTCCACGGACCGGCCATCGATGCGAGGCGGAGTACCGGTCTTGAAACGCGCCACCTCCAACTCCCGACCCTCGAGCGCACAGGCCAGCGCGACCGAGGCTTCCTCGCCGGCGCGCCCCCCCTCGACCCCGTCCCCAAGGCCAACATGAATGCGTCCGCGAAGAAACGTGCCCGTCGTGATGACCACGGACGAAGCTCGAAACTCCAGCCCCGTGCGCGTCCGCACGCCGGCAATCCGGTCGCCCCCGAGCACAAGGTCAGAAACCATGTCCTGAAAGAGCTCCAGCGTCGGCAGTTCTTCCAGCACTCGCCGCACCGCCAGCGCATACAGGGTCCTGTCGCATTGCGCGCGCGGACCCCATACGGCCGGTCCCTTGGAGCGGTTGAGCATGCGGAAGTGAATGCGCGCCGCGTCCGTAGCCCGGCCCATGACACCCCCGAGAGCATCGACCTCGCGCGCGACGACCCCCTTTGCAATGCCCCCGATCGCGGGATTACAGCTCATCTGTCCGATGCGCCCAAGGTCGGGGGTAATCAGCAACACGCGAGTTCCGAGGCGCGCCGCCGCTGCCGCTGCCTCTGCTCCGGCGTGGCCTCCGCCTACTACGATGACGTCGAATTCTCGATCCACGATCTGCAACCCGCGTTCCCCGTCTCGCCTGCCTATTTTCCGATACAGAAATCCCGGAACACCCGGTCGAGCACCTCATCCATAGTAACGATCCCGAGGACATCCTCCAGGGCCGTCTCCGCCGGCCTCAGATGGGTCGCCGCCACTTCGGCCGGAACCCCGTTCGCCAGCGCGCGTTCGAACGCGTCCAGCTCCTCTACCGCTCGTGCCAGGCAGCGTCGGTGGCGCCTGCGGGTCACGACCGGCAGGTCTCCGGTCGCCTGGACCAGCCCTCCGAAAACCATGCGCGGAAGGACCCTGCCCATCTCCTCCAGTCCCTCGCCCGTGACCACGGAGGTGGCGATCCGGTCAGGCAGCGCCTCGACGTCAACCGTGCCGGCGGCGAGAGGGTGCCTGGTCCGCTCTTCCGCATTGGAGCAGCCGTTCTCCCGGGCATCCACGAACCCGGGCGTGCCGTTGTCCGGCCGGGCCAGATCGGCCTTGGTTTCCAGAACCAGGAACGGGCAATCGCGTTCACCCAGGAATTCCGCATCCGCATCCGAGACCCCTTCGCCCCGCTCCGTGCAAAACAGCACCAGGTCCGCCCGCGCCAGATAGCGGCGGGCCACTTCGATCCCCAACGCCTCGACGCGCTCTCCGGTTTCCCGGAGCCCGGCGGTATCCACGAGTCGGAATGGATAGCCGCCCAACGACACGGTGGCCTCGAGCGCGTCTCGCGTGGTCCCCGGAACGTCCGTCACAATGGCACGCTCGTATCCTACTAACGCATTGAAAATACTTGACTTACCGGAATTGGGACGCCCCGCCAGAACGGTCAGAGCACCCTCTCTGAGCAGCTCCCCCTCGGGTGCCGTGGCCAGCACGCCCTCCAGCCGGAGACGCACCTCGCGCGCCTCGTGGGCCACTGTCTCCAGGCTCGTCGGGGGCTCGTCCTCGTCCGGAAAGTCAAGATGGTGGACGAGGAGCGCCTCCAGTCTGACGAGGGAAGCGCGTGCCGCCGTCATCCTGGCCGAAAGCCCACGCTCCATCTGATGCACCGCCACCCGGTGCAGCGCCCGGCTGCGGCCCGCCACCAGATCGCACACGGCCTCCGCCTGCAGCAGATCCATCTTCCCGTTCAGGTAGGCCCGCCGGGTGAATTCTCCGGGTTCGGCCATGCGTCCGCCGGCTTCGAGCGCGTGCTCGACCAGGAGGCCCGGGATGAGATACCCGCCGTGGCAGGATATCTCCACCATGTCCTCTCCCGTGTAGCTGGCCGGCGCCGCATAGCTGGTGACGATTCCCCGGTCCACGAGCTCTCCGGTTTCCGGGTCGTGCAGGCCCGCCAGCATCGCTCGCCGGTCGTCCGGGTCACGCAGATCCGGCGCAAGCGCGCGCCGGATGGAAAACGCGCCCGGTCCCGAGATTCGCACCACCGCAAGGGCCCCCGGACCCGGCGGCGTCGCCGCTGCCACGATGGTGTCCGTCAATCTTGCTCCCTGTCCCCGCCTGGCCACCCTGGTTGGTCGGCAGGCTCCCGACCCTAGGATGCCTTGTTCCTGGCCTTCTGTCGCTCCCTGGCGATCCAGTACTGCTGGGGCAATGTGGCGATGTTGGCCGTCGCGTAGTAGAGGTTCAGCCCCGATGCCAACTGGAAGAAGATGAATACCATGAAGATCGGCATGAACCACAGCATCATCTTCATCTGCGGGTTCACCTGCTCCATCGTACGCATGCTCACCCACTGAAGCAGAAACATGGAAAGGCCGAGGAAGACGGGCAGCAGATAAAACGGATCCGGGGCGGAGAGATCCGGGAGCCAGAGGAAGGAGACGCCGCGCAACTCGATGGTGTTCTGGAACACAAAGAAGAGCGTGATGAGCACCGGGAAGGGAATGAGCATCGGCACGCATCCGGCCAGCGGATTGAATCCGTGCTCCTTGTACAGCCTCATCATCTCCTTTTGCTGCCGCTCCGGGTCACTCTTGTACTTGGCCTGGATCTCCTTGACCATGGGTGCAACCGCGGTGTTCCTCAGCTGCGCGCGCATGGCCTTCTGGTTCAGCGGAAAGAGCACGACGCGCATCATGACGCCGAACAGGATCAACACCCATCCATAGCCCCAGCCCAGCTGGTTGTGCAGGTAGATGAGGATCGTCGTGATGATGGCTGCGAACGGCTGGATGACGGGCCGCAGCCACCTCCAGCCGACCGGGTTTACATCCTCGAGGTCGCTGCCGATCGCCCTCAGCCGGGTGAAGTCCTGCGGCCCCAGGTAGACCCGATAGGCGAACGAATCGTCGGGCAGTAGACTCTGCGCCGCGGTTACCGATACTCGCGGCTCCTCCCCGCCGTACAGGTCGACCGGGCGCCGCGCGAACACCCCGCCCAGGAAGCGCTCCGCCTCCCGGCCGTCCCCTGCCAGCAGCGCCGCCAGGAAGTACTTGCTCTTGAGCGCCACCCATAGCAGCGGGCCGTCCTCGACCCGGTCTTCCTCGAAGTTCCGGAGCGGCCGCTGCCGGATTCCGTCCTGGGAATGGTTGACCACATAGGCCAGCGCCGTTTCGTCATCCGCGGGGCGCGTTTCGTTGAACGCCAGTCCCTGGCCGAGGTCGGTGAGCAGAAGACCCCGATCGACCCCGAGCACGCGCCCGTGGACGTCGATCAGATAGGAGTCGGGATCGAAACGGTATCGGATCTCGAAACCGGTCCTTCCGTCGGGACTCAGGAAGGTGAAGCTCAGCTCCTGCGGGTCATCTCCCTCGGCCAGCATAAGTCCTTCCGCAGGAGACACTTCAAACGGCACCACGGAAAAATCGAGCGTGTCGCCGGTGACCGCCACCCGGCTGCCGAGCGCACCCGGTCCGCTGCGCAGGAGAAGCTGTACGGGACCATCATCCGCGAACGACCTGAATCCCGGCAGCATCGCGGAATGCAACTGCGCCCCGTAGTTGCTGAACTCGAACTCGTAGAGCGGTCCCCGCACGCGGATCCTGCGCTCGGGCACCACGGGCGCATCCGGAACGGCCGTGGCCGCAATCCCGGTGGGCGCCGTGACCGCGGGCTCCGCCGGCTCCTCGGCCTGGGGCTCGCTTTCCGCGGCCGCCGGGACGGGCGGCTCCGTGGCCGGGGGAGGCGGAAAGAGCAGGTTGGTCCCGAACAGGACGCCGATCATCAGAAAGATGGCGAGGACGAAGCGGAGTTCCGGCCTCATCGCGCGTGTCCTCGAGGCACCGGATCGAACCCCTTCCCGCCAAGGGGATGGCACCGGCCGAGCCGCCGCAGCGTCAGCCGGGAGCCGCGAAGGGTTCCGTGCCGTTCGAGTGCTTCCAGCGCATAGGCCGAACAGCTGGGCACGAAGCGACAGGCGGGCGGCCTCAACGGAGAGATGGCCGCGCGATAGAATCGAATGCCGCTCAACAAGAACTTCAGAGTAGCTCCTCGGTCAGCTTCACCAGTTGATTCCTGAGCCGCTGGAACGACACGCCGTACGCTTCCCGTCTCGTTCTGACCAGGAAGTCCAGTTCCCCGGGGAGAGTGTCGAGCCGTGGCAGCACCTCGAGTCGGCCGATTTCCCGCAGCCGGCGCCTCAAGCGGTTGCGATCCACGATGGTATGCCCATGCTTCGGAACGATCACCCCGAAGCGGGCACAAGAAGCGGCGGAAGCCGCGAGGAAGACGTCGAACTCGGACGTCCTCCGTCGCTTCCCCCGCCTTAGCAAGCCCCGGATTTCGCCGGAGCGCCGAATGCGTCTCACGGGCGGAAAGCATACTGCTCCTGGAGGCCCCTCGGCGGCGGCTGCGCCGTCTACTTCGAGCCGACCTCCACGACCAGCCTGCGGCGTCCCTTCCTCCGCCGCCTCGACAGTGTTTTGCGGCCCGCCCGAGTGCTCATCCGAGCGCGGAATCCGTGGGTGTTCTTTCTCTTTCGATTCCGTGGTCTGTATGTCGGTTTCATGGGGAACGTTCGTGAAAGGAACCACCCGCATCCTTCCGGGCCATTCGTACCAACCGCCTGGCAAACGCGGGACGGGCGAGGAACCTACCGGAAATCCGCGCGGGCCGTCAACCCCGTCCCGCTCGGCCGTCCGCGCTCGAGCGCAGCCGCGCGGGGGCGCGGGCCCGCCTTCGGCGATTGACTTTTCCACACTCCCGGGGTACCGTTGCATCCTTCGCTGCTCCGGGGGCTTTCCGCGCAAGCCCCGACCTTGATTCTCCTCCCTTAGTCCTTCCTCGATGGAACTCTCTGCTTCCGAAATCTGGGCTCACGCCCTGGCAGCCGCGCGGAGCTACCTTCCGGAACAGAGTTTTCAGACCTGGCTCTCCGGCACCGAGGCGGTCGGCTTCTCCGACGACGAGCTTCTCGTCGAGGCCCCCAGCCAGTTCCACGTGGAGTGGATCGAGGACAAGTACGGCGCGTTTCTCCGCAGAAGCATCGAGCAGAGGCTGGGACGTCCCTTGTCGGTCTCCTACCGTTCATCGGCTTCACACACCGCGCCGACGACCTTCGACCTGGCTGCGGACACCCCTTCCTACGCCACGACGCCGTATCGGTCCAGCATATCCGAGTCAAAGCCGACGATACCCTCCGACAAGCTGAACGAACGCTACACCTTCGACCGCTTCGTGGTGGGCAACAACAACCAGCTTGCCGTCGCGGCCTGCCGCGCCGTCGCGGAGAAGCCGGCCCGCATGTACAATCCCCTCTTCGTGTACGGGGGGGTGGGACTGGGAAAGACCCATCTCATGCACGCGATCGGCAACTACCTGCAGCAGCACGCTCCCCAGACACACATCGCGTACGTTCCAACCGAGCAATTCACCAACGAGCTGGTCACATCCATCCAGGAGGGAGCCACGCCCGGCTTCCGCCGGCGCTATCGGCATATCGATCTCCTGCTCGTCGACGACATCCACTTCCTCGAGGGGAAGGAACGCACACAGGAAGAGTTTTTTCACACCTTCAACGCCCTGTACGACGCGCAGAAGCAGATTGTTCTGACCAGCGACCGCGCGCCCAACAGCCTGTCCGGGCTCGAGGAACGCCTGGTGTCGAGGTTCGCGTGGGGTCTGGTGGCCGACATCAAGCCCCCGGACTACGAAACCCGGATCGCGATCGTGAGGAAGAAGTCAGCCGCCGACGGGCTCTTCCTGGAGGATGACGTGATCGATCTCGTGGCCCGCTCGTGTACCTCGTCCGTCCGTGAGATGGAAGGCGCCATCATCAAGTTGCTCGCCTTCTCATCCCTCACGAATCAGGAAATTACGCTCGCGCTCGCGCACGAGGCCCTGCTGGAATCCCGAATCGCGACCGACGTCCCGTCCCCGCCCACATCGGTAACCGACATCCTCAATGCCGCCGCGTCGGCATGGGGAGTGGAACCCCGAGGCCTCATCTCGAAGCGGCGAACCCGTGACGTCACCGTGCCCCGCCAGGTCGCCATGTTCCTGATCAAGGAGATTCTCGACCCGCCCCTTACCCGGATCGGCGCGGCCTTCGGTGGGCGGGATCATTCCACCGTCATTCACTCGATCCGAAAGGTGGATCGCGACGTGCAGACGGACGAGGAATTCGCCAGGCGCGTTGCCCGGCTGCGGGAGCAGATTCTCGCTGGAGGAGCCTGAAGACCCATGTGCAAACCGTGGGGAACAACCGGGGAAACTTCGTGGCTTGCTCCGCTCCCGAGGCCCCCGTTGTGGATTCATGGAAAACCGGATGCTCTTTTGCAACCGGAATCCACGGCATCCCTCCATTCCCGAGACCGTTGGGGTGAAGCAGGTTACCCGGACGGGAGCGAGGCATTGTCTACAACTCCACAGCCCCTACTACTACTACTTATTAGCTATGTAAGGGTAGAACCCGAACTACCTCTCGTGGATTCGCTCAAGAACGCAACTCAATTCTCCAGGACCCGATCCACATGAAACTTGCCCTGACTCGCCAGAACCTGTACCAGGGACTCACGGCAGTCTCCCAATCCGTCCCGGCCCGAACCACGCTGCCGGTTCTCTCAAACATTCTCTTCGACGCAACCGAGGAGGGCCTCTGGATCACGGCCACGGACCTGGATGTCACGGTTCGAACCCGCGTCCCCGCGGAGGTTCAGGAGGCAGGTTCGTTGACGGTCCCGGGGAAGAAGATCCAGGAGATCGTGCGGGCGCTTCCCGACCGCCCGGTGCTGGCCGGTACGCTGGGCAGCCAGATGGAGCTGGTCTGCGGCAAGAGCCGCTTCAAGCTCAACGGTCTGCCAGCTGATGATTTCCCGTCGTCGCCCCATCTGGACTTCGACCAGGCATGGACCACGTCCGGGGCCGATCTCCTGTCGCTCATCCGCAACACGTCCTTCGCGGTCTCGAGCGAGGAGAGCCGGCCAATCCTGAGCGGGGTGCTCTGGGAGTTGCGGGGGAACGAGATGAGAATGGTGGCGACCAACGGCCACAGGCTCGCGAGGAGGACGGTGAAGACCGAGTCGTCCGGGCCCGCGGCCTCCAACCTCATCGTTCCCCCCTCGGCATTGAGGCTGGTTCAGCGGCTCTTCGCTGAAGGGGATGAACTGGAGTTGGGCCGTGACGGCAACTTTCTCGGATTTCGTTCGGGGGCGACCGAGGTGTTCACGCGGCTGATCGACGGCACCTACCCCAACTACAAGCAGGTAATCCCCAAGGACAACGACAAGTTCGCGGTGGTCGACAAGGACAGCCTGCTTGCGGCCGTGAAGCGGATGGACGTTGTCGCGAGCGATCAGACGCACCGGATCAAGCTCAGTTTTTCCGGTAGCCGGATGAACCTGAGCGTGAGTACTCCCGATCTGGGCGAGGGCTACGACGAAGTGGATCTCGGATACGAGGGCGACGACCTCGAAATCGGGTTCAACGCCAGCTATCTGATCGAGGTGCTGCAGCACATGCCCACGGATGATGTGCGGCTGGGATTCAAGGCGCCGGAGCGTGCTGCAACGGTCGAGCCGGTGCCCGCGGAGGACGCGGACGCGATCGACTACCTCTGCCTGGTGATGCCCCTCCGACTGCTCGACTGAAACCGCCCCCGCCGATGGGCTGAAATCGGGTTGGGCGGACTTCGGGCGATGCTAACCCGGCGTCTGCGACTCGGCGCCAGCCCGCTTTTCGCGCGCGGCCAGGAGTTCACTCGCAGGAAACACGGTTGTCACCGCATAGCCTTCGGCCGCAATGCGCTCGCGGGCCCCTTCCTCACGATCGACGAGCGCCAGAACGGCGAGAACCCGGGCGCCGTGCTCCTCGGCCGCCCGGATGGCTTTGAGCGTACTCCGGCCGGTGGTCATGGCATCCTCGACGACCACAACGCGCGCATCTGTCGGAAGCCCGCCCTCGACCCTGCGCCGCGTGCCGTACTCCTTCGCGTCCTTGCGGACGGAGAACGCGTCCATGGGCCGGCCCTCCTCCCAGCTTTGGCGGGCGATGGCAAAGGAGATCGGGTCGGCGCCCATCGTAAGACCGCCGACGTGTGTGGGATCCAGACCGGCGCGCCGGAGGTAACTCAGGCATACCCGGCCGACGAGTGCCTGCCCCTCGGCGGTCATGGTCGTCGCTCGCGCGTCGACGTAGTACGTCGAGCGGATACCGCTGGCGAGCGTGAAGCGGCCAACCCGGAGGGATCGCTTGATGAGCAGGGCAAGCAGGCGGTCGCGGGTGTCCATGCGGCTCCTTGGCACGGGAGGGCCCGGGGATCGATCACGCGCCCCCTCCCGCGGCGGGGCAACAGGGGCGGAAAGCGGCTAGCGCCGTATATTGATGCTGCCGGTTCGGCATCGTCAAACCAGCGAAGAGGCTGACAGGGGTATCTGTGTGACGAGGAAGTTCGGGGTTCCATGGGTTTGGACGGCCATGTTGGCGGCTGCGGTATCCGCGTGCGAGGAAAACGGCGTCGCGCCGCCCATGCTGCGCTTTGGCCAAACCGGTCAGATGGTCGTGGAGGTCGCGACTCCGCGACAGTTTCTCCCGTCCCCCGGCAACGGAGAGCTGCGTCAGGTTCTCACCTGGCGGTCGACCGGTGCCTGGCAACTGTTCGAGTCGATTGCCTACCGGGGGGTGGTCGGGAGCGAGGCCACCATTGCGAGTCCGGGGCTCCCGGCGGCGTTCGCCGCAGCCTACGCCACGCTGGTCACCCAGATCCACGGCGCGGCCGGACTGGATCTCTTCATTGAGGACCTCGATCCGAACCTTGATCCGCCATGTGAGGACGAAGCCCGCATAACTCTGCGAATTCAGGATGAGATCCGGGGCGAGGAGAGAAGCTGGACCCGGTGTGCGCAGGGGCCGCTCGGATCACTGAATCCCGCCGGATCCGGGCCCGACCTGCACGCCAGTCGGGTGATCCAGGTGTCGAAATTCGTGCACGACCGTACCCTTGGAGACTCCGCCACCAGCGTCTACAACCTGAGCATCCCGTTCGCGACCCTCGACCAGGGGGAAAAGCCCGGTCAACCGGCACTGGCCTCCCGGGCCTTTTTCGGAGGACCGGGCGCCCGCGATGCACCGGACGACTGGGGGGATTTCTGGGGGTGGCACGGCGATGGGGCTTCAGCGCCCGACATCGACTGGTCCGCGGACATGGTGGTGGTCGCGGCGGACGGCGCCCGCCAGGAAGCGGGGAGCAAGCTGGAGATCAGGGAAATCCTGCCTGTGCGCGACGGTGCGATCATACAGCTCGTGGAGTTCGCCCCGGGTGATTTCTGTTCGCCCGCGGCGGTGGTGCAAACGCCCTTCCACCTCATCGTCGCGCCACGGACGGCTTCGAGGATTCAATTCAGCGAGGTTGACCTGGAGCGGGTGCCCTGTGGGCTGTGAAATGGGGCCCTAGGCCGGGCGAAACCGGAGAGCGTGCTCCCGAGCCGGAGCCAAACCGCAAACGGAGATCTCGACAGTGCCGCTTCGACGCCTGTACGTGCTGGTGCTGGTGGCCTTCGCGGTCATCTTTACGGCGACCAGCAGCTGGATGGCCTACTCGGTGACCAGTCGGGCGCTGGAGGACGAGCTGGACGACAAGCTGGAGGTCACCGCGGGGGTGGCGGCGGAGACCGGGCTCGACGCGACCAATCTGCTCCTTCTCGGCCGCGGAGACGAAGGAAATTTCTTCTGGAGGGAGGCGTACGATCGCCTGCGCAGCCTGGTCGACCGCGGATATGTGGACGCGGCCTGGATCATTCGCCGCGAGAGTCCGGCCTCTCCCGGACAAGGCACGGTGCCCGGTGGGGGGGGAACCATCGATCGGACCCCCTCCTACACAGCCATCGTTTCGACGGAATCGGCCGACTCCCTTCCGATCATCGGGACCTCGGTTGCCATCTTCTCGGCCTACGACCTGAGCGGACTCTGGGAGGACGGATCGGCAACCTCGACGCGCTTCACGGGCACGGACGGCCGCTTCTACAAATACGGTTTCGCGCGGCTGGAGGACTCCGACGTCGCCCTGGCGGTGCTCATGCGCGCGGACTACCTCGCGCCCCTGGAAAGTTTGCGGCGGTCGGTCCTCATCGCTTCCGCGATCGCGGTCGTGCTCTCGGTTCTCGTGGCCATCGGCCTGGCCGCCCGCATCGCCGAGCCTCTGGAACGGCTCAGCCGGGTCGCGCTTCGCATCCAGCGGGGCCGGATCACCCGGTCGGTCGAGGTGGAGGCGGGCGTCGAGATCGGCCGTCTCTCGCGGGCCATGGAACGCATGCGCCTGGGGATCATTCAGCGGGACGAGCAGCTCCGGCTCATGCTCGCTCAGGTCGCGCACGAAATCCGGAATCCCCTGGGCGGGCTGAAGCTCTTCTCTTCCATCGCGGCCGACAGCGCCGATCCGGAGGAACGCGCCCGGCTCTTCCGAAAGATCCAGGCGGAAGTGGATGCCCTCAACAGCATCATCACGGACTTCCTGGTGTACGCCCGCCCCCGGGCGCCGCAGCCGACGCTGCACGACATCCGGGGTCCGCTCAAGGAGGCGGCCGAGCTGGTTGCGACGGAACTCGCGTCGAGGGGCGGCAGCCTCGAGGTCGATCTGCCGGATGCGCAGCTGGAGGTGGTAGCGGACTCCGGGCAGGTCAAGCGCATGGTTCTGAACCTGTTGCGCAACGCGGCCGACGCCGGTGACCGGGTGAGGCTCAAGGGTACCTTCAGCAACGGCGAAGTCATCGTGTCCGTGCGCGACAACGGGCCGGGTGTGCCGGAGTCGCTGCAAGGGCGCATCTTCCAGCCCTTCGTGACCAGCAAGGAACGGGGCGCAGGCCTGGGGCTCGCGATCGTGGCCGGCGTGGCACGGGCCCACGACGGCCGGGTCGAACTGGTCGCGGGCGACGGCGCTTCTGGGAATGGCGCGGAGTTCCGTCTATATTTGCCGGGCTCGGAGGTGTTCCCGGTCGCGCGCAGCGAAGCGAATGACCACTAGCGCCCGCGCACGGTCCATGCCTGCCGGCCGGTCGCCCGGCAATCGAGCGGCGTTCCCATCCCGGGCTCGGCGCCATCGGTGTCCCCGGGCTCCGGCCCGTGTTCCCCTTCCTCCTACCGCCCCCTGCGGGCTCATCTGGCTGGTGTCATGGCGCGAGTGCTGATCATCGACGATCACGATACGATCCGCGAAGGCCTCGAGCTGCTGCTGCGCAAACACGGCCACCGGACCTATTCGGCCGAGAACGGCAAGCAGGGGCTGGATCTGCTCAGCGAGCATGGCGCCGAGCTGGTCGTCACCGACCTCAGAATGGCCGGCATGGACGGAATCGAAGTGCTCCGGCGGATCAGGGCGCAGGCGCCGGAGACCGATGTGATGATGATCACGGCATTCGGCACCGTGGACAGGGCCGTGGAGGCGATGAAGCTGGGGGCCGTCGACTTCATCACCAAGCCGTTCTCTCCCGAGGAGTTCGCGGTCAAGGTGGGACGCCTGCTGCGGGAGCGCGAAGAGCGCGACGAGCTGCGCCGGGAGAACGTGGCGCTGCGGATCGAGAACACGTCGCTGAAGGAGCAGACCGAGGCCCGCTACGGGCAGATCATCGGCGAGGCGCCCGCGATGAAGCAGGTGTACGACTGGATCACCCGGGTGGCTCCCAGCGAGTCGACGGTCATGATCTACGGGGAATCCGGCACGGGCAAGGAACTCGTAGCCCGCGCCATTCACGCCAGCTCGACGCGCAAGGAGGGTCCCTTTGTCCGCGTCAACTGCGGAGCTCTGGCGGAGAGCCTGCTGGACTCCGAGCTGTTCGGGCACGAGAAGGGTGCGTTTACGGGCGCGGACCGGAGGCGGCGCGGGCGCTTCGAACTCGCCGACGGCGGGACCATCTTTCTCGACGAGATCGCCACCATCTCCACCATGACGCAGGTCAGGCTCCTGCGCGTGATCCAGGAGCGGGAACTCGAGCGCGTGGGGGGAGAGAAGACGATTCCCGTGGATGTGCGCATCATCGCGGCGACCAACACCCCCGCGGACGAACTCCTGGCCGGCGACGATTTTCGCAAGGACCTCTTCTACCGCCTGCACGTCGTCCCGATCGTGCTGCCGCCGCTGAGGAACCGGGTCGAGGACATCCCTCTCCTGGCGGACCACTTCATCGCGAAGCTGCGCAAACGCACCAACTCGCAGGTCGGCAGGGTCGGGACGGAAGCGATGGACCGGCTGGCCCGCTACGCGTGGCCGGGGAATGTTCGCGAGCTCGAGAACGTGATCGAGCGAGCACTCCTGCTTGCGGACGGGCCCACCATCGATGCCGGGGATCTGCCTGCGATGAACGCCGGGGACCTCGTGCCGCGGACGGACGACCTGCCCGAGGGCGGAAAGAACCTGAACGAGGTGGTCGAGGGTATTGAGGAGAGGCTTCTCCGACAGGCTCTCGAGCGGGCGGGGGGCGTCAAGGCAGAGGCGGCCAGACTGCTGGGACTCAAGTCGAGTGCGTTCTACTACAAGCTCGAGAAATACGGTATCGAAGCGTAACCCGAGGCGGGTCATGGCCCTATCGGCCGCACAGGGCAAGGGAAGGAAGCCGGCGGGCCTGCTCCGACTGGTGGCCCTGGCCGCGGCTCTGTGCGCCGTCCTTCCCTCCGCCGCAACATCGCAGGATGTGGAGCGCTCCGCGTATCATGCGGCGGAGAGCGCGCACAATGCCGCCCTCAGCGCCCGCGATCTCGCGAATGACCTGGTCGCCGACGCCCTGGACGAGGCCATCGAGGCTCGTCAGTCCGGTGACCAGGCGCGCTACGAGCGTGCCCTCGCCATCTACCAGGACCTGGGTCGGCAGCTGGAACAGAGCAACCGGGATCTTGCTACCGCCGCGGGACGTCTGGACCAGGCCCGGCGCTCCTACCTGTTGAGCGTGCTGGACGAACTGGGCGAGTTGTTCGAGGAGCTTCCACAGGCGCCGGATGCACGCGCGCGTGACCTCATCGGTCGCCGGATCGACGTCCTGACCAACGAGGCCGACCAGCTGGAACGCCCCATCGAGATCGATGACGATCCGTTTCCTGAAATCAACATCGAGCCGGGAGACACCCGGGACGAAATCAGAGCCAAGGCGGATCTCCTCGATGGGCAGGTAGCGCGTTACGGACTGGTGCTGGACGACATCGACGCCCAGATCGAGCTGCTCGAACAACGGGAGCGTCATGCGCGCATGGTGCGGGATTTCGGAGCGGATCTCTCCCGATTCGGCGACCTTCGTGTGCTCGTGGGACGTCTGGACGCGAACTCCGACAATGCGGAAGACCTGATCGGTGGCGAAGAGTTGTCGCAGCGCCTCGAGGAACTGCAACAGTCCAGGGAGTTCGTGATCGAGAGGCGGAACATTGCCATGGCGCGAGCGGAGGAGTTTCGCCGGCGGATCGGGGGGGAGGAGACCGCATGAGCCGCTCCCTCCGAATCGCGGTGCTCGTCGTCCTGATGGGGACGGGATCGGCTGCGACGCTCTCCGCCCAGGCGCGCGTGACGGACCTGGTCTTTACCGGTGGGACGCATGTGGAACGGTATCGCGGCGGGATTCCGTCCGTGACGCTTGCCGTGGTCGACAGCGTGGATCAGGCCTGGGCGACGAGCGCCGAATTGGGGGTCCGAGCCGTTCTGAGCTCGAGCCCCAACGGGTTCGACGGTCTCACCGTCACGCTGGATGGCGGTGTCCGACAGTTCGACGCGTACGGCTTCAAGCTGCGCGACTATGCGCCCCGCGTTGCGAGCGGGGTCATCGACGCCGTGTTCCGCACGACGACGAACGACGGCGTCCTGCAGTTCAGCGGGCGAGCAGGAGGCCGCGATGTGGCTGACCGCACGCCTACTCCCCTGTTCCTGGAGCCGGGTTACGCGAACTACGAAGGGGCGGCGCGCTTCCAGACACGGGAAATTGGCGGAACCTACTGGGATGTGAGCATCGAGGGCGGCCGAGCCGACTACAACGCCCAGGATATCGTGCCGCAACTCGATCTGCTCGACCGCAACAAGATCGGATTCGAGCTGGGTGCCGCGCAGGGGCGGATGTGGAACGCGGCGAGGTTGACGATGCGGTTCTACGGATCGTTCACCGAATTCCGGTATCCGCAACAGGGCACCGGCTATCTCCCGGACCCCTTCCGCCGGGACCAGGCCTATCAGCTGGGCGCGCTCTGGCAGTATGACGGGCTCGAGTCATCGGACGGGTTCGAGTCGTCCGGGATCACCGCGGGGGTCGGCATCCAGGGCACGATCAACAGGTCCAACGCGAGCCGGACCGAATACAACGCAGTTTCGGTGAACGCCGAGGTGTCGACCCTCCTTCCCGCGGACCTGAGGCTCAACATCACGGCGGTGTTGACCGCGAAGGACTATCTGACCGAAACGGAGTTCATCCGTCTGATTCCGGGTGAAGAAGCGGACAATGCGTCGCAGGTGTACATGGGCGTCAGCAAGTACCTCACCGACGCCGTCACCGGGACCTTCCGAGTTGGCTGGACACGGGCGGAGACGGAGATCGGTGACGCCTATTTCGAGCGCTACAGCGGATCCCTGCTCTTCAATTACCGACCCTGAGGGCTGCGCACGCTTCGCTCGCTACCGCGTCGGCCGCCCGGATTCCCCGGCCAGCCCACCGGTCCGAGCGACGCACTCGCCAGCCGGTCGGGAGCCGGACATGACGAGGCCCCGGGGGCCGCCGCCCTCCGGGGCCCCGCACATATGGGCGCCCAGTACCAACGTTGGAGAATTCCCAGCTCCGGCGGCAGGACTCGAACCTGCGACCCGGTGGTTAACAGCCACCTGCTCTACCAACTGAGCTACGCCGGAAGACCGCCTCCAGTAGCCAGCAACCGTATCTTAAGCCTACCCGGCGTGTCAAGTTGCGCGCTCGGCGGCCTCGAAGACGCCGCGCAGCGCCGGACCGATGTCGTGCGCCAGGTCCCACATCTCCTGAAATCGCGCCCGCACTCCGCCGGCCTCCCCGCCCCTGTGAACCACGGCGAGCGCCGGACCGCGCGAGGGGTAGGGAATCTGGAACCAGTGGACGCCCAGGAAGAGATTGCAGCGTCCGTTTGGATCGGCGAAAACGGAAAAGTTGGGCGCCCAGTCCAGGAGGGGCGCGCAGCGAACCCGGAGGCGCTCTTCGGCGAGCAGGCGCATGACCACCCGCAGGTTGTCGGCGCGTTGAGCATCCGCCAGAATCGCCTCGGCCTCGAACTTGAGCGTCGCCGCATTGATTTCGGTGACGAGCACGCGCAGTTCCTCCACGGAGGCCAGCGCTTCGTAGGCGAGATCGAGGCCGGAGAGCCGGATCCGATCTACGGCCGCGTCGATGCGTCGGGCCTCGCGGGCGAGGTCGCCGTAGACGGTCCGGAGACTCCGGCGAGAGCGGTCGTGGATCAGTTCGCTGCGCGTCAGCTGCATGGTTACAAGCAAGCGGAAGACCCCGGGCGGAGGAATGGCGGGATGGGACGACGGCGCGGGCGACGGACACGCGCACAGGCGCAGGCCCGCAAAGCCCCCCGGCGCACGAAATCACCATGTTCGTCCGTTGGATCGTGGCAGGCGCCGCGGAACAGGCGCCCGCGACGGTTGCCCTCGATCGCGGAATGAGCGATCTCACTAGCAGTCCGCCGAGGAATCCGCGAGAGCACCGCGGGCGGGAAGGTCTGCGGGCTGCCAGATCAAGACCACGCGTTTACGGAGTCCGGCTTCCGATGTTGCGTCCCATCCAGCGCCCACTCGTCGCGTTACTCCTGCTCCTCCCGGCGGCCGGGTGCGGCGGTACCGAGCCCCAGGACGCTTCGCGCCTGATGGTGACGGTGGTGGTGGATCAGCTCATCCCGGACCTCCTGGAGCGCTACGACGAGCACTATTCGGGAGGCCTTCGCAGGCTGCTCGACGAAGGATTCCGCTTCGACAACGCGGCTCACGACCATGGCGTGACCGAGACCGCGGCGGGGCATGCGACCCTCTCGACGGGCGTCTACCCGAAAACGCACGGGATCGTCGCCAACGACTGGTTCGAGTTCGACCAGGCCGGCGAACCGACCTACGTCTACGCCGTCGCCGACAGCCTTGCCGCCATCGTCGGCATCCCCGAGCGCCCGGGTCGCTCGCCCCGCAACCTGGAGCGTGGCGGCATGGCGGACTGGGTCCTGAACGCCGACTCCGGGGCGCATGTGGTGTCGGTCTCCAAGAAGGACCGGGCGGCGATCACGATGGCCGGAAGGGCGCCCGGCCACGTCTACTGGCTCGATGCCGAACAGGGACGCTACGTGACCTCGACCTGGTATCGGCCGGCCGTTCCCGACTGGCTCGAAGACTTCAACCGGGACGCCCGTGCGCGCCTGCTTTCCGACTCGGTCTGGTCCAGCACCATCCCTCCCGGCCTGGAACGGATCGTGCCGCGCGGGGACCGGGCCCCCTACGAGGCCGACGGAATCCACACGACTTTTCCGCATCGATTCGACCAGGAAGGCGACGCGTCGTCGCCCGCCGGATTCAACGAGTGGATGGCGGAGCGGCCCATGGTGGACGCGGCGACCCTGGCGCTGGCGATGGCCGCGGTGCAGGAGCTGGGCATGGGAGACGACGGCATCGTGGACTACCTGAGCGTGTCGCTCTCCCAGGTGGACTATGTGGGGCACCGCTACGGGCCGCTCAGCGTGGAGCAGTTCGACACGCTTCTGCGCCTCGACCGGCTGCTCGGCGAGTTCTTCGGCTTCCTGGACGACGAGATCGGTTCAGGCCGGTGGGTGCTGGCCTTCAGTTCGGACCACGGCGTACAGCCGGTGCCCGAATACCTGCAGGAACTGGGGCAGCCGGGGGGCCGCGTGGGCGGCAGGGACTTTCGGGCCGCCGCCCGGCTGGTGCGCGAGGCGTTCCCGGACGGGACGGGACCTGTGTCGAGCCCGGAGCAGGAGCGGGTCGCGGTGGTGCTGGAGGAACTGGATTTCGTGGCCGACGCCATCACCGAGGCGGAGCTCGCCGGCGAACCCTCCCCCGACTCGCTGATCCGGCTGCAGCAGAACTCGTACTTCGCCGGGCGCATGCCGGGGCCCCTGCACCGCTACGGCGTCCACCTGGAGATCCGGCTCACCCTCGGGACGGTGGAATACACCGGGGGCGGAACCAACCACGGATCGCCGTACCGGCACGACCGCCACGTGCCGCTGATCTTCCTGGGCGCGGGGGTGCGGCCGGGCCGTTCGGACGCGCGCGTGGGCACGGTGGACGTGGCGCCCACCCTGGCCGCGCTGGCGGGCATCCCGGCGCCGGCGGACGTCGCGGGCCGGGATCTGTTCCGGTAGCGGCGGTCGGCCCGCGGCCGACAGCGCCGTCCTCGCGCTGGCGCACCCGCTGGCGGATTCCGGGTGTCAGCCGGGCATCTCACGCCTGCGCGCTCTTTGCCGCGCCGCTTTCAGGGCCGTTATCCGGCGGTCAATCCCCAGGTCGGCGGCGGCGTCCGCCGCCGTTTGAGCGATCTCGGCGCGCTGTGGAAGCGAGTGCCGCAGCCGCAGGAGCGCCTCCTCGAACTTGAGCCGCGCCCAATTCGCGGGCTGGGACGCCTCGATATGACTCGCGATTCTGCCTACAGCGTCCGCCCCGTTTCCGGCTACGCCTTGCAACTCGCACAGGTGCGCCTGGAACAAAGCGAACACCCAGGGATCCTCGAACCAGCTCCCGGGTGGTTCGGGGATCTGGGCCCCCATCTCGCGGGCCCGGGACAGTTCTCCCATTCGAACCGCGGTGAGACCGACGCCCGAATGGCTGATGATGCCCGCACAGCGGCCCATTCCGGGCTTCCAGAGTAGTCGGGCGCGGCCAAAATGCGCGGCGGCCTGGTCCAGCTTCCTCGCCTCCAGCGCCAGCTCTCCCAGCCTGCATTCCAGGGAAACATGCGATTCCCAGGTCTTGACATTGGCAAGCACCGCTCCGGCCCTTACAAACCAGCTCCTTGCCCGGTCGAGGCGCCCGATCGCGCGGTATCCGCTACCTGCGCTGACGAGCAGGGCGTGGTGTTCCACAAAATCGTCATGGTCCCTGGCAAGGGACTCCCCTTCTTCCAGGGCCGAGGCGGCCTCCGGGTCGGTAATGAGTCCCCTTGCGCCTTGAATCGCGACGAAGCGCACCAGGGCTCGCAGCAGTTCATCCGGGGCGCGCATCCGGCGAGCGACGGCGATTGCCTCGCGGGCATGCCCGAGCCCCGCATCGAAGTCACCCTGATGATGGAGGGCAAGGCTGGCATGGAGGGGACCGCGCCGCCTTGGTTCAACCTGACGCAGCAGCTTGCGGGCGTGCGCGGCCAGCGTGTCCGCCTCAGGGCCCTCTCCTTCCTTCCTGTGGATATGTAGCTCCATGTCAATGGCCCTGGCAGCCGCCTTCCAGTGTTTCGCCTGCTCTGCGGTGCGTCCGAACTCGCGGATGCGAGCGACTGCCTCCTCTGGAGAACAGGAGCCGCTGCCTGCGAGGAGATCGACGCGTTGGATGTCCGCGACAAGAGCGCTCTGGTGATGATGGACCTTGCGAAGCTCATACGCTGCCTCGGCCAACCGATCCGCTCCGTCCGCGATGTCCCGGCGCACGTAGTGGAGGCGAGCAAGGCGTTCAGCCATCCGGGCGTGGGTCCGGGGATCGTGGATATTTCGCCGGGCGAGCGCGAAGAGCGTCGTCGCCTCTGCGAGGGCACCGGACTTCTCGGCGGCACTGGCTCCGGCCAGCGCGTGCCGCAGCGCCTTGGTCGGAATCCCGGCATGACGGTAATGAATCGCCAGTTCGGCGGGAGTTGCCGAGGTGTTCGGGTCATCAAGATGACTTGCCACGCGACCATGAACCCACGTCCGCCGCGCGACCGTCATGCGATCGTAGACCACATGGCGGATCAGTTCGTAGCGCACGGCAAACCCGCTTGCAGCCCTCCTGACCAGCCGGGACTGCTGCAGGATGTCCAGTGCGTCCACGCACGAGTCGCGTGATCGGTCGCTCAGCTTCGACAAGGTGCCGACGCCCAGGGGACGCCCCATGACACTGAGAAGCTGAAGAGTGCGCTCGGTGTCATCATCCAGTTCCGCCACGCGCCCCGAAAAGACATCCGATATGGATTGAGGGACGGACACGAAGTCGTCGGGATCCAGGTTCGGCAGGGGCAACCCGGCCAGAGGCAGTTCCGAGAGCTTCAGGAGGAACAGGGGGTTCTGGTCGCTCAACTCGACGATCCGGTCCCGCACTTCCTCCTCAATGCGACCATCCGCAACGGTGTCCACCAGCTCCGCGGCAGCTTCCCGGGTGAGTTCACCGAGGGTAAACTCGGCCAGCTCACATTCATGGAGCGAATCGCCGAGCAGCCGGATGAACGGATCCTTCCGGTGCAAGCTCTCCGTCGCTACCGTGAGCGTGACCGCCAGCGGCAGCGAGGGCCACCGCTGCACGACGTACCGGAGAACCTCGGCGAACTCCTCGTCGACCCGGTGGCAATCGTCAACGACGAGGACGACGGGCTCATTCCCGGCCACCGCGAGAAGCGCCTGACGGATGGCTTCAGGGTATCGCCGGAGGACCTGGTCGGGTTCGGCCGCACGCGGTTCGACAGGGAGGTTGGTCCCGGAAGGGGTCTCCGGGATGGACTCCAGCAGCGCCGCGCGCCACGGCTCCGCGAGGTCGCGCAGGTCAGAGCCGACATCGGAGGATGCCAGGGCATCGAGAACGGAGTTGAGGAAGGCTCGCCGTCCGGTTTTCGACGCCCGCAAGCGCAATGTCCGGATGCCGCTCAGCAGATCGGTGGCCAGGGATTCCTCGAGAAGCCGGGTCTTGCCGGTGCCGCGCTCTCCTCTGATGACAACCAGGCGCAACCCGTCTCCGGGTCGTGGGAGCATCGCGGCCGAAAGGGCGGCGAGCTCCTCCGAGCGCCCGATCAGGGGAGACGCGTCCAGCGCGTGCGCAGCGAACTTCGTGCTGCCGCGAAAAGGCATGTTGCGGATGTAGTCGACCAGCGACAGCGTCTCCGCTTGTGGAACCCAGTCCCGGTTATCCGATTTGGCACGTTCCACGAAACTGTGGAAGGCGGCCTCGGCCTCGCGTACGCTTCCGGCGATGGCTTCGGCGCGAATCACCATGCGAAGAGCCCGTTCGTCATCGGCGTTCAACAAGAGCAGAGCCCGGGCCGGTTCGACAGCCTGCCTCCAGCGGCCCTGGTCGGTCAGGCGGGTCCACTGTTCGGCAGCAGTCTGTCGGGTCCGGGCTCGCTGCTCGAGCCTCGTCTTGTCCAGCCACTCAAGAAACGCATCCGAAGGGGGCCTGGTCAGCTCCAAGAGAAAGCCGCGCCTCACCAGTTCCGCGGCTTCCATGGTTCGATGATTCCGCAACGCCGCCTCGAACAGCTGGTAATCCGTCGGGATCGCCTTGCTCACGCAGTGGCGGTGACGTCTCTTCACAACCACTTTCTCGGGGAGTCCCCGGTTCAGCGCATAGATCAACTGGCTGACCCGGTGTCTCAGCCGACTGGAAGGCCCTGGTTTCCAGAGCAGGGCGATGACGCGCGCTGTGGACAGGCCGTCATCCGGCGCTGTCGCGAGCAGGCCGAGCAGAGCCGCTCTCAGAGGAGACAACGGATGGGTCTTGGGGCCGGCGATCAACTTGGGACCGCCGAAGGTCATTAGCCGAAAGGTTGGGCGGGTATTGTCTTGGTGGACTTCCGTGTTTCCCGTCCCGAAAGGCCAATCGGACATTTTTCACTGTTGCTGGAGTCACTTGGAGGCCTATCGCCGAACGGCCAGTTTCCTCGCTCGTCGGGCCGAATCTCGAGGGGAACGGAATGCGCGCGGCGGTCCGGCCGCCGGACCGCCTTGATGCAAGTCATGAGCCAACGCTCCGATCGCCTTCTCCCTCTGCAACCAGCACTCGATCAGCCACTCCCAACCCAGACACCGCCGGGCGGTCGAGGGCCTGACTCCGATTAGCCGGTTCATCTGATTGCTCAGCGCGAATCCGTCGGGATAACCCAGGTCACAGGCAACGGAGTGCAGGCTCTGCGAGGAGTTCTGAAGCCGAAGGACCGCGTGGAGAATCCGGCAGAATTGCAACCAGTGGGAAGGCACCGGCAGTCCCCTCGACACGAAGCGGCGACCCAGTGCACGGCGCGACAGGTAGATCGTCCGCGACAGGCTGGCGATCGTGGTGAGCTGCGTTGCCAACCTGACCGTGCGGCGAATGATGTCGCATGTTCCCCGGTCGACGTGCAGTCCCCTCCACGCCAGGTACTCGGTGAACTCGACCGGGAGGTCGGTCGGCGGCCGGCGAATGAGAGACTTCATATCTTCCGGATCGATGTCCTCGTGGTGAGGAACGATGGCTGTCGGTCTGCATCGCCCGATGACATGGAGGAGATCGGTCTCGGTCGTCAGCGAAGAAGCGGGCGGAAGAACGAGAATCAGGACAACGCCCGCCGGCCGGCGGCGCGCGATCGTCAGGTTGTCGGCCAGTTCCCCCGTCCTCAGGCGCCAGATCACAGCCGATCCCTTGAGCCCTCGTTCGCGCTTGATGAACTCGGCTGGCGTCGTGAGCGGAACGAGGTTCCGGTAGGGGACCGACAGGAGTAGAAACGGCGACTGCGGGCGCTTTCCTCCGGACATGGCGCTTCCTCGGTGTGGTGAAGGTGACGGACCAAGGTACTAGCCCGCCATCAGCACCCTATCAGCAACCGATGACGCGGCGCGCGCGCCGGACGGTTCCAGGGTCGGCAATTACACAATTTACGTAAAATGCGTAATCCGCCGGGTCCGCTCCCGCGGCTGGCGCAACCGGGCTCCAGACCGAATGATTCCAGTCCGGGTTGCCCGCCAGCCCGGCCACGATCGGGAAACCACGAAGCGGACGACGTCCAGGAGGTCGCAGATGAACCGGAGCACAACCGTGATCGCCATCGGGATTGCCCTCGCCCTCGCGGGGACCGCCGGAAACGGCACGCCGACGCCGCTGGGGGCCCAGGAGGTGGGCCCCGCCAACGGCTCGCTTGTCGTGGTGGGGGGCGCCATGCAGGATCTGGGCATCGTACGCCGTTTCATCGATCTGGCGGGCGGCCCCGACGCCCCGATCGTCGTGATCCCGACCGCAGGCGGCGCGGCGGAGTACGACCAGTTCTACCCCGGCCTGCGCCAGTTCCGTGCGGCTGGCGCGACCAACCTGACGGTGATCCACACCAACGACCGCGACGAGGCCGACAGCGAGGCCTTCGTACGGCCGATCCAGGAAGCGGGAGGGGTCTGGTTCCCGGGCGGGAGGCAGTGGCGCATCGCGGATTCCTATCTGGACACGCGCACCGAGGAGGAACTCCACCGCGTGCTCGAGCGCGGCGGCGTCATCGGCGGCTCGTCGGCCGGCGCCTCGATCCAGGGATCATACCTGATCCGCGGGGACACGCAGACCAACACCATCATGATGGGGGACCACGAGGAGGGGTTCGGCTTCCTGCGCAACGTGGGCGTCGACCAGCACCTGCTGCGCCGCAACCGCCAGTTCGACATGCTCGAGGTGATGGAGGCGATGCCCGACCTCCTGGGCATCGGCATCGACGAAAACACCGCGATCGTGGTCCAGGGCGACGAATTCGAGGTGATCGGCGAGAGCTACGTCGTCATCTACGACACCGGGGCGCAGATCGACACCGGCGGCGACTTCTACTTCCTGGCCCCGGGAGACCGGTTCAACATGGCCACGCGTGAGGCCCGGCGGCTCGCGAACACGCCGCGCCCGCTCGACCGCGTGCAGCGGCGGCCGGGAGGTTAGTCCCCCGACCCCGCCGCCTCGGCCAGCGCCGCCAGCTCGTTGTCCAGGATGTCGCGGAAGAGCTGGGTGGGAAGGGCGCCCTGGACGGGGAATCCGTTGATCAGGAAGCTCGGCGTTCCGCGCAGGCCCAGCGCCCGGGCGGCCCGCCCGCCGTCGGCGATGCGGTCTCCGGGGCGCTCCTCGACGATGCAGGACTCGAACTGCTCGGAGTTCAGCCCCAGCTCGGCGGCGTAGCCGAGGAAGTGCGGCATGGGGTCGCTGCTGTTCTTCCACGTTCCCTGATCCTCGTACAGCCGCTCGAGCATCGGTTCGAACTCGTCCTGCTCACCCGCGCACTCGCCCGCGAGCGCCGACATGTCTCCATGCGGAAACATCCCGGTCACGATCGGGATGTACTTCCACAGCACGGTTCCGGCGTCCATGTACTCCTCCTGGAGCACAGGAAAGGTCTCTTCGTGAAACTGGCGGCAGAAGCCGCAGCCGAAGTCGCTCAGTTCGGCGATGCGCAGCGTGGCTTCAGGGTCTCCGAAGTCGTAGCCCAGGCCCGGAAAGTCGATCTCCTCTCCGGGGAGCGTTTCGGGCGGAGTGGTGACGAGGCTCCGGGTGAGGGACTCCGTGGATGCCTCCTCCGCGGGGGGGTTCGCGTCGCCCTCCCCGCCCGTGCAGCCGGTGGCCAGCGCGAGAACGAGCGGGAGCGGCGCCCCGCGGCGAAGGCGTGCGGCGGACGGATTCCCGCCTGGCGGCGTGGGATGCTGTAGCTTCATCGTCAGGTAACGATCTCGTCTGATGTGGGTGTGGAATGGGGCGTCGCCGTCACCGGCGGCGCAGGAGGCCGGCAATCAGCACCCCCGCGACCACTCCGAGAAGCAGGGAACCGGCCAGCGTTCGCCCGCTCCAGCGGCGGGGCTCGCGGACCGCCGGCCACTCCGGGGGGTGCGCGGCGGGTGCGGGGGATGATACCCGGTCCGTCGGCTCGCCGACAAGTGAGCAGGCGGCGCATTCGGCGAGCCCGCGGTCACGGGCCGTGCGGTTGCCCAAGTTCAGGGATGAACCGCAATCGGGGCAGGTGCCGCCGGCGGGCGCCGGCTCGATCATGCCGTAGAGGGCGCCCTTGGAGAGATCGAGCCGCTCGGCGATCCGGTTGACGCTCTCGTCGGAGTCCCAGTACATGCGGTTAACCACTTTCGCCAACTCGGTCGGTTCGACGGTCATCGATCCTGGTCCTCCGGCTGCCCTTGACCCGGCTCTCGGCAGGCGAACAGAATAGCCCCGCCCCGATCGACATGCGAACAAACCGGTTCCCCATGCCCCCTCCATCGACGGGAGGCTTCCTCCCGATACCCGTCTCGCACGGCCTGCTGGAGGCTGTGCTGCGCCAGCCGCGGGAAGCTCCGCGCGGGGCCGCGGTCATGTGCCACCCGCATCCCCTGCACGGGGGCACGATGCACACCAAGGCCGTGTACCGCGCCGCCCAGGCCATGACCGAAGCCGGGCTGGCGGCGCTCCGCTTCAACTTTCGAGGCGTGGGGCGCAGCACCGGCTCCTACGACGGGGGACTCGGCGAGACCGAGGACGCGCGCGCGGCGCTGCGGCACGTCGAGCGTCTCTTTCCGGGCCTGCCGCTGGTGGCCGGTGGATTCTCGTTCGGGTCGCTGGTCGCGCTGAGGGCGGGTGCCGGCCACGCGCGCGTCGCGGCCATGGTGGGCGTGGGGCTCGCCTTCGACGTCCACGACTACGGCTTCCTGGCGGATGCGCGCTGCCCGGTGCTCATCGTTCAGGGCGAACGCGACGAGTTCGGTTCGGGCGCCCGTGCCGCGGAATTCGCCCGCAAGCTGGGGAATCCGGTGGAAGCGGTCGTCATCCCGGGAGCGGACCACTACTTTCACGGGCACTTCGACGAACTGCGCCGCGGCATACGGGAGTTTCTCACCCGGCCGGCGGTCGCCCGGGCGCTGGAACGGAAGCGGATCGAGACAGGATGAGAGATCGCAGCCGCATCGTCGGCAATCTGGAGGCCATCTACACGAGCGCCTTCGGGAAGGCCGAACGCGAGAACGACCGTGCCGAGATGGATCGGCTGGACTTCGCCTTCCAGCGCGACCAGCTCTACCTGGAAACGCTGCTCGACATCCGCGACCTGCTCCTCCCCGAAGCCGAGGGCGCCGTGGACAAGGCCACGAGCCTGATCGACAAGGCGAAGGTCCTAAGGAGGGCCGTCAAGCTCAGGTAGCCGGCTGCGGTCGTCCCGCAACGGATGGACGCTTCACCGTTCCGCGGGAGTTTGCTCCGGGGCCGCTGACGTCCGCCGTTCCCGCCCGGCGGGCTTGGACATGTAGATGTCGGGCCGGCCCGGGCCGTTGGCGTCCGGCATGCACCCCGTGACCACGTAGCCCAGGCGGCGATAGAAGAGAAACGGGTGCCCGCTGCCCAGGTCCCGCAGTTCGGCGATGTGACGCGGGACATCCTCGTAGAGGTCCACTCCGGCGAGCGAGGTCTGGCCACCGTCGTCATCGGTGCCGAGCGTGAACAACGTCAGGGCGCCGCGCCTCCGCGCCTCATCCTCGAATGCGGCTACGAGCGCCCTCCCGACCCCGCGAAGACGGTGCTCGCGCCGTACGACGAGCGGGTGCAACTCCCACACGCGGCCCTCGTATTCCGGCAGACCCCCGATCCACCCCAGGAGGCGTGTATCCGCGAGGGCGGCGAAGGCGAAGCCCTGGCGGATGACTTGCGCCGCCTCCTCCGTGGCGGATTCCAGGTCCCGCCATCCCCGCGGATGTCCGTCGAAGCCGTCCACGAGCAGCGCCGCTGCCTGTTCGCGAACGGCGTCGGGCTGGCCGCCAAGCTCGGCGATCATCACATCTCCCTCCCGGAGTGCGGCTCCCGGCACTCTGCCCGGAGCAGGGGTCGCGCACCGGTATTATACTCTGCCGTGGATGCGGGCGGCGTGGTGCACGGACCTCCGGTGCGAGCGCGTCGAATCATGCCTTGTCCAGTCACCGGCACAAGTCCCATGAAGATCTATACCAGACGAGGGGACGAGGGAGACACCGGCCTGCTGGGCGGCGGCCGGGTCGCCAAGGATCATCCCCGCCTGCACGCGTACGGCACGGTGGACGAACTCAGCTCGTGCCTCGGGCTCGCCCGCGGCCAGACCGGGGTTCCGGCCACCGCCGCCCGGCTGGTCCGGATCCAGCGGGACCTTTTCGCCATCGGCGCCTCCCTGGCCCTTGCGCCGGCCGCGGAAGGACGCAAACGGCCGCCGGTGCCGGAGGTGCCGGTCGACCGGATCGGCGAGATGGAGGCATGGATGGACGAAGCGGACGCCGACCTGCCCCCGCTGCGCAACTTCATCCTGGCGGGCGGCGCCCCGGCCGCCGCGACGCTGCACCTCGCCCGCTCCGTGTGCCGGCGGGCCGAGCGGGTCGCCGTGGCGCTCGCCGCGGCGGAAGCCGTCGACGAGGGAATCCTCCCGTACCTCAATCGGCTGTCGGACCTCCTCTTCGTGCTGGCGCGGCTCGAGAACCACGCTGCCGGCGTGTCGGACGAGACCTGGGAGAAGTGAGCCGCTCCGGCGCGGGAGGTCATGACGCAACAGCCGGGCGCAAGCGCGGCCCCGGCGAGGGGCGTGGTCCTTGCAACCCCTATCGGCTTCCTGCATCATTTATCGCGATATCGAGCCGGAACCACGCTCGGCGGGTCCGCGGGGAGAGAGCGGCAATGCGCCATGCCCGGGGGCACTCCGAGTCTCAGGAGGGACCATGACATACATCATCACGGAGCCGTGCATCGGGACCAAGGACGCCAGTTGCGTCGAGGTGTGTCCGGTGGACTGCATCTACGAAACCGACGATCAGTATCTCATCCATCCGGATGAGTGCATCGATTGCGGAGCGTGTGAGCCCGAGTGCCCGGTACAGGCCATCTTCCCGGACACGGATGTCCCGGAGGAGTGGACGAACTACATCGAGAAAAACAAGGACCACTTCGGCTGATCGCGCCGGACGGCCGATCCGTGCCGAACCCTCACCCCTCCCTGCGGGCGCACCAGCGGAACGCGCCGGGGAATCGGGGCGTCAGGTGATCAGATGCCCAGTTCCCGCACCTGCTCCGGGGTAAGCGCTCGCCGGTAGGCATCCCGAGCCCGCGTGCGGTGGCGGGTCCGGGTGCCGACGAGGATAAGGGTAGCCACGGCAGCGGCACCCAGCAGGCCAACGGTAAAGACTCGGATGATCCCCTCCCCAGGTCGCAGATCCCATTTTTCCAACCAGCCTTCGCCGCCATTCTACAGCAGGAACCGTGCCCCGCCGACCGTGAGCCCCAAACCCGGCTCGGAGACAGCAATTCCCGTGCCTCGGGCGCGCTGTCGCGAATCGGGGCGGACGCCTGGAAACGGAAAACCGGGAATGATCAGGCCGGAGCCACTGAAAACTGATGCCATCGGGGCTCACGATCCGGCCCTGGACGGGACTCCGCGATGACCCCGCAGAAGAACGTCCGCAGCCGAGCGCGGGAGGGCGACGCACTCGCGCTGGCGCGACTCCTGGTGGCCGTGCCGTCCGTCAATCCGCGGATCGAGGCCTCGGGGAACGGTGAAGCGGAGATCGCCGCCCGCTCGGCCGAGTTGCTCGAAGGCTGGGGATTCGATGTTTCGCTGACGGAACCCGAGCGGGGCCGCCCCAACGTGGTCGGGCGCATTGGCGAGGGATCTCGGAGCCTGATGTTCAACGGGCACCTGGATACCGTGGGTGTCGCGGGCATGACCATCGATCCGTTCGGCGCGGAAGTTCGGGACGGACGCCTGTGGGGTCGCGGGTCGTGCGACATGAAGGGCGGAGTGGCGGCCCTGTTGAGCGCCGCGGCCGCGCTGGCGCGGTGGGGTCCGCCGAATGAACTCATCGTCGCGCTGACCGCCGACGAGGAGCACGCGAGCACCGGAATGGCCGGGCTCACCGAATCGGGAGTGCGGGCCGACGCCGCCGTGGTATGCGAGCCTACCGGGCTCGCGGTCATGCCCGCCCACAAGGGGTTCGTCTGGGTCGAGGCCGGCTTCTCGGGCCGCGCCGCGCACGGCTCGCGGCCCGATCAGGGGATGGACGCGATTCTGCACGCCGCCGAGTTTCTCGTCGCCATGGCGGAATACGAGGAGAGCCTGTTCGAGCGGGCGCCGCATCCTCTGCTGGGCTGGGGGTCGATTCACGCGGGAACCATCTCCGGGGGAGCCGCCCCGTCGGTCTACCCGGAGCACTGCGAGGTCGTGGTGGAGCGGCGAACCCTTCCCCACGAGTCGCCCGAAACCGTGATGGGGGAGCTCGCGGCCGTGGTGGCGGGGCTGGGAGAGCAGGCGCGGGCAGGCGCCGCCCTGAGGATGACGCTGGAGCGACCGGGCACCGAGGTGCCGGAGGCGTCACCCCTGGTGCAGGGATTGCTCAAGGCGATCGCTGGCCGCGGAGGGGACCCGGCCATCGAGGGCATGACCGCCTGGGTCGACGCCGCCTTTCTGAACCAGTCGGGGACGCCGGCCGTATGTTTCGGTCCCGGCTCGATCGCTCAGGCGCACTCCGCCGACGAATGGATCGCGGTCGACGAGATCGAGACGTGCGCGCGCGTGCTGGAAGACTTCGGCCGGGGATTTCTGTCCGGAGGGAGGTAGATGAAGAGCGACCCACAGGCCGGTGGCAGGGGGCTGAGCGAGGTGCGCCAGGCCACCATCGACCGACTGTGCGAGCGTTTCGCCGAGGATCGCCTGTCGATGGGCGACTTCGAGCGCCGTCTCGATCTCGCGCACCAGGCGACCACGGCTCGTCAGCTCGCGTCGCTGGTGGCCGATATCCCCGGCACGCTCCCTCAGCCGGACCGGGGCGGCCGCGAGGCGGCGATCCTCCCGCGCCCGAAGCTCCCCCCGAAGGTGGTTCCTCCGGAGAGGGTGCCTTCCCGGCAGTTCCTGGCGGGCGTTCTGGGAGGCAGCACGCGGGGTGGCTCCTGGGTTGCGCCCCGCGAGATGTACGCGTTCGCGCTGATGGGAGGAGTGGAACTCGACTTTCGCGAGGCCGAGTTCGGGCCGGGCGTCACCGAGGTGACCGCGTTTGCCATGTGGGGCGGCGTGGACATCATCGTTCCGCCGGGCCTTCAGGTCGAATGCAGCGGCGCGGGCATCCTGGGAGGGTTTGAACGGACGCCCGACGAGCTCGCGGATGCGTCAGCGGCCTCCCTGGATCCGGGATCTCCCGTGTTGCGGGTCAACGGGGTGGCGCTGATGGGTGGCGTTGACGTCAGCACGCGGCTGCCCGGCGAAAGGGCGAAGGACGCGGCCCGCCGCCGCAAGCTGGCGCGGAAGGCGCGCCGAAAGGAGCTCCGCGGATGGTGAAGGAGCTGGCGCTGGTGTCGGTGCAGATGGACCTCGGCGCCGGGCGGCGCGGCGTGGACATGGGACCGTCCGCGATCCGTATCGCCGGCCTGCGGAACATGCTGGAAGGGCTGGACTACCGCATTCGCGAGATGGGAACGGTGGTGGCGACCGATCCCGAACGGTCCGACCAGCAGGACCTGCACGCGCGCTACCTGCCCGAAATCGAGTCCGTATGCCGCCGCGCGCGGGACATGGTCGAGGATGCGCTGGTGCGGGGATGCATGCCCCTCGTGCTGGGCGGTGACCACAGCATCGCCATCGGATCCGTGGCGGGGGTGAGCCGCTTCTACGGGCGCAGCCGGGAGCGGGTCGGGCTCATCTGGGTGGATGCGCACTCGGACATGAACACGCCCGGGACCAGTCCCTCCGGCAACGTGCACGGAATGCCGCTGGCGGTGCTCACGGGCCACGGGCCGCAGGTCCTGCGGTCGCTGGCGGACAGGCACCCGGCGGTGCGGCCGGAGAACGTGAGCATGATCGGCGTGCGCGAAATCGACGCCGCCGAACGGGAGGTGGTCATCTCATCCGGCGTGCGCGTGTTCACCATGTCGGAAGTCGACGAGCGCGGCATCGCCCCCTGTGTCGACGAGGCGATCGCCAGAGCCGGCGCGGGCACCGCCGGATTCCACCTGTCCTACGACCTGGACAGCCTCGATCCCATGATCGCGCCCGGGGTGGGCACGCCCGTGCCCGGCGGGCTGACCTTCCGCGAAGGACACCTGATCTGCGAGAAGGTGGCCCGGTCGGGACGGCTGCTCAGCCTGGAGGTGGTGGAACTCAACCCCGTGCTGGATGCCCGCAACCGCACCGCGCAAATGGCGGTGGGGCTGATCGCCTCCGCGCTGGGACAGACGATCCTCTGAAGGGTCGCCCCTGAGGCGCAGGCCGCCCGTCAGCCGGGCGATGGCCGTGCAGCAGGAGCTAGGCGCAGTGCTCGTCGAAGGCGCTACCCAAGTCGGCGGCGATCTGGTAGGCCGAATGCCCCTCGATCTGGTGGCGTTCCATCATGTACACGAGCTCGCCGTCCTTGAACAGCGCGACCGAGGGGGACGACGGCGGGTAGCCGGCGATGTACTCGCGGGCCTTCGCGGTGGCGTCCATGTCCTGACCCGCGAAAACCGTGGTCAGGATCTCGGGGCGATTCTCGTGCTCCAGCGCCAGGGCGACGCCGGGCCGCATCGCTCCCGCCGCGCAACCGCAGATCGAGTTCACGACCAGCAGCAGGGTGCGGTCTTCACCGTCAACGAGCGCATCGACCTGGTCGGGCGTGCGCAGCTCCTGAAAACCCATGCGGACGAGTTCCGCGCGCATGGGGGCGACGATCATCTCCGGGTATGGCATCGCGAAATCACTCCGATCGCGGGGGACAACGGGGGACGGGACACGGAGTCGGCGATGGCGGTTACCGGATCGCCGCCCGGGCATCCCAATGAGCGGAAAGTAACGAGGAGCGAACTGTCGCCTCAAGTCCTGGTACTACTTCGTGCATGGCGGTCGCGCGTTGTCCGACGGGCGACCCCGATCGGAGCGCGCCGCGGGGCGCTCGATGCGGCCCGGAAGAAGCAGGAGGCTGACGGACTCGCATGGCGAAGGCCACGACCTACATCGTTCACCTGCGCGTAAACGGAGACGACTACGCACCGGGCGTCCCGTCGCACTACACGCTGCTGGAGACGCTTCGCTACGTCATCGGGCTCACCGGCTCCAAGCAGGGCTGCGACAAGGGCGACTGCGGGGCATGCACGGTCATCCTCGATGGAGAGCCTCATCTGTCCTGCATCACCCCGGTGCTCGAGGCGGAAGGGCGCGAGATTCGCACCGTCGAAGGGCTCGCCGGCGCGGGGCGGCCGCATCCGGTGCAGGACGCCTTCGACCTCAACGGAGCGGCGCAGTGCGGGTTCTGCACGCCCGGCATCCTGTGCTCGGCGGTCGCCCTCCTGGAGCGCAACGATTCCCCGAGCCGGACGGAGATCCGGGAAGCGCTCGCCGGCAATCTCTGCCGCTGCACCGGCTACACCAAGATCTACGATGCCGTAGAGTCGGCGGCCGCGGTGTTGCGAACGGAGACCGGCCGAGTGGAGACCGGCGAATGAGCGATAGCGGGGGAGGTGGCCAGGCCCCGGCGGATCTTCCCCTGTGGGCGGAAACGAGAGACGCACCGGAGCCGGACTCGGGGGGCGGGTCCGGTTTCCGCCTGATCGGCAAGCCGCAGCGCAAGGTGGACGGTCTGGCCAAGGCCACGGGCAAGGCGGCATACACCGACGACATCTCGCTCCCGGGCATGCTGCACGGAAAGATTCTGCGGAGCCCGCATCCCCACGCCCGCATCCTCTCCATCGATGCCTCCCGGGCGCTTGCGCTCGAGGGCGTGCACGCCGTCATCACCGGGCGGGACATGCCGGTCCGATACGGCATCATTCCCTGGACGCCCGACGAATACCCGCTGTGCGTGGAGCGGGTGCGCTACATCGGTGACGGGGTTGCCGCGGTGGCGGCGGTGGACGAGGACACGGCCATCCGGGCGCTGTCGCGCATCCGCGTCGATTACCAGGAACTGCCGGCCTGTCTGGATCCGGAGGAGGCGCTCGCGGCGGACGGGAGCGAGGAGCGTCCCTTCATCCACGAGCCGCGCCGGGAGGGGCGGAACGGCAACGTCACCAAGCGCGTGGAGCTCAGCTTCGGCAAGGTGGACGGGCGCATGGCGGGCGCGGAGGTGGTGGTGGAGGGCGAGTACTTCTTCGAGGGCACCACCCACACGCCCATCGAGCCGCACTGCGCCATCGGCCGCTACGACGAGAACGGACGTTTGACGGTGTGGTCGGCCACGCAGGTCCCCCACTACCTGCACCGCGAGCTGGCCTCGGTGCTGGGGCTGGATCCCGCGACCATCCGGGTCGTCCAGCCGCCCGTGGGCGGGGCGTTCGGCGGAAAGTCCGAGCCCTTCGACCTGGAGTTCTGCGTCGCCCGCCTGGCCATGGTGACGGGGCGCCCGGTCAAGATCCTGTACACCCGCGAGGAGGTGTTCTACGCCCACCGCGGGCGGCATCCCTTCCACATGAAGTACCGGACGGGCGCCGACGACGAGGGCAGGCTGCAGGCGGTGGACGCGGAGGTCGTGCTGGACGGAGGCGCCTACGCGTCCTTCGGGCTGGTGACCACGTATTACGCCGGCCAGTTGCTCACCGCGCCCTACGCCATGCCCGCGTACCGGTTCGATTCCACGCGCGTGTACACCAACAAGCCCGCGTGCGGCCCCAAACGCGGCCACGGCTCGGTGCAGCCGCGCTTCGCCTTCGAGGTGCAGCTGGACAAGCTGGCCGAGAGGCTGGGCATGGACCCCATCGAGCTCCGGCGCGTCAACTTCATGGGCAGCGACACGCGCACGGTCAACGAGCTGCGCGTCACCTCGAACGGCTTCCTGGAGTGCCTGGACGCGGTGGAGAAGGCCAGCGGCTGGCGGGAACGCTTCCGCCGGCTTCCCCGGGGACGGGGACTCGGGGTGGCCGGATCGTGCTACATCTCCGGGACCAACTACCCGGTCTATCCCAACGAGATGCCGCAGTCGGCGATCCAGCTGCAGGTGGACAGGTCGGGGCGGGTGGCGGTGCTGAGCGGCGCTTCGGAGATCGGGCAGGGCTGCGATTCCATGGTCGCGTACATCACCGCAGAGGAGCTGGGCGTGCCGCTCGAGTACGTGCGCGTGCTGGCCGGCGACACCGACTTCACCCCGGTGGACCTGGGCGCCTATTCGTCGCGCATCACCTTCATGCTCGGCAACGCCTGCATCGACGCCGCCCGGAAGCTGCGGCGAAAGGTGCAGGAGGCCGTCGCCGGCGACTGGGAGTGTCGTCCGGGCGAGGTACAACTGGCCGGGGGATGGGCGTATTACGCGCCGGACACCGAGCGCCGGATGCCCATCGCGCAGGCGTTCAACCTGGCCGAGGCGCGCTTCGGCACGCTGGGGGCCACCGGCTGGTACAACACCCCGCGCGACAATCACGGCGACTACCGGGGCGGGACCATCGGCGCGTCGCCCGCGTACTCCTTCACGGCCCATGTGGCGGAGGTCGAGGTGGATGTCGAGACCGGGGTCGTGGACGTGGCCCGGATCTGGGTGGCGCACGACTGCGGGCGCGCCCTGAACCCCGTGCTGGTGGAAGGCCAGATGGAGGGGTCCGTCTACATGGGCTTCGCCGAGGCGCTCATGGAGGAGCATATCTTCAAGACGGCCTCGCAGGGGCGCGCCGGGCTCCACAACGCGCCCTCGCTCCTCGACTACCGCATCCCCACGAGCCTGGACACCCCGGAAATCGAGTCGCTGATCGTCGAGTCGATCGATCCGGAGGGGCCCTACGGCGCCAAGGAGGCGGGCGAGGGCCCGCTCCATTCCTCGATCCCCGCGATCGCCAACGCCATCTACGACGCAACCGGAGTTCGCATGGACCGTCTGCCCTTCTCGCCGCCGAACGTGTGGAAGGCCATCCGGGACGCCGGGGGCCCGAGGTCGCTGAAGCCGCCCCGGCGACGGGCCGCCGCGCCCGGGGAATCGGCGCACGCCGGCGCGGCGACTGCGGGAGTGGGTTGATGCGCGGCCTGGTGCGATGGACCACGGTCGCCGCAGCCGTTTTCGCCGCCGCATCCTGCGAGTCCGGCGATTCCGGGTCTGACGCCGAGGAGGCCCGCCTGCTGGCGATGTCCGAGGGGACGGCGGAGGACTGGGACATCGTGCGCTCGGCCCTCGCCCAGGCTTGGGACGAGGAGCTTCACCTGCGCCCGCTGGGCGAGACCATGGCACGCATCGGGGTCACCTTCGTGGGCACCGCGTACGTGCCCGCGACACTGGAGGTGGGCGGTCCCGAGCGGCTGGTCATCAACCTGACGGAACTCGACTGCGTCACCTTCGTCGAGAACGTGCTCGCGCTGGGCCGCCTCGTTCATCTCCACAACCCGTCCGTGCTTGAGAACGAGGAGATGCTGCGCGACGAGTACCGGCGCCTGCTTACCGAGATCCGGTACCGGGGCGGGAAGCTCGAGGGCTATCCGAGCCGGCTGCACTATTTCTCGGAGTGGATCGCCGACAACGAGGCGCGCGGGCTGGTGCGCGACGTCTCCCTGGAGCTCGGCGGCATGGCCGACGATACCCCGATCGACTTCATGTCGACGCACCCGGACGCCTACCGGCAGCTCTCCCAGCCCGGCGTGGTCGACGAGATCGCGCGCGCGGAGGCGCGGCTGAGCGCGCGGCCGCGCTACTACATCGGCGAGGAGCACATCGAGGACGCGGCTGCGGACATCGCCGACGGCGACATCATCGCAGCCACGTCCACCGTCGAGGGCCTCGACATCGCGCACACCGGTCTGGCGCTGGTGCGCGACGGCAGCGTGTTCCTGCTCCATGCCCCCCTGGTCGGGTCCGCGGTCCAGATCAGCGAGGTTCCGCTCTCGCAGCGCGTGCAGCGCATCGGAAGCCAGGACGGGATCATGGTTGCCCGGCCCCTGGCTCCGGGCGTGGCCGGCGGGGATCGCTGATGCTGCGCCTGCCGCCGTTCCGGTATCACCGGCCCCGAACCGTCGACGAAGCCGTGGGGCTGCTGGACCGCTGGGGGAGCCGGGCGCTTCCGGTCTCCGGGGGCACTGATCTCATCCCCAACATGAAGCATCGACTCTTCACCCCCGACCACCTGATCGCGCTCAAGCAGATCCGCGGCTTGAGGGGGTTCCGGCGCGAGGGCAGCGCCCTGGTGATCGGAGGCGCCGAGACGCTGGCGTCGGTCGCGCGGCATCCCGAGGTGCGGCGCCGGTTCCCGTCGCTGGCCGCCGCGGCCGGGCAGGTGGCGGGGCCGCAGTTGCGCAACATGGGCACCCTGGGGGGCAACATCTGCCTGGACACCCGCTGCACGTATTACAACCAGACGGAGTTCTGGCGCGATGCCCTCGGGTACTGCCTCAAGAAGGACGGGGATGTGTGCCACGTCACCCGCGTGGGGAAGAAGTGCGTGGCCGCGCATTCGGCCGATACCCCGCCCGTGCTCATGACGCTGGGCGCGACCGTTGAACTGGCCGGACCGGAGGGACGCCGGGAAGTGGGCCTGAACGACTTCTTCCTGGCTGACGGCATCTGGAACAGCCGAAGGAAGCCGGGGGAGATCGTTACCCGGGTGCGCGTTCCCTTCCCCTCGCGCGACAGCCGCGCGGCGTACACCAAGCTGCGCCAGCGCCGCTCCATCGACTTCCCGCTGCTGTCGGTGGCCGTCTCCGCCGACTTCCAGCGCTCCGGTCGAACCTGCCAGATCATGGGCGTGGTGACCGCGCTGGGCGCCCGGCCGCGGCTGCTGACCGGATGGGCCCGCATCGCGCTGGGCCGCCCGCTCTCGAACGAGGTGATCGAGGCGCTCGCGGAGCGGGCCTTCCGCCAGTGCCATCCGCTGGAAAACGCGATCGTCGATGCGGACTGGCGCCGGGCGATGGTGCCGGTGCAGGTTCGTCTGGCGCTCAGGGCGCTGCGAGAGGAGGGCCAGCCCTGAGCACCGGCTTCCGGCCAACCCGTACCGAGGCCGCAATCCCCCAAACTGCTTCCGACCAGCCTCGAGCCAGCCATGCGCGCCGTCTGTTTTCACGTTTCGATCCCGGGGTACCTGATCGCCAAGTCGCTCGGCCGGGTGACCGACTGGGCGCTCTTCGGGGCCGCCGGTGGCGTCAGGCTCGAGGAGTTGCCCGTCCCCGAGCTGCCCGGGCCGTCGTGGGTCGGGCTGGAGGTGCTGCAGAGCGGCATCTGCGGATCCGACATCAGCAACGTGACCTACGCCGCCAGCCCGTCGATGGAGCCCTTCGGTTCCTTCCCGGCGGTGCTCGGCCACGAGATCCTCGCGCGGGTGGTGGAGACGGGGCCCGGGGTGCGCGCCGTGGAGGTGGGCCAGCGGGTGGTGGTGGATCCGATGATTTCGTGTACCACGCGCGGCTTTGGCGCGGCGGACCACTGCCGGTCCTGCGACGCGGGCCTCCATTCCACGTGCGAGCGGGCGGGGGAGGAAGGTCCCCCGCTCGAGAGCGGCCGCCGCCTGGGACGCGGGCTCACCATCGGCTACCACGGCGATCTGCCGGGGGGCTGGGGGGAGCGCATGGTGGCGCACGAGAGCCAGTTGTTTCCGGTTCCGGACGTCATTCCCGACCGCCGCGCGGTCCTGACCGAACCGATCTCGATCGGGGTGCACGGCGCGCTCCGCAGCCCCCCTCACCCGGACGAACCCGTGCTGGTGATCGGCAGCGGCCCCATCGCGCTGGGCACCATCTGGGCCTTGCGCGCGCTGGGCTTCGACGGATTCCTGCTGGGCCAGACCAAGCGCCCGCACGAAGCGGAGCTGGCGCGGACGTTCGGCGCCTCCGACGTGGTGTCGCCGGGCTTCGAGGCCCGCAACGCGCTGGTCGACACCGGGGCGGTGGCGTATCAGCCCATCGTGGGCCCCGAGGTCTTCGAGCGCGGGGGGTTTCCGCTGATCTTCGACTGCGTGGGCAGCGCGGGAAGCCTGGCCCAGTCACTGAGCTTCGCCGCACCGCGGGGACGCGTGGTGATGCTGGGGTGCGCGGGCCGGACCCGGCTCGACCTGACACTGATGTGGGCCCGGGAGCTCGACCTGAAGGGGTACGTGGGGTACGGCCGGGAGCGCTGGCGGGGCGGGACCCGCCACACCATGGCGATCGCGCACGAGCTGATGGAGGAAACGGGCACGCCTCTGGAGAAGATGGTGACCCACGTCTTCCCGCTGCGACAGTTCCGCACCGCGCTGGGCGCCGCCGCCAACCATCGTGCGAGCGGGGCGGTGAAGGTGTTGCTGGAGCCCTGACGTCCGGGCATTCGGAGAAGCGCGGTCGGCGTTATCCTCCGTCCGACTCTGACGCTGCTGACGCTGCCCGGACTCGCTTCGCGGCCTCCTGCAGCGCGTCGAAGCCGAGGAGCGCGCACTTGATGCGCACCGGGAACTTGCTCACCCCCTGAAGCGCGCGCAGTTCGCCCAACGCCCTGTCGCGGGCGGCCTCCCTGCTTCCGTGCATCATCTCGGTGAAGCGGTCGGCGAGGGCCATCGCTTCGTCGAGGGTCTTCCCCTTCAGGCGCACGGTCATCATCGAGACCGAGGCCTGGGAGATGGAGCAGCCGTGGCCGAGAAAGGTGGCGGCGGTCACCCGCTGCTCGGCATCCACCGCCAGATGCAGCTGGATATCGTCGCCGCAGACGGGGTTGTTCATGTGCACGACCACGGTCGGGGCGGGCAGCCGGCCCTTGTTTCGCGGCTTGCGGTAGTGCTCGAGGATGAGCTGCTGGTAGAGCGAACTCAGGGCGATCTGGGTCATGGTGCGATTTCCGCGGTCTGTCGCCTCAGCCGAAGATGGCGTTCACCCGGTCCAGCCCCTCGACCAGCCGGTCCACGTCTTCGGTGTCGTTGTACAAGTAGAAGGAGGCGCGCGAGGTGGCGGGCACGCCGAAGTGCTTCATAACCAGCTGCGCGCAGTGGTGGCCTGCCCGCACCGCGACCCCTTCCGCGTCCAGGATGGTCGCGACGTCGTGGGCGTGGGCATGGTCGAGCAGGAACGACACCACCCCGCAGCGTTCGGCGGCGGGCGGCCCGAAAAGGCGGATGCCTTTGACGGTCGCCAGGCGGTCGAGCGCGTATTCGAGCACGGTGCGCTCGTGCCCGGCGAGCGCGGCGTGCCCGATGCCGGTGAGGTAGTCGGCGGCCGTCCCCATCCCCACCGCCCCGGCCACGTTGGGCGTGCCGGCCTCGAACTTGTGGGGCACCTCGGCCCAGGTGCTGTGGTCGCGCTCGACCACCGAGATCATCTCGCCGCCACCCTGGTAGGGCTCCATCCGATCGAGCAGCTCGCGCCGTCCCCAGAGGGCGCCGATCCCGGTGGGCCCGCACATCTTGTGGCCCGAGACGGCGTAGAAGTCGCAACCGAGCGCCGTCACGTCGACGGGCAGGTGGGGGGCGCCCTGCGCGCCGTCCACCAGCAGGAGGGCGCCGGCGGCGTGCACCTGCTCGGCGATCTCCGCCACCGGGTTGACCGTCCCCAGCGCGTTGGACACGTGGGAGAGGGCCACCATGCGGGTGCGTGGCGAGAGCAGCCCCGGGAGCTGGTCGAGCCGGAGCCGGCCCTCGCCGTCGAGCTCCAGGTAGCGCAGGCGGGCTCCGGCGCGGGCGGCGGCGAGCTGCCAGGGCACGAGGTTGGAGTGGTGCTCCTGGGTCGAGAGCACGATCTCGTCGCCCTCGCCGAGGAAGGTGTGGCTCCAGCCGCTCGCCACCAGGTTGATCGCTTCGGTGGTGCCGCGCGTCCAGATCACCTCGGCGGCGTCGGCGGCGCCCAGGAAGCGGGCGACCTTTCGGCGCGCGCCCTCGTAGGCCTCGGTCGCCCGGCGCGCCAGCTCGTGGATGCCCCGGTGCACGTTGGCGTGGTCGTGCCGGTAGTAGTGCGCGATCGCGTCGATGACCGCGTCGGGCTTCTGGGTGGAGGCGGCGTTGTCGAGGTAGATCAGCGGCTTGCCGTTGACTTCCTGCTGCAGGGCCGGGAAGTCGCGCCGGACCGCGGCGGCGAAGGCGTTCGCCCGCGAGCGCCTCTCGCTGGCGCGGGCTCCGGCCGGCGCCGCAGGACCGTTCATTTTCCCGCCAGCACGAACACCGCCGCATCCCGCACCTCGGTCGGGTAGGAGCGAACCGGCCGGATCGCGGGCAGGCACCGGGCGCGTCCGGTGGCAAGGTCGAAGCGGGCCCCGTGGTACATGCACTCGACCTGGTCGCCGTCCAGCGACCCGTCGGAGAGCGGATAGTCGGCGTGGGAGCAGCGGTCGCGGAGGGCGTAGAAGGTGCCGTCCACGTTCGCCAGCACCACGGGGGTGTCTCCGGCCATCACCGCGAGCAGCGAACCCGGAGGGCACGAATCCACATCCGCCACGCAGTGCCACTCCGGCTTCTTCCTAAACACGAGCCCTTTCCTCCCCGGGCCCGGCGCCTCCCTCGCGCAGCGCGGAAGCCCCGCGCCCGGCAGCCCGTGGACGAGCCGCCCGCGGCCGCGGATGCAGCCGGGGACCGTTAGCCACGGAGCTTCTCCTCGATGGCCCGCGTCACCTTCTCGGTCACGCCTCCCGGCGGGCGCCGCCGCAGCACGTCCTGCAGGAAGCCCCGCACCACCAGGCGTTCGGCCCGACGCCGCGACAGCCCCCGGCTCTGCAGGTAGAAGAGCGCCTCCTCCTCGAGTTGACCCACCGTGGCCCCGTGCGAGCAGCGCACGTCGTCCGCTTCGATCTCGAGATTGGGCAGCGCATGGGCCGAAGCCTCCTCGGAGAGCAGGAGGTTGCGGTTGGTCTGGTAGGCGTCGGTGCGCTGGGCGCCGGGAGCGACGCGGATGATGCCGCGGAACACCGAACCCGAGGCGTCGTCCAGCGCCCCCTTGTAGAGCAGATCGCTGGTGGCGTGGGGCGCCGCGTGGTTCTGGCTGGTGCAGTGGTCGAAGTGCTGGTCCTCGTTGCCGAAATAGAGACCCAGGATGTGGCTGTGGGCTCCGGGCGCGCCCAGCTCCGAGTTCAGATCCAGCCGCGCGGTGCTTGCCCCCAGGGTCACGTGCAGAGAATCCGTGCGCGCGTCGCGGCCGACCAGCGAACGGTAGAGCGCCATGTGGAACACGCCCAACCCCATCCGCTGCAGGGACGCGTAATGGGTGGCGCTGTTGTCGTCGGCGAGAACTTCCGTGGCCGAGAGGCAGAAGGTCTGCTCCCCGAAACTCGGCGACAGGCACTCCTCAACCACCGAGAGCGTGGACCCGCCCTCTCCCACCACCAGGGTGCGGGTGAAGTAGGCCGCCGCCGGATCCGACACCCAGCGGGTGATGCGAACGGGCAGCGGCAGGGTCACGTTGCGGGGCACGAACAGCACGGCGCCATCGGTCCAGAGCGCCGCGTTGAGTGCGGAGAACTTGCCTTGGTCCGGGGGGATCGCTTCGACCGCCAGGTGCTCGCGAAGCAGATCCTCGTGGGTGTGGACCGCATCCGTGAGCGACGCCAGCACCACGCCCTGCGCCGCCAGTTCGGGCAGGAGGTCGGTGTGCACCACCCGCCCGTCGATCTCGACGATATGGCCGGCCGCGTCCCAGTCCTCGCGCATGGCCTGGCGCAGCTCGGCGGGCCATGCGTCGGGGGAGAGGCCGCGGGGGCCGGGGGCCGCGGGACGCAGAGCGTCGAGGTCGAGGGTGCGCGACAGGTCGGTGTAGCGCCACTCCTCGAGCCGGGTCGTGGGGAGTGGGGTCCGCTCGTAGGCCTCCCAGGCCCGCCAGCGGCGCTGCGCCAGCCAGTCCGGCTCGCCGGCCGCCAGGCGCTCCACGGCCGCCGCGTTGATGGTCGCCGTCACTCCTTCCAGCGGCCCCGCGGCGGGAGCCTGTAATGTCGATGTCCGGGACATGCCGTTGCTTTTATGCTCAACGCCCGCGGGCGGGCGCGAATGTGCGTGTGATCCTGTCGCTTCCCGTTATCCTACCGACCCCTCCATCTCCAGCTCGATCAGCCGGTTCAGCTCAACCGCGTACTCGAGCGGCAGCTGTCGGGCGATCGGCTCGATGAAGCCGCGCACGATCAGCGCCATGGCTTCCTCTTCCGGCATGCCCCGGCTCATCAGGTAGAAGATCTGCTCCTCCCCCACCTTGGACACGCGGGCCTCGTGCCCGACCGTGGACTGGTTCTCGTCGATCTCGATGTAGGGGTAGGTGTCGGTGCGCGCCGCCTCGTCGATGAGCAGCGCATCGCATTCCACGTTCGACTTCGCGTCCGTGGATCCCTCGTAGACCTTGCACAGCCCCCGGTAGCTCGCCCGTCCGCTCCCCTTGGAGATGGACTTGGAGACGATCGACGAACTCGTGCGGGGCGCCGCGTGGACGACCTTGCCGCCCGTGTCCTGGTGCTGGCCGTTGCCCGCGTAGGCGATCGACAGGATCGAGCCGTGCGCGCGCTCTCCCACGAGGTAGCACGACGGGTATTTCATGGTGAGCTTGGACCCGAGATTCCCGTCCAGCCATTCCATGGTCGCGTTCTCGTGCACCAGCGAGCGCTGGGTCACGAGGTTGTACATGTTGTTGGACCAGTTCTGAATGGTGGTGTAGCGGAAGTGCGCGCCCGGCTTGACCACGATCTCGATCACGCCGGAGTGGAACGACTCGGTCGAATAAACCGGTGCGGTGCACCCCTCGATGTAGTGGGCGCGCGAGCCCTCGTCGGCGATGATGAGGGTGCGTTCGAACTGCCCCATCTGCTCCTGGTTCACCCGGAAATACGCCTGCAGCGGGGTATCCAGCTCGACGCCCGGCGGGATGTAAACGAAGGATCCGCCAGACCAGACCGCCGAGTTCATCGCCGAGAACTTGTTGTCGGCGGCCGGGATCACGGTGGCGAAATGCTCGCGGAAGAGCTCCGGGTGGTTGCGCAGGCCGTCCTCGATGGAGTCGAAGATGACGCCCTGGGCCTCCCATTCCGCCTTGAGCGAATGGTAGACCATCTCCGACTCGTACTGGGCGCCGACCCCGGCCAGGATGTCGCGCTCGGCCTCCGGAATCCCCAGCCGGTCGAAGGTCTCCTTGATGTTCACCGGAACGTCGTCCCACGATCGCTCCATGCGCTCCTGGGGGCGCACGTAGAAGAAGATCTCGCCGAGCACCGACTCCAGTTGGGAGAGGTCGCCGCCCCAGGTGGGCATCGGCTTGGCGTTGTAGATGGCGAGCGCCTTGAGGCGGAAGTCGAGCATCCACTCCGGCTCGCCCTTCTGCGCCGAGATCTCGCGCACGACCTTCTCGTTCAGGCCGCGCCCGCTGCGGAAGACGGGTTCGTCCTCGGTGATGAAATGGTATTTGTAATCGTCGAGGCCGATGTCTTGTACGGCTTCGTTGCTGGGCATGTTGGACCTCGCGGGTTGGCCGTTCGCCGTCAGGCGGCGGAAACGGTCGATTGCAGCTTCCGGTGCTCGTGGTAGCCGCCTTCCTCCAGGCTGAGCGCGACTTCCGGACCGCCGGAAAGGACGATGCGCCCGTCCACGATGACGTGGACGAAGTCGGGCTCTATGTAGTTGAGCAGCCGCTGGTAGTGCGTGATGAGCAGCACGGCCATCGCGGGCCGCTCCTCCTGCAGGGTGTTGACGCCGCGCGCCACGACCTTGAGCGCATCGATGTCGAGACCCGAGTCGGTTTCGTCCATGATGGCCAGACTCGGCTCCAGAACCGCCATCTGCAGGATCTCGTTGCGCTTCTTCTCGCCCCCGCTGAAGCCGTCGTTGACCGCGCGCTCGGCGAAGGAAGGGGACATCTCCAGCAGCTCCATGCGCTCCAGCAGGATGTCCTGGAAGTCGAACAGGTCGAGTTCCTCGCCGTCCTCGAGGCGAGCCTGCAGCGCGGTGCGCAGGAAATTGGCGATGGAGACGCCTGGGATGGCGACGGGATACTGGAATGCCATGAAGACGCCCGCGCGGGCGCGCTCGTCGGTTTCCAGCTCCAGCAGGTCCTGGCCGTCGAAGAAGGCGCTGCCGCCGGTCACCTCATACCCCGGATGACCGGCGAGCACCTTGGCCAGCGTGCTCTTTCCGGACCCGTTCGGGCCCATGATGGCGTGTATCTCACCGGGGCGGATCGCAAGGTCGACACCCTTGAGGATTTCCATCTCCTCTTCGGTGACCCGGGCGCGCAGGCCGGCGGTTCTCAGAATTGGCGCGTCGCTCATTGCTATCGGTCGAGAGGGGCTCCGGCCCGCGCAGATGCGGGGGCCCAGGGGTGGAAGATGACAGGGGGCTCCGTCCGGGAGCCCCTGTAATCAAGAATGATTCTCGGTTTCAGGAATCTAGAATTGGGCGTCCCAAGGGTCAAGCAATCGAAGGCTGGATCAGCCGGCTTGCAGGGCCGGATCAGCCGGCCTGGAGGCGCGCGATCTCGGCTTCCGCCGCGATGTAGCCGAATCCGGCCCAGCCCGAGCCCTCCAGGATGCGCCGGTACATCTCCTCCGCCAGCTCTTCGCGCCCGTTGTAGAGGTGCCAGGTCGCCACGCCGCAGGCGATGGCCACGCCGGATGGATCCTCCTGCGCCGGGTCCCACAGCTCGTCGGCCTCGATCTCGCCCCTGTACATCAGCAGAAGCTGGTGGTAGCTGGTGTTCTCGATGACGTCGAGGTCGGCGGTCACGGGCTCGAGGACGGCGGCCGCTTCTTCGTCGCGGCCCAGGCGGCGGAGCGCCATGTACCACCAGTGCGATATCGCGACCAGCTGGTCCGGGTTGGTGGTGACGGCGATGTAGTCTTCGTAGGCCGGGAGCGCGGCTTCGAAATCGCCCTTCAGGTAGTGCGCGAGCGCCAGATGGTAGTGGATGTTGGACTGGAGGGTGCTGGTGGGGATGCCGCGGGCGTTGGGCTGGCCGTCCGGTTCCACCTCGTCGGGCGCGCCTTCCTCCAGGGCGGCGGCGTGGGAGAGGTCCTCGATGGCCCGGTCGAATTCGCGCACGCTGATCCAGCGGTGCCCCCGGTGCCTGTACATGCGGGCGTCCCCGGGATGCTTCTCGATCCCTTCGCTGAAGACGTCGATGGCCTCGCGGTAGAGCCCCGTGTAGCCGATGCGCCGGCCCAGCCAGATGATGGCGTCGGCGTCGTCCGGGTCGGCCTCGTAGTCGGCGCGGGCCACATCGATGTCTTCGGCCTGCTGCGCCGCGATGTCCGGCGCCGCCGGGTTGGGGAACAGCGGCTCGCCGAGGAGGGAGAAAGCCTGGGCGCCCTCGGGAAGCGGGGGAGTCGCTACGCTGGCGGCGGGTTCGTCCACGGGGGCATCCTCGAGGGACGGGGCGTCGCGGTTGCAGGCGGCGAAGGCGAGCGCCGGGAGGAGGACGGCAACGGCGGCGATCGATCGATGGTGCTTCATGGCGTTGTCCTGGTGATCGATGGGATTTGGTGTCGAGCGGATGAATGGAGGACCTGGCGGGAGAGCGCCCGTTAACTGCCGGACTGACCCGGGCCGTTCCGCGGGAGATCGCGGAGCGCGTCCACGAGCGCCTCGATTTCAGCGCGGGTGTTGTAGTAGTGGGGAGAGACGCGCAGCGTGCTCTCGACCCCCTTGGCGTCTAGGTCGATCAGGGCGTAGCCATGGGGCGTGGCGGAGGTGTTGATGCCCCGCTCGCGGAGTTCGTGGACGAGTTCGACGGGGTCGTGGCCCTCCAGGTGCACCGAAACGATGGCGGAGCGGACCCGCCCCTGGTCCAGGACGGTCACGCCGTCCATGGCGGCAAGGGTATCGCGCGCGAAGTCCGCCAGCGCCCACGCGCGCTCGCGGATGTTGTCAAGACCGAGCCGGGTCGCGTAGCGCGCCGCCTCGCCGGTCGCCAGCACCAGCGCGTACGCGAACTCCCAGTTCTCGAAGCGGGTCGCGTCCGGGGCCGGCTGGTAGAGGTCGGTGTCGATCCAGTGCGCGCCCCTCAGGTCGGGCAGCAGGGGCTCGAGGTCCATGTCCAGGACGCGGTCCGAAACGTAGAGGAAGCCCGCTCCCCGCGGCCCGCGCAGGAACTTGCGGGCGGTGGCGGAGAGGAAGTCGCAGCCGATGGCGCGGACGTCCACCGGCATCTGCCCCACCGACTGGCAGGCGTCGACCAGGTAGAGGACGCCGCGCTCGCGGCAGGCCTGCCCCACCTCCTCGACCGCCTGCACCAGACCGGAACTGGTGGGCACGTGCGTGAGCGCGACCAGGCGCGCGCCCCGGCGGTGGATGATGCGCGCGACCGCCGCCGGATCGACGCCCCCCTCGGGCAGGTCGGGCGCCCGCACCACCTCCACCCCCAGGCGGGCCTGCAGGGACAGGTAGGCGATCTGGTTGGAGACGTAGTCGTTCGTGCTGGTCACCAGCACGTCGCCGCGCTGGAAGGGGATGCACGAGAGGGCCTGGTTGAAGGCCGCGGTGGCGTTCTCCATGAAGGCGATGTTGGCGGGCGCCGCCCCGAGCAGCCCGGCGACCGCTTCGTAGGCGGCGGCAACCTGGCCGGCGCGCGCGTCGGCGGCCTCGTAGCCGCCGATGCGCGCCTCGAGTTCCAGGTGGTCGCGTGCGGCACGCAACGCGGGCGCCGGCATGAGGCCGGCGCCCGCGTTGTTCAGGTGGACCCGCTCCCGGCAGCCGGGGGTGTCCGCCCGCAGGCTGGCGATGTCGAGGGGTGTCCGGCCACTCTCGCTTGCGGCGGTCATCGCGGGGTGTTCACTACGGGCCGGCGACCAGGCGCCCGCGTGCCCCAACCCGGGAAATCTACCGCCGGGAGCCGTCCGAGACCGCCGCCCGCTCCGCCTTCGCCTGCCGCACCATCTCCTTCACGTCCTCCAGCAGCTGCCGGGCGTCGTAGATGATGCCGTCCTTGATCGTGTACCTGATGCCGCCGACGCGCCCCGGCTCCCCGGTCTCGTCGTCCAGCTTCGGCGCACCGTTGCCGTACAGCACCTTCAGGTTCTCGAGCGGATTCTCGTCGACCAGCACCAGGTCGGCGCGCATATTCGGGCGGATGATCCCGAAGTCGGCGGGCTCATCGCTGTACTTGGTGAGCATCTGCGCCGGATACAGCGTCGCGGAGCGGATCACCTCGGTGGGATGGAAGCCCGCCTCGCGCAGCAGCTCGAACTCGCGGATGTAGTCGAAGCCGTAGAGCTTGTAGATGAAGCCCGAGTCCGACCCGGTCGTGACGATTCCGCCGGCGTTCTTGTAGTCGTTCAGGAAGTGCATCCACTTCTGGTAGAACCTGCGCCAGTGGTACTCGTCCTCGGTGGTCCAGTAGAACCAGTAGGATCCGTGCGCCACGCGGCTGGGCTGGTAGAAGTCGTCCTGCGAGGGAAGCGTGAACTCCTCGTGGAAGTCCGCCTCGCGGGCGCGCATCACGTCCCGGCTCGCCTCGTAGATGGTCATCGTCGGGTCGAGCCCGAAGCCGAGCTCCAGGAATTCGTCGATGAGCGCCTCCCACTGCTCGCTTCCAGGCTCGGCGGACTGGTACCAGAGGCGTCCCACGTTGCCGAAGCGGTGCTGCTCGTCGTTGTAGTTGTAGTCGAGCGGCCAGTCCTGGACGGAGTAGTCCGTGAGCATGGACTCGAGGAGCCCGTAGTAGTGCGTCATCATGTCCAGCCCCACGCGCGCCGCGTCGACAGCGGTCATGCGCGCCATGCCCATCTGGTCGAGGTGGGCGACGGTCTCCAGGTCGAACTGGTGGGCTTCGTCGATGAGCGCGGCCATGATCTCGGGGTCGTAGGCGCCCAGCTTGAGGCCGTCGATGGTCTGGCCCTCGATCTCCTGCGACGCGGCCCAGCGCACCCACTCGCGCGCGTCGTCCGGCGTGAAGATCGGGCGCCCGCCCCAGCCCTCGCCGCTCCCGGGGCGCACGTACGAGTACATGTGGGGCGCGACGATGCTGTTATTGGCCGCCATCGCCTTCTCGCGCAGCTGCCACTCGAACCCGCCGTGGGGCACGCCGCGCGACGTGGTGATCCCGTGTCCCAGCCAGAGCTTGTAGACGTACTCGCCCTGCGGGGCCTTGGGGACGCCTCCGGTGTGGGCGTGCATGTCCACGAAGCCGGGAAGCAGGAACATCCCCTCGCCGTCGATCTCGTGATCGCCCGGGTCCGGCCGGCGGTTCTCGTTGATGTCCACCAGCGGATACCCGACCGACGCTATCTCGACGATGCGGTTGTTCTCGATGACCACGTCCATCGGCCCCCGGGGCGGCGAGCCGGTGCCGTCGATGACGGTCACCCCGCGGATGACCATGCGGTCGAAGGGGCCCTGGCCCTCGTCGGCTCCGCGCGGAGTAGTGGGCTCCATCTGCGCTTCCGCGGGGGCGGCAGGCAGGGTCGCGGCAAGCGCCGAGATCAGGAGAATGGGCAGAATGCCTCGGGATGGTTTACGACCTGGCATGGGTGTCCTCCAGTGTTTCGCGGGTCCTGGCACGGCGGAGGAATCTAGGGAAAACGGGGGTTGGAGGCGAATGGGGATCTCTCTGCGGAGCCTGAGGGATCCCTCGTTGCTACATCTTATGAGATGTCATATTGTATGAGATGCGTATCGTCCTGGATACCAACGTCGTCGTTGCTGCGCTCCGTAGCCCGCGAGGGGCCTCGGCCGCGTTGGTTGACAAGGGGCTGAACAGAGAATTCACGCTGCTCATGTCGGTGGCGCTGGCGCTTGAGTACGAGAGTGTATGCCACGATCCGGTACAGCGAATCGCGTCGGGCCTCAGCGAATCGGAGGTTCGCACCATCGTCACCGCCCTATGCGCGGTCGCGAAGCCGGTGCGCACACATTTCCTCTGGCGTCCCCAGCTGCGCGATCCACAGGATGAGATGGTGCTCGAGGCCTCGAGCAACGGCCGTGCGGACGGGCTCGTAACCTTCAATCGGCGAGACTTTGGGGACGCTCCGGTGCGCTTTGGAATCGCGTTGCTGTCGCCCGGACAAGCGCTGGCGAGGATGAAGGACCTGAACGAGGGAGGATAGCGGGATGAGTGAAAGGAAGAAGCAGACGGTAACCTATCCGTTGCGATTGCCGGCATCTCTCAAGATGGCGGTCAGGGAGATCGCCCGGGAAGATGGAACCAGCATCAACCAGTTCGTCAACACTGCGGTTGCCGAGAAGGTTTCCGCCATGCGCACCGCCGAGTTCTTCGCGGAACGGAGAGCTGAGGCCGACATCGAACTGGCCCGACGGCTGCTTCGCCGCCCCGGAGGTCAGCCGCCGGACGACGACGACCGGATGTCTTGAACCACGCCTTTTCGCGTTCGTATTGGCTCAATCCCCGAACGCGGTTTCCGCCGGCTGCCTGGCGAATCCTCCGGGGGCGTGGCGATGGGGTTGAGGTTATCGTTGTGTCATTCGTCATCGCTGGCGGGCGCAATCCATGTTTCGACCAGCCCGAGGAGTCTCCCTGACCTCTTGAGAACCAGGACGTGACCCCAGTCGAGGGGGAAGTTCGGCGACGAGCCGACCGCCTGCGCGCCGAGATCAGGCGCCACGACCACCTCTACCATGTCGAGAACCGGCCGGAGATCTCGGACGGCGCCTACGACAAGCTGTTTCGGGAGCTTCAGGCCATCGAGGCGGCGTTTCCCCGCCTGATCACACCCGATTCGCCCACCCGGCGGGTCGGGGCGGATCCGCTCTCCGAGCTTCCCGTGGTGCAGCACGTGGTGCAGATGCTCTCGCTCGACTCATCTGAGGCGCCCGAGGATGTGCGCCGTTTCGACGAGCGCGTGCGCAAGGCGGTGGAGGGGCCGGTCGAGTACCTGGCAGAACCCAAGCTGGACGGGTCTTCGCTCGAGCTGGTGTACGTGAACGGCGTTCTGGACCGCGCGGTCACCCGGGGCAACGGGAGGGAAGGCGAGGGCGTGACCGAAAACGCCCGCACCATCCCGTCGGTGCCGTTGCGGCTGGGGTCGCCGGACGAGCCGGCCACGCTCGGGTCTTCCGAGAGCCCGGATGCGGAGGGCGGCCCGGCGGACGGGGCGCCGCCGGGGCCTGCAGGCGGGTCAGAGATGCCGGCGGGTGCCTTCCCGATCCCGTCCCTGCTTGCCATACGGGGCGAGGTCCTCATGTACCTCTCTTCCTTCGAGGAGCTGAACCGGACCCGGGTGGAAGCCGGCCTCGAGCCGTACGCCAACCCGCGCAACGCGGCGGCGGGGGCGCTGCGCCAGCTGGACTCGCGCATCACCCGGACCCGGCCCCTGGAGTTCTTCGCCTACGACATCCTCCACGTCGAATGGGCCATCTCCGGAACCGGGGAAGTGGAAGCCGTCGACACCGGGGAAGTCGAGGCTTTCGACACCGACGAGGAGGCGGTGGAAGCGCTGCGCGGCTGGGGCCTGAGGCTGCCTGACCGCACCCGCAAGGTGGCGGACGTCGAGGAGGCCATCGCCTATCACGCCGAGTTTGCCCGGGAACGCGACGACCTCGACTACGAGATCGACGGGGTGGTGCTCAAGCTGAACGCGCTGGCGCCTCGCGCCGGTCTCGGGAGCACCTCCCACCACCCGCGGTGGGCGTTCGCGTTCAAGTTCGCGCCCCGGCAGGAGGTGACCCGACTGGAGCGGATCGCCGTTCAGGTCGGACGCACGGGCAAGCTCACCCCGGTAGCGCTGCTGCGCCCGGTGGAGGTCGGCGGCGTGACGGTGTCACGCGCTTCCCTGCACAACCGCGAGGAACTGGAACGCAAGGACGTGCGCGAGGGCGACCTGGTGCGCATCCAGCGCGCCGGCGACGTCATTCCCCAGGTGGTCGAGCGGGTGGAAGGCGCGGACGAGGTCCGCCGGGAGCCCTTCAGCTTCCCGGAACAATGCCCTCGCTGCGGTGAGGACGTGGAGGAGGACGGACCGTTTATCGTGTGCGTGAACCAGTTCGGCTGTCCCGCGCAGCTGGAACGCGGCATCGAGCACTTCGTTTCCCGGGCCGGGCTCGACATCGAGGGCCTCGGCTCGGAGACGGTCGCGCTGCTGGTTGAGGAGGGGCTCGTTCGCCAGCCGGCCGACCTCTTCGACCTCACTCCGGAGGACCTTCTCGAACTCGAGGGCTTTGCCGAAACCAGGTCGACGAAACTGGCGGCGGCGATCCAGGCCGCGAAGAAGACCGAGCTCGCACGCTTCATCTACGGCCTGGGCATCCCGGAGGTGGGGGCCACGGTAGCGCGCGTGCTGGCCGCCGAGTTCCGCGATCTCCCGAGGCTTCGTGAGGCGACGCCGGAGCGACTCGAGGAGGTGGAGGGCATCGGCCCCATCATGTCGGAGAAGATCACCGCGTTCTTTGGAGACGACGCCCGCGCGGCCTCGGTCGACGCCATCGTGTCCAAGGGCTTCGAGCTCGTCCCTCCCCCCGAGCGACAAGGCGGGAGACGCGATGGCGAGAGCGTCGTTTTTTCCGGCAGGCTCAAGTCACTCACGCGATCCGAAGCGAAGAAGCGCGTCGAAGACCGGGGGGACAGGGTGGTTTCCTCCGTCAGTTCCGCGACCGGCTATCTTGTGAAGGGCGAGAAGCCGGGATCGAAAGCCGGCAAGGCGGAAAAACTGGGCGTGACGGTTCTGGACGAGGAAGCCTTCCTGAAGCGCTACCCCGCCGCGGAAGACTGACCCCGGTGCGCGATTCCGGCGGCGCGTATATCGTTCGTGGCATGATAACCCGGAAGCCCACCTCCTGCCGCCGCTCCGCGGCTTCGCCCGGGTAACCGGATTGTACCTCGCGGCCCTGGGGCTCCTCGCCGGCGTCGTCGGCCTCTATCTCGGCGCCCACTGGCTCGTTTTCGGCGCGGCCGGACTGGGCAGGACGATCGGAGCGCGGCCGATCGTGGTGGGCCTGACCGTGGTCTCCCTCGGCACGTCCGCGCCCGAACTGGTGGTGTGCGTGCTCGCGGCCATCGGGGGAAGCTCCGACCTCGCGATCGGCAACGCTCTCGGTTCCAATCTCGCCAACATCGGCCTGATCCTCGCGGTCACCGCAATCGTCCAGCCGCTCGGCGTCAACCGCCGCATGGTGGTGCGCGAGATTCCGGCCATGCTCGCCATCACCCTGCTGGCCTATCCCCTGATCGCCGACCATGTCGTGTCTCGCGTGGACGGCGCGGTTCTCCTGGGCCTGCTCGTGCTCTACCTGGCCGCTCTGCTGCGCTCGGCGCGGCGCGAGACGCCCGAAATCCTGAAGGAGTTCGAGGCCTTTACCGCGGACGAGATTCAGGCGAAGCCGAGGTCCGTCGGGAAGAACATTCTTCAGGTTCTCGTGGGATCCGGGCTGCTGGTGCTGGGGGGGAGGCTGATCGTCGTCAGCGCAATAGACATCGCCACGTCCATGGGCATCTCCGAGCTGCTCATCGGCGGAACCGTCGTCGCCATCGGCACCTCGCTCCCCGAGCTGGCGACTTCCGTGGTCGCGGCGACCCGCAACGAGGCGGACATCGCAGTCGGCAACGTCATCGGCTCCAACATCTTCAACCTGACGGCAGTGCTTGGTACCGCGGCTGTCATCGAACCACTCACGATCGCCTCGGGCGTGCTCGGCCGCGAGTTCCTCGCGGTGGTGGTGTTGTCGGCCCTGGTGTGGCCCGTGGCGTGGACGGCGCTCAAGGTGCGGCGCCTGGAGGGCTTTGGTCTCCTGGCGGCCTACGCCCTGTTCTGGCTGTGGCTGGGGGGGAGCTGAGATGACCGGACCAGACATCGAATCCGCCCTCGAGCGATGGCGGGAAGCCGGGCTCATTTCCGGGGAGCTGGCGGAACAACTGCGGGCCGAGCACGCGCGCAGCACACGTCGCTCGCGCCGCCGGTTCCTGCAATACGCCGTCTCGGGCACTGCCGGCATTCTCCTGGTGATCGCCGCCGTCACCTTCTTCGCCTGGTCATGGCCGGAGCTGGGGCCGGGTGCGCGCACGGGCGTGATCGCCGGCACAGGCGTCGCGATCGTGCTGCTGGGGATGCGGCTCGAGGCCGCCCGGCGCTACGTGCCCGTGACCTATGCGCTCCAGGCCAGCGGTCTGATCCTGCTTCTCGCCGCGTCCGTCTACTCCATGGAGGCCTGGGACAACACGACCGCGGGCGGCATCGTGGTCGGCCTTCTCGCCCTGGCCGTTCCCGTCGCGACCATTCCCGTCTTCGTGCGCCACAACCCGGTCATGCCGGCCGTGGCCACGGCTCTCGGCCATGGCTTTCTGGCCGCGTTTCTCTTTCGCGCCTTCGACTTGGACGCCGAAATCATCATCTGGGTTCTGGACGGGGCGCTGGTGGTGACGCTGGCGGTGCTGGCCATGCTGCTGCGCGCCGGACGCGCGCAGTCCGTCTCGCGCCGAGCGCTCTACGCCTTCGCGGTCAGCCTCTACGCGGGCTATCCGATGGCCGGCATGACGGCTGCCGGGCCCCTCGAACTCGGGGAGGAGACGCTTCTCGCGCTGGACGCCTGGCTGGTGCTGGTCACGGCGCTGGCCCTCTGGGGCATCCACCGGGCCCCGGAGACGCTGAGGAGCGCCCGCTACAGTCTTCACCTGGCGGCGTCGGTGCTGATCGCCATCCCGCTCGGGTTCGGGACCACGCTCGAGGTGTACGACCTGCCCCCGGCGGGAGCTGCGGCCGTGTTGGCCGGCGCCGGAGCCGCCGGGCTCTGGTACGGGTTGCGCCGCGATGCGCGACCGCTCGTGCTCTGTTCGTGCGCGACCATCGTCAGCGCCGCCTGGTACCTGGGGGTCGATGCGGGAGACCGGCTGGGCACGGTGCTCGCGCTGGCGTTCACGGCAGGCCTGTTCTTCTGGGTGGCCACGCGGCTGGGAAGGAGAGGAAAGGCATGACACGGGCGGGACCAAAATGGTCGGCACCATCAGCCCGGAGTGGTCACGACTTGAGAATCGGAGTGGTCGCGAACGTACAACGAGGGAGTTGGTCCACATGCTTGGGATAGATTTGCGCGGCAAGCGAGCCTTCATCGCGGGGGTCGCGGACGACAGGGGATACGGCTGGGCCATCGCGCGCGCTCTGGCGGCCGCCGGCGCCACCGTTTGCTTCGGTACCTGGCCGCCGGTGATGCGCATCTTCCGCATGAGCCTCAAGAGGGGAAGGCTGGACCGCTCGCTTCCGGGGGGCGGCGAACTCGAGATCGAGAAGATCTATCCCCTCGACGCCATATTCGACACGCCGGACGACATTCCCGCCAAGTACCGGGACGACAAGCGCTATCGTGCGGTCGACGGCTACACCATCCAGGAAGTCGCGGACGCCCTGCGCGCGGATTTCGGGGACGGATGCCTGGACATCCTCGTGCACTCTCTCGCCAACGGCCCGGAGGTGCGCAAGCCCCTCATCGAGACCAGCCGCACCGGGTACCTGGCCGCGATCAGCGCCAGTTCCTACTCGCTGGTGAGCATGGTCCAGCGCTTCGGGCCCCTCATGCGCCCGGGGGCGGCCGCGGTCTCGCTGAGCTATCTGGCTTCGGAGCGCGTCATCCCCGGGTACGGCGGGGGGATGAGTTCCGCCAAGGCGGCGCTGGAGAGCGACACGCGGGTGCTGGCCTTCGAGGCGGGAAGGCGATGGGGGATGCGGGTCAACACCATCAGCGCGGGCCCGCTGCCCAGCCGGGCCGCCTCCGCGATCGGCCTGATCGACCGGATGGTCGAGTACTACAAGGTCAATGCGGCCCTGCCGGAGGTGAACACGGCGGCGGACGTGGCCAACGCGGCCGCCTTCCTGTGCTCGCCGCTGGGGGCGGGGATCACCGGTGCGACCCTCCATGTGGACAAGGGCTACCACGTCATGGGCATCCCCGCCGAGCCGCAGCTCTAGGGCGGCGGCGGGGTAGATGGCAGGGCAGGTGGGGCGCCCCACCGGGGGCGGGACGCCTTTTCCACATCAGGGGGCCGGCGAGATTTCCACAGAGCTGAAGGGGGGTGGCGACCGCCCCTTCGGGGCTTCCCCGCCGCACATCCGGGTCACCCCGCCGGGGCCGCGCTCGCGGGCGCTCGGAAAGCGGTTGCGGCGGGCCGAATCGCGCAACGTCACCTTCATCGGCGACCGTTTTCCGGTCTTCTGGGAGGAGGCGCTGGGGGCCAACGTGCGCGACGTCGACGGCAACGTGTACGTCGACCTCACGGGCGCGTTCGGGGTCGCCTTCGCCGGGCACCGCCATCCGCGGGTCATGCGGGCGGCGGCCGAACAGCAGCACCGGCTGACGCACGGCATGGGCGACATCCATCCCCCGGAGGCCAAGGTCGAACTGCTGGAACGCCTGACCGGGCTCGCACCCTGGCCGGAGGCGCGCGCCGTTCTCGCCTCGGCGGGATCGGAAGCTGTGGAAATCGCGCTGAAAACCGCCCAGTTATCCACAGGCCGACCGGGTATCCTGGCCTTTGAGTGTGGATATCACGGGTTGACCTTGGGCGCTCTCGCCGCCACCCACCGGGACGACTTCCGCGCGCCCTTCCGCAGGCGCCTGTACGATGGGGTGAGGTTCGTACCGTTTCCCGTCCTCGCGGAGGAGGCATCGCAGAGCCTCGCGTCCTGCGAGCAGGCGTTCGAGGACGGCGCCCGCGCGGGAGCCGAGATCGGGGCGGTCCTGGTGGAGCCGGTGCAGGGCCGAGGGGGCGTGCGCATACCGCCGCCGAATTTCTTCCCGGAACTGTGCGCCCTCGCCCGGCGGCACGGGGCCGTGGTTGTGGCCGACGAGGTGTTCACCGGTCTCGGTCGCTGCGGGAGCATGTTCGCCGGACCCGCCCTCGGCCTCACCGCCGATCTCATCTGCCTGGGGAAAGCGCTGGGGGGCGGCTTCCCCCTGAGTGCGTGCCTTGGAACGGCCGAGGTCTTCGACGCCTGGCCGGAGTCCGCCGGCGAGGCCCTCCATACCAGCACCTTTCTCGGCCATCCGGTTGCCTGCGCCGCGTCGCTGGCCTTCCTGGATCTCGTGGAGTCGGAGCGCCTCGACCAGCGCGCCGCCCGCCTGGGCGAGCACCTGGTCGCCCGTCTGCGGGAAGCGCTGGAGGGCGTCGGGCACGTGCGGGAGGTGCGGGGGCTGGGGTTGCTGGCCGGCGTGGAGATCGCCCGCGGGAGGCTCGCGGGTGCGACCGTTCACCCTGGAGCGGGAGCAGGCATCGCCGCGCAGCTGCTCGCGCAGGGCTTCCTGGTGCTCCCCGCGGGGGAGCAGGGTCAGGTGATCGAACTGACCCCTGCCGCAACCATGTCTCGCAACCTCCTCGACCGGGCGCTGGACCAACTGGTTCGCGCCGTCATCGGCTTTTCAGAATAGGCCGCCCGCCTTCAGATACTCCAGCGTCCTCGCCGCGCTCTCCTCCGGCTGCTCCAGCTGCAGGAGATGCGTCCCCCCGGGGAGCCAGGCGTAGTCCACGGTCGGGATATGATGGAGCTCCGTGGTCGGGAAATACGTGTAGGGGATGCCGGGGTCGGCCCCCATGACCATCGTCGGACAGGCGAGCGCCCCGAAGTCGATCAGCGCCTCATACTGTCCGGCATACCGGTAGATGTGGGCCTCATACTCGCGGGGACAGCGAAGCGTGTAGCCGTCCCCGTCCGCCGATCGGCGCAGCGTCGTCCGGGCCATGAGCCGGCGGACCCCGGGGACGACGTACCGGAAGGCGGGCATGTACAGCAGCACCTCCGCGAACTCGTCTCGGGTCGAGTATCGATCCGCGCGCGATAGCGTCATCGTGACGGCGCGCTGCGCCACTTCGGCGCACTCGTCGCGCGCGGTTCCGAACTCGCACAGCGGCGGATCGAAGAGGACGCGGGCCACGAACTCTCCCCCGCGCGTGGGGGACAGCAGCGAGATCAGGCCCGAGAGAGAGTGGAAGACGCCGGCCTGCGGCTTCCTCCCGAATTCCGTTGCGATGGCTTCCTGGATGCGGAGGTGGTCGTCGATGAGCGTGGGCACGTTGTGGCTGCGCAGCGGGCCGACGGCATTCCAGCCGTGGTTTCTGAGATCGTAGAGCACGAGATCGAAGTCGGCCGCCAACCGTGACCAGAACGGGTAGTAGAGGTCGATCGCGAGGCTGTTGCCGTGGCTCAGGACGATGCGCGGGCCGGAGGGATTCCCGTGGCGCCGGAGCGTGGTCACGGCGCCGTCGCCCAGGCGAACCTCGTGCACCGCCAGAGGCTCGGGCACCCGCCAGACCTGCGTGTCTTCAGGGTCGCTCATCGCGTAACCGGAGGGGGGTTGATTCAACGCGGGGGGAATCGGTATCTTACCGGCCCTTTGCTTGTAGACGCCCCCATCGTCTAGTGGCCTAGGATACTTGGTTCTCAGCCAAGAGACCGGGGTTCGACTCCCCGTGGGGGTATAGCGGAACGCGGGCCGTCGCTTTCGGGTGCGGCCCGAGTTTCGTTCGGCCGCTTAGCTCAGTTGGCAGAGCACTACGCTCACATCGTAGGGGTCGCTGGTTCGAGTCCAGCAGCGGCCACTCCCCGGTTTCCTCCCATGCGCGACCGGGATCGCCCCGTCAGTCGTGCTCCCGTCCGTTGCCCACGCCGCGGGCTCAACCCGCCAGCCGCCGCCTCGTCTCCAGGGGCCGCGGCCGCTCCCCCGGTTTCCACGCCGTCACGTAGCCCGCCACCGCGCTGGCCGCGACCGAAAACGGCGAAGCCAGGTACAGCTGACCCGGTCCGGAGCGTCCGGGGAAGTTCCGGTTCTGGGAGGAGATGCTCACCTCGTCGGGGCGCCGGGTGACCCCGGGTCCGGCGTTGATGCAGGCGCCGCATCCCGGTTCGATGAAGGTGGCGCCGATCCGGCGGAACAGGTCCAGGTAGCCGCGCTCACGGCAGTACTCGCGCACGTCGGTGGACCCGCACTGGATGAAGCACTCCACGTCCGGGTGCACGCCCAGCCCCCAGCGGTCGCGCATCTCGCGGAAGACGCGGGCGTACATGTCCATGTCCTCCTTCTTGCCCGCCGTGCACGAGCCCGCATAGGCGATGTCGATGCGGATGTGCTCGGGCTCGAGGTCGTCGAGCGGCACGCCGTTGCCGGGGTCGTTGGGGAGCGCCGCCATGGGCTGGATGGCGGAGGCGTCGATCTCGATCACGCGCGCGTAGTGGGCGCCGGGGTCGCTGTGCATGTTGCGCGCCAGCGCCTCCGCCCGCGCCCGCTCCATCCCGCGCTCGGCGACCAGGTACTCCACGGATTTCCCGTCCGCCGCGACCAGCCCGGTGAAGGCGCCCACCTCCGCGGCCATGTTGGTCATGGTCGCGCGCTCGTCCACCGGGAGAGCCTCCACGGCCGGTCCGGCGTACTCGATGATCTGGCCGATCGCATGGCCGTCGCGGATGTAGGGGTGGCGCAGGATCTCGAGCATGTAGTCCTTGGCCGTCACTCCATCGGCGGGCGTTCCCGAGATCACGACCTTGAAGGAGGGCGGGACCTGCACGCGCACGTCCCTGGTGATCCAGGAGTTGAAGATGGCGGTCGTGCCCACTCCGAACGCCAGCGCCCCGATCGCGCCCGCGTGCGGCGTGTGCGAATCCGAGCCGATGATGAGCATCCCCGGCTCCGCGTAGTCCTCCAGGATCTTGGAGTGGCAGATGGCGACGGACCCCATGCGATGCCCCATCTGCTCCCCGTAGAGCCGGATGCCCTGCTTCTCCGCGAACTCGCGCTGCTTCACCTCGAGCTGGTTGGCGACTTCGAGCAGTCCCTCCTCGATGCGCTCCTGGCTCATCGCCTTGTGCAGGAAGGTCAGATGGTCGCGGAAGAAGAGCACGCTGTCCGGGTCCAGCACACGTCCCTCCGGTCCCATCTTCTGTTCGAAGAAGATGGCCGCCATGGGCGTCACGTACTCGTGCGAGAAGCGGATGTCGGTGCGGAAGAAGCCGGCCTCGCCGGGGGTGACCGAGCCGACGCCCACCTTCCCGCCCGCAGGATCCACCACCCAGTGACGCGCGAAGATCTTCTCCGCGAGGGTCATGGGAGGGCCGCCGGCCTCCGCGGCACGGCGGTCGTGCGAGGTGTCCGTCGTCGTCCCGGGCGACGCGTCAACGCCGTCGCGAGCCGCTGCGGCGGCACACGCGGGCGCCGGCACCGTCGCCTTGCCCTGCATGCGGGCCACGTTGAACTCGAAGAGGCCCCCGTACTCGATGATCTGGCGGGTGATTTCGTCCTTGCCGCGGGTGAACTCCTCGAGCCGCAACGGCTCGCCGCGCGCGATGCGCTCGGCCACACCGAAGTCGGTGGTGGTCAGCACGCCCAGGTTCTGGCAGTTCTCGTTGTAGATGCGCTCGATGCTTTCGCTGACCACCACTCTGATTCCGGCCATCAGCTCCGCGTACGGGCTCTGTTCCCTGCTTGAGCCCTTGCCCCGGCGTTTGCCCGCGACCGAGCACGTAAAGCCGCCCGTGCGCACGCTCGCCCGCCCGATGGGATACTCCTCCGCCCCGGTCTCCCCGTTCGTGGTGCGCAGCCCCAGGTAGGGGAATTCGCCCAGCGTCTCGTCGTAGAAGAAGCAGATGTAGGCGGGCGTGATCTCGTCGGTCGAGATCTGGTCGCGCAGCCGTGCGCGCAGCTCGTCGCTCAGCTCAAGGTCCAGCCCTTCGTAGAGTTGGGCGCGCACCAGCGCGGTGTCGTCGGCCAGGTACAGAACCCGCCCGCGCACATCGAGCGTGGCGGGTCGCCTGGGCGTCGGACGGGTGAGGAGATCCCCGGCCATCCGCGCCTCAGCTGAAGTCGACGCCGAAGAGCACGGCGATGATGATCGAGGCCACGGCGATGGGCGCCACGAAGCGGATGAAGAAGCGCCAGGTGTCGTAGTTGAACCACTTGGGCTGGTTGCCGTCCATGAGTTCGCTCTCGCTCACCTTGCGGCTGATGAACCACCCGGCCGCCAGCGTGATGGCCAGGCCGCCGGTGGGCAGCATCCAGTTGGAAACGAAGTGGTCGGCGGTGGAGAACCAGCCCACCTTCCCGGCGAACAGCTCGAGGGTGGCGAGGAAGGGGGTGCCCGTGAAGGAAAGCGCGGCGAAGATGGTGAACACGAAGATGGCCCCGCCGCACAGGAAGGTGGCGCGGTTGCGGGCGATGCCACGTTCGTCGATCACGTAACTCACCACCACTTCCAGAAGCGAGATGGTCGAGGTGAGCGCCGCCAGCGCCACCAGCACGTAGAAGAGCGGCCCCAGCACCACGCCGAAGGGCACCTCCGAATAGAAGAGCTCCGGCAGCGAAATGAAGAGCATGCCCACCGTCGAGCCGCCCACCTGTTCACTCATCCCCGCCACCGAGAAGATCACCGAGAACATGATGATCGTGGCGACCAGGGCGATCACGGTATCGAGCACGACGATCATCGCCGACGCCTTCACGATGGAGTGATGGCGCGCGATGTAGGAGCCGTACGTGATCATCGCGCACATGCCGAGCGAGAGCGTGAAGAAGGAGTGGCCCAGCGCCTCCAGCACCGCGTCGGGCTCGAGCTCGGCGAAGTTGGGCCGGAAGATGAAGCGCAGCGCTTCGCCCGACCCGCTCATCCCCAGGGCGCTGACCAGCAGCAGGAGCAGGATCCCGAACAGGATCGGAAGGAAGAGGCGCGCGATGCGCTCGATCCCCTTGCTGACCCCGAAATAGACCACGGCCACGGTTCCAACGCTGAAGCTGAGCGAGAGGGCCAGCTGCAGACCGGCGTTGCCCACCTGTTCATTGAACAGATCCCCGGTGGCCAGTCCGCTCGGAAAGCCGCTGAAGGTCCACTCCATCGTCCTGGCGAAGTAGTAGATCGACCAGCCGGCGATTACGGTGTAGTAGCTGAGCAGGATGAAGGCGCAGATGACGCCCCAGCCCCCGACGACGCCCCACGCGGGCCCGGCGACCGCCTTGAGCGCCCCGACCGCGCTCTTCTGGCTCCTGCGCCCGATGAGCAGCTCCGCCATCATGATGGGCAGCCCGACTGCGGCGATGCAGACAAGGTACACGAGCACGAAGGCTCCGCCGTTGTTCTCCCAGGTGATGAAGGGGAACTTCCACAGGTTGCCCAGTCCGATGGCGCTTCCGGTGGCCGCCAGGACGAATCCCAGATTCGAATTCCAGTGGTCTCGCTTTTGTGACATGGCGTCTGCTCGGGGCTGTTGGTCCCGGGTTGCGGGACGATGATCAGGTCGAAGTTACCACGGGACGGCTCTATATTGCGCGCGGTGCGAGGCGGTGCGCCAGTTCCGATCGCGATCGGCCGCATCAGGCCGGGACGCCTCCGCTCCGGCCGGAGGATCACGGCGTCTGCAACAGGGAGATACTCATGGGCGTTCCTACTGTTCGGAGTTCGGGCGGCGCCCTCGCCGCGGCGTGGGTTCTGGGCGGGCTGTCGGTTGCGTGCGGCGGAGGAGAGAGCGGCACGGCGGGCGATGGCCTGCGCGTCGCGCTGCTGACCTCCGGGCCGGTGAGCGATGCCGGGTGGTACGCGGGGGCGTACGAAGGACTGCTGCTGATCGAGGAGTCGCTCGGGGCGCGGATCAGCCATCAGCAGACCCGGTCTCCCGCCGAGTTCGACGAGGCCTTCTTCTCCTACGGCTCCTCCGGCTACGACCTGGTCTTCGCCCACGGCTTCGAGTATCAGGACGCGGCGCTGAGGGCCGGTGAGGAGTTCCCCGACATGACCATCGTCGTCTCGAGCGGCGGACGCATTTCGGACAACGTGCGCTCGCTGATCTTCCGTCTGGAGGAGGGCAGCTATCTCGCCGGGATGATGGCCGGGGGGCTCACCCGGTCGAAGGTGGTCGGGATGGTCGGCGGCGTGGCCATTCCGCCCGCCCAGGGCACCTTTCGAGCATTCGAGGCGGGGGCTCGCGTCATCGACCCGGAAATCGAGGTGCTGGAGGCCTTCATCGGCAGCTGGGACGACGTGGCCGCCGCCCGGGAGGCCGCGACGGCCCAGTTGAGCCGGGGCGCCGACGTGCTGGTGCACAACACCGACGCCGCCAGCTTCGGCGTGTTTCAGGCGGTGCGGGAGGCGCACGGGGACCAGGACCCGGTGTGGGCCATCGGCATGAACCGGGATCAGAACGACGTCGCCCCCGATGTCATCGCGGGAAGCGCCGCCATCGACATCCCGCGGGCCTTCATGGAAGTGGCGACCCGCTTCGTCGCCGGCACCCTGCCTCCCGGAGCTTTCGACCTGAGCCTCGACGAGAACGTGGTGGACTTCATCGTCAACCCGGCCGCCCTCGACCGGATCCCGGCGGAGCTGCTCAGCCGCATCGGTGAAGCCCGGGCGGCCATCCGGCAGGGCACCCTGGAGGTGCCGCGGATCCGGTTCCTGGAGGAGGAATCGGGCAGCCCTTGAAGCCCATGGCCCGCGCGGCCGTCGAGATGCGGTCGGTGAGCAAGCGCTTCGGACCCATCGAGGCTCTTGCCGACGCGAGTCTGCGCGCGTATCCCGGCGAGGTTCACGCGCTCCTGGGAGAGAACGGCGCCGGCAAGACCACGCTCATGCGGGTGCTCTGCGGCGCGCTCGCTCCCGACGGGGGCGAAGTACTGGTAGAGAATCGGCGGTTGCCGCCCGGGGGGACGCGCGCGGCGGCCGCGGCCGGGATCGGGATGGTCCACCAGCATTTCGCGCTGGTGCCCAGCCTGACGGTGGCGGAGAACGTGGCGCTGGGGACGCGGGAGGGCAGCGGGCTCCGGCTCGCGCTCGACAGGGTGCACGCGCGCCTCGCGGAGCTGGAGCGGGTGACGGGGCTGCCGGTGGATGCCGGCGCCCCGGTTGCCGGTCTGTCGGTGGGCGCGAAACAGCGGGTGGAGATCCTGAAGGCGCTCTACCGCGACCCGCGCGTCCTGGTTCTGGACGAACCCACCACGGTGCTGGGACCGCAGGAGGTGGACTGGCTGTTCGGCGTCCTGCGCTCGCTGGTTGCGGAGGGGCGGACGGTTCTCCTGATCGGGCACAAGCTGGACGAGATCCTGAGGGTGGCCGACCGGGTCACGGTACTCCGGCGCGGGCGCACCGTCCTCGCGCAGGGGCGTGAGACGGTGGACGCACCCGGGCTGGCGCGGGCCATGATCGGGCGGGAGACCACCCGGGCGGCTGGGGCGGCCCGGGCCGAAGCGGGAGAGCGGGTGGCGCGCGTCGAGGCGGTGGGGATCCGCGGTGATGATGGCCGCATGGCGGCGCGGGACGTCACGCTGGACATCCACCGTGGCGAGATCGTGGGCATCGGCGGAGTGGAGGGCAACGGCCAGCGCGAACTCGCCCTCGTGCTTTCGGGCAGGCTGCCTCCCGCGGCCGGCAGCGTGCACCTCCCGGCGACCGTCAGCCTTATCCCGCAGGACCGGAGCGCGGGCGGGCTGGTCCCCGGTTTCGATCTCGCCGAGAACATGGCGCTGGCCTTCCACGACGACAGAGCGCACCGCCGGGGGCCGCTGATCGCCTGGCGGGCGATGCGGCGCACCGCGCGGCAGATCGTGGCCCGGTTCGACGTGCGTACACCGGGCTGGCGCGCCACGGCGCGGTCGCTGTCGGGCGGCAATCAGCAGAAGCTGCTGGTGGGCCGCGAACTGGCGCGCTCCCCCGACCTGCTGGTGGCGGAGAACCCGATGCGCGGGCTGGATATCGCGGCCGCCGCGTTCCTGCGCGACAAGCTCGTGGAGCTGAAGGGAGGCGGTCCGGGCGAGGGGGACGCCGGGGCAGGCGGCCGGCCCACGAATGCACCTCCGGGCATCGTGCTCTTCTCCACCGATCTGGACGAGGTGCTCGACCTGGGCGACCGGGTGTTCGTGCTGGTGCGCGGCCGGCTGATCGCCGTTCCGGAAGAAGAGCGCAACCCGGCGGGGATGGGCCGGCTGATGCTGGGATCGGAGCGGGCGTGACCTGCCCCCTTCGGTTGGCGCGCCTCCCATGATCAGCCAGCCGTTGCGGCCGCGCCTGCGGTCACGCCGGACCGGCCCGCTGGCGGCCGGCATGACGGCGATCCTGGCCGCGGCGGTTCTGGCGGCGGCCGGGCTGGCGCTCGCCGGATACGACCCTGTCGCCGCCGGCCACGCGCTGGTCTCGGGCGCCTTCGGCTCCTGGGAGCGGTTCGCCTCCATCACCCTGGTGCGCGCGACCCCGCTCATCCTGACCGGGCTGGCCGTCGCCCTCGCCTTCCGCGCGGGTGTGTGGAACATCGGAGCGGAAGGACAGCTCTACGCGGGCGCGGTGGCGGCCGTGTGGGTCGGGCTCGCCTTTCCAGCCGCTCCCGCCTGGCTGCTCCTGCCCGGGGCGATGGCGGCGGCGGCGGTGGCCGGCGGCCTCTGGACGCTCGTGCCGGTGGGACTCAGGTTCCGCGCCGGGGTCGGGGAGGTCATCACGACCATCCTGATGAACTTCGTCGCCATCCACACCGTCGCGTGGCTGGTGCACGGTCCCCTGCAGGAGGCGCGCGGAGTCTTCCCGCAGACCGACCCCATCGCGCTCGCGGCCCGGCTCCCGCGCCTCGGATCCGGCCGGCTGCACGCGGGCTTCCCGGTCGCGGTCGTGCTCGCCGGGGCGCTCTGGTGGCTGCTGAGGAACAGCGCCTGGGGGTTCCGCGTGCGGGCGGTGGGCGCCTCGGTGCGCGCGGCCGCCGTATCCGGCCGCATCCACACGGGAAGGGTGGTGCTGGGGGCGTTCCTGTTCTCCGGCATGCTCGCCGGGCTGGCTGGCGGGGTGGAGGTGGCGGGGGTGACCTTCGCGCTCTACGAGAACCTCTCTCCCGGCTACGGCTACACGGCCATCGCGGTCGCCCTCCTCGCCGGTCTGAACCCCATCGCCGTGCTCCTGGCGGCCGGGTTCTTCGGGGTCCTGCAGGCGGGCGCGGCGGCCATGCAGCGCGACGTGGGGGTGCCCGCGGTGTGGGTCAGCGCCATCGAGGCGCTCGTCATCCTGGCCGTGGTGGCGGCGGACCGGTTCCTGCGCCGGGGGATGGAGACCGGAGCGGGGCCTCCCGGCCGGTCCGCGGCTTCTCCCGGCAGTGAGGCGCGCGAATCCTCCTCCGGGTCGGGTGACCCTCTGTCCGACACCGGAGGCTGACCGTGGATGCGGCGGCTCTCCAGGCCTTCCTCGAGGCGTCGGTGCGCCTGGCCGCGCCCCTCGCCCTCGCCGCCCTGGGCGAAACCATCAGCGAGCGCGCCGGCGTCATCAATATCGGCCTGGAGGGCTCGATCATCGGGGGCGCCCTGGGCGGGGCGCTCGGGGCGCTGTTCACCGGGTCCCCCGGCGCGGGCGTTCTGGCGGGCGCAGCGGCCGGAACCGCGATCGCCGCCATCTTCGCGCTCTTCGCCGTCACGCTGAACGCCGACCAGATCATCGTCGGCACCGCGGTGACCCTGGGAGGGCTGGGGATCGCGGGCGTCGTCTACCAGAGCGTGTTCGGCGCCACCGGCACCGCGCTGACCCTTCCCACCCTGCCCGCTCTGCCGCTCCCGGGCCTTTCGGCGCTGCCCGTCATTGGACCGGCGCTCTTCAGTCAGGCGTGGACCACCTACCTCGCCTGCCTCCTGGCGCCGGCCCTCTGGTATTTCCTGTTCCGCACCCGCTGGGGACTTGACCTGCGGGCCGTGGGCGAAGAACCGGGCGCAGCCGATGCGGCGGGCATCCGCGTGCGCCGCATCCGCTTCCTGGCGGTGCTCGGGGCGGGCCTCCTCGCGGGCATTGCGGGAGCCCATCTGGCGCTCGCGCACGCCGGCACCTTTGCGGAGGGGATGTCGGCGGGACGGGGCTTCATCGCCATCGCGGTGGTCGTGCTGGGCCGCTGGAATCCCCTCCTCGTTCTCCTCGCCTCACTCTTCTTCGGCGCGGCCTCGGCGCTCCAGTTCGAACTCCAGGCGGTGTTTGCGAACGTGCCCTACCAGCTCCTCCTGGCGTTCCCCTACCTTCTCACGCTCGCGGCCCTCGCGGGGTGGATCGGCCGATCCAGGGCGCCCGCGGCCCTCGCGCATCCCTGGCCCCCGCGGTCGGGTGAGTGACCCGGTGTATGGGTGATCCCGCATACCTGCGGGTGACGGGCGCGTGCAGGCTGTTCGAGCGGGTTCGGACGGCTCCCCGGCAGCTCGCACCCGATGCGGGCAATGCGGTGAAGTGGGCGTCGGGCGTGAGAACCACGCTGGATGTGCGGGCGGCCGCACGCAGCGTCTTCATGGTCCCGGCCCATGGTCCGGGCGACATCGCAGGTCGGCAAAACGCCGCGGACCGAGTATCCTTGATGGGGAATCGGCGCTCCCTGCTCCAGGCGCGCCGCACCCGACCCGGCGAGCACCCGAAATCGAAGGAGAGAGGCCCATGAGACGGTTTACGGTCACCTGTTTTCAGGGACTCGCGGTCCTCGCGGCGAACACGGCGTGCGCGGCGGCAGCGCCGGAGATGGTTGCGACACCGGCACCGGCTCCCTCGCCGCAGGCCACCGCCCAGGCGTCCGGGGACGCCGATTCCCCCGCAGATGCCGGGGCGCTGCCACGGGTGACCATCGTGGCAACGGGGGGAACCATCGCGGGGGTATCCGATACCCGCACCAGCTTCCAGAGCTATCGGGCCGGCTCGCTCGGCATCGACGAGATGCTCTCGGAGCTCAGGCCCCAGATCGACGAGGTGGCGGACGTCACCACCGTCCAGTTCGGCAACCGGCCCTCGGGCGGCTACGCGATCGCCGACTTCTACGACCTCACCCTGGCCGTCGAGGAGGCGCTCGAGACGGCCGACGCGGTGGTCGTGACTTCAGGCACGGGAAGCATGGACGAGTTCGTCTACTGGCTCGACCTGACCGTGCAGAGCCGGAAGCCGGTGGTCATCACCGGGGCGATGCGGCCCTGGACCGTGATCGGCACCGACGCGCACGCCAACCTGTTCAACGCCATCGTGCTCGCGGCGAGCGGCGAGACGCGCTGCTTCGGCACCGTGCTCATGCTCAACGACGAATTCCACGCCGCCAAGGAGGCATGGAAGGGCGATGCCTACCGGATGGACACCTTCGTGTCACGCGAGCTTGGCAACCTGGGCTTCATCGACGAACTGGACGTGCGAACCTACCGGGCTCCCCCGCGTGTACAGCATTGTGCCGACCCCGGGCGGTGGAGGACCCCCTTCGATCTGAGCCGGATCTCGAAGGACGACCTTCCCCGGGTCGAGGTCCTCATCGGATACCAGGGCGCGGGGCTGGACGAGGCCATCACGGCGTGGGCCGAAGCCGGAGTCCGGGGCATCGTGCTCGCGGGAGGACGCGGCTCCGGGGAGGTGCAGGAGAGGGCCGAGGAGATGGGGGTGGTCTTCAGGCGCACCCATCGCTTCCGCACCGGCAACGACAACCTCTATCCGCAGAAAGCGAGATTGCTTCTGCTGCTGTCGCTCGCCTTCAGCGAGGATCCCGACCAGGTGGACGCCTGGTTCGAGGAACTGGCGGGGGCTGAATTCGAGATCGAACCGGGACGTTAGGGGACCGCCGCCCCGCACTTTTCCCCTTTCGCGCCCATGGCTACGTTTTGCGCCCCACGCGAGCGCGCATGATTGCACGCGCATGATTACCAAGGATGTTTCGGATGTTTCGATTTCCGCGTCTCACCCTCGTTGCTTCACTGGCCCTCCCGGCCATCGGCACCCTCCCGGCCGCCGTGCCCGCACACGCCCAGGCCCCCCCGGACGATCGCGGCGCGGTTGCCGTGGGGCTCCTGCTGCGCCAGCTGGATGGGGTGAAGCGGGTGCTGATGGTGGCGGCGCATCCTGACGACGAGGACACGAACACGATCACCACGCTGGCGCGCGGCATGGGTGCCCGTACCGCGTATCTCGCGCTCACCCGGGGCGAAGGAGGCCAGAACCTCATCGGCACCGAGTTCTGGGAAGGGCTGGGCATCATCCGCAGCAACGAGCTCGTAGCCGCGCGCGCCATCGACGGCGGCGAGCAGTTCTTCACCCGGGCCATCGACTTCGGTTTCTCGAAGTCCGCGGAGGAAACGCTTTCCAAGTGGCCCCGCGAGGAGATTCTCGGCGATGTGGTGTGGGCCATCCGGCGGTTCCGGCCGCAGGTCATCGTTTCCGTGTTCAGCGGTACGCCGAGGGACGGCCACGGCCAGCATCAGGTCGCGGGCATGCTCGCGCACGAAGCCTTCGACGTGGCTGCGGATCCGAGCCGCTTTCCGGAGCAACTCGGGGACGGCATCGAGGCCTGGCAGACCGACAAGCTCTACCTGGCGCGGGGCGGGTTCGTTGGGGGAGAGGCGGCCACGCTCCAGCCGGGAGCCTTCGATCCGCTCCTGGCCCGCTCCTATTACCAGGTCTCGATGGATTCGCGCAGCCAGCACCGCTCCCAGGACATGGGATCGGCACAGCCGATGGGACCGCGGCAATCGATCCTGGCGCTGGTGAAGACGGCGGAGGGGGTTGACGGCGCCGGTGGTTTCTTCGTGGGCGTCGACACGACCTTTGCGGGTCTGGTTGCGAAGGCCGTGCCGCCCAGCGAGGCGGCGCAGGGCGAGATCGAGACCTATCGGGCGGCCATCGGGGTCGCCGGGGCCTCGCTGGATGCAATGACGCCGGAGCAGGCCGCCCCGGCGCTGGCCCGCGCGCTCGAGACGCTCGAGCGCATCATTGCGCGCGCCGCCGGCCCGAACGCGCCGCCCGAGGTCACTGAAGTGCTCGGGCGCCGGCATGACCTGGTGCGCAAGGCCCTTCTGGCCTCCTCCGCCGTGCTGACGCAGGTGCGCGCGAGCGACGACCTGATCGTGCCCGGCGAGTCCTTCGAGGTGCGGGTCGACCTGTGGAACGCGGGGCCCTATCGCGTGGAGGGAGCCGGGCCCGGACTGGCGCTCCCGGACGGCTGGAGCGCGGAGTTGCTCGAAGGCCGAACCATCGACACGGGCGGATTCGGTCCCCGCCGCACTTCGCTGACCACGGTCTCCGGCACTTCGGAGACGCTCGCGCCGGGTGAGATCCGCCGCTGGGTGTTCCGCGTAGACGTGCCCGCGGACGCCGACCCCTCCCGCCGCTACTACATGCGCGAGCCCCGTGAGGGCGACATCTACGCCTGGCCGGACGAGCCGGCGCTGCGGGGCCTGCCCCACGATCCGCCCGTGCTGACGGGTGGCGTGCGCTTCGAGCTGGTCATGGACGGCGACCCGACCGGTTCGCCGACCCGGATGGCCCTCGCCAGCGATGGCGAAGCGCGCTATTACGGGGTGGACCCCGCCCAGGGCGAGTTCACGAAACCGCTCCTGGTGGTGCCCGCCCTGTCGGTCACGGTCGCGCCCGAACAGATGGTGTGGCCTCTGGGAGACACCGGGGCGCGCACCGTCAGCGTCCGGGTGCGCAACGAGGCGCAGGAGGGGGTCACCGGTGAACTCACCCTGGAGGGAGCGGGGTGGTCGGTCGTGCCTGCCTCCGTCCCGGTGGAGCTGGGGGCGCCCGGCACGGAACGCACGTACATGCTCACCGTGGCGCCCGAGCCCGGCCGGGGCGTAGGGCGCGACCGGGTGAGCGCCACCGTGACCGCCCCGGACGGCCGTGCCTGGAGCGAGCGCGTCGAGCTCATCGACTACCCGCACATCGAACGGGCGGCCCAGTTCCACCCCGCCGAACTGCGCACCTCCATCTTCCCGGTCACGGTGCCCGAAGGCCGGCGCGTCGGATACATCATGGGCACGGGGGATTCCGGGCCGGAGGCGCTCGCCTCCCTGGGTTTCGAGGTCGAGATGCTGGGGCCGGCCGATGTCCTGGCGGGCGATTTCGCGCGCTTCGACGCCCTGGTGCTGGGAGTGCGCGCGTACGAAGCCCGTGAGGACCTTGCGGCCGCCAACGAAGCGGTCCTCGACTTCGCCCGTGCCGGGGGCACCGTCGTGACCCAGTACAACCAGTACGCCTTTCCGGCGAGCGGCCACGCCCCCTATCCGGTAACGATCTCGCGGCCGCACGACCGCATCACCGACGAGAACGCCGCCGTCACCTTCCTGCGTCCCGCGGCCCCGGTGCTCAACGCACCAAACCGCATCGGCGACGCCGACTTCGAGGGCTGGAGACAGGAGCGCGGCCTCTATATGCTGAACACGTGGGATCCGGCTTTCACCCCGGTGCTGTCCATGGCCGATCCCGGCGAGGCGCCCAAGGAGGGGTCGCTTCTGATCGCTCCTCTCGGAGAGGGCGTGTACATCTACACGGGCCTCGCGCTGTTCCGGCAGTTCGGCGAAGGCATCCCGGGCGCCTATCGCCTGTTCGCCAACCTGGTCTCGCTTGATGGCCGGACTTGGAGAGAGTACCTGACGCCGATCCCGGACCCGGCCGAGGGGCTCGCGCCCGGCGCCCGATGAGCGTGCCAACCCGCAACCCGACTCGATTCGCCCTGGCGGGATTCCTCGTGGCCGCCGCCATGCTCGTCCCCGCGACCCGTGCGCATGCCCAGACCCCGGTCTGGTCCGCAACGCTGACGGTGGCCCGGCCCGCCTCCGGTTCGGACGCGCTCGGCTATTGTTCGGGCGCCGCCAACTGCAGCGCGGAAGTGGCGCACTACGGCTCGCTGAGCGAACCGGCCTTCTCGATCGGCGAGACGGACTACACCGTCACCAGCATCCGCTGGGGAGCCGGCGGGGAGAACCACATCCACCTCACCCTGGACCGTGCCCTGACCGACGATGACCTGGCGACCCTTGTCCTCCATCTCGATGACGCCGGCCTGAGCCTGGCGGAAGCCAGCGTCAACGAGCCCGCGGACCACGGCTTCACCGCCAACTACACCTGGGACGGCGACGGGCCGCCGGATGAAGCCTCCACCGTCAGCGTAAGCCTCGTCCGCGGACCCGCGCCGGAACGACAGGGCTAGCCTCGGGGCCGGCAGACGCCCGGCCGACAGCGCTGACCTCGGCGCGATCAGGCGATCGACCGAAACAGGGCTGACCTTCGGGGCGAGCAGGCCATCAACCCGATTCTGCGCCGAATCCGCCCAACCCTGCCGTAACGTCAAGGTTGGCGCGTCACCGGGCGCGGCTTGACGGACCATCGGAACCGTGTCCCGGATGCCGTTCAGGGCGTACCTTCCCTTGGGCTTCCATGCACGGTATCCGCGAGCGCCAGGAGCGAGCCATGTCGACCAGGGACGTGCCGGAACAGGTGATTCCGACCGTGTCGGTGCTCCTGGCGCTGGTGTTTCTGATGACGGGTACCATGAAGCTCATCGGCGGGTGGTGGGATCGGTTCGAGGTGTGGGGCTACCCGGTCTGGTTCTTCTATTTCATCGGTGTCACGGAAACGGCCGCGGGCCTCGCCCTGATGCGGCGGCGGACGCGGCTGTACGGCGCGCTGGCCGTCATGGCCGTGATGCTCGGTGCGCTCTACACGCTGCTGCGGGCCGGCGACACCGATCGCATCGTCATGCCCGCCCTGGCGTTTCTGCTGGCTGTCGTCGTGGCCAATTACTCGAGGTAGCCGCCCACCGTCACGGTGTCCGGGACCCCGGCTTCGCCTTACTTTCGTCGCTCACCCGCAAGACCCTGCAACTCATGGAGCATGAAATGGCGGACAAGGGATCCGGAAAAGGCATTCTGGTGGCATCGATCCTGCTGGCGTTGCTCTTCCTGCTGAACGGCGTCATGAAGCTGACGGGCACGATGGTCGAGCAGTTCGAGATGTGGGGTTATTCCGGCTGGTTCCAATACCTGATCGGCGTCGCCGAGACGGCCGCGGGCGTCGGTTTTCTAATGAAGAAGACCCGCTTCCTCGCCGCCGCGGCCATGATCCCGGTCATGCTCGGCGCCATCTACACGCTGGTCACGAACGGCCAGGCGGCGCAGGCCGTGGTCCCGCTGGTGACGCTGCTCCTCTGTCTGCTGGTCGCGAAGAATTCGCGGTAGGAGAGTCATGGGTCCGAGCCCTCCCGGGCGCCCTGCTGCGCTTCCGGTCCTTCTCGCCGGCGTATTGTGCACGTCGTGCAGCGCAGAGGTGCAATCCGACCCCACGGAGCTATGGTCGGAAGAGGATGTCGTTGCCGAGCGGACTTTCCTCCCCGCCGACATGGACACGCTGTGGTCCATCGGCGGAACCGCAGCCGATACGCTTCTGCTCAATCCATACTGGATGTCGGCCGGCGCGGAGGGGGTGACTCTGTGGGACGGGGGGCGCAACGCCGCGATCCGAATCTCGGCGGAAGGCGAAGTACGGTGGACCTTCGGCCGTGCAGGTCGGGGGCCGGGAGAGTTCCGGACGGTGCGGGGCATCGTGCAGCTGCCGGGCGGCGGAGCCGCAGTCGTCGACAACGTAAACGAGCGGCTCACCATCATTGACCCCGATGGCCGGTTGGCAGGCGAGACGAACCTGAGCGGCATGGCGCCGGAATCCGTTGCGAGCCTGGACGACGGCAGCCTGGTCGTGCTGACGCACTTGGCGGAACCGGCGTTTCTGGTCTCCGACCAGAACGGAGTCGTTGTCGATTCGGTGGGCTTTCCCTTGCGGACCTACCGGGATCTGTCGCGAATTGCGCGCCAGGGAAGGGTGGTCGGCGCGGGCGCGGGATGGGTGTTCGGCTTCACGGCGGGGAATGGCTGGTGGCGTATGGGCAGGGACCGCGACGCGGCGGGATTCCCCTATGCGGAGCATGCCGATTTTCCCGGAATCCAGACTTCCGTCCGTGAAGAAGTGGTTGATGGCCGAACGGTGACCACTCGAAGCACGCGAACGACCGAGAGCGTGTTCACCGCGATGGACTTCGGGGCGCGCGGGGATACCCTGTTCGTTCACTACTACGGGGAAAGCAACGTCCGCGGGCACCTGCTGGATCTGTTCAGCCTGGCGGAGGGCTCATACCTGGGTTCGGTGCTCCTGCCCGACTGGGCCCGGGGCGTTGCGATAGCACCTGACGCCATCTACACGTTGGCCGCGGACCCGTTTCCGGTGCTCACCGCATTCCGGATGACCGTCGGAGAGGGAGCCGCCCGATAGCACAACGGGACGCCTCTCTCATATACGGCGGGCACCCGCGCGAGATGAAAGCTGCCATGAGCGAACGACGCACCGCGCCGTCCAGAGCCGGGGTCGCCGTCATCGGAGCCGGCATCGTCGGCAACTGCCTGGTCGAGCACCTGGCGAGGCTCGGCTGGGATGACCTGGTGCTGATCGACAAGGGCCCGCTTCCCGACCCCGGGGGATCCACCGGGCACGCGTCCAATTTCATCTTCCCGACGGATCACGGGCGCGAAATCGCGCTGATCACGCTCGAGAGCCAGCGCCAGTACGAAGCGCTCGGCGCCAACACGACCTGCGGCGGAATCGAGGTCGCACGGACCGAAGAGCGCATGGAGGAGCTGCGCCGGCGCATGACCTCGGCGCGCGTATGGGGCATCGAGAGCGCGCTGCTGACGCCGTCGGAAGTCGTCGCCAGGGTGCCGTTCGTCAACCCGGATGTGATCCTCGGGGGCTTCTACACGCCGAGCGTATCCGTCGTGGACTCGGTCGGGGCGGGCACGATCATGCGCGAGCGGGCGCTGGCGAGAGGCGTGCTCACCGTGCTGGACGAGACCGAGGTGGTCGGGCTCGAGGTGGAGCCGGTTCCTTTTGGCCGCCCGCGCATCCGGGCGGTGGCAACGACCTGCGGGACCATCGAGGTGGACCACGCGATCGTCGCCTGCGGCGTCTGGAGCCCGCGCATTGCGGCGATGGCCGGCGCCACCATCCCGCTCACCCCGGCGGTACACCAGATGGCCGATTTCGGCCCGGTCGAACTTCTCGTCGGAACCGGCAACGAGATCGGCTATCCCATCGTGCGCGACATGGACGCATTCATGTACGAGCGCCAGAGCGACGGAGCCATGGAGGTCGGCTCGTACGCGCATCGTCCCATCCTGATGCACCCCGACGACATCCCCTCCGTCGCCGAGGCGGAGCGTTCTCCTACCGAACTGCCCTTCACCTCCACGGACTTCGCGCCGCAACTGGAACACGCGCGTGAGATCATGGGCGAACTCCTGGCCGGCACGAAGATGGAGTATGCGGTCAACGGGCTGCTCTCGCTCACGCCCGACACGCAGCAGCTGCTGGGCGAGACCGCCGAGGTGGCCAACCTTTGGTCGGCGGCGGCGGTGTGGGTGCGGGAAGGCCCCGGATCGGCGCGCCTGGTCGCCGAGTGGATGACGCACGGCTACCCGCGTCTCCTCGATCCGCACGAGTCGGATGTGACGCGGTTTCAGCCGCACGAGCGCACGGGGCATCACGTCCGGGCGCGCTGCCGCGAGCACTTCCCCAAGACCTACGGGATCGTGCATCCGCGCGAGCAATGGGAATCCGCGCGCGGGGTCAACCGGTCCCCGTTCCATCCCCGCACCGAGGCTCTGGGAGCCGAGTACTTCGAGGCCCGCGGATGGGAGCGGCCGCAGTGGTACGCCTCCAACGAGGATCTCGTGGAGCGCTACGAGGTCCCGGACCGCCCGCACGAGTGGGACCGGCGCTGGTGGTCGCCCATCATCAACGCGGAGCATCTGCACCTGCGCGAGAAGGTGGGCGTCGTGGATCTGGGCGCGTTCCAGATCTTCGATGTCTCCGGACCCGGCGTGCTCCCGTACCTGGAGCGGATGGCGGTCAACCCTTGCGACCGTCCGGTCGGAAGCTCGATCTACACCCCGCTCCTGACGCCCGACGGAGGCTTTCGCGCCGACCTGACCATCCAGAGGCTCGCGTCCGACCGGTTTCGGGTCGTAACCGGGGTGTTCGACGGAGCCCGCGACGCGTTCTGGTTTCGCAAGCACCTGCCGGGGGACGGGTCGGTGCAGTTCGAGGACCGGACTTCCGCGATCACCACCCTCGGCGTGTGGGGGCCCGATGCGCAGGCGCTGCTCGCCGGTGTCTCCGACCGCGGGCTCGGCCAGGAGGAGTTCCCGTACGGGACGGTGCAGCACGTGCTCATCGACGGGATTCCCGCCGCCATGCTGCGCATCTCCTACGTGGGCGAGAACGGATGGGAGATCTACACGCGTACGGAGCACGGCCTGGCGCTCTGGGACGCGATCCGGCGCCCCGGCCGCGAATTCGACGCGCGGCCGGTGGGGATCGGTGTGTACGGCACCACGGGACGCATGGAGAAGGGCTACCTGCTGATGGGCGCCGAGCTCACTTCCGAGTACTCACCGGTCGAGGCCGGGTTGGCGCGGCGTCACGTGAAGCGGCCCGACTTCATCGGCAAGGCCGCCTACCTGAAGGCCCGCGAGCAGGGGCCGGTGGCGCGGGTCTGCACGCTCGCCATGGACGGCCACGCGAGCGCGTCGGGCATCGCGCGTTTCCCCACCGGCGGGAACGAGCCGATCCTGACGCCCGGCGGAGACCGCGTCGTGGACGCGTTCGGGAGGGAATCGCGCGTCACCTCCGCCGGGATGGGCCCGTCCGTGGGCAGATACCTTCTGATGGCCTGGCTGCCTGCCGACCTGGCCCGCGTCGGCGAGAGCCTGCAGGTGATGTACATGAACGAGTGTTTCCCGGTCAGGGTGGCGGCGGTCGGCACGGCGCTGTTCGATCCGTCCGGGAGCCGGATGAGGGGATAGTCTTCCGCGGGCGCGCCAGCTCGGGGCGCCTTGATGGGAGCGGTGCCTCGGGAGGCTATATCGCCGCGTCCTCCCCCCGCGCGTGGGCCAGCTCGCGCGCGCTCGGGTTGACCGAGGGACGGAACGGGAGCTCGCACACCCGTGCCCAGTCGGGTTCGCCTGGCTCGCTCGCGTATTCGTCCGGCAACCGGACCGTAAGCTCCGTACCGACTGCGGACATCCCCACGGGCACGTAGCCCAGCGCGATGTTGCATCCCAGTTCGGGAGCGTGCCACGGCGAGGTCAGGTAGCCGACCGGATCGCCGCCGCCGCCGCCGCACACCAGCCAGAAATCGGGCGCGTAGTCGTCGATGGGCCTGCCGCCCATCTTCATCCCCACCATGACCATGGCGAACGGGGGCCGCCCGGCCTCTATCTCCGTCCGCATCCGCTCCAGCGCGGCCCGGCCGATGTAGTCGCCCTCCTTCTCGCGGGGCACCTGGTAGCCGAGGTTGCACTGGAAGGGGACGGTCTCGTGATCCATGTCCTGCCCCCACGAGAGGATGCCCGCCTGGATGCGGCGCTGGTGGCCGGGGGCGATCACCATGAGCTGGTGCGCCTCGCCCGCTTCGAGCACCGCGTTCCACAGCCTCTCGGCGTGCAGCGTCGCGTCGCGCAGATAGATCTCGTAGCCCTTCTCACCCGAGAAACCGGATTGCGAAACCACAACCGCGCAGCCCGCGATCTCGGCTTCCATGAGCCCGTAGTACGGCATCTCGCGGATCCCGTCGCCCACCAGGTCGGCCATGAGCGCCAGCGACTTCGGGCCCTGGATCTGCAGCGGACACACGTCGATTTCGTCGATCTCGACGTCCATCCGCATCCCGACGTTGACGCCCTGGAGCCAGAACAGCAGGTCGGAGTCGGCCAGCGAGAACCAGAACTCGTCCTCGGACAGGCGCAGCAGGACCGGATCATTGAGGATGCCGCCCCGTTCGTTGCACAGGATGACGTACCTTCCGTGCATCGGCTCGATGCGGGTGGCGTCGCGCGTGATGACGTAGTCCGTCAACCTCCCGGCATCCGGCCCCTTCACCCGGATCTGCCTCTCGACGGCGACATTCCACATCGTGACGTGGTTCGTCAGCGCCTCGTGCTCGGCGGCCGCGCCGCCATCCTCGGGCAGCACATAGCCGCGCGGATGGTAGACGCGGTTGTAGATGGTCGCGCGCCAACAGCCTGCTTCGTGGGACAGGTGCCAGTACGGCGACTTCCTCACCCGCGTGGAAATGAGCAGCTTTACCGGGGTCCGGCCGCTCTGGCGAAGGTTGATCGGGACGATGCGATCCGACTGATCGACGGTGTGGGGCTGGTTGACCATGGGTCTCCGGCATGCTGGATTGACGGGATGACATCCTGCCAACAAGAGTCCGTAATGAGCGGCTTCACGACAACCGGGCTGCGGGCGTGAGAGTAGTCGTCGATACCAGCGTCTTTCTGCCGGGCGTGTTCTTCGGTGGACCTCCGCGCGATGTCCTGGCGGCCTGGCGCGCCAGTCGCATCGAGATGGTGGTGTCCGGCGAGATCATTCAGGAGTACCTTCGGGTCGGCGTGCGGCTCTCGGCGCGGTTCCCGGATGCGGACCTCGATCGCGTCCTGGACATGGTCGCGGAAACCGCTACGCTGGTGTCGGCGCCCCCCTTGCCCGAACCCGTGTGCGAGGACCGCGACGACGACAAGTTTCTCGCGTGCGCGGTGGCCGCGGGAGCCAGGTACGTGGTGAGTTCTGACCGGGCCCTCCTGGCAACCTCTCCCTACCGGAACGTGACGGTCCTGCGCTCACGGGATCTCCTGGACATCCTCCGAGTCCGGACTCCGGCGAAGGAATGACCGCGACCACATGATCCGACCGAACGACACCATCAGGCCGGCTGACGAGGCAACGCGATGAAGCGGGCATCACTCGGCGCTGCGGTCCGTCTGGGGCTGACGATTGTGGCGAGCGGGTGCGTACTGGAGTTCGAGCCGCCGGAGCCGGCGACCATCGCGGTATCGCCCGGCTCCGCCACGTTCACCTTCCTGGGCGAGTCGAGGGCGTTCACCGCGAGCGTCCTGGACCGGGAGGGGAACGTCCTCGAGGGGACGGTAGCCTGGACGACCGACGCGCCGGCTGTGCTGACCGTGAACTCCTCGGGGGTGGTGACGGCGCTCTCCAACGGAGCCGGCACCGTCAGGGCGGTCTTCGAGGGCGTCAGCGGAACCGCCACCGTGACGGTCAGCCAGACCCCCGCCACCATCGTGCGCGTGGGCGGCGACGCGCAGACGGGAAGCCCGGGAGCATCGCTGGTCGAGCCCCTGGTCGGCCGCGTCCTGGACGCCGGCGAGAGCCCGGTTGCGGGCCTGGCCGTGTCCTTCTCGCCCGCGGAGGGGAGCGGCTCCGTGGCTCCTTCCACTGCTGCCACCGACCCGTCGGGCGAGGCTCGGACTTCCTGGACGCTGGGCGACGCTGCCGGCCCGCAGTCGGTGGTTGCGTCCGTGGCCGAGGGCCCCAACACGGTGTTTACCGCCACGGCCGAACCACCTCACGCCCTGCTCATTCACTCCGGGGACAGGCAGTCGGCCCGGACGGGGCGAGAAGCCGACGAACCTGTGCGGGTGCGGGTGATCTCCCGGTCGGGCGCCGGGCTGAGCGGAGTCACCGTCGCCTTCGAGGTCACGGCCGGGGGCGGCTCGGTGCCCTCCTCCAGCGCGGTGACCGACGCCGACGGGATCGCCTCACCGGGCTCATGGACGATGGGTGCTCCCGGGCCGCAGGAATTGCGCGCCACCGTCCCCGGCCTGAACCGGGTTGTCTTCCGCGCCACCTCGCTGGCGGCGCCGGTCGCGCGGCTCCTGGCCGTCGAGGGCGACGGACAGCGGTCGGAAATCGCGCTCCCCGTTCGCGTCGCACCCCGCGTGAGGGCCGAGGACGCCGACGGCAACCCCGTAGCCGAGACCACGGTCACCTTCTCCGCGAGCGGTGACAGCCGGGTCACTCCCTCGGAGGCGACGACCGACTCGGCCGGGTTCGCGGCGGTCGACAGGTGGACGCTGGGCAGGACCGCCGAAACGACCTACACGCTCACGGCGAGCGTCACCAACGCGGACGGCACGTCGGCCACGACGACGTTCGACGCGGAGGCGACGCCGGCGGTCTACGACATCGAGATCGAGCATGTGACCTCGTCGCTGTTGACCGACGCGCTGCGTGCGGCCTTCGAAAGGGCCGAACGGTACTGGGAGCGCGCAATCACGGCCAACCTCTCGTGGAGCACGCTTCGCAGATCCTCCCTCGCCGAGTGCCTCGCGAGGAACGGCATTTCCGGGGAGGTTCCCGGCGACCGGGTGGTCGACGACCTGCTGATCTACGTCGAACTCAGGGAGATCGACGGAGCCGCGGGCGTCATAGGAGGCGCCGGGCCCTGTCAGATTCGCGTGGGCACCTCGCTGCCCGCGGTCGGGGTGATGTTCTTCGACATCGCCGACCTGGACGGCATGGAGGCCAGCGGCCAGCTGGACGAGACCATCCTGCATGAGATGGCGCACGTGATCGGGTTCGGGACCCTCTGGGAGCACCTCGGCCTCCTGCAGGACCCGGCCCGGACCGACCGCAGCGCGAATACGCACTTCACCGGCGCCGCGGCGATGGCGGCCTTCGGCGAGATCCGCGGCGGCAACTACACGGACAGCGAGTTCGTTCCGGTGCAGCACCAGGGCGGCGAGGGCGTGTGGAACGGGCACTGGCGCGAGCTGGTCTTCCGGTCCGAGCTCATGACCCCCTTCCCCGACCGCGGCCCCAACCCGATGAGCGTGGTCAGCCTCGCGTCGTTCGTGGACATCGGGTACCCGGAGGTCGACTACAGCGTGGCGGACGAGTACATGCTGCCGCCCCCGCAGTATGCGGCGGAGGCGGTGGCGGGGGTCGAAGCGGCGGCGAGGGTTCGCCGGAACGCGATCGACTTTGGCCGGGAGATCCTGCGGATGCCGCTCATGGTAGTGGACCGCGACGGCAATGTGGTACGCTACCTGACGCCGCCGGAGCGCTGATCGCCTTCCCTGGCTTCAGGGATGTCGTCGCGGCCAGGGAACCGGGAACGTCTTGGCGCGGATCCCTCGCGGGCCGGACTGCGGTGAGTTTCTGCCCGGATCGCGTTACAAATCCGTCTCTGTCTTCGTTGTATTCTTGTTTTCACAGAGATTGCAAAGATATCTCCACCCACGTTGCAAACATGTCTGCGTCCTGCTAATCTTCTTTACCGCTGCCGGTTACAACTCGCATTGCAGGAGCATTCGGCATGAGACCGCACCCCGGCAACGTACGAGATGAGGTCCTCGAGCAGGCGTCTGGGGACGCGAGAAAGCCGCCGCACGAAGTTGAAGTCGCGCGCTACGCTCCGCGCGTGGCAGACGAGGAACTGAAGCAATGCCTGGCTGCGGCAGGAGCGGTTCTCATCGAAGGCCCGCGGGCTTGCGGCAAGACGGCAACCGCTCATCAGATGGCCGCAAGCGAGGTCTTCCTGGATGTCGACCAGGCGGCGCAGGGCATGATCGCGGTCAATCCGGGACTCGTGCTTGAAGGAGCAGCCCCACGCCTGATCGACGAGTGGCAAACCGCGCCTGTGATCTGGAACCATGTGCGACGCGCGGTGGACGAGCGTCCTGGAAAGGGCCATTTCATCCTCACGGGATCGGCTGTTCCCCCGGACGACCGCACCCGGCATACGGGTGCTGGCCGAATCCTGCGCTTGCAGCTGCGTCCCATGTCCCTTTTCGAACTCGGACACGGCACCGGACAGGTGTCGCTGAAGGACATCATCGAGAGTGAACCTGTAGAGAGCTCGCGAGTCGATCTGTCCGTGCAGCACCTCGCTGAACTGGTTTGCGTCGGTGGGTGGCCGGGGCATCCGGGCTCCTCGCCCGAGGAGGCCATCCGTGTCAACCGAAGCTATGTCGACGACATCTGCCGTGCCGATCTGCAGCGTGTCGACGGAGTACGGCGCGATCCTCGGCGAGTCCGTCGCTTTCTCCAATCTCTGGCCCGCAACGTGGCAACGCTCACGTCACTGGCAACCGTGGCGCGCGACGTTTCCGGACCGGACACCGGATCGATGACGGGCCACACCGCCCGTGCATACCTCACCAGCCTGGAGCGTCTCATGGTGGTCGAGGACCAGCCCCCGTGGGCACCCCATCTGCGCTCCCGCTCCCGGCTGCGAGTTTCCCCGAAACGTCACTTCGTGGACCCGTCCATTGCCGTGGCCGCGCTGGACGCAGGACCGGATTCACTGCTCCGCGATTTCGCCTGGTTCGGTCTGCTCTTTGAGTCGATGGTGATCCGGGATCTGCGCGTGCATGCTCAGGCGATGGGCGCGAGGGTATACCACTACCGTGACAACACCGGCCTCGAAGTAGACGCCATCGTCGACGCCGGTCCCGGCCGCTGGGCGGCCTTCGAGATCAAGCTCGGCCTCAGCCGGATCGACGAAGCGGCGAAGTCACTTCTGAAGTTCGCGGATCGGGTCGACACGAGCCGGTGCGGCGAGCCCGTCGCGCTGGGCGTCATCGTCGATCGTGGGTACGGATACGTTCGACCGGACGGGGTGAGCGTGATTCCGCTGGGGGCGCTTGGCCCCTGACCAGCCCCTCAGCCCCCCTTGGACGAAGGCGGCACCGCCCCTCAGCCCTCTGCCTCCAGCGGCGCGTAGGGCTTGGTTCCGGGCACCATGATCCCGCCGCGCTTTGTGCCAAGGGCGATGTTCCCGTAGCGCTCCGCGTAGGCGGGCGGCAACTCGCGTCCGTCGCTTGCGGACAGCCACAGGCGCAGCAGGTGCCGCTTGCGCTCCGGCTCGGGATGGTCCTCGTATCCGGTGCGCGAGTGCACGATCTGGTGATTGTGCACGAACTGCATGTCGCCGGGCCGGAGTTCCATGTCGAGGCGGATGTCCGGGCGGGCCGCCAGGTCCTCGAAGAGGTCCATGGCCTCGGTCTGTGCGCGCGACACCGGCGGCACCCCCTCGTGACGCTGGGCGCCGTCGAAGAAGTCGCGGGCGTAATACGTCGTAATACACCCCGCGTAGTGGTTGAAGACCGGCATCCGGTAGTAGGGGAGCTTTCCCTCGGGGATCTCGCCCTTCCGGTCGATGTGGATGGGCCGCGAGAGCAGCTCGGCCAGGTCGGGCCGCTGCCGCCGCATCTCGCTGTAGATGGTGGCGGAGCTGGAGATGCTGCTCAGCCCGCCCTCTTTCGCGGGCCGCACGCAGAAGAGCCCGACGAGATCGCAGGAGTCGGTGTGGAAGCGATGGCGGGCCCGGGTCGCGTACAGCCGGTGCTCGGGGTTGTCGGGGTCGTGGCCGATGTCCTTCACGTGACCGAGCAGGTGCCCCTTGGCGTTCTGCGAGATGGCTTCGCCGAGGTGCGTGCCGATCCCCCAGAAGGCGATCGCGATCTGTTGCTTCGACCGGCCGTTGACCGGCAGGCCCCGAATCAGCACGAACCCGCGGCCGCGCAGCAGCTCCTCGCGAATGCGCGCAAGTTCCGGCGCCAGCACGGGCAGGGGGAAGTCCGCCCGCGTGATGTCGGCGATGGCGAGGTCCTTCCGCTCGACTCTGCCCACCGCGAGGTGGATTTCGCGGATTTCCCCTTCCGTGAGGTGGCGAATCCAGCTGCGGGACCCGCTCATCCCGGATCCGTACCAGACGTCGGGGCCCCTTGCCTCGGAGCCGGAGCCGGGGTTCGATGATGCCGTCATGTCCGTCACCTCAGCTTCGCCGGAACACAAATGTCGGGTGCTCATGCCGCAGCCGGCCCCGACGCCTCAGTCCGTGGGCGAGCCCTCCAGCAGCCCCTCCAGCGGCATCTCCCGCGCGCCGTTCTCGTCACATACGGCGTAGGTAACCTGGCCGGACGCATACATCGACACGCCCGCGTACTCTCCCCGCTTGTTGAGCGCGAAGAAGCGCACGTTGAAGTTGGGTTCGCCGCGCGAGTTGAGGAGGCGCTCTTCGATGGTGTTCGCGCGAATGCGCTCGAGCGCTGCCATCCCCGCGTCCAGAGGATGCATCCCGTCCCGCATCTTTTCGACGATGAGGAAGGAGCAGAGGTTGAAGAGGTTGGCTTCGCCCCGGCCGGTGGAGCCCGCGGCGCCGATGTCGCCGTCCACGTAGAGCCCGGCGCCCAGGATGGGGGAGTCCCCCGCGCGCCCGGGAATCTTCCAGGACAGCCCGCTGGTGGTGGTCACCCCGCAGATGTCGCCTCCCGGGCCGATGCCGTCGCAGTTGATGGTGCCCCAGAAGCTGTTCTCGTCGATGAGGCCCTCGCGCATCATGTCCAGCCCGGCCTGGTAGCCGGCGTAGTGGCGCGCGTTCATTGCGCCGGTGTCGAGCCCCGCCCCGTCTCCCGTCCCGCCCGGACGCCCCCTGCGCGGATCGGGGAAGTGGCCGGGATCCACGCGCCGCTTCCATTCCAGCCACAGCTCGCGCGAGCGGTCGGTGTTCAGGTCGTCCTCGATCTCGAACCCCATCATGCGGGCGAATTCCTGCGCGCCAGCGCCCACCAGCAGGTGGTGGTCGGTGTACTCCATGACCGCCCTGGCCACCAGCGACGGCGTGCGCACCCCCTCGAGCCCCGCCACGCCCCCGGCCTGCTTCTTCGGCCCGTGCATGCAGCACGCGTCCAGCTGCACCACGCCGTCCGCGTTGGGCAGGCCGCCGTAGCCGATCCCGGTCTCGGTGGGGTCGAGCTCGGGGATGTTCACCCCCGCCATCAGCGCGTCCAGCACGTCCTCCCCCTCCACGATTCCCCGGAACGCCCGCTCCACCGCGCTCTCCGGGCCGCCGTTGGTGAAGCGGATGCCGCTGGTGTCGGAAATCACCACGGGGGAGACCGACTGCGGGGTGTACACCACCGGCGCGCCGTCCAGGGGGCGCGGCACGGCGCCGGCCACGCTCGCGGCGGCGGCGGTCCTGACGAAGTCGCGACGTTTCATCTTCGGTAATCCGGCAAAGGGTTCACGACGGACCGCCAGGCGCGTCCGCGCCCTCGGCCATGGCCGACGCAGGCATCAAGTTGTCCCGTCCCTGAACGCCACCCGGTGTCGGCCCGGAAGTTGCCGAAGTATGGACAGGCCCTCTCGGGCCAAGCAAGTTTCAGCACATGAAAATCAGCGAGAAGATGGTTCGAAAAGCGTTGCGCACGGTCAAGGACCCCGAGCTGCACCTGGACCTGGTGGTGCTGGGGCTCGTGTACGACATCGAGATCGAGGACGCGAACGTCCAGGTGCGCATCTCGCTCACCACGCCGATGTGCCCCGCGGCGCCCCAGATCGTGGAGGATGCGCGCGCTGCGGTTGCGTCCGTGGAGGGCGTCGAGAACGCCGAGGTGCAGCTGACCTTCGATCCTCCCTGGACCCCGGAGCGAATCAGCCCCCTCATCCGCTCCTCGCTGGGACTCTGACGAAGGCCGCCGGCGGAGGCGAGGTTCCGCGCGGGGAGGGTCGTGGATGAGTCGCTTTCGCCCATAACCTCGGAAAGGACGGGCAGCCGTGCCCTTCACTGAAGAAGAGATCAAGGCCAAGGTACAGAACGGCTATATCGTCGAGTCGCCCGAGGAGATGACCGAGGGCTATCGCAGGTCGCTCGCCGTCCAGCTCACCGTCCAGGCCGACACCGAACTGATGAGCGCGCCCTCCTACTGGATGGCCGCGCGCCACGCTCCCTCCGCCAACACGCAGGTGAGCGCGCACGCCATCATCCAGGACGAGCTGGCGCACGCCAATATCGCCTACCGGCTGCTCGAGGACATGGGGATCTCGAAGCAGAAGCTGGTCTACGAGCGCGAGCCCCACGAGTTCAAGCACCCCTACGGCTTCGACCAGCCCCTCGACAACTGGGCGGACCTGGTGGTTGCCAATGGCTTCTTCGACCGCGCCGGCATCTGTCTGCTGTCCGACGTGCACCGCAACACCTCCTACGGGCCGCTCAAGCGCGCCCTGGTGAAGGTCGACATGGAGGAGACCTTCCACCTGCGTCACGGGGAGGTCTGGATGCGGCGTCTGGCGCGGGCCGGGGGCGCGGCGAAGGAGATCCTGCAGCGGTCGGTCGACTGGATGTTCCCGATGACCGTGGAGTGGTTCGGCCTTCCCGACGACCGCAAGCGCCACAGCGGCCAGCTCGAGTACAAGCTCAAGGGTCTCACCAACGACCAGCTGCGCCAGCTGTGGATGTCGTCCACGGTGCCCCTCTGCGAGCGGCTGGGTCTGGACGTGCCGGCGCACTTCGATGAAACGACGCAGTCCTACGTCCTCGACTACCCCTTCCCGTGCCAGTACGAGGTGAGCGAAAAGCGCTGGCTCTTCGAGGAGGGGGAGATCACGTGGGGCCAGGTCTTCGAGCGCTGGAAGGGGCGCGGCCCGATGAACGAGATCTACGTGGAATCGATCCGGCGGTCGCGCGGCCAGGTGAGTTCGTGGCTGAATTGACCCTGCCCGCCGTGGGCCCGGGCTCGCCGCCGTCCGCTCGTGGGACGGGGTCGTCGCCCGTGTCCGTCACGGGACTGCCCCTTCACGTGACCTCGCACATGAGCGGCGGGCGCGACCTGTGGTCGGAGCCCCCGGCGGGGCGACCCGCCCCGCCGGCGGCGGCGGGGTGGGGCGCGCTCGGCGGGGGGGGGGGGGGCGGGTGTTGTGGGGGGCGCCGGGGGGGGGCCGCCCCGCCGATCCGGCGGCGGCGGTGTGGCGCGCGCTCGGCGAAGTGCTCGACCCGGAGCTTCCCGTGAGCGTGGCCGACCTGGGGCTGGTCTACGGAGTGCGGGTGGACGGCGATCGCGTGCACGTCCGCCTGACCTTCACCGCGACGGCGTGTCCGTGCATGGACTTCATCGAGGAGGACGTGCGCGACCGGCTGCTCGCCGAGCCGTGGATCGCCGGCGTGGAGATCGAACAGGTATGGGATCCGCCCTGGACGAGCGCGCGCATCACCCCGGCCGGACGGCGCGCGCTCCGGGGCGCTGGGGTGAGCGCCTGAGGGCGCCCGCGGAGAGCACGATGGAGGAAGCCGTCTACGATGTCTTCGCGCGCAAGCGGAGGAGCGAGCCGCTCCGCCACATAGGCTATGTGGACGCCATCGACGACGCCCTCGCGCGCGTCTACGCCTGGAAGACCTACGACGAGGAAAACTGGTTCGAGATGTGCGTCGTGCGGCGCTCCCACATCATCCCGGTGAACCGGATCGACGGCCCCTACGCGGCGCGCGCGACCGGCCGGCTCGGCCGTCGCCCCGGAGCGGGCCGGTGAGCGCCGGGACGTTCTCCCCCGAGGTGCGGGAAGCACTCCAGAGGCTCATCCTGTCGCTCGCCGACACCAAGCGCATGCTCGGCATCCGCTACAGCGACTGGCTGCTGGGGGCCCCGTCGATCGAGAGCGGCATCGCGACCGCGTCCATGTCGCAGGACGAGTGGGGCCATGCACGCCTGCTCTACGCCATGCTCAAGGACTTCGGCGTCGACCCCGTCGAGATCGAGCATTCGCGCCCGCCCGGCGCGTACTGTTCGGCCGCCTGCCTGGACGAACCGTTCGCCGACTGGGCCGCGGTCGTCGCCGGCATCGTGGTGGTGGACGGGACTCTTTCCCTGGCGCTGGAAGGATTTGCGTCCGGAGCCTACGACGCGGCCCGCCGGCGCATCCCGAAGATGCTCGCGGAGGAAGCCTTCCACCGCGATTTCGGACACGCATGGATACGCCGCATCAGCGCCGGCACCGACGAGGGACGGGAACGCCTGGCTGCCGCTGTCGAGCCGATGCTGGCCGACGCGATCACGTGCCTGCTGCCCGACGACGAGGAGGCCGGGTTGCTCGCGGGAGCCGGACTGACGGCCCCGGCGCGGGCCGCGCGCACCAGGCTGGCCCGGAGGCTGGCGGAGCCCCTGTCGGGGCTGGGCACGGCCCCCGCCACCGATCCTCCGCTCCCCGCCGACTGGATCTCCAGCCGCCGCCGGCCGGCCGGTGAACCTGCGGGAGACGCCGTCGAGCGCGCACGCGGCGACCGCAACCGGGCGCTGTTCGTCGAATGAGCGCCGACGAGGTGGCGACCGGTTCCACCGGCGGCCTTCCCGCGTCCCCCCGGTGCCCGTTCTGCGACCGCATCGAGACCCGGCTGGTCAACCCGTTCGGCAGCCAGCTTTCGGTGGCAACCTACTGGTGCGACCGCTGCCGCACCGCGTTCGAACACATCAAGTGGGCGGGCTCAGGTTCTCCGTCCGTTCCCTGAAGCATACAGGCGGCTCACGGGTACGCATCCACGACATCCGTGAGACAACTACACCTCCGATTCAGACGAGACTCCATGGAGAAGTTTTCCACATCGCATCGCGGCGCCCTCGCGGCGGCGGCGCTGGCCATGGTCCTTGCCGCCTGCTCGGCCTCGTCGGCCCTTCCCCCGTCCCGCGGCCTGATCATCTTCTCGGGAGCGCGCATCCCGCCCGACCAGGCGCGCATGGACTCCATCGACATCTGGGTTCGCCCGGAGCTGCAGAATATCGAGGAGGATCCCACGTTTCTCATCGTCACCGGCTTCAGCGAAGCGCCGGTGATGCCCTGGGAGGATTTCGTCATCGAGGGCGACACGGCGCGCCTGAGCCTGGACGGCACCATCGCCGAATCGCGGGCCGTGTATCTGGTATACGCGCACCTGCACCTCATGCACCGGATGGACCGGCTGGAGGAGTGGCTTCCCGACGCGGTAGGCATGGAGGGATACGAGCTCGAGCGGGCGATCGTGGCCCGTACCGCGGACGTCTGGTTCTACGGCCGATCGCTGTACGGCTGGCCTCCCTATCTGCCCCTGGATGAACTGCTCTTCTCCAGCGAGAACGGCTATCTCGACGCGTATCTGCTGACCGCGCGCGCGGAGGAGTTCGCCATGGAGCGGGACGCCTGGCTGGACGAGAGCGCCGGGGCGCAGGAGGAGTACCGCACCTGGTTCCGGAGTGCCTTCGAGACCAACCCGCCCGGCCTGCGCTGATGCCGGGCCGCGACTCGCCGGCACCGGAGGCGAGAGCGCGGCGTCGGGACTCTCCCGATGCGGGGCTGGTCGAGGAGTGGACCCGGGCGGGGAACTGGCTCTTCCGCCGGCGCAGCTACCTGCCGCTCCTGGTTCTTGCCTTCCTGGCCGCGCTCAGCTTCGCCTTCCCCTCGAACGCCGCCGGCCGGCTGGACAGCTGGGAGCTGGCGGGAATGCTGGTGGCCGTCGCGGGTCTGGTGGTGCGGGCCTGGACCGTGGGACACGCGCCGGCGGGCACCTCGGGCCGCGGGACCCGCAGGCTGGAGGCCGCCTCGCTGAGCACAGAGGGGATGTACTCGGTGGTGCGCCATCCCCTCTACCTGGGGAATCTCATGATCTGGGCCGGCGTGGCCGCGACCACGGGCAGCCTCGCCGCCGTGGCGGTCACCATTCTCGTGTTCTGGATCTATAACGAGCGCATCATGCTGGCCGAGGAGCGCTTCCTGCACGAGCGCTTCGGCTCCGTCTTCACCCGCTGGGCGGCGCGCACGCCCGCGCTGCTGCCGGCTCCGCGGCTCTGGCGACCCGACCGACTGCCGTTCTCGCTGCTGTTCGCGCTCGGGCGGGACCACGCCGCGCTGTACGCCTGGGTGGCGGCGACGACCGCGCTGGAAGTCGCGGAGACGCTGGGCGCGGGGCGTGGCCTCGATCTGGCGCCCTTCTGGGCGATCTACTTCGGGGCCGGTACTGTGTTGTATGTCGTGCTCTGGAGGCTCAAGAAGGACTCGACGCTGCTCGATGTGGAGGGGAGGTAGACGGCGCCGGGTGGGGAGGGCGAGGGTCTCGGAACCGTCTTCACGACGGTGTGAGCAGCCACTTGATCGACACCGGCTGGACATCGGAGGCGTCTTCCCGGACGTGGACGTCGATGCGGCCGGTATCGGCGAGGCGCCGGTCGCTGACCCTCCCTCCGAACGCCGCGAACCCCTTCACCGTGACGCTGCGCCGGGAGCCGTCGGGAGCCGTGGCGGTGAGCCGGGAGCCCTTGAGGTCACGCACCCGCGGCGGCGGGCCGTCCTGAAGCTGGAGCCGCAGAATGCGGCCGCCATGGGGCGCGTCCAGAGCGTCGATCACTCGAAAGACCGGGGTTTGCCGTACGCCGCGCGCGGTCATGTTACACCTGTCGGGACCGAGGTGTTAGAGTATGCCGCCGCAGCCCGAAGGGGCCCGGCGCGCTGGAGGAACAAACTGGAAACCCGGTATCTGCCCGTCAATGCCGGAAGGAGGAGAGGTGACCGGGCCAAGACCCGAACACACGCGCGCTGGAGCGGAAGCGCTGCAGCTGGATGCCGACCTGATGCGCCGCCTCGGGCACGAGATGGTGGACCGGGTGGTGGACCGCTGGACCGGCCTCCGCGAAGACCGCGCCTGGGGCACCGCCGACCGGACGTTCACGGAAGCCCGCCTCCGCGAGTCGGCCCCCGAGACCGGCCGCGATCCGAACGACGTGATCGACCGCGTTCTGCACGATGTCCTTCCCTACGCGGGGCGCATCGATCACCCGCGTTTCTTCGCCTTCATCCCCTCCTCGCCCACCTGGCCGAGCTTCCTGGCCCACATGCTCACGGGCGGCTTCAACATCTTCCAGGGCACGTGGCTGGAATCGGCGGGCCCCAGCCAGGTGGAGCTGGTCGTGCTCGACTGGTTTCGCGAATGGCTGGGCATGCCCGAAACCGCGGGAGGCCTCTTCACCAGCGGAGGCTCGGCCGCGACCCTGAACGCCATGGTGGCCGCGCGCCACGCCGCGGGCAACGGCGAGCGGCTGGTGCTTTACGAGAGCGACCAGTGCCATGCGTCCGTGCACAGGGCCGCGCGCATCTGCGGCTTTCGCGCGAACAACCTGCGCCACGTGCCCACCGACGACCGCTATCGGCTCGATGTCGAGGCGCTGGCCCAAATGGTTCGCCGCGACCGCAGGGATGGAAAGACGCCCTTCATGGTGTCCGCCAACGCCGGGGCCACCAACACGGGCGCCATCGATCCGCTGGACGCCGTCGCCGACCTGTGCGAGCGCGAGGGGCTCTGGTTCCACATCGACGCGGCCTACGGCGGCTTCGCCGTCCTGGACGAGGGCGCGCGCCGGAGCCTGAAGGGCATCGAACGTGCCGACAGCGTGGTTCTGGACCCGCACAAGTGGCTCTTCCAGCCCTATGAGACGGGATGCCTCATGGTGCGCGACCCCGCGGTGCTGCGCGACGCCTTCCGGATCATGCCCGAGTACCTGCAGGACACGGACATGAGCCTGGAGCACGTCAACTTCGCCGACCGCGGGCTCCAGCTGAGCCGCTCCTTCCGGGCCCTGCGGGTATGGATGTCGGTCCAGATGCTGGGCGTGGAGGAGTTCCGCGTCGTCATCGGGCGGGCGCTCGAGCTGGCGCGCAGGGCCGAGGCCTACATCCGGCGAAGCGCGCGCCTGGAGCTGCTCAGCCCGGCCAGTCTGGGCGTCGTCTGCTACCGCTTTCGACCTTCGGGCAGCGATCCGTCGGCGCTGGATTCGCTCAACCGCGAGATCCAGCAGGAGATCGTGGAGAGCGGCTTCGCCATGGTTTCCTCGACCCGGCTCCAGGGCGACTACGCGCTGCGCCTGTGCATCCTCAACTATCGGAGCACCTGGGAGGACGTGCGCGCCACCCTCCGGCGCGTGGAGGAGATCGGACGGCGGCGCACGAAGGCGGCGGCGTGCACCTCGTAGACCAGATCCTGCTGGGCGTGCTGCTGATCCTCGCTCCCGTCAACGGCGTCGCGCAGCTGGCGCTGGCGAGGAAGAACCAGGAGCTGGCGCGCATTCCCGTCTACGTGAGTTCGGGGATCTTCATCTTCGTCCTGGGCGCCGCCAGCGCGATCGTCGGAGTGATGGCGGCGGGACCGGCCTCGCTGGGACTGGCGCCGATCGACCCCCTCATGTTCGTGGCGTGGTCGGTCGCGGTCGCCGCGGCTGTTCTCGGCATCATGATGCTGTTCACGTGGATCGCCCGCGCCGCCGGGCTGCGCGATTCCCCCTTCCTGGCCCGCCTGTTTCCCCGCACCCGGCGCGAGAGGGCGTGCTTCGCGGGTCTTTCCTTCGTTGCCGGGACCGGGGAGGAGATCGCCTACCGGGGGTACGCCATGTCGACGCTGGGGATGATGTCGGTGGGCCCGTGGATGGCGGCGGCGGTCACCTCGGTGGCGTTCGGGTTGTTACATTCCTATCAGGGTGTGCGTGGCATCGTGACGACCGGTGTGGCCGGGTTCGCCTTCGCCGCGTCGTTCATTCTGACCAGGAGCATCTGGCCCGCGATGGCCGCGCACATCATGATCGACCTGGTCGCCGGGCTCGTTCTCGGCGAGAAGCTGCTCACCCATGGAGACGGAGGGACCGACGCGTGCGCGTAGACCTCGCGTTGCTGGCGGATGCCGCCACGGTGGACAGCGCCGGCAAGCTGAACATCCTGGGCATCTTCGATTCGATCACTTCCACGCGCTTTCCGGCCAAACACGGCCTGATCTCCCTCGTGCTGCGCTTCTCGGCGGGACTGGAGCACGCCGGGCAACACACCATCAGGATTCGCCTGCGCGGGCCATCGGGGGAGGACCTCCTGCGCCTGGACGGCAAGGTCAAGTTCGGGCCCGGCGCGGCGAGTGATGGCGGACAGCTGAAGATCCCCCACATCCTGAACATGGACGGGATCGTCTTCAGAACCCCGGGCCGCTACGCTTTCGACGTGGACCTGGACGGCGAGCACCAGGTGTCGCTGCCGCTCAAGGTGGTGTCGTCCACGTTCGCGGAGGCCGCCGAGGCCTGAGAGCCCCACGTTTGCAGTTCCCGGCCGAGGAGCAGCCATGATGCAGATATCCCGGTCGAGGGAGCGCATTCTTCCGCGTCCCATCGAGGAGGAGATGCGGGAGTCGTTCCTCGACTACTCGATGAGCGTCATCGTCCAGCGCGCGCTGCCGGATGTGCGCGACGGGCTCAAACCGGTGCATCGGCGCATCCTCTTCGCCATGCACGAGCTTGGGCTGGCCCCGGACCGGAGCTACAAGAAGAGCGCTACCGTGGTCGGGGACGTGCTGGGCAAGTACCACCCCCACGGGGACAGCGCGGTCTACGACGCCCTGGTGCGCATGGTGCAGGACTTCTCCCTGCGCTATCCGCTGGTGGATGGCCAGGGCAATTTCGGTTCCATCGACGGAGATCCGGCGGCGGCGTACCGCTACACCGAGGCGCGCCTGTCGCGGGTGGCCGCGGACCTGCTGACCGACATCGCCCGGGATACCGTCGACTGGACGCCCAACTTCGACGGCCGCCTGCAGGAGCCGGTCGTGGTGCCCTCGCGGCTGCCCAACCTGCTGATGAACGGCAGCGCCGGGATCGCCGTGGGGATGAGCACCAACGTGCCGCCGCACAACCTCGGCGAGCTGGTTGCGGCGATCCGCAAGCTGGCGGACGACGACGAGCCGACGCTGGACGAGCTGATGGAGGTCATTCCGGGACCGGACTTCCCGACCGGCGGCTTCATCGTCGGACGGAAGGGCATCCGGCAGATGTACCGCACCGGACGGGGCCGCATCGTCATGCGGGCCCGGGTGGTGCGGGAAAAGATCCGCGGCGGGAGGGAGCAGCTGGTCATCACCGAGCTGCCCTACGCCACCTCCAAGTCCAAGATCATCGCCCAGATCGCCGGGCTGTCGCGCAAGGGGGCGCTGCCCGAGGTGTCCAACCTGCGCGACGAGTCCGACCGCGACGGCGTCCGCCTGGTCATCGAGCTGAAGCGCGGCGCCGATTCCGGCAAGGTGCTCAAGCGCCTGCTCCGGCGCACCAGCCTGCAGTCCACCTTCGGCGCCATTCTGCTGGCTCTCGACAAGGGCGAGCCGCGCGAGTTCGCGCTGAAGGAGATGCTGGAGCGATTTCGCGATCATCGTCTCGAGGTCATTCAACGACGGTCGCGGCATGAGCTGGAGAAGGCGGAGGACCGCGCGCATGTCATCGAAGGCATGCTGCGCGCCCTCGATTTCATCGATGAGGTGATCGCGATCATCCGCTCCTCGGACGACCGCGCGCAGGCGGCCGGGCGCCTGCAGGACGAGCTGGATCTATCCGAGCGCCAGGCCGGCGCCATCCTGGACATGCAGCTGGCACGCCTGACTTCCCTCGAGCGGCAGAAGCTCGAGGACGAGCTCGTCGGGCTGCGGAAGACCATCCGCCAACTCCGCCGCATCCTGTCGAGCGAGTACCGTCAGTTGCAGCTGATGCTGGAAGAGCTGGAGGAGGGAGTGCGGGAGTTCGGTGACGCGCGCCGCACGACCATTCTGGACAGGGAAACCGCCTCGAAGGCGAGCGTGAAGGCCGCGGTGGCGGACGAGGACGTGGTGGTCACCGTCAGCCACCAGGGGTTCGTCAAGCGCATGCCCGTGCATCTGTACCGCCGCCGGCTGGCGAGCGGCAAGCTGCTCGCGGGGATGGAGCGCTACCCGGACGACTACCTGGAGCGCCTCTTCGTGGCGCGCACCCAGGGGTGGATCCTGGCGTTCACGGAAGGCGGGCACGTCCACTTCCTGAGCGTGACCGGCGTGCCCGAGAGCGGGCTGGCGTCGCGCGGGCAATCGCTTTACAGCCTCACGAAGGGCAGCCGCGCGGATCCGTTTACCGCCCTGCTGCAGGTCGACAGCCTGACCGCGGAGGGGCAGGTGGTGTTCGTGACCGGGCGCGGCACCGTGAAGCGGACGCGCCTGTCGGAGTTTTCGAACCCGCGGCCGGCGGGGCTGGCCGCCTCCCGGGTGCGGCTAGGCGACCGCATCGTCGCGGTGATGCTCTCCGAGGGCGGCGCCGACATCATGCTGGCGACCCGACACGGCCGCGCGATCCGCTTCGCCGAAGGGCAGGTACCGGTGATGGGGAGGGCCGCCTTCGGAGTGAAGGGCATCGGGTTGCGCGGCGACGACCTGGTCGTGTCCGCGCTCCTGATCCGCCGCGCGGGCACCGTGCTGGCGGTGTCCGACCAGGGGTGGGGCCGGCGGACCGACGTGAACGACTACCCGCTGCAGAAGCGCGGCGGCCTGGGCGTCCTGATGACTCCGCCCGGCGGCGGGGATGGGCGGCTGATCGGTGCGATCGAGGTCCTCGACCAGGACGCGGTCATGCTGGTCACGGCGGCCGGCCGGATCACCCAGGTGGCGGCGGGGGACGTGCCGGTCACCGGGAAGGGCGCGCGGGGCAGCCGGCTCGCGCAGGTGGAGGTCGGCGACCGGGTGGTCCGGGTGACCCGCACTCAGGGGGGCGCTTCGCCGGGTGGGGGTGGTGGAGCAGCTGGCTCCCCGGCCGGAACGGGCACGGCCGCCAACCCGGCCGAAGGTGCGGTGACCAACAGGATCGAGTCGGCGGACGAGGGATCCACGGCCACTTCGGCGGACCGCGGGGATGGGGTTGAAGCCACGAAGCGTGGCGTGAAGGGGTCAACGCCCCAGTTCGACTTGCTCAGAGGCGACCGGAGTTAGGGTCTTCATGGATACCAAGGACGCCAGTCCGAGCCTGCGGCGAATCGCGGCGGGTGTATCGGTGATCGCGCTTCCGGAGATCGAGCGGCAGCGGTTCGTGGTGCTGCCAACCAGTGCCTTGGCTAATCCACCCGGGATACTGGCTGCCAGGCTCGTCCCTGAAGCCCACGGCGCAACGTCAGAAGGATCGGTAAGGATCTTGGGGGTTGCGCAGAGCGTAGGAGGGATGCAAGCCTTGTCGACTGACCCCCCATCTGCGTATACCGCCAAATCCTAGGATTGCCGTCTAATGCCATTTCCGGCTTCCGACCGCGTTGTCTACGAGAGGAACCCACTCGAACAGGTCATTTGTCAACTCCGGTATCCGTCAATCCTGAAGATCGCGTCGCAGCAGCCCGCCGAGTTCCAAGACTTGGTTCGTGAGAAGTACCCCTTCTACGAGCATACGCCGTCGGGGTTCGATCTTCCGGAACAATTCCGCGATGTGGTCTCAAGGCTCGGCGTGGATCTTGGTGGCGAAGGAAAACATGAATTCAGGAGCGAGAACGAGGGGCAGGCGATTGCCTTGACCAAGGATTTTCTGGCCTTTACGGATTCCGCCTACAAGCGATGGGAACAATTCATCGGTGAAGTGAACGCAACCAAGAGTGCGTTTGAGGCCGTGTACAGGCCAGCCTTCTACTCCCGGGTTGGACTTCGTTTCCGTGATTTCATTGATCGGGAGGAACTCGGACTTAGCGAAGTTCCTTGGGCCAATCTCCTACGGGAGGTACTGCTTGGATTCCTGCATGACGAGGGCGTCCGCAGCCGGATCACCGAGACGCGCACGCAACTGGCCATAAGGCTCGATGAGCCGCGTGGGTCCCTGATGGCCATACGTCACGGATTGGAAACACGGTCGGACACCGCTTTAGATGGGTATGTCATCGACATCGACTGTTTCATTTCAGGTAAGGTGAATACCAATGACGTCACTCCAACGCTGGAGTCATTCCATCGGGTCTCAGGAGATTTCTTCCGCTGGGTCATACAGCCGACCCTCACTGGTGCTCTCCGACCTAGACCTCTTGACTGAGGACCCTTGGAGGACGCGTAGCTTGGCAAGAGGTAGGATGGAGGCCCACATCACAAGTGGCGATACGTCCCTCTTTTTCGAGTCCGACATCCGGGGTGGGTCGGCAATGCTCCAGATACTAGGGTTGGTGCTGATTGCTGCTATGCCTTCTTCGGGTCTCAGGGAGGCAGTTGAAAGCCTCCACGAGGTTTACGAGTTTCACGCTGAGAATCTTAGATTGCCGCCGTCCAATCGTCGTGTCGCGGAGGGGGGGCTCGCGACGCTTGTGGAGCCCTCCAAGCGCGCTGGGCTCGTTCTGGAGGAATGAGCGGGATCTAGGCGTCGATCCCACTGCGCTGGCGTTCCATTGCTGCTCCTCTACGACCCTTCGCCCGAGCTGGGAGAGCCTCTCAAGCAAGGGGAGATCTTGAAGAACGTTTGGGACTACCAAGCGCTCCGATCCGCCTCCGCTCCAGATGGGGATAAGTTCGCATTCGAACCCATCCATCGACCCTTCACCGTTGTAATGACGAGATACTGCGACCTCTTCCAGGATCATCGTGAGCGCGAGAGACTCGGCAGGCCACCAGGGGAGGTGGCCTTGAAGGCCCCTCAGGTTTTGTTGTGTGAAGCGTTTGTGGAGGATGAGATCAGGCAGGTGCGCGGCAGAATGCCCAGCAGAATCTGGCGCGATGTCACCAGCAACCAGAAAGCGAGGTATCATCATCTGCCGAGAGCCTCCGTATCCGAGGGAGAGGACGTACCTTCGCTTACCTTGGACTTCACACGTATCTTGACCCTGCCTGCGGATCACCTGTACAAGGGAGTGCAATCTGAACTGGTCTTACGGATAGCCGCTCTGCCCGACGTAGTGCGGGAGGGTCTCATCCAGCGATTCGCTTCGTTCATATCTCAAGTTTCGCTCCCCGAGGAAGGAGACGAGACCCCACCGTTGTTCATATGGAGGGATGTACAAGTACGGTAGTCACCTGACACCCGGCCTCACCGAGGTCAGGTGCTACGCTGCTTTCTTCACCTCCTTGCTGGCCGAGGGTTTGCGGGTGCGCTTCCGTGAGATCCCGGCCCTTGACCACCTTGTTAGGGCGTCCGTGCCTCCATGCCGCGGCCGCGGTGTGATCGGCGCCCAGGATCTGGACCACGGTGATCGGCATCTTCGAGGTATAGAACCGCGCCCAGATCTGCTTGTGCATTCAGCGATCCGTCTTGGATGCGGTCTGCAACGCCCCACGCGACGATGACCTCCCGGGCCCACTCGTAGTCGGCGCGATCCCCGACCGCGAACTTCACTTCGTCCCGGGTGGTCAGGTAGTCGAGCTTCGCCCACAGGTTGCGCGCAACCGAGCCGGATCCCGGGCACTGAGGTCCATGATCTTGTGCGCGCGTGGATCGAGCGCCCCGACATCGATCGCTCTGGAGGTTGCCACCAGCATGGTGAACCCCGCTTCCAGCAACCGGTCCACCAAGGATGAAGGGCACCCGGCTGGGAAGCGGCTCCCCCGCCCGTGAGTTGCACTGGGTCGCTTCCCGCGCAAGCCGCGAGGATGTCGTCGAACGAGTTACGTTTCTCCCCCGGCTAACGCCTAAGCGGTGTCGTAACAGACGCACGGTTCTATTCCGACAACCCCAATAGCTGTCGTTCGGCTGAATTCAGTGCCGCCAGCGATACGTTTGTTTTCCCGATGGTTACGGCGTCGCGTCGCGCGACCATTGCGCCGGTCCTCACGCAACGGACCAACTCCGATTCATAAGCCTCGCGCCGAGCAGCCTCCCGGGCCCGGCTTATCGGACTCTGCATCCACGCGCCGTTGATGGCCATGGCTTCGAGCCACCACTTTCCTTCACTCCGGTAGTGCAGCAGCACCTTGTCTCGGAAAAACTGGCGTCGCGACTCTGGAAGAGATGTCCAGTATTCCTCACGCTCGGACGATATCCCGTGTTCCTCGTAGATGCGTTGTTTCGCTGTCACTGATCCCCCAATAGAGGTAGATGGCAACGCGACTTCGGGGCATTGCAACGCGGACGCGCAACAAGAATCGGTGGCAGCCGGGATCGTCGCAACAGCAATCTACCGCCCTTCTCCCGCCTCGTCCCTGAGTAGGCAGGCTGCCCGCGCCCCGTCATCCCTACTCCACGTACGCCCAAAGCCATTCACGGCTCTCGCGGTCGAGCGCGCGGGTGTCGCGCACATGATACAGGTCGCCCGAGACGTCCCGGATCAGGAAGCTCGAATCCGAGAGTCGCCGGGGCCAGTCATCGCGCCTGGTCTGAAAGGAGCGCGGACCCTGGCGCGTCTCGACCCGCCAGTAACGGATCTCCACTTCGTCCTCCACGGCGTGAATGCGCGTCACCTCCAGCACGAAGCCGGCTGCCGCGAGCGCGTCTTCAAGAGCTGCGCGCGACCTCTCGTCGAGTTCGTCGGGGTCGCGCACAAGAGCGACCTCGTCCTCCTCGGCATCGCGCAGCGAGACGAACCGCCCCGGCTCCGACCAGGGAAAACACCGGTGCACGGTCACGCGAGCCGCGCGGTTTCCGGTGCGCGCCCATAGCTGCCCGTCGACGCGCCGCTCCAGTTCCACCACCTGATCGGCGTTCCCCACCACCGTGCCCTTCTTCACCGTCGTCATTACGTCCTCCCTTGCTCCCTCGGCCATGCCGGCCTTTCACCCCTCATCCCGTGCGCTCCGCCACGGGCCGCGGACGCTGCAGCTCCAGTTGCATTTCGTGCAGGCGGCGATAGATGCCGTCCCGAGTCGCCAGCAGCTCCTCGTGCGTTCCGGCTTCCGCCAGTCTGCCGTCCTTCATCACGAAGAGACGCGATGCCCGGTGCAGCGTGGACAGGCGGTGCGCGATCGCGAACACCGTGCGCCCGGCCACCAGCCGGTCCAGCGCCTCCTGAATCTTTCGCTCCGTCTCCGTGTCCACCGCGCTGGTGGCCTCGTCCAGAATGAGGATGCGCGGGTCGTGCAGGATCGCCCGCGCGATGGACACCCGCTGTCTCTCGCCGCCTGAGAGGGTCTGTCCCCGTTCCCCCACGACGGTGTCGTAGCCGTGCGGCAGGCGGCAGATGAAGTCGTGCGCGTTGGCGGCCTTGCCCGCTTCGATCACCCGTTCCAGATCCGCCTCCGGATGTCCGTAGCGGATGTTTTCGACGATGGTGCCGTGGAACAGGTACGGGTCCTGGAGCACCATGCCCATCTGGCGGCGGTAGTGCCCGATCTCGAGCGCTCTGATGTCGACGCCGTCGATGCGGATGGTCCCGCCGGTGGTGTCGTAGAAGCGCGCGATCAGGTTGACGACCGTGGTCTTCCCGCCCCCGGACGGCCCCACCAGCCCGACCATCTCGCCGGGCCTCACGTCGAAGCTCACCCCGCGCAGAACCTGCCGCACGCCATCGTATCCGAACGTCACCGAATCGAAGGACACCCGGCCCGCAAGAGGCTCCAGGCGCACCGGACGCGCCTTCTCAACGATCTCCGGTTCGGTGTCGAGCACCTCGAAGACCCGGTGCGCCGAACTCGTCGCCCGGTTCATGGTGCGCGCCATCTGGCCGATGATCTCCACCGGTCCGATGAACATGGTCGTGTAGAGCAGGAACGAGACGAAGGTACCCGCGGACAGATCGGGCTCCGCGCCAGGCCCCTCGAGCAGCCGCGGCAGCGCGAACGCCCACACCGCCACCGTCGTCCCGTGCACCGCGAGCATCAGCCCCGGCCAGAAGCTCGTCCACATGCGGTGGATGCGGTTGTACTCCTCCGTCACGCTGGCATTGCGCCTGTCGAAGCGCCGCGTCTCGCGCTCCTCCTGGTTGAAGGTCTTCACGACGCGCATGCCGGGGATGGTGTCCGAGAGGATGTCGGTCACTCCGGACCACTTGCGCCAGGCGCGCATGAAGAGGCGCTGGATGCGCTCCCCGTGCAGGAAGATGGCCCAGCAGAACAGCGGAACCGGCGCTGTCATCACCAGCCCGAGCTTCCAGTCAAGGGTCACCAGCACGATGCCGAGCCCCGTCAGCATCACAAGCGACAGCGACACGTCCACCACCCCGAAGGCCAGGAATTCCCAAAGCCGGTCGGTGTCCGAGCTCACGCGCGTGATGATGCTTCCGGTCTTCTTGCGCATGTAGAAGGACAGGGAAAGCCGCTGCAGATGCTCATACAGCTCCGTGCGCAGGTCGCGCGCAACCCACTCGCCCAGCACCGAGAGCATGCGCAGCCGCACCAGGGCGCCCGCCTGGCGCACGATGTAGACGAGCGCCATCGCTCCCACCGCGACCCAGGCCGCCAGCTTGCCCCGTGAGATGTCCAGCGTGCCGTCCCGCACGGGCCGAACGACGTCGTCCAGCAGGTATCCGGCGAGGTAGGGCGGAATCAGGCTCACCAGGGTGATGAGCCCCGCCGCCGCCAGCCCGATGGTCACCTCCCTGCGATACGGCCGGAGGTAGCCGAGCAACCTCCAGATCACGGCCACGCGGGAGCCCGCGACCAGGGCCTGGGCCTCGCGGATCGGCGCCGCCACGCTCTCCACGTAGGTCTCGTCGGGCTCCCCCGGCTCGACGCATCTGCCGCGCAACTGCTCTTCGACCACGAAGCGCAGGTTCTCCATCGCGCGCCGCTGCCTGTGCGTGTAGCGGACTCTGGCGAGGGGCGGCTCGTCGGGCTCGGCCAGGAAGGACAACACGGTGCCGGAGAGGCCCGGCGATTCGCTGACCGCCTTGACCGAGGAGCGTGGAACGCTGCGGATTTCCCACTCGCCGGACGCGTTTTCGTCGCGGGGGTTGTGACCTGCGGCCCGCCGCCGCGCGACCGCCAGATGTTCCGGCCCCAGGGCGACCCAGGTCGCCGCCAGCCGGAGTTTCGCGTCCAGGTCGGCCAGGGCGTAGAGCTGCACCGGCGCTCCGTTCCACGCCGCCTCGATGGCGGCCCTCGCCCCGTTGGGCATTCTGGCCGGCTGGTTGGTGTACCGGGCGACGATTTCGCGGTCCATTCTCCCACCGCGCCTCTTCATCTCCTCGCTCTGTCGCATTGTCTCTCACTCGGCAAAAAGAAAACGGCCCATCGAGTCCGCCGTGGAAGCGGACCCGATGGGCCGGACTTTCTCGGAAAGCCTCTGGCTCTGTTAGGGTTCAGCCTCCCTGGGCGGGGTGCCCCCGGCGACGTGCGCTACCGCGCGCCCGGCGGGCATGACGATCCGGAACCGCACCGGAGCGGGACGCACTCGCGCCCTCCGGGCCCGGATCGGATGGAACTGAAGGATTCTCATAGGCCAGTCGTTGGTTTCTCGAGTTGATGCAGTCGCCCCTTTACGCACGGCCGCTGCCCCGGGTTTCAGATTCCCTTCGCGGACCTGCGGCACGTCCGGCGAGGGGAGCCGGATACCTCCGAGCGGGATGGAGCGCGTGGTGTCGCTCCTTGAGCCACAACCCTGCCGTAACGGCGGAGCACACGAGGCCAGAATCACGGCGGGAAATCTTATAACTACATACAGGACTGCACGATCTGCGTTTCCTGACGTGCTACTGGATCTTGCTGGACCGTGCCGCGAGAGCGGGAAAACCGGAAGTGAATGGCGGGACTCCCGGCGTCGCATCCGGTCGTCTTTGCCGACCCGCTCGCAGCGGTCACCCGCGTCTCTCTTTTCCGATCATCACGCCTCCTCCGTTAGATGGAGACGCGATGATAGCTGACCCGTTCTCGATCCCTTTCCAGGCTACCGTCAGAGCTCCACGGCTAAACTCCCGCCATCAAGCTCAACCCTTCATGGCTTGGGGGGAGTTTCCCCGCACGGGATTCAGGGTTTTCCCTCTATCTGGGGCTGAAATCCCTCGCCAGCTTTAGAGCATCGGTCTGGGACCGTCGAGGCGTGCGAACGGCTCCGGCGCTTCGCAGACGAAATGAACGAAGCCAGGGACGTCCCTGATTCCCTGAAGCAAGGAGACCGCAACATGCAACTTCGCCAGAGCTTCGCGACGCCGCTACGCTGCCGGGGGTGCACCAATTCCGTGGAACCGGCTACAGCTGGAATCAGGACCTTCGCAAGGAGTGCTCATGTCTTCTGGCTGTCGTTGGCCTGCTTGGCGGCGTTGCCTTGGCAGGTACAGGGGCAGGAGGCACCGGACCGTCGGGAGGCAGCGCGCCGTTTCATGCTCGAAGCCGGACTCGCCGGGGACACCAGACAGTGTCCCGGACACTACGTCGGCATCAACGCGCGGGTCGCGGGGCCGGTGTCGCTGTACGGGATGGTGGAAAACTACCGGTGCGCCGAGCGGACCGAGGAAGCCGCCGACCCGGGCGATGCCATCAGCGTGACCGTCATCTACCCCCGTCTGGTCGCGTCGGACATCCGGTTCGGCGCGTCGGTTTTGCTCGGACGTGCCAGTTGGCTTGTTCGTCCGGCCGTGCGAGCGGGGATCCTGTATGGCAGCGGGGACTACTTTGGGCCGACCGCCGGTGCGAGCCTGACCTTCGGACGGCGCTACGGGGCGCGCTTCATCCTCCACGTCGAGGAGTGCGGCAGCACAGCCTGTGAGCGCTTCCAGATGGGCGGATACGTCTCGTTCTGAGCCCCCCCTGGGGAAAACGCCAGTCAGAAGATTCGTGGCAAGCGGTATTGCAGAGATAAGCCCAGGTGGATGTAGATATCGGGGTCGGCTCTGTCGGCTCCTCCCAAGACGGCTTCGAGCGAGCTCGTGATTCTGCTGACGGTCAGCCCCACGCCCAGTCCAACGCCGGTCAAGTTGTAGGTTTGTCCGAGGAGCCGATTTGCGCCGTCGGCCTTGATGGTTCCGGTCCCGTTTTCGAAAAGAGCGTAGATACTTGGTCCTTCGCGCGTGCCAAGGCCCAGCCGAACTCGGCCCAGGTAGAGGTGATCTCGCCTGGTCGTCGAGTCGTACTGAACGTTCCAACGAATCATCTGAGCTAGGAATTGCAGCGACACCCAGATAGGCCGATTCGGCAGATCCACCATCAGATCCAAGTTGGCTCCCGGTGAAGCCACACCCACCCACTGGATTCGCATGCCCACCAGCACGCCAACCTGCGGACCGTCCTGTGCCGCCACCACGGGAAGAGAATCCGCCTCCTGGGCTTGCAGGCCGGGCGCAACTAACGCCCAAGCGACCATGGCAGCGACGATAACACCACGCCGCCATTCTGACTCTGTTCCTCGCATCATCCCGCTCCGCTGTCGGCCCATCGCGATCTCCGAGGAGTGAATGGGCCGGGCAAAGGCAGCCGTGCCCGATGTCCTAGGACACGAATCTATGATGTGCGGTCTTGTCGGCGGTCACAAGAACGGCATCTGATCCGTGGTTCGCGCCTAAGCCCAAGGGCCGACATCCCCACAAGCGTCTCTCCGCTGCCTTCGTGCGCTCCGCACCCCGCGGCCGGTACTGCGACGGGAACGGACTCTACCTCTACGTCCAGAAGACCGGAACGCGGGGTTGGATCCAGCGGCTCGTCATCCGCGGGCCGCAAGCGCGACCTCGGGCTCGGCAGCGTCCAACTGAGCGGGCGGCGCGGGAGAGCGCGGCCGTCGCCAAGGGGTGACGGCTCGGCCTGTTCGCCATCCCCGTCCATGAGGCTGGCGACCAAGAGGTCGAGGAGCTTGCCCGCTACGGCCCGGCCACCGCCGTCTCGGGCGGCACGCGGTAGCGCTATTCGGGCGTCCCGCCCGGCTGGCTTGACCCCTTGTTAGATTGTCAAGCCAGCCTACCCGGTGTAATACACCGGGGCTGGCGAGGGACTCCGCCCCTTCGAACCCTGGAAGCCCCGCGCTCCAGTGGATCGCGCGGGCGGGCGCGTCGCCCCCCGTCCCCCCGTGGCGGCCCATTCCGATGGGGTAGCCGCCCGCACGGCGATGGTTGCCGTCCGCCTTGACGGGAACCGGGTTCGCCACCGGTCGCGTGCCGCACCCGACGCTCGATTGGCCGGGCGCTGTCGGCGCGGGCCTTGCCCAGCGCGCGGCCCCTCTCGCCCGTCTGGAATCGGTCGAGATCCTCGCGCCGGCCCTCGACCAGAACCTCCCGCCCCCGGACCGGGCTGCCGCGCTTCGCTTGCCCACCCTCGTTCGGACGCCGGGAGACCCGCCGTCCGAACGAGGGTCCGTCTTCGGGTAACCTGCGGTGCCGCAGGATCGCCCAGGATCGACATCCATTCGGCACGGCGTTCGCGCCGCCTTTCCGGAGTCCGGATTTGAGCGCCGTTCGGCGGAGCCCATTGCCGATCTGGGGGTGTGAATTCAACGTCGGGGTGCTTGTGCAGGGAAATGCCGCGAAGGTGTGCGGAACGTGGATTCCGCAAGTCGCTGGACGGCTTGGGGTTGGGCCACGGCCCGCGGATCGCCGGTGCCGATCCGGGTCTCCGGGCCGTGGACGGGAGCGACCCGGCCCCTTGGGATGCCTGGTGCGGCATCGGGGCGGTTCGGCATGTGCAGGCCCATGCCGCCCTCCCCGCCGGGTCGCTCCCGTACCAACGATCCCTCCGGACTGGCGTAACAAGTGACGTAACTCGCTTACTGTAAATGAGTTACGTATTATTGTGGTGTGCGCTCCCCACCATTCTTTCCGCCGCAATGAAACGGATTCTCTTGGCCCTTCTTGGTCGTTCCCGGACGGTAACCGGTCGGCCAAGCCGTGGAATCCACCCCCGTCGGGGGAGGCATGGCGAGCAGAATCGACGGATCGCCTGTGATTACGGGCACCTCCAACCTCGTCCAGGTCCAAGCCATCACGGCCTGACCGATCCGGCGGTGACTCCTTCCGTTCCTGTCCGTCAACGCATCATGGACGGCGTTCAGTGGTGTGGGTTACGACTCATGTTCCTCGACAACTCGGGAACGGACCTCGTCGATCTCAGAAACCCACGACCATTCCTCAAGCAACTGGTGGTAGACCTCCTTCGCTTCTGGACAGGCACCGGCAAGCAACTCTTCCCGGGTTCTCGGATTGGACGCCATGGCTTCTCGCACGAAACGTCCCTTTGGATCGTTGGTGACCGGTAGGCTAATCACCCAGTTCCAGAATGGTTCACGGTCCGGGTGGACGGGCGGCCTGCTGGCCACCCACCGGGAAACCTCTTCAACGGGCAGTTCCCAAGATCGACTGCCAAGATGGCTCGTGAAGGCCAGCATGAAGTCCTTCGCATCCCTTCTCGATAGAGCCTCGTCGCCAGTGTGGTCGAGCAGAATCGCCTTTGCAAGCAAGCGTGGCCCCGCCCCCTCGTAGCCCCATGCGAATCCATAGGGCTCGGAAAGGCCGAGGATCTCAATCCCAAGCTCGGATCCCTGGGGGTCCGTCACGGTGTGCGGATACTGACCGCGATAGGATGGTTGTTTCTTCATGAGTTCCTTTTCCTGAGTGGTCCGTGAACGTTGAGTGAGAGCCCGGGAGCGACGCGCTTGTCGGTTTCCTTCCAGATTGCGGGCTCCCGCCGCCGCGGAGTGTCATGCCCCCCGTGAATGTAGCGATCCGGGCAAGGGGTGCCGCGCCCCTTCCAAACCCTCGGCCGGAGCCCCGGAACCCGTCCTCTGCGGGAAGGGCGGCCACCCTCCTTGCTGCTCTGCGAGGTTTGCGGTTAGCTTCGCGATGGTATCGCTACGGTCGAAGAGTCCCCCTCTCCCCGTGCCGCCCCACGCCGAAACCGACATCCAGAAAGAGTACCCGCTTATGTGGAAACACAGCCCAGCGGAGTTGGCCAAGACGCTGTGCGTAAGGCCCCCGACACTGCGACCGCTCGCAGGAGCTGCCGAGGCAGACCAGACAATCGACGCCTTCCGCGCCCGGCTGCAGGTGACGCTCTTCGCCTTTGCTGCTGCCACGAACCTGAACGAGAATGCCAAGACTGCTGTTCTTGTCTTGCTTGAGGACGTTGCCGCAGCGATCCGACGACTTCATCCGAATCCCGCGAATACGCACGTCAAGGAGACCCTGTATCAGGTGAACGATCTGATCAAGAGTCTGTCACGCGAGTGACACGGCACCACCCGTCCTGCTGGAACATCCCCCTCGTCGCAGTCCCGGCGTCATTCATTCGTGGGGAAGCCCACCGTCCGGTTTCGTCCAGCTTACGGCACTGTGTCTGTCCCTCGGGTCTTTCATCCCGGCGGTAGGGACGAGAGTGGATGATCGTCTCCGGCGAACTCCTGCTGGTTGCCTTGGGCTTTGGCATTGCCTCCGCGGTCCTGAAGTATCAGAGCCTCCGGAAGAGATGGAGGAGATACCAAGAGGGCCAGGTTACGGACCATGGGGAGAAGATCAAGAACGCTAGGGCCAAGGTGAGTCGCTGGGAAAGGCGAGTGGATGACTCCCGTCACCGCCTCAGTCAAGCCAAGGCCGAACTTGCCCAAGCCGCGTCGGATGGCGCGGCCGCAGGAGTATCGACACCAGAGGGCGAAGAAGGCCAGAGGCTGGCTGCGGCCCGCTCGGCAGGCTGGGACGCTCGCGCCGAAGCCCTCCGATTGCAGCGTGAGGACTACGCGGCCGCCGTGCCGGACGACTACCCGCACCGGTGGTTGGGCTGCCCGGAGCGGTTCGCCAAGAAATCCCTCTCCGAGTTGTGGCGGGCAACCGGGCTGTGCATTGCCTGCGGGGTACGGAGAGTCCGGGATTCATGGCATGCTCATTGCTACGAGACGTGTTCACCGAAACGGCATCTTCACCGAAACGGCGTCATTACGTTTCGGACGACCGGTCCCTCCACAGATCCGCCCCCACCTCCTCTGCGTCCCAAAGCACCGAGCCGATCCGAAGCAATCGCGATGATCCAGTTGATGGAAGAGCAGGATCGCCGAGATGCTGAAGCGCGCAAATGGCCCGAGTGCTCGTCATGCGGTGACATCTTCCGTCGGCGAACTGCGAGACGGCATTGTCTTCGGTGCCGCCCGCCGGGGCAATCTGGGATTCGTGCGCACTTACCGGACCTCATAAGGGCACAGCGCGGGGCGTGTGGCATCTGTAACGAGCCGCTGCCGGATGAACTGGACGACGTTCATGTGGACCACATCTTGCCCCGCGTCCACGGTGGAACGGACAGCGTGGACAACCTCCAGGCCACTCATGCCCATTGCAACCTGTCGAAGGGTGCCAAGTTGGAGTTCGGCGCGTAGCCGAGAAGGATCGCGCGGTCGCGGCAAGCTACGGATCGGGACGGGGTTCCTAGTCCGGGGACTGGCGCGTGGATCCGACTACCGGTGATAAGCCAGCCGACTCGACGTTGAACATCGCGGCCTGGCAAGGGGCGGCTCCGCTCCCCTTAGACCCCCGGGGCTTCCGCGCCACTGGCGGCGCGGTGGAGGCGGGGGCCGCCTCCGGAACCTCCGTCCCCGGCGCCCCGATGGCTGTCCGCCGACGGCTTGGCCGGGCAAAGCGAACTGCCCCGACCAGCGGGTCTCGCTCCGCCGGGTCGAGCGACTCGGGCCGGGCCGTTTGGTGGGCCGCGACGTTGCCGGCGGGCAGACGGCCGCGCGGCGGCCGGTACGGCACTCCGGGCCGACTGCGGCCCGCGAACGCCGAGCGTCAGCGAGGGTGGTGTTGGGGATCGAAGGGGCAAGCCCCTCGTCAGCCGCCGTGTTCAACACGGCGTGTGCTGGCTGACGCCCCTTAAGAGCGTGAGCCAGCCCTCGGCGGAGCCGCCGAGACCGCCTTACGGATCGCCGCCCGGATCAGCGTCCACCGGGCCGTCGCAAGCAAGCTCGCCGGCCTCTTGGCCGCCCGCCTCACGGACGGCCAGGGCGTTATCCCGGCGCTCCTGCCGCCCGGTCGCATTCCACCCTGCCCGTACCCCTCGGGGACCGGCGATCATCGCTTGTCTCTTCCAATCTTGGAGATCCCCGCTTGATTTGCATGACCGGGTCACGGGGAAGGCCCGGACTGTTGAGCGCCCGCAGAGGCGAGCGTAGCGAGCCGGAGCGGGCGCTCAACACGGACGGTGGTCGGATCGAATCGTCGCTTGGCCGTAAGGGGCCGTCTGAGAGTTTGGTCGCCACCGTCCCTCCCTCTGTCCTGAATGGATACACGAGCATCGAGGCTCGCACGACAAGCACAGGAGCAGGGAAGAACACATGAGCAACATCCTCCGCACCGTCGGGATCGACATCTCCAAGGACTGGCTCGACGCCTTCGCCGCCCCCGAGGGGAGAGCATGCCGGTTCCCCAACGACAGCGCCGGCCTCCACAAGCTGATCGCTTGGATCGGCCGTGGGGTCGACCGGATCGCGTACGAACCCACCGGAGCCTTCCACCGCGACTTCGAGGACACCCTCCTGAAGGCCGGGCTCCCCCTGTACGCGATCAACCCCTTCCAAGTCCGGTCCTTCGCCCGCTCCATCGGGCGGCGCGCCAAGACCGACGCGGTGGA